>CANMXP010000002.1 GCA_947501845.1 uncultured Flavobacteriaceae bacterium | reverse complement strand
TTTAGATTGTCCGATACGCAGCCAATGTTTAAAAAAAAGCCAAGAAAAGCGTATCACGATAACCTTCTACAAGGAGGGGTACGAGCGCAATACCAGACGTGTGAACAGCAAACGGGGTCGGTACATGAAAGGCAAACGACAAAGTACGGTAGAACCTGTATTTGGAACCCTCACACAGTTTATGGGGCTCAGGAAAATCAATACCATTGGTATAGAACAGGCCAATAAGGTGATGCACTTATCTGCCATGGCTTATAATTTAAAAAAGTACTTTAAATTCATTACAAAAACAGTGAGAAGTGATGCCAAGGCAGTGTGTCATTTTGTTTTAAACATAAAATTCCTAATGATACTTAAAATAAGACTTTTAACAAGCTCATAAATTTGAGAACAGACAAACGTATCTAAAAACAAAAGCCCTTTAAAAATGAGCTTTTGAGTTGAATTCTGTGTTTTTTAGAGTCTTGCACTACGATTACCATTGTTATATACCGTTTTCTTTTCCCCAATCGGTTTTCAAATATTTCAAAGCATTTTCTAAAGCTTTCCTTGAAGGTTTAGGATTAAAATCTAATTCTTTTCTTGATTTACTAATATCATAATCTTGTTTTAAGCCATAAAACATATCCAAGTAATGTCTCTGTAATAAAGGTTCTTTACCTGTTAGTTTACTGCTAAATTCCATTAAACCAGCTACAGAGTACAATAAACATTTTGGTACCTTTTTAGGTGTTTTTAATTTTAGTTCAGGATATAATTTTGATGCTATTTTCACCGTTTCTTGTAATGTAGTGTGTTGCTCGTTCGATAAAATATAACGTTCTCCATTTCTACCTTTTTGCATAGCGTTATACATACCAGAAGCAACATCCTTTACATCAACCCAATTCAAAGTTACGTTTGTGTCAACAGGTATTTCTCCATTTAAAACTTGTAATACAAGGTTGTTAGAATAACTTAATTTGTAGGCTGTAGAACCAATCATAGCAGAAGGTAAAACAAGAATAGTTCTGATACCATACTTTTTTCCCAATTCTAAAGCTAGTTTATCAGAATCATTTTTAGAGTTATAATACCAATTTCTTCGGTCTCTGTTATATCCATTGTCCACATTAGCGGGTAATTTTGTAAAATCTAAACTAGCTACTGAACTTACATAAACGATATTTTTGATGCCACATTCTTTAGCAATGTCAAACACATTTTGAGTTCCTTGCATATTATTATCATAAATTTCAGTTTTAGGATTTTTAGCCCACATACTAAAATTAGCAGCTACTGCATATAAGTTTGTGACTCCTTGAAATGCTTTTTTTAGAGATTCTTTGTCGGTAATATCAGCTTGAACAACTTTACAGTCTAGCCCTTTAAATGGTTTCGTATCATTAATGTTCCTTACAGTTGTTCTTACTTTTTGGTTATCGGAAAGTAAAAGTCTAATTAGGTTATTTCCTAAATGACCATTTCCACCAGTTACTAATGAAATTTCGTTGCTCATAATTCTCAAATTTTGTTTGAGCAAATTTCGATACCTATTAAGAGGTTAGAAATAACATTTGTTAGAAAGCGATTTGTTTACGGATACGACTCAAAGATTGAGGCTCCATTCCTAAAAATGAGGCGATATTGTCAATAGATACATTCAACGCTAATTTTGGATACTGATTCACAAATTTAAGATAACGTTCTTTTGCAGTTAAAATTTGAAAATCTTTAACACGTTCTAGTTTACAATTCAAATGCTCGTTGGTTACTTCTTTGACAAATATTGCCCAAAATTTTGTTTCCTTTTGTAAAATGTCAAAATCAGGTTTTGATATTTTTATTAGATTACAATCTGTAATAGTTTCATAATAATCAACGGATGGGGTTTCTGTCATAAAGCTATCTAAAGATGTGAAAAAATCTTGTTCAACTACAAGATGTTGTACAACAATCTTTCCGTCAATATTTTGATATCCTTTTACAATTCCAGTATCTAAAAAATAAATATATCGCTCAACTTTTCCTGCTTCTAAAAGATTAGTTTGAGCTGGGGTTTGTTCAGAAACGAAATACTTTTTGATTAAATCAATATCATTTTGAGTTAAGGTAATTCTCGATTGTATGTAATTAATTAGATTTTCCATTGTTGTGTTGTAATAGTATATAACAATTATATAATAGCAATTGCTATTATATTCCATTTATTCATTCCAAATCTAATGGATTTTTAGTTGATTTGAAATTATTTATAGACACTTGCGTATAAATTTCTGTTGTTCCTAAAAGAGTTTATATATATCTTGAATTCATTCCATTCTCTATCTAACACGTGTGTTGTAAAACTAAAATCTTGGTAGAATGCGTAAGAGCATAAACGAAAAAGAGCCCTGTACAGAGCTCTTTTTACTAAATTAAACTAACTAACTAAAATACCAAAATTACTTATTCAGGTATGCTTTCTATAATGCGAACAAAAGGCATTATTAATTTTTTAAAAACTATGCGGTTATTGCCATTCTTCTAAAATGAGCTCTGTATTTCTATAAATAAGTGTTTCGCTTACAGAGTGCGCATCTCCATCTCCATCTGTATAGCTGTACTCTATGGTGAAATTTCTTGTACTAGGATCATAAGTTCCTGTACCACTAACATTGGTAACACCAGCCCCATCAGAGATAGAAACATCACTGTTGTTAATGCTAAAAGTCATTCCACGACCAGAAACATCTGGATTTCCAACATAAGGAACAGACAGTTCGTTTTTAGAAGTGGTTTCAAGTAACATATCTTCATTGAGTACCAAATCTTCTTCAGAATAAGTCACACTGGTATTGTCTGTAGTATTTGTATCTACACCTTTAACATAATACCACCCGTGATATTGATTGTAATAGCGAACAACAATGATAGAGTAGTGCTTGTCCTCTAAAATAAAATCGGTCGTTGCGTTTACAATTTGTAGTGGAAGCGCATAGTTGTTACCCACTGCTAAGGCATCGTTCATAAATAAATCTTTATTAAGTGTTACCGAAGCTCTTCCCAAAAATTCACCACTAGGAATGGTTATGCTACTGCTGCTAATGTTATAATAGTTGTCTGGTAGCTTTGTTAAATTAGGATAAGCGTTCAATAGAGTATCTTCAATAATAAAATCTACTTCTTCATTAGTATTGTTCGAATATTTACCACCTAATACAGCTCCAATTTCAAATGTCATATCTTGACCATTTAAATCTACTAAAGTGCGCAAGGGAAATTGTCGGGCAAAATAAGTTGTAGTATGTGTGTAATCTTCCTTATAATCATCATAACATCCTTGTAAAGAAACTAAGGTTCCGATAAGTGTAATAAGTACCGTTATTTTTTTAATCATAATCTTATATTTTCAAATTAATTTTAACTTAATTACCAGCCTTGGTTTTGAGTTATATTTTGTGTTTTTAGCAACTCATTAAAAGGAAGTGGTCCATAATTCATGTAACTTCTATAATTAGGTGTTGCGATGTTATTTCTTGTAAAACTAAAAGTGCCGTTGTTGTTAGTAATAGTAACTCCTGTAATGGCTTCATTCAGGTTGTCGCTCCATCTTCTAAGATCAAAAAATCGGTGACCTTCAAAACATAGTTCTATGCGTCGTTCATTCTTAATTAATTCGCGCATATCTTCTTTTGATGTGATTGAGGTTAAATAATCATCAGACCCCCCAGAGGCTATACCTGCTCTTCTTCTAACTTCTGCTATGGCGTCTCTAGCAGAGATGCCATAAGTTGTATCATCTGGTCCATTAGCTTCATTAGCAGCTTCGGCAAAATTCAAAAAGATTTCCACCTTACGGAATAGTGCATTATAATGTGTGTCATTAACATTGTTTCCTGCTACCAAGTTTGCTTTAGAGCTAATCCATTTACGGAGATAATAACCTGTGCGTGTCGAGTTTTCAACAGTCACATTAGGAGCACCTGTCATATGAGCACCTCCCTGAAAGGTCTCAATGGTTAGGCCCTTAAACGTTTGATTATTATGAATAACCGTCATATAAAATCGTGGGTCCCTATTTTGGTACATATCATTTTCAACATAGCCACTCGCTACTTCGGTTATTGGATAACCGTTTGCCATAGGGAACGCATCAACTAAATTTTGAGTGGGGTTGCATCTTCCGTCTCCTTCAAGATTTGCACCAGGGGGAAAGTGCCTTTGTTCTAAGCCATTGTCTCCATTCTGATTGCCATTAACGCGACGCATGATTAATTCATCATTAAGATCGTTGTTAAAAAAGGCATTAGAGATGTCATTAATATTGTAAACATCGGGTAAAGTATTACCAATAGCATCTAAAACATCGCTTGCCGCCTGTGCAGCTTCAGCATAAGCTGCCGTTGCAAAAGCAGGACTTGCCGCATATAATAACACTCTTGATTTAAGTGCTCTACATGCAATGGTTGTAGGCCTGCCTAAGTTTGTTAAATCAAAATCAGGATCTGTCGTACTATTATCGTATACGTCTGGTAATCCAGCTGAAAGCGCTACATTTAAATCATCAATAATTTGTTGCACACATTCCGCATAGGTGTTTCGTGATAAATTAAGGGCTTCTTCATCTGTAATATCTAGTGTTGAAGTCACTAATGGAATACCCATTAGCAGACCATTTTCATCAATACCACCGTAACGTTTTAGCAAATCGAAATGAATGAAAGCTCTTAAAAAATAAGCTTCACCTTTTAAACGCTGTCTATAAGCCTCATCTCTAGTAGGGTTAGATTTGAAATATAATACGGTACCATCTAAGCCTACTTCAATAAACTGGTTGACGTTTTTTAAATCGTCGTACCTAGCTTGCCAGTTGTTTATTGGGTTTGTAACAGATGTCCAAAAACCATCAATAGCTAACATTTTGTTCATATTACCTGTTAGGTTATTGGATAGGGAATTATCTGTAGCGCTATCTAAAAAATCACCGTCGTAGGTATCATAAGTAGAAGGAACTGCTCTGTAAGCGTATGTTAGTAAACCTCTAACATAATCTGGATTTTCCAACAGTTGTTCATACGTTCTTTCGTTGGTTAGCTTAGGGTCGAAGTAATCTTCACAAGAAGAAAGCATCAATAAAACGACTAGAGCGAATAATGTATTTTTCATGATATGTCTTTTTTTGAAAACCTGTATGGTTTCATGGCTTAGGTTTTCTTTTATATTTAACTTTTGAATCATTTATACGTTTGTTTAATAAGTTAATTTTAAACCTAGAGAAATCGTTGTAAACGTCGGATAATTCGTTATGCCAGAGCTTAAACTTTCTGGGTCTAAATTTTTAATCTTAGATATTGTAAAAAGATCATTACCCCTTACAAACAGTTTTAGCTTATTGGCTGCAAATTTTTCACAAATGTCTTTTGAAAAGGAATAGCTTAGTTCGGCTGTTCTTAGTTTAAAGAAATCACCGCTGGTTAACCAATAGGTTGAATTTCTATAACTATGCGATTGCGATAAGGAAGTTAAACGAGGCGAAGAAGCATTGGCTATTGAGCCAGGAACGGCTGATCCCAAAGCATGAACAGAATACTTGTTTTCACCTACATTCCAATAATATGAATTGTTTAACAACTTATCTGAGCCAGAGGTACCCTGACCTAAAACGTAAAGTTCAATACCTTTATATTCTAAATTAAGATTTAAAGCATAGTTTAACCTTGGGAAACTATTACCTATTACTTTATTGTCAAACTGATCGATAATATTGTCGCCTCTATCATTTGTGATGTCAATCAATTTAACATCGCCAGGGATAATAGCTCCATAAGTTGAGGTTACACCATGAGTAGCAATGTCTGAGTCATTTTGATATAATCCATCGGCTTGCCATCCCCAAATAGCATCTGTTGCTTGACCTGTTTTATTTAAATGTTGATACTGATTAATTTCATCAAACACATCGTTTACGGCCTTAGAATAAATTAAATTAGTGCCTACAGCATATTTGAATTCTCCAATGTTATCTGTGAACCTAAGTGAAAGATCAACACCTGTGTTTGAAACCTCATTAAAGTTTCCAATAGGTTTTAAATCTCCAGTGTAATCTGGTAAGGCATTGTTTAATACAACAGGAATATCATATCGAAGTTCATTAAAATAGTTAACTTCTAAATCTACTTTGTTGTTAAATAAGCTGGCTTCTATGCCAATATTGTATTCTTTTGATTTTTCAAAAGTTAAGTTAGGATTGCCTATTTGTCCAGCTCTCCAACCAAATTCTTGTGTAGAATTTTGAGGCCCTGTTCTTAAATTACCATTTGCTATATAAAAATCTCTATACAAAAGATAGTCAAAAGACCTATCATATCCCATAATACCAAAGGATCCTTTTAGTTTTAGATAATTAAAAGTTTTGCTATGCTTTAAGAAGTCCTCATTAGATATTATCCAAGCAAATCCTCCTGCACCAAACAGTCCCCAACGATTTTCTTTAGTAAATTTATCAGAGCCCATATATGAGGCAGAACTTTCTATGGTGTACTTGTTTTTAAAAGTATAATTTACGCGAGCACCAAAATTTATATTTTTATCGTCTTGTTGTGTGGTTGGCCCGTCTAATGTTGATTTTCTAGTTAGGGTTTGATTTACACTTACTAGATTAACTTGTAAATCATGGTTATTCCATGATCTTTGGTAATCAATATTCGCTACAAGTCCTAGGTTTTGAGTCGTGTTGTCACCTTTTCTACTTTCATTGTCATCAAGGACATCGGTTCCAATCCTAGTTATTTGTGCTAAATCATCTGGATTATCAAATCGTATTCTTGAATAATCTAAAGATTTACCTATTGCTATATTGTTAAAGACATCAAACGTAATGTAACCACCAAATGAAAGTCCTTTGGTAAGTTTTTCTAAATTGAAATTAATTCCAAGGTTGGTTTGCGCATAGTAATTTTTTGTGTTTACATAACCAGACCTTGCCAGTTCACCAACGAGGTTCGTATCAACTCTTGGACTAAATCCTAAATTATCGGTGTCTCCAATTTCTCCTGCCCATAACGGATAATCATTGGGACGGTGTGAAGATAATGCTTTGAAGAAATCTTCATTCGATATATCTGCTCTATCCCAAATATCCATTCTACCAGCTATATCCAAAAACATAGATACGGTATTATTAACATCATAGTCTAAGTTTCCCCTAACATTTAAGCGATTAAACTTTTGGTTTTTTCCAAGGTTTTCTAAGCCGTTTTCCCCTACATATCCTAAGTTTAGGAAAAACTTGGTTTTTTCGTCTCCTCCAATTAATTGGGCGTTGAATCTTCTAAATGAGGTGCTTTTTTTAAGTAATTCATCATAAAAATCAACATCTGGATTTAATACAGATGGGTTGTTTTCGTAATTACTAATAGCTTCAGGCGTATAGATTGGGTCTAAACCATCATTTGCTCTGGCCTGATTGTATAAACGCGCATATTGTGCCGAGTTAACATACTGTGGCAAACGGGTAGGGGTTTTTACCCCATATTCGGTAAAAAACGAGACTTGTCGTTTACCGTTATACCCTCGTTTGGTGGTTAGCATGATAACGCCATTGGCAGCTTTGCTACCGTATAGCATTTTTGCTGTGACATCTTTTAGTATTTGAATGCTTTCAACTTCATCAATAGCTATACTGGATAAGGATCTATTAGCAATACCATCAATTACGACTAAAGGTTCGTCACTATTTCCGCCTCTAGATAAGCCTCTAATTTTCATCCAGGTATTGTCTAAACCAGGAGATCCGCTTCCTTCAAAAATAATGAGACCAGAAGCTTGACCTGCCAAGATGGACTCGACATTATAGTCGGAAGAATGTAAAAGGTCTTCTCCTTTTATAACATCTACGGCTCCTACCAACTTATCCTTGCTAATTTTTGCGAACGGAAGTGAAACCTTGTTATTGTCGGTTTGTATTTTTATTGTATCATTTTCCTGCTGAGCAGAAACAGCACTAGCTATGGCTGTTAAAAATAATAATATGTAGTATTTCATGTTTTTAATTTTTTTACCAACCTGGATTTTGTTCAAATTGACTCATTATGTCCATTACTGATGTTGGGATGGGATACCAATAGTGTTTATCTTCAAAAACACGAACAGCACCTTGTAATGCTTTCTTTTCGTAAACGGTTTGTCCTCCAATGTCTTTTATATCTGCACCATATATGGTGCCTTCGCCTAAGACTTCTTTAGATAGTTTCCATCTTCTCAAATCATGCCAACGGTGGAATTCATGAAAAAGCTCTACGGCTCTTTCATTATAAATTCGTTTTCTGAATTCGTCCTTGTCGGTGGTATATTTTGCCAGTACGTTAGGCATATTAGCTCTATTGCGTATAACATTTAAAGCTTGTACTGCTGTTAGCGAACTTCCAGGTACAACACCGTTAGGTCCATAGGCTTCGTTAGCAGCTTCGGCAAAATCTAAGTATAATTGTGCAACTCTTATATGAGGAAAGTATCTGTACCACCCTCTTGATCTGTTCCACTTATCATTTCCAGGCCATTTATGCTTTCCTTTATGGTAATAGCCCGTAAAAAATTTATTTTTACTGGTTTCAAAATTGTAATGCCACCCACCAGGTCTAACATCAAGGATTCTAATATTATTGTTCCCTGGGTTTGGTAGCCCCTCAAACATATCGTCTCCATGTACAGATATTAATGTTCTTAAACGTGGGTCACGGTTATCGTATGGGTTATTGGGGTTGAAACTCCCACTTGAAATAGCTTCAGGGTCATTAACATCATAACCATCGGCTGTTTCAAACCAGTCTACAGCATTTTGTGTTGGTTGTCCTTCAATAAGCCAACCTCCAGCAAATTGAGGTAAAAACCATCCTTGGCCTGCTCTTCCACTTCCATTAGGGTCTGTATGTCTAGATAAAGGCGCTTGAATAATAGCCTCTTTAGGAAACCCCGAAGTTCTACTATACCAATTTTCGGTGTATTCACTCATATTAAACATTTCGTACCCACCAGCTGAGTATCCATTTATGGCTTCAGCTCCTGCTTGTGCAGCTTTTTCTGCATATGCTGTGTTATAGGTTCTTGAATTAGATCCATAAGGATTTAAATCAGGGTTCATTAATGGACTGGCTGCATATAATAACACCATAGATTTTAAAGCTCTGGCAGATGTTTTGGTTGCTCTACCTAAGTTTTGGTCGTTCCATTTTTCGGGAAGCAATTGAATAGCTCTATCTAAATCTTTAACTAAGGAGTCTGTAGATTGTATGTAAGTGGGTCTTATCTCGTCGAAATCGTGAGTGGTAGAATAAGTCTCGTTCATAATAGGAAACCCTCCATATCTTCTAATAATTTGAAAATAATGAAAGCCCCTCAAAAAGTAACTTTGTCCGACTAGTTGGTCTTTTAGGTCTTCTTGTGAATATCCTAATTCTGTTGGATATTCAACTAATTGATCAATATTTTCCAGTACAGAATTTACTGATCTTATAGCTAGAAATGCTTTCGACACAGGTTCAGCCTGATGGTCGTTTCCGTTATATTCGGCTCCTGCACTTTCGTTGGTCATCCCACCCAGTTCTCTGGCATTAGAGTTCATCCAAACACCTGTATTATAAATCCAATGAGGTGGAAATTTGGTATGCGTTACTTGGCACTCGTCAGACATAACACCTATTTCACTGGACCAGTCGGTATCTGAGTAAACATAATTATGGATTAAAAAATTTGCTCTGTCCACCACACCGCGTGTTGAAAAATAATCTGTAAAAACTTCTTCCGAACTAATACCTAACTCAGGGTTAACATCTAAATAATCTTCACATGAGATAAAGGCCGTAGCTACTAAAAAAGTTAATAGCATTGTTTTATAATATCTTTTCATAATCATTTATATTTTAGTTATTAATCTAGAATGAGGCTCTCACTCCAAAGTTGTAACGCTTAGTAATTGGGTATACATTTAATTGGCGCTGCTCGGGGTCAAATTCATCTGGAAGATCAGACCAAGTAGCCAGATTGTTTCCGTTTACATAAATCTCGAACGAGTCAAATATCCTAATGGCTTCTTTAAGTTTTTTACCGAACCTGTACTTGATTTCCATTGTTCTAAATCTTAAGAAATTACTAGACCTATTGGTGTATGTGCTTCTTTGTCTATCATGATTGTTCGAAGCTGAACGTAGTGCAGGATGTACACCATTTGGGTTGTCTGGCGACCAAAAATTTAGTTGTTCATTATTTAAAAGTTGCCAACTGGACGTTGCAGCTGAAGCGTATTCGAATAAATAAAGTTCTGATAAGTTTTTAGAAATATCGAACATACCATTAAACATAGCGTGTACCGAGAAATTTTTATAAGTCATACCTAAACTAAAGGCATAAGTTTTGGATGCGAAGCTAGGGTTGTTAATTGGCACTCTATCAAATTCATTAACAATACCATCGCCGTTATAATCTACATAATATAACATACCTGGAATTAAACTAGAATCCCATGCAGAAACGGTTGTGTTATAAACATCGTTCCAAGATTGTAGCAAGCCATTATGTATTAGTCCATTTTGCCATCCTATGGGTTTTCCTGCATCTCGACGGTATGATTCTGTAGCAGGAGGGTCATCTCGTTCTATAACACGGCTTTCACTTAATGACATGTTTACTCTTACAAAGTAATCGAAGTCATTCCCTATTTTAGAATTCCATTTAAGCTCAATGTCAATACCGTGGTTTTTTGTTTTACCAATATTTGCTCTAGGTGCTGCATTGCCGTACCAAGGCGCTACCGTGCGACGTTGCATGATAATGCCTGTTCTTTTTTCATCAAACAATTCAATGGTACCTCTTAACTGGTTATTAAATGTGGCAAACTCCATGGCTAGGTCTTGCTTTATGGCTGTTTCCCAAGTATTGTCTGGTACAGCTGGTGTACCTTCGCGATATATCGCATTATCGCCCCCACCATAATTAATTAAGGGGTCTCCATAGAAGAAGGCATTATTGCCCGCTGCTCTTGATTCATATTGAGATAAATAGAGGAAACGGTTGTTACCTATACCACCATCGGAACCAATTTCTCCATAGGAATATCTAAATTTCAAGAAATCTAAAAAGCCTACATTATCTTTAAAGAAGTCCTCTTTTGATACGACCCAACCAACAGCGGCAGCAGGAAAAAATCCAAAACGAAGCCCTGGAGCCCAGTTTTCGTTACCGTTGTAGGCGCCGTTAAATTCTGCCAAGTATTTTGACTTGTATGCATAAGTGGCTCTTCCTATCCAGCTTTCTTCGTATCTGGGAAATGATGTTCCGCTTTGTGCCTTTCTGCGGTTAAAAAGACCCATAAGCCCTACGTCATGATTTTTGCCAAAGGTTTTGTTGTAGTTTAATCGTAATTCGTAATATAAACTACTACTCGAACCAGAGATTCTTTCGCCATTCACTCTTAAAGGCTCTTGTACGGCATCAGGGTTTCCTTCTTGTTCAAAACCAGTTAATTCTTGGTTGGGAAAATAATAAAGTAAATCTCTTCTTATCTCGCTACTATATCCTTGACTGAAATTATAGGAAAGTTTGACGCTCGCTTTAAAGTTTTTTGTAATGTCTTGAACTAATGTAAAGTCTGTATACATGGTATTTGTACGTCTTTTCCATTGCCCTTCCTTTTCCATTCTATAAAAATTGGGGTTTACTACGGCACCTTCTTCCGTTGTTAACCTTCCATCTTCAAGAACTGGTATGGGACCAATAAGAGGTGTCTGCCATATTCTGGTGAAACTATCTCCATTACCTCTGGCAATACCACCATTGGTATTCTGTGTTATTGAATTTCCGTTCCAGTTTTTAAAGTTTCCAGACAGTCCCACTTTAAACTTTGTGGTCTCACTAAAGTTAAAGTCGAGGTTGGTTCGCCAAGTATATTTTTTTTGGTAAGTACGGGGGTCAAAATCTTTTTGTTTTTCTATATCAAAAATATCGCCATCATGTTGGTAACCCAAAGAAGTAAAATAAGAAACAAAGTTGTTCCCTCCCGAAATATTTAGGTTGTATTGAGAGGCTGTTCCTGTAGTTAAAAGCTCATTAATCCATGTGGTATAGGAATAGAATCGCCTGTCTCGGTTTGGGTCTCTCCAGATGTCTATTTGACTTTGAGGAACAAGATCATTATATAATCTATCGTTCATTAGAGCAATATTGTAATGTTCTAATGTCGTAGCATAATCGGCATAATAGTCCGTGTTCATGGTTGGCTCTTTTATACCCCAACTCGTAGTAAAGTTTATTTTGGTTTCCCCTTGTTTCCCACGTTTGGTTGTAACAACTACAACACCATTTGCTGCTTTAACACCAAATACAGCCGTAGCAGAAGCGTCTTTTAATACCGATATCGATTCTATTTCATTTGGATCAAGATCATTAAAATCACGTTCTACACCGTCAACAACATATAAGGGGTTATTACTTGTCCAAGTGGATTGTCCACGTATTAAAATATTAGAAGCCGTAGATCCAGGTTGACCAGCAGCTTGCATGGTGGATACACCAGGCATAATACCAGTAAGTGCTTCGGAAACGGTTGCAACACTACCTGTTCTAAGAAGTTCTTCCCCTTTTGCTTGTGTAATGGAGCCTACAACAGATTCTTTCTTTTGGCTACCATAACCTACCACAACTACTTCGTCTAATTCAGATAGGCTTTCTTTTAATACTATCGTAATTTGTGACTGGCCGTTCACAGGTATTTCTTTGGATGTGTACCCAAGGAATGATACATCTAATATGGCATTTTCGTCATTTACTTTTAGAGAGAAATTACCGTCAAAGTTTGCAGTAGCTCCGTTTGTGGTACCCTTTTCAATAACATTGGCGCCAGGTAGAGGTTGACCAAATTCATCAACGACATGACCATTTATCTGAAATTTTGTTTGTTTTATTTCAGATAATTTGACTGGTTTTGTTATTGGTTTTGGCTTTAATACTATTTGATTATCCGATACGCGATAGTTTATATCTGTATCTAAAAACAATTGGTCTAATATTTTTTTAAGAGGTTTTTTGTTTGCTTTAACAGTAACCCGCTTTTGGAAGTCTACATCATCATCTCTATAGACAAAGTTAAATTCGGTGAGTGCTTCTATCCGGTTCAATACCTTTTCCAAACTTACATCTTTAAGATTTATTGTAACCTTAATGTTTTCGCTATTGGATGATGGATTAGCATGGGTTTGAAACAAGGCAACAATTAAAAAGATTGTGGTAAGTTTCATTTTTAAATTGCGTTGTAAAAGAAAGAGAATAGATTCCCTTTGAATAACAAGGTTTTTCATTACTTTTATAGTTCTTTACGTTGGTTATTAATTTAATCACGTCTCTAACCGGTAAAATGTTCCAGCATTTTCCGGTTTTTTTATTTGCTATGGCAAATAAAAATGTGATTAAGTAGAATAATGGTTATGTGTTTGTTGGTGAGTTTGTTATGTCATATTTTTTTTGATTTTAAGGTTTGATAGTTATAGTTTGTCTATTTGGTGTGCTTTTTGTGGTATATTTTATATCGTAATTGTTCCTAAAGGTTTTAAGAATATATTCCAGAGAGACTTTATCGAATCTGGCGGTAAAGAATGTTTCGTTTAATTCTATGCTTTCGCATTTTATAACAACGTCGTACTGTCTTTCTAATTTTTTCAAAATATTTTTGAATGGCTCGTGTTTAAAACTAATAGTACCGTGTATCCATGAGGTATGTAAAGCAACGTCTACTTTTTCTAAGGATATTGTTTTATTCTCTTTATCTAGAGATGCTAGGTGTCCTGGAGTTAATAGTGTGGCCTCTTTAGATGTGTAGGTCTCTTTTTGATAAAGACTTACAGAGCCTTCAACCAAAACAGTTTTTGTGCTAAGATCTTCTGGATAATTGGATACGTTGAATTTTGTTCCTAATACCCTAACATTTAAACCTGAAGATTTTACAACAAACGGATGATCTTTGTCCTTTGCAACATCAAAAAAAGCTTCTCCATTGATATGTACTTCACGATTGTGGCCTTTAATGAATTTTACAGGATATTTAAGAGATGTTCCTGCGTTTAAGGTTACATGGGTGTTATCTGATAACACGATGTTAAACCGTTTTCCATAAGGAACGGTTAATGTATTGTATACGAGTTCTTCGGGGTTAGAGTCATCGATATTATAATTGAGCTTATTTCCTTTTTGTGTTACAATGGTGTTTCCCTTAGAATCTACAAATTGAGCAGTTCCATCTTCTTGTATTATTTTGGTATCCCCATTTTCTAGCTCTAAAGTAATGGCGTCTTTAGGTATTTCCTGATTATTCCCTAAAAAATTACCAGTCATAATTAAATATGAAGATCCTATGGCTATTATAAATATTGCTGCATATTTTAATACAGATCGCTTTAAGTTTTTTGTTTTCTTTTTTGAGCTTTTTTCAATATTGGTTTTATACTTAGAGAACCCTTGATTTGTATCTGTAGTTTTTATAGTTTCATCAAAGGTTGATGCTATATGATTAGCTTTTAGTAGATTGAATTTTTCTGCATGGCCTTGTGAAGCATTTATCCATGCTTCTATTTCTCTTCTTTCTTTCTCGGAAGCAGTCCCATTAATGTACTTTAAGGCTTTTTTTGTCTCCATATATAATTAGCTAACTATATATAGACGATTGAAACCTAAATGATACCTAAATATTTTTAAAAAAAATTAAGAATAAGGTTAAATACTCTTTTAAATGAAGCTTCATATGTTGTAAAGCGTTAGAGATATGATTGTCGACGGTTCTTTTAGAAATATGCATGATATCTGCTATTTCTGAATGTTTCAAACCTTCAAATCTACTTTTAAGAAAGACTCTTTTACATTTTTCTGGAAGCGTGTCAATGGCTTTGGTAATTCTTTCTTCTAATTCGGTTTCTATGATTAAAGAAGCGGCTTCATCTTTTATAAACTGATTTTTAATAGCAAGTCTTTCTTCGTAGTAATTGTTAGAAAAGTTGATTTTAACCTTTTGGTGTTTTAGTAAATCCAGACAAGCATTTTTTGTCATGGTATGAAGGTAGTTTCCAATATGATGTATTTTTTCTAAGTTTTTTTTCTTTTCCCAAATTTTCAGAAAAACATTTTGAACAACACCTTCGGCATCTTCAATGGTTCCTAAATACCCTTTTGCTATGTGCAAGAGTTTGTCATAATAGAGACGAAATAATGTTTCATGGGCAGTCATATCCCCTTTTTGTAAAAGGAAAATGAAAGAATTGGATTCAATATTTTTGCTATATTTTTTCAGAGAACGTATGTTTAGCCATTGTTTATCAGTTAATTGGATGATAAAACTATCTTATTTTTGATTTTAGTCAATGCCTTATATGTTTAAAAGAATATAACAAATGGTTTTTATTTGCATATGTGTTTTTGTTTTAAATACAGACAATAACTATAAGAATATAAAAGCTTAGTCAGTTGTATTTACTTAAAGTTGTTTTTTTAGATTTGAAAATACTATCTAAATAGTGGCTATGTTTTTGGATAAAAACCAGCCCTGCTTAAAGAAACAGGGCTAGTTGCTATAATTTTATTCTAGTTTAATCGAGTAAACGATTGCTTCTAAAGAGCCTATTTTTAAGGCGCTTATTTCAGAAGTTATATCTATTTCTACTAAGTTTGTTGTTCCAGAATCCAGATCTTTTCCTTTTACTTCCGTTATAACTTGATTGCCATTCAATACTTGAATATCTAAACACGAACTACAATTATTGAACAATGAAATTGAAATTTTGGAAATACCTGCCGAGTTTTTTAAATCCAATTCTAAAAAGCTGAAATCGTTATTTGCGTTAGGGTAGGCTAAACCTATTCCGCCAGCTTCCGATTTAACACGTGTGGTTTTAAATTGAAAACCATTAACTGCAAAAGAAGTATCGTCTGTCTCAACATTCAACCCTTCTAGGTTGATCGTAGCAGGTTGAAACGCTTTTTCATTATCATCACTTGAGCAAAAAGTCAAAGAAAATGATATTAGGGTCAAAAATAAAAATTTGTAATTTAATAAAAATGTTTTCATAGCATGATTTAGGTTTTATAAATTAAAAATAAGTTCTCTTAATTCAGTTTTTTTTGATTCAATATTTTTTTTATCGTTACATCCATTTCACAATGGTTCCTTCTTGTGAACGAACGAATTTCAAATATATTTAAAAAATGGAAAATTCTGACTAAAAAAATGTAAATCAAGGACATGCCGAAATAAAAAAAGCAGTTACAAATTTTTGTAACTGCTTTTTTACTAAGTGGAGAAGATCGGATTCGAACCGACGACCTCTTGACTGCCAGTCAATTCTTTTTAGGGTTTTCCGAATTAATCTGATTTAAAACCCTTTATTTACAAGGGTTTTCGTATTTTTGACATCATATTAATTCATATTAAACAGAAAAAAGCACGCCAAAAGCACGCCGATCTAAAACCCTCATTCCTTATGGCTACAATTAAGATAACCCTTGATAAACGCGCAGATCACACGACTAAAGATAAAAAATTTCCTCTCGTTCTTCGTATCGGGCACGCCAGAAAAACACGAGATATTCCATTTAATCTACATTTAAAAGAAAGCCAATACGATTTTGAAACAGGAAAAATCACAGGAATTTTAAACGCAACACGCCACACCAAACGTACACGTAAAATTTATTCCGATGTGGATTATTGGATTGATGAAAATGAGGGAGAAATCAAAACATGGGAAATGACACGCCTAAAACAAGAAATCGAGCAACACTTTTTTAAAAAATCTCCATCACGAACACTCTTAAATTATGGTGCTATTTACCTGTATCGCCTTCGCATGGAAAGACGATTTTCTACGGCTGATTCCTATGAGAGTGCGTTGAAGGCTCTTATTAAATACAGAAGGCATTTAAAAGGCTTAGACAACGAAATTATCAAAACGTTATACGAGATTAAAAAAGATAAGATGGTTCCATTGGAAGAATTTGAGGAATTTGACATGGAAATTAAGGCGATTGATTACAGTTTTGTGCAAAATTTTAAAGCCTATCTCGTCAGTCGATCTAACTCTAAGAATACACCGAATATCTATTTAAGAAGCATTCAGGCGATCATGAATGATGCTTCTAAATCATTTCAAGATTTAAGCGACCATAAGCCTTTATCTAAGATTAAAAAACAAAGTTTTGAAAATGCACCTGCTCCAATTACTATCGATGATATAAACACCATTCGAAAACTCACATTAGAGCCTAATACACCAATCTGGCATACCCGCAATTATCTATTATTCATGTTCAATAATATGGGGATGAATCATTTTGATATGGCAGTTATAAAACGGTTTCAATTTGAGGATGATCGCATAAAATATTTTCGTAAAAAAACCCATTATGAGGGGGATTATTTTAGTGTGCTTCAAAGTGATGAAGCATTAGAAATCATCAAATATTATTTAAGCGATCAAGAGGATAACGATTACTTATTTCCAATCATCCCCAATTCAACCACCCCTGAACGCTTACACAGAGTTAATAAGGACAAAGTAAAAATATTCAATAAATATGCGTCAAGAATAGCAGAATTGGCAGGAATTTCCAAAAAGATAACCACCTACACCATCCGAGATACATGGACAAATATCGGCTTAGATATGGGCATTGATATTCGTAAAATATCATCGGGGCTTGGTCATTCAAGTGTTCAAGTCACAGAAAAACACTACGGAAAAAATGTTTCAACAAAAATACTTGATGAGATCAATGCGAAGATTACGGAGAGATAAAGATATATAAATTGACAAAATCATAAAATGAAAAATGAACGAAACCTTTTAAAATTAATTACAGATGATTATTGCTTAAATGCAAGTGAGAAAACATTTGAGAATGCTAATATTCATAGAGAATCTGCAGAGGATAGTTCTCAAAAAAAGCATTATGGAATTGCTATCTCTCATCTCATTCTCTTTACAGAGGAATTAGTTAAAGGACTACTTTTATATATGCAACATTTAGGTATTAATGTCAGAAATGTTTCAGGTATTCATTTATTTTTTACAGACCATATTATAAGGCACCGATTGGCTACAATGTTAAGCTTGGTATATCCAATGGTTAAAGCGTTTTTAGGACTTGTATTTGAATTAAAAGAAGAATTACATACTTCCACAGACATTAAACAAATTCTTAAAGAGACAAAAGAAAGTATACCGAAAAGCGAAAAGAAAATTGAGCATACATTCAAAAACCTTGATGAAATGATGGATTGGTGGGAAAAAGCCAATTACAAAAAAAACAGGGGATTTTATGTGGATTATTCAAATAGCTTAGAAACGCCCATGCAAATACCAGAGAAAGAGTATAAACAGGCATATAAAATCGTTATTGAGTTTCAAAATCAGATATTTGAGCTTATCAATTACCTCAAAGAAAAATCAAAAGAAGAAATAGAAGAAATTGTAAAAATTCAAAATCCCGTTATAAATCAAATTCTTAGACAAATAATTGAAGCAAGAAAAAAGGAAAGAAAGAATGAAAGAAAAATTGAGAAAATGGACTTGGGGAAACTTCTCTCAGAGTTAAAAAAGAAACAGTAATTGGTTAATCCAATTAATTTGTCCAAAATGTTACCCTAAAAGTTTGTTGTGTGATGACCTGAATCATTTAACAAGTCATATAAAATAACATAAATAATTATTATTTCTGTCTGGAAACGATTAAATTAAAGAAAATACTTATAGGACTTAAGATTTTCCATTAGTTTTGAAGTCTCTTATAATTTGCATATGTCAAAACTAACAATTAAAGTTCCTGTACACTTCTATCCTAAAAAATGGATTGAATTCATTAATAAAGCCCGTGTATTAGATCTTAGTAATACAGATACGGTAGAATTTGATTTGAGTAGGTCAGCCTTTATACAGCCTTCCGAATTAGTGCTAATCGCTTGTCTAATTGAGGAATTTAAACTAAAAAATAAAATTCAGGTCACTTTTATTAATGGTTCAAGCACATTAAACAGTCATTTAGATAATATTAAGTTTAAAAAGTATTGGAACAATAATTTCAACAGAGATAACTACACAAATTGTAATAACTCTTCTACACTTGGCCTTTGGAAGATATCTCAAAATATTATTGACGTTTATGGTAGAATGGCTCAAGCATATTTTAGAAAAGCATATTTACCTGATAAAGATCTGCTTATGTTATCTTCAAATTTAGTTGAAGTATTTAATAACATATTTAACCATTCATATTCGTTAATTAGTGGGTATGTATTAACACAATTTTTTCCCAAATTATGTATTATAAAATTCTCTGTTTGTGATTTTGGAGTTGGAATTCCACATTCAGTCAATGAATTTTTATCTTCTGAAGGTAAAAGTACTTTGGATGATTGCTCAGCCATAATCAAATCATTGGAAAGAGGTTTCAGCATAAGATCAATACCTCAGAACGCTGGTTTTGGATTAAGTAACGTCCTAGATTTTACTGAGAATTGCAATGGGACTTTAACCATAATCTCTAATAAAGGATTCGTTCAAAAAAATGCAGGTGAAGATTTTCACAGATTTGATTGTGATTATTTTCATGGCACTTTAATTCAAGTACAAATTGACACTAATTCGTTAGATGAATTTGATCCTGATGATGAAATCTACGATTTCTAAAACAATTCGGTAAACATGAGTAAAACATGGATATAACACGGGTAAAACATCGATATAACACGGGTAAAACATCGATATAATACGGGTAAAACATGGCTAAAACATAAATTATACGTATATTTGCATCATATACATGAAGTCATGAAAACGATTAACATTTTTAATATCACTCAAAAAACATCATCAAATAATGATGGGGATATTTTATATTCTTATTTGAGCGATAATGCTGTTTCCGATCAAGTGTTAATTGAACTCAACGGTTCTTTAAATCTTTCATCTTCTTTTCTTAACTCTTCAATTGGAAAGTTTATTGATATTTTTGGCTTGGACACTTTTAAGCGCAATGTGAAATTAAAAACTAATAAAAACACTTATAGTTTAATAAGTAAGTACGTTCAAGATTACAGCATAATATATGGTTAACATCTTAGTATAGTATATTTATCTAACAAACGACCTGTTCTAAAAATTCTTAATTCTGTCATAGTGTTATGTTCAGCATTATAAACAATCTCGACAAAAAAATATACAAATTACACCTCTCTAATTTTTGAAGGAGTTATTTTTTGAATATTAGTTTCAATATTCTTATTTTGAATAATCAAAAGCATTATCATTAACCGATTTTTTTATTTCTTAAATTGGTTCTGACGACGTATTGTCAACTATAGTCAGTTTACTATCCAAAGCATCCGCCCAGCAATAGAGATGATATGCTAGAGGGGTTCGTATACCATTTTCCCATTTTGTGACTAAAAAATCAGCCATTCCTAACCTATGATTTAATTCTTGCTGAGATATTTTCATTTCAATTCGTTTATTTCTTAATAGAGATACAACCTCTTTTAAAAAATCATCACGTGTTTTTGAGGGATAATCAAACCGCATATTTACCATTGTTTTTCTCCGTTGTTTTATGGTTTTTTAAAACCTCGGAGCAGTACATAGTATGCACACAAAAATCTATTTTATGGTATTTAATACACACCTAAGTGTTTTATAAATAAAGTTTTTCTGTGCATAGTTCATTTTTTAAAAACAATATAAACCCTTTCTCATTGTTCACTCAAAAAGGAAATAAGACGATGATTAAGACGATTGAAAATAATGGTGTTATTTTGATTGACCCAGATCAGGAAAAAGAAATCGTAATTGGGTTGCTATTAGAAATGAATGGTTTTGCATCCATCAAAACAGCAGAGATTTTAACAACACTCGATAAAACAACTCAATATCGGATAAGAAAAGCAAGGCGTTTTCCTAAGCTTCATTCTTTAACTCATCATGGTCGTAGGAAAGGGTATAAGATACAGGATTTACAAAACTGGATTGAAAGCCCTGTGAATTATCGACAGACTTCTGAGGCTCAAAATAAGCCTCATCAAGAAACTGATAAATAAGTTTTTGAGATAAAAACTCTTTTCTAATGGCACGCAGGGATGGAACAAGGTCAACACTTTTTGCTGATAATATTCTATCAAGAATATATCTAATCGATTCCATTCCTGCCCTTTTTTCCTCAAAGTAATCAAAAACATCATAGACCATTGACGTGACATTATTTGGCGTATGGTTAAGTAATTTGCTGACCCATTCTCTTGGGTAGCCTACACTTGTTAAACAGGTTGCACTACTACGTCTCAGATCATGTGGCGTAAATTTTCTTTCGATATGCAGAAGTTCAAAGTTATCTCTTAAAGCATGACTAAACGCTGTTACACCCATTGGTATCATTTCTTGTTTGTCCAATAGTTGTTGCCCTGAATTCAAAGATCTATTCCAGCCAAAGACAAAATCAGAGTGACCAGTATATTGATATATCTCTTTTAAAATTGTTAGTGCATAACTATTCAAAGGTAGGAGCATTGCTTTATTATTTTTTGCATTTTCAGAAGGAATAAACCATGTTTTATCACCAAAGTTAATATCGCTCCATTTCATTTTTCGTACTTCAACACCTCTAGCGAGAGTACAAAACATAAATTTTAACCCTAATCGAACAACGGGCTTCATAAACGTATAATCTATATTATTCCAAAAACGGTAGATGTCTTTTGTGTCCAAGGCATATTTTGGTTTTTTCTGCCTTTTTGGAGCTTCAAGGTCAGAACAAGGGTTAATTTCAATCAAACCAAGACCATTCTTAGCATATTTGAACATACACCGTGTATGTGATAATAACCTTTGTGCTTGTGTTGTCGCTTTTCTTTCAATGTGAATATTATTTATAATTGGGGCAATATCTCTAAAAGTAATGTCTTTTACCTTTTTATCTCCAATAATAGGTAAAAGCTCTTTATTGATGGCTCGTTGCTTTTCTTTCCATGAAGCTTCTTTTTTGGCAATGCAGTATTTGATATATTTAAGACTCAAATCTTCTACCGTTGGAGCTTTTAATTCCTGTTCATTTTCTTTTGTCTTTTCTTTTGCAGGGTCTATTTCCAAATCCGTTTTATATACGGCTTTAGAATAAGCAATACGTGCTTCACTTAAAGACATTTTAGGATATTTACCTAAAGTCAGCATCCGAGGTTTATTGTCAAATTGGAAAACATATATCCACGTTTTTCTTCCCTTTGGGGAAACCCTTAGACCGAATCCCATCATTCCTTCAAACCAAAAAATGGTTCGCTTGCTAAGAGGCTTTAAATGTTTTACAGTAAGTTCAGTAAACCGTATTTTCCTTATATTTCTATTCTCTTTTTGGTCAAGGATTTGGCTAAGGTTTGACGTGTTATTTTGTGAATTCTTGTGCATGATACTGCACCCTCCAAATGATAAAATTAATAGTTTAATCAATAGCTAAGGGGTGTTTTAAGAATTCAGAGGCGATTATAAAATGCACACAAAGTTCGTTTGTAATCAGTAGGTCGTTGGTTCAAGTCCGACAACCGGCACCACTTAACTCAACACTTACAGCGTTTACCAAATTCTCAAAAACTCTTTTGGCTAAGGATCTGGCTAGAGTATAGCATATTTTGCTAAAAAAGTGAATCGGTTTATCAACTTATTCCTCAACAAAAACATTTTCACTTAATTTACTTTTGAAGAAACCACTTATGTAATTAAAATAATATAAGTCTTTGACTACAAGTTAATTATTTTTTATATATTTGAATCCTCCCTAGTTTATTCATCGCATTATCAAATTTTTCTTTTGAAAATTCTCTGATAGACGATTTAATTAATAGCCTTTTATTTAAAAATGTTATTTGTCTAATTAAATCCTAATCGATGAAAAAGCACTTATTTTTATTTCTTACTTGCTCAATCCTTTTTGTGAATACATGTTTTACACAAAGTATGGATAACTTTTTTAAATACGAAGGAGTTACATTATTAGCAGGTTTAGCACATCCTACAAATACTTATTCAAGCGGCCAATATTCTGTTTATTCAGACTATGTTCTTGCTGATATTTTTTATGAAGGATATACAACAAAATTGAAAATATATCGAGATGGTGATTATTTTACAGGTATTATTGCTATAAAAGACACTGATTTTGTTCCTCCGTTTGCGGCAATAGAATTAATCAAAAATTTTCTTATTGAAGGAACTGAAAATACCAAAGAAAGACAAAAAGTAATGAATGATTTTGAAAAAATGTTCAATACGGCACTTGTTAATATGACTGGTAAACAAATGGCTTGTGTTGCATTAACCGTTTCTTGGTTTAGTTATTAATTTAAATCCTTAATTATGAAAAAAATTATTTCACCCCTTCTTTTAGCTTCATTATTATTCACTAACTGTTCTAGTTTAGAATCCCTTTTTAGCCCTGACAAATCTGAATTTGGTAAAAATGTAAGCGCGGGTACAGTAAATTCAAAATTTATCAAAATCGAAAATAAAGATTATGATATTTCTGACACGTCAGAGAAAAACAATGAGAGTAATAAAAAACTAATTAAAAGTTCGCCGTCTTATGCCTCTCTGTCAGCACATTTTTTTGATGCATCAAAAAGAGTAGGGATTTCAACATATGAGACTTATCTAACAAAAGCTGGCACTCCAACTTTTAGACCTAGATATTTAGCAGAGGAACAACCTGATATTGCATATGAAGTCACAAGTGCATTTCAAGGTTTTATCAAAGCTAATAAAGGAGATAGTGCAAATGCAAGTGCAAACTTAGCATCAAGTTACTTAAGTGCTGTTAGTTCTTTAACTAAGAAATCTGAAACACTTAACATTGTAAGAACATTAGGCTATCGAATGAATGAAGGTGTTTTTAATCATAACTTAAATGAGACAATTTTTTGTTCTATAATTGAAACTGCTCAAGACCTCCAAACAAAGGAGTTTACAGCGAATGTTGAAAAAACTAAATATGAATATAAGACATATCAAGAGCTTAATAAAATACTATCAATATTTCAAGGTTTAGGTATTAAAAAAGAAGTCATTGAAGAATTTATCCTTGCATATACCAAGAAAGATGGAAGTAAAAAACAAGGACTGACAGAAGAAGACCGTATAAGAGTGAGGGATGAAACAAATTCTAAGATAAATGACTCAATCCCCAAACCAAAAAAAGAAAAATAGAACTAAATGCAAAGAAGAAATAAAGCTGTTTTATTTCTTCTTTGCATTTTAAAACTAATTCAGTTTAGATATTGCATTATAAATGCCGTTAGCATTGTTTTCAAATAGAGAGACTAATCCTTTATCTAGATTAAACTCTTCATTATCCCTTAAAAGATAATCATCATTTAATATATCTTCTTTTTTTTCAAATGCCTTAAAGTCTTTTACTTTAACACATCGAAAAACATCTTTAGATATTACAATCATATAGCAACTATTATATGGGTACTCATCGCTAAATGTATCAAGAGAAATCACTCCTTTAGAGGTGTATTTAACTTCAATAAAATAGAGTTTTCGTTTAACTGGATTTAAAACCATTAAATCTGGACGGTTTTTAATAAAAGTAATTTCTGCAGAAGTTAAATCATCTTCGCTTAGAAATTCACTTAAAAAAGTTAGGTTATTCTCAATTCCATATTTAAGAACCATAAAGCCCTGACTTGAAAATAGATTTTGAATTAAGGCTTCCCCTATATGCCCTTTAACATAGTTTATCGGTTTCTCTTCAAAATATCGTTTTGGATAAGGCTTAGAGTTTTGCTCTTTAAGACATAGTAGGCATAAATCTGTATTGGGTCTTGTATATCGACCACAGCTATCACATGTGTTCATCAGTATATTGGGTAAAAATAAAGTATACAAGATACAGCTTCGTAAGAATAAAACACAAAACTAGTAAGTATTTTATTTTGTTTTTACTATATTGCTCGTACTTCGAAATGGCTACTATTAATTTAGATTGCCTTTTCAATTATAAGTATTTAAATTTCCTTATTTCATAGCTTGCAAAGCTTAACTCAAAAAATTGCAAAGATTGACTAATAGTAGGAATTTAAATACTTATAATTGAAACAATTGATTAAAATACTGAAATTTACTTCCAACAAAGAACCGTTATTAAATTATCTAATAATCATTTCTTTCATCATGTTTTTATTATGGAGAATCATCAAAGAGTTGATAATTTTGAGAATTATCGCAAAGGACAAAAAGATTAAAAGCTTCCGAATGTCTCGTCTTGGCTCAATTGAGATACACAAAAAAACTTCTACAAAAAAAGAGAAAAAGAAAGAAAAGTGAATTGTTTTAAGAACAGTAGCCTTAAATAAGGCTACTGTTCTTCATTAACACCGTTTAGCGAATTTCTTAATGCTTTCCAATAGGAAGCAAGCCACGTTTTCGCATTGCTTTTTTAAGTTCATCGATCCCAGTGGTTAGGTTTCGTAAAGCACGTTTAAGGTGTGGGTCTAAATCCACTTCCTCATCAAAGTCCTCAACAGCATCAAAAGCGCTATCTAATGGAGTTTCATTGTCAAAATCGTCATCGTTATTATTAGTCATTAGTTTTCCTCACTTGTTTTTGTTTAAAAAAGTGTGAGTGAGACATGGCTGTTGAGAAACGAATAACGCCAGCCATGTCTCGTCTGAAATAAGCGCAAGGGAACACATACCGTCGTTGATAACAGGAAAGCAGGGACACGCTCCGTATGAACCTATTTTAGGTAAAAATTTAGTCTATGCGGATTTTTTACGACAAACCCGACGGACATATCTTTCATACAAATCTTGTGTCTTGAAAGGGTCTAAACCCTTTTCATAAATACGCTCCATTGCATAAAAGTTAAATTCGTCATTTTCATTGGCTCTAAGAGCCATTGTTTGTTGGGGTGTCATAGTTTCTTTCCTCACAAAAGTAATCTTTTCACAAACCCGATAATATTAAGCTCGGGCAACCTCACAATTTGGATATTACCGAATCGTATTCCATATGTCAAGAGAAAATATCATTATTAATATTTTTAACGTACAGTATTACAATTAATACTATTTACTATTAATATTAATTTATTGACTAATAGTAATATTTTCTGATATAGTCCGAATCATGATAACAGGAAAACAGTGCAGTAATGCACGCAATCTATTGGAATGGTCGCAAGATGATTTGGCGGATGCTGTTGGTGTTAAAACACCAACAATCCGATCCTTTGAGCAAAACCGTGTTCAACCAAAACAAAAAAACCTTGAAACCATTTATAACGTTTTTTCAGATCACGGTATTGAGTTTTTAGATGGCGAAGGTGTCCGTTTTCGTCAAGACACTATTACTATCTATGACGGTAAGGATTTTTATTTAAAACTTCTCGATGATGTTTATCATACGTTAAAAGAAAAAAGCGGCGAACTACTTTATATGTTTATTGATAACTCTCTGTCTTCCCAAGAAGTTATTAACGCTGAAAGCCGTATTAGAAAGATTGCTAATGTCCGTTCTATGGTTCGCGAGGGTGATACACACCTCCTTTACCCCTTAAAAGAATATCGTTACATATCTGGTCAACATTACAACAATTACAATGTCGTCATTTTCGGTGATAAGGTTGCGACTATGCTAGATAACAATACTAAGGCAATGGTTATTCGTGACCGTAACCAAGCCGAAATTTGGCGTAATATTTTCAATCAATTTTGGGAAATTTACGAAGCGCCAACAAAAACCACAGCCCCAGAAACATATGAGTAGGTGATTTTTAATGGAACAAAAACATTATAAAATCAAAGCAAAACCCTCAGCGAGCCAAACGGGTGCTAGGGTATGTAGCCTTAATATTAGTATGAACAATCCTAATCAAACAGGTGATAAGCTTAAAGCGATGATCAAATGGGTTAATACTAATTTTGACCACTGTATTGTAAATGTGTCCGATAGTTTGCAACGTCATAATTTGGCAAATCAGGGATGCTCTAAAAAAGAAGCTTATCAAAAATCACTTGCTATGGGTAAAAAATGGCTTGCAGATAATGATAACGTGCTTCAAGAATTGAGCATTTCTCATGAGGTTTGTCGTTGGGATAAATGGCTAGGGTTAACCAAAGTAAAAGACCTTCAATCAAAATTATACGATCTTTATCAAACAAAAGAGCCTTTCAAGGCTTGTGTCGATTTAGATGCCAAACGTTGGGTTTCTCGACAACTCGAGGATAACGACAATGCACATGATCTTCAAAATGGTGTCGCCTTTCTGATAGAAGAATTTGCCGTACACAGCTATATGGCACAAAGAGAATGGCAAAAAGGTAATGGCAAAATGGTACAAGCATACCCAGCCCAACAATTACAAGCAGAACAATTTTTACGAGAGAGATATGGGCGTATGGGTTTAGAAAAAAGCTTTTTTGTCCGTCAAAAAGTTGAAACAAGAATTGCTTCCAACTTAAAATAGACCTGTTACTAATTTACTTTGTGTAAAACTAAAATGTTTTGAGATTGTAAATGCATTAATAGACATATTAAAAATCTTGTAATATTGAATGGTTTTTATTACATTGCTACAGAGAAGTGCCCAAATATTCAATTTATAATACCTAAAAAGGAGAATTAGGTATTATGTATTCGCTTTGATTAATAATCAAAAGCGCTGTATTATTTATAAATTGATTTATGGGATGATAAAGCTACTTACATTTTTAAAATTTATTTCTAACGACGAAATCTCTCTATTAGTCTTTTCTATAGTTGTATTTATATTTTGGAGAATCTTTAAGGAATTAACAATATTATTAATAATCAAAAAAGATAAAAAGATTAAAAGCTTCCGAATATCTCATCTTGGATCAATTGAGGTAAGAAAAAAAAGTAAGAAAAAGAAAAAAAAGGAAAGCAAAAGCGAAACCTAGAAATTATTAATACCATTCTTTTCTCTTTTCAATTCATTTTATATCAATAATAAAACTTTTGTTAAAAACTAATATTTTAGCATAATGGTAGATCAAACAATTTTAATATCATCTTTCATTGCTACAATATTGAGTATCTACTCAATATTAAAAAATGATACGACTTTGTTTAGTTCTATTTCTTTTTGTAAAAATATTTTGTCTATAATTTAATTTTTATTACATTTACTAATACTGCGATACAGCCTTTTAGTCAGTATAGGTTGCATCTTTTTTTAATTTTTTTTAAATATCTATATTATTATTAAACGAAATCGTTTGACCAATTAGTCGAACGTATTCGCTTGTTTTTTAAATAGATATATATTGAAAAAATTAACCAAAATATTAAAATTTATTTCTAACGAAGAAGTCTCTCTATTAGTCTTTGCTTTAGTTGTATTTATATTTTGGAGAATCATCAAAGAGTTTATCGTTTTGAGAATTATCAAAAAAGATAAAAATATTAAAAGCTTCCGAATATCCCGCAATGGAATTGAGGTAAACAAAAAACCTTCAAAAAAAAAGAAGAAAAAGAAAGAAAAGTGAAGCTTAACTGTTATTTACATTATCGTTCTCTTCCTTTTTCCAGCTCACATTAATATCCGTAACAAAAGCTTGGTCTTCTGCGACCATATCGGCGTAGCGTTCATCGTGGGATTTGATAGATTTGACGGATAAGGTTGTGAGAGTGTTGTAAATTTCATCTAAGCAATAGCCTTTAATTGTTATCAAATGCGTGGCGAAGAATATTTTTATAACTCGTTCTTTTTTTTCTGTGTTGCCATCTTTGCCGAGCCAACTGGTGAGCATGTGGGAATAGAGAAAACATTGTCGTGTTCCATCTTTTAAAATAAAATCGATGGTGCGAGTATCTCCTATTTCAAAAACCGTTATACCATTTGGGTCTTTTTCGGCTTGTTTGTTTTTCTGATCATCTTTGGCAATTTCTAAGCTTTTAAATTTATAGGTCTGGCTCATAATCTATATCGATTGTTTTTATTGGTTCTACCTCCTTATATTTTGGTTTTTCTAACTCAAATTCTTTTAGTGGCATTAGTCCTGTTTTAATCAATTCCGTTGCTCCCTGCCTATCTCCATGCCTTTCTATATAGGTTAGTAATTCTTCTTTATCATCGGTATAGATCGAAACATCATCCCGACCTCTTGAAACCGACACGTAAAACTGTTTCTCATTCGACGCTAAAAAGGTTGTTGCTGGTTGGGAAATAATAATTTTGTCAACTGTTTTTCCTTGAGAACTATACGACGTGATAGCATAGGCATATTCAAAATTGCCATGCTCTTTGTTTAAGATAAATTCAGTATTCCTATTTTCTGATTGCTTAATCGCTTTAATATGCCCCTCTTTAGTAAATCCACTAACTTTTAGGGTAGTTTTGCTATCAAGACGTTTGCCTTGCTCATCAAAGCCGTTTTTATTGACAATACGAATTTCATCGCCCTTGCTTAAACTAATATTTTTTGCGCTATAGAGATCATAATCCTTTGCCTTTTGTGTTGGCAGGATATGATCTCTACCCCCACGGTCTGTAATAATAACTTGGCTGTTTTTGACTTCTTTTACTGTTAATGCAGATCCTTTTTTAATGCCACCATTGGAAGATGGTAGATTTTGACGGGCTTGAATAGTCTGATCTTTTTTATAAAATCGAGTATCTTGTTTTTGGGCAATGGTAAGATGATGGTTTTCGTAAATAGTAAAACTCTTTTCTCGCTTACCTATAAGCTTGTTTTCTTTTAAACCCTTTCGAATGTCTTCATTAATGACTTTCATTTGTTCACGAGTTGGGGTAATCACAAGAGCTGATTTTTTCTCTTTTCGTGTTTCTAAATAATCATCAACGAGTTTTTGGGATATTTCAGTGGGGTTGATTTCTTTAATTGAACCCATACCATTAAGAATAGAAAAGCCAGTTTTAATATTACCGCTACTGATTTCCTTAACCGCCGTTCTATAGGTCTTATTCTTTTGCCGATAGATGGTTTCTATTGAGACTTGTTCTATTTTACCAACATCACGAAGCAATCTCATAGCATCCCCTCTTAAAACAGCAGGGTGCTGACGAGGATCACCAGAGAGAATGATCTTTGCTTTATTTTTATTACCTAACTCTAGAATTTTTAAGGTATCCTGCGTTCCAAGCATGCCTGCCTCATCGATAATAAGCACCTGTCCGTGAATTTGTTCTTGCAATTTCTTATCAATCAATAGTTTTGCGACAGTATCGGCTTTTTCAAAACCTTCGCCTCGAAGAACATCACGAGAGGCTTCTGCAGTCGGTGCAAACAAAAAAGCTTGTTTACCTGTTTTTTCAATTTCAGGCACAAGCGTTTTAAAAAGGGTTGTTTTTCCTGTGCCAGCCGCACCGCGTATCATGGTAATTTGATCTTGCGATGTCATCACATGATTGATAACTAGATTTTGCTCTTTATTTAGGTGTTTAAACTTTGAACCATCAAAATCATGTTTTAATGGACGAAATTTTCCTATCCCCTCACGAGCCAAATTAATCATATTGCGTTCTTGCCTATGTACTAATTGTGTCGTGCAAAGCCTCTGGCTTCCTACTTGAATTTTAAAAACCTGATCGTTTTTCTCTAATGCACGATCAATTTGATCGAGGGCAATATCTTTATTATCAACGGCGTGTTTATAGCCTTCGGCTAAAATCTGTCTATCACGCATGACGGATTTACGCGTAAAGACATTTTCTATAGCAAAATCAATAGATTTATCTGCCGTATGTGATAAATCCGTCGACTTGATTTCTTCGGGAGTTTTTCCATCAATCCCAGCTTTAATTAAATTATCATGCCATACTTCGCGAAGTTCTGGCATCGAAAGATTTTTTTGTTTTTTTGCACGGGTTTTTGCGCCTAGTTGGTCAAGTTCTTTGGGGTTCGTGATATTCTTTTCTTTGGCCACCTGCCCAATTAAGTTTGTTCGTTTGGAAAAAAAATCAATTGCCTTTTGTGGAATAACGGCCAATTCAAAAGCATTTTTGGTTTTTCTTATCTCATACCCCAAATTTGAGAGCTTATCGGCAAGACGTTTATCTTTACGAGCTTGATAATAGGGCATATCCCGTTTGATATTATGAAACTGCCCTGCTTTAAATTTATTCTCAACCTCATCATAGGTCACATTAAAAGTAAAACAGTGACAATGTAAGTGTGGATCAGGGGGATGTCCGTCCACAGGACGAGCCGTTTGATGGATAAAACTCGCCCAAATTAATTCTGGGGTATCACGATCATCATATTGCCCTTGTACACGGACACGGGTTTGCATATCGGCTTCCATTTCCAGCATGGTCTCATAAACACTTTCTTCAAACGCTTTGAGAACTCGCTCGTCACCACCTAACGCATGAAGAATTGAAACCGATTTAGGACAATGAAAACTAATATCATAACCAACCCGTCTATTTTCAACAGTACGGGGTGTTAGAGAGCCACCATCTTTCGGGTTAATGTTATCACAAAGTTTATCATAGATTTCTGTATCAACTATTCGCCCTTCAATCCCTAATCGTTTGGATATCTTGCCATTAAAAACCCCATTCATTTCCTGGTCTTCGATATAATAATCTGACCGCGATAAGGCATCACGGAAATAGTTCTTTGCCTGACTACTCGTCTGGCTTTGAAACATGCGTATCATAAATTCTCTACTGTGTAAAATTCAAAACTTTATTTAATCCCATTGGAGAGTAATGGGGTATGCACATAAAAGTTTTGTTGGAGAGCAATTGAACGATAAATTTAAACATAAATTTTTACATGAATTTTTTTTCTTCTGTTTTTATGTGCATATCTGTCAATTCCTCCTTTGCCGTATTGATACATCAGATGACTCAGAAGCTATATCACCAACGCAGATATTTACCCGCCACTGGCCCGCATAAACGTGTGGTTCTGGGTAAATATCTTCTGCCTTGATGCTAATACGCGTCATCATCTGATTAACAAAAAAAGGAGTAAAACGATGACAGATAAAACAGAAAAAAAAGGCAGAAAACCAACACATACCGTTTTTGTCGAAACCTACATTCAGGGTAAATCTCATAACGTGAAAGTGGGAGCCGCATGGAAACATTCCAAAGGCGGAGGTTTTAATATCTCACTTAACAATATGGTGGTTTTTGAAAACAAAACCAAAGGCGAAAATCCAAACCCTCAATCATAACCTAAAGGGGCATCACGCCCCTTTTTTTCTCATTGAAAGGAGAAAATTAAATGACTAATAAATCAGAAATCATCGCTCAACAAAATGATATGTTTCGACAAAATTTTGGAATGTCTTTACAAGATTATATTCAAGGGACACCATCGGGTAGGTATGTTGTTACTTCTGGTATCCAGTGTTTGGGGCTTTTTAAACAAAGTGAAGTACACAATAAGGTTAGAAACTTCAATGATTTTAATGAGGATAATGACCCTCATGGAGAACACGACTATGGCAGTTTTCAATTAGAAAATAATAAGCAAAAGATTATTTGGAAAATCGATTATTACGATACCACTTACGAATATGGCAGTGAAGATCCTGCTGACCTTTCTAAAACACGTCGTGTTTTAACGGTTATGTTACCTAGCGAATATTAATTCAAATCGAGGCATTCAGAAATGGATGCCTCTTTCTTCATTTGAAGGAGAATAAAAATGACTGGTACTACTCAACGACAAGACTATTACAAAGATTTTGCTAATAATATGGAACTTCTAAGTCGACGATATGAACGCAATCGCATTTTTGATGATTTTCTTACCCTTGCAATCTGTGCTTACCATCACACTAATATTCAATCACGTTTTCAGAAAAAAGATGAAGACAATGAAAAACATTACTTAGAAACTATAAAACCCTATAACAAAGAAAGCATAGATACGTTTCCAAAGCTTTTAAGTATCCTACAAATGAAGGTTTACAACGCCCCTTATTCTGATCTTTTAGGTCAATATTTTACCGAGTATATTACACGCGGTCAAAATGGACAGTTCTTTACTCCAGAACATATTTGTGAATTAATGGCACAAATAAGCAATATTGAAGATCAAAAGCATAAACGTATTCTTGACCCTGCATGCGGTTCTGGGCGAACACTTCTTAAATCGGCTAAACTTTATCCAGATAATTTTTTCTATGGTGCCGATATAAGTGCGACCTGCGCAAAGATGTCTGTTCTTAACTTCTTCCTTAATGGATTAAGAGGAGAAATTGCATGGATGAATACGCTATCAATGGAATGGTTTGGAGGCTGGCATATTAATATGAATGGATTAGGAATAGTGCCAATAGAAAAAGAACAATCCTTAATCTGGTCAAAACCTTCTCTTGTTTCGAAACCTGAAAACAAACCATCCAATAAAGAAAACCAACTGACTTTATTTTAAATGACCATCCATTTCATAGATTTGTTCGGTAGATGTTGGGGCTTGCAGCGCTTTGCTCGCTTTTTTTAGCGAAAGTTATTTCCTATATTTATAGCATCTTTATACTTTATAAAACTTTGTTTTAACAAAACTCTAAATAAAACGGATTTAACTTGAGTACAGATTTAGTTCCTTATCAACAGGCGAAATACCTTAAACACACTTGGGTTATTATCAACTTTTGTATAACAGTTATTGGTATTCTTAGCTTGTTTGGTCATCTAGGAGAAATTACTTTTCATCAATGGATTGAAAGAGTTATTCAATCTTACAGGAGCATAATTTATCCGATTATAGACTTTTTTGATTTCTTTAGCCTAAACCTTTCTAATGGGCAAAAAGACATTTTTGCCCTGATATTCTTTGTTGGGAATAGATATATCTCCGTCATATTTAACAAATTTAAGAATGATAATTATGCCGTTAATTATTGGAAAAACAAGCTAAAAATATCAACTAAACAAACGATCGTATTTATAAAAATATTCGTCCATTTGTTCTTTTTGATGATTTGTATCATGGCTTTTTGGTTTAGAGTTTTGTCGGAAAAAGTAAATCAGATTGATAATGACACTTTCGTTACATTACTTCTATGCGGGCTTTTTTTATTGCCTTTTATAATCATACTATATCAGTTACTAGATTTGGTATTAACTCCAAAAATCAAATTTTGTTTTTTAGTATTGAGATATAAGATTAGAAAAAAATATAAAACTCTAAGAAAATTAAAGTTGATAATTGAGACTATAAAGTCAAATAAAATTGATTTTAAATATTACGCTAAAGCGTTAACGAAAGTATTGCTGATTAATAGTTTATTGGCATTAGCCACACTGTTTATTCTAGCCGTGAATTATTATCTAAATTTAAGTGCTTAAATATATATAATATCCTTTTTCTCGTTTAAAAACCTTAGGGGTGAATAAAAAACATCACTTTTCAGTTTTACCCTAAGAAAAATAAAATTCATCCCTAAGAAAATTACGCTTTCTAAACAATATCTTATCAGTATATATAAAATTTGAATAAACACAGCCTGCTATGTTTATTCAAACAATGCCTGCATTGCTTGTTAAAAATTTTGCATCAAACTATCAATAAAGATTAACATTGCACATTATACAACTCTATACATTTTTAAATTAAGGATAAAACACAACATCATACAGTGCATATATATCCCTATATTTCAGTGCATTTTTTCATCAGACATCTCCCCTAAGCAGTGCTTAGGTCTGGTTTTAAAATCTTATTCTAAGAAAATGCTTATTCTGGCTTTAGAGTTTTAGTTTTGGGTGTGGAAGTGTTTTCTTCTTCATTCTTTAATTTTTGCCAGCGCTCTAAAGTTCTCTTTACTGTAGTAGTATTCCATTCCTTTCCCCGAAAAGTTTTGATTCCAAAGTCATTTAGTGCTTTAGCTTTAGCACTTAACGATTTTATTTTAATTCTCTTCATCTCATCAAATAAAGGGCCTATTTTACTGGCAAATTTTTCCGCTTCTTTTATCCTATCCTCGCCAATTTTAAGATTACCATATTGTTTCTTTGATGCTTTATGTATCAAATTACATACCTTTTGAGATAGCTCTGGCTCATCTTGAGAGATGAAATTGATTTTTAGTTTGGCAACCAGATCAATAAACTTGTCATCATCAATAAACGGGGTAATCGTTTTAATAGGAACAACGGACTTGTTTTCTTCCCAATAAGTAATCATTTGGTCAAATCCATCTTTTTCTAAAAGATTAATGATTTGATCTTTATTAAATTCAAATAAAGTATAGTATTTTTTTTGCAATATCTTGCCTATATCCCTCTGTGCATTATTATGTAATTTATTCTCAATGTCAATAGATTTTTTGGGTTGAACAGCATCTTTTCGGGATATTCTATTTCCTTTTTTTAAAGCCTGCTGACCCTTAATTCTTCGAGGTACTCTACTTTTTACTTCATTTTGACTAGGCATACAATTAGTCGTTTATCGACAAATATAAACATTTTGACGAATTAATAACACTCAAGTTGTTAATTTGCGGATTTATATTTACGTTTGTAACGTCAACAACTATACATCAATTAAAAATCAGCGTACGCTTTTCGCTGCTTTCTTTAAAAATTAAAAAAACTACCTCGTCATTTAAACGGTTTACTTTCGTAAACTTCAGATCAATTGTCTTTAATTGTTTTGAATAATTAAATATAGTTTCGATACTTTTTAAAAATATTTCACAAACTAATTTGATTATTCGTAAAACAAGCTAGAAAATATAGGTGGATAACCAATTAAAGAATAAATCTTAGCAATAAGATTTTTTAAAGAGGTTGACGCTGCGGAGATTTTCGGAGTATCTAGACAGTTTTAACTAGGCATACATTAAAGTTAAAATCACCATTGGGATATACGTTCTTTCTTTTATGACGATGAGGTAGTTATATTTAAAGCACTATCCTAAGGTACTCCAAGTTTTCCGTAGTAATCAAATCTCAAATTTGTTTAATGTTTAATTATTTAAAATTTAGAAACTATGAGTTCTATCAAAAAAAATGAGACTTGGAAATCAGGAAACACAAATTATTCTAGAGGTAATGGAGGTTTAGTAAGAGTAACTAATCCTAACAAATCTACTAGTTATGAGCCTGCTTCAAGAACAAATTTAAGGTTTAACCAAGGAAAATAGGTTCTAATTTAAAAGAACGTATTCCTAAAAAACTCAGATACTTAGTATCTGAGTTTTTTTTAGTTTTAAAATATGGATACCCCAAATCATACCAATTAAAAAATAAGATAATGGAAAGAATGAGAAATGATATTAAAAAAGAAACATATTATAAGGATGGCTGTTCGGGAAATCCGTACGTAAAACCAGAGGAAAAGAACACACCCAGCAATCGTTTTTGGATGGGGAAAGGAAGACTATGTTTAATTAAAACCTAAAGACTATGAATTAACAAAAATGAACAGAAGACCAAAATGGTCAGGCTTTTACCCATCGGAATGATGGCAAGTAAAAGAAAAGGACAGGCAACGAAGCATATTACAACGACAAGAAACAATCTTGTCCTCAAGTAAAAACAAAAAATTTAATCTTTTAAATTATGAAATTAGACAAAAACAAGACGTACCGAGACACAAAAACAGGTACTAGCTACACTTCGACAGGTTACAACACGGTAATTAAAACTCCTAATAAACCACCAGAAGTTAAACCGACCAGTTGGGCACAAAAGAAATTAAATGGGAGATAGATAAACAAAAAAATCTATCTCTTTACTGACCTCGTGCCTGTCTTTGACAGGATGGCTAATAATTATTAATCCTAACAAATTTTATCATGGGAAAAAAGTATGAATACTCAACACCAAGCCCGACAAGTTCTAAGGTTACAATTAGACCTATCGGTAGTGGAAGCACGCAAGTAAAAGAAAAGTCATCACTTCCTGCTAACGTTAAAAAGCATTTGAAGTAAGGCATTATTGGCCTAATTACTAAAGTTTTGTTGGAGAGCAAAATTTAAGTAGATAGCTTGATATTGGATGGCGCAGTTCAATATTGAAGTCAAAAATGAAAACCATTGTGTTGGACGCAACATGTGGTTTTTTAAAAACACTCATACTCTAACCTTTTTAGTTCGTTGGTTAACTAATCTGAATTTTTTAATCCTTTTTAAAGGCAGTCCTAATCGATTTAGGTTTTCTGCCAGCACAACTATTGTCTAATCTGAAACAAAATTATTATGAATGATGATCCATTAAACCAGACTTTTTTTAGGCTGAGTCCAGATGTAATCCATGATGGGCGTGCCGCCACGGAAGGATGTATTGTGACTGGCTCGATAGGTAGCAGCAAATCTTCTGGTAGTGCAGGATTACTGGCAGGACATTACCTGTCTAGTGGTATGGGTATGCTTGTCCTATGTGCAAAAGAATCGGAAAAAGATCGTTGGGTAAAATATTGTAAAAAATATGAGCGCGAGGAAGACCTTGTTATTTTTAGCCCCACATCTGGAGAATCTTTTAATTTCCTTGAATGGGAAATGAAAAGAGCTGACAATGGTAAAGGAATTGCGAGTAATATCGCAGATGTTCTTATAACAATCATTAAATCAAGTAATCAGGGAGAGCATGAAACGGACAAAGCCTTTTGGAACTCATCTTTAACTCAGCTATTTACAAAAAGCATTGATTTATGTCTTTTGACAAAAAACATGCGATTTGAACATATCTATGATATTATTCAATCGGCACCAAGAACAAAGAAACAATGTGAAGATATTGATTGGCAAAAATCATCAAAATGCTTTCAATCCATGCATTATGTAGCAGAAATTCTTGAACAGCAACAAGAACAACAACCTTATAATCCAGAGGTTGAGAAACAATGTAAACGGCTAAAATTAATTGAACGATTCTTTTACAAAAGTTGGTTGAATTTATCTGAAAAAACACGCTCTATAATTGAACAAATGGTATCTAGTTTTGGTGATAGATTTTTAAGTCCTCCATTATCAGACCTTTTTTGCACACAAACAACAATAAAACCAGAAGATACAATAAAAGGAAAAGTCATTGTTATTGATTTGCCTTATCTAGTGTACGACAAAATTGGTCAAGACTCAGCAGTACTTTGGAAATTTTTATGGCAGAGATGTATGCAAAGAAGGCTTATTAAAAAAGACAGTCCTTTAACTGGATTGTTTGTAGATGAGTGTCAATATTTTTATGCTGAAAATGACAACTTTTTTCAATCAACAGCTAGAGAATATAGAGCTTGTACAGTTTATATAACACAAAATCTACCAAACTTTTACTTATCCGCAGGTAGTGGTGAAATCGGCAAAACTCGTTTCAAAGCCCTTGCAGGAAACTTAAACACAAAATTCTTTCACGCTAATTCTGACCCTGAAACAAACACATTTGCAGCAGATTTGATCGGAAGTGAGTTTTCGTGGGCATCCAATAGAGGAAAATCATTTGGCGAAAAGTTTTCTTTTAGCTCAGGACAATCTGAAACCTACCAGCATATTGTTCCTCCTTCTGAATTTACAAAGCTCAAAACGGGTGGCCCTAAAAATGGTTTTATGGCAGAGGCCATTGTTCATGTTCAAGGTAAAATATTCCACTCAACCAAAGCCAATCACGAAAAAATAACTTTAAACCAAATATTATTATGAAACGACAGCACAACACATTTCAACCCCGAACAGGCAAACAAAACATTTTTAGAACCGTAAGCGTAGGACGTATCAATTTCTTATTTGAGTTTGTTACGGGTCTTCTTTTTTCACTTTCTTCATATCCAAGTTATATCGTAGAGGTATTATTTCTAAGGAAGAAATTTGGTGAGCGTTATTTTACAACTGCCAATGCTTTTTTTATCTCCATTATCTTGATTATTTTATGGTTTACTATTGGAGATCAAGGACAAGAATATATAGGAGTTATGTGGCTACCCTTTATTGGTCTATTTCTTTTTCAAGCGATACGCCATCGACGAGAAATTAAAAAATTTGGCACAACGTATAATTTTGACCGCTTTAGTTATTCCGATGGCGAAATTCATCCTCTTTGGTGGAAGATTATCAATAAAGAAATTTGGGGGTTTAAAGTCACACAGTATCATGTTCATATTTTATTAGAACCTGCAGTTCCAATCATTATAGGAATGATTTTAGCCTTTATTCCACCTACCCGAGGTGTTGGTATACTCATTAATTATTGCGGATTCTTTTTTGGCTTTAGAAGTTTTATGAAAGCGCATATCGCAAGAGGCCATGTCTTAGATACCATTGATGAGCAATTAGTCGCCAAATGGAAACATGATGTATTAGTTGAGGAAAAGCCTAAAAGCGAAACTAAAGGGCTTTCCCTGCCAATTAAATTACCAAAGAGCAGAGAGATTAGGGAACAGTTATCAAATTCAATAGATGATAACCCCTTAGATATTTGGGATAATGATTAGAGGAAACCAATCCTGGTATAGCTTAACATTTTCCAGCTTGGGCATATTCTAGCATAACAGTTTTGATAACACCTATATGAAAATCAATTTTCTCGTCAAGAGATTGCTTTGAAAATTCATCATTATTATATCGTTTTAAAGCGCTTCGAATGCAAAGCTCACCAAAAACGGACAATTCAATGGGCGGCTCATATCCCAGAGATTGACAAACCATTTCACGGGCTTGGGTTTTATAATCCAAGTCCTTTGTTGAATAAGCTTCTAACTTATCAGCATTGACCTCAACTCCGTGATAAAGCGGCATGAAAAACTCCGAAGTTAATAACTAAAGTCTAACATAAAACTCAATTTATGTCAAAAAAGCCAGATGATTTAGAACTGATTGCTATTCAAGAACTCGGCAAGAGCAGTCAAAAGATTCAAGACCTTATCAATGATAAAAATTTAGACATTTATTATCTTGAATTACAGCAAAAAACCAATTTCAAAAAACCAGAGCCAGCACCGAAACCTGATGGTGATATTCGCATTACTAAACTTCATACCAAAGAAATGCGCTCAATGAAAGAAACTAAAAAAGAAATTGAAAGAGTTGAAGCGATGTATGCTGACCAAATAAAGCCAGCTATGGAAGAAAAAGCCTTAAAAACCGATGCAGATCATCTTTTACCAGCCCTAAAGCAAATTGACAAAAACGATTTACCAATCTTGTTAGAGAAAGGACTTAACGCCTATAAAGAAAGACAGATTGAAAAACAAAAAGAACTTGAGCAAGCTCTTGAATTTGATCTTGATGATAAAACCAAATTTGAAGACTATCCGATCTATCTTGATTTTGACAAAAACGAAAAGGACGTAGATAAACCTCCATCCCCCTCCGATGATTTTGAATAGAAAAGTGCGCGATTAACCGCGCACTTTTCACCCGATAAACAGGGCGTTTTCTTGATGATACCAAACTTAGAATACTGATATTGCAAACAGCATTCTAAAAATGAAAAATGAAATCAGTATGGTCAAAATTCCAACTGTTAAAAGGCAACCATTAAATGACTTGCTTCTTTTGTGTCTCACTGATTCTTCATACGAATTAAAACCAACGACACCGCCGCCTCTTCTATTTTCAAATTCATATTTTGCTTTCTTCCTTAAATTTTGAAATGCTTTAATTGAGATAAATATCCCAAGAACTAAAACAAGCCCTGAAATTATCGTGGGAATAAAGAAATCTTCTTTCATAAGTTTTAAATTGATTTATTCAATCAGAATTTTACCTAGAGATCCTTCGCATGCCCATACGCGTATTTTGGTTGAGTTATTAGTAATATTATCAAAGACAAGATTTTCAATTGATCTAAACAATTTATTCCCTTGTGTTGAGACAACATTACCCCCTTCATATAAATTAGCTTTAAAAGTATTTATGTCACATTGGTCATCAATTGGTAAGGTGATTTTTGAAATTCCCTTTACATTACTAAAATCAATCTCCAAGCAATCATACAGTCCTAAACCCAAAGTTACACTTCCTTTCCAAGGATGAGACCTATCGGCTGGAATTCTAAAGAATCTATAATCATCCCATATACATTCTGGAATTTCCCATTCTTCATTATCTTTAACATTGGCAGGTCTTTCATTTATAGATAGTTTTCTGATGCTTAAATCAACACCTGATATGGTTTTTATCTGATTACAATCTGTAAGAAAATCTTCTATGAATGTAATTTCGATAGGCTCAAAAGGAGTTTCTTCTGCTGTGTTGTCATCGTCAGAACACATCGCCAAAGGCAATGTTATAAGGGTCATAAATAAAAATTTGTAACTGATTAAAATTGTTTTCATTTTTGTTTGATTTTAAAGTTTATAATTAAAAAGTGATTTCGCCAATTTTGTTCGTCCAATCTGTAGGCATAAAAAACTCAACTTTTTTTACGACTGCTTCAAAAGAACTGCCAAAATTATTTTTTAAAGGTTTTTGTAGTTTGAAAATAACACGAGCTCTTAACGTGCTTTTTGAAGTATGAACTCTAATGTTATTATTTGTGTAATATTCGAAAAGCTTTTCTGCTTGTTTAGGTGCAAGAGGGAAAGCACGAGAAAAATTACTATTAATGACTTTTACACCGATTCCTACATTAAAGTTTAAGCTTATCGGTTTTTCAAGGATTAGTTTTTCTTGGTCAAAATCGTACTTATCTACAGATATTTCTACTGACTCATAGACAAGGTTTTCTTCATCAACCGCTTTCACCTTTTCTTTTACATTATCAATTCTTCTTTTCATTTTGGAACGGATTTTTTTTAATGCAAATGGATTGTCGCTATTTAAAATAAAGCTGTCTTCTTTTTCAAATATGGACAGATAATATTCATACGGATTGATATAAGGCTTAGGAATAAAGAAGGTGCAACAAGTTCCATCAAGAGATGTTAAGGTGCTTTCTCGATACTCACCAAAATGTTGTTCGTAGTCTTCATTTAGGCAAAGTTTAGATGCGGCAAGAAAAAATTGTTTTGTATTTTCTCTCTCTAAAATTTCTTGCTGTTGGTACATTTCTGCACGTGTTTGTGGCTTTGCCTCTTTACAGGAAGCCAACATTAAAAACATGATAATAAATGAGGTGGAAAATGATTTTTTCATACTTGAAATTTTTAAGTGTTGAATAATAGCTTAAACACAAAGAAGGTTTGGCAAATGGGGAATTTGAAAAATGAAGAATGCCCGTTAAGGAGCTCGAATATTGATAAGAGATGTATTCATACGGCAAAAAAATAGCGTGGAACTTAGTTATGTTTTGATATCGAGGTACTGGTATACCTATACCCAAAGACAAAAACTAAGCCCACGCATGCCGTGGGCATTAGAGTCTGACTTTCGCGTGGGTATAATAAAATTACCAGTTTTCGATATCCTGCGAAATTCGTTAGCTAATGCTTATGTTATAGTTAATTTATTATTGTTCTATATGTCTGTTTTTTATACAATTTACGTTTAAAGAATCTAAGATAGAAATTCCAATAATCTTGCCAAACATTTTTCTGTCTTTTACGTGGAATGACAGAAAAATCAGATGTAATTCATGTCTGCCAATGAAGAATAGGTTTCATCTGTAACAATGATATGATCAAGAATTTTTAAATCTAAATAGTTGCTACCCTCAACAAGTTTTTTGGTGATGCTTTTATCAGGTTCACTCGGCTTTGTGTTTCCTGATGGATGGTTATGCCCCAAAATAATCGAGCAGGCTCGTGCTTTTAAAGCAGAGGCAAAAACAAGTTTTGCATCAATCACAGTCCCAGAAACCCCACCTTTGGAAAGAGGCACTATTCCCATACAGCGATTATTTTTATCCAGCAAAAGGATTTTAAATTCTTCCATCAAGTTAATCGTCAAATCATCCCAATTCTCACGAAAGAGCCTATACGCATCTTGGGAACTCGATATTTTCGGACGATCATTAGCTTTGACCTTCCGCTTATAGGTCAGTTCTATTTCAGAGATTTTAAAGAGGTCTATTTTTGTCATGCAAGGAACATAACAGAGAAAGATTTAAATCAGTATGCACTTAAATTTCACACGAGCCATTCATAAAGTAAATACAAACTATAGCAAACCATTCCAATTAAAAATAAGACAAAACCTAATTTAAGAAGGTCTTCATACTTGCTCATATAATTGTCCATATCATTATTATATCGCTTGTCTTTTTTGCTGAATATTCCCATCTGTTGCTTGGAATTATAAATCCATATCCATCCCTTTATCCTTGTCTTTGTCGGGTTCGCTTAGATCAATATAATTGCTATCAATACTATCCATATCAAAAGGGGGGATGATGTCTTTTTCTTGGGTCTTTGCTTTTTCTAAAGCAACCTCTTTTTGAAATTGCTCCATGCCCTCTTTCATGGATTGCATACGATTATTCCCTGCATGAATACCTTGTAAAGCATCTGGTTTTAATCCCAGCTCTTTTGCTACTTCATAGCCTTGATTAAAAGCTTCGATGTCAATGTATTCTTCACTTGTCTTTGTGTCCTCATTCATAATTTAAAAGGGTTTACGGGAATGTTTTTCTAAGAAAGTTTCAATTGAATCCGCATCATAAAGAATTACTTTTTTCCGAGGTTGAGAAAAACCAATGTCGCCGTTATCCCTTAATTCTTGTAAAGTCGTTTTTGACTTTATATTCAATCGAGACATCGCTTCTTGATCGCTAATCCACTTGCGCGGCCTATCGCCATATTTATTGCCCAAATGCTCAACAACCTTATCGAAAAGTTTGTAAAAGGCCTCTTCTTGTAAGCATACTACTTCCATACATAATAATTAGACTACTAATATCGTAAATTTATAAGAATAATCAATAATTCCAATAAAGTTATAAACAACTGGATGTCAAAAACTAATATTCAATTTCATACTGGTGACAGCCTGTTAATATGTAAGAATTATTACCTTAGCATATAATCTATAGTTAATATTAACGATATATTTTCGTTGGCAAACATTATAACGAATGAACCAAACATTGATAATAGCAATTTTAACACCAATCCTTTTAACAATTGGAGGAATAATTTCTTGGGTTTTAAAAACTAAAAGAGAAGAGTCAATGAATTCTGAGGCTAAATCAAGGGAATATAAAATTGAAACTTACAAATTATTATTAGAGCCATTCATTGCTACATTCACTTCCACACTATCCCAAAAGGTTAAACAGAAAGAAATTAATAAACTGAAAACATTGGAATACAAAAAAGCCGCATTTGATTTAACAACTTTCGGCTCTGATGAAGCAATTAAAATATTTAACAAAATAATGCAAACATTCTTTCATGCAGATAAATATAAAGATGAAAACGGAGAATATACAACAGAATATGGAAATAGATTAATTGCTTTAATTTGCGAATTTTTATTACAAATAAGGAAAGACTTGTATTCTAAAAAAACTAAATTAGAACGTTCTGAAATGTTAGAATTTATGATTACGGATATGGAAAAAACAAAACATATAATTAACGAAATGAACTTTTAATATTCTAAGAAAAAAACGTTTGCCAAGCCTTATATAAAAAATTGCTGGTTTTTAGCTTAAATAAAGATCGTTGCTTGTTTTGTTACGTATGATTTTCCTTCGGAAAATCCTCGCACACAAAACCTCACTATACAACAACGTTAGCAACCATTTGAAACAAAAATTTGATTAAATTATCAACATTAGAAAAAAACAAACTCGAAACTATCCGAATTATTAGTGAATCGAGTTTTGAAAGCTTACAAGAGGATTGCAAAAGGTTAAATGAGTCTCATAAGCAATTGGTCGTTTTTAAATACTTGCAGCTTAATATAAATGATTATTCAAATTTTATAAAAAAAACTTCCAAATTACCAGTTGCGCAACTTGATATAAGAACAATTACCAATTCGTCACTTTTATTAGAAACTAATAAGTTAATTTTAAACTTACTTTCTTCATTCAAATTTTTTCTTGACAATGCAGAAACGTTTCTGAAAAGAAAATATGGAAAAAACTCTGAAATCGTCAATGACTATTTAACTCTTTTGAGTAAACACTATGATAATAGTTTCGCTTACAGGTTTTTGAGTAAATTAAGAGATTATTCCATTCATATTGGATTTCCTCTTCAAGGATTATCATTTCAAGCAGAAAAAAACGAAGAATTTCCTGAAAAAATGATTGGAGAGATTCAGTTATTAATTGACATCGAATTAATAAAAAAGGAAAAGAGTACTTTTCGTGGAATACATAAGGAAATAATGAAAATTGAAGATGATGTCGACATAAGACCTTTAATTTATGATTTATCAAAGTCTATATTAAATATTCAAAAATATGTTTATTCAGTACAAAAAATCGAAATTGAAGAAGTAATTGAAAACATTGAAGCCTTTGTAGGTGATTATAAAACAAAAGAAAATGACATTAAAGTTTTCTATAATATAAATAATGAAGAGAAAACTACTAAACTTGGAATTTATGATATTCCTTTCGATAAAATTTCAGACTTTAAAGAATATAAAACTGGTGCTAGCAAATAACTGAGTCAAAAAGCACGTTTTTCTCCAGAAATTTTAAACACATTTCATTTTAAAATAAGCACGCCAAAAACACGCCGAAATAAAAAAAGACAGTCACAAATAAATGTAACTGCCTGATTTTTAAGTGGAGAAGATCGGATTCGAACCGACGACCTCTTGACTGCCAGTCAAGCGCTCTAGCCAACTGAGCTACATCCCCATTAGGCATAAACACTATGTTTACTACATTTTTGCAACATTCATACTATAATGTATTTGGTTACAAAATTATGCAAATGTATACATTTAGTTGCAAAAACCTACTACTAAAACTCACCATCATTTACATTTATTATTTAAAATAATTATGATTATTTGCTTGTGGGAGGTATCTTTAAAAAGTATTCGATAAACTCCCAGATGTAATTATTCGTTTGCTACATATATTTGAATGAAAAGTATCCTAACAGTCATAGTCTTAATTCTAATTGGTCATTTTTCGAATGCTCAACATACAACTAGGTTTCTCGAAATTGTAAAAGATTTGGAATATGTTAGCTGTAAAATAGACACTACATATTATAAAAATGGAAAAGTATGGTGGACGACTTGTTGGACAACTTATGAGTATAATTCAGAAAACTATTCAACTAGAACGGGGAGAATGGTTCAATACTATAAAAGTGGACAGATTGCAAACGAATATTGTTTGGATAATTATGGAAATATTAAATCGATGAAAGGGTTTGACCGAAAGGGAAACAAGACTGTAGAGTACGTAATCATTGAAATAGACACCAATGCAAAATCATTAAATGAGTTTTTTAAATCTCAAGACCATATGAACTTTAAAACATACAATACGATTTACAAATGTTCCAATAAACTTGGAACTTATTATTTATACAAAGAAGGTCAAAGAGTCAATGATAAGAAAAAAGGTGTTTGGAAAACTTATTATGAAAAGGGAGAAATAAAAAAGGAAAAAGTATATTAAAAAATTGTAAAATAAAGAACAGAATTAAAAACGAATATAACCTGTAGCCATATTTTAAGGAATAGACATTACATTGAATCAAGAATTAAACATATCTGAATTAATTATCGATTACCAGAATTCGACTCAACAAGTAGTCGAAATTTTCAAAAGAAAATTTAATGTAGATAATATTCTTGATGGTTGGCATTCTAAGAAATATGGACAAACTGGAAAAATCCTTGATGAAGGAATAACGTTTTATGCTTGTCATGGAATTGGTATTGCAACTCACTTTACAGACAAGTATGTCGATTTTGATTTTGCCTACTTACCCGAATTGCGGCATGATGGATTTGATTTATGGAAGCTGATTAGCTTTGCAAAAAGCCAACCGAAAAAATATGGAAAATATTTGGATGAAGAATTACTTAAATCCAAATTCGAAAGTTTAAAGAATGGAAAGATTATTCATAATCCAAAAATAGAATTACTGACTCATTTATACTTTTGGACAAAAGACCTAACCAATGAACAAATAAAAAATAATATAATTTATAGACCTAAGCCAATAAAATCGAAATGGAGATTTTGGAAACAAACGAATTAGCATGAACAAAAATAAAAACACTAATATCCTTAAACAGTTAAAGAATTTAAAAAAGGAAGCCTATGAATTGTTAGATAATGGTAATTCAAAAACCAAAACTTTTGAATTATTATCATCGAACCTTGATGATAAATTAAAAAAGCACCTTAAGGATATCATTGGTTTTTTCGTATTTCCCGCTAAAAGAGAAAAGTTTAAATTACTAAATACTATACTTATTATATTAGTTTTGATTTCAAGTATTCTGATGATTCCTTTATATTTTGAATTCTTTTCTCATGTTAATTTTCATGCGCTCTCAATGATATCCATAATAGTATTTACATTTATTCAACTTCAACTAATTATGGGTCTTTTTAAATGGAATGGAAGAATTTATAAGGCAATAGTAATTATAGAATTTTTCACAATACTAGGTGTAATTTCAGAATACAATAAAGGGTATTATTCTAAATGGGTTTTTGCATATGTATTTGTATTAGTAGCGCAAGCCATTTTAGCTATATTTTTATATAGAAAGATATTTCCTGAATACTCGTGGAAAGGAGCAAAACTAGATGAAGAAAATAATTATCTGTTTGACAAAAATCTTAATTAACCTCAAGGTCTTATTTGAATATAGAAATGGAAATTATCACTTATATATCTGAGATACTAATGAGTTCATATTTAATAGCTAGTATTCTAAACCTCACTTTGACTAATAAAATATTTAAACTTAATTTCAAGCTTATTCAGAACAAAATAGGCATAATATTGGTCTTTGGGTTAGTTCTGTTTTATGGAATATTAGTAATTAGATTATTATTAACCTTGAATGTAGATAATAGTTTTGATGATATTAGATTACCAAAATTTTATTTAGACCTTGAATATTTGTTATACGATCTAATGACTATATCTCCTCTATTAGCTTTTGTTTTAAATATTATCAATAGATTAAGAATTAAAAAATACACTATTTTGATAACTTCGTTAATGTTCTTACCAAGAACAATGTCGTTCTTAATTGTATATCTAACCTCTGATGTAACACTAGTAACAATAAATAGAGTTTACTTAAACCCAATACTAATCTTATTTATATCGGGTACTGTATTGTATATTATTTTACTATCAATTGAAAAGTTGCAAACAAAGAAAAATAAATCAATATGAAATTGAAACCTGTAATATTTAAAACCTTTATTGTATTAATAGTAGGATTCTTAATTTCATACATGTCTCCAAAAATAATTACTGGTTCTACAACATTTAGTGGTGATACACTTAATCTTAATACATCTGAAATTATAAGGAATACTCAATCTAAAGATAATACCAAAATAACTTGCACCAATAATGGCTGCGAAGGGTTTTATCATGGACCTGAATTTATTGATGGTTCAGATATAGCGCATCAATTTTCAAATAAAATGTCTAATGCGGTAGGTGACAAATTGAAAGTGCTTTATAAGAAAGGTGAATACTCTAAAGTAGGTTTTTTAGATATCAGTATGACAACCGAAGGGATGGGGTCTGGTATTGTAACTTATAAATTATCAATTCCTTTTATAACTGTTAAAGAAAAATGTGAGGCCTATACGTCTTTTGACCATGTAGGTGGATGGAATCATAAACCAGCTCTATCTAGAAGAAAAAAAGAACTAAACAAAGCTTTGATGAAAGGACAGTCTTTAGATATAAGTGACTTAAAAACTACACCTGAAGGGCTGCAAGAGTATTGGATTCAATGGAAAAATAAAATGGTACAATCTGATTGTAAATAAAAATATTTCGATTAAAAATGGATAACGGAAACCAAGTATTAAATTGGCTAATGATTGGAGTATCTCAATCTCCTTTTAGTTTGAATGAAATATTCTATTTAGACAAAAAGGATAATGAATTTTTTTCCATTTTGGCAACTGACTATTTTATGCTTGATGATAATTTTAATCTTGCAAAAAATACTTCGACACCCTACTCTAAAAAAAATGAAGTTGATTTAATAAATCGAATTCAAAGAATAGAAAATGATGATAATCAAATAATTGAAGTGCCTCGATTATCTTTTAACGAAAGAAAAAAGATATTGATTGAATTCCTTGATTCCATTAATGATGAGAATGAAAAGGAAAGAATTAAAAACCTTTATTTAAACACAGATAGAACAATATTTAACCGAAAATTTGAGATTGAAAGTAGTAAAGATATTATCAAGAACTGGAATATTTATAAAAATGAAATCCTTTTATCGAAAGCAGAATCTTTTCTAAACTTGAATAATATTAATATCAACAGCACGAAAGTTTGGGAAATAGAAGATGACGGCAGTATTACTATTGATCTCACAAAAGATGATAAAGGAGGTGGCACTTACAAAAAGAAAAGGTGGAAGTTTTGGAAATGAATAGAGATATTCAATTTTATACAGGTTGACAGAATTTAATTGTAATTTCTGGATAACACCTAACTAAGAAGAAATAATTATTTACCAAAATACTCTGTAGGTGTTTTTCCAGTGATATCTCGAAAAGCTTTATAAAATGTTGATTTTGAACCAAACCCTGATTCCTGTGCAACACCAAAAAGCGTGAGGTTAGAATTGAGTTTGCCTTCAACCCGTTCCATAAAATCTTTGACGCGGTAGTAGTTAACCCACTCGAAAAAATTGTATCCAAAGCCTTCGTTAACGATTCGTGATACGTCTGGTTCCGAAATTTTAGTCATATTAGCAATATCCTTTCTGGTTAGTTTACTGTTTAAATAGGGTCTTTGTTCTAACATTAAAAGTTCTAATTGATTTTTAAGTTTTACAATATCCGATTTTTTAAGTTTTGAAGAACTGTACTTTTCCTGTGTTTCTTCAAGGTAAAACCGATTTGGGTTTTGCAATAGGCTATATGCAATAAAACAAATGGTTAAGGAAAGCGCTCCCCAGAACATGCCATAGTCTAAAATGGAGGATGAATTAAAAAACACACCCCTTATGTAATAATATATCCAAAATATATAACCCAAGCCTAAAAGCGTTAAAAACCTGATATAATATTTGCTTTCTAACTGAAAACTCAGGCTATTGGTGATTTTTCTAAAAAAGGTTTTGGTAAGTACTATAGAGCTTATGTAGTAAACAATATGGTAAATAATCCCTATTGCCATAAAAATTTTAAAAAGACGCTGACTGTCTTCAGTTTGAAAGGATGCTCTTAGATCTTCGTTAGGATACAAGAGACCAAGAATAATAAAACCAGATTGAACAAATGCTGGAATAAAATGTAGCCAACCAAAACGATTTGGGCTTAACTTAAACTGGTCTTTTAAATATAAAAAGTAGGTTACAGGCAAAGTATAAATTACAATATCTGCTATTCCCATCCAAGTAGGGTTTCCGCCATTTAAAAACTCAACGTAACTAAATCTTCCTGTTTGGCCTATAGTAAGAAACACTATCATGAATATGAGATAGCGATTTTTTCGGTTACGAAGTTTAGGTGTACTTAAAATAATAAGTAGTAAAAATACACCTTGAAGAATTCCAAAAATTACAAGCCATTCAAAAACTTTAGTCATAACTTTATTTGAGTTTTTGTATAAGAGAAGGCTAGCATTTTTTGCTAGCCTTCTTTATATAAATTATTACGATTTATTAGCAGTCTCTGCAACTTTATTAATGAAATCGTTAAATCCGTATTGAGCTGCTCCACGAAACTGATCTTCAGTAAACTGTGGGTTTTGTATAAAGGACGTATATTTTGTAGACCAGACAACCATAGATTTATTGTAGCCCAAATCTACAACTTTAAAAGAGTTTACCATATCCTTGGCAGGAGCACCTTCAATTACCGCATAGCTATAAGAACGTGCGGTATCATCAAACTTTATAATGCCTTCTTTAACATAAACATTGCCGTCATTCCCATAACATACCCGTTCGCCACCAACGCCATGCTCGCCAGACCAAACGACCTTAGTTATAGCAGGCGAGTACTTATCAATATCATCCATTTGTCGCAATAAATGCCAAACTTTATCTGCAGAAATATCTACAACCTTACTCACGTGTATTTTTGAATTGGAGTCTTGAGCGCTTAATAGGTTAGTGAATAAGGCTACAGTTAATGTTAAGGTCATTAAAATTACATCTTTTGTTTTCATTGTTCTAAATTTTAAATTTATAAAAATAATATTGAAGAATTAACTTCAGAACAAACCTATAAATGCAGATTGGCCCTCACAAAAAATCAGAGTCTATATGAGTTCGACTTCTGAAATCGAACAGGTTTAGACCTAAAAACAGTCGTTTTTTCTAAATTAGATGACCTCTATTTTTATTTCAAAATCGCTTAGGCGCTTATATGTTACTTTAATTTGATATTTTTGTATTGTTATTACATTTATGCGAAAAACACTTTTTACATTCTTATTGGATATTGTTAAATAGATAGTCAATAAATTATTGGCTATCATCCTCAACTCGAATAATTTTTCGAGACACACCATTATTACCCGATTTTAAACAAAATACAGACTTTGTAATTAAGGCTTACAAGATATGTTCGTTACATAAATAACGGATAATGGCCCTCATTGCATGTACGGTTTATGATTACAATACCAATAAATACAAAGAAAAATGAAATTAGAAGATTTAGGATATAATAATAATTTTGAAAGATTTAGAGCGGAACAAAAACTAGATGATTTTGAAATTGGAAGAATAAGCTCTGAACATAGGGAAAGATACATTGTTATTACCCAAAAAGGTGAATTTGAAGCAGAAATTACAGGAAATTTGAGATATACTGCGAGAAATAGGGAAGATTTCCCCGCAGTAGGAGACTGGGTTGTATTAGTAACTTACGATTCTAATTTTGCAATAATTCATAAAATACTACCAAGGTTCTCAGTTATAAAAAGACAAGCTGTAGGTTCTTTTGGAGACATCCAAATAATCGCTGCAAATATTGATTATGCATTCTTAATGCAATCTATTGATAGAGATTTTAATATAAACAGACTTGAAAGATATTTAACGGTTTGTAATTCGTCCAATATTACTCCAATAATAGTATTGACAAAAACTGATTTAGTAAGTGAAAAACATATTTCTGAAATAATAAATAGCATCAAGCTGAGGGTGAAAAAAGTTTTAGTTCTTACCCTAAGTAATGAAACTAAACATGGATATGAAACGCTAAAAAAAACAATTAAAAAAGGCAAAACATATGGTATGCTAGGATCTTCGGGAGTTGGAAAATCTACTTTGCTAAATAACCTTTATGGCAGGGATATAATGAAAACAGGAGCCACTAGTCAAAGTTCAAATAGAGGGCAACATGTTTCTAGCCATAGAGAATTGATAGTTCTTAAAAACGGAGGTATATTGGTTGATACTCCAGGGATGAGAGAAATTGGAATAACAGATTCTAAAACAGGAATAGAAACGACATTTAATGAAATTACCAGTCTTTCTAAAAAATGTAAATTCAAAGATTGCAGCCATACAACTGAAATAGGGTGTTTGGTTCTTAAAGCTCTAGAAGAAGGAGATCTAGACATAAATTTTTACGAAAATTATCTAAAATTGGAAAGAGAGAAAGCGCATTTTGAAGCAACTGTTGAAAAAAAACGTAAAGCAGATAAAGAATTAGGTAAAATGATGAAAATTCATAAAAAAATGAGAAATAGAAATAAATATTAAGCATTATTACTGCATAAAAGTTTATGCGAGTTATAGAATTCATTGAAATGTTTAAAAAGTTAATTTTTTAAACATTTCAATTTTCTATTTACTGCCCTCTGGAAGATTCATTATGAAAATCAATTTATAGGACTTATTTTTAATCCTTGCTAAACAAATGTAAATAAGTCAACTTAGTTTGCTTTATGGATAGAATATCAATTGGGGTGCAACCGTTTGTTTTTAACAAATATGAAGAATTAACCAAAGGCAATAATTGGATATCAAAACAGCAAATGTATCTACATAAAATCTCAAATTAAACGAACTTAAATGGATCAGAATTATTTAGACGAGCAATTTAACAGTTTTAAAAACGAGCTAGCTTCTTATATTTACAGACTGGTAACAAACAAAGAACTTACCGAAGACATTGTTCATGATACTTATTTGAAAATGGTAGATAAAATGGAATCCTTTGAAGGAAGGTCTTCATTTAAAACATGGGTTTTTACCATAGCGACCAATCATTCAAAAAATATTTTGAAACGTCAAAATAAATGGGTTGAAAATGCTCAGGATTATGGAGCCATGTTGCATGTAAAATCTAAAGAGCATTGGGAGGCTTTTCAAAATGTGTTCAGTGCTACTCCAGATCAGTTATATGAAATAAAAGAACATCTCAATTATTGTTTTAATTGCATGAATAAAACACTTGAAATCGAGCAACAAGTGTGTTTGCTTTTAAAGGAAGTTTATAGTTTTAAGGTTTCGGAAATCATCGAAATTACAGGGTTAACCGAAGGGAAAGTAAAGCATGCTATTGCTAATGCACGTAAGACTTTAATGAACATTTTTGAACGCCGTTGTGCATTTGTAAATAAAAATGGAACATGTCATCAATGCAGTGAACTAACAGGGATATTGAACCCAAAACAAGATGTACACATGAAAGCTAAGGCACTTAAATTGGCAAAAGCTAAAAATAAAGAGAACAAGGAGTTTCTTCTTGATTTAAGACTAGAGCTTGTAAATAACATAGACCCCTTAAATTCTAAAAACGCATTGGTAACTAACTACTTTTTAGAGAACTCTGAAAAATGGGTGAAAGAAGGGAAAAAGAAAAAAGTACTGGAAAACCCGTCCGAAACATAAAGCTGATTTGTCTATAATTATAAATAAAAATACTATTTATAATTATGACAAAATTAACAGCACCTTTACAGTTAGACCAACACATTATTATTAATGCTTCCCCAAAAAAGGTTTGGGAGGTCTTTAACGATCAATCGTTACTTACAAAATGGACACACGATGTTCAGCATTCTCACTATGACCAAAAAATGGCTGCTCCTGGGCTGCTTAGAAAAAATGAGTGTATTGTAAACGGAAAAAGTGGCACTATAGAGACGAGATGTGTTTCTATGGCGGGGCAAGAAAGAGCAGAATTTGTAGTTGAAAAAGATACTTTTGGTATGACTAAAATGCTTCAAAACATGTCTTTTGCTGCCGAGTTTCATAGCCACGATATCAATAAAACCAACTTTATAATGCAATCTCACTATAAACCAAAGAACTTCTTACTTAATTTGATGAATGGTTTTATTAAAAAGAAAATGGCTAAAGAAGTTGATATTATGCTTATTGGCCTTAAAAATTACATTGAAAAAGGAGTGGTTAATAAACTAAATCCTATAAATCAGTAATTATTTATATAGCTTACAATGTCTATAGCGATTTTATTTATGAAGATAGGTATATCAATTCGCTTTGCAACATTTAAAATCAAATGTCGTCATTAGGTTTGAACATATTTATTAATCAATACGAAAACCTATTATGAGACACATTCAATTAAAGTTCATACTATCTTTAATTTTTATTTCAACCTTTTGCAATGCGCAGCACCCTGGGAAACCTGGAGAAGATGCTCCAGGAGGTGAAGAAGTAAAAATAAAATCGCTAGATATTAAAATACATGGAGTTCTTTACAGACCAGATACAACACAAAAATCAGGAAAATTGCCAGCAATTATTGTTATTCACGGGTGGGCTCCATACCATTTAAGAGGTGGCGAAGGACATACTTATTTTGCTAAAGAGATATCAAAACAAGGGTTCATTACGCTGGGAGTTACCCTTAGGGGCTGGCAAGATACAGGTGGAAATGACGATTGTGGCTTTAAACAAACAACAGATATTTTAAACGTTATAAATTGGTTATCAAAACAACCAGGAATAGATGCTAATAACATTGGAATATTAGGACAATCTTTAGGAGGTCAAGTTGCCTTAACTGTCGCAGCAAAAACTAATAGAATAAAGGCAGTGACAGCTTACTTTCCTGTAACCGATTTTAAAATGTGGGGAGAAACTACAAATTTAGACCTAGATGATTATATTTATAACCAATGTGCAAAAGAAGGCTCTCCAATGGACCGTTCCCCAAGGTTTATGACTAATAAAATTAGCGCTTCTGTTTTGTTTATGCATGGCGATAAGGATAAAAATACTATAATCGATCATTCTGCATTGATGTATTTAGACATGTTAAAAAAGGATAAAGATGTTGAGTTATTTATTGCAAAAAACGGAGGCCATGGTTCTTATGGGCCAGGTTGGGAAAATCATTTTAACCATATGATTGGTTTTTTCAAAAAGAAACTACAATAGGTTTATATCCTAAGTTTTAAAGGAAAACTTCAAATTTAGTATGAATTTCTTTTGTAGGTTTGTTTTAATTGAAGTCGTATGAAACTAATAATAGATTTTATAATTATAACAGGACTCACTCTTAATACACTTGTTTTATTAGGTTTATTAAAAATTAAAGCAAAACAAGCGCCACATAAAATTCTTATTGTTATGTGGACCTTTATTTTTATATCCTTAATTCATTTTTATGCGAAATTGCATGACATGGATTTACTCTACATTATTTCATTCATATTTGCTAATGGCGTAAGAATATTTTTAGCACCTCTAATTTTTATCTATATAAAATCTATTTTTCAACCTTATAAATCATTGGTTAAAAAAAACCTGATTCACTTTACTCCGTTTCTAATATATCTAATTATTTATATTTTACCATCGGTGGTCAATCATTTAGCGGAAAAAGAAGTATTTGAACACGTTAAATTAATTGATAAGACCATAAACCAAGGTCTGGTTTTAGATTTAATTAGTCTTGTTTATTTAATGTTGTCAATCCGTCTGTTCTTCACTTCAAAAGATAATTTGAAGCATCAATATTCAAACCTTAGAGCAAGAGACTTTTTATGGATTAGAAATTTTCTGTTTTGTTTTATTATAATCATTATTCTAGATTTAATTCTGGTATTCTTAGCCATGTGGTTTAACCTAAACCCAGCCGAACTTGGTTATATAACAGTTGTAGTTTTGGTGGCTTCAATGATTTATTTAGGGTATTATGGTTTAACACAATCTACCATATTTCTCCCCGATTTTCTCACCAATAAGAACACGAGTACTAGAGAAGTAAACACTTCAGAATTAAGAGCACTTCATGAAAAACTAGAACATAGCTTAAATACAGATAAACCATATTTGCAATCAGGTTTAACATTAAGTGTATTGGCAGACCGTTTGGGTACTTCAGACCGAAAACTTTCAGCTGTAATTAACGATATGATGGAAATCTCATTCTATGATTTAATAAATAAATACCGAATCGAAGAGGCCAAAAAAAGATTGGTATCAAGCGATTACGATAAGTATTCTATTACTGGAATTGCGGAAACTTGTGGATTTAATTCTAAAAGTAGTTTTTACAGAATTTTTAAAAAAGAAACAGGGATTACACCAACTCAATTTAAAAACAATAAAGGAGGAAATGTCCCAATTACGTAAAATGGGACTTGATAATTTTTATAAATTGCTAAAACCTTTTACAAAAGTGAATCTTTGCAACATAGATTAACAATTAATTCAATATTTAAGTGAAAAATTTTATTCAAATTGTACTATTTCTAATGCTATTTCAAGGGTTTAGTACAACAAAGAGACTAAGTCAAGATATAAACAACAATCTCTTAATTTCTAGCTCTGTAGATTTAACCCGTGTGATTAACGATAAAGTTCCCGTTACCATTAATCTGAGTAAAATAAAAACAAAAACGGTAATATACAGACTTCCAAGAGTCGTTCAAGGTACCTATACTATTAGTGATTTTGGCAGATTTGTAGAGAATTTTAAAGCTTTAGACAAAAAAGGAAAAGAAATTTCGGTTTCGCAAATAGATGCAAATTCATGGAAAATTAATAATGCGAAAAAGCTAGCTCAAATAACCTACCAGATTAACGATACTTACGATCTTAAAGAAAAAGACTTTGAAAATATCCCTCAATTTCCAGCAGGTACAAATATAGATCCCGATAATTATGTATTAAACCTTCATGGTTTTATAGGATATTTTGACGGTTTAGGAAATAGTAATTATCACTTAGAAGTCATTGCGCCAGATAGCTACAAATATGCAACAGCGTTAAAATTAGAGTCAACCACAAAAAACACGAATAACCAAACATTTACAAATAAATTCTCTGCTTCTCGTTATTTCGATTTAATTGATAATCCGATGATGTATGGAAATATTGATATTGAAGAGTTTAAAATTAACAATACTAAAATTGTTGTCAGCATATATTCTCCCAACGGTATTTATACAGCGAAAGAAATTAAGGAAACCATCGAGGAGACCATGCGTTCGCAAATAAATTATTTAAAAGACTTTAAAACGACTCCTAGGTACGATGTACAAATTTATTTTTTTGATGGTATAAATATCGCACCAAAAGACTATGGGGCTCTCGAACACCATACTTCAACGGTCATGGTCCTACCTGAAAACACAGATAAAAAAGAACTTTATGATGATTTAAACTACTTTATGGCTCATGAATTCTTTCATATTATAACCCCATTAAATATTCATTCTGAAGACATACATGATTTTAATTATAACAATCCAAGTTTTTCAAAACACTTATGGCTTTATGAAGGCGTTACCGAATATTTCTCAAAGCTATTTCAAATAGACCAGAGCCTTGTTACCGAACAGCAATTCTATAATGTCATTACAAAAAAAATTCAGCGTTCAAAACGATATAATGATAGTATAAGTGTTACAATAATGAGCGAAAATATTCTTAAAGACCCTTACAGTAAAAACTATCCGAATGTATACCAAAAAGGGGCATTAATTGGGATGTGCTTAGATATTTTAATAAGACATGAAAGTCAGGGAGAAAGAGGTTTGTTGTCACTCATGAAAGCGCTTACAAAAAAATATGGAAAAGACACGCCATTTGTAGACGACAATTTACTGGATGAAATTACAAAAATGACTTATCCGTCAGTTGGTGAATTCTTTAAAAATCATGTAGAAGGCGATACGCCTATTAATTATCAGACCTATTTTAATATGGTAGGCTTGATTTTAAAGGATAACATATTATCAGTTAACACAAACATTAGTTCAAGGCAGCTTTCAACAAAAAATAAATGGTTGAATAAACACTCTAATACCATAGCATTTGAAAATGTGAATGTTATACCCATGGATAAAGACACTGTATTGAAAAACCAAAGAGTGGTTATTGTTGATGGAAAAATAGCTAGCATAGAACCTCATGCAACCAAGACAACATATAAAGTGCATACAACTATAGACGGAACAGGTAAATATTTAATACCTGGCTTATCTGAAATGCATTACCATTGGCGAGATAATACCAGTCCTATAGAAAATGAATTTAAATTATTAATAGCCAATGGTATAACAACTGCTAGAAATATGGCAGAGTATGGAGGACAGGATCATGTAGGTATTCGCGAGAAAACCTTAAGAGGGGAGATATTCGGGCCAAACTATTTTACCACAGGACCTTATTTGGGTTATGACCAATTAAAGACGTTTGAAGATATAAAACGCATTGTTAAAGAACACAAAGAGAAAAAATACGATTTTTTAAAAATTGGTGATGGGGTTGACATTCCAAAAGAAAACTACTTGAAACTGCTTGATGAAGCATACAAACACCGTGTTACAGTGATTGGTCATGGTCAACATAATTTACCTTTAGAATATTCGCTTAGAATGAAGTCTGTTGAGCACGTTGAAGAGTTTATTTACATATTTCAAGAAGGTAATGTATATGAGAAAGTAGATAATTTTGAAAACTCTAAAATCTTAGTCAATGATATTGATTACTTAAACAAAGCGGCAGAACAAATTAAAGAAAGTGGTCTTTACGTGGCACCTACCTTAGTCATTTTTGAAATGATTTTGGAGTATTTTGATGAGGAGAAATTTGCTGAACTAAAAAAGCATCCAGAGTCTAATTATTTAACACGGGGTGAATACGAAAAATACCTAACCGAAAAAAATCATTACAGAGCTGAATTGATGGGTAAAAAAATTGTTGGAATTGATTCTGATGAATTTTTTAAAAAATTCTTTATCTGGATGAAAAAGTTCACTAAAATATTAAACGAACACCAAGTACCTTTGCTTACTGGAAGTGACACCTTTGGTATGGTGGTTCCTGGTTTTTCAATTCATAAAGAATTCGAATTTTTGCAAGAATCTGGTTTAACACCTTATGAAATACTTAAAGCTAGTACCGTAAATGCCTCTAGATATTTAAATATTATTTCTATGGAAGGAACCATAACTGAAGGTAAAAATGCCAATTTAGTATTACTAAATAAAAATCCATTAGAGGATATAAAAAATACTAGAAGTATAGATGGGGTTATGTTAAAAGGCACATGGTTGAACAAAGCCAAATTAGATGAATTTTTAGAAGAAGTAGCTAGTTATAATGCTGTAAAACGTTAAGAAGGATAAGCTAAAAAGGATAAGTGGAAATGTGCTATGTATATAGCCCAATGCCTTACGTCTAAATACATTAAAAAACTATGCGTTATGAAAAATGATCCTTTTCAATTTTTTTCCTAATCGAAGAAATAAGTTGATCTCTGTTTTTAGTAGCTTGTTCTAGGAAATCTTTTCCCGCCTCTGTTTTATCATCATTAAAACCACCCCATATAATCATTTCAATAAGTATAGGGAGCATGCCCAAACTTTTTTTAGTGAGGCTATATTTTATACGCGATTTTTTTACATCGTCCTGCTCCTTTAAGATGATGCCATTTTCTTCAAGCATCCTTAATCTGTCACCAAGAACACTGGTTGAGATCTTTTCGTCAGACTCTAAAAATTCGTTGTAATGCCGTTTTTCTTTAAACATAAGATCCCTTAAAATAAGTAGAGACCACTTGTCTCCAATATGTTCTAAAGTAAAGTTGATAGGGCAGTGTGAACGTATCTTCATGGCGCAAAGATAAAAATTTTAGTGTTTTTTAACTTGCTTTTTCGAAGTTAATTTATATTTTAGCTTCGGAAAAGCAAGTTAAATTTATAATATTAAAACAAAAACAATGGAAAAAACACCAATGAAAGTATTTCAAGCCTTCGGACAAGGCTTAATGTCTGGAACAGACTCTTGGAAAGACGTCGTATCTCAAGATGTTACATTTACTGGTCCTGTAGACCAAGTTAATGGCCTTGAAGGTTTTGCTAAGCTAAATGAAGGTTTTATGCCTATGATACGTGGTATGGAAATACAAAAAGCCGTAGAATCTGGAAACTTTGTAATCACTCAGGTAGTAATGAAAGTGGCTATGCCATCTGGAAAAACCATTGAATTAGACATGAACGAGTGGTATGAAATCACGGATGGTAAAATTCAGGATATAAAGATTTATTATGATGCCGAGGAGTTTAGGAAAGAACTAAACTAATTATTAAAAACCCACTTGTAATTATGGCAACATTAAATAACGAAATACAAATAAATGCACCGATAGAAAAAATATGGGATGCGCTTTCTAATATTGATGAATTAGATAAGTATGATCCAACAGTAGAAAAATGTACCATATTGTCAAAGTCTAAAAATGGGGTAGGTGCTAAAAGAAAAGTAAGCATGAAGGATGGCAAGAATTGGTTTGATGAAAAATGCACAATTTCTATACCCAATAAGACTTTAGCATACGAATTAACAGCTTGTTCATTTCCTGTACATCGTTTAAACCACATATATTCCTTTGAAAATCAATGGGGCAAGGTGAAGGTAAAGCAGGTTATGAATTATACGGTTAAATTTGGTTTTTTTGGTAAAATATTAGATACGCTTATAATAAAAAGACAGTCTAATAAGGGGATTAAGCTTTTTTTAAATGGACTTAAACTATATGTCGAAAACTAATTTTTTTATTTTCTAATTTTTAAAAATTCTATAATTTTTACAAGTTTTTATTAAAAGCGATTTGAAATTCAATTCAAATCGCTTTTTAAGTTTTATATAAAAATAACCTTGTTACAATTTTAGTCTATTATCGTCTTAAAACTAAAGAGCCTTCAAAAATTATTAAGCAACTATAATATGTCAATCAAAAAAATATTAAAACTTCTAGGTTATTTTATTCTTTTCGTACTCCTACTGTTTACTTGTTTTACCATTTATCCTTTTAAGACCATTAAGCCTCCCCAACAAAAAGAAGCGCGTATTCTTATAAAGAATGCTAATATCGTTGATGTAACAACAGATTCCATACTCGAAAATAAAAATATTTTAATTCAAGAAAATGTCATTACAAGAATTTCCAGTGATGCTATTGAGTTTTCAAAGGATAAAACTAAAATAATCGATGGTTCCAGTAAATTTATAATAAGTGGACTGTGGGATATGCATGCCCACCTTTTTAAGCAAGCTCCACATATTGATTATCCAGAATTTATACGTCATGGGGTCACACATGTTAGAGATTTAATGGGGGCCTATAATGAAAGAAATCCTTTTGCAGGTTCACAAGAAAGAATCAAAAAATGGAACAATCAAGTTCTTGCTGAGAAAATAATTGGTCCTGAAACGCATGGATTTTCAAGCTTTGCTGTTGAAGGTCCGAGCCCTATGTTTAAAAATTCCCCAGATTTTTTTAATTGTGCCACTCCCGAAGATGCTAAAAAATTGGTTCAATTTCTTAATCAAAAAGGGGTTACTTTAATTAAAGTATATAACAACATTCCTAAAGAGGCATTTTTTGCATTAATGGATGAATCTAATAAAGTAGGTGTTGAAGTTTCAGGGCATAAACCATTAAGAGTGAGTGCAGTTGATGCTTCAAATTCTGGCATGAAAACAATGGAACATGCTCGTTTTTTTATTTGGGACAGTTTTAAAGGTTCAGAAGAACTTAGAGATGACAAAAACCCGAAAGGTCGAGACAATACTGAACTTAGAAAAAGGATGTTAGTAGAACATGATACTATCATGTTATATAAAACGTTTGATACATTTATTAAAAATAACACATGGTATTGCCCAACACATTTAACCAGAAAAGCAGATGCTTATGCCGAGGATAAAGCATTTCGTGAAAGATATGACCATATTAACCCTATTTTAAGAATACTCTCTTTTGAAGACCTTGACGGAACCATTCAAGAGGACACCTCTTCTTTAGGAAGGAAAACCTATAAAGACTTTTATCTAAAGGGTCTTGAAATTACGGGACAAGCTGCTAAACGTGGGGTTAATATATTAGCAGGTTCTGATGTGCCAGAATTACCTGGAGCATCCCTTCATGAAGAACTTATTGAGCTATCCAAAGCAGGATTGTCAAACTTTGAAGTACTACGTTGTGCCACATTAAATCCAGCTAAATATTATAACTTACATTATTTATATGGCACTGTAGAACAAAATAAAATTGCAGACCTCGTTATTTTGTCTAAAAATCCAATGTTAGATATTAAAAATACAAGTAGTATTGTTGGTGTTGTAAACAATGGTGTTTATTTGAATAAAGGGTATTTAGAGGGTGTGCAAGAAAAAATAAAAGATAGAAGAAAGAGCGTACAGATGCATGCAAAACTAATCTGGGATATGTTGGTCTATATGACCATTTAATAATGAAAAATCATGGCACCTAACAATTTTAACATTAGGCAAATTGAAGCCTTCGAAACTTGGCCAATTCGTCATGTAGTTATGTGGTCTGATAAGCCCATAAATTATGTTCAATTAAAAAATGACATGTTCGGCAAACATTTTGGTTTATTTGTAGATGATAAAATTGTTTCTGTAGTATCCTTATTTGGAGGAAGTAAAGAGATCCAATTTAGAAAATTTGCAACCCTTAAAGAATATCAAGGCCGTGGTTATGGTACGGTTTTATTGAAGCATATCATTGAAATTGCGAAAAAAGAAGGCTATCAAAAATTATGGTGTAATGCCAGAGTGAACAAAACAGCTTTTTATGAAAAGTTTCATTTTAAACAAACTGACAAACAATTTGTTAAAGGAGGAATTCAATATGTGATTGTAGAAAAAGATGAATGATGAAGATGATGAGCTGTCAGGAAAACAATTTGGAAGATATACGAAACAATTAAGTATACGCTGCACCAGAATATCAAGAAAACTGGAGCAAACACCTGTTTGTAATTATCTAACAAGACTCTACAAGATAAATCCAAACAGGTGTTTTGTTACTATTGATCTGGGAATAATAGTCGGAGAGGTTTTTGCTTATTCCTATCCTAGGCATTAGGATACATTAGTTTATATTCAAGAGCTTTTTGTAGATTTTAATCATAGAAAAAGTTGAAATATGATGGCATGCAGAAGTTATTAAAGGAGGCTTAAAACATATCATTATTGAAATGTCCTTTAAATAGTAGGGCAGACCGTTTACGGTTTTTTTTCTAACAAACAAATAATTTGTCAGTCATTGCCATAAAGATACAATGAAGCAGCTTGAGCCATTTTTCTTTGATTATGACCTATATTAGGAATGATTTTTAATTTCCAATTAAACTTGCAATGTTCGTTTTTAGCCTTTTTTTTACCATAGTGATAAAAATACTTCCCTCGTGCTAATCTATGTGTCCCTTGTTTGTCGGTTGTTTTAGACCTAAGAAGTATCCCGCCATTTCCATTGGCATTATCCAACTCACCTAAAAATATTACTAAACGTTTTTTAAATGACTCTTTTAAGTTCACATTTACATTCTTAATACCATAAGGATAATTGAGTTCATCATTAGGTAAAGTATAGGAGCCTGCATTCGATGCTAAAATACGATCAGCCATAGAGTGTGGACGTGTTAAAACAAAACGATGTAATATTTGTCCGCCAGCAGAATGACCAAATACATCATATTTGTTTTGTTTCGATTTTACCACGTTTTTAACACACATAAAAAGGCGATCAAAGTCGGGATAAATCCATTGTTGCTCATCAGCTCTATATTCAAAGATTGCTTTTTCCTCATCCATGACAACTTGATTCGTGTTTTTTATGAAAGTAAAAGCATGCCTAATGTCTCGGTCCTTAACAATACCGCCCAATTGATATGCTAGATAAGAATAATCTTTTTTAGGGTATGAAGGTGATATAATCAAAACACTATGTTTTTCAGATGCTTCCACCCAGGAGTCTCTATAGCTATCCCCATTTCTTCCAGATCCAGGAATAACCATTAAAATCTTAGATTTTGAGGCGAAGTTTTTAGGCTTATGATAATAAACGGTAATAGTATCGTTTTCATGACCTATGCCACCCAGCATTAGAAAGGAGCCAGAACCTTCATTAATTTTAATTGTTTTAAATGGAGTGTTTTGTGCTACTGCTAAATTAAAGGCTAAACACATTAGAATTACAAATAATGATGAGAACTTATTCATTTTTTTAAAGTTTATATTAACGCATCAAAAATTGTATAAAAACAATAGTGGTTTTTGAAATTTAGATAAACAAGAGGTTATGGCTCATAAATAACAGTTTATACCGATCCATTCTAATTCGTCTTGTTAAAACTCCAATTCGTAAGGTTTTAATTCAAATTGGGCTATATTTATTAAATCAGGCTTGAATTCTGTGTATTTTTAACAAACAATATAAGTTTATGGTAGCCTTATAAAACATTGACTAATTATAATCATCAGATTAAAAGAAAGAGAATTATTAGATGAAAGATTATTTATTACACATTATAGATTTTATCCAAAAAAAAAGATGGTTAGCACATGTTTTTTTTTGGATAAGCATTTATATCTTACTCGTATTAGGATTTGATTCTGATTATAAATACTCTACAGATGGACTTTTTCATCAGCTTATTAAAATGAGCGTTAAAATTATAGCCGCTTATCTATTTATTTATTATCAAGTCCCAAAATTGTTATACAAGAAAAAATATCTCTTATTTATAACCTCAGGTATCATTTTTAGCTATGTTTTTTGTGTTATAGAAAGACTATTGGTGGTGCATGTTATTGAAGCTTTATTAAGAAAAGGAACTTTTGAACAAGAACCAGTTTTAGAAATATTGACTGATATTGAAAAACTCCATTCAACATATCTTCTTAGCTTATACTTTCCTACACTCATGTTTTTTATTTTAAAATTAGTAAAAGAGAAGTTCGTAGAAGTAAATCAAATAGAAGAACTTAAAAGAAAAAAGTCTTTAGCAGAATTAAACTTTTTAAAAGCCCAAATACACCCTCATTTTCTATTTAATACATTAAACAATATATATGTTCTATCTCTTCAAAAATCTGAAAAAGCGCCAGAAACCGTTTTAAAGCTTTCTCAAATTTTGGATTATATGTTATATCGATGTAATGACAAGCATGTGACTATTGAAAAAGAATTAGAGCTCGTAGAAAATTATATTCATTTAGAGCAACTGCGCTATGGTGATAGATTAGAAATAAAACTTGAAAAGAATATTGATAACCTTCAAACCAAAATAGCACCACTTATTTTAATATCGATTATAGAAAATGCTTTTAAACATGGTGTTGGAGAGATTATTAATAAAACAGAAATTAGAATCGATATTAAAGAACAGGAAAGTGTACTGGATTTTAGTGTGTTTAATACAAAAGCAAAAATATTACAAAAGGATAAAACACGATATAGAGAGGGTATTGGTCAGAAAAATATTGAGAAGCAATTGAAATTAATTTATCCAGATAAATATCAATTTCAAATTTATGAAGAAGAGATGTCGTACTTATTAAAACTTAAAATAAATTTAAACTAATGAAAACACAATGCCTCATTATTGATGATGAACCTTTGGCATGTACTTTAATTGCAGATTATATTTCTAAAATTCCTCAATTAGAGGTTTTGGCAATATGCCATAATGCACTTGAAGCTTTTGAAGTTTTAAAAAACAAACAGGTAGATTTATTGTTTTTAGATATTCAAATGCCAACACTTACGGGTATCGATTTTTTAAAGTCATTAAGTAATACACCAAAAGTTATTTTTACAACAGCTTATAGAGAGTATGCCATTGAAAGTTATGAACTAGAAGTACTGGACTATTTGCTAAAACCTATCCCTTTTGAGCGCTTTTTTAAAGCTGTAGATAAATATTTTAAATCGGTTTCCTCTATAAATACTCAAACACTTCTTTCCAAGCCAACAGAAATGCCTAACTATATACAAATAAACATGAATAAAAAGCATCATAGGATTTTGTTTGATGATATTATTTATGCTGAGAGCTTAAAAGATTATGTTAAGGTCCATACAAAAGGTATGAGTATTATAACCAAAGAAAAAATAAGTGATTTTGAAACTAAACTCCCTGATTTTTTTATTCGCACACACCGTTCATATATCGTGAATTCCAAAAAAATTACTGCATTTACAAGTCAGGATGTGGAATTGGGAGATAAAGAGATTCCGATAGGTATTAGTTACAAACAGCAAGTATTTGCAATTTTAAAAAAGGTATAAGCACGAACCATTAATTAATTATAATGAAGTGAGACTTTTTGTTAATGCTATATGAATCATTTTAACCCCCTTAAAACTAAAACAGGAATAGAGCTTGAGAAGTCTTTTTTCAAAATAACATTCTTCTCCCATTTTTTAGTAAAAAAACCTCTTTTACGTCTAACAACACAAAGCATATCAGGATTATAAGATTGTAAGTGCTGTAAAACGCCATGGAAAGTAGTGGCATTCTCTGTCTGGGTTATATTATTTACGGTGTCCGATAGTTTTTGTTCAACATCAAAATCACCTTCATTATAATAAGGTGTTTTTACCAATAGCATATTTACTGAAGCCTTAAAATTGTTTTTAATGCTTAATAAAGGATTTAAGGCATCGTTCTTTTTTATTATTGCAGATTTAATAGCTAGTAAGATATTGCTAAACGGCTTAAATTTATAAGCTTCAGGAACAATTAATGCAGGTATCTGGGTTTGTTTAATAATTTTCCCTGAAGTTTTTCCCAAAAACACTTCTTCCCTAATAGAATTGGTTCTAGGTTCAATTAAAATTAAATCAATATTGGCAGCCTTACTTGCCAATTCAAGCGTATTGACCAGCTTTCCTTTTAAAGTCTTTATAACAACTTCGACATTTTTAGTATCAATCTTAGAAACTAAATCATTTAAAAAAGTATTGCTTTCCCGCTCAATTATAGGATCTATTTTAATCATAGTCCCTGCTTTAGTATAGACATTGTATATCTGTACAATAAAAAGTTTCGCTCCAAAAGCTTCAGCAAAGTCTACAGCGTATTGCAAATGGCTTAAAGCATTTTTGGATGACCCAACAGGAACTAAAATATTCTTCATGATAATTATAGTTTACTAGACTAAATTTTTAACGATATTTATGCAAAAATATAACATTTAAAATGATTCTTAAAGGAACGTATTCGGATATTATAGAACTAATTTAATTATTAGTTGCAAAAAATAATGAATTATTGGTAAGATAAAAATACGCTTTCCTTGTTGTGAATTGATGCTGTGAGAACCGATATTAGCCTAAATCATATAAACAAATTAGCCATACCAGCCTTAATTTCTGGTATATCGGAACCCATCCTATCATTAACCGATGCGGCCATAGTAGGAAACATAGATTTATATGCGACCGAATCTTTGGCCGCAGTAGGCATTGTTACCACCTTTATGTCTATGTTAATTTGGGTGTTAGGACAAACACGAAGTGCTATATCGTCTATTGTATCTCAATATGTTGGAGCTAACCAACTTGACAAGATAAAAAACTTGCCTGCTCAAGCTATTTTTATAATAACATCCTTAAGTATTTTGATTATAATCGGGACGTACCCTTTTGCCCAGAATATTTTTAAACTATATAATGCCTCTAATCTCATTTTAGATTATAGCGTCGATTATTACAAAATTCGTGTTTTTGGTTTTCCTTTTACATTATTTACTATAGCCGTTTTTGGTGCTTTTCGAGGGTTACAAAACACCTATTACCCAATGATAATTGCAATTATAGGAGCTTCTGCTAATATTGTGTTGGATGTTATTTTGGTTTATGGTATTTCAGATGTTATTCCTGCTATGAACATAAAAGGAGCAGCCTATGCTAGTGTTATTGCCCAATTAATAATGGCTGCTTTTTCGGCATATTATTTACTTAAAAAAACACCAATTCCCTTAAAAATAAGCTTTCCTTTTAACAAAGAAATTAATAAGTTTATTATCATGATCCTTAACCTGTTTGTTAGGACACTAGCCCTAAATACGACACTTTATTTTGCAACTCGTTTTGCTACAGGTTATGGCCCAGCCTATATTGCGACTTACACTATAGCTATAAACTTATGGTTTTTTGCGGCCTTTTTTATAGATGGTTATGCAAGTGCGGGTAATATTTTATCTGGAAAACTATTTGGAGGCAAGGAATACGGTTTACTTCTTAAACTAAGCAATAAATTAATTAAATATGCTATAATTATTGGTATTATATTAGCATTGGTCGGTGCTGGATTATATTACCCCATAGGGAGACTTTTTTCTAACGATCCAGAAGTGTTAGCACTTTTCTATGACTCTTTTTGGATTATACTTATTATGCAACCCTTATGTTCGTTAGCATTTATTTTTGATGGTATGTTTAAAGGTCTGGGTAAAATGAGGTCCCTAAGAAATGTGTTATTGTTTTCAACCTTTGTTGTTTTTATACCAATTCTCTTTTGGTTAGACAGTTTAGGTTATAAACTCCATGGTATATTTATTGCGCTTACATTTTGGATTCTGGCCAGAGGCATTCCTTTAATTGTAAAATTTAGAAAAATATTTATTCCGCTTTCTCAAAACAATTAACTTTGCCATACTGTATAAAAACAAATATGCTATTGCTAACTCCCTTTCTTCAACAAATTAAAATAGAAGAAAAAATACAAAATGCCCCAGATAGAGGTTATGAAATAGGCGTTTTCATTGGTTCAATGTTACCATTTGTTGTTCTTGTGTTGATGGCATATTCAATTTATATATATAACAAAAAAAAGAATCAATAAAGATTATTATGGATATCATGTCATTTTTAAGTGGAAACGGATTATTTCTGCTGTTAGCTTTAGTTTTAATCATTGTATATCTTGTAAATAGAAGAAAAAGAAGATAATGGGCCACAATATTCGCATTACAAAACAGTTTTCTTTCGAAACAGGGCATGCACTTTACGGGTACGATGGTAAGTGCAAAAATGTACATGGTCATAGCTACCGCTTATATGTAACCGTTATTGGACAACCAATTACCGATAAAAACAATGTAAAGTATGGTATGGTGATAGACTTTGGTGATTTAAAAAAAATAGTGGAGGAAGAAATTGTAGATGTTTTTGATCATGCCACAGTATTTAACAAAAACACCCCACACGTAGAACTGGCAAAAGAGCTTAAAGACCGTGGGCATAATGTCTTATTGGTAGACTACCAGCCTACTAGCGAAATGATGGTTATAGATTTTTCTAAAAAAATAAAGATGCGATTACCCGAAAACATTAAATTACATTCTTTAAAACTTCAGGAAACAGCAACGAGTTTTGCAGAGTGGTTTGCCAATGATAATTAATTTGCTGGCAAGTATTTATTGAAGCTTGGCTTTAATGAATCCTTCGCTTTCACCCCATTCATAAAACCGGTCTAACCAATTGTCACTGGGAAAGCCCCGTTTCCAAGTGCCAAAACCATGTCCACCTTTGGTATACATGTGCATTCCTGTTTTTACGCCCGCTTTATGCCATTTATTGTATAAATCTGTAAAAACAGTAGCATCAATTAATTGGTCATTGGCTGCAGCAATAAATAATGTAGGAGGAGTCTTTTTATTTGGTTTAGGTATAATTAAATCTGTTCCAGGATAAACAGGAACTAAAAAATTAGGTTTGTTTTCCTCTTTACATTCATTTACCACGCCAAAGGCGATAACGCCTCCAGCAGAAAAACCCATAAAACCAATCTTATCTGGGTCAACACCCAAATTTCCAGCATGTTTTCGAACATAGGAAATAGCATTTAAACCGTCATTTACAGAATAGGGCAATACTTCTTTTGTAATACGAATTCTCTCTGCATTACTTTCCTTAATAATATCATGTAAATCTTGAGCGGCATCTTCACCTGTAGGCACCAATCTGTATTTTAAAATAAAAGCAGTAATCCCTTTTTCTGCTAACCATTTAGCTACATTATAGCCTTCGCTTTTTATACTTAAGAGGTACATGCCACCTCCTGGCGATACAATAACCGAAGTCCCATTTTTCTTTTTTGGGTCTGGTTCAAAAACAAGCAATGAAGGCGACGAAATATTTGCTACTATTTTAGAATTTGCTTTTTTAGAAAAGTATGCTTTTTCGGGGTTTTTCCACTTGGTATTTTCGGGTTTTTCATGAGGAAGTTCAATAACTCGCTGCGAAAAAATAATTTGTGTTCCCAAAAAAGCAATGATCAATAGTGCACTTTTTTTAGCATAATAAGTTATGTTTTAAATTTAAAATGTTGCAATAGGATTAATAGGAGACCCCGTGCCTCCAGGAATACGTAAAGGGGCAGCTACAAAAAGAAATTCCCACTTATTTAAATTTGCTGCTTTAGCTGCTAATTCTTCTAATTGTAGATTATCTAAAAGAGGCATTCCAAGAGCCACCAATAATAGTTGATGAATTGGTGCGCCAACACCCTCTATTCCCGATGGGTATGTGTCGCTAACGCCATCTGAACCAATTACTGCAACATCACGTTTTTTTAACCACTTTGCCATTGTAGGGTGTAGGCCTATGGCATCTTTCCCAAAATCCCAAGAGCCTTCTTCCTTATCTCTAGACCATCTACCCGTTCTAATTAAAAGTACATCCCCGCTTTTTATTTTAATCCCCGTCTTTTTTTCCCAAGCCATGATATCTTCAGGTTTAATAATGTCCCCTTGTTTAAGATAAGTCACATTTCTAAGCATAGGGATGTCTACCAAAACGCCTCTTGTAAAAATCCCTGTATTCATTTTTTGAATATCTAATTTTTCTGCCCCGTTTTCTTTAACCAGATTTTGCGAAAAACCATTGTACATGTTCCCGTCATAAAAAATATGGCACAAAGCATCTATATGCGAGTAGGCGTTGCCATGATACCTCATTGTATAGGTATCACTAGCCCAACGATGTCCTGCCCATTCTTGAATGGTTATATGTTGCTTAAGCGGATATGGGTTATTAAGTGTGGGGTTTTTTGAAATATCGCGAGCCAGTGACACCGAAATACCTTCAGAAACAAGGCTTGCGGCTTCTTTTCTTTTTTCTGGCGTTATTAAATTTAAAGTTCCCAGCTCATCATCTTTTCCCCATCTGCCCCAATTGGAAAGTTCATGCATCCACTCATTCATGACTTCTTTCGTAATAGGCTTTTCTTTATTTAATTCCTGAGCTATAGTTATAGTACTTATTGAAAATAAAATAAGAAAAAGAAATATGACCTGTTTTTTGATAACCATACATTTATTAAAAACTAAAAGTACTAAATTTTTATACAGTATTAAATTTCTTTAACTTATCAGAATTTTAAAATTCAGTATTAATTTTTATTTACAACTGTTTTTTATGAATCCTAAAAAAATGACTTTCCTTATATTTACAGTCTGATGAAAAACATAAATATCCCCAAAGGGAAAAAAATATATTTCGCAAGTGATAATCACTTGGGAGCACCAACTAGAGAGGCATCTCTCCCTCGCGAAAAAAAGTTTGTAGCTTGGTTAGATGAAGTGAAACAAGATGCAGCAGCTATTTTTCTTTTAGGCGATTTATTTGATTTTTGGATGGACTATAAAAAAGTCGTTCCAAAAGGTTTTACTAGGACTTTGGGGAAACTAGCTGAAATCTCAGATTCTGGAATCCCGATTCATTATTTTGTTGGAAATCATGATTTATGGATGAACGGTTATTTTGAAGAAGAACTTAACATTCCCGTTTATCATAAACCAAAGGAATTTACATTTAATAATAAAACATTTTTTATTGGTCATGGCGATGGATTAGGACCAGGAGACAAAGGATATAAGCGTATGAAGAAGGTGTTTACAAACTCATTTTGTAAATGGTTGTTTAGATGGTTACACCCAGATTTGGGTGTGAAAATGGCACAATATTTATCTGTTAAAAACAAGCTTATTTCTGGTGAAGATGATGCTAAGTTTTTAGGTGAGGACAATGAATGGCTTGTACAATACTGCAAACGAAAATTAGAAGAGAAACATCGCGATTATTTTGTATTTGGACACAGGCATCTTCCTCTTAACATAGATCTTAATGAAAAGTCAAAGTATGTTAACCTAGGTGACTGGATAAAATATTACACCTATGGTGTTTTTGATGGTGAACATCTTGAATTAAAAGAATATTAAACTATTTTCTAATGAAAACAATAACCGTTTCGTTTTTATGTTTCATAACCTTTTTAGCAACAGCTCAAGAAACAGTGAGTGGAACCATGATGCATGACCATATAGAACGTGTTCATAAAATCTATATTCCGAGTTCATATACTAAAGAAAAACCAGTTCCTTTATTATTACTTATTCATGGATATAGTGAACCAGCTGGGTGGATCTTAGAATATACCAAGTTTCAGCCACTAGCTGAAAAATATGGTTTTATTATAGCGTGTCCAGAGGGAAAAATTAATGCTGTAAAAGTACCTGCATGGGATTTTTCTAGTACCAATGATAAAGGCGAAATTAAAGATGTGGATTATGTGAATTTATTTATGGATAAATTAATAAACGATTACGCCATAGATGAGAAAAGAATTTATATCACAGGCTTTTCTCAAGGAGGCTATATGAGTTTTATTGCTGGTTGTCACTTAAATAATAGAATTGCAGCAATTGCCCCTGTGTCTGGTGCTATGCCAGTTTCAAATTTATTTAAATGTGCTCCAACTCATAGTACACCTGCTATAGTAATTAACGGTGATAACGATAATGCTGTTCCTTATAATGGCAATACATACGGAAAATCAGTAGATAAATCTTTAAAGTTTTGGGTTGACCATAATAAATGTGATAAAACACCAATAATCACTTCTGTTACAGATAAAAACCCTGATGATGAACAAACTGTAGAGAAGCATGAATTTCTTAATGGAGAAAACAATTCCAAAATAGTGCATTACAAAGTTATAGGAGGAACCCATTTATGGCCAGGGCGAGAAGGCAATACTAGCTTTGAAGCTACTCCTGTAATTTGGGAGTTTCTATCACAATTTAAATTAAAGTAGTATCTGGAAAGTTAAGATGTACTTTTTGAAAGGGGTGTGTTAGTCTTCATTTTCTTGAGCCTCAACATCTTCGGTTAAATCTAATTCCCTAAGCACTGGGTTTTTTAGACCAATAGCAAATACGGTAAGTAAGGTCATAGTACCTCCAAAAACTACAGCAGCTACAGGCCCTATTAGTTTAGCAGCCAAACCACTCTCAAAAGCGCCTAATTCATTAGATGATCCAACAAACATAGAGTTAACAGACGATACACGACCACGCATATCATCTGGTGTTTTTAATTGAAGTATCGTTTGACGAATGACCATTGAAATACCGTCTGCAGCACCGCTTATAAATAACATTAAAACACTTACCCAAAAGATAGATGATAAGCCAAAACCAATAATACTTATGCCAAATATAAATACTGCAACGAGCAGTTTTTTACCAGTATTTTTACTAATTGGGATATAAGTCGTTACAAACATGGTAACGATACTCCCCAAAGATATTGAAGCGTTTAGTATACCAAAACCTTGGCTTCCAACTTCCAATACATCTTGTGCAAAAACAGAAAGAATGGCAACCGTACCACCAAACAAAACGGCAATCATATCTAAGGTTAAAGCTCCTAAAACGGCTTTGTTCTGAAAAACAAAACGAATACCAACCTTTAAACTCTCTTTTATTGGTTCTCCAATTTTCTTGTTTAAAATAGGTTTCTTTTTTATTTGAAAAACCAATAAAAATGACAGTGCTACCAAAACGAAAACAGCACATAATGTATTATCGACACCTATCCAACTAATAGAAAAACCACCAAAGAGAGCCCCTAAAACAGCAGCAGCTTTCCAGGTACTCGTACTCCATGTGGCAGCGTTAGGGTATATTTTTTTGGGAACAATTAATGCTACGAGAGAGAATATAATGGGACCAAAAAACGAACGTAAAAATCCGCCAAAAAACACGAGGGCGTAGATAGAATATAAAATAGCTTTTGTAGACCAATCACTAACAAATTTATCTGAGGTCAATAAAAACAGTCCTAAACTTATTAACGAAAATGCCGCTATACATACTGCCAGTAAATTTCGTTTTTCTCTTTGGTCTACAATATGCCCTGCGAACAAAGCCATGGTAAATGCAGGGATAATTTCCATAAGCCCTATAATTCCTAACGATAAAGGGTCTTTAGTTAACGAATACACCTGCCATTCAATCACAATAAACTGCATAGACCAGCCAAATACAAGTAAAAAACGCATTAACAAAAAAATATTGAATTCTTTAATCCTTAATGCTGCATAGGGGTCGTTTTTTGCCATAAACTATTCTTTAATGTCCCTTAATTTAAGCTGTAACGATACTTTTCCTTGCCACTCATTTTCATCAATGGAGTAGACTGCTCTAAATGGTTTTTTATCAGAAATTAAGTCGTATTTATCTCCCATACTAAAACCAATACATACTATATTATTTGCCCCAGTTTGAGTAACTGTTAATCGTAAATGTGTTTTATCATCTCCCACACATTTGCCATATCCAGTATCTGTTAAGTTTTCGGTCAAAAAAATGGGGGCCATATTATTAGGGCCAAATGGCGCAAATTGTTTTAAAACCCTATAGAATTTTGGAGTAATATGGTTTAAATCAATTTGAATATCTGCTTTTATCTCCGGGACTAATAAATTTTTATCAATGGTTTTGGCAACAACATCTTCAAAAGCTTGTTTAAAAGCTTCATAGTTTTCTTTTTTCAAAGTTAACCCTGCGGCATATTTATGGCCACCAAATTGTTCAATATGTTCACTACATGCACCTAATGCATTATAAATATCAAAATCTTTAACCGAACGTGCCGATGCTGCTAATTTTTCACCGCTTTTTGTAAATACAAGGGTTGGTCTATAATAAGTTTCGGTTAATCTAGAAGCCACAATACCAATAACGCCTTTATGCCAAGTTTCATCGTAAACAACAGTAGTAAAGCGTTCCTGTTCTTTTTGTTCTTCAATTTGTTTAAGAGCTTCTTCTGTAATGCGTTTATCTGTTTCACGTCTGTCTATATTGTAATCGTTAATTTCTGAAGCATATTTTGCAGCCAAATCCTCTTCGGTTTCAGTTAATAATGTCACTGCATAATTGCCATGCTTCATTCGTCCAGCCGCATTTATTCTTGGTGCGACAATAAATACCACATCGGTAATTGTCAATTCTGTTTTTTTAACTTGACTTAAAATAGCTTTAATGCCTGGTCGTGGATTGCTATTAATTACTAAAAGCCCATAATAGGCCAATATTCTGTTTTCTCCTGTTATAGGAACAATATCGGCACCAATCGCTGTTGCTACTAAATCTAAGTAAGCTGTTAAATCACCTACTGTTTTTCCTTCTTTTTGTGCTAATGCCTGAATCAGTTTAAAACCTACGCCACAACCACATAGCTCTTTATATGGATATTTGCAATCATTTCGTTTAGGGTCTAAAACAGCTGCAGCTTCAGGAATGCTATCCCCAGGTCTGTGATGATCGCAAATAACGAAGTCGATGCCTTTTTCTTTTGCAAATGCTACTTTCTCAACAGATTTAATACCGCAATCTAAGGCTATAATAAGTGTAAAATCATTTTCTAAAGCAAAATTGATGCCTTTGTAAGATATTCCATATCCTTCATCGTATCTGTTTGGAATATAGGTGTGAACCAAACCATACCGTGTTTTTAAGTATGTAGACATTAAAGCAACCGAGGTGGTTCCATCTACATCATAATCACCATAAACTAAAATATTTTCGTTATGGGCTATCGCTTTTTCTATACGGGCAACTGCTTTATCCATATCCTTCATTAAATACGGATCGTGCAAACCGTCGAGGCTTGGTCTGAAAAAAGCTTTGGCCTGATCGTATGTTTCAATACCACGTTGTAATAACAAGATTGCCAATACCGAATCTATCTGAAGTGCTTTTTGCAATGCTTCTATTTTCGATGTTTCTGGCTTAGGTTTTAATGTCCAACGCATGGATTGATTGAAATTTTATAATTTAAGGCTAAACAAATCTGTTTTCGACTTTTATTTTTTATGAAAATGAGTTTCTATGGTTAATTCTGAAAATTGTCGAAACATTTCCATCACACCACAATATTTTTCAATAGATAAATCTACTGCGCGTTGTAATTTCTTTTCATGTAGATCGTCCCCATAGAAATGAAAATGCATAGCGACCTTATCATAATATTTAGGATGTTCTTCTGTTAAGTTTGCTTCTATTTCAATTTTAAAATCATCAACATTCAGCTTCATTTTTTTTATTAAAGCTGCCACGTCTAAACCAGAACAACCTGCTAAACCAGATAGCATCAAAGCTTTAGGGCGATAACCCTCACTTTTCCCACCATTTTCCTCACCAGCATCAATAAACAAATTATGTCCTGATGGATTTGTGCTTTCAAACTTCATATCTCCTAACCAGGTTGTTGTAATATGATTTGTCATTTCTCTGAATTATTTTTTGTTACTTGTAGCTTCAAAAATACTATTAAAAAACAAAAATATGCCTTTAGTTACACCTTTATCTGCTAATCATGATTTAGAGACTCAAAAACTTGCTGAATTTTTTAATGAAACTTTAGGTTTTTGTCCAAATTCTGTGCTTACCATGCAACACCGACCAGCAATAAGTAAAGCATTTATAAACTTGAACAAAGCAGTTATGGCTAATGAAGGACGAGTAACTTCTGCTTTAAAAAGGATGATTGCTTGGGTAAGTAGTAATTCAACAGGTTGTAGGTATTGCCAAGCACACGCTATTCGGGCTGCCGAACGTTATGGAGCAGAGCAAGAACAGTTAGACAATATTTGGGAATATCGTACCCACCCAGCTTTTAGTGAGGCAGAACGTGCTGCTTTAGATTTCTCCTTACAAGCATCTCAATTACCAAATGGTGTGGATGAAAACATAAAAAAACGGCTATATGAGCATTGGAATGAAGGTGAAATTGTTGAAATGTTAGGCGTCATTTCTCTATTTGGATATTTGAATCGTTGGAATGATTCCATGGGTACTTCTATTGAAGACGGAGCTGTTGAAAGTGGTGTAAAATATCTTGGGAAGCATGGTTGGGAAAAAGGAAAGCATAAATAGTTTTTTAGTCAAATCAATTATTCGTAACTATTTGATTTTTAATTTTTTATAATTTTTTATTAAAAGGTTTTATTGTAGAAAATGTAAATATTTTATGACTAAATAGTTGGCGATTAAGTAATTATTACCTATGTTAGCCTCAACTATTATAACCCCAAAATAATGAATTTACCTACAAAAACCTCTTGTGTGTTGCTTTTTTGTGTGCTCTTAAGTCTATTTAGTTGCAACGGAAAAGGAAGCGAAAATAACAATGAACCCATATACATTCCAAGAAACTCATACTTTGTAGATTCTTACGACGGGATAAAAGTTTACAGAGATAATATTTATAGAAAACCTATGAATGGTCATTTTATTGTTGGTGATAAAACAATAAAATGGGAAGAGTTTTATATAAAGGAAGGTCTCTTATATGACGATTATATCTTTTATCATCAAAGTGGAGAAAAATTTATGCATTCCATGTATAATAAAGGTAAACTTCATGGGGAAGAAAAAACATATTTCCTTTCTGGAAAATTGAAAAAAGTTAGTAATTATAAGCAGGGTTTACTTCATGGAAAAACCATTTCTTATTTTGAAAATGGTCAAGTACTTGCTGAATCTGAGTTTAAAGAAGATCAGCGTATTACTTCTATAACTTATAATCATGATGGGGATATTGAATCTAAAATGTTTATAGAAAACGGTAAAAGCATAACACAATCTATTAAAAATGGTCAGGTGTTTAAAGAACAAATATCATCTAACTATGATGATTTTGAAGGTGTGAAATTTTATAATGATGATAATACTATGAAAGTCTATTTGCAAATGATAGATGAAGGCGAAGAGACCTTTTTGGTAGAGTTAAATGAAGAGGGGAAAGAGATAAAACGTATTAATTTTGCTACCAATCCTAGAGAAATCTCAAAATACAGAAAATACATTAGTAGCCTTTAATAGCTATCTTTTATAATATAATTTAAACCTCACTTTTCGGTGGGGTTTTTGTTTGTTATAAAATTAATTGTTTTACCCTCATTTGCAACTCGGGTAAAACGCCAACATCAAACCAGGGGTTCTTTGTTAACCAAAATCTATTTCTAGGAGATGGGTGGGGTAAGGGTAAATATTTTTTTGGCAAGTAATCTTTATAATTCGCTACTGTTTCGGTTAATGTTTTCTTGGCTTCACTTTTTAAATAATATTTTTGAGAATAGAGTCCTATCAAAATAGTCAATTCAATATTTGGTAACTTATTCAATAACGGCTCATGCCATTGTGGCGCACATTCTGGCCGAGGTGGTAAATCACCTGTTTTTCCTTTTCCAGGGTAACAAAAGCCCATAGGCATTAAAGCAATTTTGGTTTCATCGTAAAATTGCTCATCCGTAACACCTAACCATTTTCGTAATTGCTTGCCGCTAGGGTCGTCCCAAGGAATGCCTGTTTTATGAACGCGCGTTCCAGGAGCCTGACCAATAATAACAATTTTAGCATTTGGATGTGCAGTTACAATAGGGCGAGGGCCTAATGGCAAATGTTCTGAACAAATTGAGCACTGCCTAATATCGTAAAGTAAATCATCCATTAAACAAATATCTATTTTTTGCTTAAAGGTTCTTCATTAAAAGAAAGACCTTCAAAGCCTGTTTTCATAAAGTTCCTGATGTTTTGATGTCCCGTACCATTAGGATCATTCAATACTTCGTCAAAATAAAACTTGCCAAAACATGCTAAAGTTTCTTCTTTTGTTAAATTTTGCGTTTTTGCAAAAGCAAATAACTTACATGAGCCAGAGTTCTCCCCACTTTTATTCTGTAAAGTCCCATTTGCAAAGGCAGTTGGAAAGAAATTATAGTTTGTTTCTATAATTTCCATCGTTTCAGAAAACGCGATAGTTTCGGGTGCGTTTTTAAGTTTATCTTTAAATAGTTCTATGGTCATTAAATCTTGTTTTTTCCACCAACAACAATTACAATTTCTCCCTTTGGTGGTTTGTTAGTATAATATTCTAAAACTTCTTTAGCGGTTCCCCTTATAGTCTCTTCGTATAGTTTTGTAAGTTCTCGGGATACAGATACCTGTCTTTCTTCTCCAAAATACTCACAGAAATGCCCAAGGGTTTTCACCAGTTTATGGGGGCTTTCGTAAAAAATAATGGTTCTGGTTTCTTCCGCTAGCAATAGTAGCCGCGTTTGTCGTCCTTTTTTAACGGGCAAAAAACCTTCAAATACAAACTTGTCATTTGGCAAACCAGAATTTACCAAAGCAGGAACAAAGGCAGTAGCACCAGGAAGACAGTCTACTTCAATACTATTTTCTATACACGCCCGAGTTAGTAAAAAACCAGGGTCTGAAATTGCAGGTGTCCCTGCATCACTAATAAGCGCTATGGCTGTCCCGCTTTTTAATTTCTGAATAACATGGTTAACCGTCTTATGCTCGTTATGCATATGGTGCGATTGCATAGGTGTAGTGATTTCAAAATGCTTTAAAAGTTTTCCCGAAGTACGCGTGTCTTCAGCAAGGATTAAATCGACTTCTTTTAAAACTTCAATGGCTCTAAAAGTAATATCTTTTAGATTGCCTATAGGTGTTGGTACAATATAGAGTTTACTCATTAATCTCTAATTTGTTTTCCTAAAAAGTAAGATGGAAAAATTAATAATAATCCATAAAGTGAAAAGCCCATAATACCATGTCCAGCATAATAATGTGCTGCAGTTGCCAATGTTAGGTCAAAGAAAAAACCTGCATAAGCCCATTCTGTTAGCCAGGCGCTTTTTCGCCATAAAATCATGGCAATGCCCAATACTTTCAATATGGCTAATGGAATCACTATGTAAGTAGGGTAATTAAGATTTTCAAAAAAACCTTTAACCATTTCTGTATTTGTGAAGTACATTGAAGCAGAATAAGCCATCAACAAACACAAAAGTACTGTACTTATCCAATATAAAGTTTTGTGTACTATCATTAGATTAAGGTCAAGAAATATTATTCAAACTTACTTTCAATAATTTGCATGAATCGTGTTTCAAACTCTTCTTTATCTTCCCAGTTGTTATAGTCTGGCTTTATAATGTCTTCTACTAAACGTTTGGCATCACTGAAACTATCCGATGTATTTAGTTGAGAAATAACACGGTCATAGTCTTCGCTTTTACCATCAAATAGGTGCTTTATAAAAGCAATCTTATCATTAAGCCCAATGTTAAATCCTCCTGTTTTTAATTTGTCATTTAATGATTTTTTATCATCTGCTTGCCCATTTTGTATTTTAGAAACAGGCTCAAAAATGGGTGTGTCTTCAAATCCAGCAGTAATCTCTTCTAAATCTGCTTTACGATATTGTTTAGGAATGGCTTCTTCAAAAATGGTATCAATCTCTTGAGTTTCATGAGGCATTTGTGCTACCATATCTTTAATTTTCTCTATAACAGGCTCCATAATATCATCATCTTCAACTTCATCAAGATTAATGTAAATCTTGTCTTCAATTTCAATATTATCACTAACCTTGTTATTAAATGCCTTATCTAGCATACCGAAAAAGGACGAGTCGCTCCCAATAGTTGGTATACCATCTTCAAAATTCTCATGTGCAAACTTCAATACCGACAACTTTTCGTAAAGAGCTGATACCTCTGCATGCATCTTTATAACATCTTCTTTCCCTTTTAATTTGAGAATTCTATGTGCTATACTAATGAGTTCCGACTCTAGCTTCTTTTTCATTATTTATAATTTTTAAATTATTGCTATTTAGACTTTTGATTTTTAATAAATTTACGCCACCTTTATACAAACGAATAATCGCTTTGTTTTAGTGCTAAAATTACGAAATGTTTCTTGAAAATACAGTAAATCATAAAGAACAATTTGGATGGATTGAAGTTATCTGCGGTTCCATGTTTTCTGGGAAAACAGAAGAATTAATCCGTAGACTCAAGCGAGCCCAATTTGCCAGACAAAAAGTTGAGATTTTTAAGCCAGCGGTGGATGTGCGCTACAATGAGGAAATGGTTGTGTCTCATGATGCTAACGAAATTCGCTCAACTCCTGTACCCGCGGCTGCTAACATCCCTATTTTAGCCGACGGCTGTGATGTTATCGGTATTGATGAAGCTCAGTTTTTTGATGATGAGATTGTAAGGGTTTGTAACGATTTAGCTAATAAAGGAGTTCGGGTTATTGTTGCAGGACTAGACATGGACTTTAAGGGGAATCCTTTTGGGCCTATGCCTTTTTTAATGGCAACAGCAGATTATGTTACAAAAGTACATGCAGTTTGTACCAGAACGGGTAACTTGGCACAATACAGTTACAGGAAAGCTAAAAGCGATAATTTAGTGCTTCTTGGTGAAGTTGATGAATACGAACCCTTAAGCAGAGCTGCCTATTACAAAGCCATGATGCGCGATAAAGTTAGAAATATGAAGGTAAATGATGCCGAAGAAGTGACTCCTAAACCTAAAGACTCCAATGCCTAAAGCGCAAGAAACTGTACTTGAAATTGATTTAAAAGCACTTAAACATAATTTTGAGCATCTAAAATCGAAACTCCAAAACAATACCAAATTTTTAGCTGTAGTTAAAGCTTTTGGCTATGGAAGCGATTCCTGCGAAGTAGCGAGTTATCTGCAAGAATTAGGAGTAGATTATTTTGCTGTAGCATATGTGAATGAAGGTGTTACATTGCGTGAAGCAGGCATTACTACACCTATTTTGGTATTACATCCTCAAGCTGTAAATTTAAAAACGCTGATAGCACATTCCTTAGAACCCAATTTATATAATGCGAAAATATTAAAGGAATTTATAGAGCTGGCTTCAGCAGAAAAATTAAACAATTACCCTATTCATATAAAATTTAATACGGGTTTAAACCGACTTGGGTTTTGGGAAAGTGATATCGAATATATCGTTTCAGAAATTAAAAAAACAGATGCTGTAAAAATAGCATCTATCTTTTCCCATTTAGCTGCTAGTGAAGATTTAAATGAAAAAAAGTTTTCTTTAAATCAAATAGCAAGTTTCAATACTATTTCTAAAAAAATTATAAATAAACTGCCTTATAATCCTATGTTTCATATGTGTAACACTTCAGGGATATTAAACTACCCTGAAGCACATTTTGATATGGTTAGAGCTGGTATTGGGCTCTATGGCTTTGGAAATTCTGAAAAGGAGAACAAAAATTTGATTCCTATTGCTACTTTAAAAACGATCATTTCCCAAATTCATAACATTGAAAAAGGAGAATCTGTTGGGTATAATAGGGCTTTTAAATCCAATTCATTTTTAAAAACAGCGACGCTTCCCATTGGTCATGCAGATGGTATTGGTAGGCAATATGGAAACGGAAAAGGCTTTGTAACCATTAAGGGGCAACAGGCTCCTATTGTTGGAAATGTATGTATGGATATGATTATGGTTAATGTTACCCATATAGATTGTGAAGAGGGAGATGAAGTTATTGTATTTGGGAAAGACACCACAACCACAGCAGAGCAATTAGCAGAAGCTACTAACACGATATCTTACGAACTTATAACGTCTGTTTCTCAGCGTGTTAAGCGATTTTTTTTGAAATAAGTAACTTAACAAATGTTAAGCGTATAACTATTTTATCTATTTTAGTAATCGCTAACTGAAAAAATTTAAAGATTATGCTTAAAGAATTCAAAGACTTTGCAATGAAAGGCAATTTAGTAGATATTGCCGTTGGTTTTGTTATGGGTGCTGCCTTTAATAAAGTAGTGGCTTCATTTACAGGAGGTATTGTATCGCCATTAATTGGTTTAATTTTCAATGCAGATTTTAAAGATTTAAAATATGTTATACAAGAAGGTGTTGCTAACGCCGATGGGGTTATTGAAGGCGAAGTATCTGTACTTTGGGGAGCTTTCTTAACTAATGTCATTGATTTTATTATTGTAGCTTTTGTGATGTTCATGATCGTTAAAGGTGTAAATAAAATGAAGAAAAAAGAAGAACCAGCTCCAGAAGCTCCAAAAGGGCCATCTCAAGAAGAATTACTGGCAGAAATAAGAGATTTATTGAAAAAATAACTAATTGTTAAATATATAACACCGTGTTATTTGTTGTTAAAAAGACCTCATTTTCTAATAATGAGGTCTTTTTTTAGATTTTAAAATAGAATTAATACTTAATTTTGTGCTCTAAGAATTTATTAAATATTAAACGAAATGAAAGTAGCAGTTGTTGGAGCCACAGGTATGGTTGGCGAAGTGATGCTTAAAGTATTAGAAGAACGTAATTTTCCTGTTACAGAGTTATTACTTGTAGCATCTGAACGTTCTGTTGGAAAAAAATTAACTTTTAAAGATAAAGAATATACTGTAATTGGTTTAGCAGATGCTGTGGCAGCTAAACCTCAGATTGCTATTTTATCTGCTGGAGGCGACACCTCTGTAGAATGGGCACCTAAATTTGCTGAAGCTGGTACTACGGTGGTTGATAACTCTTCAGCATGGCGAATGGATCCTACTAAAAAACTGGTAGTTCCCGAAATTAATGCTAGTGAGTTAACTAAAGAGGATAAAATTATTGCAAATCCCAATTGCTCTACCATACAAATGGTTATGGCATTGGCACCATTGCATGAAAAATATAAAATGAAACGTGTTATTGTTTCTACATACCAATCTGTTTCAGGGACTGGTGTAAAAGCTGTAAAGCAATTGGAGAATGAAATAGCTGGCATAGATGGCGAAATGGCTTATCCTTATCCTATTGGAAGAAATGCATTACCACATTGTGATGTGTTTTTAGAAAACGGATACACAAAAGAGGAAATGAAATTAGCTAGAGAGCCTCAAAAAATATTTAACGACAAAACATTTTCTGTATCGGCTACTGCTGTTCGTATTCCAACTGCTGGAGGGCATTCAGAGTCTGTAAATGTTGAGTTTGAAAATGATTTTAATTTAGCAGATGTTCGCAAAATGCTTCATGAAACATCTGGTGTTGTTGTACAGGATAATACAGATACAAACACCTATCCAATGCCTATTTATGCACATGATAAAGATGAGGTTTTTGTAGGTAGAATTCGTAGAGACGAAACGCAGCCAAATACATTAAACATGTGGATAGTAGCTGATAATTTACGTAAAGGAGCAGCAACAAATACGATTCAAATCGCTGAATATCTAGTTGAAAATAATTTAGTGTAGATATTTCAACTTTTATATAAAATCAAACCAGAGAAGCTAGCTTCTCTGGTTTGATTTTATTAAAAATCTGCAACCTACTTTAGGAAGGCATTTTTTAAATTATAATTATTCTTGACCTATTAGGTCAATTTCCTCTGCATCAGACTTAGGGTTTGGGCCCCATTTGTTAGAACCTGCCTCACTATCTGTACAAGCTAAAATTAAACTGTAAATAGGAATTAATAAATACCAGCCACTTTTACCTGCATCGTGCATTCTTCTAACTCCTACAGCAAGTGAAGGAATTAAAACAGCAAAAGTATAAATACCATATAATGTCACTAGTGAAGGCATTTCCAGACCTATTGCAAGAAAGATGAGTCCGTAAATAATGATGATATTGAATAAGAAAAACATCCAGTATTCTTTTCTTCTAGCTCTTCCAGAAAAATCGGCATACTGTTTTAATACTTTTAGGTACCAATTCATAATAATAGTTGATTTTGGGGTTAATAAGTTTCAAATATAGTTTTTTTATTCAGATTTAATATCGTAATATTGCAATATATAAATAAAAGCAATGGGAATTACCAAAACTCAAATATTTACAGAAAAGCAAAATGACCTAGCTCAATTCTTTAAAGTCTTAGGTCATCCTGCCAGAGTCGCTATCTTACAATACATTAGTAATCAAAACGCATGTATATGCAATGATTTGGTTGAAGAAATCGGTCTGGCACAGGCTACCATTTCTCAGCATTTAAAAGAGCTTAAAAGTATCGGGTTGCTAAATGGAGAGATAGAAGGCAAAAGTATGTGCTATTGTATTAATGTTGAGCGATGGACTGCCATTCAAAATCAATTAAATCTATTTTTTAATACAACAAAATCAAATTGTTGCTAATTGAAAATGGTCTTTTGAGGTTGTCCTCAAGATTACTATTAAAATTATCATTCCCGTTTTAACGGGCACTTAAATTTAAACACATGAAAACACAAGAGTTATTTAAAGTACTTGAAGAAAATCAAGACAAATCATTACTGTTTGAATATGCACCAAATTTATTAGTTGGAGCTAATTATCACATTACAGAAGTAAAGCATTTAGCAATTGATTCTATCGATTGTGGATCTCAGGCAGATGCTTGGAAAGAAACTATTATACAGCTTTGGGAAAGTCCGAACGAATCAGAAAAAACAGAATATATGTCTGTTTATAAGGCATTAGCCATTTTAAATAAGGTTGGAAAAATGAAGACTTATGATATGGGTGCTGAGGTAAAGTTTGAATATAGCAATGCAACATTTCACACGGCACAATTATTTGTTAACGATTTTGAAACAAAAGAGGGCAAATTAATAGTTAAATTAGCCGTCGAAAAAACGGATTGCAAAGCAAAGGAACTTTGTGGCGTACCAGAACCCCAAGAGGCAGTATCGGCGAGTGCAGAACCTTGTTGTTCTCCTGGTGGAAATTGTTGTTAGAAAATTACTAAAAAGCGATTGGGATTCCGTTTCAGAAATTTACAAGGAAGGTATAGCCACCCGAATAGCTACTTTTGAAACGGAAGTTCCTAATTGGCAGCAATGGGACACCAAGTATTTTTCTGTTTGTAGGTTCGTAGCTGTAGTAAGAGAGAACGTTGTGGGATTTGCTGTTTTAGCACCAGTTTCGAAGCGAAATGTTTATAAAGGAGTTGCAGAAGTAAGTGTATATGTTTCAAATAAGTTTAAAGGAAAACATATTGGGGAAACATTGTTGAAACAATTGGTTAAGGAAAGTGAAACGAATGGGTTTTGGACCCTACAAGCCAGTATTTTTTCAGAAAACATAGCCAGCATTAATTTACATCTAAAATGCGGGTTCAGAGTGATTGGTGTTCGTGAAAGAATTGGGAAATTGTATGGAAAGTGGTATGACAATCATTTTCTTGAAAGAAGAAGTAATAAAATAAATTAAATATTATGTTATTCCTGCGAAGGCAGGAATCCATATGTAAAAATTAATTTCAATTAATAAGATTCCTGCCTTCGCAGGAATGACAAATAAATATGAAAAACATTTTAGTATTATGTACAGGGAATTCATGTAGAAGCCAGATGGCACATGGATATTTAAACCATTTTTTAGATAATAGAACCGTAAACGTTTATAGTGCAGGGATAGAAACGCATGGTTTAAACCCAGGCGCTTTGGCTATTATGAAAGAAGATGGATTAAATATTGATCATCACACCTCTAATCATGTGGATGAATATGCCGATGTAGATTTTGATTATATCGTTACAGTATGTGATCATGCCAATGAAAATTGTCCATTCATTCCAAGTAAAAATGCATTGCGTTTACACCATAACTTTTTCGATCCATCAAAAGTAGAAGGCTCCGATGAAGAAAAGCACACAGCATTTTTAAAAGCTCGAGAAGAGATAAAAGCTTATTTTAAAGAGTTTGTAGAGGAATATAACTTGATTTAAGCGTCTCCGCCATTATCCATAAACTTGCTTTCCAGCTCAGCTTGAAACTCTTCCATAACAGGACGTACCGTACTATCAGGTAGGTCGGCGATTCTAATATACATTAAGCCATCAACAGCATTGTTGAATAACGGGTCGACATTAAATGCAACTAACCGGGCATTTTGCTTTATGTACTTTTTTAGTAGTACAGGTAAACGTAAAGCGCCCGGTTCTACTTCGTCTATAATTTTGTCGAATTTATTTAAATCGGCTTCGGTAGCATCAAAAACAAAATCCTTATCGGCATCTTTAAGGATGACTTTAAATTCCTTTTTAGGATGTACATATTGTGCGATGTATGGGTCGTAGTAATGCGACTTCATAAACTCAATCATTAATGATTTTGAGAAGTTGGAAAACTGATTGCTAATACTAACCCCACCAATTAAAAACTTATGCTCTGGAAAACGCAATGTGGTATGTACAATACCTTTCCAAAGTAAAAATAAAGGCATTGGTTTTTGCTGATATTCTTTAATAATAAAAGCACGACCCATTTCAATGGACTGGCTCATCATCTTGTGCAGCTCAGGTTCAAATCTAAAGAGGTCTTGTAAGTAGAAACCATCGATGCCATAACGCTCATATATTTTAGCTCCTAAGCCCATTCTATAAGCGCCAGCTATTAGTTTCTTTTCATTGTCCCAAAGAAACATATGATGGTAATAGGTGTCAAAAGTATCTAAGTCAATAGCTTCATTGGTTCCTTCACCAACTTCCCTAAAAGTAATTTCACGTAAACGTCCAATTTCACGTAAAATATTAGGAATGCTTTTAGGTTCTGCCAAAAACACTTCGTAATTTTTACTTTGTAATAACCTGGAATTATTTTTAATAAGCGCTTCAACCTCTTTTGTCATCAACGTATTATCAACAGGAGTGACAATTCGTTTGGGGACTTTAGGTGTCTTTAATGTTGATGAGATGTTATCTAAAATCTTTGATTTGTCCTCAAAAGCATTCGATAACATATAGGTTTTTCGTCTTAAAAAACCAGAAAAGCTATCTAGGGTTGTGTGTTCTTTTTGATCGGCAACCGATATTGGTCTGCCTATTCTAACTTTTATGATACGTCGCTTTTGGGTTAATAGCTCAGAGGGTAATTTAGCTGTTCTGAACGTATCACTTATTTTAGAAAGTTTATAAAATAACTTGCTGTTTTTGGCATGAAAATAAATAGGGACTACAGGGACTTCTGCTTTTTTAACAAGTTTCATGGCAGCTTCTTCCCAAGGCTTATCAACTACTAATTTACCGTCTCTATAAGTTGATACTTCTCCAGCTGGGAAAATACCCAGAGGGTGTCCATTTCTTAAATGTAAAATAGAATTTTTAAACCCAGCAATACTGGATTTTACATCTTTCCTGTCCTCAAAAGGATTAACGGGCATGATGTAAGGTTTTAAAGGTTCTATCCTATGCAATAAAAAATTAGCTATTATTTTAAAGTCTTTTCGTTGTTCGAGCATAAGCTTTAAAAGCAGTATGCCATCAATACCCCCAAGAGGGTGGTTAGAAATGGTAATATAGGCACCATCTTTTGGTAACCGTTTTAGATCCTCTTCTGGAATCTCGAATTTAATTTGAAAATCATCTAAAATACCATCCAAAAAAGCTAACTCATTTAAATGTTTGTTACGATTATAAATTTTATTTAGAGTCGATATTTTAAGAACCTTCATTAATATCCAACCAATAAAAGTACCAAAAAAACCATATTTGTCTAGTTGTATCGCTTTAGCGACTTCTTTGGCGGTTACTAATCCCGTATTTTGTTGTTTGGTCATGAGTGTAAATGTACTAAATTGTTTATTTAGTTACTACTTGAACGGTTTCTTGAGTTAATTGTTTTAATAACACGGTTTTACCTTCTTCAATCTGGCTAATAGCATTTTTATTATAATGCCGAACAGTATAAAGGGATACATTTTCGTTACAAGTTACCTTAAATTTTGCTCTTAAATGATGTAAAAGTTTATCCAGATTATTAAAAATATTATCTACACAAACAGAAAAACTAATGGCAGAATTTTGAATAACATCTACTTTCATTTTATATTGATGTAGTAAATTGAAAATATCACTAATATTTTCTTCGACTATGTATGAGAAATCTAAAGATGATAATGAAATTAAAACCTGATTTTTCTTTACAATAAAGCAAGGAATCATAGGCTCTAAAGTAACATTTTTACCAATTCTGGTTCCAGGAGCTTCAGGGTTTAAAAATGATTTTACATGTAACGGGATTTCTTTGCCTTGTAATGGCTGTAGTGTTTTTGGATGAATAACAGAGGCGCCGTAGAAAGCCAGTTCTATAGCTTCCCTATATGATATTTTATTAAGCAATTGGGCATTTTCAAAATAACGAGGGTCTGCATTTAGCACTCCAGGAACGTCTTTCCAAATGGTAACACTTTCTGTATTTAGGCAGTATCCATAAATAGCTGCTGTATAGTCGCTTCCTTCCCTGCCAAGGGTTGTTGTGAAATTGTTGGGGTCACTGCCCAAAAAACCCTGCGTAATATTTAAAATGGTCTTATTGAATTTTGAAGTTATTAGGCTTTGGGTTTCTTCCCAATTTACATTAGCACGCCTATAGTAATTATCTGTTTTGATTTGTGTTCTTACATCAATCCAATTGTTTTTAATGTTTATAGCGTTTAAATATTCGCTTATTATTGTTGTTGAAATTAATTCTCCAAAGCCTATTGCTTGATCGTAAACAAAGTTATAGTTTGGTGATTTATTTATTGTAAAAAAGTTGCTTAGCTCATCAAATAGCATGGCAACTTTTTTAAAAGCTGGATGGTTTTCATTTTCAAATAAATCCAATAAAATCACTTGGTGATATTTTTTAACTTCTTGAAGTGCACTTTGTAGTTGTGGCTTGTTTTCAAAATAATTTTTAACAACAATTTCCAAGGCATTGGTCGTTTTTCCCATAGCAGAAACAATAATGAGGGTATTTGTGTAACCCACTTTTTGTAATACAGAAACTATGTTTTTTACACCTGTGGCATCTTTTACGGACGCACCACCAAATTTGAATACTTGCATGCTATAATTTTGATATATAGTCTTTAATTCCTTGTTCATTTAAATGAACAACATCCCAATCACGTTTAACTTGAGCTCCCTTTTTTTCATAAAAAGTAATGGCAGGTTCGTTCCAGTCGAGTACTTCCCAATTAATACGCTTTACGCCTAAATGATACCCATATTTAATAACTTCATCTAAAAGAGCAGTTCCTAAACCAGTACCTCGCATAGGTTCGCTTACTATTAAATCTTCTAGATGTAATGATTTTCCTTTCCATGTAGAATATCTATTATAAACCAACGCAATACCTTCAATAGTATTATTTACTTCGGCTACAAAACATTGAAATGCTGGATTATTGCCAAAGCCATCGGCTTGCAAATCTTCAACGGTAACTTCAACAGCATTGGCTTCTTTTTCAAAATGCGCCAATTCTTTTATTAAATGAAGCACTCGGGGCATATCATTCTTAGTCGCTTTTCGTATAGAGTAATTCATAGGATCCTTATAATTATTCCAAATATAGTTTAAAGTTGATTATTTAAAGCCATTAATCTTTAACGAAAACGTTGTAGTTCATTAAAAAATAATTGATATTTGCACAAACAAAACCAACGATTTTATGTCTCATAAAAAACAAACTCTAGGAGAATTTATTATTGAAAATCAATCGTCTTTTAAATATTCTTCGGGAGAATTATCTAGTCTTATAAATTCTATTCGACTAGCTGCTAAAGTAGTGAATCATGAAGTGAATAAAGCAGGGTTGGTAGACATTATCGGAGCTGCTGGCGATATGAATATACAGGGAGAAGATCAGCAAAAACTAGATGTTTATGCAAACGATAAATTTATTCAGACACTAACCAATAGAAACATTGTTTGTGGTATTGCTAGTGAGGAAGAAGATGATTTTATCTCGATTAATAGCCAAGACGAAAATCATCAAAATAAATATGTTGTTTTAATTGATCCTTTAGATGGGTCTTCAAATATAGATGTGAATGTGTCTGTAGGAACAATTTTTTCTATTTACAGGCGTGTTACACCAGTTGGAACGCCTGTGAAGTTGGAAGATTTTTTACAAAAAGGAAGTCAACAAGTTGCTGCTGGTTATGTGGTTTATGGAACGTCTACCATGTTGGTTTATACAACGGGCGATGGTGTTAATGGGTTTACATTAAACCCAGCGATAGGATCATTTTATTTATCGCATCCAGATATGCAATTTCCTGAAGATGGTACCATTTATTCTGTGAATGAAGGGAACTATATTCATTTTCCTCAGGGTATTAAGAATTATATAAAATATTGTCAGATGGAAGAGGGGGACAGGCCGTATACCTCAAGGTATATTGGATCTTTGGTTTCCGATTTTCATAGAAATATGATTAAAGGAGGCATTTATTTGTATCCGCAGAGCTCAAAAAACCCGAATGGAAAGTTACGCTTGCTCTATGAATGTAACCCGATGGCATTTTTGGCAGAACAAGCCAATGGTAAAGCCAGTGATGGGTTTACCAGAATTATGGATATTGAGCCTACCGAACTGCACGAACGTGTACCGTTTATTTGTGGAAGTAAAAATATGGTTGAAAAAGCTGAAACGTTTATGCAAAAGGCATAACACACGCCCACTTAATAATCGGTAACTATCTTTTGTATTTTTGATATAAGTGTATGATAATTTTCATGCTAACTCTTTTGTTTTCTATTTTTTGGTTACAAATTTAATATTCCGAATAACACCATTTTCAACGTGATTAAATTTCCAGTTTTGACCAACTTTAGCTTTATCGGATTTAGGTATTGGAGCATCTAATTCAACTATATAATGTCCTTTTTTCTTGTCTATAAAGATGACTTCAGTAATATTTCCAGGCGAGTTTGTCGATACTAAAGTCATGTCAGATATTTCATTTGCAAAATCGTTATAAAATAATGATAATTTAGAGTTTTTATAATCAGTCCATAGCTTTTTTGGGGCTTCAGTTTTTTCTATAATTTCTTTTTTATCAACTTTTTCATGTTTCTGCACACAGGAAAATGTAAATAATAGAAGTCCAATGATTGTTAAAGTAATTTGTTTCATGATTTTGTTATAATGTTTGGTAAAGCTTAGTATGAGAATGTCAAAACTTTGTTTTTGAGTGATTGTTTAAAAGTACAAAACTTCCGTTAACCACGGATGCCCTATTTGCTATATCTAGTTATCGGCTTTTTTCTCTCATTTCATTTTTAGTTGTATATTTGAAGTGCGAAACACATTACATTTCATTATGACGCCAAAAATCAAAATTCGGCTTAAACAGAAAATATTGGATAGGCATACGGGTGCAAGTCCCGCAGACCGTTCGAGGCGCTGCTTTGATGTGTTTCGCAGTGACCTATCCTCTTTTTATTCACTTAATCCATTACATTATGCGAAACACAAATGGTCAATTGGTATGCACCGAGGATAATTTGGTGCAAACACCTTACGGTTTACTCATTACCGAAGTAAAAAAGGGAGAATCACTTTCTCCAAATCAAATCAGATTCCTAGAGAATATTAGTTATGAATTTGATGGGTCAAAACATCTTAAATTCGTTACCGTTCCAGAAAAGAAACTTGTAGAAGACATCAAATTTCACGGAATTGAGGAATTCATTAAATCTTTAAAAATGATTCATGATTTTGCTCTGTATAACACAAATTTGTGTTTTGATACAGATGATAAGAATGCACTTTTTAACCTAAAAATCTTGTGGGAGGGATTGGAGCAAATTGCAAAATCTTAAAACTTGGGAGAGGGCTGCCAGTCTTGGGAGTCCTCTACAATTTATTTGTTTAATAGTATTGGATTAGTTTGAGATTTGATAGCTAATTCATTACTCAATTATGGGAAGTGACTTTGAATGCGTTTCAATACATTTTTACACAGTAATGTCAGGTTATTTTTGTTCTTTCGCTTTCTTTAATAATTCTTTTGCATTGTTTTTAATTTCTTCTTTTTCGGCTTTAATAATTCTTTTCCCTTCAAGCCTGCTGCGTTTTTCATTTTCACGAAATAGTCTCAATTGTTCGCTATCCATCCCTTTAGTTTTTCGATTCGAGGGAAAGTCCTTGACTCTTATAAGGTTATTAGTTTCAGGATCAACATAAAACTCTTTTGAAATATAAAGGTTCCAATCAAAAGGTTCATTTGGTTCAAGTCTTACATACTTCTGTTCTCTTTTGTCCCAAAGTCCATCCTCACGTTTTTCTATTAAGTCTGAGACGAACCACTTTACACAATCCTTGTATTCTAAAAGGTCTGTTGGTATTCTTTCTTCTATTTCTTTACTAACCTTCTTCCAATCATTGCCAACTTTGCCTCGAAGAAATCTGACTAAAAGACCGTAGTTTATTTTGTTATTAAAGAATTTAAAACTCTTTCCCATCCCTTCATGAGAAGGAAGGTTGTCCCAGTCTTTATTATTTTTTGAATTTCGAGTATCAGAATAGTTTCCATCAATGACATATCTTCTCTTACTTCCAGAGGTTTTTAGGCGGGAGATTAACCATTTCTTATTATGTCTTTTTCCTTTGCTCATTATTCTTTAATTGGATATAACAATTGGTGTAAGGGGAGTAACTAACTTAGTAAAAATAGAATGAATCTTTCATTTTTTATGATATTAAATACGACGATTAATGTAAAAGTCTATGCGTGAATAAAGTCAGTGACTTTCGGAATTAGTACAATGCATTATGCTTTTTTGTGTTTATATCTTGTTATGACACGTTTTTTATCAGTTTCAATAATTTATCATCATCCAAAACTTTGTCATACATTTCTTTTCTTATTTCGTGACTATTTAAGTCTTTCTCAATTCTTTTAATGAAGTCTTTGAAGTCTGAATTCATTTGAACCAATTTGTTTAAAGTATCCCAGTCCAATATTTCTTTATATTCAGGAAGTAAAATAACCTCTGAATTGTTTGGATTATTTATGTCTAAATGGATTACTCCAATTCCAAAAGCAGAGGAAAGTCTTTTCAGTTCTTGCTTGAATTCATCATCTTCAGAAATTTCTGCAGCCACTAAAAAGCTTTCATTAGCCCAAGATGAATTCGATACGGCCTGAAAGAATTTTTGCCTTAATGTCGATAGGTTTAACTCCTTTTTTATTTCAAAAGATTTAATCACAATAGAAGTATTCCCAATTGAACTACTTAGTTTTAATACATTGTCGTCCCATTCATCAATAGGGTATTCACAACCTACCATATCTGGATGAACCCATTCACCAAATTTTTTCTTATCAGATTTAGAATGATTTATTGTCTTAGTATATGATTTGAGTTTAAAAAAAGCAAAATGTGCTAAGAAGTTATGCAAGTCTTTTTCTGAATATCTAAAAGCTGGTTCTTTAGAGCTGATTATTGCGGTTTCCTCTTCTGTTTTACCAGCTTCGTATTCACTGAAATCAATATTATATTTTTTATCATCTAGATAAAACCTTTTAGGTCTTCTTCCAATAGTTTTAAATAGACTATCTGGATTATCTCGTGCGATAACGTGCAATCTAGCTCCAAGAGTAGAACTTGGAGTTTTTCCTTGACTATTTAACTTTATATCTAAGCCTTTATCAACCGCAATCTTCCATATTTCAGAAATGGTAAGTGGTATTTCGGAGTCTTTTAGAACTATTTCTGCTAATTTGTGGAATGTCATTTGTTAAATTTCAAGGTTTTGCTCTTATGTGTCATAACGGTTTTATACACCGCGTTATGGGCTTTTATTTTTTCTTTCCAATTAATTTAAATCCAAATTTACACCTTGGTTAATTCGACCTTAACCCATTGCTCAATGATGTCCATAGACTTTATGAACAATTTCTCATTTAGACGTTTGAATGTATCTGCCATACCGTGATTAAATCGTGCCCAAAAACCATCTGGTCGCAATTCACACACTTCAATTACAGAATTTGTAGCCTCAGTTCCATCAATATAAATTGTCACTTTCAAAAAGAGAGTTAAATCAACACCCATATTGTATTGAATGCTCTTAGCTGGCAAATACTTGAGTTCTATCACTACATTCTTATCACTCTCATTGCCTAAAAATACAGATGAAGACTGTAACCAATCTTCAATAGCATCGACCATTTTCTCTTCATTAGGAAGGAAAATATCGTCTTCGGTTCTAAAGGTCTCATATTTCATAACTAAATGAAGTGGTAGTTCTCCTTCAATTGGACTATTACTAACCAGTGTGGGAGCTTTAGACATTCGCATAATTAATCTAAAAAATAATGCTGAACTTACCATAAAAAGACTAATAAGCTCAATGATAACAAGACCTCCATTTCCCGAACCAATTTCACTTCCGCCAAATGGTGAGAACATAGTTGCAACAATTGCGTTAGTCAAGGAGGTTGGCGCCAGTATTCCAAATATTGCAAGGACACAACCTCCTACAAACAATCTTTTTATTCTTCGACTGTCTCGTTTTTCAGCTTCTCGTCCACGACCTCTATTATTATGTAGTTCATCCATCATCGTTTTCCTCCTTTATAATATTTGCACCTTTCTTTTTTGTATTCGTCTTTTGTTCCTTCATTTTTTGACCGTAAGAATTTAAAGTGAATACTCCATTAAGATTGCTATTTGTTGTATCTTATTAATTTTATTTAATACTTATTCTCGTTTTAAGTTCCTTCCAAAGTATTGGTATTTTGTTTTAATTTTCCATAACAAAAGAATATATGTACCAGTACACATATACCCATTACACACGCAATATAGTAAGTTTACTTCAAAGAATGGAGAATTGACCTACTTTCCCTTAAATAATTATAACCCAGAATCATAAAAATAATATCAATTTATAAAGCCCCTCGATTTTACTTGAGGTAATCTAATAAAGAATTAGAGAAATAAACAATAAATTTTAGACCAAAACCACACTATTTGGTCGCTTCTAAAAGTGAAACATAGGTGTAATAAACACCATACCTTTCATGACCTTCAATAAAATCGTTAACCAAAAAGGTTTTTCCTTTTTCCAGATGGACTTCAAAAACAACCTCTGTATCATCGGGTTTAATTGGTTTTTCAAATATTTGATTTGCAATTTGAATGCTTGCTTTATTGGGAGAAATGGGTTTATAATTGAACCAGTTTTTTGGATTTTCTTTTGGAATTCCAAGCACAGGTCCAGGACATTCTTTTGGCCATCTTCTGCATGAAATTTGATAGATTCCTTTTTTTTCTATTTTAAGTGCATGTGTGTTGTTTTTGTTTTTTAAACCTTCTGCAACTTGCTCACTTTTCCAAATAGGCTTATCATCGCCTATGGCATGTTGAATGGTGAGTTTAATTTCGTTTTGAGATGGATTGCCAACGATAAAAAGCGGAAATTCATTGTATTCACGATTCTTTTTAGTGGTTTTTAAAAATGTTGTATTGTCATTAAGCATCTGTTGTACAAGCTCTGGATATTGATCTGCTAGATTGTGCTTTTGCATGCTGTCTTTTTCAATATTGTATAACTCATGACCATTTACTAATCGCCATTTATCGATAATGATACATGTTTCGTCAACATCTTTAGGTCTGCGCCAGTCTTGACGGTGATGTACAAAAATAGTTCTGCCCTTTAACTTTTTAGTCTTTTTAAGTAATAGTGCGGATATATCAACACCGTCTAACTTCATATCTTTTGGAATAGTGATATGACATAAATTGGCTAGTGTAGGTACAAGATCGACATGGACCGTAGTTTGGCCAATATCCCAACCACCTTTAATTTTTCCATCATTCCATCGGATAAAAAATGGTACTCGGTGCCCGCCTTCGACCTTATCTCCTTTACGTCCTCGTAGCCCCATATTATAACCTGTTTTTCCATCTTTACTTATGCCATCGATGGTACCGTTATCGGTCATAAAGATTAAAATCGTGTTGTCAGCGAGGTTGTTTTCTTTTAGAAAATTTTCAAGTTTTCCAAAATTTTCATCAATATTGGCAATCATGCCAAAATATTTAGCATTCAGGATTTGAGATCCTTCCAAATGATTGTAAGGCGCCGCATATTTTTCATCTACATAATGTGGGCTATGGGGTGTATTGGTTGGTAGATAGACAAAAAAAGGTTCGTCTTTGTTGGTCTTGATAAACTTCATGGTTTCTTGAAACCATATATCGGTACAGTAACCTTCAAATTGTTTGGGTTCATTGTTTACATAGTAGACATCATTAAAATAGTTGTTGCCCCAATAATCTGATAGTTCTCCAACACCACCAGCTAGGTGCTGAACAGCCATGTCGAAACCACAATCGGTTGCTCGCACGGGGTAATTATCTCCTAAATGCCATTTTCCAAAAACACCAGTTTTGTAACCATTTTGTTGAAACAGGTCGGCCAATGTTGTTGCTCCTTCAGATAAAGCATCTCTACCCTTATAGGTTGCCCATGCGCCATTATTAATGGGGTATCGCCCAGTCATAATTGCAGCTCGTGTTGGTGTGCATACGGGGCTTACATGAAAATCGGTCATTCTTACTGCCTCTTTATAAAAGGCATCAATGTTTGGAGTTTTTAACCAAGGGTTTCCATGGCAACTAAGATCTCCAATACCTTGATCGTCTGTTAAAACCAAGATAACGTTAGGCCGTTTTATATTTTTATTTCCTTTTTGTGAAAACCCTATAAGGCAAAATAAGGTAAATAAGAATGTTGCCAATCTTTTCATTTTAGAACTAATTATTAAGTATTAGTTTGCTGTTTTCTTCTTTAATACGGGCTATCTGTTTACTACTTAAGCCTTGTTTGAAATGAACTATAGTGTCATGTTTAACACGATGCTTTTTCATTTCTGGATCATGTAGATCTTGACTTAAATCACAATCGAATCTTACCAGCATAGAGTGAAATTTATCTCTACCCCCTAGGTTTATAAAATGGCATAAGCCCCATGTAATACCTCTGCCATCTTTTGTATCTGTAAAAGCATCTGCTATATAAGGTGCTGCGGCATAAGGCATTAATTCTGTTATGGAAGCAATGTCAAAATTAACACCATCTTTTGCAAATTGAATGGTATTGTGCTCATTACCATCTTTATAAACCAAGGCAGCTATGCCACCTTTGAAAGGAAACAAAGAGGTTTCATGCCCCGAAGAAATCACAGGATTCAAAGGGTGTTTTGTGAACGGCCCTAAAGGATTGTCGGCGGTAGCTAAACCCTGCATACGAACCCGATGAGGTGCTACTCCTGTATCTGATTTGTAGTATAGATATATTTTACCTTTGTAGACTAAGGGATAAGGGTCGTGAATAGAGTATTGATCCCATGCTTCTTTTTCACCATTAGGAATTACTATTTTGTTATATGGAGTCCAAGGACCATCAGGTGAATCGGCATAAGAAACAGCAACAGGGCAATCGTCACCTCTTTTTCCACTGGCTTCCATAAAGCCTTGGTAATACAGATAATATTTGCCTTTCCACTTAAGGATATCTGTTGTAGTTACCGATCGCCAACCTACAATAGGTTTTTCGGGCCTTTTAATAGCTACGCCTTGTTCTTCCCAAGTGAATCCATCGGTACTTGTGGCATACCAAATTTCGGACAAGTCCCAATCTGAAGAAGGTATGGTGTCATTACATTTGGCCGCTCCTTGTGGGGGTGTTGGTGTATGTCTGTATGTATACCAGACATAATATTTTCCTTGATGTAAAATTATTTTTGAAGGGTCTCGACGGCTTATGGTGCCATCATGATTACTGTATTTAAAACCTTTTACTGGGGTATATTTAAATTGAGAAAAAAGTTCATTGTTTTCTGGTATAGGGGCGGGGTAATTATCATATAAACGTTCCATTGCCAAGCTTAATGGTCTGTTGGGTTTTTCGTCAGGCAACATAAAAGGGAAAGGGCCTTGATCATTAGTGGGTTGAGGGTCTTGTCCTCTTTTACAAGAAAAGAATATGGTTAGTAATACAAATACAAAAAGGGCTTTGCTTAAAAGGTGTTTTTGCTTGTCCATAATTAAAGGTTTATTCCCATAAGATATGATTTTATTTAATTCGATTAAAAAATAGTTGTTTTCTGTCGGGGTTATGGCAGTATTTATTAAAAACAAAAAAGGCTTCTTTTTAAAAGAAGCCTTTTTATATTTAAACTATTTTATCGTTTTTAAAGCGCAACCAAATCGCCGCTCATATCTTTAGATGGTAAGTTAGATTTACCCATTAAGTATATGTCTACTTGGCGAGCTGCTTCTCTACCTTCAGAGATGGCCCAAACAATTAACGATTGTCCGCGGCGCATATCGCCAGCAGCAAAAATATTTGGAATGTTTGTTTGGTATTTCCCGTATTCAGCTTTATAATTAGAGCGTGCATCTTTTTCAATACCTAATTTATCGGACAAAGTACTTTCAGGGCCAGTAAATCCAAGTGCCAATAGAGCTAGGTCACAAGGCCATGTTTTTTCGGTGCCTTCAATTTCTATGAGTTGAGGACGCTCACCTGGAACCATTTTCCATTCTACATTAACGGTTTTTAAGGCTGTTAATTTACCATTTTTGTCTTTTATGAATTCTTTGGTGTTAATTAACCAGTTACGTTCTACACCTTCTTCATGCGAAGAGGATGTTTTTAACTGTAATGGCCAAAAAGGCCAAGGAGTTGTTGGCGAACGATGTCCTGGAGGCTTAGGCATGATTTCAAAATTAACTACCGATTTAGCACCATGTCGGTTCGATGTTCCTACACAATCTGAACCTGTATCACCACCACCAATAACGATCACGTTTTTATCGGTCGCTAATACTTGATCTTTCACCTCTTTACCAAATAATACTTTGGTTTGCTGTGTTAAGAAATCCATAGCCTGTACCACACCATCTGCATCAATACCAGAAGTTGGTAAGCTTCTTCTTTCTGTGGCTCCTCCACAAAGAACAACCGAATCGAAAGCTTTTAATTCCTCAACATCATAATTTACACCAACGTTTACGTTCGTTTTAAAAGTGATGCCTTCGGCTTCTAAAATGGCTATACGGCGGTCTATAATTTCTTTTTCCATTTTAAAATTAGGAATACCATAACGCAATAATCCACCAATTTCATCATCTCTTTCAAAAACAGTTACGGTGTGCCCTGCTCTGTTTAATTGTTGAGCAGCAGCTAAACCAGCTGGCCCAGAGCCTACAACAGCAATGGTTTTTCCTGTACGCGTTTTAGGTGGCTGTGGTTTAATCCAACCCTCTTTAAAAGCACGTTCTACAATATTCTTTTCTATATTCTCTATAGATACTGGATCTTCAATAATACCTAATACACATGATTTTTCGCATGGAGCTGGGCATAAGCGCCCTGTAAACTCAGGAAAGTTATTGGTTGAATGTAATAACCAAGAAGCTTTTTGCCATTCACCTTGGTGTACCATGTGATTAAAATCTGGTATTAAGTTACCTAATGGACAACCACTGTGACAAAACGGGATACCACAATCCATACAGCGCGACCCTTGTTTTTTCAATTCGGGTTCACTTAAAGGTACTGTAAATTCTTTATAATGCTTTACACGATCTTTTACAGATGTGTATGTTTCATCTTGTCTTTCAAATTCTTTAAATCCTGTTACTTTTCCCATGACACTATGCTGTTGTTAGTTCTTCTACCATTTGTTCTTCAGTTTCCAAACGTATTAAGGCACGCTTGTATTCTATTGGCATAACTTTTACAAAGTTGCCTAGGCTGGTATCCCAGTCTGCTAATAGATTTTTACCTCGATTACTATTTGTATAAAGGACATGCTTTTCTATAGATGCTTTTAAATCTGCTGCATCTTCTGCCGAAATATCTTCAAATTCAATAGTTTCTGTATTACATAAACCATTAACGAATTTATTTTCAGGATCATAAACATAAGCAGTACCGCCACTCATACCAGCAGCAAAATTTCTTCCAGTATTACCTAAAACAATCACTTTTCCTCCAGTCATATATTCGCAGCAATGATCTCCTACACCTTCTACAACTGCTTTTGCTCCAGAATTACGTACTGCAAAACGTTCACCAGCAATTCCGTTAATGTAAGCTTCACCTTTTACAGCACCAAATAAGCAAACATTACCAACAATAATATTGTTTTCTGCTATGAAATCTGCTTTTGCAGGTTTTTTGATGATTAGTTTAGCTCCAGATAAGCCTTTCCCTAAATAATCATTGGTGTTTCCATTGACAGTAAATGTTAATCCGAAGGCTCCAAAGGCACCAAAACTTTGACCAGCAGAACCTGTGAAGTTTATGTTTAACGTGTCTTCAGGTAAGCCTAAATGACCGTAAATTTTTGATATTTCATTACTTACAATGGCTCCAACAGTTCTATTGATGTTTTTTATTGGATATGCTAGGTTCATTTTCTCTTTTCTATATAAAGCTCTATGAGAATCTTTTAATATAGTAAAGTCTAAAACACTATCTAAGTTGTGATCTTGTGTTTCTGTATTTCTTATTGTAAGTTGATTGTAAGCAGAAGGTCTGTGTAAAATGCTCGATAAATCTAAGCCTTTTGCTTTATAATGCTTGATGGCTCTGTTCGCGTTTATCTTATGTGTTTGACCAACCATTTCTGCGACAGATCTGAACCCTAATTGTGCCATGATGCTTCTTAATTCTTCAGCAATGTAGTAGAAGAAGTTAATAACATGCTCAGGTGTTCCTTTAAAGTTTTTACGTAACTCTTTATCTTGAGTTGCTATACCAACTGGGCAGGTATTTAGGTGACACTTACGCATCATAATACAACCAGAAGCAACTAGAGGAGCTGTGGCAAATCCAAATTCTTCAGCCCCCAAAAGCGCAGCTACGGCCACATCACGTCCCGTTTTTAATTGGCCGTCACATTCAACAACAATTCTACTTCTTAGTTTATTTAAAACCAAGGTTTGTTGGGCTTCGGCTAAACCAAGTTCCCATGGTAACCCAGCGTGTTTTAATGATGTTAAAGGAGATGCTCCAGTACCACCATCATAACCAGAAATTAATACAACATCGGCTTTGGCTTTAGAAACCCCAGCGGCAATGGTACCTACACCAACTTCTGATACTAACTTAACATTAACTCTAGCATCTCGATTGGCATTTTTTAAATCGAAAATTAATTGTGCTAAATCTTCAATAGAATAAATATCGTGATGCGGAGGTGGCGAAATTAAACCTACAAATGGTGTCGAGTTTCTTGCATCAGCAATCCATGGTAATACTTTTTCACCAGGTAATTGCCCACCTTCACCAGGTTTTGCTCCTTGCGCCATTTTAATTTGAATTTCCTTCGCATTAGTAAGATAATGTGAAGTTACTCCAAAACGTCCTGATGCCACTTGTTTTATGGCCGAGTTACGGCTATCGCCATTTATATCTTTTTGAAAACGCTTTCTATCTTCTCCACCTTCACCAGAATTTGATTTACCACCAATTCGGTTCATGGCAATCGCTAAATTTTCGTGGGCCTCTCTGGAAATAGATCCATAAGACATCGCACCTGTTTTAAAACGCTTCACAATTTCTGTCCAAGGCTCTACCTCCTCCAACGGAATGGGGTTTAAATTGTCAAACTCAAATAAACCACGAATAGTCATTAAGTTTTCCGATTGCTCGTTAATAGCTTTTGAGTAAACATCATAACTGGCTTGGTCGCTCAATCTAACGGCTTGTTGCAGTTTGGAAACTGTAGTTGGGTTAAACAGGTGTCTTTCGCCATTACGTCTCCATCTGTAATCGCCACCAATATTTAAGCCCAAGCGTTTATCAATTAAGTTATCTGGATAGGCTTGCTTGTAACGCTCATTAATTTCTTTTTCAATTTCATATAACCCTATACCTTCAATTCTTGAAGCTGTATAAGGGAAATATTTTTCTACAAATTGAGAGTTGAAACCAACAATTTCGAATATTTGAGAACCTCTATAAGAGTGTAGGGTAGAGATTCCAATTTTGTTCATAATTTTTAAAATCCCTTTTCCGATGGCTTTATTGAAATTATCCACAGCTTTTTGCTCATCCATATCAACAATGAAGCCTTCTTTTACTTGCATTCTGATAATTTCATTTACCATATAAGGGTTAATAGCACTAGCGCCATAACCAAAAAGAGTTGCAAAATGGTGTGGTTCGCGAGGTTCTGCAGATTCGATAATAATATCGAAATAAGAACGCTTACGTAAACGATTCAATTGATGATTTACATAAGAACATGCTAATAAAGCAGGGATAGGAGCAAATTCCTGATTAACACCTCTATCTGAAAGGATTATAATATTTGTTTTCCTTTCCAGTGCTTTTTCAACTTGTCTTATAATATCCTCTAAAGCATCTTCAAGACCATTAAGTCCTTGTGCTTTAGGGTAAAGCATCTGAATAGTTTCTGCTTTGAAACTTTCAATTTCAATGGTTCTTATTTTTTCTAAATCGGCATTAGAAATAACAGGGTTTTGAATTCTAAGTTTTCTACACTGTCTATCTGTAATGCTAAAAATGTTTCTGTCTTTACCAAGGTTTAAACTAATATCGGTTACAATCTCTTCACGAATACCATCTAATGGCGGATTGGTAACTTGTGCAAATAATTGCTTGAAGTAGTTTGAAATAAGCTGAGGTCTGTCTGATAAAACAGCCAAAGGTGTATCAATTCCCATTGAGCCTAAGGCTTCTTTGCCTACAATAGCCATAGGTGTTATGACTTCTTGGATATCTTCAAACGTATAATTAAAGAGACGTTGACGTGTTTTGATATCGATAGTTTCAATAGGACAGGTTTCGTTTGTATAAGGAACGTCTTTTAAATGTAACCTTGTTTTATCTAGCCATTCTTTATAAGGTCTTTCTGAAACAATTTTACTCTTAATTTCTTCATCCTCAATAATACGCCCTTTATTCATATCTACCAGGAACATCTTCCCTGGCTCTAATCGGCCATGTCTTTCTACATCTTCGGCATCAATTTCTACAACACCAATTTCTGATGACATAATTAATTTCCCGCTTTTGGTAACCGTATATCTAGATGGTCTTAGTCCATTTCTGTCTAGCAATGCACCAATATAGTCACCATCTGTAAAAGGAACAGATGCAGGACCATCCCATGGTTCCATTAAACAAGCATTATACTCGTAAAATGCTTTTCGCTCCTCAGACATGGTTTTGTGTTTTTCCCATGCTTCTGGAATCATCATCATCATAATTTCTGGTAGCGATCTTCCGGTGTGTGTCAATAATTCAACGACCATATCCATAGAAGCAGAATCTGACTTACCTGGCAATATAATAGGGAATAATTTATCTATTTGAGGTCCGAAAACATCACTTTTCATGATTTCTTCGCGAACACGCATTCTACTAACATTACCTCGAAGTGTATTAATCTCACCATTCTGACACATAAAACGGAACGGTTGTGCTAACTCCCAGGTAGGCATTGTGTTGGTAGAAAAACGCTGGTGTACTAGTGCCAGACGTGTTACTAAATCTTGCTGTTGTAAATCGGTATAGTAAGGCCCAATATCTTCAGGCATTATAATACCTTTATATATTAAAGTTGTAGTAGATAAGCTAGGTACGTAAAAATAGGCGCTTTCGGAGATTTTCGATTTTCTAATCGTGTGCTCGGTAATCTTGCGTGCAGCGTATAATTTAGCTTTAAAATCAGCTTCACTAATAGCTTCTGTTTTACCAACAAAAAGCTGTTCGATATTAGGCTCTGAAGCTAACGCTATTTGACCTAATTGTGTAGAATCTACAGGCACTTCTCTCCATCCTAAAATAGAAAGTCCTTGTGCTTTTATTTCATTTTCAAATGTGTCTTTACAGTATTGGTATTGGTTAGATACTTTTGGTAAAAATACCATACCTACAGCATATTCTCTTTGAGCTGGGATGTTAAAATCGCAAACTCTTTTAAAATAATCATGAGGGATATCAATTAATAAACCAGCACCATCACCAGTTTTTCCATCGGCACTTACACCGCCACGGTGTTCTAACTTTACGAGAATTTCTAAGGCATCATGAATGATTTGATTTGTTTTGTCTCCATTAAGATTACAAATAAAACCTGCGCCACAATTTTCGTGTTCAAATTCGGGTAAATACAGTCCTTGTTTCTTCAGCATAATCAACAAATTTTGGTTTAAAACTTGAGTTGAAGGGCTAAGATATGCACTAAGATTCGAATAACAATAGGGGGTATTTCATTATTCCGATTATAGAAACGAAGTCTAGATAAAAATAATTATATATCAATATTAAACGTGTTTTTTAATAAATATTCAATCTATAATTTTTAGCAATAAATACATATATCTGAATTAATGCTAACAAATAATCAAATAAATGGAAATAACGGTATTAAAATTTGGAAAATACTGACAATCATTCAAATAAACGAGTTGTTAAAAATTCAAAAAACATCATTATAAACAGAATACATGTAAAAAAATGGGGTAAAAAATGAAATATCTATAAAATTGAGTCAGTTACCCCTATTTTTTATGGGGTATATGTCTTTTTTATATAGTTTAGCCCCATTAATTGGAAAATAAACACAAAGATCAATAACTTAAAACTTAAACAATTATGAAAAAATTAATTACTCTTTCAATGCTTTTTATGGCAACAGTTCTATTTGCTCAAGAAGAAGCTACAAAGAAAAAAGTGTCAATAAGCGGGACAGTTGATACTTATTACAAAACAAATTTAACGTCTACTGATGCTACTAATCCAGTATTCAATGGTGGAGATGGAGGTTTTCAATCTTTTGGAACTTCATTTGCAGATGAAACTGGTTTTGCTCTAGGTATGGCTAACATTGTTGCTTCGTACGAAGGAGAAAAAACAGGTGTGGTTGCAGATGTGGTTTTTGGACCAAGAGGAAATTCTGCAATTACAGGAAACAATATTAATCAGTTATATGCTTACTGGAATGTGTCTGAAGGGACTACATTAACTTTAGGACGTTTTAACACGTATTTAGGATATGAAGTTATTTCTCCAGCAGCAAACTTTAACTACAGTACATCTTACTTGTTCTCTAACGGACCATTTTCTCATGTAGGATTAAAAGCTGATTTTGCTTTGTCTGATGACTTTAGCTTAATGTTAGCTGTAATGAATGCTACAGATATTGATAGCAACACTACTGGAGATTATGCTTTAGGAGCTCAATTAGGTTATTCTGGTCAGTTCTTGAATTTCTATTATGATTCTGGAATCAAATTAGGATTTGAAATTGATTATACAGGAGGATTTGATTTATCTGACGATTTCTTCTTAGGAATTAACGGAGCTTATGCAGATAATGATGGAAACGGATTTTACGGTGCCGCTTTATATCCACAACTTGCAACTTCTGATGATTTCTCTATTGGTTTAAGAGGAGAGTATTTTAACTGGATGATCGATGGTGCAACAGATGAGCCAAATGTATTTGCAGTTACTTTAACAGGAAGCTATACTTTAGAAAACTTAATCATAAAGCCTGAATTACGTTTAGACAGCAATTCTGAAGAAGTTTATTTTGATTCAGATTTACAACCTACTAAAAGTTTAGCTGCTTTTACATTAGCTGCTATATATTCTTTCTAAAAAATATAATACTTGAGTATTCCTAAGATAAGCACTTGGGAATACTCATATTTTAATTAATTAACTAATCAATTAAACCATATATCATATGAAAAAAATTGAAGCAATTATCAGAAAATCTAAATATCGTGTTGTTAAAGAGGCATTGCACGATGTTGGTGTGAACTTTTTCTCTTACTGGGATGTTACTGGTTTAGGGAATGAAAAAGAAGGGCATGTATACAGAGGGGTATCATATAGTACTAGTGATATTCAACGTAGACATATATCGATTGTTGTAAATGATGATTTTGAAGAAGTAACTATTCAAGCGATCCTTAACTCGGCTGCAACAGGTGAGGTAGGTGATGGAAAGATATTTGTATCAGATATTAATGAATGTTACAGAATACGAACAGGGGAAAAAGGTGGGGACACTTTAAAATAATCATTATTTAAAAATATATAATTATGGAATTACTTACAACCAATAATGTATGGATGATGATCTGTACAGCGCTCGTTTTCTTTATGCACACAGGTTTTGCATTTCTTGAAATTGGGCTAACAAGACAAAAAAACACAATCAACATTTTATTTAAGAATATTTTTATTATTACTGTTGGTCTTTTATTATACTACATCATGGGATTCAATTTAATGTACCCAGGATTTGAAGATGGTTCTGCTGGATTTTTCGATTTCGCAGGATTTGGAATTGCACCTCCTGAGAATGGGATGACTCCAGAATATGCTGATGGTGGATATACTTGGTGGACAGATTTCTTATTCCAAGGTATGTTTGCTGCTACAGCTGCTACTATTGTATCTGGAGCGGTTGCTGAGCGTATTAAAATTGGACCGTTTATGATCTTCACTGTATTATACGTTGGTATTGTTTACCCTATTGCTGGTTCATGGAAATGGGGTGGAGGTTTCTTAGATATGAGAGAAACAGCATTCTACGATTTCGCAGGTTCTACTTTAGTGCACTCTGTAGGTGGTTGGGCTGCTTTAGTTGCGGTTTGGTTACTAGGATCTAGAATTGGTAAATTTAAAGATGGGAAGCCACAAGCAATCCCTGGACATAACATTCCATTAGCAACAGCTGGTGTATTAATCCTTTGGTTAGGATGGTTTGGATTTAACGGTGGTTCTGTACTTTCTGCAGATCCTGAGTTAACTTCTTTAACTTTGGTAACAACATGTTTAGCTGCCGCTGCTGGTGGTGTGGTTGCTGCTCTAGTATCGTTCTTAAGATATAAGAATTTAGATTTAACCATGTTCTTAAATGGTATATTAGGTGGTTTAGTTGGTATTACTGCTGGAGCAGACCAAATGAGCCCTGAGGACGCTATTATTATTGGAGCCATTGCTGGTGCATTAATTGTATTTGCTGTAAGCTTTATTGATAGAATTAAATTAGATGATCCTGTTGGTGCTATTGCCGTACACTTAATTTGTGGTATCTGGGGTACATTAGCAGTTGGAATTTTTGGAGCATTGGCTGGTGTAGACCAGTTAATTAGCCAATTAGTTGGAATATTATCTTATGCAGCTATTTGTGTGCCTTCAGCATTTATAATATTCTTTATAATGAAGAAAACAGTTGGAATAAGAGTTTCTGAAAAAGAAGAATTGGAAGGATTAGATGGGCACGAACACGGTATGAGTGCTTATGCTGATTTTAGAATGAATGAGCATTAAATAAATTTTTAGTTAGTGTTAATAAAAAGGATGCCTGTTAGGGCATCCTTTTTTTATGATAATATGAACGGAAATTTCTCTTTATCTAGCTTTTTTCGTCATTTGTCACAGACGTGCGGCAATAAACGAGGGAGAGCCGTTTTTTTAGTTCAAGGGTTTCCATATGTCATTTGTCGGTTTCTTTCCTGTTGCAGCTTCTAGGATATTTATTATAAAATTATTTTCGCTTTCTCCACTATCCTCGATTACTTTTTTAAAACTCATAGCTCCTAACGAAAAAAGATGTGTGATATCAAGTTTCCAAACTTCGTTTTCTTGGTAAAAATGAAAGAAAAAAGGAGTCTTTTGATTGTTAACAATAAATTCTGCTTTAGCGAAATCTCCACTTGTAGTTACTTCTCCTAATTCCGCATTCATCACACTATTTTTTCCTACCATTCCATTATCGATTGCGTAAACAAATAAATCTCTTCCAATGAAATTAAGTAATTCGCCTTTAGAAGTTCTATGCTTCATGCTTAAAACAGTTAACTTGTCAATTATTCCCATAGAATTAACTTCCAATGAATCAGCCGTTTTAATTTTATCTAAAATGTTTGAATAGTAGTTCATAGTTCTGCTATCAACAAATTCAGCTGCGATTTCTCCTTTGTCAGTAAGAATTGCATTTTTGTAATTCTCAAATGATTTAAGTACTGATTCTTTATTAGTTTGAGAATAAGTATTAATTGAGATGAAAAATATTAATGATATGGTTATTATTCTTTTCATATGATTATTGTTCAAATGGTTTGCAGCTATAGTAAAAATGCAATTACATTAATATCTCTTTCAAATATAATAGTTTCAATACGAATTTTCTATGCAAAATTTCAAACTTAGAGAAAGTGTTTTATACTTCATGCCAAATGAAATTAGAAGATATCTCAATTGTAATATTTAATTTTAGTTATCCATCAAAATCAAATAGCACACATATGTGTTTATTATATTGGTCACAAAAGTAGAACTTAGATTCGTGAAATAATAAAGACCATAAAATGAAACCAAACGAATTTACCATAAGTCATAGACATACACTGCAAACAGATCCTGAAACTAGGCAAGTGTATATAAAACTGCCCATTACAGACTTAAATGAACTCAGTTATATGCAGGAATCATTGCTTGAATGTATGTTGCTCTTGTCTCAATTAGAAAAAAGGCAATATAAAAACGAACAAATGCAAAGTATCGTGTATTGGCTTAGTAAGTTGCTTTTGGTTAGTTACCCAAATGCTGAACTTAATGGGCTATCTGAATGATGTAAAGCTAAATCAGAATAATGTGACATAAACGATGCTGGTGCTTTATATAGACAAAAGAGACCTGACAGGTTTAAAAAACCTGTCAGGTCTGATTCCCTATGATATTTTATTTTGATTCAGCTATACAAAAATAAAGCCTTCGATTAACCGAAGGCTTTATTATAGCATTTTTATACCTAATAATATTTATAATGTGTATTTATGCCGAATTTCTACTGGCATTAATATTACCAAATAAAGAACGGGTTACTATCTTTTCAAATATTTTTATCTGTTCTTCGTCTTTTACGTCTGCTTTTTGCAATTCCTGAATCTTTTTAAGCGCATACTGCTGTATGGTTAGTAACGGTAGTACGATAGATTCTCTAACTTCAATAGAGGCTTTGCCTGCAGGCTCATTTTCCATTAATTCTTTATAGCCAGTCAGTTTTAACAATAGTCTTTTGGTAGTTAGGTATTCTTCATAAATAATGTTCCAAAATTCACCAAACTCCTCGTCTTTCGACATGTATTTTGTTAAATCGAAAAACGATTTCGATAAAGACATCATACTATTTTCTAGTAGTGTTTTAAAGAATTTCGAATTGTTATAAAGTTGCTCTACTTTATCAAATTCGCCATTATCTTCATAGTTTTTTAGAGCGGTACCCACACCAAAGAAACCAGGAACGTTTTGTTTTAACTGACTCCAAGAACCTACAAAAGGAATAGCTCTTAAGTCTGAAAATACTAACTCACTAGAATTAGATCGTTTTGATGGTCTACTACCAATGTTTGTTTTAGCATAGTATTTTAAGGTGCTCATGCGTTCCAAATACGGGATAAACATTGGGTGACTTTTAAAATCTTTATAAGTTTGGTAGCTGGTTTCTGCTAGGTCACTCATCACGACTCTATCTGCGTCAGACATTTTGTTTTTCTCTCCGTCTATTCTATTCTTAATACCAGAACTTATTAATTGCTCTAAGTTGTATTGTGAAGAATCTAGCGTTCCAAAATTAGAACTCACCGTTTGACCTTGAATGGTAAGCTGTACTTCCTTGTCTTCAATAGTTGGACCTAATGAAGAGTAGAAATTATGTGTTTTACCTCCACCTCTGGCTGGCGGTCCTCCACGACCATCAAAGAATATAGCAGTGATATCGTATTTTCTAGACATTTCCGTTAGCAATTCTTTGGCTTTATAAATACCCCAGTTTGCCATTAAATAACCACCATCTTTTGTTCCGTCTGAGAATCCTAGCATGATAGGTTGTTTGTTGCCTCTGTTTTTTAAATGCGCTCTGTATGCAGGGTTGCTATATAATTGTTCCATAACACCAGGGGCATTTTCTAAATCGGTAATCGTTTCAAAAAGAGGAACAACATCTACCGTTAGGTTGTCATTAAATGCCACCACTTTAAGCATCGCAAAAAGCTGCATAACATTTAAAGCTGTTTGATTGTTACTTATAATGTATCTGTTAGCACCACGTTCTCCGTTAAGCTCTTGTATTTCTTTAATAACCTGAATGGTTTTCAATGTGTTAGAAACCATTTCATCTTCAAAAACACTGATGTCTATAGATGTGTCTGATACTTCAGATAATATTTTAGTTTGTTCTTCTTCAGATAAATCATGATAATTTTCAGGAAACGAGCCATTACCAGATTGGATTAAATGATCTATAACTGTAGTGAAAACAGAATGGTGAATTCTACTATCCTGTCTTATATCCAGAGTTGCAAATCTGTAACCAAAAAGATGTACTCTATTTATAATATGATTTAATTCATTGACATATAGGGACTGATGTTCTTCAACAATCAGGTTTCTTATGCTTAATAATTCAAGGATAAGCTCTTTTTCGGTAATCGCTTTTTTGTAGTTTAAATCAATACTATACTTGTAAAGTATGGTTTCAAGCTTTATAATACGTTCTTCAACGCCTCTAAATGTAAGTTTACGTCTCAAAACCTTAAGATCTTGGTAGTATTTCTTTAGGATAGATCGTTTAAGTTTTTTAGCTACTTTTAAAGTGGTTTCTGGTTTTACAAAAGGATTTCCATCTCTATCTCCACCAGGCCAGAATCCAATATTTATAATATCATTATGCTTTTTTCCATCGGCATAAATATTGGTTTGAATGTAGTTGTATATATCTCCAAAAGTTTTGTAAAATACATTTTCCAAATACCAGATTAAGCTTTTTGCTTCATCATAAGGTGTTGGTTTCTTGTGTTTAAAGAAAGGGGTTTTACCTAATTGGGCAAACAAGTTCTGAATTTCAGAAAGGTTATCTTCCTCAATGGCCTGAGTTAAATTTGTGATAATCCCTAAAACAGAGCCTGGATAAAATTGAGTTGGGTGTGCCGTTAAAACAATACGGACCTTAAATTCTTCCAGAAAGGTTTTTAATTCCTCTAATTTACCTTCAGATTTTGCAGACCCTTTGAGGTTCCTTAGGGTACCAATACCATCCATGTTGTTTACCACTGAGTATGCGGCATCTTCAATGGCATCAAATAAAACAACCTGTCTTTCAATATATTGTATAAACCTAAATAATAAGTTTATTTGGCTTTCTTCATTTCTTCGCGCTTGGTATTTTTCAAAAAACGTTTCAACAATAGTGGTCGGGTCATCCCCTCTTTTAAAACCTTTTTCGCAGGTTTCATGAAATAGAGGGAGTAAAACTCCTGTTTTTGTTATAGAATCAAAAGGTAATGTCATAAATATACTGTTGTATATCTGGTATTTCGACAATACTGTTTGATTAAATCTCGTTAGCTTAGGTTCTACAGACATAATTTCGTTCTATGAAAATTAGCTGTAAAAATAGTGAAGCTTTCATTAAGGAACGCAGGCTTAATTAAGATTTATCAATTTTTTTAGTTTGATGAATTCTTATTGTGAATAATTAAATAAAACGCTTACTTAACGAGAATCTTAATAATGTAAAAAGGGCTTTAACTTAGTATATATTTTATTCATAAATATTAATTCTATTATAGAGGCATGATAAAAGTCATACTTGGTGATCTGTTTAACCAATATCTTCGGCGTTTAATAAAATTTAAACAAATAGAAATAAAATGTAATTAGATGGAAAAAGTACATTCATTTCACATCCCGGTTATGGGCATAGGTTTTACTGTAGATACGCCTTTAAAAGTGGCTCAATATGGTATGGATTCTGTTATTTCTCTAGTAGATGATATATTGCTTGAGAAGTTAAGAAAAATGTATAGCGAAAAATTTGAAATCCCATATAACGAGATTACAGATAAAGTTCAGGATTTTAGAGCAAAACGAATCACATCATACTTAAATTTGATTCATGATTTAGCCGATAAAAAATTCGAAGATTTAAAAAATATAGGCATTAAAAGGAGTGATGATTTAAAAGCTTATATAAACATGCTCCCCAATGGCGCTTCGTTGAAAACAGAATTTAAAAAACTAACGGAAAAAGGGTTTAATATTTCTGAATTAAGAAAATGGACTATTAAAAACCTGGTTAAAGGGAGTATTGATGTTAATATCATGACCAAGGTTGATAAAGACAACTACGTTAAGGGTGAAAAGCTATCTGTTGAGTATAACGATGCACATGCAGCTTTAAGAGGTTTTGTAAATAGTAAATTAAACTCTTCTGTTGTACTTTCCGCAGGCATGAACCCCAGGTTGTACAGTTATATGGGGCAGTTTGATGATTTTTACCCTACAGGACAAGGTGTTTTTAAAAAGAAAATCATTTTAAAAGTAAGCGATTACAAATCGGCATTGATACAAGGTAAATTTTTAGCGAAAAAAGGCTTGTGGGTATCAGAATATAGAATTGAGTCTGGTCTAAACTGTGGTGGTCATGCATTTGCTACTAACGGATATCTTTTAGGTCCCGTTTTAGCTGAATTTAAAGAAAAACGAGAAACACTGAGAAGCACCATTCAAGATTTGTTAAATCAGGAATTAATAAATCAGGGACGCACAGTTTCTAAAACACCATTAGCTATAAAAATTTCTGCACAAGGAGGCGTTGGAACACAGGAAGAGCATGATTTTTTAATAAAGCAATACCAATTGGACTCCGTTGGTTGGGGCACCCCCTTTTTATTGGTTCCAGAAGCAACAACCGTAGACGAAAAGACCTTAGATAAGTTAACCAATGCTAAAGAGGAGGATTTATATTTAAGCGATATTTCACCATTAGGAATTCCATTTAATAACCTTAGGGATAATACAAAAGATCTTGAAAAAGAAGGGTTTATTAATAAAGGAAGGCCAGGGAGCGCTTGTCCAAAGAAGTTTGTGGCTTTAAATAAAGAGTTTAAAGAAAAAGGTATTTGTACAGCTTCTAGAGAATATCAACATTTAAAAATAAAAGAATTGGACAAACAGGGGTTGCCATTAGAAGTATACCAAGCTGAGTTTAATAAAATAATAGAAAAATCTTGCACTTGTGTAGGCTTGGGGACTTCTGCGTTGTTAGCATATAATTTAGATACAAAAGTAGAAGGCAAAGGGGTTTCTGTTTGCCCTGGCCCTAATATGGCATATTATTCTAGTATTATGAGCTTAAAGAACATTACAGACCATATTTATGGGAGAGATAATATGATTTCGAGAGATGATAGACCCCATTTTTTTATTAAAGAACTGCATATTTACATAGACTATTTAAAGAATAAATTGAACGAAGCAAGAAAGTCAATAACAAAAAAAGAAGAAAAATACTTGCTAACTTTTACAGAAAACATGAAAGCAGGTGTATCGTATTACAAGGCCATGTTTTGTGGGTTGAAAAATACCTTTGAAGATATTAAGGAAGCTGTTTTAAATGAATTGGATACTAGTGAAATGACCTTAAGTTTAATTAAAGTTGAAATTGAAAATTTATCATTAAAAAGTTGAAATTTGATAAAAACATGTTATTTTTAATATTATTTCATTCTATTTTTATGAAATAATAAAGCCTTTATTTAGGTTAGATACTTCTATCCCATGGTTTTTTTGAAGATGCTTAATTTCTTCTTAATTTTTAAGGCTAGGTGATTTTCAATACAATTTTAATTAAGATATTTGCAAAATAATAATGTTATAGTAACATTAGATTATTGCGTAAAGCAGTGAATATTAATAACATGGATTTAGTAAAAGAAATAAAACGTCTTAAAAAGGAAAAGAATGCTGTAATTCTGGCACACTATTATCAAATTGCCGAAATACAGGACATAGCAGATTATGTAGGAGATAGTTTGGGCTTATCGCAAAAAGCGGCCGAGACAGATGCCGATGTTATTGTATTTGCAGGCGTTCATTTTATGGCCGAAACGGCTAAAATATTAAATCCTACAAAAACAGTGGTGTTGCCCGATTTAAATGCGGGGTGCTCTCTGGCAGATTCTTGTCCGCCAGATAGCTTTGAAAAATTTACAAAAGCACATCCAAACCATGTTGTTATTACCTATGTAAACTGTTCGGCAGAAATTAAGGCTTTGAGCGATATTGTATGTACCTCTTCAAATGCATTGAAAATTGTTGAATCGGTTCCAAAAGATACCCCTATCATTTTTGCGCCAGATAAAAATCTTGGCAAGTATGTTATTAAAGAAACAGGTAGGGATATGTTGCTTTGGGATGGTAGCTGTATTGTGCATGAAGCCTTTTCAATGGATAAATTGATTGAACTGCATAAAAAGTATCCAGATTATAAAATTATTGCACATCCCGAATCTGAAGAGCATATTTTAAATACGGCAACCTATATTGGGTCTACCTCTGGCATGATAAATTATGTAAAAGAACATCAGGAAGAAAAATTTATAGTTGCTACAGAAGCTGGTATTTTACATAAAATGCAAAAGGAAATGCCATATACAGAATTGGTTCCTGCCCCAGCGGTAGAAGATAATACCTGTGCCTGTAGTGAGTGTCATTTCATGAAAATGAATACCATGCAAAAATTGTATGACTGTTTATTAAATGAGTCACCACAAATTGAAGTGCCAGAACCCATAAGAGAGAAAGCCTTATTGCCTATTGAACGTATGTTAGAACTATCTAAATAGGGAAATGGTTACTACAGATTATTTAGTTATTGGCTCTGGAATAGCAGGTTTAACGTTTTCGGTTAAAATTGCAGAAAAATTCCCAGATAGAAAGGTTGTTATTGTTACTAAAGCTAATGAAGACGAGTCTAATACTAAATATGCCCAAGGCGGTGTTGCTGTCGTTTTAGATAAAGAACAGGATTCCTTTAAAAAACATATTAAAGACACTTTAATTGCTGGCGATGGTTTGTGTAAAGAAGATGTTGTTAAGCTGGTGATAAAAGAAGGTCCAAAAAGGCTAAAAGAATTATTACTTTGGGGAGCTAATTTTGATGTTAATGCCAGTGGGGAATTCGATTTAGGTAAAGAAGGCGGGCATTCAGAATACCGTGTGGTTCACCACAAAGATATTACGGGGTATGAAATTGAACGCGCTTTGTTAGCGCGTGCGCACCAGCTGCCTAATATTACGATTTTACCCCACCATTTTGCTATAGATCTGGTTACCAATCACCATATTAAAAACTATGAACAAGAACCCTTAGTGTGTTTTGGGGCTTATATATTTAATCAAAATACAGGCGATATTTTTACCATAAAAGCAAATAGTACACTACTTGCTTCTGGGGGTATTGGTTGTGTTTATGGGCATACAACAAATCCAGTTATTGCCACAGGTGATGGGATTGCCATGGCTTACAGGGCCAAGGCACGAATTAAGGACATGGAGTTTGTTCAGTTTCACCCCACGGCATTGTATGAAGAAAAAGGGGAGTCGGCATTTCTAATCTCAGAAGCCGTTAGAGGTTTTGGCGCCTACCTTCGGAATAAAAAGGGGTATCGTTTTATGCCCGATTATGATGAGCGTGCAGAACTAGCTTCTAGAGATATTGTATCTCAAAGTATTGATAGCGAGTTAAAAAAATCTGGAGACCCACATGTGTACTTAGACTGTACACATCTGGATATAGAAGCCTTTAAAAACCATTTCCCCAATATTTATAAAAAATGTTTAGAACGGCATATAAATATTGAAACCGATTGGATTCCTGTTATCCCAGCATCGCATTATTTATGTGGCGGTATTAAGGTGAGTAAAAAAGGAAAAACAACCATTGACAATTTATTTGCCTGTGGCGAATGCTCAAGAACAGGTTTGCATGGAGCGAATAGATTGGCCTCAAACTCCTTGTTGGAAGCTTTGGTGTATGCTCACAATATCTTTAAGCACCACTCTAAAAATGAATATCAACCTTTAGATGTTCATATCCCAGATTGGAATGATGAAGGAACGACCATTCCCGAAGAACATATATTAATACAACATAATTTAAAGCAATTACAGGCTTTAATGCGAAATTATGTTGGGATAGTAAGAAGTAATAAACGTTTAAAAAGAGCCATAAAACATTTGGATTTAATTTATAACGAAGTTGAAGACCTCTATAAAGAATCTAAAATAACCACATCGCTTTGTGAGTTACGTAATATGATCAATGTGTCTCACTTAATCATCAGACAATCTTTAGACAGAAAAGAAAATAAAGGGGGGTATTATAATATTGATAATGTTAAAAAAGAAGAGAACACTTAAAGACGTTTGCTAGTTGTCATTTTGAGTACTTCGGCTATGCTTAGTTCAAGCTAAAGTCGAAAAATCTCAGAATACAGATATAGTAATATTTAGTATTAAGAGATTCTTCACTTCGTTCTGAATGACACTTTTTAAGCATCCTCATCAAAACCTTAAACGGTTTTCGTTATTTACCACCTAGCATCAAAAGTTCATTACAAACAACTTCGGTAATGTATCGTTTATTACCTTCTTTATCATCGTAGCTACGAGAGGTCAATTTACCTTCAATAGCGATTTCTTTTCCTTTTGTGACATATTTTTCAATAATCTCGGCCGTTTTGCCCCAGGCTATCACATTGTGCCATTGTGTATCTGTGATTTTTTCACCATCATTATTGGTGTAGCTTTCGTTAGTAGCGATAGCAAATTTAGCGAGTGTTTTTCCTGATTCTAGATTAATAATTTCTGGGTCATTTCCTAAGTTACCAATCAACTGTACTTTGTTTCTAAGCGTGTTCATAATTTTAAATTTTAATGTTAAACAGTTAATACATAATCCTGAACTCGTTCCAGGATCTTTTTAATTTACTTTTAGAGTTTTGCGAATGAGTTACTGAAACAAGCCCAGTATAAATTCGACACTGCAAATATGAAACAGCCTCCAAATGTTATTCGGTAATTACTTATTTAATATCGTTTGTAAATGTTTGTAGTCGTTTGTAAATGAATAATTTTCCTTTATTAAGGCATCTATATACAACTTACCACAAGAAAGAATAGTTTTTGAATCTAGCCTAGAACGGCTATTTTTTTGAGTGAAGTCCTTTAATCCACGTATAGAATCTACTTATTCAGATTTCCAGAGCGTGAGCATCTTGCCGAATAATCAAATCAAAGGTTGTTTTATCTCAAATAACGTGTCGCACTAGTTAATGTTAGTCCAGGACTTAACCCTAACTTACGGTCAAAACCGAGGCTATTCCTTTTCTTTGGGCTTAGGAACGGAAGCCTTTAATACGTCGTCTAAAGAGGTGTTGATCTTTAATTTATCATCGTGTTCTTTGGAACGGCATCTATATACAATTTACCACCAGAAAGTAAAGTTTAGTTTCGCACTAGGGAATGTGCTTTTTTGAAGTATGTAAGTTGTTCAACCTACATTTTGAAATCTGCTAATTCAGATTCACAAAACATAAGCTCTTACTGACCTTAGTCAAATTGAGTTCTTACTTTTCAATGAGCGTGCTTAACAAATATTAATTCCACTAACATCAATATTTGTTTGTATTTTTGATTAATGATTTACCTAAAAAACATCTACATAAGAGTCTTAATTAGCTTATTACTTGGCTGTATGTTTTGGTTTACTGCATTAGGTTGTTCTGTATTTTTTGTTATTCTTACTTTAATTTCAAGAAAGGGTAATAGCTAACATAGTAACTATTTGTCTTTATGCTTCTTTACGCTCTTTAAACTTAAAGCAGAAACTTGTTTTTCTTTGGGATTATAGTTTAATCCTTGTTTTAGTTTTTGGTTGAGATCTGATAAAGGTTCTTGAATTTCAATTTTCTTTTCTTTAGGTAATTCTCCTTTCTTTACTCCTTCTATCATTTTATCAAAATCGGATTTATATTCCTTATCCTGAATTACTCTAAACTTTTCATATTCTTTTTCTGCAAATTTTTTAGCAACTTGAGCTCTTATTTTTCCAGCATCTTTTAAAATATCATATTCATTAAATATAAGAAAAGCATCTAGTCTATCAACCCAATCTTTCATTTCCATTAGCCTGCCCTTACTAGCTTGATTTTCTGCATAATCAAGATACATGGTAACAATTCTATTCAATTCGGATATTTCCTCTTGTGATAAATAATTTTTTCCAACTCCAACATCGGATTTTAGTATTTTTCCTCCTTTTTTCTCATTTTTCCAACTTGTCAACCCCATATTGGGCTTTTTTGAACTAGCCCTTAGCTTAATTAGTTCTGACGCTGTATGATGTGTTATTGCGTATTCTAATTTATTTTGAACAGTAGCAAAGAATGTTTGCGTGATTGTTGCTTTTCTGTTATAATCAACTGCAGTAGCGTATATATCAGTGATTTTTTGGTAAAAACGTCTTTCAGAAGCACGTATCTCCCTGATACGTTCAATTAATTCATCAAAGTAATCTTTGTCAAATAAGTTTTTACCTTGTTTTAATCTGTCGTCATCTAATGCAAAACCTTTAGTTAAATACTCCTTTAAAATATTTGTTGCCCATATTCTAAATAGTGTTGCTTTTGAAGAACTTACCCTGTATCCTACTGATATTATGGCGTCTAAATTATAAAACTCTATATTTCTTTGTACTTCTCTAGACCCTTCTTTTTGAACTGTCAAGATTTCCTTGACAGTTGCGAATTTATTTAATTCTCCTTCTTTATATATATTATTTAAATGAAGACTAATATTTTGTTTTGTAGTGTCAAATATTTCAGCCATGCTTAACTGACTTACCCATACGGTATCTTCTCCTAATATAACTTGTATATTAGTTGTTCCGCTATCGGAAGTATAAAATAAAAAATTTGTTTCATTCTCTAAATTACTCATTTAATCAATTCTTTATAAGTTATTCTATTCTCGATATTACACAAAAGTAAATTAAATCTATCATTTTCAGAACCTTTGCGAGTATTATATCTAAACACAAATTTATCAACATAAAACTGTAAATGTTTTTTAGAAGTAAAATGATATATGCCATAAATACCACGTTTTAACAACGCCCAAAAGCTTTCTATTGAGTTTGTAGAAATACGTCCTCTAACATATTCACTTCTACCATGTGCTACTGCTTTATGGTCGTAAACTCTATCTAAAATATTATATGCTTTTAATTCGTCTGAATATATTGTAGAACCAAAGCTAATATTATTCATTATTGGGGGTATTAAGCTATTTTGAGTAGTGTCTTTTACGTGTCTCGCTCTAACGTTACCATTGCGTTCTACCATGCCTAAAACAGCAGATTTCTTATAATGCTCTTTTACTTCTTCAGTTTGGTCTTTTCTAATTCTTGCAGGTCTGTTAGCCATTTTACCACCTACATAAGTTTCGTCAATTTCAACTTCACCGCTTAATTGGTCGTTATTATCTAAGCCAAAACAGTTTCTAATACGTTGCAACATAAACCAAGCAGATTTTTGAGTTATACCCAAATCACGCCCTAATTGTAAAGATGAAATACCTTTTTTGTGTGATGTTACCAACCAAATAGCAAGAAACCATTTTTGTAATTCCATTTTAGTATTATCAAAAATAGTGTTTGTCTTAACATTGAAGTATTTACCTGTGTTTTTGCACTTGTATTTATTTCCTTTACATTTATAAACTTTAGAAGTAGAATCAAAAGGACTTACAACGTTACCATTCCAACGTAACAACTCTAAATGGTCAATGCAAGATTGCTCATCTGGAAAGGCTTTTATAAGGTCTAAAACGGATTTTACTTCTTGGTTAAACATTTGATTGGTGTTTTGTTATAACAAATTTAGAAGTTATTTACACAACACGCAAATATTTAGTGTAATTAAATTCTAATTTAATGAGGTATAACAGAAAAAGGCATAAAACTTTAAAAATACTAACCCCAAAATTTATTCAAACAAGGACAGACAGGGGATTAGGAGGTGACTTTCATATTGGAACTGATTTTTCTGTACTAAGAGAAAAACTTAACTGTAGTCAGGAAGAGTGTGAAATTATTTTCGCATCGCTTTTTACTAACGAGGAGGTGCAATTCACTGACTATAAAGTTGATGGATTGGCTCTAACCAAAACAGGGTTTAGTGCCTTTTCTGACTTTAAATACATAAAGCAAAATGAAAATTTGATAAAAGAATGGGCAAGAACATTTGTACAGATATTAATTCCAATACTAGCTCTTGTGATAGCTGTTTTAACCCTTTTACTTAAAACAAATAGCCAGAAAACACTAGAAACCAAAGAAACACAAGCAATAGAGAATAAACTATTATTAATCCAAGGAAGTATAAATAAGTTGGAGCGGAATACCAAAAATCTTCAAACTGAAATTTTACTTCTTTCCAAAACCAATAAAGACTCTTTACCGAAAAACTAAACTTTTTTTTCATAGCCTAGTTTTTTTGCGGTGTAATGTGGTATATAGTTCCCTTTATTAAGAATAGTCTTATATTTGATGAAACCTTAAATTAAATGAACGTACGTATTCCTAAAAATGAAAATACACGCATAGAAGATTCTCGTGATATTGCCCGAATCATGCGTAAAATACTTCTAAGACAAAATAAACTGCACAGGAAAAAGGAATACTTTTGGACGATTGGTCTTAGCTCTAAAAACGATATAGAGTATATAGAACTGCTTACCATTGGCGTGTTAAACCAAAATAGCTTAGATCCTGTTGAAGTATTTAATTTTGCAGTAGCCAAGAAATGCAAAAGAATAATACTTTGTCATAACCACCCTTCGGGAGATACAACACCTAGTTTGCAAGATAAACAGGTTACCAAAAAAATAAAGAAAGGCGCAGACGTTCTAAATATAGAATTGTTAGATCATCTTGTTATATGTGATAGTAAAGAGTTTTATAGTTTTAAAGCTTTTGAGTTGCTTTAGTGGCGTCTATGGATATTAAATAATAAATTATGCCAGATTTTATGGAAAATATTTTCTCAATTGTTCTTAAGGTATTCCTAATATTATTAGTGTTTTCGTTTTATGGTTACTTCTTTATTAAAATAGTAGAAGTTTTTAACTTTCAAGATTCTTTAAGTACTGATATTATAGATATAATAGTTGCTATATTAAGTCTTATAGCTACTTACTATACAGTTAAATTTGCTAAGCCTTTTTTTGACAAACTTCAACAAGGTAAATAAACTCTTGTCTTAGTGTATTGTGGTAAGTTGTATATAGATGCCCTTATTAAGGCATCTATATACAAGTTTACACCAAAAAACAAAATTGAACTTCCCACTTGAAAAATACATTTTGTCAAAGCTTTTTTTAGTTACTTTTAATTCAAAATAGTTTTACAAATGGATAAATTTCTTAATGCAGCTATAGCAGAAGCAGAACTGGGACTTAAAGAAGGAGGCATTCCCATAGGATCTGTACTGGTTTATAAAAATAAAATTATAGGAAGAGGACATAACAGACGCGTTCAAAAAGGAAGCGTTATTTTGCATGGCGAAATGGATGCTTTGGAAAATGCAGGAAGATTAAGTGCTTCCGTGTATTCTAAATGCACTTTGTATACCACGTTATCTCCTTGCCCTATGTGTACGGGGACTATTTTGTTGTATAAAATCCCCAAAGTAGTCATTGGGGAGAATAAGACATTTCTTGGAGAAGAAGATTTACTTAAGTCAAGAGGTGTAGAGGTAGTCGTTGCAGATAGTGAGACATGCAAAAAACTCATGCGAGAGTTTATAAATGACCAACCTCAGTTATGGAACGAAGATATTGGTGTTTAAATAAAGGCTATTAGGTTATAGGCACACTGCTCATGCGCTTTGTTTTTTGTTTTAAACTTTAATTCGGAATAATCTTATATTTGGCAAGATTATATAGCCTACTCCCATGAGTACATAAGCCGCCATTGGTAACTAACTAAAATACTTTATTGTAAATAAATAATATGACTTACAATTTAAAACAGGCCTTAGAAATTTTAGAGCGTACACCAAATACGCTTAACACCATGCTTTCAGGGCTGTCAAACGAATGGATTTATAACAACGAAGGTGATAATACCTGGAGTGTTTTTGATGTTGCTGGCCATTTAATTCATGGCGAAAAAACCGATTGGATAGTTAGAGCAAACATTATTTTAAGCGATTCTAATAACAAAGTATTTAAATCTTTTGATAGATTTGCTCAGTTTGAAAATTCAAAAGGAAAAACATTACAACAATTATTAAAAGAGTTTTCAGAACTGCGTGCAGAAAATTTAAAAAGGCTTAAAGATTTACAAATTACAGCATTGCAATTAGAACTAAAAGCCACACATCCAGAATTGGGTGAGGTCAGCTTAAAAGAGCTATTGGCCTGTTGGGTAGCACATGATTTGGCACATATAGCCCAAATTGCTCGTGTTATGGCAAAACAATATAAAGATGAGGTAGGGCCTTGGAGAGCCTTCATTCCTATTTTGAATACATAGATATAGACATTAAAATATTTAACAGATAAATCTTAAAATACAAACATTAAAAAATAAATGCGAACACTAAAATTTAAGAACAACGACGAAATGCCTGCTTTTGGTCTAGGTACATGGAAATCTGAACAAGGAGATGTTTACAATGCGGTAAAAACAGCCATTAAAGAAGGTTATAGGCATATTGATTGTGCAGCCGTTTATGGTAATGAAAAAGAAATTGGCGAAGCGTTAGCTGAATGTTTTTCAGAAGGCATTGTTGCTAGAAAAGATTTATGGATTACCTCCAAACTTTGGTGTAATGCCCATGCAAAGGAAGATGTGATCCCAGCCTTAAAACAGACTTTAAGTGATTTGCAACTCGATTATCTGGATTTATACCTAATCCATTGGCCAGTAGCATTAAAAAAAGAAGTGATGTTTGTTGGTGCCAAAGAAGATTTGGTTTCTTTAGAAGATCTTCCTAATGCGACAACATGGGAAGTTATGGAGGAGGCCGTAGAATTAGGTTTGGTAAAGCATATAGGTGTTTCTAACTTTGGTAAGAAAGCTTTGGAAGATTTAATATCTAAATCAAAAATAAAACCTGAAATGAACCAGGTAGAATCTCATCCATATTTTCAGCAGGACGATTTACTCTCTTTTTGTAGAGATAACGATATTCATTTTACGGCATATGCGCCATTAGGATCTTCAGATAGAGCAGAAAAATTTAAAACAGCAAATGAGCCTAAATTATTGGAAGATGCTACCATTACAGATATTGCAAAATCTAAAAACGCCACACCTGGTCAGATACTAATTAGTTGGGCATTACATAGAGGGACTGCGGTTATTCCTAAATCTGTAAACCCAGGGAGAATTGCGCAGAACTTACAAGCAGAACCAATTCATTTATCTGATGATGATATGAATAAAATTGCTAGTTTGGATAAAAACCATAGGTACTTGTCGGGTGGACATTGGGTGTTTGAAGGTGGTGCTTATACGTTGGAAAGTATCTGGGCTTAGTGTTGGCATTAGGTCAGTTTTTAAGGTATTAAATACATAAGATGTCTATTATCGAGATTATAGCGCAATTAGAAACTAACCAAGAGGTATTTAAAGGCCTTTTAATGTCTAAAAAAGAGATGCAATATTTATGGCGGCCCGAGCCCGAAAAATGGAATCTGCTAGAAATTGTTTGTCATTTATTGGATGAAGAACGAGACGATTTTAAAACACGTGTAGCTCATGCACTTGAAACTCCTAAAAAAACCTTGGTACCAATTGATCCTGAAGGCTGGGTTAAAGAAAGAAATTATAGTGCTAAAGATTATAGCCAAACACTCGTAGATTTTCTAGAAGAACGTAAACAATCTGTTACATGGTTAAAAAGTCAAGTAGAAGCTAGTTGGAGCAGCACCGTAAAACATCCTGAATTGGGAGACTTGTCGGCACAACTATTTTTAGCCAATTGGTTGGCACATGATTATTTACATATAAGACAAATTTTAAGGTACGATTATCATTTTTTAAAACAGAAAACAAACCTTGATTTGGGATATGCAGGTAATTGGTAATAAAATTAATTAGTATGACATTTAATTTAGAAACAGAGCGCCTTATTTTAAGAGAATTACGAATGTCTGATTTAGAAGGGATGTTCGAATTGGATTCAGACCCAGAAGTACATAAATATTTGGGAAACAATCCTGTAAAAACGAAAGAAGAATCGCAGAAGATTATAGAAAATATTATTAACCAATATGAAAAATACGGTATTGGTCGTTGGGCTTTAATCAATAAGAAAACAGGTGAATTCATGGGGTGGTCTGGGTTAAAGATCAATACTAACATGAATGGTATTACCAATTTTTACGATGTAGGTTACAGGCTAATAAAACGTTTTTGGGGTCAAGGCTATGCAACAGAGTCAGGTATAAAAGCTGTCGATTATGGTTTTAAAGTTTTAAAACTTCTTGAGTTGTACGGTATAACAGAAGTGGAGCATCAAGCTTCTCACCGCACACTTTTAAAAATTGGTTTAAAATATGTTGAAGATTTTTATTGTGAAGAAGAAAAGCTAAAGCTTCGCTGGTATAAAATTGAAAATAAGTAGCTATGCAAAAACAATGTTTGGAATGTGGTGATAATATAGTTGGTAGGATTGATAAAAAATTCTGTAGTGACGGATGTAGGAATGCGTATAACAACCGTGTAAATAAAGACAGTAAAAATTTAATACGGAATACGAATAATAGACTGCGTAAAAATTATAGAATTTTAGAGATGCTTAATCCCGAGCAAAAAACAAAAACATCCCGAGCCAAACTTATAGAAGCAGGTTTCGACTTTAACTATTTTACAAGTATTTATACAACTAAAGCAGGAACTGTTTACTATTTTGTTTACGACCAAGGGTACTTGCCATTAGAAGGAGATTATTATGCATTGGTAAAACGTGAATAAAACATTATTTTGCAATATATTTTGAATAATCACTACTTGTTACATATTATAGAATAGCATCGATGACTGAATCCCTTATTTTTGTTATACCCATTCTTATGTTTAGTCTATTTGGAGGAATCATTTTTTTGGTGATCTTTTTCAATAAAAAAAATATTATCCTAAGAAAACTGTCCAAATTTAAGGCAAAACGAATCTCCCAATTTAGAACCAACGAGCTTACAAAAGTGTCGGGGAAAGTATTGCAAGTACATGAACCTTTTGTTGTACCCTTTAGTAAACGAAAGTGCATTGCTTATACTTTTGAAATAAAGCAAGAAGTTGGGTCTGGGAAGAATTCTCGATGGAAAACGTTAGTCAAGAAGGAAGACATTCAAGACTTCTTTATAGAGAAAGATGGTGAGTTGGTTATGGTTAAACCTTCTCGGGAAACAAGTAATTTTTATAGTTATATGGTTGAAGATAAACGTGTTTCTTCGGGTACGTTTAAAGATCCAACTCCAGAGTTTCGTAAGGTTTTAGATGCTTTTGGGGTTGAAAGCGAAAATTGGCTTGGATTTAATAAAACTTTAAAGTATACAGAGAGTATACTAGAAATAGGCGAAACAATAACCGTTGGAGGTATTGCAAAATGGAAAACATTAAAAGAGCCTATAGAAGGACATAGTTATTCTAAAATTGCTGCATTGGAAAGTGATGTGAATCAAAAGATAATTATTACAGATCACCCTAAAGCGATAAAACCAATTAAAAGAAGATTGTAAGCCAATTTATTTCCAGTTTTGCCCTTTTAATTTTAGTGCCGCTTTAAGAATATCTTTTTGGCTTATCTGCCCTACTAATTTACCGTTTTCAATTATAGGGAAACGTCTTCGTTTTGAGTTTAGAAACTTATTGGCAGCATCAAAAATATTCATATTGCCATCAATGGTTTCAACATCTTTAACCATATGTTTTTCTACAGTGGCATTATCCATGGGCATATTGTAATATCTACTTTCACTTATTTGCTTAATACAATCGCCTTCAGAAATAACACCTATTAATTCGTTCTTTTCATTTATTACTGGCGCGCCAGAAATTCTATGCTTTATTATGGCATCAATAACTTGTTCAATTCTTTGATTAGATTTAAATGTAATCAAGTTCGTAGTCATATAGTCGCTAACCTTAATTGGGGTATTGGGTGTGTTTTTTTTTGTTTTTTTTCGTGAAGCTAGAAAACTTTTTATTCCCATGGTAATTAATTTTAGTAATCTTAAATATAGTCATTTTTTTTAAATTTTCCTATAAATATGCTTTTTCACTTAAAAAGGAGAGCGATTAATAATAGTGCCAATAATTTCCAAAAAAGAAGCCGTATGGCTTAAATAAAAATAATTAGCATTCTTTTAAGAGTTTAAATGTTAATTTTTTATAGTTTTAGCACGTTAAAATAAATATAAGAAGAATGAAAAGATTATTTGGATTGATTTTATTAGTAAGCAGCTTTATGCTAAACGCCCAAAGCAGCTCAGAATTAATAAAACATTATGAAGCTTATTATAAGCAAATGAAGGCGCAAGGTGATGTTCAAGGTATAATAAATGGGATGACACATTTAAATTTATTAGCACCGTCTCAAGCAAGAAAAGATACTTTAGCTTATTTGTATATGACGGAAGGTAAATATATGCAAGCCCTTAACACGATAGGTATAGAAAAAAGTACGACCGATTCTGATATTGCCATTGAAGTTAAGGCATTGTCTTTAAAATCTGTTAAACAACCAGAGTTGGCCATCGGGTTTTTTGAAGAAATGTTTAAAAGAAAGCCAAATGCTTTAATCGCTTACGAGTTAGCAGAGCTTAATTTACAAACTCAAAAACTCGCAGAAGCAGAAAAACATATAGCTTATGGTATTGCAAACTCCAAAGACGATATGAAGAAAGCTTATTACGAAACCCAAACGCCTTATGAGGTGCCTTTAAAATCGGCCTTTATGTATTTAAAAGCTTTGGTGGTTTATAATAAGGATACAAAAGCAAATATTGATGCTGCTGTTGATGTTTTAGATGGAACTTTAAAAACAACACCTAATTTTAATTTAATTCAGTTGACAAAAACTGAATTGTTAAGGCAAAAACAGGCGTTGCAAGCACAGGCTGCTCAACCAAAAAAATAATATAAAAGATTCATAAAAAAAGGTCTAAAAAGTGAATTCACTTTTTAGACCTTTTTTTATGCTATTCAGGCTTTTCAATTTTTCGGGTATCAAATTCTATTTTCTTGTTTATTTGTAAATTAAAACTAGAAAAGGCTACCAAAAAATCCTTAATAGTAGCTATAAGTTCTTTTTTGCTAGTAGTAGATAAATTTGACAAGCTCTGTAATTTGCGGAGCTTGGTTTCTAACGCTGTAATTCTAGAAGAAATAGAAGGCGCTTTTAATTCTTTTGGAATGCTTTTTTTAAACCCCTTTAATAGGGTGTTTATAGTTTCTTCATTATCAGTAAAAAAACTTAAGTCACCTTTTTTAATAGTTGCAATAGCGTCTTGTAATTGTTGATATTCCGACCAATTTTCTGTAATCTCTTCTGCTTTTGAATCTATAAAAAACTCGATATAATCAATTTTTGAAATATCCTTTTCCGTTATTTCATTGTTTTCAATGTCTGTTTTATCAGCAATATTGGTGCTTTCTTGCTCCTTTTTACAAGATAAAAATAGTATTAACAGACTTAAAAAGCTTAAAGTTTTAATGCGCATTGTGCTTCATTTAAAATGGTACCATACAAAGATATAGTAATAGTTTATTTTCTGTTTAATAATTAGAAATCAAATTCCTAATTTATTATATGCTATTAGTTAACCTAAAAAAGATCATTTTCACTAGATAAAAAATCCGACGCCATTTTAAAACAACCTAATTAATTGTATATTTGAACGGTTCCCTAATCTTAAAATTATTATGTTTCAAAATTTTTGGTTTAATGTAGAGTATGGTATCAATCATGTATTAGATATTAACGCCTACGATCATGTTTTATTTCTTATAGTTTTAACCGTTCCGTATGTGTTTAAAGACTGGAAACGTGTATTGTTATTAGTTTCTATGTTTACTTTAGGACATACCTTGTCGCTCGTTTTGGCCGCTTATAATGTGGTTCGTGTAAATGCACAAATTGTAGAGTTTTTAATTCCTATTACTATTTTAATTGTAGCGCTTTTTAATGTCTTTACTTCTGGCAAAGGTGCTCAAAGGGAAAAGGTGGGCGTATTGTTTTTGTCAACATTGTTCTTTGGATTAATACATGGTTTGGGCTTTGCGCGCGAATTTCAGATGCTGTTGGGAGATTCAGATAACAAATTGGCATTACTGTTGGAATTTGCTTTAGGAATAGAACTAGCCCAGATTATCATTGTGTTCTTAGTATTGTTTTTGGGGTATATAGTACAGACTATTTTTAGATTTTCTAAACGCGATTGGATTATGGTGGTATCTGCCATAGTTGTTGGTTTGGTTATTCCTATGATATTAAATAGTGATTTCTTGTCTTAAAAATGGTTTAAACCATTTCTTAACATAAAATTTTCGTAAAACTTTAACGAACTAGCATTGTGATTAAAATACGAACAGAGTATCTTCGTTGTATTGTTTTGCGTGAGCGATTGAGGTATTTACTTAGCTATTCAAGTTTTTTATCTTAAAGGATGTTATCAAAAATACATTGATCGTTTAAAAACACACTATAATTATAAATAAAGTAATGCCAAAAAATAAACAGCTAAAGTACGATAAGGCTTATTTAAGAATAGCGCAAGAATGGGGGAAATTGTCTTATTGTGAGCGTAGGCAAGTTGGCGCGATTATTGTGAAAGATAGAATGATAATCTCTGACGGGTATAATGGGACACCATCTGGATTTGAGAATTTTTGTGAAGATGATGAAGGTTACACAAAATGGTACGTATTGCATGCCGAAGCGAATGCTATTTTAAAAGTGGCAGCTTCTACCCAATCATGTAAAGGAGCAACACTGTATATTACCATGTCGCCATGCAAAGAATGTAGTAAATTAATCCATCAGGCTGGAATTGTAAAAGTAGTGTACCATGAAGCATATAAAGACGATTCTGGATTGAAATTCTTGAAGAAAGCAGGGATAGAACTTAAATTAATAGAAGACTTAAAAGCATAATGTCATTTCAAAAAAAATATTTACCATTCATTTTGGGTGTTGCAATTGCGGCAGGCATTTTTATTGGCGGAAAATTAGATTTTAGAGATTCGCCAGATAGATTGTTTTCTACAAATAGTAAAAAAGATAAACTCAATAGACTAATTGACTATATTGATTATGATTATGTTGATGACATAAACACAGATAGTATTGTTGATGTTACGGTTAATGGCATTTTAGAGAATCTGGATCCACATTCTGTATATATCCCTAAAGAGGCTATGGAGCGTGTAGCGGAAGAGATGAAAGGTGATTTTGTAGGTATTGGTGTTAGCTTTTACCCCTATAAGGATACTATAGCGGTTATTAGGGCTATTGAAGGAGGGCCTAGTGCTAAAGCTGGAATTAAAGGGGGCGATCGAATCATTATGGCCGATAGCGATACGCTTTATGGAGATAGATTGAATGATGGTGAAATGGTTAAAAAACTAAAAGGACCTATTAATACGAAAGTTAATTTAAAAGTATACAGAAAAGGTGAACCAGAACTTTTAAACTTTACAGTAAAGCGCGGTAATATTCCTATTAAAAGTGTAGACGCTGTTTATATGCTAACCGAAAAATTAGGATATATAAAAGTAAACCGGTTTGCCGAGTCTACTTATAAAGAATTTAAAAAAGGTTTGGACAGGCTTTTAGAATTGGGAGCTACCGAAATTGCATTAGATTTGAGAAATAACCCTGGGGGTATTTTAAGTATCTCAGAGCAAATAGCGGACGAGTTTTTAGAAGATGACAAACTTATCTTATTTACTAAAAATAAGCGTGGAAATATTGAAAAAAGCTTTGCAACAGGTAAAGGCGATTTTGAAGATGGTCATGTATATGTACTTATAGATGAAAATTCGGCATCTGCAAGTGAGATTGTTGCTGGTGCATTACAAGATAATGATAAAGGAACCATAGTAGGGCGTCGTTCTTATGGTAAAGGGTTGGTACAGCGTGAAATGGATTTAGGTGATGGTAGCGCCGTACGACTAACAGTGTCACGTTATTATACGCCAACAGGGCGTTCTATCCAACGTTCATATAAAAACGGTAATAAAGATTATTATGATGAGTATTTTGATAGATTAGATAGTGGCGAACTTTTAGACCCCGATAAAATTAAAGTGGCAGATTCATTAAAATTTACCACACCCGCAGGAAAAATTGTGTATGGTGGCGGGGGTATTATTCCAGATGTATTTGTGCCAATAGATAATAGTATGCAAAATGAAACGCTAACCTTTTTACAAAGACGAGGGTTTATTGGTTATTTTGTATTTGAGGAGCTGGAAAAAGACAGGCATCTTTACGATAACATTTCAAGGCAAGATTTTATTGATTCGTTTGAAGTGAGCGATGATTTGGTATTTGCTTTTCAGGATTATTTAAATGTGCGTACCGATTCTAAAATTACTTTTGTCGCTTATCATACCGAAGTGAAACAATATATCAAGGCAACATTGGCAGGTCAACTTTATGGTGGTGGTGCTTTTGAAGAAGTTTTCAATCAGAGAGATATCATGATTGATGAGGTTATTAAGTTGAGTGATGGGAATGATTGATTATGTTTTTCGATTTCTACTCTTACTCTAAGAATATGAACCTCTTTCATTTTTTTATTTATAAATTCTAAGTTCAATCATTCATCAATTCGTTTTTTCTTAATCCATTTAATTTTGTAAGCTTCAAAATTGGTTGCTGATTGGTTCTTAAACGGTAAAGAATACTTCATGAGAAAGCAAAGATTATCTAAACATTTTAAGCTTCAACCTTATCATGCACCTTGGTGTCTTTCCCGTCATTCCAAAGTGTTAAAATATCGGTAGCCACGTGTGCGCCACTTCCAGAAGCTATGGCAAATTGACTACGCCATCCCGCAAGCGTGCCAGCAACATATAAATTCTCTTCAATTAAATGATCCGTATTTTTTAACCAGATGCGGTTTTTTTCAATTGGGCTTCTTGGGTGAGGTTCAATATAATGCTCAAGTCCTTTAATTGTCATTAAGTCGGTGTAGCCAACAGCAATGACAATAGCTTTTGCTGTGTAAGTGTTTTTATTGGTCTTTATTTTAAAAACACCTTCGGGTTTTAATAGCCCTAAGGTTTTTTCCTTTTCAATCAGGTCAACATGTGGGTATAAATCTGCTAATTGCTTTTTTCCGCTTTCTAAAATAGAAGCTCCAGTAGTTTTGGGAGCTAAACCCAATACATTGTTGAATAAAGCAGTTTGAAGATGGGATGTTTTTTGATGAGCAATAATACCAATATGTTTGTCTTTAGCAAAAGATTTGTTTTTTGCAGAACCTAAAACCAAGGCACATGATAAGCCAGCGGCGCCTCCTCCAATAATTAAAACATCATACATTAGTTGCGTTCTTTAACTTTTTGCTCAATACGCTTAGAGATTCTTAAAATAAACATCATAAGAATAACACAAAGAGACGCTACAATGGTGATTAAAGCAATGATGCTATCATCTTTAAAAGGGGCATCAAAATTTACTTTTGTAAAGTTAAAAATCATTAAGCCTAAGGCAATAATGCTTATTATAATGGTTATATATTTCATTTTCGAATAGTGTTTATGTGATTTCAAATAAGGCTTTAATATTGTGAGCAAATAGTTTAACGGCAATAGCTAATAAGATAACACCAAATACTTTACGTATAATGTTTATGCCATTTTGCCCGATAAGGCGTTCTATTTTAGCAGACGTTTTAAGCACTATAAAAATAATGATAACGTTCATTATGACTGCAACAATAATGTTTTCTGTTCTAAATTCAGCTCTTAATGATAACAAAGTTGTCAAACTACCAGGACCCGCAATTAATGGAAACGCTAAAGGAAATACTGCAGCTGTCATAGGGGTGCTTTCTTCCTGTTTGTATAAAGTGATTCCTAAAATCATTTCTAAAGCAATAAAAAATAAAATAAGAGCACCAGCAACAGCAAATGAGTTTACATCAATACCAACAAGGTTTAAAATGCTTTTCCCTAAAAACAAAAATAGAATTAATATAACACCTGCAATAATAGACGCTTTTTCGCTTTGTATATGTCCCGCTTTTTTCCTTAAATCAATAATTATAGGGATATTCCCAATAATATCTATAACGGCAAATAATACCATAAAAGCCGTAAAAATTTCTTTAAAGTCTAATTGCATTACTTTGATTATTAAGTTTGTGTGCAAAGTTCGGCATTAAATGCCAAACTATTACACAAAATAATTCCAAAGATTGTCTATTTTTGTCCGATGTTTCAATTAGGAAAAACCATTGTATCCGAAGATATCATTGAAAAAGATTTCATGTGTAATCTTTCGGCTTGTAAAGGAGCATGCTGTGTTGATGGCGATGCGGGTGCACCATTAGAGCCAGATGAGACTAAAATACTCAAAGATATTTATCCAAAAGTAAAGCCCTTTTTGCGTAAAGCGGGAATTGAAGCTATAGAATCTCAAGGAACATATGTGACTACCGAAGATGGTGAACTGGAAACGCCTTTAATTGATGGAGCAGATTGTGCTTACGTTATTTTCGACGAAAAAAAAGTAGCGCTTTGTGGTATAGAAGCTGCTTACAACCAGAGAGAAATTTCTTGGAAAAAGCCAGTGTCTTGTCATTTGTATCCTATAAGAGTTCAAGATTACAGTGAATTTTCAGCGGTGAATTATCATAAATGGCAAATTTGCGATGATGCCTGTACCCTAGGTAAAGAATTGCAAATCCCAATCTATAAATTTGTAAAAGAAGCCTTGATTAGAAAGTTTGGAGAAGACTGGTACATGGAATTAGAGAAGGTTGCAAATTCTAAAAAAAATGGCTAAAAGCTATTTTAATTTTTTAAAATAAACCCTTCTTTTTTGTACATTTTTTGAAAACTAAGAATCCTTATTTTATAGGGCTTAAGCGAAGATGATTAAATTTAAATTATTGATTTTCAGTTGTTTAAATTGTTGTAGGGCTTTCCTTTGAAAACAGAGGGCTGCTAAGTTTTGTTAAAAACTTGTTGACAATGTTTATGACAAAGCCTTTCTTTTTCAACTTCTATTTTCAATCTTTGTTATTCCCAAATCGAAAGAAATTTTCGTCCAATATTTTATAAAAAATTTAAAAAAACAATGTCTCAGGCTATAGAACCGATTTTACAAGAAAACAAAGATCGCTTTGTTATTTTTCCAATTCAACACCATGATATTTGGGAGTGGTATAAAAAATCGGAGGCAAGTTTTTGGACTGCAGAAGAGATTGATTTACATCAAGATCTTACAGATTGGAGCACAAAACTTAATGATGACGAACGTTATTTTATAAAGCACATTTTGGCATTTTTTGCTGCAAGTGATGGTATTGTAAACGAAAATTTAGCTGAGAACTTTGTAAACGAAGTACAATATAGTGAGGCGAAATTCTTTTACGGATTTCAAATTATGATGGAGAATATTCATAGTGAGACCTACTCTCTTTTAATAGATACTTATGTAAAAGACGAAAAAGAAAAAGACCTGCTATTTAATGCTTTAGAGAACTTTCCTGCGATTAAAAAGAAAGCAGATTGGGCTTTAAAATGGATTGAATCTCCAAGTTTTGCAGAACGTTTAATTGCATTTGCAGCAGTTGAAGGTATTTTCTTTTCTGGAGCATTTTGCTCGATTTTCTGGTTGAAAAAAAGAGGTTTAATGCCAGGTTTAACATTCTCCAATGAGTTAATATCTCGCGATGAAGGTGTACACTGCGATTTTGCGGTACACTTACATAATAAACATTTAATAAATAAGGTTCCAAAATCTCGTATTAGAGAAATATTAGTGGATGCTTTAGATATTGAACGTGAATTTATAACAGAATCTTTACCAGCAAGTTTAATTGGTATGAATGCAGTTTTAATGGCACAATATTTAGAATTTGTGACCGATAGACTGTTAAACGAATTAGGCTGCGAAAAAGAATATAATACAGCTAACCCGTTTGATTTTATGGATATGATTTCGTTACAAGGGAAAACAAATTTCTTTGAGAAACGCGTATCCGAATATCAAAAAGCAGGTGTCCTTAATAAAGAAGAAGAAAAGGACAAATTCAGCTTTGATGCTGATTTTTAATTGAGCCCCTAATTTTCGAAGATTTCTTTTTTGAAAATTCAATTAGAATGACATTTCCATGAAAATGGAAAGATTAATAGCCTTTTATTGATTAACCCAAGCAACTGATTTTTATCTAACTAACCATTAGAATTAAATTTTAGAGTAATAGACTAACCATTTTTCTGAAGGTGTATCAGGAAACCTAAAAAGTGTAATAAGTATGTATGTAATAAAAAGAGACGGAAGAAAAGAGCAGATCATGTTCGACAAAATCACTGCTAGAGTGAGAAAATTATGTTATGGATTAAACGAATTAGTTGATCCATTAAAAGTAGCAATGCGTGTGATTGAAGGGTTGTACGATGGTGTAACAACGAGTGAACTTGATAATCTTGCTGCAGAAATTGCTGCAACCATGACGACAGTGCATCCAGACTATGCGCGTTTAGCTGCACGTATTTCGGTTTCTAACTTACATAAAAACACTAAAAAATCTTTTAGTAGTGTTATGGAAGATTTACATAAATATGTAAATCCAAGAACAGGTAAAGATGCTCCACTTTTATCAGATGAAGTGTATGAAGTGATCATGGCTAACAAAGAACGTCTTGATTCTACTATTATATACAACCGTGATTTTGGTTACGATTATTTTGGTTTTAAAACCTTAGAACGCTCTTATCTTTTAAAGTTAAATGGTGTTATTGCCGAACGTCCTCAACATATGCTTATGCGTGTTTCAATAGGGATTCATCTTAATGATTTAGATGCCGCTATTGAGACCTATGAGTTAATGTCTAAAAGATATTTTACACACGCTACACCAACACTATTTAATTCAGGTACACCAAAACCACAAATGTCGTCTTGTTTTCTTTTAACAATGAAAGAAGATAGTATAGACGGTATATATGACACTTTAAAACAAACAGCAAAAATTTCACAATCTGCTGGCGGTATAGGTTTGGCGATGCATAATGTACGTGCTACAGGTAGTTATATTGCAGGAACTAATGGTACAAGTAATGGTATCGTGCCCATGCTTCGTGTGTTTAACGACACAGCGCGTTATGTAGATCAAGGAGGCGGGAAGCGTAAGGGAAGTTTTGCTATCTACTTGGAAACTTGGCATGCAGATATTTTTGATTTCTTGGATTTAAAGAAAAATCATGGTAAAGAAGAAATGCGTGCGCGTGATTTATTTTATGCGATGTGGATTTCAGATTTATTTATGAAGCGTGTACAAGAAGATGGTGAATGGACTTTAATGTGTCCTAATGAGTGCCCAGGATTACCAGAAACACATAGTGAAGAATTTGAAGCCTTATATTTAAAATATGAAGCCGAAGGCAAGGGACGTAAAACTATAAAAGCGCGAGAGCTTTGGGAGAAAATATTAGAATCTCAAATAGAAACAGGTACACCGTATATGCTGTACAAAGATTCTGCAAACCGTAAATCCAATCAGCAAAATTTAGGAACCATTCGTTCTTCAAATTTATGTACGGAGATTTTAGAGTACACCTCGCCAGATGAGGTTGCTGTATGTAATTTAGCATCTATTGCATTACCAATGTTTATTAAAAATGGAGAATTCGACCATAAAGAATTATTCCGTATTACAAAGCGCGTTACTAAAAACTTAAACAGGGTTATTGATAGGAATTATTATCCAGTAAAAGAAGCCGAAAATTCTAACATGCGCCACAGGCCAATAGGTTTAGGTGTTCAGGGATTAGCAGATACGTTTATAAAACTACGTATGCCTTTTACTAGTGATGCTGCTAAAAAATTAAATCAGGATATTTTTGAAACGCTTTACTATGCAGCAGTTACAGCGAGTATGGAAGAAGCAAAAGAGGATGGTACTTACGAAACTTATGAAGGTTCTCCAATAAGTAAAGGCCAATTTCAACATAACTTATGGAATCTAGATGACAAGGAATTAAGTGGTAACTGGGATTGGGAGAAACTACGTAAACAAGTGCTAAAAAACGGTGTGCGTAACTCCTTGTTAGTGGCGCCTATGCCTACAGCATCAACATCGCAAATTCTTGGTAATAATGAGTGTTTTGAACCCTATACATCTAATATTTATACACGCCGTGTGTTATCTGGGGAGTTTATTGTTGTAAATAAGCACTTATTAGAAGATTTAATCGATCTTGGACTTTGGGATGAAAGCTTAAAGCAAGATATTATGAGAGCCAATGGCTCTATACAAGATATTGATATTATTCCGCAAGATATTAAAGACTTATATAAAACAGTTTGGGAGTTAAGTATGAAAGATATTATAGATATGTCTCGTCAAAGAGGTTACTTTATAGATCAGTCACAATCACTTAACTTATTCTTAGAAGGTGCTACAATGGCTAAACTAACATCCATGCATTTTTATGCATGGAAAAGCGGTTTAAAAACAGGTATGTATTACTTACGTACTAAGAGTGCGGTAGATGCTATTAAGTTTACTTTAAAAACAACTAAGAAAGAAGAGCCAGCAGCAGAGGTTGTGGAAGTTAATAATGTTGACTTACAAGAAGAACAAGCAAAAAAGAAACAAGTGGCAGCTAAAAACGCGGCAAAATTTGCGCAACAGAATGTGCCAGAAGTTGAACCCATGACTGCAGAGGAAATGAAAGCACTCATTGCCCAGGCGAAAGCTGGAGAAGGTGATGATTGCTTGATGTGTGGATCTTAACAAATAAGTTCATTTAAAAATAATTTATCAGGCACAGAGCACCCTTTTTAGGGTGCTTTTTTCTTTTTAAAAGGTTATATTTATTTTTTAATAAATTTAAGTAAACCAGCCCTTATGAAAAATAATTTTCAAATTACTGAAGATCTTCTTGCAAGTAAGAATATGCGTTTTGTAAACTATCTTATTGATTTAGTACCCCAATATGCAATAGTTTATGGAATTACCTATTTGTTTTTTTATATCGGAGAATTCACTGGAAATTATACGCTAAATAATTTTCTAGCAGAACTTTCAACCATACAAGATTATATATATACGTATACTATAATGATAGGATACTATTTTATAATGGAAGGTCTTACTAACAAAACGTTAGGGAAATATGTTACTAAAACAATGGTTGTTTTGTCTAATGGAGATAAGCCCTCACATATGGATATTTTTAAGAGAAGTTTTTGTCGATTAATTCCTTTTGACGGATTGTCCTTTTTAGGAGCAAACGGTAAAGGGTGGCATGATTCTATTTCTAAAACATATGTTGTTGATGTTAATAAGTTTGAAGAGAGAAAAAATTCACAGAATGAGATAGACCAAATCGGGATGCTTCAAAAAATAGATTAAGGTCATATTTATTGGTGATAAATAAGGGGGGTGAAAATTAAAATGAAAGAAGCAGTTAACAAATTAGAAGGCTTAATAAAATGGGGCTTGGAATATATACCACAAGTTTCAAATTTTGAATGGACTCAAAAATCATCACCTAAAAAGTGGTCAAAGAAAGAGATCTTGGGACATCTTGTTGACTCTGGGATAAACAACCTGCAAAGATTTACCGAAATTCAGACTGAAAATAAACCTTATAGAATACGGCTGTATAAACAGGACGAATTGGTAAAGGCAAATGATTACCAACATGCCGATTTAAATGAAATTACTGATTTTTGGTTAGCAATCAACAATAGAATTTGTTATGTAATAAGACAACAAACAGAGGAAACTCTTAATTATGAAATAGAGTTAGATAGTGGTGAAATATCCGATTTAAGATTTCTAATAAACGATTATATAAACCATTTAGAACATCACCTAAATCAAATATTTAAAACAATTTAAATAAAAAAGCATCCCACATTATTGGGATGCTTTTTTATAATTCATTAAACTCGTTTTATTGCTTAATCTAATACGATACTCTCAGCGACAGTATTATTATTTCCAGCCATTAAAGCAAAAAACTTGTCAATATTTGGAAGAATAATAATTCTTGTTCTTCTATTTTTTGCTCTGTTTTCTTTAGAATCATTTTCTGCAATAGGCTGATAACTACTTCTACCTGATGCAATTAATTTCTCTGGTGCTACGTTGTATTTTTCTTGTAGTTTGCGTACAACAGATGTTGATCTTAAAACACTTAAATCCCAGTTGTCAGAAATATTTACAGTATTTATTGTTCTAGAATCTGTATGTCCTTCAACCATAACATCTAAACTAGGTTCAGAGTTAATAACATCGGCTAGTTTCTTTAAAACAGGATCGGCCTTAGAGCTTAATTTATAACTACCAGAATTAAATAGCATATTATCTGCAATAGAAATCATAACAACAGTTTCATTAATATTTACAGCAAAATCTTCGTCCTCGTTTATATTACTTTCACTAATTGTTTTTTCAAGGTTGTAAGCAACCGCTAAATTCATAGAATCTTTAAGTGTTTTTGCGTTACTTAATCTAGTAGCATCAACATTTTTTAAAGTTTCGCGCATTTTTGCTTTTGTCTCGTTAGACATTACGGCTACATTTTCTACAACTTCTAATTTAGAGTTGCTTTCTTCTTTAAGCGCTGTTATTTTAGAGTTATAGGCTTCAACTCTAGCTTGAATTTTATCAAATTTAGCTTCTAAATCTTCTTTGGCAACTCTTGTTTTTTGTAATTCGCTTTTAATTTCTCCATTTTCTTGTTGCAAGGCAATGTATTTTTTCTTTGAAACACATGAAACGATAAAAATTGCTATTAAAAGCAAAGCAGAAATTTTCTTCATAATAATAATCATTTAAGTTATTTACGCTATTTACGTTGAAAGTTAAGGTTTAGACGTTGAAATGTTGTGTTTTTTATATTAATAAGGATTAGGGTAATTTTTGAAGTGTTATTTTAGGAATATCTTATTTGGTTTATACTTTTTTTGATAATATATCTATGTATGACAACCTTAAAATTGAAATGAAAAAGTAAGCCCAAAATCGACTAGATTATAGATGGTTCCATGGTATGCGTGTTGATGTACCCTGCTTTAGAAGTTTTGACAGTAGGGAGGAATTACTGAGTAATAAATCAAATATGAACATGACAAGCAACAGGCTAAAAGGGTTTATTATTAAAGGTCATGTAAATCATTTAGAGCACTATTTAAAGCAAATCATTTAAAATCTTTATATCATGCTAAATAAAAAGCACCTCATTGAGGTGCTTTAAAAATGATTATTGAGGTTTCTTTTTACTCTTCTTCAACAGCAGAACTGTCGTTTGGCGGCGTAAGGGTTGCAGGCTCTACAGAGCTATCATGAGCATTATGATATTCTTCTAAGAGATTCATAGTTGCCGTTAATAAATCTTTTGTTTCTAAAAGAAGACTAAAATATAAGGTCGTGTTTTTTGGACTCGATTCTTCTGTTCTAGTACGCTCTACCTGTCTTTGTATTTTTTCAGTAACTAAGTCAAAAATTTCTTTTTTGTTATTTAAAATAGCACCAATTTGTTCAAAAGACTGTGAATCAAAAGCCCCTTTTGTCGTATTAAATAAAGTTTCTAGAGCTTCATCTATTTGTTTAAGCTCTTTAATCTGGTTGAATTTAAGTTTTTTGTGATTATTGTTTACATGTTTATGACTTACTTTAGAAATATATTCTAATGACTGGGTCATGTCTTGTAAATAACCTAGTATATTAATGTAGAAATTACTTGCTCCTAAACTAGATTCGTCTAAGTTTTTAATGAAATAGAAAATATTATCGCGTAATTCTTCAATTTCATCAGAGAGTTTTACAATATTTTTCTTATTCTTTTTTAATGAAACTAAATCTTGTTTTGCTAAACCACTTATGGCGCCAGAATAGATTTTATTACCGCGTTTTACAACATTGGCTATATTGTTTGCACTTTCATGAATAACACCTTGTATAGAGCTGCTTTCTGCTTGTGTTAAGCTATCTTCATCAATAACTTTTCTTGAACCTTTTTTGTGCGATAAGTAATTTCTAACTAATAAAATAACAGTTAGTAATAACAAAATAGGTGTCATTACACTAGGATTCCACTTAATTAAAAATACAACAATTCCAGCAGCAATAAAGGCTCCAATTGCCGTACCAAACCATCCGCCTATAACGTTTAGAACACCTGCAACCCTGTACACAGCGCTTTCTCTTCCCCAAGCACGATCTGCAAAAGAAGTACCCATGGCAACCATAAAAGTTACGTATGTTGTAGATAATGGTAATTTCATAGATGTTGCAATAGCTATTAATACACCCGCAACCATTAAGTTTACAGAAGCCCTAATCATATCAAAAGCAGGCGCATCTATGCTTTGGTCTTTTCTTAATATTACATCTGGCTTTTCAAAACTTTTACCTATTTTTTCTTGAGTCGAAACAGGTAATATTTTACCGAATACATCGGCTAACCAAGTAGATCCTTTTACAACACCTCTCGATAACATATTGGGCTCGAATTTTTCGTGCGTTTCTCCCTGGCGAGATAAACTTATTTCGGTTTCAGCAACCGTTTTGGCCTTTTTAGAGAACCATAAGGTTAGTACCATAACACCACCAGCTATAAATAATAATAATGGCTCAGCAGGTACTTTCTTGTCAAGAACTTCCATTGAAAACATAGATGCATCAACACCCGATGCAATCCATGCTTCATAAGAATGATAGGCAGCCATTGGTACACCAATAAAGTTTACTAAATCATTACCAGAAAAGGCAAGTGCTAAACCAAAAGTTCCAACAGCAATTACAATAAGTAAGATGGTTTTTTTAAATACTTTTTGAAATGCAAAAGAGAATAAAGTCCAAAAAACTAAGCTTCCAAGTATAATATATAGCTCGTTACCTTCAACAAGTCCCTTAAGATCTTTATAATATGGAGTCCCTTTTAACCCTTTTAAAAAGATGAAGTAGGTTATTGCTGCTAAAGAGATACCTCCAAAGATAGCACCGAAATTTTTTATTTTCTTTTCATAATGAAAAGTAAAAACCAAACGAGAGATCCATTGTACTATGGCACCAACTGTAAAGGCTATGAATACCGACATTATTATGCCTCGAATAATTTCTAAAGCTTTCTTTGTGTTTATATAATCTCCTAGGTTAGCTAAAGTTTGAGCCTCTGAACCACTAATTTTTATTAATGACATAACCACTGCAGCACCTAATAAGTTGAATACAATAGAAACCGTTGTAGATGTTGGTAACCCTAGGGTATTAAAGAAATCTAACAGTAATATGTCTGTAATCATTACGGCCATAAAAATATACATGATTTCTTCAAAATTGAACATGGCTGGCACGAAAATCCCTTTACGCGCAACTTCCATCATCCCACTTGAAAAAACAGCTCCAATAAAAATACCCAAACTAGCAACGATCATAATAGTTCGCATAGAAATGGCCTTAGAACCAATAGCAGAGTTTAGGAAATTTATAGCATCGTTACTTACGCCAACTACAATATCAGCAATAGCTAAAACAGTAATGGCAATCAGCATTAATAAATATATATTGTCCATAATTTAATAAAAATAAGTTTGCAAATATCTTAAGTGTTTCTAAGTGTTATGTTATGTAAATGTTATGTTTTAAAAATGAATATCGAATTGTAATCGCCACATAAGCTCATTATTTCCGTTTTCAACTTCCAAATGGCTAATATCTGTCTGTACTTTTAATTTATGACCTGCAAAATACCTTGAGAGTCCTAAAGTATATTGATTTTCTGGATTTTTACCAGTAATAGCTCTATCTAGCTCTATATTGGTGTATCTGCCAGAAATTTCCCAATTGCTTTTTAGTAAATACCCAGTTTGTAAGTTTAGGCCTTTTCCAACCTGAACTTCGTCTCCTGTTAACGAACCATCAGAATTTTTAGCAAAAGGATCTTTGGCATCTCTATCAGCGTATTCAGCCATAAAAGAGAACCCTTGGTACTTGAACATGGCATCAATAAATAAAGTATTTATATTGGTTTCGTAAAAACCAGTATCGGTAACCATATAAGAGCCTTGATTACTTCTGTTTTTAACGGCGTTGTTATTAAAATCGTAAGTAGCGGCAAGAGATAGCTTAGGTGTTTTTTCACGTTTTAAATCACTTCCTTTATAATCTCCCTTGCTTGAAAAATTTCCGAAAGGCAATAACTCAATACGACCAGTATATTGATGACCACCTAGATTTCCTGTAGTAATATTTCTTCCTTCACCTTGAGAAATAGAAAGCATTTCTCTCACTACAAATGTATCTGAAAGATTAAAATGATGTCTTAGTTGGATCCCTAAATCACGATCAATATTAAATCTACTGTTTAATAATGAACGATCCACTTGTTGAAGATCTCCAGAAGAAACTACACGTTCTCTGTTTCCAGGTAGTTTTGTTTGACCAAACCATAATTCGAAATTTGGTGCAAAATTCCATTTCATAACCGCATCCAAAATATAGCGTGGTGCGTTACTTGTAAAAGGTGAAGCTCCAGAAATATCTCTATTTGATAATCCAAGTTCTAATTTATACTTAAGTTTTGGTGTAAATGCGTAACCATCAAATTTTAAACGAGCACGTCTTACTAAGAAGTTCGACTCATTGCTTTCATTATCTTCCCAATTAGAAATTGCTAAGAATTGCATTCTTGCTCCAATTTTCATGGTCCAAGTACTGTCTTTGCCTACCAGGTTAAACAATCCTTTTCCAAATTTTGGAGCGTTTGATTTTTGTGCATTTATAGCATTAATAGCAAATAAAAAAATTGCTACTAGAGTAATTTTAAGTCTCATTGTAAGTATTAGTTTTTGTCGCTGCAAAGAACCAATACTAATGTTAATTTAACGTTAACTCAGGGTTAAATAAAAGGCATATAAAGGCTGCCTTGGCCAAGGCAGCCTTATTAGAAATCATAATAATGTAGTCGACAAAAACTAATAGATTATAATGAAATACTAATTGTTTGTCTTAAGACTTTACAAAGTTCTTAGTTTAAAGTAACCTAAATGTGATGGTAGTATTAAGTAATTATTAAGAATCCTAATGTTAAATCTTTTTATTTAAAATGCTTAATACCATGTAGTTGTGGATTTAATGTTAATTTAATGTTATGTAAATGTTGATTTAGTGTTATCTTATTTGTATATTTGATATATAATGTTAAAACCCCCATAATTATGAAGAAATCAATTTTATTTTATTTTGCCTTTTTAATTACTGTGGTATCTTTTGCACAACAAAAGAGAGATTTAAAACTTAATAAAGAAACTAACTTAATTGAAGTTGTTTATTATCATGACAATGATGTAGTAAGTCAAACAGGAACTTATACAGCAGATGGTAAGCTTCACGGTGAGTGGTTGAGTTTTAACACAGAAGGCAAAAAAATCGTTTCTGCAAATTATGATAATGGTAAAAAAGTCGGCAAATGGTTTTATTGGAATAATGGAACCGTAAAAGAAGTAGATTATAATGCTAATGCTATCGCTGGTTTAAAAGAATCTGAAACTAAAGATAAACAGAGTTTTTAAACTTAAGAACAATAAAATAGCTAACCAAAAAAAGCATCCTAATTTTAGGATGCTTTTCTGTTTTTGTAGAGGGTGTTTACTTTGCTATTTTTCTAAACCCAGAAGGTGTTTTAATGATGTATAGCCCAGAAGGTAGGGTATTAATAATTTTGTTTTCTTGTTCGATTGAATCAGACTTGATTGATTTTACTAGCCTTCCTGTGAGATCAAAGATATCTACTTTATAATTTTCTTTTAGAATAGCAGAGTTGTAGGTGTCAATTAAAAATTGTTGTTGGTTGTTTTTTTGGGGATTAGACATTTTGTTTGTAGGGTTATTATACCTAAAGGCAAAATGTGAAATATTGTCTGAATCATTTTCATTACTTTCTGTAACATCTTCGTCATAATCAATATGTAAATACATAAAGTAAGTTTGACCTTCTAATAAATCTAAACCACCAATATAATCATAAATAGTTTCAGTAATGTCAAGCATGGATGAACTATTAGCATTTATGCCACTAAAATTTAATGTACGAAAATTATATACTGGAAAGCCATTAGGTTGTGGGTATGCATCATTAGAACCAGAGACTAGAAGTAAGCAACTAAAATTTCCAGAGTCACCATCGTCATTATTCTTTATCTTTATTTCAAAATTTGTCGAGGAGTTGTATCTAAAAGTTGGGATATTTCCTCCTGGAAAAACATTGAAACTACCTTGATTTGTGACATTAATTTTTAGACTTTCTAATGTCAAGTTTGGAAGTGCTTGAATGCCATTAACCCTAAAATTAGAAGAGGAAGTAATCGTGTTATTACCTGTGTCAGATTCACCACTTGTTGAAACTTCCATGACTATATTGTAAGTATCTGTTGCAGTGCCTAAAGGTATTGTTAATGTGACTGAACCTGTTTTTGTTTGGTTTACATTTACAGAACCAATAGATATATTATCTAACAGGTCTACTAAACGACCATTTTTAGAAAGATAAAACTTGCATCGAGATGGATTGGCAGTTAGCTTTCCTATATTTTTTACTTCATAATTAACTGTTTTATTTTCTCCATGGTTTATGGTACTGGAACTCACAGAAACTTTTACGGCTTCTAAATCGGGTTTTACATCACTGCAATCTATTGTGACTTCGTTAGGAAGAGTTGTTAAATTATCTAGATCAAAGTCAGCATCACCTCTACCATCATGTCTATTCAATATCTTACAGTATCTTGTCCCTAGTCCGTTACCCAAATTTATTAAGTATACCTTTCCTACAGTAAGTAATTGAGCTATCTTTATATTCGCTTTCCACCTCCCATCATGAGATGTGGTTTGGCCACAAATATTTTCTTTGGCTTTTTCTAAAGTTTCGAAGGTTTCGAAACGGTGGTAGCGATAAAAATCACAAACATCAATTTGAGATTGGATAGCATTACTATCTAGATCAAAGTCGGCATCACCACTACCATTACTACGATTCAATACTTTACAATATCGAACACCAAGGTTGAAATTATCTCCTAAATCTATTTTATAGAATTTATTTAGATCTAATAAATAATCAATGTTGATATTTACTTTTACTCTAAACTTTTGATTGCTAGCTTCATTACAAGCTCCTATTTGATCATTTAGAGGATAGGTTTCGAAACGGTGGTAATTTTGTGCACTGATTATAAACGATAAGCACAAAAAATAAAATAAGAAAAGTGAGGTTTTTTTCATGATATTATGGGGTTTAAATTCACCAATTAAATTAAACTATTTATAGTTTTGTAAGTTTTTATTTATGTTATAAAAATGTTATTTATAATTTTACTTTATGAGAAGAACACTAACCATAAGTTGGGCAAATAAAAAATAATTTTATCGGTTAGCATTTTTGTTTGTACACCCCATTCTTAAAAATAGTATTAAATAAAAAAACCAGAGAATTTAAATTCTCTGGTTTTTTTATTTAAAATCGGTCAACCTAATTTTAGGAAAACACGATAAGTATTTCTATAGGCTAGCATTTCTCCAAGTCCATCCCGATATATCTAATGCAGCTGCATCTTTACCAGAATTTAGTGTGTATTTACTAGTTTCTCCAGCTATTAAAGTCACATCAGCGCCTGCACCTTCTATTTGTACATTGGCAGTAGGACCAGCATCTTTCATATCTAAATCTACATCATAACCAGCTAAATGTAAACCAGTAATTGTACCTCCAGATTGTTTTTTGAATTGTAAACCTGTACCACCCACACTAGAAATAGCAGTGATGTTGGTGAAAGTTGGATTTCCATTGTCTTTATCTCCTTCAAAAACAGTTGAGAAACCACTAACTGTATGAGAAATATAAGCATTTGTTACAGATCCGTTCCATCCTTCTGTCCAGTCGATAGAATCATCATCATTGTTCTCTAAGTATAAATTAGATGCAGAAACCGTTCCTCCAAAAAACTCAACACCATCATCAGAACCATTTATTACAGATATATTTTCTATAGTTGTTTCAGAGCCAACAGCATATAAAGAAAGACCATTATATTGAGATTCAGAGTTAATTTGAGCCCCTGTTCCTTTAAGTACTAAGTATGTTATAGAACCAGAGTTATCATTGTCGGTAGTTCCACCATAAACAAAACCACCTATTTCAGCCACAGCATCAACACCAGCGGTAGTTGTTGCGTTACCACAAATGGTTAAACCTCCCCAGTCTCCGCCGTTTGCATTTGCAGATGCAATTACAACAGGATCAGATTCAGTACCTTGAATGTCTATTTCACCACCTTGTAAAACAGCAATGTAAACCCCTGTACCACCATCTCTAGCGGTAATTTTTGTTCCCGCAGGAATTGTTAATTTTGCACCGTCTTGAACAATGTAAGAAGAGTTTAAGGTATAGTTTACAGAAGCATCTAAAGTCACATTACCTGTAACAGCTCCTTGTAAAAGACTAGTTTCAAATGATAAGTTTGTCTCTACCCAGTCAAAGTCCATAACATCTACAGTAGGAAGAACAGTCGTGTTTAATGAGAATGTAAAAGCACTTTCATCTACATTAGGTGTCGTATCGATGTCTTCAACCATTGCAACAGGCGTATATCCATCAGAGAAGATTATGTTAGAAGTAGGACCAGCATCTTTCATATCTAAATCTGTATCATAACCACTTAAAGAAAGTCCACTAATAGTAGCTCCAGATTGCAATTTAAATTGTAATGCAGTACCTCCTACAGTAGAGATAGCTGTAATGTTTGTAAAAGTTGGGTTTCCATTTGTTTTATCTCCTTCAAAAACAGTTGAGAAACTATTTCCTTTAAAGAGTTTTGTATTAGAGATATAAGCATTCGTAACAGATCCATTCCATCCTTCAGTCCAATCAATGGAATCGTCATAGTTGTTCTCTAGGTATAAGTTGGTTACAGATACTGTTCCTCCGAAAAACTCAACGCCATCATCTTCACCGTTTATTACAGCTACGTGATCTACTAATGTACCAGAACCAACAGCATAAAAAGAAACTCCATTATATTGAGAAGTTAAGCTGATTTGAGCTCCAGTACCAACAATTTGTAAGTACCTTATAATTCCAGAGCTATCTGTATCCTCAGTACCTCCATAAATGAAACCACCAACTTCAGCTTGGGCATCAACACCAGCAGTAGTTGTAGCTTTTCCACATAAGGTTAAACCTCCCCAATCTCCAGGGTTTCCATCTGCAGAAGACATGACAACAGGGTTGCTAGCATTTCCATTTATATTAATTTCCCCACCTTTTAAAACAGCAATATAAATATCTGTTCCTTTATTATCTGCTAGAATTTTAGTTCCTGCAGGAATATTTAATGTGGCACCATCTGCTATAATAAATTGACTTGTTAAGTTATAAATAGTTGATGGATTAAGTGTGTAACTTCCTTCTAAAGTACCATTCATTATTCCAGCATCTAAGTTTTCAAGAACTTGAGCCTCAGCAGGAATTATAGGATCTGGATCGTCTGAGCTACAACTGGTTAAATTAATAGCAGCAAATCCTAATGCAACAGCAATTAATTTTAAAGATAATTTTTTCATTTTTGATTTTTATTGTTTTTAATAGTTATGCAAAGAAAATCGATTTGTTTTTCCTCTTGTTTATTACAATATTAAACATAGGTTACGTTTTGTTATTAAATCGTATTCTTTTGTTACCAAAAGGTTAAGTAGGATAATTTGTGTTTTTTGTGACATTTATTAAAAAGAAAACCTCAAAGATTTCTTTGAGGTTTTTATAATGATTCTATGATTTAATATTTTATTTATTTAAACGTATACTTTAAGCTCAAACTTAATAAACTTCCTTTTTTATATGAGCTTACAATTTCATTTGTTTCAACATTTGTGTTAATATTTCTTATTAATTGAGTTTGCTGTATATCAGGATTAAGAAGGTTTCTTCCAATAAATTTTATTAATAACTTATCTGTTATTTTTTTACTAACTACTAAGTCCATAGTAAAGAACCCTTTTTCTATAATTTCATCATTATAAAGAATATCACTATTAGCAAAATCTTCAGGAGATCCTAATGCAAATATTTTATCTGATGAATAATTACCTGTTAAAGTGGCAATAAATTCTTTATCTTTTTGATTGTTGTAGCTTAAGGCTCCATTTAAGATTAAATCAGAAGCGCCTTGTAAATCTGATTCTGTAACACCTTTATATTGAAACTCTTCTAATAGATCCTGATTAAACCACATTTTAGTAATATTAGCATTAAAGTTAAGAATAGATTCTTCTTCCTCGTTTTCAATTAGATTTAATCTTGTTTCTAATTCTACACCAAATACATTAGCTTTTTCGCCTGTATTTGAGAATTCAAAAATTCCGGCAGACCCTCTTGTTAATGCTAAGTTAATAGGGTTTTTAATTTGTTTGTAAAATGTCGTAGCGGAAACCAACTCACTTTTTTTAGGAAAAAATTCCCATTTTAAATCAATATTAAAAACATCCGATTTTTCTAAATCGGGATCACCTCTAGTAACACGACCAGTTGGAGAAACATATTCAAAAGGAGATAACTCTTTAAACTCTGGTAAGGTTTGAGTTAAACTTGAAGCAAAACGCAAAAAGTTTTTTTCATTTAGCTCATATTTTAAATTGACACTAGGATATATTTCGCTATACTCTTTTGCAATGGAGCCTACACGTCCAACAAAGTTAGCGACATCCCATAACACATTTATTTCATCTTTCTCATACCTTACACCTATGTTACCCGATAATCTTTTATTCAACCCAAAATCTAAGTTGGCGAAACCAGAAAAGATCGTTAAATCTGCATCATATCTATCAGGATCTCTTTCTCTTAAAATTAATCCGTTATTAAAGTTGTCTTCTGTAAATGTTAGCGAGAAATCATCAACAGATGGAACTTGAAAATCCCTAGCTCTAACACCTATAAATAAAGAGCTAAATACTCTTTCTTTTTTACGAATATTTGCGCCTATATGAAGTTTGAAAGGCTTTTTTTCATCTTCATCTGGTTCTCCAAAACTTAACTCATCTTTTAAGTAAGCGTTATATTCGGTATCTTCAATTTTCTGGTTAGATTTTCTTTGTTGGAAATCACCAACATGGGCATATTGAGCTAAATTTGACGTAGTAATATCTATAATATTAACCTCATTTCTTACTCTATTAGGTTCTTCTGCCAAGACAAAATTATAACCAGCAGCCCATTTTAAGGTATTGTTTTCGTTTATTTGGTGATCACCAATTATTTGATTAACAAGCAACCTAGTTTGTTTAAAATTTTGGTCTCTTACAAAAGCACCATCCTCTTGAGGGTCTTGATCGAAAACATAACCCAGACCATTTCTACCTTGTTCATAAACATTATCAGTACTTCTGTTAACTGATAAGCTGCTTATTTTTATTTTATTTTCACTGTTTATTTTAAGCCCTAAATTCACATACCCAGTTGAGTTTGTATTAGTAGTAAATGACTCAACATCTGTAAATTCGTTATCTAGTATATTAGATCTATAACTTCTGAAGATCCCTTCTTGGTATCCAAAAGATTTTGAATGAGAACCAGAAGCAAAGATTGATAGTTCTTTTCCGAAAACATTAAACTTATACCCGCCAGATAAAGATAGGTTATAGTTTCCATCGTTCTTTTGTCTTAGAGGATCCCAACCTTGTCTCGTTATTAAATCAACAGTAGCAAATTGTTTTTTATGAAAACCAAGTGTAACATCTTCAGATGCAACGGTTCTTTTAAAATCACCATCTAATCCTAAAACGTTAGTGTTATAGCCAGAGCCTACACTAACGGAAAATTGTTTTTTCGAATATCCTTTTGAAGTGATATCTACATTTCCAGAAGTTTGATCCGCATAGCCAGAAGTAGCATAGGTTTTGCTAATCCCGACATTTTCAATTATGTTAGTTGAAAATAAATTTAGATTAATATTTTTATTATCAACATCATCGGAAGGTATTGGTAATCCATTCATTGTAGTAGACAAATATCTGTCCCCTAATCCTCTTATGTATATTTCTCCAGTTCCTTCGCTTCGAGTAACCCCAGATATTTTAGTTGTTGCTGTAGCAGCATTTGAAACTCCAATTTTACCTAGCCGTTCAGCTCCAATACTTTCTTTAATTACAGCGGCCTTTTTTTGTTCCAATAAAAGAGCCGTCTCGCTTTCTCGTTTAGTAGTGGTTTTAATTACAATTTCGTCTAAAGATGCTGCACTAGCACCCATAGGTACATTTACTTCGGTTACTTTGCCAGCAACGACCTGTACATTTATTTCTTGAGTTTCATATCCAACAAAACTGAATATTAATGTGTATGCTCCAGGACTTAAGCTTTCCAATTTATAATAACCATCAAAGTCTGAAGTAGTACCCTTGGTAGTCCCTTTTATTAATACGTTAGCAAAGGCTAAAGGCTCATTGTTGTACTCTTTATCTGTTAGTTTACCAACCACAGAACCAGCACTTTGGGCTTGCGAAAATGTAGCAGTAAATACTGCTAATAACACTAAAATTTTTTTCATTATTTCTTTTAATTTCTAGCTGCAAAGAACGGTAGACTATGTAAAGGTTGTGTTACCTTTAGATTAAACAACAGTAATCAAAGAGTTATCTAAATGTTATCTAAAACAGGTCTGTTTTTTAATTTGGAAACAATAAATTAACATTGAAAACATCTCAAAAAGAACAGATTTTTTATTAAATCAATGAGAAGGTTGTTTGTAATGTTGGCAAACAGCGAATTAAGGAGAATTTAGATAAAGTGTTTCAGTCGAATTTCCGATAATTTTCCGATAATAATTAAAGTAACTTGGTGAAATTAAAAAAGAGGAGGTGACCGTTAATTAGCATAAAAAGTAGAATGATTTTCTACGCTCGAATTTATTAGTTACCGAGAAGCTGTTTTATTGCTTTTTTCACTGATATTAGTAATTGATGCAAGGTCGGCTAAAGAAATAGTACTTGCTCCTAAAGACGTTTTGATAAATTCGGATACTCCTGAAACTACTTTTACTTTTAATTCCTTAGTTTCATAACCTGTAAAACGACATACTAAGGTATAGTTGCCATCTTCTAAGTTTTCAATAAAGAATAAACCTGTTTGGTCTGTGGTAGATTTTATGGAAGTTCCTTTAATGGTAACATCGGCAAACACTAAAGGATTGTTATCAAACTCTTTGTCTAACAATTTACCTGTTATTAACCCAGTATGCTGAGCAAAACAAAATGTAGTAAAAAGTAATATAAAAAGTGTTGTTAGATGTTTCATTAATTTATAGTGAAATAATTGGTGCAAAGAACCAATATTAGAATGAGTTGTATGTTATCAAATTATTAAAGAACAATCATCAAAATGTTACCTTAATGTTAACAGATTTTGAGGGCAATTATTATTGAATTTAGTTATCTTGCTTGTCTTAAATAAAAAAAATGAACTGGGAACAATTATTATCCTTAAAGCGCTTTGGTGACACTAATAAACGTATACGAAAAGAACAAGATGAAACCCGCTTAGGGTTTGAAGTGGATTACGATCGGGTTATTTTTTCTTCAGAATTTAGAAGCCTTCAAGATAAGACACAGGTGATTCCTTTATCGCAAACCGATTTTGTACATACCCGATTAACACACAGCTTAGAGGTGAGTGTTGTTGGGCGTTCATTGGGGAGGCTAGTTGGCAAGAAATTATTAGAAAAACATCCATATTTACAAAGAGTACACGGGTATCAAGCTAACGACTTTGGAGCTATTGTTGCGGCGGCGGCATTAGCTCACGATATTGGAAATCCGCCTTTCGGGCATTCGGGAGAAAAAGCAATTGGGGAGTACTTCAAAACAGGAAATGGAAAATTGTTTAAAGACCAGTTAACCGAAAAAGAGTATCAGGACTTATGTGATTTTGAAGGCAATGCTAATGGCTTTAAAATTTTAACCGAAAGTAGAGCGGGACGCGATGGTGGACTGCGATTAAGTTATGCCACTTTGGGGGCTTTTATGAAATACCCAAAAGAGTCTTTGCCTAAAAAGCCAACAAAGCATATCGCAGATAAAAAGTATGGTTTTTTTCAAAGTGAAAAAGAAGCGTTTATAGATGTTGTCAATGAATTAGGCTTGTTAAAAAGGAGCGACACAGATATTAGCTTTTCAAGGCATCCGCTGGCTTTTTTGGTAGAAGCTGCCGATGATATTTGCTATACCATAATCGATTTTGAAGATGGTATCAATCTGGGGTTGATTCAAGAAGAATTTGCATTAGAGTATTTAATTAATTTAGTTAGAGATACTATAAATACTAAAAAGTACCATCAACTAAAAAACACACAAGATAGAGTTAGTTATTTACGAGCCCTGGCAATAAATACTTTGATAAATGAAGCAGTCACTATTTTTATACAAAATGAAGAAGCTATATTAAATGGTGATTTTAATTGTGCTTTGCTGGACAAAAGTAAATATGAGGCACAAATTAATGACATTATTAAAATTAGTATAGAACAAGTATATCAAAGTAAAGAAGTTATTGAAAAGGAAATGGCTGGTTATAGAATTTTATCCGATTTATTAGACGTTTTCATAACAGCTATCAATAATTCTTATGCCAATAAAGCATCAAATTACGATATACTGGTGCTTCACCTTTTACCCAAAAACGATGCTGAAACGCAAAACGCTCTTTACGATAGAATTTTTATAGCCTGTAGTTTTATCTCTAATATGTCTGATAGTAACGCGATATTATTGTTCAATAAAATAAGAGGAATCAATATAAATTAACAGTTTTGAGGGTTTAAAAACAGATAATCCCTATATTTTTGTAAACAATACACCTTAGCCCAGACTACTACTTATATGAAAAAGAACATCTTTTTATTTATAGCCTCAGTTTTTACCATTTTAGTTGTTGTATTTGTTTCGAATACTAAAAATTCGAACATAGATAAACTTAGAGAACAACACGCATCTTTTTTGGAATCGCATCCTTATAATGAAACATTAAAACTTAGTAAAAAAGAAAGAAAAGCATTAAGAATACCTCCAAATAAATATTTCGAAGAGCAATATTTATTAGAAATGAACCCTTCATTAGGGCGACCTACTCGTGAAAAAATAAGAGAATTACAGCAAAAACTAGCTAAAGAAAGAACTTTAAATGGTTTAACACAAAAAGTTCCAGGAGAAAAGGTTGACAATGCTTGGGTAGAACGAGGGCCGAATAATGTTGGTGGTAGAACAAGAGCTATTATGTTCGATCCTAACGATACCACCAATGAAATTGTTTTTGCAGGAGGTGTTAGTGGAGGCCTATGGAAAAATACCAGTATTTCGAATGCAAATTCGCAATGGACCAGGGTCGATATTCCTGAAAATTTAGCGATTTCGAGTATCGCCTACGATCCAAATAATACCAATGTTTTTTATGTCGGTACAGGTGAATCATATGTAAATGGTGATGTAAATGGTGATGGATTATGGAAATCTGAAGATAGAGGTAATACCTGGGTTAAAGTTTTTGGAGGTGTGAGTGGAGATAGTTTCTTTCAATCGGCAACTAATTTAACCGTGAACTCTCCAGCTGCTATAGCAGGTGATATACTGTATAGACCAACAACAAATTTTGGAACTACAATTACCTCTGTGATTACTGCAGATGTTATTTTGATGAATGATAACGATGGTGAAACAAACGATGGCTGTAGTGCTTTAGTTAATAGTGCCGAGTTGGATGGCAAAATAGCATTGGTAAGAAGAGGAAGTTGTAATTTTACCGATAAGGTAAAGCGCGCCCAAAATGCTGGAGCAATAGCCGTTATAGTCATGAATAATATTGATGGCGATCCCATTAATATGGGTGGAGATGACGCAACAGTTACGATTCCTGCAGTTATGATTACAAAAACAGCTGGCGATTTAATAGAAAGCACTTTAGCTACTGAAATAGTTAATGTTTCATTAAACCCGAGAAGTGGTGACTTTACAGGCGTGCTTGTGCCTGGAATACAACATATTAATGACGTTATTGTTAGAAATAATGCAGGTGTTTCAGAAATTTATGTCGCAGCAGGCGACTCTTTTTACAGTGAAGCAAATACCAATACATTTTTGGGAGGACCAGAATTTGGGCTATACAAATCTACAGATGGTGGTTTAAATTGGGCTGAGATTTCATTGACATTAACAGCGAATGGAAATAAATATGCACCTAACGATATTGAGATTGGTGCAGATAATAAAGTTTGGATCGCTACAACAAATAGTGTGATTTTTGGAGATGGGGGTGGTACTATTTTGTCTTCAGCAGATGGTATAACATTTAGCAAAATACATGAGATTTCAGGAGTTCAGAGAACACAAATAGCAGTTTCTGCAACCAATGCGCAAAAGGTTTATATTTTGGCTGAAGGAGGAGATAGTGAACCTGTTATAATAGAACATACTGATGATGGTTTTTCAACAAGTTCTAGATTAAGACTTCCAGATGATGCAGATTCTGGTATACCTGCAAACGATTTTACAAGAAGTCAGGCCTTTTACGATTTAATGATATCTGTAGACCCTGTTAATGATGATGTTGTTTATGTTGGAGGTATCGATTTGTTTAAATCTACTAATGGAGGTGAAGAATGGAGCCAAATATCTAAATGGACCGAAGGCAGGAATGGTAATCCGCTTAAAGATTTAGAGGTGCCTATAGTGCATGCAGACCAACATAATATGGTATACGGTCTCGGTGATAATAATAAGGTTTTGTTTGTAAATGATGGAGGTGTTTATTATTCAAATAATGCAGGAGAGACAATAAGTGCCAGAAATAAAGGATACAATGTTACGCAATTTTATACGGTAGGTGTTGCGCCCACGACTGCCCTTACTGGAGATTATTTTCTGGCTGGAGCCCAAGATAATGGTACGCAATTATTTCAAGATGCCAACAAAAACCAACCAGACGCATCTTTTGAAGCAGCAGGAGGCGATGGTGCTTATAGTTTTTTTGATCAAGATGGTAATGATCGTTATTTTATTGGAAATATTGTTTACAACAAATTTGTGTTCTTATACGATTACAATATAGGAGAATATGTAACTATCAATTCTGAGGACACAAATAATGGATCGTTTATTAATCCACAGGCGTTAGATTCTAATTTAGATATTTTATACTCTAACTACTCATCAGGAGGAAACAGTATTATTAAAAGATATGCCCAAATAAAATCCGAAGCAACAGTAACGAAAAGTAATTTAACTAACGCTTTGCTAACATCCAGACCAACAGCATTAACAGTTTCTCCATATACAGTAAACACATCAAAATTATTTGTCGGAACTGTTTTAGGGGACGTTTTAAAAGTTGAGAATGCAGATGGAGAAACGCCCGTATGGTCAGATATAACAGGAGCAAGTTTTGTTGGAAGTATTTCCGATGTTGAATTGGGAGCCAACGAAAACGAAATATTTGTTACCATGCATAATTATGGAGTAACAAACATTTGGTATACAAATGACGGAGGAACGAATTGGGAAAGAAAAGATGGCAATTTACCAGATTTGCCCGTAAAGACAATTTTACAGAACCCTTTAAATTATAAAGAGGTCATTATAGGTACAGATCTTGGTGTTTGGTTCACTAGTGATTTTTCGTCAGTGACTCCAGTATGGAATCAAGCACAAAACGGGATGAGTAATGTTATAGTAACCGATTTGGATTTAAGGGATGATAACATGGTTTTTGCATCAACGTACGGTAGAGGTGTGTTTTCAGGGCAATTTGAAATAGACCCAGCGGGAGATTTAGATGGCGATGGTGTTCTTAATGATGTAGATGTATGCCCTCAGGTTGCAAATGCAGATCAGGCAGACTCAGACGGTAATGGTATTGGTGATGTGTGCCAAGATACAGATAGCGACACCATATTAGATATTAATGATAATTGCCCAGAGCATTCAAATGTAGATCAGGCAGATAGTGACGGGAACGGTGTTGGTGATGCTTGTGGAGATAGTGACGGCGATGGTATTCTTGATGGGGACGATAATTGTATTAGTATGGCAAATGCAGACCAAAAAGATACTAATGGGAATGGTATTGGTGATGTTTGTGATACCAGTTATGAAAACCCAAATAATATCACTCTTGAAATAATATCCGAAACATGTCAAGGTCAAGACAATGGAAGGGTTGTAGTTGCCGTGGCTCAAACGTATGTTACTTATACGGTAACTTTAATAGGTAATGGTTTAAACCTAAGCCAAGAACTTGAAACAACTCATATTTTTGAAGATATAGCGGTTGGGGACTATACTTTATGTGTTAATGTAAATGGCAGATCGTTCGAGCAATGTTTTGAAATTAGTATTGCACCTGCTGAAGCCTTAAATGCTATTTTTGAAAAACGTGTTAAGGATAATTCCAATATAACATCGGTAACCATAGATAACGGGACACCTCCATTTATAGTTACTTTTAATGGTGAAAATATAAGAACCACCAGTGAAACTGCTTTTGAGATAGAAACATTAGGTTCTGGGGTTTTAGAAATATCTTCTTCCAAAGCCTGTGAAGGTGTGGTTAATGAGGTCATTAACAATGCAAATAGTTCTAATAAATTTGTAGCAAGCCCTAACCCTGTTATTGAAGATCTAAAGATAACGTTACCAGCTATTAAAGAACAGCAAATTCCAATACAGATTTATAATATCGATGGGCAATTGCTTTTTAGTGATATTATAAATAAAGGGGATTCTAATTTTATAAAAATACCTTTTCAGAAATTAAATAAAGGGATCTATTTTGTTAGAATGAATATTAAAGAACCTGTAGTTTTTAAGATAATTAAATAGAAGAATGATTATGAAAAAGAGAATTAAAGGAAGTATCATTTTTACCTTAATGATTTTTGTTTTTGCATGTGGGGGAAGTGATGGTCCGCCACCAAATTCTGCACCAACAACGGTACAGTTAGTTTACCCGTCGGTAGATTTATTATGTATAGATAATACCATTGCTTTTAATTGGAGTGCAGCCACAGACCCAGATGATGATGCAGTGAGCTATAAATTAACAGTTGCAAAAGACCGAGCTTTAACAGATGTTGTAGAGCAGCGTACAGTGAATTCAACAAGTGTTACTATAACATTGGAAAAGGCAGTAGCATTCTATTGGCGTGTGATTGCAGTAGATAGTGAAAGCAATGAAGGACAACCAACAGCAACTCAAGCATTTTATACAGAAGGTGTTGGGATATCTAATTACGCACCGTTTACAGCAGCATTGGTGAGTCCAAATCATGATGGTACCGTAAACGCTGGAACAGTGAGCTTACAATGGACTGGAGGAGATACTAACACAGATGATGTTTTAACCTATGAGTTGTATTTTGGAGAAGAAGAGAATCCGCCTTTATTGGTAAATGGTTTGTCTTCTGAAACTTCAGATGTTAATGTTGTTTCAGGAAAAACGTATTACTGGAAAATTAATACATCAGATAACTTTGGGGCCAAAACAATTGGACAAGTATGGAAGTTTCATGTGAATTAGTATTTTTTGTGATTCTTACTTTTGCAGGAATGAAGGAGACTAGTTATATCTTATCAAAATAAAGCGTCAAACTTTTAGCATCCAATCCAATAGACTGATGCAATCTGTTAACACTTCCATGTTCAACAAAATTATCGGGAATGCCTAATATATGTATGTTGTTTTTATAATGGTTTGCTGCAGCAAACTCTAAAACAGCACTTCCAAATCCACCTTTTATAGTATTATCTTCAAGCGTAATAATAGTTTTATGAGTTTTAAAAATGTCGTGTAAAAGTGTCTTGTCCAAAGGTTTTACAAAACGCATATCATAATGTGCAACTTCTTGTGGTGTATGATAGTTTTTAATGGCTTCGGTAATATTTTTAGCAATACCTCCAATACTTAAAACAGCTAATTTATTTCCTTTTTTAAGTTGAACACCTGTACCTATTTCTATTTTTGAAAATGGTTGTTTCCAATCTATTGTGACCCCACGTCCACGAGGATAACGAATCGCAATAGGATTTTCTAAACCTAATTGTACCGTGTACATGATGTTGCGTAGCTCAATTTCATTTCTGGGTGCAAAAATAATAAGATTAGGAATGCACCTTAAATATGACAGGTCGTAAACGCCATGATGCGTAGCGCCATCTTGTCCAACTAAACCAGCCCGGTCTAAACAAAAAATAACGGGTAGCTTTTGAAGTGCTACATCATGTATTATTTGATCGTAAGCACGTTGTAAAAAAGTGGAGTAAATATTGCAAAAGGGTATTAAGCCTCGGGTAGTCATACCAGCTGCTAATGTGACAGCATGTTGTTCTGCAATACCAACATCGAAAGCGCGTTCAGGAATTTCATCCATCATATATTTTAATGAGCTTCCAGTAGGCATGGCAGGTGTAATACCTACAATATTTTTATTTAGCTTTGCAAGCTCTACGATAGTATGTCCAAATACATCTTGGTATTTAGGTGCTTGGATGGTTTCAGATGTTACAATTAAATCGCCAGTTTGTGCATTAAACTTTCCTGGTGCGTGGTATTTAACCTGATTTTCTTCAGCTTGTTTTAAACCTTTTCCTTTGGTCGTAATAACATGTAGAAATTTAGGACCTTTTATGGTTTTTAAGCGTTCTAGCTCCGAAATGATAGTATCTATATCATGGCCGTCAATAGGTCCCGAGTAGTCAAAATTTAAAGCCTCAAAAATATTATCTTGTTTTTGAGTACCTTTTTTAACATTGGTTAAATACTGTTTCAATGCCCCAACACTGGGGTCAATCCCAATAGCATTATCATTTAAAATTACCAGTAAATTGGCATCCGTCACTCCAGCATGGTTCAAACCTTCAAAAGCCATACCACTGGCAATAGAAGCATCACCAATAATAGCAATATGCTGTTTTTTTATATCCCCTTTTAATTGAGAGGCGATGGCCATACCAAGAGCGGCCGAGATTGATGTAGAGGAGTGTCCAACACCAAAAGCATCATAATCACTTTCCTCCCGCTTAGGAAAACCACTTAAGCCACCTATTTGCCTGTTGGTATGGAATATATCTTTTCTACCAGTTAGTATTTTATGCCCGTAAGCCTGATGTCCCACATCCCAAATAAGTTGGTCTTCGGGTGTGTTAAAAATATAATGCAGCGCAATCGTTAATTCCACAACGCCCAAACTGGCGCCTAAATGCCCTTCTTTGGTAGCAACAATATTAATTATAAACTCGCGCAATTCTTTGGCAAGTTGCGGTAAGTCTTTTTGGTTTAAAAGACGGAGCTCTTCTGGTGTGTTAATGTGATTTAATAATTTTTGCATGCGATTACAAATGTACTATTTGAAATTGTATTTTTGCTTTTATGATAGAACCTTTTGACGATACATACTTTATGAAAAAAGCGCTTCAGGAAGCTGAAACTGCTTATGAAAAAGGAGAAGTTCCTGTAGGAGCAGTTATTGTTATTGATAATAAAATAATAGCTAGGGGGCATAATTTAACAGAAACATTAATTGATGTTACGGCACATGCAGAAATGCAGGCTATTACAGCAGCTGCTAATTTTTTAGGAGGGAAATACCTAAAAAAGTGTACGCTTTATGTGACTTTAGAACCTTGCCAAATGTGTGCAGGGGCTTTATATTGGAGTCAGATCTCCCATATTGTTTATGGTGCCAGAGATGAAGAACGCGGCTGCATAGGTTTAAACACAAAATTACATCCTAAAACGATTATAAAAGGTGGTGTATTGGCAAATGAGGCTTCAGAGTTAATGAGGCGGTTTTTTATTGAAAAGCGGAATTTGAACTAATAGTATTTCTAAGTATTAAACTATTTAAGATGATAAGTTCTATATGCTGTGTCATTTAGACGTTAGGAGAAATCCCATAATATAAAGCATTATTATGAGATGTCTCCATCGTACCTCATTCGACATGACATTGAGTTAGTGTAGTGAGTTTTTATTGAAAGACGGAATCTGAATTAAAAGATTTTTGACACACGAATGGTGCTAATTGTTTGGCAGAGTTTTTAAATTAACTCGACATAAAATTTATAAAGAAATAGACAGAAGCTCAATAAATAAAGCGTCACCTTGAGCGCAGTCGAAAGGTCTTAAAAATTGAGTTGTTTTAATTAGGTTTCGACTGCGCTTAACCTGACATTTAAATAAAAATAAATCTGTATCGAGTTAAATTAGAATCGAACTACAGTTAACTTTTCCTTTCACGTTCCCGCATCTTATCCAGGTTTTCTTTAGTAAGCATATAATCTTTAACATCTTTACCTTTCCATCGGTAATAAGAAAACAAAGGAAACACAATAAAAAATAATCCAACAACACCAAAACCAATGAGTTTTTGAGACCATTCATTTTCTAAAAAATAACCAGTTAAAATACTTCCTAAAGCTGCTAAAAATAAAATAAGAATAAGATATTTCATGAGTGTATTGGGTTTGAGTGCTATAATAAAACGACCCTAAAGGTTTATTTAGTGAAATTAATTAATTGCTGCCTGTAGGCTGTTAGTAATTTAGATTTTGAGATATATCCGTAATATTTACCATGTTTAACAACAGGTAGATTCCACGCGCCACTGCTTTTAAATTTATCCATAATATCGTTCATGGAATGTTCTTCATAAACAATAATACCGGCATCCGCATGCATCAAGCTTGAGGCATCAACTTTGTCATAAAGGTTGGAGTTAAACATGATATGCCTTACATCATCTAGACGAATAACACCCAAAAATTCATGTTCATCATTAACCACGGGGAAATGATTTCGAGAAGATTTTGCAACGGCTTTCTTCAATATATCACCAAGTTTCATTTCTGGTTTTAAGATGATAAAATTTGTTTCTATAACTTTATCAATATCTAAAACCATTAATACATTTTGATCCTTATCATGCGTCATCAACTCACCGCGTTCTGCTAGTTTAAGCGTGTAAATAGAATGAGAAACATAATACTTGGTCATAGCAAATGAAATAGTCGATACTATCATTAAAGGCACAAATAGCTCATATCCGCCCGTAATTTCTGCAATAAGGAAGATTGCTGTAAGTGGAGCATGTAGCACACCAGCCATTAACCCCGTCATACCAATTAAGGTGAAGTTCGATTCTGATACTTGAAAATCTAAACCAATATTATTGATAATTTTAGCAAAAGCATTCCCTAGGGCGCTACCCATAACAAGCGTTGGAATAAACACGCCGCCAACACCACCAGCACCAAAAGTAGTCGTCATAGCTATAGCCTTAAAAATTGCTATACCAAGTAATAGGGCGATAACGATCCAGATATTAGATAAATCTAAATTAAAAGGCGTTGTGCCTATGGCTGCTAAATGATCGCCTTTTAAAAGGTTATTCATAATGCCATAACCCTCACCATAAAGAGGCGGAATAAAATACAGCATAGAGCCAATAGCGATACCTCCAATTAATAAGCGTTTGGCACGACTTTCAAATTGTTTAAAGAAATTGGTAATACCAAAAAATACTTTTGAAAAATATACAGATGCCATGCCTGTTACAAGTCCTAAAACGATATAGAACAAGATGTCGTTAACTTCAAATTTATCAGTTAGTTCAAATCGTAATAAAACATCGGTTCCTAAAAACATATAAGAAGTTACGACCGCAGAAACAGAAGCCAATAATAAAGGTACTAATGAGGTGAAAGCGATATCCAAACTAAATATTTCAACGGCAAAAATGATAGCAGCGATTGGAGCTTTAAACATAGATGCCATAGCACCAGCAGCAGCACAACCAATTAAAAGCATCCTTGTTTTGGTATTCATATGGAATAAGCGCGCAGCATTAGATCCTAAAGCAGAGCCTACGCTTACGGCTGGACCTTGTAAACCGACCGATCCACCAAAACCAGCAGTTAAAGGCGCTGTTATTAATGCCGCATAAATATTATATCTCGGGATGATACCGTTTAGTTTTGAAATAGCATATAAGGTTGAAGAAATACCATGGCCTATATGCTTTTTTAACCAGGTTTGTTTTATAATGTAAACCAGTAAAAGACCAATAATAGGAAATATAAAGTAAAGTGAGTTTTTATAATCATTAAAGAAATCTAATTCAAAAAGTAACCGAATATAATGCGTTAAGTTTTTAAGTAGCACCGTGCCCATTCCTGCTAAAAAACCAACTAGAATACTTAGGATATAGATAAATTGAAGTTCAGAAATATGTTTGTACTTCCAAATTAAAAATTTGCGTAAAAGGCTTTTACTGCTTAGAGGCATTTTATAAAATTAATAAAAAATCCTGCAAAGAGCAGGATTTAAATTTTATGATTTTAAATTAAGTTTTAAACTTAGTTCTGTTAGTTGTTCATCGTCAATTGGAGCAGGTGCATCTATCATAACATCACGGCCCGAATTATTTTTAGGGAACGCAATAAAATCTCTAATCGTTTCCTGTCCGCCTAAAATAGCAACCAATCTGTCCAATCCAAAAGCTAAACCACCATGAGGTGGTGCACCATATTGAAAGGCATCCATTAAAAAGCCAAACTGTGCTTTAGCTTCTTCAGGCGTAAACCCTAAATAATCAAACATTAAAGACTGTGTTTCCTTATCATGAATTCTTATGGATCCACCACCTATTTCATTTCCATTCAACACAAGATCGTAAGCATTGGCTTTTACAGCACCAGGATCTGTTTTTAGCAATTCAATTTGTCCTGGTTTTGGTGATGTAAATGGATGGTGCATGGCATGGTAGCGTTCTGTTTCTTCGTCCCATTCCAATAAAGGAAAGTCCATAACCCAAAGCGGAGCAAACTCGTCTGGTTTACGCAAGCCTAAACGTTCTGCTAACTCCATACGTAAGGCACTTAATTGCGCGCGTACTTTATTTTTATTGCCAGATAACACACAAATTAAATCACCAGCTTTTGCATTAGTGACTTCTGCCCATTTAGCTAAGTCCTCTTGGTCATAAAATTTATCGACCGAAGATTTAAAAGAGCCATCGTCATTGCAACGACAATAAACCATTCCTAAAGCACCAATTTGCGGACGTTTTACCCAGTCAATTAATTTATCTATTACTTTTCTAGTGTAACTATTACCTCCCGGAACAGCGATACCAACTACTAATTCTGCTGAATTGAATACATTAAAATCTTTATGTTGAGCAACTTCATTTAATTCACCAAACTCCATCCCAAAACGTATGTCTGGCTTATCGTTACCATATAGGCGCATGGCATCATCATAGAGCATTCTTGGAAACTTTTCTATTTCAACTCCATTTACTTCTTTTAACAAATGGCGTGTTAATCCTTCAAAAGCATTTAAAATATCTTCCTGCTCAATAAATGCCATTTCACAATCTATCTGTGTGAATTCTGGTTGTCTATCTGCTCTTAAATCCTCATCCCTAAAGCATTTTACAATCTGAAAATATTTATCCATACCACCAACCATAAGCAATTGCTTGAAAGTTTGGGGAGATTGTGGTAAGGCGTAAAACTGACCTTCGTTCATACGCGATGGTACTACAAAATCACGTGCGCCTTCAGGTGTCGATTTAATTAAATAAGGTGTTTCAACTTCTATAAAACCTTCTTTAGATAAATAGTTTCTAACTTCTTGAGTGACTTTATGTCTAAAAATCAAACTATTTTTTACGGGGTTTCTGCGTATATCCAGGTAGCGATATTTCATACGTAAATCTTCGCCGCCATCTGTTTTGTCTTCTATGGTAAAAGGAGGAACCAATGCCTCATTTAATATATTTAACTCGGAAACAAGTATTTCAATATCCCCAGTTGGTATGTTAGGGTTTTTCGAAGCACGTTCAATAACGGTCCCTTTCACTTGAATTACAAATTCGCGACCTAGGTTTTGAGCTTGTTGCATCATGTCTTTCGAAGTACGTTCTTCATCAAAAACCAATTGCGTGATTCCATACCGGTCCCGTAAATCTATCCAGACAATAAATCCTTTATCACGAGACTTTTGAACCCAACCCGCAAGGGTTACGTCTTCATTTATATTTGTGGCGTTTAATTCGCCACAATTATGACTTCTATACATAGTTAAAAATTGATGTGCATTCTTACTACTTTAAGCAAATTAAGTAATGGGTTTAATGCATTAAACAGATTGCAAATTTATGAAGATATTACTTTGTAGGATAACGTTTTTTACAAAGATTTAAATAAAGATTACTTTATTATATTCTTAAAAATGACTTCTATATTTTATCGAAATACAAATTTACTCACATTATTTGTATGAATATTCATATTTTTTTTAGATATTTAAGCTAACTAATTCAAATGAAAAATATTATGAGCAAACTTTTACAATTTAAAATGCTTCTAACTTTGTTATTTTTTTTACCTGCTATAGCTTTATCACAGCAGGTTTCAGGTACGATAATAGACGGAGCAGCAAATTTGCCATTAGCAGGGGCAAACATTATTATTAAAGGAACTACTACAGGGACTATTTCAGATTTTGATGGAAACTTTACTTTAAGCGTAAGTGGTTTCCCTGTAACTCTGGTTGTGTCTTCGGTAGGGTTTGACACCCAAGAGGTTAATGTGTCCTCTACTCAGAAAATAAATATAACGTTAGAAGAAGGCGTTGCTTTAGATGAGGTCGTTTTGATAGGGTCTAGAAACCCGAGTCGAACAGCAGTAGACACCCCAGTTCCAGTTGATGTTATTGATATCTCTGAACTGACATCACAAGGGCCACAAGTTAATTTAAATCAGATTTTAAATTTTGTTGCGCCTTCATTTACATCAAACACGCAAACAATTTCAGATGGAACAGATCACATTGATCCTGCATCTTTAAGAGGGTTGGGACCCGATCAGGTACTTGTTTTAGTTAATGGAAAGCGAAGACACAATTCATCTTTAGTCAATGTTAATGGAACCTTTGGTCGTGGTAGTGTAGGAACCGATTTAAATGCCATTCCATCTGGCGCCATTCAGCGATTAGAGGTTTTACGAGACGGTGCAGCTGCTCAATATGGATCGGACGCCATTGCTGGGGTTATCAATATTGTACTAAACAATAATGTTAACGAATTGACATTAAATGTTACAACCGGAGCCAATTTTACAAAAAATGCTAACAACCAAACCGGAGGTGTAGACGGAGAAACAGTCAATATTAGTGCTAATTATGGAATCTCTTTAGGAGATAAGGGAGGATTTATCAATTTTACAGGAGATTTCGATTTTAGAGAAGACTATGGTAGAATGAAAGAATGGGAAGGTAATGTTTTTAACCTTTATAATACGGTTGAAAGGTTTGCTAATAATGATGGCTATAATTTAGTGGATTTATTAGATGGTGATGATGTGACCGACGTTATACAGTATGCCAATGCTGCTGGTATTAATTTAGGGGGCGCTACTACCCAAGCAGAACTTCAGCCTATTTTAAGTGCAGATAACACAGAAGCAGAATTAGCAGCAAGAGGGCTGGTGAGAAGCGATTTTAACATGCGTGTAGGTCAATCGGAAGTAAGAGGCGGCCGATTTTTTGCTAATCTATCTTTACCATTGGATGATAATGGTACAGAGCTATATTCATTTGCAGGGACAAGTTCCAGAAAGGGAAACTCTGCTGGGTTTTATAGACTGCCAAATCAAAGTAGAACCTATACACCAGCTTATTTCAATGGTTTTTTACCAGAAATTAATTCGACGATAACCGATAAGTCTTTTGCTGTAGGAATAAAAGGGAAAATAAACGATTGGAATGTAGATTTAAGTAATACTTGGGGTAGGAATGCCTTTTTGTATACTATTGGTAATACCTTTAACGCCTCTTTTCAAAATGCCTCTCCAACCACATTTGATGCTGGAGGGTTTAACTTTATGCAGAATACGGTTAACCTGGATATCAATCAGTTTTATGATGATATTCTTAACGGACTTAATGTGGCATTTGGTGCAGAATATAGGTTGGAAAATTATGAAATAGAAGCAGGTGAAGAAGCATCATATTCAAGGTATACGGCAGAGGGACAAGTTATAACTTTAGCTTCTCAAGTGGCGGCTCAGGATTTCTTTGGAAATTCCAGACCTGGCGGTTCACAAGTATTCCCTGGATTTAGCCCCAATAACGAGTTGTCTAGAGGGCGAAGTAGTATTGCAGGATACTTTGATTTAGAGGCGGATTTTTCCGAAACCTTTTTAGCTAGTTTTGCTACGCGTTTTGAAAATTATTCAGATTTTGGTTCAACCATCAATTTTAAGTTGGCGACACGTTTAAAAGCTAGTGAAAATGTTAATATTAGAGCGGCTTTAAATACAGGTTTTAGAGCGCCTTCTTTGCACCAGCTGAACTTTAATTCTACGTCTACCATATTTGATCAAAACGGGAATCCAGTAGAAGTTGGAACTTTTGCCAATGATAGCAGAGTTGCGAAAATATTAGGAATTCCAGAGCTAAAAGAAGAAACTTCTAGAAGTATTAGTTTAGGGTTAACAGCTAAATTGCCAGATGCCAATATGAGTATAACCGTTGATGGTTATTTTGTAGGGATAGACGATCGTGTGGTATATACAGGACAATTTAGTGGTGCGGGTATTGCCGCTGAATTAGCTCAGGCCAATGCTTCTGCGGCATCATTTTTCGCGAATGCTATAGATACAGAATCTAAAGGATTGGATATCGTAATTACTCACAAAGCTAATTTGGGGACCAACATGCGCTTAAAATCAGATTTATCAGGAACTTTTTCTAAAACAAAAAAGGTAGGCCCTATAAAGGCTTCCCAAATTTTAGAAGATGCTGGTTTAGTTGATACGTATTTCCCCGAAGATAGTAGAGTTTATCTAGAGGAAGCTGTGCCTAGAACGAAGTTGAATTTAACCAATAATTTAACCTCAGGGAAATTTAATGTGTTTTTAAGGAATGTATATTTTGGAGAGGTAACCGAAGCGACAACCAATATTGATAGACAACAGGTTTTTGGAACAAAGCTAGTTACCGATTTATCTTTTGGCTATAAAGCTTCAGAAAGCTTAACATTAACAGTAGGAGCGAATAACTTGTTAGATATTTATCCAGATCGAGCAGCCGAAGAATTCTCAGACGGAGGTACTAACAGGAGTGGTGGCCGTTTTGATTGGTCAAGACGAGCACAGCAATTTGGTATAGGAGGGCGTTTCCTTTTTGCCAGGCTTAGCTTCAAGTTGAAGTAATCATATTAAATATTATTTATAAGCTCCATGAAGATTTTCATGGGGCTTTTTGTGTTCAATTTTGTGTTTTGGTAAATTCTCAATAATAAGAGTTAAACTTTGCTAAATTGTTAATTTATTTAATAAATTATTATGAATATTAACATATTTTTAAGATATTTAACATGACTAATTCAAATAAATTATACAATGAGCAAACTTTTAAAATTTAAATTGCTCCTAACATTGTTGTCTTTTATTCCTGTAATGGCTTTTTCACAGCAGATTTCGGGAACGATAACAGATGGAGCAACAAATTTGCCTTTACCAGGTGCAAATATTATTATTAAAGGAACACAAACGGGAACGACATCAGATTTTGATGGGCGTTTTAGTTTAAATGTCAACAGTTTTCCTGTGACATTAAAAATTTCTTCTTTAGGGTTTGAAACCCTTGAGGTTTTAGTGAGCGAGGCTAAAACTATAAATGTGACTCTGCAAGAGTCGGCAGAGTCGTTAGAAGAAGTCGTTATTACGGGTTTAGCATCTTCTGTTAAACGAAGTAATGCAGCTAATGCAGTAGCATCTGTTTCTGCCGATGATTTGGCAGGACGAACCCCCCCACAAACTTTAGATGGTGCTATGGCAGGTAAATTTGTAGGTGCCCAAATAACTCAGGCTTCTGGAGCCCCTGGAGGGGGTATCTCGGTGAAGTTAAGAGGGGTGACTTCTATTAATGGTAATGGGCAACCTTTATACATTATTGACGGTGTTTATGTAAATAACAACAGTGTATTTGCAGGCGGGCTAAACGAAATATCTAATGCAGCTGGTGGCGGTGCGTCATCAACAGATTCTCAAGATAATGCATCGAACAGAATTGCCGATATTAATCCAGACGATATAGCCAATATTGAAATATTAAAAGGAGCTTCGGCTTCGGCTATCTATGGGTCTCGTGCTGCTGCAGGTGTTGTTATCATTACAACGAAAAAAGGAAAACAGGGGAAAACCAAGGTTAAATTCACACAGGCCGTTGGTTGGAACGAGGCTGTTAATTTATTGGGACAAAGAAATTGGACAGCAGCATTGGCAGAAAGTGTTTATGGTGAAGGTGCCTTGTATACCGCAGCCGAAAATGCTGGAACTTTAATTGATTATGAAGATGAAATTTATGGAGAAAAAGGATTTATAACCAATACAAATGTTAGTGTATCTGGAGGGAACGATAAAACTTCATTTTTTGGAAGTTTTACAACGAATGAAGAGGATGGTATAGTTAAACGAACAGGAGCTGGTAAAAAATCGGTAAGATTAAATGTTGATCATAAGATTAATAATAATATTAAACTGGCTTTAACAGGTAACTATATAAATTCGAATTCTGATAGGGGCTTCTTTAATAATGATAATAGTAATACCACTATTGGAGTCTCTACATTATTTACAAGACCTTGGGATTTTTTATTACCAGATGCCAATGGAAACTATCCCGATCATCCTGCTAACTCATCCAATCAAATACATACAAGAGATGTTATGACCAATAGCGAATCTACAAGACGTTTAATAGCAGGTGGTACTATAGATATTAATTTGTTTAGTAATGATAAGCAAAGCTTGAAGCTTATTGCGCGAGCTGGTGTAGATACTTATACACTTAAAACAGATGTGTTTTTTCCTAGAGATTTGCAATTTATGAGTCCTGCTGTTGGTGGGGTAGACGGATTATCTTCTGAAGGAACTACTCAAAATACCGATGCCAATTTTAATGCTTTTTTGGTTCATAATTATATGACAGATAATAATTTAAGTTTTACCACTCAGGCAGGTCTTACTAACGAGCAATTTTCCCAAAACACCATTCGGGTAACATCAACGGGACTAATTGCTTCAGAAAGTAATGTAGACCAGGCTGCTAATGTAGATGTAGACCAATTTAGATTAGAGCAAGAAGACGCTGGTTTTTTTGTACAGGAGGAAGTAAATTATCAAGACAAAATAATTGCTACACTAGGGTTAAGAGGCGATAAATCTTCTAACAATGGTGATGCCAATAAGTTCTTTTATTATCCAAAAGCGTCAGCAGCATTTAACTTACATAATTTTGATTTCTGGAACTTTGAAGCTGTTAATCAATTTAAAATTCGTGTTGCATATGGTGAAGCAGGAAACTTTGCACCCAATGGCGCCTTGTTTACAACTTATATTAATTCCTTGGTTAATGGTAATGTAGGTATTATTACACCAACAACCTTAGGAGACCCATCTATTCAACCAGAAAGGCAAAAAGAGTTGGAAGTTGGATTTGATGCTGGATTTTTAGACAATAGAATAACCTTAGAGTTTACTTATTACAACAAACAGGTTGAAGATTTAATTCTTCAAGCCGATAACACACCTTCATCTGGATATACCTTTAGATGGGCAAATGCGGGGGCGTTAGAAAATAATGGTGTAGAAATTGGTTTAAATGCCAGTGTTTTTAAGGAAGAAGATTTCACTTGGGATTCCAACATTATTTGGTTTAAAAACAAATCTAAAATCACAGAGTTAAAAGTGAATTCATTCGATACACAAGGGTTTGGAACTGGATTGGGTACCTTTAGAATAGAAGAAGGAAAAAGTGCAACGCAAATTGTAGGTAACGATTCTAGTGGAAATGTCGTGACTTTAGGTGATGCAGAACCAGATTTTCAAATGTCTTTTAATAATAATTTAAGATATAAAGATTTTACGCTGTCGTTTTTATGGCACTGGAAAAAAGGAGGAGATAATGTGAATTTAAGTCGATTACTTTCAGATTTTGGAAACACAAGTGCAGATTACGATGAAATAAGCCTTGATCCAGCTGGGGTTATGGTAAATGGAGATTTTAGAAAAGCTGCTTTTGGAGCAGGTAATGCAGAACCATTTGTTGAAGATGCCTCGTATTTAAAATTGAGAGAAATTGGGCTCTACTACAATATTCCTAGTAGTAGTCTGGAAAAATGGTTTAGCGGCAATATCTCAGATGTAAAGGTAGGTTTCTCTGGTAGGAACTTAATCAATATTTTCGACTATAACAGTTATGATCCTGAGGTGTCTAACTTCGGATCTGCAGCAGCTGGAATTGGAATTGAGGTAGCACCATTTCCATCATCTAAAAGATTTATGTTTCACTTGTCGGTAGGACTTTAATAATTTAAAAAAAACATTATGAAGATTTCAAATAAATTTAAAATAATAGTTTTAGTCTTTTCTATTTGTTTTTGGTATTCATGCGATATTAAAGACGGGCAAGACTTAAATGGACCACAGACCTCATCGATTTCGGAGGGGCTTTCCAGACCAGAACTTCCTCAGGTTGTTTCAGGGATTTTGGCAGATATGAGAGACCGTTTACATACCCAAAGAGATGTCGGGTCTGTATTAGGCAGGGATTATTGGAGACATCAAAGTTCTGATCCGAGATGGGCTGGAGATTTAATGACAGGCACTTTAGATGATAATGCCTTTTACTTAACAACACCGTATGCTGCTCGTTATGCCGTAGTTAAAGAATGCAATTTATTATTAGAAGGCCTGGAGAATACCACCGAAACTTTTACTGATGCCGAAAAAGCTGCTATTAGGGGTTTTGCAAATACAATTAAGGCACATGAGCTATTAAGTGTGTTAATGATGTTATATCAAAATGGTATTCGTACAGACGTTGCAGACCCAAATAATTTAGGCGCTTTTGAAAGTTTTGATGGCGCTTTAACAACAATAGTTGGATTATTAAATACGGCTGCTACAGATTTAACGACTGGTGGCGATGTGTCCCCTAATACGTTAGGCGTTTCTTATTTAGAATTCAATAGGGCGTTAACAGCCAGAGCAGCTGCTTACCAAGGGAATGATGCATTGGTTATAAGTGCCTTGGCAGATTCGTTTATGGACATTAACGGGTCTATGGATATAGGAGCTTATTATCAGTTTTCTTCTGCTGGGGGTGATGCATTAAACCAATTGTTTTTTGCATTAAATTCAACAGGGGCGAATGCTAGAATAGCACATCCTGATTTTGTGAATTCTGCAGAAGCTGGAGATGCCAGGGTTGATAAAGCTGTTTTGAGAACAGATGGACCTTTAAATATTGCAGATTTAACTCCTGGAACACACGATGTATGGGTGTATCAATCAAGTACGGCTCCTGTTGGAATGATAAGAAACGAGGAACTTTTATTGTTGTATGCAGAGGCTAATATGACGTCAAATGCAAGCGAAGCTGAAGCTGCTGTTGATGCGGTTAGAGCTGCTGCTGGTTTAGGAGCTATTGGGGCTGGGAATGTAGATGAAGATCAGCTTTTATATGAAAGACGATATTCCTTGTTTGCCGAGGGACACCGTTGGGTAGACATGAGACGTTTTAATAGACTTGCCGAGTTAATTGTTGATAGAGCAGGAGATAATATTGTTACTCAATTACCAATCCCACAAAATGAGGGACAATAGATAGTATATTTACTTATAATTAAATAAAATCGAAAAGCCCCAACAAGACGTTGAGGCTTTTCTGCTATCAATCAATCCTTCACAGGGATAAAGGATTTCCATAACAACTGTATTTCAAGTTGTATGCGTTGAATTAAAAGATTAATTTAATGGTTTGTCCATATTAAAAGCTTCCGCTTCTTTTAATTCATTTTTTAAAGAGTACTTGGCTGCTCTGTTACTGTACAGCCACATTTTGAATTTAGTCACTAAATAAAACAGTATAGGTACTACGATCAATGTTAAGAACGTAGCAACAAATAATCCATAAATAACGGTCCAGGCAAGAGGCCCCCAGAAAATAACATTATCACCTCCTATATAAATGTGTGGGTTAAATTCACTAAACAAAGTAAAGAAGTTAATGTTTAATCCAGTTGCCAAAGGAATTAATCCTAAAATCGTTGTGATGGCCGTTAATAATACTGGGCGTAAACGCGCTTTCCCACCTTTAATAATAGCCTCTAGCAAATCTGAAGTTTCAAGGTATTGATCATCCTCCAAATCGTGCTCCACTTTCTTTCTATCAATTAAAAGCTGGGTGTAATCTAAGAGTACCACCCCATTATTTACAACAATACCAGCAAGGGAGATAATACCCATCATGGTCATCATAATAACAAAAGCACTACCAGTAACAACAATACCGCCAAATACACCAATTAAACTCAAGAAAATAGCTAGCATGATAATACCAGGTTTAGAAACAGAGTTAAATTGGAAAATTAGAATGAAGAAAATTAAACCTAAACCTGTAAAGAATGCACCCATTAAAAATACCATTTGTTTATTTTGTTCTTCTATTTGTCCAGTATAATCAACCCTAACAGATGCAGGTTGTTCTGTAAAACTTTGCATTTCATTTTGAATCTGTGAAACTATAGCACCAGCATCTGTAAACCCAGGAGCTAAAGCAGAGTATAAGGTTACTACACGTCTAACATCTCTATGCTTTATAGCACTAAACCCAGATGTGTTATTTTGTTTAGCAACAGCAGAAACAGGAATTTCTTTAATTTGACCAGATGCCATGTCTCTAAATGTTATTTTCTGATTGAAAATAGCACTCGTGTTATACCTGTTTTCTTTGTTAAAACGTACATAAATATCGTAGTCTTCGCCATCTTCTTTGTAGATACCAGCTTTGGCTCCAAAAATGGCATTACGTAGTTGTTGACCTACCTGACCAGATGTTACGCCCAATTCTCCAGCTTTCTTTCTGTCCACCTGAACTTGCATGGATGGTTTCGATTTGTTGACATCAATTTTCAATTCGTCAATACCTTGTATGTTTTTTGAATTGATAAAGTCACGCATTTTTTCTGCCGTGGCAATAAGTTCGCCATAATCATTACCTTCTAGTTCAAGATTTATAGGATAACCTGCTGGTGGACCTACAGCATCTTTTTCAACCGAAATGGCAACACCTGGATATATATCTTTTAAATCTTCCTGTACTTTTTTAAGAAGCACATTACTATCGGCACCATCTCTAAACTTATATTCGCGCATGGTCGCTGTTATTTTACCACGATGTGGCATTTCTGCTTGAGAACCACCATCTGTTTGTGGGTTTCCTGCGCCTTCACCAACTTGAGATACTGCACTTTCAGTCAGGAAATTAAAATCACCATGCATATAGGCTTCTTCGTTTATAATTTTATAAACACGCTCTTCAATATCTTTAGTAATGGCATTGGTTTTTTTAATGTCTGTACCTTCAGGATATTCTATATAAACAATAATTTGATTGGGGGTATTGTCTGGAAAAAACTCCACTTTTGTACGTTGGCTCCCAACAGAAGCTCCAAAGCCCATAAAAGCCACAATAAGTAAAATAAATGTTCCAATAGCTATAATTGCTGGTTTTCTTCCGCTTAATGCTCCACGAAGCATTTTTTCGTAAAAGCGTTCCCATTTTGGTAATACATTATTTTGAAACCCATTGGCCCAACCTCTTAAGAATAAGCGGTATGCCCAAAGTAAAATAACGGTTACTATCATTAATGCTCCCAGACCTCTGTAGGCACCGCCAACAAGCATGATAAGCAAGCCAAAACCACCAACAATTGCAGAGATTTTAATAATATTTTTTAAAGGCATGTCTTTGTCTTCTGTAGTCATAAATTGAGATACCATAACCGAGTTAAAGAAAATAGCAACAAATAGTGATGACCCTAATACAACCCCTAAAGTTTTAGGGAAGTATATCATGAATTGCCCCATAACACCAGGCCAGAGGCCTAAAGGGATAAATGCTGCTACAGTTGTCGCCGTAGAAATAATAATAGGAAATGCAATCTCACCGATCCCTTTTTTAGCAGCTTGAATTCTGTTTAGGCCTTCATCGTTCATTAAACGATAAACGTTCTCAACCAACACAATTCCATTGTCTACAAGCATTCCTAGTCCCATAATAAGTCCGAAAAGGATCATGGTATTCATGGTAAAACCAAACATATCTAATATCATGAGCGACATAAACATAGACATAGGAATCGCAAAACCAACAAATAGGGCATTTTTAAATCCTAAAAAGAACATCAAAACAGTAACCACGAGAATGATACCAAATATGATATTGTTTACCAAATCGTCAACCTGGCCAATCGTTTTAGAAGATTGATCGTTTGCTACAGTAACTTTTAAATCTGGTGGAAATACATTGGCAACAGCATCTTTAATGATGACTTCTATTTGTTCTGCCGCAGCCACCATGTTTTCTCCAGCACGTTTTTTAACATCGAGCATGACAACGGGGGCACCAAACTCTCTGGCGTAAGTTGTTTTGTCTTCGTCTTTAAAAGTAATTTGAGCAATATCCTTTAAATAAATAGGGTTGTTATTTTCAGATTTTACTACAAAATTTTCAAGCTCGTCAGGGGTGTCAATTTCACCAATAATTCTAATAGTACGTCGTTGCCCGCTAGTAATTAAATTACCTGCAGACATGGTCATATTTTCATTGCCTATGGTATTGATGATGTCACTAAAACTCACTTGAGCAGCCATCATTTTATAGATGTCTACAGCAACTTCTACTTCTTTTTCCTGAGCACCACGAATATCGACTTGCTTTATTTCTAAAAGGCTTTCAATTTTGTCTTCTAGGTATTCTCCGTACTCCTTTAGCTTATCAACTGGGTAATCACCTGAAATATTAATATTTAAAATTGGGATTTCTTCAGACATACTTAAGTCGAACACATTAGGCTCTACTTTAGCCCCATTAAATGTTGGCCAATCTTCACCCGATGTTTCAGAATCTACTTCATCTTTCACCCTCTGTTTTGCTGCTTCAACAGATATTTTTTCATCAAATTCTACAATAATAATAGAATAATCTTCTTGAGATGTTGATGTGATTTCAACAACATTACTAACTGTTTTTAACTTGTCTTCAATGGGGTCGGTTATTAATTTCTCAATATCCTCTGCTGTGTTTCCAGGATAGACGGAACTGATATAAATTTTGGTTTCTTTAATTTCTGGAAAATTCTCTCTGGGCATACTAAAATATGCACCAGCACCAAGAAATAAGATTAAAGCAATTAAAACATACATGGTTGTTTTATTATTAATTGCCCATGACGATAAACCAAACTCCTTATCTACCTTTTTCTTTTGTTTTTTGTTTTTACTCATTAGTCTTCAGAATTAGTTTGATTATTCTACAACAAGTATTTTTATATCTTGTCCATCTTTCACGCTTCTAGCACCTTCATCAATAATCTCATTACCGTTTTCTAAACCAGAAAGTACTTCAATGTAATCACCTTGTGTTTTCCCAGTTTCTATAATAACACGTTTTGCTTTCGCTTTGTTTTCAACCTTATCTGCAACGGTGTATACGTATTGCTGGCCTTCGGCGTTTTCAGAAATAATACTTTGAGGTATTAATATGGCTTTCTCGTTTTTGTAATCGTTAATTTTAAGTTTTGCCGTTAAGTTTGGCTTTATAGATTTATCTTTATTTGAAACAGCCACTTCAATTTTAAAAGTTCGGTTTGCTGGGTTTATAAAATTTCCTGCCTGTCTAATTTTAGCATCCATCTTTTTTCCAAGTATTGGAAATTCTACCTGCACATTCTTTCCTGGTGTAATATTAGAAATGTAACGTTCTGGTACATCTGTTTCAATATACATATCTTGAAGGTTTACAATTCTAAAAAGCTGAGATTGGCCAGAAGCAACCACACTACCTTGTTCTGTAATAACATCATCAATAGTACCAGAAAAAGGAGCGCGAACAAGTGTTTTTCCAACTTGTTGTTTTAATTGGTTTACAGCTCTTTGTTGCGCTTCGTAATTAGATTTTGCTTGTAAAAACTGGATTTCACTACCAATTTTTTGATTCCATAAACGTTCTTGGCGTTCGAAAGTAGTTTTAGCTAAATCGGCCTGAATTTGTAGTTGTGCTACTTGCTGACTTAAACCGCCATCATCAATTTTAGCTAGTATTTGCCCCTTAGATACTTTTTGTCCTTCTTTAACATAAACACGTGTTAAAGTTCCTGGGTACTCAGGATAAATGACAAGATTTTTCTTAGTATCTACACTACCTTGCAGCTCTACAAAGTGATTGAAAACCGTTTCTTTAGCCGCAAATGTTGTAATTAAAGGAATTCTTTCTTGCGGATCTAGTTTTTTAATTTCTAATTCTAATTGTTTTAATTGAGAAGAAATTTCTTGAGCAGAAGCATCCAATTCAGATTTCTTTTTTCTTATCTGTTCTAAATTACCAGACGCTATAATATCTTCAACAGACATTTTTTTATCGCCTCCACAGGATGCTAAAACAAGCGTTACGATTACTAGTGAATATATTCTTTTCATTTTATTGATTGATTATTTGTTTATAGTGTTTAATACGGTTTCTAATTCAGCCTTTTTATTTATAACATCAAGCATCGCTTGTAAAAACTCTTGTTGTGAACTGTATAATTGTGTTTGGGCCTGTCTTAACTCAAAACTTGAAGCAATCCCTTCAAAAAATTTAGTCTGATTTTTTTGTTCAATGCGTTCTGCCAGATTTAAATTTTGTTTTTTGTTGTCATAATCTTCAATAGCAAATTGGTAATCACTTTTAGCTGATGCTATTTGAAGTTTTAGTTTTTGCTGAGTTTCCGTTAAGTCTTCTTTAGCCTTTTCAAGATTAATTCTTGCTCTTTGGGTCGATGCACTCCTTCCTCCAGAACTAAAAATAGGGATATTCATACTAACACCCAATAAAGAAGAACCAAACCACTTTTGGTTGCTGTTTGTAAAAACAAAATCATTACTAAAAGTAGAATAACCAGCATTAACAAAAGCATTTAAAGTAGGGAGGGCTTTGCTTTTTTCTAATTTTAAAAGTAGCTCTTTTGCCGTTTTATCATTTTCTGCAATTTTAAAATCAATATTGTTTTCTATATTTTCCTGCGAGTCGATTAAATCTAAAACAATATTTTGAGCCGTTAAACTTTCTAAATTATCGGTTAATATGGTTTTAGAATCTATCTCGGTGCCCATAGTTATATTAAACATTTGGTAGGCCAAAGTTTTTAAACGCGAGGTATTGTTTAAATTACTTTCTATACCAGATAGGGTAATTTGTAATTGCTCAACACTCTCTTCATCGCCTAAACCATTTTCATATATTTTAGTGGTTTCGTTGAGGTTTTTCTTTAAAACATCAATGTTGCGTTCTAAAATCTTTATGCTCTCTTCGGCTAAGAGCACATTACCGTAAGCATTAATAACTGCTTTTCTAACTTCTAAATCGGTTTTCTCCTTAGCATTTTTTGAGATTTCTAAAAACACTTTGGCAGATTGTAAGCCAACTAGATAAGAACCATCAAAAATTTTCTGTTCTAGTCTTGCAAAGGCATTAACACTTTGTTTTGTACCAAATACAACCTCTGCGAATTCTCCTGGATTACCGCCAAAAAATTCGGCAGGGATCACAGAAACCTGTTGTTTTAAAAAGTTTTGATAATCTATGCTGGCACTTACTTGAGGCAAACCTGTTGCTATGGTTTCCCACTTTTGCTTTTCGGCTGCTTTAATATCGCGTGTAGCGTTTTTTGCAGTTCTGTTATTCTCTAAGGCAAAATCTATAGCTTCTTGTAACGAGAAACTTTTAGTGCTTTCTTGCGAAAACATAGTGATAGAGCATAATAAACTAAATATAAAAATTAGTTTGTTCTTCATTTTATGATTGATTTGATGTTATAAATTTGTTTAATATTTGAAACCCTTTATCTGTGACGATAGCTCTTAAGTGATATTCTAAATAACTCTCCATTAAATACTCCATATTATATATTTCTTTTGGAAAAATAGATTGATCTTTTATACCGGTCATACCGTTAAAATACATTCTGGATATAAAATCCACATTAATGTTCTGTCTAAACAATTCGGTATCAACACCTTTTTGAAGGCTTTCTTTAACCGAATCGTGCATTTTTTCAAACTGTTTAAGTTTTAGAGCATCGTATATCTGTGGGTAATATTTTTTTAATTGAAATTGAGGCGATGATTTTTCACTTTTTAAATGATGCATCACAAACATTTTTATGTCGTATAATTCTTCAATAGGGTTGTTAGAAGCATCACAAATAGTATCGATACCATCACAAATGGTTACAAACAACTCAAATGTTACGGCTTCTACTAATTTAGTTTTGTTTGCAAAATGTACATAAATGGTTTTTTTAGAAATGCCCATTTCTTGAGCTATATCGTCCATTGTAACACTTTTAAAGCCTAACGTCAGAAATAAATCTGCTGCTTTATGTATAATTTTTCCTCTCATAATCGGGTGCAAATATATGAGCGGAAACTTTGAAAACCAAAAAAGTTTCCTAGGTTTTACATTTTTTTAACACTTAAATATGTTGTAAGCTTTTTAGTAATACTATTTACTTTATTTTTGCGCCATGCTTTCAGTAGAAAAATATCAAAAAGAATTTGTTGCTTATTTAGAGAAATACTCAACATTAAAAGAACCCAAAAACCTTTATGAACCTATTCAATATATTTTAGGTTTAGGAGGCAAACGGTTACGGCCTGTTTTAACTTTAATGGTAGCCGAAATTTTTAATAGCGATTATAAAAAGGCTTTAGATGCGGCGCTAAGCATTGAGGTTTTTCATAACTTTTCGCTGGTTCATGATGATATTATGGATGATGCGCCTTTGCGTCGTGGGCAAGAAACCGTGCATGAAAAATGGGATATTAATACAGGCATTCTTTCTGGTGATGCTATGTTGATTATGGCCTACCAACTTTTCGAAAATTATGAGGCCAATACGTTTCAATGCTTAGCAAAACTGTTTAGCAAAACGGCGATAGAGGTTTGTGAGGGTCAGCAATATGATGTTGATTTTGAAACCAGAAACGATGTTAGCATTCCAGAATATTTAAAAATGATTGAATATAAAACGGCTGTTTTGGTAGGGGCTGCCATGAAAATGGGTGCTATAGTTGCCAATGCATCAGAGACCGATCAAAATAACATTTACGAGTTTGGAAGAAATTTAGGCATTGCTTTTCAATTACAAGACGATTATTTAGATGTTTTTGGAAACCCTGAAAGTTTTGGGAAACAGGTTGGTGGCGATATTATTGAAAACAAAAAAACCTATTTGTATTTAAAAGCTCTGGAGTTTTCTAATCAAGATAATGAGGCTAAACTAAGAGATTTATTTAATACAACCCTTAAGGATAACGAATCTAAGATTGAAACAGCGAAACAAATTTTTAATACCTCTGGTGCCTCTGATGCCACTCGAAAAGAAATTAAAAATTATACCAATAAGGCTTTTTCTGTTTTAGAGTTGCTAGATGTCTCTGAGGAGAAAAAAGTGCTTTTACGTGATTTTGGTAATAGCTTAATGAATAGAAACGTATAATGCAATTACCTTCCACTTTCGAAAAACTGATTGAAGCTGCCAATCAATCCAGTTTGTACAAAAAATTAATTCAGCAACTTAATAAGGATTTTCTTTTGGCCAATATCGATCTGGATTTTCATGAAGACATTCTGCCAACCAGTTTAAAGCTTTTGCTGCATGAAATGATTTATAAGCTAATTCAAGAAAAATTTACCGAGTATTTAAATCTGCTTTATATTATTGATGTGCCAGAGCAACAGGTTAAAGCACTAAGCGGAGACGATGTATTAAAACTCTCTGAAGAAGTATCTTTTTTAATCCTTAAGCGCGAATGGCAAAAAGTGTGGTTTAGAAACAATTTTTAATTGAAAAGTAATTATGTCATCCAGAGGGACTTGTGCTGGGTGTGGCCTAGGTAAGCGAAGAATCTCAATAAAACTAAATACTCAATGAACACCAAGAGTTTATACGATTTTTGTATTTATACATTCATCTGTAGACAAAAACAGTTTTTAGATTCTTCAGTCGTACCTCCTTCTGAATGACATTTCGAAGCAATTATGTCATTCAGAGCGATATGTGCTGGGTGTGGCCTAGGCAAGCGAAGAATCTCAATAAAACTAAATACTCAATGAAAACCAAGAGTGTACACAATTTTTATATTTACACATTTATCTGTAGACAAAAGCAGTTTTAGATTCTTCAGTCGTACCTCCTTCTGAATGACAGGAGGTTTTGCTCAAAAATGTCATTCAGAGCGACTTGTGCTGAGTGTGGCCTAGGTAAGCTAAGAATCTCTATAAATTTATACTCAATGAAAACCAAGAGTGTACATGATTTTTATATTTATAAATCTATCTGTAGATAAAAACAGTTTTTTAGATTCTTCAGTCGTACCTCCTTCTGAATGACATTTCGAAGCAATTATGTCATTCAGAGCGATATGTGCTGGGTGTGGCCTAGGCAAGCGAAGAATCTCAATAAAACTAAATACTCAATGAAAACCAAGAGTGTACACAATTTTTATATTTACACATTTATCTGTAGACAAAAGCAGTTTTAGATTCTTCAGTCGTACCTCCTTCTGAATGACAGGAGGTTTTGCTCAAAAATGTCATTCAGAGCGACTTGTGCTGGGTGTGGCCGAGGTAAGCGAAGCATCTAAAAAGAAAAACCGCAAAACTAAATGAAAACAAAAGGAACACATAATTATTATGTTTATATACTTACTAACAAAACAAAAACAGTTCTATATACTGGAGTAACAAATAACTTAAAAGAGCGGCTTTACTATCACAGAAATCCTGAGCCTTTTTCTAAGGCTTTTACCTCAAAATATAGATGTTTTTACCTGATCCATTATGAACATTTTTTTGAAATTGAAGATGCTATAAAAAGGGAAAAACAAATCAAAGGCTGGAGTAGAGAAAAAAAGAATAGCCTAATTTCGAATATCAATCCCAAGTGGCAGTTTCTTAATGATACTATTTAAAAGATTCTTCAGTCGTGCCTCCTTCTGAATGACAGGAGGTTTTGCTCAAAAATGTCATTCAGAGCGACTTGTGCTGGGTGTGGCCTAGGTAAGCGAAGAATCTCTATAAAATTAATACTCAATGAACACCAAGAGTTTATACGATTTTTGTATTTATACATCTATCTGTAGACAAAAACAGTTTTTAGATTCTTCAGTCGTACCTCCTTCTGAATGACATTTCGAAGCAATTATGTCATTCAGAGCGATATGTGCTGGGTGTGGCCTAGGCAAGCGAAGAATCTCAATAAAACTAAATACTCAATGAACACCAAGAGTTTATACGATTTTTGTATTTATACATTTATCTGTAGACAAAAACAGTTTTAGATTCTTCAGTCGTGCCTCCTTCTGAATGACAGGGTATTTTTCATTAAAAGACAAGACCATTCAGGACCTATATCTTTAAAGTTATGTTACTCTCCTGCTATATGCACGACATCGTTTGTTGCCATGCATAGTTTTATGCTTTTAACCATTAAATCGACAGAGATTAGTCCTCGATTATTAAAATAAGCAGGTGGAAACGATTTAAAAAACACATCGAATTCTTTTGTATATAAAGCATGTATTCCTGTGTTGTGGCTCTGGTTCCCATAAATAATTCCAATTGCTTTTAGCGCTGTTTTACAATGCTTTTTAACAGTATGTGTTAAGTGGGATTTATCTATTAACACAATTAATGAGGCTATGGTAATATAGTACGATAGTAAAAAACGGTGCGGTAATTTTTGGATTTTGGTTTCTGGCATGGCTTAAGTTTTTAATGTTAATGAAACTCAATTTTAAGAATTCGCCCTTAGGCGAAGCACTAAAAATTGTAAGTTGAATTAATCCCGATTTTTAGCGGGATCTAAACAAATTTTGAGTGTCCTGATTCTACATTAGAAGCACCCAAAATTGTAAGTTGAACAAACCCAGATTCCTGTGTCCGACCTGTTACAATATCTCACAGGGTCTGGGTATTTTAAGTTCAAGTTGACTAAAACAAGATAAGTACCCCATGAAGCCTTTTGTACATAAAAACAAAAAAGGCGTGGAACTCAACTTACTGCACTAGAGGTACTGGTATACCTAACCACTAATAAGAGAACCCACACCCATAGACGTGAGCAAATCTGCTTATCATCTCATGTGCAAAAATTACCAGTTTTCAATTTAGAGACTCAAAGCGACAGCTTCAGATATTTTCTATACGAAGAATCGCAAAATTAAAAATTTAGAGTCAAATATAGTAAAATATTTACAAATGCGGATAATTATCCGCATTAAATTAACCTCTAACATCTTAATTTGTTTTAATGGAGAACGTAAATAGATTAATATGTGGTTTCATATCTGATAAATGGATTAAAAATGCTAAATCTAAAAGAGCATTCGCATTAGATCATAATATTGATGAAAAAACCGTTAGAAGGATTGTGGGAGACAAAAAATACTCCATGCGTATAGATACTCTTCAGAAAATCTGTGAATCTCGAGATATAAAGCTATCAGATTTTTTTATAGAGGTTGAAAAATGGGGTAAATCCAACAAGGGATAAAATACTATTTGTTGCTGTGAGGACTCGTGAACGTAAACTTATTTCCCCTTTAAACTAAATTTAAACAATGAAAAAACCAGAACAAAAAAATAGCTTATACATACTGGCATGTATAATGTGTTTTTTTATGATGTCCTGCTCCAGTCAAAAAACGGCAAGTACACCAAAAAATATAGTAGAGGATATACCAATAGGAGATGGAAAATATATTGTTTCTGCCCCAGTAATTTTTAAAAGCTTTGTTAAAAAAAACGGTGTGGCTACCAAGCATAAAGAAGCTTATGTTAGGCATTCTAACCAAGATTATTATATAAAGTTTTGCAAGAGCAAGATTAACCGTAACGACTTAGAAAATTACCTCTCTAAAAATAAAAACATTAAGCTTGCTAGGCTTGAAGTCGAATTTCGCAAGGGCCTTTGGGATGTTTGCGATGGCAATTTTCAGCAACAAAGTAGAAAAGGTGCTTATGTTGTTGTTCATAGCATAGTTAAGGACTAGGCGATACGAATATAAACAGTTGTTGTTTAGGTTGTAGCGGTAAGTTAAAGTAATCTGGGTTCGACATATTAAAAACGGATAATCAGTGTTTTTAAACTTTTTATCAAAAAAACCATGTCATTCCGAACGAGAAACGAGGAGGAATCTCACTTTATTGAGATGTCTCGTCGCTCATCCTTCGCTCTGTCGACATGACAAGACACTGTTTTTTAAACTATTAACTCGGTTGTTTTTGAATATAATTTATATCGAGCTCATGTTAAAATAAGTTTTAAAGTTTTCGCCCGATTCTAATCTGCAATAAATAAAAAGTCCCACCGAGGCAGGACTAAAGACTTTTTGTCTACGGCATATAGCCTTATTGTAATAAGATTAAAGATTAGGATGTTTAATCTAAAACAAATATAATAAAATAATCTGCATATAGCTGTACGGTTTACCGTAAGAAAAACTACCATTGTTTTTTGTACATTTAGCTTCATTGAATATATAAAAATCATGACAAAAGTTTTAGGGCTGGATTTAGGGACTAATAGTATAGGTTGGGCAATAATTGACAACAGTCAAAATAAAATACTTGGTATTGGTAGTAGGATTTTTCCAATGGGTGTAGATAATTTGGGAGATGGCGACAATGAAATGTCTAAAAATGCCAATAGAACAGGAGCCAGAGGTGTAAGAAGACAGTTTTTTAGAAGGCGTTTAAGAAAGAAAAAACTGCTTAAAGAACTTTCTAAATATAATATGTGCCCGTTACAGGATCAAGATTTTGATGCATGGAAAAAAACCAAACAATTTCCTTCGGAAAAATTAACTTCATGGTTTGCGTTAAATCCTTATGAGTTAAGGAGCAGAGCATTGCACGAAAAATTATCTTTAGAAGAAATAGGGCGAATCTTTTATCATTTAATTCAACGCAGAGGGTTTTTAAGTAATAGTAGAAAAGGCGGGGCAGATGATGGCGCTATTTTTAAGGGTAATACTAAAGAAGGAAAAATAGGGATTACAGAAACTACAGAGCGTATTAAAGAAAAAACATTGGGTTCGTACCTATTTGAAATTTCCCCTAAAGAACATCAACCTTTTCAAAACGGTTTAGAGCGTATAAGAAATAGGTACACTACACGAAAAATGTATATAGATGAATTTGAGTTGATTTGGAAGAAACAAGCGCAATTTCATACTGTTTTAGATGATGACTTGAAAACACTTTTTGGAGGCAGAAAATTAGATGGTTATAATGAAGATGGTATTTTATTTCATCAGCGCCCGTTGCGTTCTCAAAAACACCTGGTGGGCAGTTGCCCTTTCGAGCCAACAAAAACTAAATGCCCGTTAAGCGCTATTGTTTTTGAACAATTTAGAGTTTGGCAATGGGTAAATACTGTAGAGTGTAACGGGACTAAAATAAGTCATGAAGAAAAGCAAAAAATTGTTGGTTTTCTGTTTTCTATAGAAAAGCCTGTTTTTAAAAGAATAAGAAAACTTATTGGTAAAGAAAGTGCAGAATATAAGTTTAATTTTAAAGATGATGATAAAATAGGTGGTACACATACCATTTCCAATTTATCCCATAAAAAGTACTTTGGTAAAAAATGGTTCGATTTTACTCCAAAGGAGCAGGATGATATTTGGCATGTTTTGTACTTTTTTGATAGTAAGTCCAATTTAAAAGCGTATGCTATTAAAAATTGGGGTTTCACCGAAACACAGGCCGAAGCCATTTCAAAGTTTAATGTAAAAGATGGTTATGCCAGTTTAAGTAGAAAAGCCATTTCTAATATTTTACCGTTTTTACAACAGGGTTATGCCTACGATGTGGCTGTAGCCATGGGGGGCATAAAAAATGCTTTTGGAGACAAGTGGCAAAAGGATTCTTTAGAAAATAATAAAAAACAATTAGAACTAATTGATAATGTAGAGGATATAGTCCATACTAAAATTAAGGGAGGCTATACCGATACGATTAAAGGGTTGCTTCGTAAAGATTTTGGATTTAATGATAGGCGGTTAAAAAAATTATATCACCATTCATCTTCAATCAACCATAGTGCTTTATTAGAAAGATTACCAGTAGATAAGTATGCCGATAAAGAAATTCAATCTATAAAAAACCCTATAGTAATAACGGCTTTGTTTGAGTTGCGAAAATTGGTTAATGAATTAATTGATGACTACGGGGCGGTTGACGAAATAAAGGTAGAGATGGCTCGCGACTTAAAATCATCTAAATCTAAACGCAATCAAATTAGAAGAAATCAAAAACGATTGGAGCGCGAAAATGATAGAATTAAAAGTGAAGTAGAAAAATATGTGCGCATAACACATGAGAATATTTTAAAATTTAAACTCTGGGAAGAATGTAAAAAAACCTGCCCTTATACAGGAAAAGCAATATCAATAACAGATTTGTTTTCGGGAGAAGTTCAAATAGAACATATTCATCCATGGAGCAGGTCGTTAAATGATAGCTTTGGAAACAAAACCTTGTGTTGGGCCAATGAGAATAGAAAAAAAGGAGCTAAAACGCCTTTTGAGTTTTATGGAAAAGACGAAGCTAATTGGGCAACCATTAAAGAACGTGCTTTAAAATTGTTTTCGGATACTAAAGAATATCCCAATGCATATCAAAAGTTTAAAAGGTTTGTTCAGCAAAATTTTGATGATGATTTTACCTCACGACAGTTAAATGATACGAGGTATATAAGTAAAGAAGCTAAAAATTATCTTTCTAAAATATGTAACAAGGTAACGGTTTCGCCTGGGCAGGTAACCTCTAATTTACGCCACAAATGGGGCTTAAATCATGTTTTAAATACAGAAAACTCTAAATCTCGCGAAGACCATCGCCATCATGCCATTGATGCCTTAGTAATGGCATGTACCAAAGTTTCATATGTACAAGAGTTGTCTAAATGGAACAGATATAACAGAAAGCCAGAATTAAAAGATTTTCCGATGCCTTGGAAAACATTTAGGTATGATGCAGAAAAAGCTGTTGATAATATTTTGGTGTCTCATAAGTGTATAAAAAATGATATTACGGTTAGAACGCATATAACAGAAAAGAACGGAAGAAAACACAAAAATAAAGGTGTTGCTGCTAGAGGGCAATTGCATAAGGAAACCGTTTTTGGTAGGCGTAGTGCGCCATTTAGTGACGAAGCCTTTCATGTACGTAAACCGATAGATAGTTTAACGACTTCCAAACATATAGATAAAGTTGTAGACGAAACTATTAGGTTGTTAATATTAAAGCGAATACAACAGCTAGGAGGCTTTGAAAAAGGAAAAATTCCAACAAACACCTTTTTTATTGTTGATGAGCATGGTGTAAAACAACCACAAATATTTTTACCAAATAAGAATGGCGACCCAGTACCAGTTTTAAAAGTAAGAATGAAAGAAAACTTTAGCGGAGCAGAACAGTTAAAAAGTAATGTAAACAAATGGGTAAACCCTAGGAATAACCATCATGTCTTAATTTATAAAGATACAAGTGGAGACCTAAAAGAAGATGTTGTTACTTTTTGGACTGTTGTAGAACGAAAAAAACAAGGAACTTCAATTTATAAATTACCATTTGAAGGCGAAGAAATAGTAACTACTTTGCATATTAACGACATGTTTTTATTAGGAGTAAATGAAGATGAAATTGATTGGGAAAATCCAGACTATAAAGTTTTACGAGAACGTTTGTATAGAGTGCAGAAACTATCGTCAAAATTTTATGAATTTAGATTGAATAGTGAAGCTACTATACAAGAAAATACTTCTCCATATTATATTAGAATACAAAGTTATGGAGAAGGAAAAACAGGTTGGTTAACTTTCAATCCTATAAAAGTTAAAGTCTTAGTTTCGGGAAAGCTAAAGAAAATTTAATTACTAAATTTATAAATATTAAGTTCATTGACATTTAAAGATTAGGAAACACGATATTAGGGTTGCATATGAGAACAAAGACCGACATGTTGTAGTTTGATTAAAGATTAGGAAACACGATATTTAAGCTCGAGGTGCAATAGTTGTTTACATAGTTGTAGTTTGATTAAAGATTAGGAAACACGATATTTGCAACACAGGTTCGATCAGGTACGTTACCGTTGTAGTTTGATTAAAGATTAGGAAACACGATATTTTATATGTAGAAAACAACAAAGGAACATCCGTTGTAGTTTGATTAAAGGTTAGGAAACACGATATTGATGCCACTAAAATGGGTGTGGGATTGCCCGTTGTAGTTTGATTAAAGGTTAGGAAACACGATATTTCGCTTTTGTTTTTAATTGTCTTTGTTTTGGTTGTAGTTTGATTAAAGGTTAGGAAACACGATATTGTTGAAAACCAATATAACTACACCGACTTAGTTGTAGTTTGATTAAAGGTTAGGAAACACGATATTCTTTAAAATCAGTATAGTCGCCATCCATAGTTGTAGTTTGATTAAAGGTTAGGAAACACGATATTGCAAAAACTAACTCAATTAGTTTGCGCTAGGTTGTAGTTTGATTAAAGGTTAGGAAACACGATATTGTTAGCCCAGGAAGATCAAATTAAAAATGCGTTGTAGTTTGATTAAAGATTAGGAAACACGATATTAATTCTGTTGAGTGGTGTTCACATCTTTCAGTTGTAGTTTGATTAAAGATTAGGAAACACGATATTTCACATAGCAGACGTAATAAGAATGGAATTGTTGTAGTTTGATTAAAGATTAGGAAACACGATATTATCTTTTGACATTTTAACTACAGATTTAGTGTTGTAGTTTGATTAAAGATTAGGAAACACGATATTCTAAATATTGTTAGGGATGGTGGTAAATCCGTTGTAGTTTGATTAAAGATTAGGAAACACGATATTTCTATAATTGCAACATCTGAGAATCAGACAGTTGTAGTTTGATTAAAGATTAGGAAACACGATATTCGAAAACAGGGTTTACAAGGCTTCCGTTCAGTTGTAGTTTGATTAAAGATTAGGAAACACGATATTCAGTCCCTAAAATAAACACTATCCACGCCCGTTGTAGTTTGATTAAAGATTAGGAAACACGATATTATAGGCATGATAGATGCTATAGGCAACATGGTTGTAGTTTGATTAAAGATTAGGAAACACGATATTGTCATGGTTAACCTTAACACAAAGTGCATGGTTGTAGTTTGATTAAAGATTAGGAAACACGATATTTTAGAGTCAACAAACATGAGTGATGCGGGTGTTGTAGTTTGATTAAAGATTAGGAAACACGATATTAGTTGGTTTGTTACCTTCTGGTAGTCATGTGGTTAAGCGAAAATATCGTTTTAAAAAATGCTTCTTTTTTGCAGTGATAAGGCAAGATTGAGGTGTTTTTTTGTTTTAAAACAGTTCCAATTGGGTTGGTAGAGATTCTTTAGGGACTTCTATTTTGCCCCAAAAGTTTATAATATTGCCAAATTGTTTGTCTGTAATTCTAAGTACGCTTACTTTGCCTAAAGGAGGGAGTAGCCTTTTAATACGTTTTTCGTGTACATCGGCACTTTCGCCGCTGGCGCAATGCCTTATGTATACAGAATATTGCATCATGGTAAAGCCATCTTTAAGAATATTTTTTCTAAAACCAGAAGCATTTTTTCTGTCTTTGGCAGTTTCTGTTGGTAAATCGAAAAATACAAATAACCACATAATTCTATAGCCATTTAGTTCCATAGTTTGGGATACTTGATTTTTTTTCTTTTCCCAGAATAGCATTGTTGTAACGAACTTGCCGTTTTTTGAAGCGCTACCATTAACGGACTTTTTTCGTCTTTAAAATAAACGGTTCTTGTTAGGGTTTGAAGTAGTACAGATTTTATTTCTGTATTTAAATCCTCTTCATCGTAATGCTGCATGATGGTATAAACGGCTTCGTCTATAATGGGTCTAAAGGGTTCCATAATATCGTCTGCCAAGGCAAATGCGTTGTATTTGCTTTTATGATGTATGCCCAGCGTGTTTAGCAAACCACTGCCCGATAAAGCCCTGGCCGTAGCTGCCCTTAAAATAGCATAACCGTAGTTTAAAAAGTTATTGGGGTAGCTGCCAAAACGTGCTCTTTTAAAATTAATTTCGAAAAAGGATTTCCAGTAAAAATTAGCAGCCACTGCTTCCATATTTGAGGTGTCTCCACTTAAAACCTTGCTCGCTAAATAGTCAAACGTATTATTTCTTTGGGTTATTTTTTCTAATAGTATACCTTGGTTTTTAATTTTTTCAACAATGGTTTGTTGCCATAATTGCTTTTTTAAAGGGAGGCTTGCTTCTACTTGGTACTTAAATATTTCTTGTTGGATATGATGGCTGTTTAAATTTAAAAACATGCCATTGGGCAAATGTATTTTATTGCAGATAATTACAGAGGCATTATTTGCAATAAGTAGATTTAAAGTGGTAACACTTATATATATTTCGGGGTTATCAATTACTATAAACCCAACGTCTTCTATGGGTATGGTTGTGTTTCTTGTTTCAGATTTAACAACTAATTGCTCATGTTTGGTCGTTATTGAACATTTATTGGAAAATAGTAAGGTTTTCTTAATTATTGCCACTCAATAAGTTTTTTAATTTCTAGTGCTCCTTTTAATTCTGGATTTACTCTTAAAGCATTATTGATATCTTTTAGCACTTCTTTAAATATATAATCTGGGTTTGTTTGCTTTTTAATCAAGCTAATTGCATTTATATAAGTTTCTGTTGCTATAGCTTCTTGCCCTATTATAAGCTGGGCAAGTCCCTTATTGGCATTTACCCAGCCCAGTTTGTATTCTGCATTTGCTTTATCGCAATATTCAATACATTTTAGGTAATCTCCCTTCTCAAATTGAGCCCATCCAATACTACCATATAGTTCTGCTTTTTCTTGTTCTGGTGATTTTGCTTTTGTTATTATTTCTTCGGTTATGGCAACGACTTCAATAGATATATTGATGCCATCTAGCGAGCTAGGGTTTTTTATCCCCAAATACCAGGTGTTGGTTTTAACATCGTTAATTTGAACAACTGCTTGTTTGGTGTTTTCTACAGTGCCTTCTATGATATGATAAAAAGTTCCACCTTTATTGTCGATTTTATCTTGAAAAAGGTCAATGTTTTTGCGGTCACATAAATAAATATCAATAGAACCCGAACCTGGAGGTACTTTAATTGATGACATAGCAGTTGAGCTTATTGCTCCAGAGCCTGAAAATAAACTTGAAAGTTGTAATGCCAAATTGAGGTTTTTAATACCACTTTTTCCTTTTGATGTAGAGAAACTATAGTACCACTGTACAGTATTTGGTGGTAAATCTATTTTTAAAAAGGTCCTGGATTTGCCTCCAAATGCAGTGCGCATTCCTCCATTTAAATAAATGTTTCTTGGTTTAATTATTTGATGAGACTCACTTTTTATTTCTTGTGAAAACCCAAAATTGATTAAGAAAAGCAGGATTAGTGTTAGAAATTTATTCATCTAAAATGGTATTAAGGTTTATGGCTTATTGTACAATTTAGCTGTAATGTAAGTATATTGGTTATCAGTAGGGTACGGTAATCCGTAAATACAATAATTCAATGGGTTAAACCTTGGGTATAAATAGAATCAATTTTAATTAGGATAAATTTGTCCTTATTGAAAGAATGGCTTATTTTTGTATTAAATTTATAATCTATATGTTTTCTAAAGCTTGCGAATATGGTATTAAAGCGTCAATTTTTATTGCGCTAAGCTCTTATAAGGGTGTTCGCGTTAGCCTTAAAGCTATTGCTAAAGAGATTAATTCGCCCGAGGCATTTACTGCTAAAATACTTCAGGATTTAGTGAGACATGGTGTTATTAGTTCTACCAAAGGTGCCTATGGCGGTTTTGAAATTGAAAAAGCATTAATTTCTTCAGTAAAATTATCACATATAGTTAATGCCATTGATGGAGATGCTATTTACAGTGGTTGCGGATTAGGGCTTCACACTTGTAATGAAGAGCACCCCTGTCCTGTGCATCATAAATTTAAATCCGTAAGGGAAGAATTGAGGTCTATGCTAGAAAATACCAATCTTGAAGAATTAGCACTTAATATTAAGTCTGGGGCATCATTTTTAAAGATATAAAAAAATTTGAATTAAAATAGGATAAAATTATCCGAATTAAAAATAATTATTATGGAAACAATACTTAAAGATTCACAAAAACAGATCGGACAATTTGTTGCCGAGGATTTTAGAACTGCAGCTGTTTTTAGTAACTATGGCATAGATTTTTGTTGTCGCGGAGATAGAACAGTAGAGGAGGTATGTAGTAAGAATGGCATAGCCGCATCCGAACTATTGGATAAACTTCAAAGTGTTTTAAATGCTACAGGAGGTGAGCATATAGATTATAAATCGTGGCCGTTAGATTTGTTGGTTGATTATATTGAAAAAAAGCATCATCGCTACGTAGAAGAGAAAGTACCCGTATTACTTCAATTTTTAAATAAGCTTTGTAGAGTGCATGGAGAAAGGCACCCCGAATTATTAAAAATAAATGAGCACTTTGAGGCATCTTCGGGAGAGTTAGCGGCACACATGAAAAAGGAAGAACTCATTCTATTTCCATTTATTAAGAAAATGATCAATGCTACTATTAGTAAATCAGGAATACAAGCGCCTCATTTTGGTACTGTTGAAAATCCCATAGCCATGATGAAGGATGAGCATGATAACGAAGGGGTTCGTTTTAGAGAAATTGCAAAATTAACAAACAACTATATGCCTCCTGCTGATGCGTGCAATACGTTTAGAGTGACTTATGCTATGTTAGAGGAATTTGAAAAGGATTTGCATTTACATATTCATTTAGAAAATAACATTTTGTTTCCTGAAGCTATTAAACTGGAACAACAATTTAGTTAGTGATTAACCCCTATTGATACTGATTAATACTAAAAAATTCCAGAAAGCTATTTTTTGCTTTCTGGAATTTTAAATTTGGTATAACTCATTATTTTCTGGATGGATTCTTACCTTCACAGGAATGAAAACCCGCTTTAAATCAAAGAACTTATTATCTTTAAACAGGTAAATAGATTTTATGCCCAAAAAATTTGTCATTGCATGTTTAATTAATTTCCTAATAGCGGCCTTAATGGGCTTGGTATTACGATATACACATGTTGACCCGACTGGTTTTAATTATAGGTTTTTAACCCATGCACACTCACATGTTGCAATGTTGGGGTGGGTTTATTTGATGCTATTTACACTTATGGTACATTATTTTGTTCCTGAAAACAATAAGGTATTTAACCGTTTGTTTTGGGTTACAGAATTTGCAGTTGTTGGTATGATGGTTAGTTTTCCTTTGCAAGGATATGCTGCCGTTTCTATATCGTTTTCAACTTTGCATATATTTTGTAGTTATTATTTTGTTTACCTTATTTGGAAGCATCAAAAAGTAAAATCGACGACAACACATTATTTGTTAAAAGCTTCCCTCTTATTTATGCTCTTGTCTACAATAGGTGTTTGGTGTTTAGGTCCAGCAGTATCTATGTTAGGCCAAGCTTCGGCATTTTATCAAATAGCCATCCAATTCTTTTTGCATTTTCAATTTAATGGTTGGTTTTTAATAGCTGTCTTTGCTATGATTTTTCATGTGCTAAAGATTAAAAACTCTAAGGCGTTTAAATTTTTTTTCAGGTTGCTAATAGTTTCAACAATTTTAACTCTGGCTTTACCTGTACAATGGTTTGCATATCATAAATTATTATTTTATGCTAATGGTATTGGGGTACTTCTACAAAGTATAATGCTGGTTTTCTTTTTAAAGCTGACTTACCCTAAACTACGCCCTCTTTTTAATAAGCAATCAAAACTTATAAATATTACGCTTGGTTTTTCGATGTTTTGTTTTGTATTAAAAACGGCTTTAAGTTTGTTTTCGTTATTTCCAGAATTTTCAACTGTGGTATACCAGCATCGTAATTTTATAATCGGGTTTATTCATTTAGTAATGTTGGGAGTTATTTCGGGATTTTTATTTACGTTTATTTTGCAAAATCTATTGGTCACGTTCAACAAAACTTTAAATCTTGGAATTATCATTTTTGTTTTGGGCTTTGTTTTTACCGAGTTAATCCTGGGTATTCAAGGAATCCTGTTTTACTTCGAAAAAGGCTTTTTGCCAAACTATTACCTGTTATTATTTCTGTTTAGTTTGTTATTGCCTCTTGGAATTGTTTTTATTCTAATGAATATTATTAGAACAAAAACAGATGCTTATTTAGGCAAAATTTAAAATAATATATAGGAAGCATTTAGGTAAACATTTCTTCCTTGCCTTGAAATGTTGTTCCAGTCTGCATAAGTTGAATAATTAGCGTCTAAAATATTTTCAATACCATATTTAAAAACAAGTTTGTTGTTTTTTAAATATAGTATATTACCTAGATTAAGATTTAAAATAGCGTAAGCGGGTGTTTTATCTTCTCCATAAAAACCACTGTATTTACTTTGATTGCCATTTCCTTTTAGTTGTAATGCCACATTAAATTTTTGAGTGGTATAATTTATTTCTGTTAGATATGAAAAAGGTTTAATTAAAGGTAAGTTTTTGTTATTGCTACCTACACCATGATTGTATCCTATAGAACTATTAAATGATATTTTTTTTGAGAGATTATAACTTGTATTAAGAAAAACATCAAAAATTGAAGCATGATTTAAAGCCTCATATAACCTTACACCATTGGCACCAATAGTCATGGGACTTATAGCATCATCTATTTCTCCAATAATATAGTTTGATATATGAAAGAAAGACGATGTAATGCCAAGTTTTAATGCATGACATTTAAAATTGATTTTAGTATTAAACTCAAAAGCTTTTTCATTTTTTAAATTGGGATTGCCTATATAATCATAATTATCAAAACTGTTAAATAAGAAAAACCCATATCCTTCACTAACAGAAGGGGCTCTTTCTCCATAACCAATGCCTAAAGCTGCATCAAACCTATCTTTTTTAATAGTATATGCCCCAGAAAAACTTAGTAGAAAACGGTTTTTAGAATCACTAATATCTGGGTGAAAAATTTGTAAACTTTCTACACCCACTTGTTTTGCAATTTTATTTTGATGATAACCAAGCCTTAATGTTGTTGAAATAGATTCTTTAGGGTTTAAAATAATGTTGTCACTCATATATAAACCTGTGTAAAGCGTTCTAATATCAGGCCAGGTATACATAAACATATCTGGTTGATTTGGATCGTTTGGGTACATGGTCATTTCTGCTAACGACCTATTGTAAAACCCGTTAAAGTTGACAAATAGATTATGTTTTTTTTCTTTTAGAGTTGCTTTGCTATAAAACCCAAAGGTATCACTCCACCCAGGCATATCCATTCTTATTGGTACATCAGGACGATTACTATCATCCATAATATGCGTTATGGTGTTAAAATATAATTTAGATTCTAGTGATTTTATCTTGGTAACATCGTTCCTATATCTGTGTGTTACAGATGTTATTAAAGCTTCAGCTAAAGAAACATCCATTGGTAAAGCAGGGTAGCCAACATTTGTAGCTTTGTCATATATAATATTGGTTTCTAGTAGATGATTATTGTCTAAATTATAGCCTCCTTGAATTGAGAAATTATATTTCTGAAATTGAGAATGTAATATTTCTTTGTTGTTGCCAGCCTTGTAATTATCCGATTTACGAAATATGGCATCTGTAGCTAGATAAAATTTATTACTGGAATACTCCACGTCTAACCCCGTTATTTTGTAATTGCTATTAGTTTCGTAACCTAAATCAATACTGGTTTTTAAACCAGAATTATAAAACTTAGAAGATGCAATTTGTAAATCTATACCACCACCAACGCAGTGTCCATTTTCTGTGCCTTCTTGTCCAGAATTGATAGATACTTGTTCTAGGTTAGAAACATCTACGTATGATGTAATGGGATCCATTTTATCGGTACATGCTCCAAAAATTTGCATTCCATCTATGGTGACATTCAATCGGTCGCTTACCATGTTGTTTAGAGCAGGCTCCCAGGCATAATTACCTCGTTTTATCATGGTTACCTTGTTTGCTTTTTCTAAATAAGCATCTATACTGGATAAGGTTTTTTCCTGACGATAATTACTTAATTTACGTTGTGCAATTACAATAGTCTTTTGTAATATGGTTGTATCTTTTTTTATTTCTGAAGGGTTTTCTTGTGAAAATAAGATGCCGCTACAAATACAACAAATACCTATTAAAAAGAATTTTTTCATGACGATAGTGTTATCAAGTAGGAGGTGATTTTGTAAAGGGATTATCTGAAAAGTATCTCAGCGTTAGTGCAAGCGCAATAGAGCGTTTTAAGGTGTTTATTTGGAAAACATCTCGACTGTGCTCGATGCGTCAATTTTAATTCACGGATACTTTTCAGTTAACCTCTTTCGTTCAGATGATCTATATTAATTAGAACTCTAATTCTAAGTATAAAGAACTTTTTGGGTCTTGTTCGGTGACGTCTTCACCTTTTAAAACAGTCCCTTCAATATTCTTTAATTTCAAGTTAAGTACCCAGTAGCCTGTCATGGTTAATGATAAATTACCATGATACATACTATCTGTAGCATCATAACCTAAATCGGTGTTGTTGGGAGAACTGTGATTCCCCATTCCAGGCATTCTTGGGTCTAACATAATCGTATAATCTTGTACAACAGGGAAAGACATCATATTTTCCATTTTGTATAACCCAACTATAAGATTGTTAATACCAATAATTGGGTCTTCAGGCTCAATAAGAGCAACGATATAATGTTTATCATCAATTCCCATAAAACTTGCTACATTTTGCTTTTCAGATTGTGATACAGAAATAGTATCGGTAGCCATGTAATCTTCGCCATTGACGGTATAATTAAATGTTAATGACCAGCCAGAACCATTAGCATTTGTCATTTGGTATATTATAACCCCTTCGAAGAGTGTTTTCTTATTTGTAATTTTTGCAATCGCAGATTTTGGACAAGAGTGCTGCATGGAAGGCATTTGCATCATAGGCATCCATGAGATATTTACATTTTCTAAATAAGAATTATCAATATTATCTTTAATTCTTATAGTGATATTATTATATCCAGTATTGAACGTTCCTGTTTTGTTGTATAATTCAATTGTATGACTACTGTTTTTAATCTCTTGAATTTTAACAAGGTTTTCAATTTCGTTTATTACTGGAGTATTATCATCATCAGTAGAACAAGCTACTGTAAATAGACCTATAAATAGGATTGATACTATGTATTTTAGTTTCATTTTTAATGCTTTTATGTTTTCGAAAAATATGTAGGAACTCTGTCTCACTCATTTATATGAGTCAGAAGAACAGTTAAAACCGTAAGGTTTTGTTAACGAAAAAATTAACTAAGCATTGGAGGTGGTGTTTCTACCTCTAGAAGTATTTTTACGATTTTTAATGAGTTATGAAATAAATAAACTCGGGGTAGTATAAATTTGTTTGAATGAACGTTTGGTGGATCTGATGTAAAAAAGCAATAAATATCTAATCCTATTCTTTTATTTTCCTGAGATGGAAGTTGGTTGGTAGGATCGGGGTTGTTTTCTGCCAGTTGTTTTGTTAATTGGCATTTACCGTTGCAACCTTGTTGATTCTCTTTTTGAACGCATAGTGTTTTAGCAATAAAGCTTTGGTTAATAATAAAATCACCAATAACAGTTAAGGTATTAATGTTATGTGCAAATAACATAATTACTAAAAACGCTGCTATGATTTTATTTGCTAAAGCCTTAATCATGCTGCAAATTTAGGTTGTTTTTATGTGTTAAAATATGATACATGTCATTCAATCGTAAAGTGCTCAAAGTATTTATCTATATAAATTTGCAGCTTTGCTAATGCTGTTTTTTTTATGGCAATATGGTGACTTTCCTTCATGATAGAAATCTCATCAAGCATTGGAATCAAGACAATATGTAGTTGGTCATGAGCGGTTCCTTTCATAGAACATTTTTTAATAATAAAACTAGTTTGTTTAGATAGTAATTTGCCTAAATAAGTGTAGTTTTTGTCCTTTGTAAGTGTAAAATTCTTAATTAAGGAATCCATTTTGGTAATACCTATTTGAGTTGCATTGTTTACCAACCATGGTTTTCCGTTATCCAACACTAATTCTTTAAGAGCAAGTTCTGTTTCTGTTTTTGCTTTACTGTTGCAGCTATAAATAACGACAATTAAAAATATGTATATTAAGTACCTCATGCCATAAAATTAAAAATCTTTCTTTTTCGACTTTAATACAATTCGTAATACAGGAAAAATAACCCAAATAGTTAAAATTATAAATGATATGATGAATCCAAAATTAGTTCCAAAGAACTTTTTAAATACAGCACCTGTATACCCTAGTAATGCGGAAATATCTAGTTTTAATAGAATAAGTGTTCGAGATAAATCTATGGGATTTAACATAGAGCCTATTAAGGAGAGCTTGTCTAATGGATAATCTTCAAAGAGGACTAAAGACATTAAAAATAAACCATCGTAAATAATGGCAAGAAAGAGCCAAAGCAAAATGGCATATCCAAAACCTTTAATCTTATTTTCGTTATTTAATGCAATGTTAAATGCTAAAGCGGTGAAGATTAGTGTTAAAAAGGTTCCTGTAACAAGCAGTAAAGAAAAATCCCAAATGGCATTCGATTTGAATAAACCATAAGCAATAAACGGAATACCTAAACCTAAGATTAAGCTCATAGATAAGGAAATGGCGACGCCTAAATATTGTCCTAAGAAAATGGATGAACGCTTTAAGGGCTGTGCTAAGAGCAATTCTGTAAATTCTTTAGAATTATAGTAATACATCACACCAAAAATGGTTCCTATTAATGGAACTAGTACAATAATAATGTTCATTAATGTAATGACAGCTTTTGATAAGTCGTTATTAAGAAATAATAAGACAACCCCAAGTAATAGGTAAAAAGCGAAATATACATAACTCCAACGGCTACGCATCAAATCGAAAAAACTGTATTTTAATATTTTAAGCATGATTTCGTTTTAATTTAAAGATCTCTTGGCGGCGTTCTAAGAAAATATCTTATTATCTTAAGTTAAAATGGACGCAATAGCATGTTCAAAATCTGGTTGATTGGTCTTGTTTTTTAATTCTAAAATGGAACCTCTAAAGTAAATTTGCCCTTCTAAAAGAAATACAATTTCATCTGAAACTTCTTCAACAAAACTCATAATATGAGAGGTGATTAAGATGGTTTTTCCTTTAGCTTTTTCTGCCTGAATTAAATCTTTTAATCGGATGAGCGAAATAGGGTCTAGACCTGTGGTTGGTTCATCTAAAATAATTAAGGGGCTGTTAAACATAAAGGTTAGAACCAGATTCACTTTTTGCTTCGTGCCACCAGAAAGGTTGCCCAATTTTTTATCTAAAAAAGGTTGTAATGTAAAAAGCTCTATTAAGCGCTGGTCTTCATTGGTGTTCTCGCGCAAATCTTTTATCATTTTAATAAGTTCCTTGACTTTGAGGTTGTTGGGGAAATTTGCAATTTGAGGTAAGTAGTCAATTTCATGCCTGTAACTAGCACTATTTTTAATGTTTTTTCCAAGGACATTAATAGTGCCTTTATTTGGAATTACCATGCCCAAAATAGATTTAATAAGCGTTGTTTTTCCCGATCCATTTGGTCCTAGAATAGCAAAAATACCACCTTCACTAATGTTTAAATCAACACCGCTTAAGACTACATTTTTATTGAATTTTTTATGTAAATTTTCAATACTTACCATGTTATTCTCTTTATTAATGGGTTTTTATCCAGTAGATTATCGGGGGTGAAAACTGGTGAAACTTTTTCGGAAAAATCAATAATATCAATAAATAAACTACGTAGTAGAATGATTGTTTCTGGAGTTCTGTTTACTATATATGAAAATAGTTTTACGGGTCTGTATGGCACATCGCCAATGCCATCTTTATCTAAATCGTAACCAGTATAGCTGGTCCAGTAATTTTTATTAAAGACATTATCGTTTATCTTACTATTATATGAAATATCGAAAGAATTGTATAGAAAATTATTTTCTATGAAACTGTTTGTATAACAAGCACCTCGAACTTTAACAGCCCATCCGTTATTAATAAAATTATTGTTTTTGTAAACAATACGGTTTGAGCCTTCAATGTTAATGCCAATTGTATTTTCTTCAAAAGTGTTGCCCATAATTTCGGCATCATTTATTTCCTTTAAAAGCATACCGTAGGACGCTGTTCCCCAGTTTTCTTTAAATATATTATTTAGCATTTTTATTTTTTTTGAAAACATAACGGCAACACCGGCACCATTTTTTTCAAATATATTATCCTGATATATATCGTTGTTAGAAAACATAAAATGTAAACCATAACGGAGGTTATTTGCACTAACATTATTTTTAATTAAGCAATCATCAGAAAACTCCAAATAAATACCATCACGTACATGTTGTATGAAATTGTGTTCAATTTCAATATTTTTACTGTACCATAGTTGAATACCGTTTCCAGAATTGTATTCTTCAATAGCATCTCCAATAATCTTATTGTGAAACACTTTCCCATCTCGTGATTTTTCCAGGTAAATTCCAAAAAACAGCTTTTCCAAAACTAAATTCTGAATTACAAAGTTCTTACTTTTTCTCACTCGAATAGCAGCATAATCTTCTGTATAGCTTGTCCCTACATTTATAATAAATAAGCCATCTATGGTTACATTATCGGAGGTAACGGTTATAATCTCACCTTTTTGTTCTCCATCTATTACTGGATAGTTTTTACCAATAATCGTTAAAGGTTTATTAACTAGAATATCATGCTCTTTGTAGGTTCCTTTTTTTACCAAAATCGTATCAAAATCTTTGGCTATAGAAATAGCTTTTTTTAAGGTAGGAACGCTACATGTGCCACAAACTTCAATATTTTGCGTATATGTATGGTAAGCCATTAGAATGGCTGTGAGAAAGAACAGTAATTTTTTCATGACATCAGCCTTTTAAAAGCGCTAATAACGCTTCCCAATTATATAGCGTGCCGCTTTTTTCTTTTTGTACTTTTTTAGCATCTTCTTCAGATTTAAAAGCGGACAGAAATGCTCCCATAGGGCTAGGGATGTTCTGACTTATTAAAAAGGTTGCTTGGGTAGCATCTATTAAAGCTTCTGGCTCATTGTAATTGTTTGACAGATAGAGTTGAATTTTGGACATGTCAAATTCTTCTGTGAAGTTAATCATGCATTCTATAGCATCAAACTTATATACTTTGCCTTTTTTGGTAACAATTTCGGCAGCGTGGACTTTGTCTACAATAGTCATTTTGCAAAAATGACAACCGTCATTTCCATAATCAATAGCTTGTGGTTTAACATTACAGCCCAGAAATAAGAGTGACAATATTATTACTGAATATAATTTTAGTGTTTGCATGTTTAGTGTTTGCATGTTTAGTGTTTTTAGTGTTTGTACATTTCTTACATAGCCATGGGTTTTTTAGTGTTTTTCTTTCCAATTAAATAGGCAATGAATGAAGCAGCAATTCCTAAGCCTAAGAAAAGGGCTCCTAACCTTGGATAAGAATGAGCTCTAAAATTCAAAATATCTTTACTACCAAATAAAGGAGGCTGAAAGCCCATAACACTACCGTCGGGATTTGTAAATTTCATAATGGCTTTAGGATCTAAATCATGACCATAGTTGTGTTCCCAAAGGTAGAAGTCATAAAGACCAGCACTGCTTAAAACGACCATTAAGACAAACCAAAACAAGAACCACTTGTAGTTGCCCTTAAAAGCAATTATTAAACCTATAACAGTTGTGATAATAATCCCTATAGGGAAAATTTTGAATTCAGGAATCGCCTCGGGAATGTATTTCATTCCTACGTAATGATTCATTAAATTAATATTCTTAATATCATGTGGGTGTACATCAGAAAAATCATTGATATGAATATACATCCCTAGTGGGGTGGGATATTGTGGTGCTTCCAGCGTTATTTTCCAAAGGGGGAAAAAGAATAATCCCAATGGTAATAATGCCGCAATAAGCATGATGATATTTGATCTTTTCATCTGTAATGAGTTTAGCAATATTATAATAGTGTTTAAAAAGAAAGGCGAGAGCGAAATGATTAACCCTCGCCTTAAATAGGGAAATAAACACTAAAACAAAATTCCCTAATTTTAATTATTCAATATCTTCACCAAGCGACCATTTTAATGGTGTGTTAGAATTTGCTGGAGATACGCGAACATATCCCTGCATTTCCTGGTGTAATGCAGAACAGAAATCTGTACAATAAAAAGGCCATACACCTATTTTTTTAGGTTCCCATAAGAAGGTTTCGGTTTGTCCTGGCATGATGAGTAATTCTGAAGTATTAGCCCCAATCATACTTACTCCGTGAGGAACATCATAATCTTGCTCTAAATTTGTTATATGAAAATATACTTTATCGCCTACTTTAATACCTTCAATATTATCTGGAGCAAAGTGACTACGTATTGTGGTCATATAAATATGAACTGTTTTACCATCTCTAACAACCTTTGTATCTGCTTCATTTAAAGTTGCATAAGGATGTTTGTTGTCTTCCAATTTAAAGAGTTTTTTAGAACGCGGTTTTACTAAATCGGCAGGACATCCAGCTGCATAGTGAGGTTCCCCAACAGTTGGAAAGTCTAATAACAATTCCATTTTCTCTCCAGAAATATCATAGAGCTGAGCCGATTGCGTTACTTCTGGACCCGTTGGTAAATAACGGTCTTTAGTAATTTTATTCATAGCTAATACATATTTTCCAAATGGTTTTTGTGAGTTTCCACCAGGAATCATCAAGTGACCAACGGAGTAGTAGCAAGGCTGCCTGTCTACAACTTCCCAACTTCCTAATTTCCATTTTACGACTTCAGAGGAAATAAAGAAGGTTGTATAGGCATTGCCTTTGCCATCAAATTCTGTATGTAAAGGGCCTAAACCTGGCTGTTCTACAACACCAGCTAAGACATCTTCGAAATTTAAGATAGGAATGCCATAAGCATCACCAGCTACTTTATTGTTTGCAATGGCATCCAACATTTTAGTAAAAGAATGTACTGTTAAATTTGCAGATAACTTTCCGTTACCAACAATATACTCGCCAGAAGGATCAACATCACAGCCATGCGGTGATTTTGGAGTTGGCAAGAAATAAACAGCACCAGGAACATCTAACGGATTTACAACACGTACTTCATCTTTCATGGTCGAGGTTGCTGAGTGTGTTGCTTCATCGTACACATTATGTGCATAGTTAGCAGGCATCATAGTGCCACCACCATTATTTACATATTCTTCAATTTTTTTCCAGTTAACTGCTGCTATAAAATCTTTGTCATTTTGAGACGCATTTACTTCCATTAGCGTACTTGCTTCTTCGGTATTATAGGTGGTAAAGAAGAACCATCCATGAGATTTTCCACGTCCAGGATGCGATAAATCATAATCAAAACCAGGCATTATTAATTGGAACTTAATATCCATATGACCATGTTCTGGATCTATAGAAATAAAAGATAGAGCACCTTTAAAATTGCCTTTATAGTCTTTTATAGGCATGTCTTTTTGAGGAATAGGAATAGAGAAACGCGTTCCTGCAACAACATATTCTGAATTTTCAGTGACAAAAGAAGAACTATGATTCCCAGCACTATTGGGTACTTCAATAATTTCTGCGGTTTCAAAAGTTGATAAATCTATTCTTGCAATTCGTGGGGTATTATTACCGTTAATAAATACCCAGCGACCATCTACTACGCCATTTGTTTGAGAAATATCTGGGTGATGGGAATCGTCCCATGGCACAAAACCATGAGAAGTATTTAGCATAGGTTTTGTTTCTTCGTTATATCCATAAGCTTTTTCTGCGTCTTGAGAAAATACAGGAATTACTTTAAATAAACGTCCAGATGGTAGTCCGTAAACAGAAAGTTGTCCACTAAACCCACCAGATATAAAGGCGTAAAACTCGTCATGTTCTCCAGGGGCTACATAAACTTTTTCTGCGGCGCTACTAGAAAGCGCTCCAGAATTAGATTTTGATGCATTATCACAGCTTGTAAATACTACAAGAACACTCAATAATGCAATAGTTGATCTTAAAATATTCTTCATTGTCTTTTAAATTTAGTTAGTGTTTTTAATTATTCCGCAGGGGGTAATAATACTTTATCAATAACATGTACAATACCATTACCAGCTGGAATACTTGCAATAATTTTTGCACCACCTATTAATGGCTCGCCATCTGTAACTTCTACTTTAACATAACCGTTGTTTGCTTGCCCTAATTTTTTAAACTTTTTAAGAAAATCTTTCGAGTACCTCCCAGGGGTTACATGATATTTCAAAATATTAGCTAAAACATCTTTGTTTTCAGGTTTTAACAAATTTTCTACGGTACCTTCTGGCAAAGCTGCAAAAGCCTCGTTTGTTGGAGCAAAGACCATTAAAGGGCCAGCATTTACTAAAGCATTTTCTAATTCTGCTGCTTGAACAGCTGCAACTAAAGTGGTATGGTCTTTAGAACCAATAGCAATGTGTAAAACAGTTGGTTTAGCTTCATCATCTTTAATAAAAGCTTGTCCAGATTTTTTTTCTGAGGGAGCTGTTTGTTCAGGTTTTGAATTTGTTGAGGTCTCTTTGGATTCATTTTTACAAGCTACAAATGCCATAGCGCACAGTAACGTAAGAATAATTTGTTTCAATGTTTTCATCTGTTTATATTTAGTTGTTAGTTGTTAGTTGTATCCAGATTACATAGAATGCTATTTTAATGTTCTAAAATATTCCAGTACAGCTCTGGCATCTTCTTCAGATAGGTTTTGATTCGCCATAGGAGAGCCATTAAATTCAATAAGCAATGCTTTTGCTAATGGGTCTTTTTGAACCATTTCATCGGGGTTTAATATCATATTCATTACCCATTCTGGAGAACGTCTGGTCAAAATATTTTTTGGTGATGGTCCAATGAATTTTTTGTCTGCTCTGTGGCAAGCAGTACACATTCTCTTGAATACATCTGCACCATGAGTTACCATTGTTTGATTAATTTCTGAAGATAGGCTCATTGATGAGATTGGGCCTATACCTTTGTTTTCTAAATCTATTTTTTTTGAAGCTGGTACAGACTCTACTTTTTTTGTTTTTTGTTCTGTAGGTGCCTTTTTTTCATAAGAAAACCCTTGTTTCTTTTTTTCTTCCTTACCGCCACAACTAATTAGAAGGGATACAAATAATACCATTGCAATGTTTAGTGCTTTTTTCATAAGTGATTTTAGTTTAATGTCACAAATTTAACATCCTATACCTCAATAAAATATGATAAAAATCATATTCAAGATAAAAACATCCTTTTTATATTTGTTCTGGATTTCTTATATTTTAAAAATGTTATCGAACTCATCAAAATATGCTGTTAAGGCTGTATTATTTTTAGCCTTAAATGCCAGTGAAAAAAATAAGGTTATGGTTAAGGATATTTCGCAGCCTATAAATGTACCTCAAGCTTATATTGCCAAATTGTTGCAAGCACTGGTTAAAGAAAAAATAATATCATCTGCAAGAGGACCAAAAGGAGGGTTTTATTTGGACGAAATAAATTTGAATCATTCTATAATGAGTATTGTAAATGTTATAGACGGTGAAAAAAGATTAAATTCTTGTATGATGAGCTTAAAAAAATGTAATGAAGAAAAACCTTGTCCGTTACATGATATATTAAGTCCTTCAAGAAGTTATATATTAAGTAGTTTAAAGTCTAAAACAATTAAAGATTTAATTAAGGAAGTTAAATTAGGAAATGCTTTTCTTCCTATTTAACCTTGATAATCTGGTTTAAAAATAAAACCTTACAAAAGGCGCCCAAGGTTCTATATAAATACTTTTGTTTTCATCATATAAAACATCGTATCTAATTCCAAAAGTAACATTGCCGTTTCTATAACCAGCACCAAGAAATAAGGCTGGTGACCAATAATTATCGTCAGGGATATTTAAGGTGATATTATAACGTCGGTTAACATTAAGTTGTTCAAATTCCGCTGAAAGTTGTAATTCATTAATAACATTGAAAAGACCTATTAAACTACCACCTAAGATAGTGGATTTATAGACACCTTTTTGATTGTTAAATGTCCCATTAAGACCCAAACCCACTGCAAAAGTTTTATCAAATTCATAAATAGCACTAGGAGCGAGGGTGCCACTAAAAAAACCATCACCTAAGTTTAACCCGACACCGCCACCAAAACGAACATGACTCCAAAAATAATTGGTTTTCTGCTGAGCAACTAAATTGTTCAAATTAAATAAAATCACAAAGGCAATAAAAAGTATTTTTTTATTAATGCTAAGAAATGTCTTCATTAAAATTAGAAATCATTAAAAATTTAACAGGTAATAATAGTATATTCATTAAAAGCATATCACACGCTTATAAATATAGTCAAAGAAACATCTAATTTTAGTAAAAGTTGTATTTTTGGAGAATATTTTGACTAACCTACACGGGATTAAAAATAACAATGGATAAATTTTCATTTTTAAACGCAGCACACACAGCATATTTTGCTGATTTATACGATCAATATTTACAGAATCCAGATTCGGTTGAACCTAGTTGGAGGGCCTTTTTTCAAGGTTACGATTTTGGTAGTGAGAACTACGGATTAAGTGGTGAGATTGTAGAAGGTGTTTCTACCCAAATACCAGAACATGTCCAGAAAGAATTCAATATTGTTCGGCTTATTGATGGTTACAGAATGCGAGGTCATTTATTTACTAAAACAAACCCCGTTAGAGAACGTAGAAGCTATTTGCCTTCTTTAAATATAGAAAATTTTGATCTTTTAGAAAGTGATTTAGATACTGTTTTTAATGCGGGGGAGATCTTAGGGATAGGTGCTAAAACATTGCGTGAAATAATAGTCCATTTAGAGAAGATTTACTGTAGCTCTATTGGTGTTGAGTATATGTACTTGCGAAACCCAGAGGTTATTAAATGGTGGCAAGAGCAGCTTAATAAAAATAATAATCACCCTGAGTATTCGGCAGAAACTAAAAAATATATTCTTTCTAAATTAAATCAAGCTGTTACATTCGAAAACTTTTTGCAAACTAAATACGTGGGACAAAAACGTTTCTCTTTAGAAGGGGGCGAATCGTTAATACCTGCAATTAGTAATGTGCTTTTTTACTCTGTTGAAAAATACGGTGTAAAGGAATGTGTTTTAGGAATGGCACATCGCGGACGTTTAAGTACTTTGGTTAATATTTTTAGAAAACCACTGAATGAACTTTTTAGTGAATTTGATGGTAAAGATTTTGAAGATGAAAATATAGATGGTGATGTAAAATATCATTTAGGCCTGACTTTAGATAAGACCTACCAAAACGGTAAAAATATTAAGATGAACCTGGTGCCCAATCCATCGCACCTAGAAACTGTCGCACCAGTGGCAGAAGGGATTACCCGTGCTAAGATTGATAGTGATTATAATGGTGATAACTCAAAAATAGTACCAATTATAGTACATGGAGATGCAGCTATTGCTGGCCAAGGGGTTGCGTATGAAGTAAGCCAAATGAGTCAATTAAATGGCTATAAGACTGGAGGGACTATTCATATTGTAGTGAATAATCAAATTGGTTTTACCACGAATTATTTAGATGCACGATCTAGTACTTATTGTACCGATGTTGCTAAAGTTACTTTATCGCCAGTTTTACATGTTAATGCAGATGATGCTGAAGCTGTAGTACATGCGGTTGAAATGGCTTTAGAGTATAGAATGCGTTATAAAAAAGATGTCTATATAGACTTATTAGGATATCGTAAATATGGACATAACGAAGGTGATGAACCGCGTTTTACACAACCTAAGTTGTATAAAAATATAGCGAAACACTCTAATCCGTTTAAAATATATTCAGATAGGCTCATTGCCGAAAAGACAATAGATAAAGCTTACGTCGATAAAATTGTTGCAGATTTTAAAGAGACCTTAGAAAGGGAATATGCGAAATCTAAAGAGGCAGACTCTTCGAAAGTTAGAGAGTTTATGCAAGAGCGTTGGACGGCGTTCGAGCGTAAAGGGATTGATGCGATGCTTGAAACAGTAGAAACAACATACCCTAAGAATAAATTGGAAGGTATTTCGAAAATAGTTTCAACCGTACCAGAAGGGGCTAAATTTTTGCGAAAAGCAGAAAGAATCCTTGATGGACGTAAAAAAATGGTTTTCGAAACCGATATGCTTGATTGGGGAATGGCCGAAACACTAGCTTATGGGAGTTTGATGGAAGAAGGCTTCAATGTTCGTATTTCTGGTCAAGATGTAGAGCGTGGGACCTTTAGTCACCGTCATGCTATTTTACGCGACGAAATTTCCGAAGAACGTATTAATTTATTAAATACAAACCCAGGGAATAAAGGAAATATGGATATTTATAATTCCTTTTTATCCGAATATGGGGTTCTTGGCTTTGATTATGGTTATGCTATGGCAAACCCAAATACATTAACCATTTGGGAAGCACAGTTTGGGGATTTTAGTAATGGAGCGCAGATTATTTTTGATCAATATTTATCGGCTGCCGAAGATAAATGGAAATCTCAAAATGGTATTGTAGTTTTATTACCGCATGGATATGAAGGGCAAGGGTCTGAGCATTCGTCAGCTAGAATTGAGCGTTATTTACAATTGTGTGGTCAAGATAATATGATTGTTGCAGATTGTTCTACTCCAGCAAACTTTTTTCACTTATTGCGTCGTCAAATGAAACGTGATTTTAGAAAACCGTTAATCGTATTTACACCTAAAAGTTTATTGCGTCACCCAAAAGCGGTGTCATCAATAAATGAATTAGCAAATGGTAAGTTTGAAGAAATTATAGATGATACGATAGCACCAAAGAATGTCAAAAAATTAGTTTTCTGTACAGGTAAATTCTACTATGATTTATTAGCAGAAAGAGAATCATTAGAAAGAGATGATGTTGCCTTAGTAAGAATCGAACAATTGTTTCCACTACATTTAGACAGTATACAAGCTGTTATAAATAAATATCCAAATGTAGAAAGATATGTTTGGGCTCAGGAAGAACCTAAAAATATGGGTGCTTGGAGTTTTATGGCACAGCGTATGGATTTGGTTAAGTTAGAAGTAGCATCAAGGCCATATAGTTCGGTGCCAGCACCAGGATCTAGTACGCGAGACAAAAGAAGACAACGTGCTGTAATTGATACAGTATTCAATAACTAGTTATATTAAAGAAATAATTCATATACAATTAAAATTATAAAGAATGATTTTAGAAATGAAAGTACCTTCGCCAGGGGAATCCATTACAGAAGTGGAAATAGCAACTTGGTTAGTGGAAGATGGAGATTATGTTGAGAAAGATCAAGCTATAGCTGAGGTAGATAGTGATAAAGCAACATTAGAATTGCCTGCAGAAGTTAGCGGAACCATTACGCTTAAAGCTGAAGAAGGTGATGCTGTTGCTGTTGGAGCAGTTGTCTGTTTAATTGATACAAGTGCAGAAAAGCCAGAAGGTGATGCACCTCAAGCAGAGAAAAAAGAAGAAGCTCCAAAGATCGAAACTCCAAAACCAGCAGCTCCAGAAGCAAAAACATATGCAACAGGATCTGCTAGTCCTGCAGCTAAAAAGATTTTAGCAGAAAAAGGAATGGATGCCGCGTCTATTTCTGGAACAGGAAAAGATGGAAGAGTTACTAAAGAAGATGCTATAAAAGCAGTGCCTTCTATGGGTACACCAACAGGAGGTAGCCGAGGGACATCCCGAAGTAAAATGTCTATGTTACGTCGTAAGGTAGCAGAACGTTTGGTTGAGGCTAAAAATACAACAGCCATGTTGACAACCTTTAATGAGGTTGACATGTCTCCAATTTTTGCATTACGTTCGGAGTATAAAGAAACGTTTAAAGCGAAGCATGGTGTTGGTTTAGGGTTTATGAGTTTCTTTACTTTAGCCGTTGTAAGAGCCTTAAAGATGTACCCTGCAGTTAACTCAATGATAGATGGAAAAGAAATGATAAGCTATGATTTTTGTGATATTAGCATAGCCGTTTCTGGACCAAAAGGATTGATGGTTCCTGTAATGAGAAACGTTGAGAATTTAAGTTTTAGAGGTGTAGAAGCCGAAGTAAAACGTTTAGCTATTCGTGCGCGTGATGGACAAATTACTGTTGATGAAATGACTGGGGGAACTTTTACAATATCTAATGGAGGCGTATTTGGTAGTATGTTATCTACACCAATTATTAACCCACCACAAAGTGGTATTTTAGGAATGCACAATATTGTAGAGCGTCCAGTAGCAATTGATGGAAAAGTAGAGATACGCCCAATTATGTATGTTGCACTTTCTTATGACCATAGAATTATTGACGGAAAAGAAAGTGTTGGTTTTTTAGTTGCTGTAAAAGAAGCTTTAGAAAATCCAGTAGAATTATTAATGAATAATGATATTAAGAAGGCTTTAGAGCTTTAATAAGTATCTGATATTAAATAAAAAAGGCGCTATCAATTACACAATTGATAGCGCCTTTTCTTTAACTAAATATAACTAACTAAAACACATTATAAGGTTTATAGAAATAACAATAATTACTAAAATAGCTAACCCTATCATACAGTATTTGTCAATAACATTGTTACCTTTTTCCATTCTTATTTTGCTTTAAATTTGTTGTTTCCCTCAAAAATTGTGATAAAAACTCTGCGCCTATATAACACAGAGTTTTTGTGAAAAATTCTTTCTCTCTAAAGAATTAATTAATAGCAGCGTAAAGGTATGTTGCATGCATGAAAAAAAAAATACGCAGTTCTACGTATTTTTAATTAAAAAAGAATTTCTCCATGCTCTGTGATGGGTTTTTTTGAATTTGTTATTTCCGTGAAATCGTAAGACTCATTACCACAAAACATAGCATAAAAAATAAAACGATAATCTAACTCGACATAAAATTTATAAAGAAATAGACAAAAGCTCAATACAATAAAGCTTGTCACCTGGAGCGCAGTCGAAAGGTTTTAAAAATTCAGTTGTTTTAATTAGGTTTCGACAGCTCTCAACCTGACATTTAAATAAAACTAAAGTTGAATCGAGTTCATCTAAATACAAGAATTTCAACTTTTGCTCCAAAAGACGAAAACCTGAGTTTATAGAAAAGCACTTCCAAGGCTATGTTCCATAAATAGTTTGCTTTCAAAAAAATGTTGTATTTAAAAGAAGAGTTTATAAAAAGCGAAAGCTCTAAATCATAACAATTTAGAGCCTTCTATAATTCTCCCTAAGAACTAATTAATAGCCTTGTAAAGGTATGTTCTGTATACGAGAAAAAAAATACGCAGTTCTACGTATTTTTTCTAAAAATGAACTTTATTTAAATTTGCCCAAATTGAAAGAGATGTAGGTCTATTGTCTAAACCTAATTTGGCAACTATATTACTTCTATGCTTATCTACAGTACGAACAGAGATGGATAGCTCTTGGGCAATACCCTGGCTTGTTTTATTTTCGGAAATAAGCTTCACTATTTTTAGTTCAGATTTCGTTAATAAATTTAATGTGTCCGGTTTTTGTTCCAAACTACTTGCGTTTAAATAAGATGCAATTTCTTCACTAAAATAAGGCTTGCCATTTGTAACATGTTTTATACAAGTTTCAATTTCTTCGATAGCAAACTCTTTTAAGAGATACCCGAAAACATTAAATTCTTTAGCCTTGTCGTAAAGTTCTTCCTCTTTATCAAAAGTGATAAGGATAACTTTAGTATTCAAATTGTTTTTTTTACAGGCTTCGGCTATTTCCAAGCCTGTCTTATGTGGCATCCTTATATCCAGAATGGCTAATTCGGGTTTTAGTTTTACGATAAGATTATAGGCGGTATTTCCATCTTGAGCACTTCCTATTATATTGAAGCCTTTTGAAGTTAAAAAGTCGGATAGACCTCTTAACATCAACGGATGATCATCGGCAATCACTATTGAGGTGTTCATTACTTGAGGAGAATTAAAATGCTATTAATTAAAAATGTAAGATTATGTTTATATATATGTTTAAATATGTGTTTATAGTTTTAAATATAGATATTTCTTTTCATAATCTATAATAGCTTTTGCTTTTTTTAAAATATCTGCTCCTATAATGCCATCAACGGGCTTAGAATTATGATTTATTAAGGCCGTATTGACATGGGTAAGGTTAAATAAAACTAAAACAACTTTATTACGTTTCCATTTCCCTATTCTTATTTTATTTTTTTTGGACATTTTGGTGTCCATATCTGTTGCACCTGCACCAGCGGCTTTAATAACAGAATCTTGAGTTTTTAGATTAAAGGTTTCAATAGCTTCAAATCCTACGCAAGAATTTGAGGCACCAGTATCTAAAATAAATAAGCCTTTATGACCATTTATAGTTGCTTTTATTTCAAAATGATTCGTTTTAGTAAGGTGCAGTTTTACTTTAACGTACTCTTTTTCATGAAGAAATTCCTGTAGTGTCTTTTCCATTGGATTTTTTAATTCTCAACAGTAAAAGTAATATAATCAAGAGGATAAATAGGCTAACAGCGATATAAATTAATGTATAGTCGTTGGCAGATTCCGTTAATTCACCGTAGTAAACAAAGGCACTCCAATAATAAGGCGACTTTTTTATATTACTAATAGTATCATCTTCTAAGTAATCTAATTTTGATTGACGATTTGAAACATTGGCAGACCTATTATCGCTATAATTTTTATAAAAAGATTGCATGATTTTCGAAGTCGATAAATCGTTTATCTGCCATAAAGAAAACAATATGTTTTGCGCTCCAGCATATTGAAATCCCCGAGCTATGCTCATAGCACCTTCACCTTTATACAATTTCCCAATACCAGTTTCGCAAGCACTTAAAACAACAAGGTTTGTATTTAAATTAAGGCTGTATAACTCGTTTAAAGACATCGTGTTTTTGTAAAAGTCAATATTTGCTGATATCGAAAAATCGCCACTACTGGCATGCGTAGATAAATGTATAATGCCATAGTTTGAACTGTTTTTAATGAAGGTTTCTTTTGTTGCTTGCTCCCTTAAAAAAAGAGTGGCATCCATTTCTTCTTTAATAACATTGGCTTCATCAATAGAATATGTTAAGCTATTGTTTGTTTTTTCAAATACAGGAAAGATACCGAGAAGCGTATTTACATTATTTGTTCCCCCTTCTTTCAGATAAAAAGTGGTACTTGTATTGTAAACGATGCTTTGTCTTTGCATGACAAAGGGCATTCTTGAAAAGCTCGTTGTATTTGTTTTAGATGTGAGTAAAGCTTCAAACGGTATAAAATTTAATAGGCCATCTGGAATAATAATCACATTTTTGAAACCTGATACTTTTGAAAAATTCAAGACATTATAAAGCTTGAAAGCAGCGCTTGTAAATTTGCTTATATCGTTATTTATTATAGAAGCAGAATCAAATAAATGAATAAAACCTGTAATGTGTTTTTTTGCAATTTCATCCAAGATTATTTTATTAAGATTAAGGCCATCATTGGTAATTACAAATTGATAGATGTTTTTTTTGCCATAAAAGTATTCAACCAAAACAGCTTTGTCCTTTAGTAACTTGGTTTGGATGTCATCAACCAAAAAATCAGATTTTTTTAAATCGGGATATTTTTTATTTATAGCTTCTTTAAGTGTTTTTAATTTAATACTTATGGCATTTAAATTAGAGCTTAAGGTTGTGATTACAGATGCTTGCGATTTGCCTAATTGCTCATTGATTAGGAGGTGAGTTATTTCTTCTTGTTCCTTAAATAAATGAGCTTCTTCAAGAAGTAAACTATCGTTGGGATGTTGCTGTAAAAGCATTTTTTTTATGGACCGTTCTTTTAGTATGCCCGATTTATTTAATTCTGCGTATTGGAAAGCAGAGAATAAAAGTGTAGTACTCTGCGTGGTTTGGTATTCATTAAAAAGAATATCTATACATTTTTCGCTACGAATTCTATTTGCTGCTTGATTCGATATTTTGTTTTCCTGAGAAGTCCAGTTATTTTCTAATAATTGGGATACGTAAAAACTTAAATCATAATACTTAAGTGCTAATTTATAGTCTTTTTGAAGGGTAGCATATAAATCAAAAATATCTATAAATGTGTTTTCGGCATATAAGTTGTTTTTATCAAGATATTCAACAGATTTCATGCTTGGTAACAATGTTTGAAGTGCTAAATTCAAGCTGTGCTTAGCATCGTTTAAATCGTTTGTTAATTTGTTAAGTTGAGCTTCTTCTAAATAGTATTTTGCAAGCCGTCTTCTTGATAAACTGTCTTTAGTAATATGCATTTTTGCTTTATTGAAAGCCTTTAATGCGGCTGCATAGTTGCCTTGCTGTAATTGAACTTGATAATGGTTTCTGTATTCACCATAAGTACTATTATGAATTGTTTTGGGAATATCTGAAACATTGTTTATTAGGTTTAATGCAATTTGGCTGTCTATATTTAATTGAATGATTTTTTGCTTTTGATGCTTACTTATATTTTGCTTATTGAGGTAATTGGAAGTTAGTTTTAACGCTGTTTCGTGCTTCCCTATGGTTTGGTATAAAATGGCTAGATTGATTGCACCGCTTACTTGATGCTTAATATGATTGTTCTTTTCAGCTAAGAAGATATACTGTTTTATTATATTTTCAGCATTCGTATAATCGCCTGTTTTAGTATATAGGTTACCTAAAGGGATAAGACAGCTTTCTATAATATCGAAATCGGAAAGTTTTGAAAGTTCGTTGATTTTAAAACGGTTTAAAGCATCTTCAAAAGTGATGATAGCCTCTTTTAATTGCGTATTTTGCTCTAAGTAAAATCCTTTATGACTTTGTAAAAAAACAAGTGCTAATTGCTCACTTTTGTTCTTAATTTGTTTTTTAAATGCAGATTCCTGTTTGCTTAAAAGGTTTAGAGAGGCACTATTTGGATTGTTAATAAATGTTTCGGCAGCTATATAAATGGCTTCTTCTAAATTTTGAGATAAAGCAGCTCCATAAATTAAAAAGAAAATTAAACTTAGTTTTTTCATAATAGTGAGCTGCCAAATAACGCTTAGTTTCAGAATTTCCAAATGGCATAAAACTGCCAATAATTAAAATCATCTTCAAAATTCATAATATAACGGGCACCCAAACTTGGGCCAATTCTAGCGAAACCTGCAGTAGCCTCAAACAATAAACCTGTTCTTAAATTGGTGAAAGAATTGGTTTCGTTAATAGTGTTTTCTTCTGTATTAAAAACTGGAGCATCTGGAGTGTCTCCTTCAAACTGTTCTATTAAAGTACGCTGTTCTCTTTTTTCGCTTAGCGAGATGGTATTTTGTAAACCAGCACCTAAGCCAATATAATTATTAACATTATAACGGATTAAGACAGGAACATCCCAGTCAATATTTTTATAAGAGGTGTTTGTTGTAGTTCGTTGAAAAAATCTAAAACCTTGAGCTTCTTGGATAAACTCTTCTCTAATATCGGTATTCGAATCATAATTATGGAAATTATTCATAAGCTCCACTTGCCAATACCATCTGTAGGATTTATAAGGAGACAATGTCACGCCTAAAAAGTAGCTCTCAGAATTTTTTAAGTCGCTAAACGAGTTATACCCCGATTTAACACCAATAGATATACCAGGCAAAAAACGAGTAGTCGCATAATTGGTAATAATAGGATCATTTTTATCAAAGATAATAGCGGTTTTACTTTTCGTTTTTTTCTTGTGGAAATCTTTAGCAAACTTAATTTTGTACTTTACAAACCCCTTTGTAGAATCGTATTCTTTTACGTTTTTTTGTTCACTTCCTGGAAGGTAAATATTTTTAAAAGTAAAAATAGCTTGTGCGTCTGTAAATGTGGTATCTAAGCAGCTATAAAGTACTTCTCGTTTAGGGCAGATATCACATTTAGGATACATGTCCATAACCTCTAAGGTCGATTTATCCAGCATTTCAGGAATATCCGTTTCCAATCGAATGGTTCTTGCGGGACCTTCGCCATTATTCTGGAACTTAATTTTGTATTTTAAGGTTTTAAAGCGAACCAACCTATAATTCATAAAGGTGCCGTTTGATGACATTTTGTTAGGATCGTGAGAAGTAACAATTTCCATTTCCATGTCTTTTACCTTATGATTGTCGTAATTGTTATCTGGTATATAAATACCACGTACCGATATAATGGCACTAGTATCTTTAACCATTTCTGGTGTTGTTTTTAAACTGAAAAAGATATGGCGTTCTTCATCGGGTTGCATATTATCGAATTCTAAAAGACTCCAATCCTTATAATATGCTTTAGATTCTGAAATAGTCAAGGGCAGGTTGATCTTTTCTGTCGAATCTTGTAATACAATATTTGATTTTATAAGGTCATTATTTAAAGAAGCTAAGTAAGTCCCTTCATCATCAATACTATTAGTGTAAGCAATGGCTCCATCTGTTAAAATGTTTTTTTCGTTATGATGGGTTCTGGTTTCTAACAATTCAAAATTATTAGCTTTATATTTAAGTTCATTATAGAAGAGATATATTTTTCCGTTTGTTCTATAGTCTTTATTGTTCTTATAACTCATTATAGCTACTATTTCTTCTTCGGGAATAGGCTCGCGATTGCGCTTTAATGTAAAACCTTCATCCATAGTAGCCAGATCTTGATAGTTTGTTGTAATAGAATTAACCGCTATTTTTTTAGGTCTTGTTGTTGGTGGTTTGCCTGTGTCGTAATTATTGGTAGCCCATAATTTTACGTCATATTCGCCTTTGTTTTTATAAACGTGCTTGGGCTTTTCTTCGGTACTGTAATGTCCATCACCAAACTCCCAATAATAGGTGTAAAATGCTTTTGGTGCTCCAGCAATTTGATTTAAGGCTGGTATTTGTGGCGTAAAAGTTGTTTCATTACCATTTGTAGTACTCTTAATGGTTGCTGTTCTTACAAGGGTGTCGTTAACAAGTAATTGTTGCGAATAACCATATATACATAAAAAAGAAAAGCAAATAAAAAGGAATCGTTTATCCATAGAGACAAGGTTAATAGATTTTAAATATACAAAAAGTGTCATTTTAAAGCCATTTTGTATGGCTTTAACTCATGATGAAAAACAAAGATGAGATATAATCATTAAAATATTAGCGAGTAATACCGATATAATAATAAGGATTATAGTAGATATAGCATTTGTCTTTTTCATGACGTTATTTATAATGATATACAAAGTATCCGTGTTTTGTTACCCTGTTTTTATTAAAAAAAGCAGCGTAGTAGTTTGCAAAGGATGTATTGTAAATATTAATCTTTATTCAAATCTGAGTATAGCCAAAATAAATGTCCCTATCTTAAGAATAAACTATTTCTACCGATTCATAGATTTTTCTAAATAAATAATTGCAACATCCACAAAAAGGAACGTCTTTAAGACTCAATAAAGAAACTACTAATGAAAGATTATTTTTTATACTTAACTTTTTTATTTGTTTCCTCAATTTTGATAGGCCAAAACGCAAATCATCAAAAAGGGGAGGCGTGGAAAGAGGCTATTACTAAGATTGTGGTTGAAAAAATAGTTACTGAAAATTACAAGCATTTTTTGGGAGTTAAGCAGGAATAATACCACTTGTAATTAGGTAAAACTATATTGAAATTCATTTTAAATTAATCAAAATCATAATTAAATTTGTAGATAGTGGTAACACAGTTATCCTTTATAATTATCAATATATAATATAAAAAAATTAAGCCCTATGAGCATGTTGAACCATTTACAAACAATGAAATTATATGAAATCGATTCATTACCTGAAAGAATAGAAAATTTCCACCTTTCAGAGGTAAACAATTATGATGAATATATACTGGAAGAACCTCCTTATTTTTTCCCCGAAGAGCAGCAAGCATGGATAGATTTTTCTATTAAAGAAGTAAAATACTTAGTAAATGCTCATAAGGATATGATTATTAGTGAATCAAAAAAAGATAACAAAAAATATATGCCAATTGCTGGGATACAAGACCTCATAGACTTTTTTGCCATTGATGTTAGTGATGACAAATGTCCTGTTTATTTTGGAGATATTGAAGATGGCGAATTTATAAAACAATCTAGCTCATTGGATGATTTCTTAAAAAATTATATAATAAAAGGAGATCCTGAAATATAATTTTGAAACTCAAAAAAGCAGCAATAAAAAAACCAGAAATGTTAAGTCTCTGGTTTATTACCTAGATTAACAATTAAAGTTAACCCTATATAAGTAGGAAATCAAAATAAGCAGATGTTTATGGTAAACCATTAATAATGGTTGTTAATTGTGCCTCTGTAGCTATAGATGTTTCACCTTCGGTAAATGTTACAACACCATTTTCAGTAATAGTTACAGCTTTTATAGCATATTTCCAGTTATCGCCATCCTCAGTAGCAAAAATGATGTGGCATTCTAATCCAATGGGAATAAGTCCATAATGCTCACTAAATAATCCTGTTTCAGAATCGTATGTATCTAAATTTGCTAAGCCAGCATCTTCCCCATCATAAGAGATATAAACAGAACTATTGGTGTTGTCATAACCTTCGGGAACAGCTACTAGAATGGTTGTTTTTGGACGCGGGTCATTATAAAAACGATCTACGTTAGACCATCCAAATGATTGGAAAAAACCATAATACTGATTGCCTTCAGCGAATACGCCACCTTCTCCTTGAGCACCGTCGCGTTCTACTTCATCCCATGCTAGGTTACCGTCTTGATCTATTCTACCTTCCCAAAGTGTCATATCATTATCCGCACCCCCCGTTAAATCTGCTGGAATTTGCATTTGGAACCCACAATTGGTTTCTAAAGCAATACCGTTTTGTGTTGCATTTACAAAGAATTCACCTCCAGAAATAAGCAATCCTTTATCTCCATTTGGTAAGGTTCCCATGGTAGGTTTGTTCGTTGTAAGCATGCTGCCTTTGTCAAAAAGCTCAACAAATTCTAGATCTACAGTTCCTGTTACAGCGTCTCCGTTTAAAGTTAAACAAGAGCTGCTAATGTGAATTTGTACACCTTTTTCAGATGTTAACGTGACATTTCCATCGTCGGCATTAAACTGAAATGTTTGTGTTAAATTTTCTAAAGCTGCTTCTTTTAAATTATTAAAATCTTCAGCAGTTGGACGAATTAAAATATCGCCATCGCCATCATCATTTTTTGAACAGCTTGTTAATAATATAGCCGACATTAAAACGGCTCCTAAAATGTGTTTAAAATTTTTCATGATTAATTGGGTTTAAAATTTGTTATTCAAGTTTATATAAACAGGGCAACTATTTTGTTACCCCGTTTTGGTAATTATTTTTTATTGTTGAGGTTGACTGATTATTTTTTTGGATACAATGGCATCACCAGAAGCTACTAATAGCATCATTTTGTGTGCGTATGCTTCTGTTGAAGAATACCCTTTTGCAAATCCTGTTGCAGTTTCAACTTCCCAGAAATAATTTCTTTTGGAGTTGCTTTTTGCTTCAGTTTTCAAAACAAAGTAGCTTTCAATTTTTGATGTGCTAACAATCTCTCCAGAACTTGTTAAAAGAATCATTCGCTTAGCGTCTTCTATAGAAAGTGAAATTCCAGAATAAACACCTTTATTGGTTTCTACTTTCCAGTCAAAAACTTTAACCAGATTTTCACTTGTAATGTTTGTAATAACATTTGCTGCGTTTAAATTTAATGTTGCAACTGTAGCATGAGAGTTTAATATTGATAATACTACAGTACCGATAATTAAAATTGATTTCTTCATGATTTCTAATTTTTATGGATTAATTAAAGTGTTTCAGTATTTTACTGTGACACCCTTATATCAGTCCCATTTAAAAATTGTTACCCTATTCTTTCAAAGTTTTTTTACTTTAGTAGCAAATACAAGGGTTAATGAGTGAAAAAAAAATACACGAAGACCAGAAATATATAGACGGATTGTTTAAAAACAACTCGTTTGTTATACAAGCTATATATGATAAGTTTGCGCCTAAAGTGATTAATTACATTAAGCAGAATAGTGGAGATAGTGATAAGGCCCAAGATGTTATACAGGATACTTTAATAACTATTTATAATCAGGCAAGCCAAAACAAATTACAACTTACTTGTCCGTTCGATGCCTATTTCTTTTTGCTATGTAAAAGAAAATGGTTAAATGAATTAAAAAAATCTTCTAATAAAGAGGTAACAATTAATGAAGACGTTTTATCTAAAGGTGATGAAGCCCAAGAACTAGCTTTTGAAACATCTGTATTTGGTGAGAAACAAGCCTTATTTACGGAAATGTTTCAAAAACTTGGAACCGCTTGTAAAGATCTATTAACGGCTACTTTTAAAATAAAATCGATGGAAGAAGTCGCAAAAAGTTTAGGTGTAACATATGCCTACGCTAGAAAAAAGAAATCTTTATGTATTGGTAAATTAACAGAGCTGGTTCGAGAGTCACCAAAATTTAACCAACTTAATAATTAATAGCCATGGAAGACCAGAATTACATATTATTCGAAGCCTACTTATCTAAGGAATTATCTCAAGATGGGATAATTGCCTTTGAGTCACGATTAAAAAATGAACCAGATTTTAATCAAGCATTTAATACCTATAAAGAATTGTCTTCTTTTTTAGAACATAAATTTGAAGATGAAGCAGCGTCGACTGCCTTTCAAAATAATTTAAAAACCATTTCTAAAACCTATTTTGAAAAGGAGGAAACAACTAAAAAAGTAGTCCGTTTTAAGCCTTGGCAATATGCTATAGCAGCAAGTGTTGTTTTATTGATAGGAATCTTTACATTCAATAATTTCTCTAACCCTACTTTTAATGATTACAATAATTACGAAACGATTAGTTTAATCTCTAGAGGAGGACAAGATGAACTCTTAGAAATCGCCGAAAATGCTTTTAATAATAAAAACTTTGCCGAAGCCGAAGCTGCTTTTAGTGAGCTGTTAAACAAAGATGATTCAAATAAAGAATTACAATTATATAGAGGTATTGCATTATTGGAGTTAGATAAATTTGATGAAGCTGATAATCTGTTGGGTAAACTTTCTAATAGTCCTTCAGTTTATAAAAATAAAGCAATCTGGTATTTAGCTCTAAGCAAATTAAAACAGAAAGATCATACTGCCTGTTTAAAAATATTGAAAACCATCCCTGAAGGTGCAGATGATTATGAACAAGCACAGCAGCTTATTAATAAATTGAATTAAAGTTTCTAAGGATTCAAAACCTTGTTGGTTTTTCATTGGTGAAAAATTATGAATTTCATGTCAAACTTTAAATACTTCATTATTTTTACCAAATGATTATTACAGATACGCACACCCATTTATATAGCGAAGCATTTGATGAAGATAGAAACGAGATGATAGATCGTGCCATAGCGCAGGGAGTCTCACGATTTTTTATTCCGGCAATAGATTCTGAATATACAGAAGCGATGCTTCAACTTGAAAAAGATTATCCTAATAACATGTTTTTAATGATGGGGTTACACCCTACGCATGTAAAAGATAATTATAAAGAAGAGTTAGGGCATGTTGAAGCTATGCTAGCAAAAAGACACTTTTATGCGGTAGGAGAAATAGGAATTGATTTATATTGGGATACATCAACATTAGGGATTCAACAAGAAGCATTCAAACATCAAATTAAGCTAGCAAAGCAATATAAACTACCAATAGTTATACATTGTAGGGATGCTTTTGATGAGATATTTAAAGTTTTGGAAACAGAAAAGAGTGATGACTTATTCGGTATTTTTCATTGCTTTACAGGAACATTAGAACAAGCGCACCAAGCTATTTCTTATAATATGAAATTAGGGATAGGTGGCGTAGTAACTTTTAAGAATGGAAAGATTGATACTTTTTTAAACCAAATAGATATTAAACATCTTGTTTTAGAAACTGATGCTCCTTATTTGGCACCTGTGCCATATAGAGGAAAGCGAAATGAAAGTACATACGTCATAAAGGTGTTAGAGAAGCTAGCAGATATATATGGAGTATCTTTAGAAGAGATAGCAGCAATAACGACCCAAAACTCTAAAGATGTTTTTAAAGTATAAAATATGAGCGACATAAAACCAAACATATTATTAATATATACTGGAGGGACTATTGGTATGGTTAAGGATTTTAAAACAGGGGCACTACGTGCATTCGATTTTAAAACGCTTTTAGAAAAAATTCCTGAGTTACAGCTTTTGGATTGTAATATAGATACAACATCATTTAAAAAACCTATAGACTCAAGTAATATGAATCCGAAATATTGGGTTCAAATTGCAGAAATAATAGAAACTAGTTATAAGGATTTTGATGGTTTTGTGGTTTTACATGGGAGCGATACCATGAGCTATACAGCTTCTGCGTTAAGTTTCATGCTGGAAAATTTAGCAAAACCAGTTATATTTACAGGGTCTCAATTACCAATTGGTGATTTAAGAACCGACGCCAAAGAGAACCTAATTACATCTATACAAGTTGCTTCATTAAAAAGTGGGGGAAAGCCATTAATTAAGGAAGTGTGTTTGTATTTTGAATATAAACTTTACAGAGCAAATAGAACTACAAAAATAAATGCTGAACATTTTGAGGCTTTCGCGTCTTTAAACTACCCCGATTTGGCAGAGTCTGGTGTTCATTTAAAAGTTAATGAAGAATATTTATTTAAGCCCAATTTAGATAAAGCTTTAAAGCTTTATAAACAATTAGATGATAATATTGCACTAGTAAAGCTTTTTCCAGGTATTACAGAAAACGTGTTGCAAAGTGTTTTTAATACTCCAGACTTAAAAGCTGTTATAATTGAAACCTATGGTGCTGGAAATTGTACTACCGAAAAGTGGTTCCTTGATATGCTAAAAGAAAGTATTTTAAGAGGCATGCATATAATAAATATTACCCAATGTTCTGGTGGTAGTGTTATGATGGGACACTATGAAACAAGTAACGAGCTAAAAAATATAGGTGTAATTTCGGGAAAAGATATCACAACAGAGGCAGCAATAAGTAAATTAATGTATCTATTAGGGCAAAATATTACAGGTAACAGCCTCAAAACCATCTATGAATCACCTTTAAGAGGGGAGATGTCTTAAAAATTAACTCTGAAAATTTTAACGTTCAAAGATTTTTTTGTTATTTGAGCCCCTGTAATTAAAATGCAATAAAAAATTACAGAGAGGTGGCCGAGTGGTCGAAGGCGCACGCCTGGAAAGTGTGTATACGTCAAAAGCGTATCGAGGGTTCGAATCCCTTCCTCTCTGCTGTTATTTTATTTTTAATTGCTTTTTTTTTAATATCTTTAACACTTTAACTAATATATTTAAGATCTAGAACATGAAAAGATTATTTTCTATCCTTGCCATAACAGGAATGGTGGCATTTGGAACTACTAACGCAACAACAATTGCAAACACAAATACAGCTGTAACAACTACTACTGTTAATACTATTCAAGAAGAAACTGAGGCTGCAGCCACAGCGGATGAGCCTCTTGGATTTCATCAAGAATTGAAAAAACGTTTTATTGAAGGTGGAGCTGGTTTTATGGGGATTGTATTATTATGTTTAATTCTTGGATTAGCAATTGCTATAGAAAGAATTATCTTTTTAAACCTTTCAACAACAAACACAAAGAAATTAACACAAAACGTAGAAGATGCCTTGTCTTCTGGAGGTGTTGAAGCTGCAAAAGAAGTATGTAGAAATACAAAAGGGCCTATTGCGTCTATTTATTATCAAGGATTAGATAGAACAGATGAAGGTATTGAAGCTGCAGAAAAAGCTGTTGTTGCTTACGGAGGTGTTCAAATGGGTCAATTAGAGAAAAACGTATCTTGGATTTCATTATTTATCGCTTTGGCACCAATGCTTGGTTTCATGGGTACGGTAATAGGTATGATTCAAGCATTCGATAAAATTGAAGCTGCTGGAGATATGCAACCATCTCTTGTTGCTGGTGGTATTAAAGTAGCACTTTTAACAACTGTATTCGGTTTGATAGTCGCTATTATACTTCAAATTTTTTACAATTATATTATTGCTAAAATTGATAGCATTGTTAACGATATGGAAGATGCTTCTATTACGTTAATGGATCTATTAATTAGAAATAAAAAGTAATAATTAAATATAAAAAATTATGAAATCACATAAAATTTTAAAAATAATAGCTTTTGCTCTTGCTATTATTGGCGCGATTTTTGCGCTAATGATTATAGCAGGAGATGAAGAAAGTGCTTTGAGTATGAGCGGAAATATGCTATACATTGCATATATTGTACTTGGGCTAATATTGGTAATGGTTTTATTATTTGTGTTAAAAGGACTATTTGCAGGAAATATTAAAAAGACTTTAATGACTGTTGGTGCTTTTTTAGCCATTATTCTTATTTCTTATTCCATATCCTCGGGTACAGATTTAGATCTAAAACCTTTTACAGATAAGGGGCTAGATGTTACTGAATCGACATCTAAAAAAGTAGGCGCTGGATTATATGCATTTTATGTATTAGCCTTTTTAGCTATTGCATCAATGGCATACTCTGGAGTAAAAAAAATATTTAATAAATAAAATAAATTATGGCAAAAAGAGCAGCACCAGAAGTAAATGCAGGCTCCATGGCCGACATCGCATTCTTACTATTAATATTTTTCTTAGTAACAACGACTATTGAAACAGATTCTGGAATTAACAGAAAACTTCCTCCAATGGAAGAATCTGAAGAAGATGTTGTTATCAAACAAAGAAATATTTTTACTGTATTATTAAATGGTAAAGATCAGTTGCTTGTAGAAGATGAGTTAATGGAACTTGAAGATTTAAGGGCAGCAGCTGTTGAGTTTTTAGATAACGGCGGCGATGGGTCTTGTGACTACTGTCAAGGGAAGAAAGATGGGTCATCTTCTGATAATCCAGATAAAGCAATTATATCTTTAAAGAATGAGCGTGAAACAACTTATAAGACTTATATAGCTGTTCAAAATGAATTAGTAGCAGCTTATAATGAATTAAGGGACACTAGAGCGCAAGCCCTTTATGGAAAGTCTTTTGCAGAAATGCAAGCAGATTATAAAGATGTAAACTGGCCAGGGAATAAGGAAAACTTAAAAGCTAAGATAGATCAAATAAAAGTTGATTATCCGCAAAAGCTTTCAGAAGTACAATAATTTAACATTCTATAAATATGTCTAAATTTAAAAAGAAAAAAGGCGGTGACATGCCAGCGGTTAATACAGCATCTTTACCAGATATTGTATTTATGTTATTATTCTTCTTTATGGTGGCTACAGTAATGAGGCAAAACACCTTGAAAATTGAAAATAATTTACCGTTTGCAGATCAAGTAGAAAAACTAGATAAAAAAGATTTAGTTATGTATATCTATGCTGGTAAACCAAGTGCTAATTATACACAGTATGGTAAAGAGGCTAGAATACAACTTAACGACGATTTTGCTAGTGTAAAAGATGTAGCTGCTTTTATAGCTGCAGAGAGAGCTTCAAAACGTGAAGAGTTAATTCCATTTTTAACAACGGCTTTGAAAGTAGATAGTGATGCTAATATGGGCTTAATTGGAGATATTAAGCAAGAGTTAAGAAAAGTAAATGCGCTTAAAATTAACTACACTACTAAAAAAGGTTCTGTACTAGGAAGAGAATAGTTTTATACTCTTAATAATTTTATATAAAAGGCGTTTTGATTTATCAAAACGCCTTTTTATTTTTAAAACCTATACAATTTTAGTTATAATTGTACCTAAGTAGAATAACAGAATTATTAATGAAATATTTATTTATTGTCCTATTTTTTTTAACAAGTAGCTTTACTTACTGTTTTGCTCAAGAGGTTAATGAGCAAGTCATTGATTCGCTCTACAAGGAAGATCAGTTTTATGCAGGTATAACTTATAACTTACTGGGCAAAAGACCAACAGATGTTTCTCAAAGTGGTTTTTCTTTAGGGTTTCATCTTGGGTTTATTAAAGATATGCCTATTAATAAAAATAGAAATATAGCCATAGGTATAGGACTTGGATATTCTGCCAATTCGTTTAATCAAAATTTACTCATAAATAAAGATGTTATGGGTAACACCACTTATACTGTTTTGGATAATAGTAGTACATATGCTAAAAACAAGTTTTCTAGTCATTTAATAGAACTTCCCATTGAGTTTAGGTGGCGAACATCTACAGCAACAGATTATAATTTTTGGCGTATATATACTGGGTTTAAATTAGGTTATGTATTTGCCCACACGACTAAGTATAGAGGTGATTTAGGTAAGCTGAGGCATACTAATATTGAAGATTTTAATAACTTTCAATACGGTTTAACACTCAGTGCAGGTTATAATACTTGGAATTTATTTTTGTATTACGCCTTAAATCCTATTTTTTCTGGCGATGCTAGTTTAAATGGTAATCAAATTGATATGAATGCCATAAAAGTAGGATTGATGTTTTATATTTTATAACCAATAAGGTACTAAAATTAACTGAGGAAGCATTCCAACAAAACCCCCCATAATAAGTTCTTTATAAGTATGTGCATTTAAGTGTAGTCTGGATGTAGCAATAGCACCCATTATAATCACCACAAAAGCTAGTGTATTATTAATATTTATACTAAAATGTATGCTTAGAATAACAAAAAACATAAATAATCCAGAAATAGCGATCATATGTATGCTAGCTTTAAATTTAAAAAAGGCTAACATTAAGCAAGCCATGGTAGAGATTAGTATGCCAACAAAGAAAAAATAAAGCTCTATAATTTGAGAAGGTGTTATAATACGTTGTAACACGATTATAATTACGAAACAATTTAGTATTAGAGGAACAATACGCTCTTTTGTTGTTTTTAGATAAATTGATTTTACTTTGCCCAATGTTTTTAATAAAAAATAAAGGAGAATAGGTAAAATAACGGTTAGTATAAAAAGGGATACTAACTTTGCTTTTACTATTTCTTTAGGAATAAACCGCGGCGAGTTATCAAAATAGAAAAGGACACCCAGTAAAGGCATAAATAATGGATGAAAAATATATGAGATACTTCTAAGTATTTTATCCATTATATTTTTTTACGTAATCGGGCAACAGGAATATCTAATTGCTCTCTATATTTTGCAACAGTACGACGGGCAATAGGATACCCTTTTTCTTTTAAAATAGTTGCTAAAGTTTCATCGGTTAGAGGTTTCTTTTTGTTTTCTTCTTCTATGACCGTCTCTAATATTTTTTTTATTTCTCTAGTAGAGACATCTTCTCCCTGATCATTTTTCATGGATTCAGAGAAAAACTCTTTAATTAGTTTTGTGCCGTAAGGGGTGTCGACGTACTTACTATTTGCTACTCTTGACACTGTTGAAACATCCATAGAAATTTCGTCGGCAACATCTTTAAGAATCATTGGCTTTAAGTTACGCTCGTCACCTGTTAAAAAATAGTCTTTTTGATAATGCATAATAGCACTCATGGTAACAAATAAAGTTTGTTGACGTTGTTTTATAGCCTCAATAAACCATTTTGCAGCATCTAGCTTTTGTTTAATGAAAATAACGGCATCTTTTTGCGACTTAGATTTATCTTTAGTGTCCTTATATCCTTTGAGCATGTTATTGTACTCTCTAGATACGTGTAATTCTGGTGCATTTCTTCCATTAAGTGTTAGCTCTAATTCCCCATCTACAATTTTAATAGCAAAATCTGGAACGACATGTTCAACAATTCTGTTATTTCCGGCATAGGAGCCTCCTGGCTTTGGATTTAAATGTTCAATTTCTGAAATGGCTTCTTTTAGCTGTGCCTCGGATATGTCAAATTTTTGAATTAACTTTTTGTAGTGCTTTTTTGTAAACTGATCGAAGGCATTATCAATAATATTAATTGCTAACTCACATGGTTGTGTTTTTTCTCTTCTATGCAGTTGGATGCTTAAACATTCTTGAAGGCTTCTGGCTCCAACACCTGCAGGATCTAATTGGTGTACAATTTTTAGAACGTCTTCAATCTTTTCTTCAGTAGTATAAACGTTTTGCGTAAAAGCCAAATCGTCCATAATGTCACTCAGCTCTCTTCGTATGTAACCGCTTTCATCAACGCTACCTACTAAAAACTCTGCAATTTCACGTTCTTCATCATCAAGACGATAGGTGTTTAATTGATTGATTAAATGTTGCGTGAAAGAGGTTCCCGCGGCGTAGGGCATGGTTCTGTCTTCATCATCGTTGCTGTAATTATTTGCCTGAGTACGGTAATCGGGGATTTCATCATCACTCAAATATTCATCAACATTAATATCATCTGCATTTATAGATTCGCTGTCATTAAAATCTTCTGCATTATCAAACTCAGAATCGTATTCACCATCATTATCAGCTTTTCCTCCTTCAAGAGCTGGGTTTTCTTCCAATTCTTGTTTTAAACGTTGTTCGAAAGCTTGCGTAGGCAACTGTATCAATTTCATTAATTGAATTTGCTGCGGTGATAATTTTTGGGATAATTTAAATTGTAAATATTGCTTTAGCATATTCTGATTTGGTTTAAGATAAAAGTAAAAAAAAACTTTTACCTGTAAATAGCCAAATAACTATTGTTTTTAAAATTCTGCATTTTGTGGTGTTCTTGGAAAAGGAATAACATCTCTAATATTACTCATCCCTGTTGCAAACATAACCAAGCGCTCAAAACCTAATCCAAAACCAGAGTGAACTGCCGTGCCATATTTTCGTAAATCTAAATACCACCAAAGGTCTTCTTCTGGAATGTTTATGGCTGCCATTCTTTGTTTTAAAATATCTAATCGCTCTTCGCGTTGTGCACCACCAACAATTTCGCCTATACCTGGGAATAAAATATCCATGGCACGCACCGTTTTACCATCGTCGTTTAAACGCATATAAAACGCTTTTATATTGGCTGGGTAATCAAATAGTATCACAGGGCATTTAAAGTGTTTTTCTACAAGAAAACGCTCATGTTCACTCTGTAAATCTGTTCCCCATTCGTTAATTAAATATTTAAATTTCTTTTTCTTATTGGGTTTGCTATTGCGTAAAATATCAATAGCCTCTGTATAACTAACACGCTTAAAATGATTATCTGTTACAAAATTCAGTTTTTCAATTAAAGCCATGTCGTTTCTTTCGGCTTGAGGCTTTGTTTTGTCCTCATCTTGTAAACGCTTATCTAGAAACTCTAAATCTTCACGATTATTATCTAAAATGTATTTTATAACAGATTTCATAAAATCTTCAGCCAAATCCATATTGCCAGCCAGATCCATAAAAGCGACTTCGGGCTCAATCATCCAGAATTCCGCTAGGTGACGTGATGTATTTGAATTTTCTGCTCTAAAAGTAGGTCCAAATGTATATACTTTGCCTAAAGACATAGCATAAGTCTCGGCTTCAAGCTGACCAGAAACGGTTAAATTGGTTTCTTTTCCAAAGAAATCTTTCGAGTAATCTATATTGCCTTCATCATTTAGTGGAGGGTTTTTTGCATCTAGATTAGAAACTTTAAACATTTCTCCAGCACCTTCGGCATCACTTCCTGTTATAATAGGCGCATGCATGTAGTAAAAGCCATTTTTATTAAAATACTTATGAATGGCAAACGACAATGCTGAACGTAAACGCATAACGGCACTAAATGTGTTGGTGCGGGTACGCAAATGGGCATTTTCTCGTAAAAACTCAAACGAATGTTTTTTAGGCTGAATAGGATAGCTTTCAGGGTCTGAATCTCCTAAAATATCTAATTGGTTTACTTGTATTTCGACCTTTTGTCCTTTTCCTTGACTTTCAACTAATTCTCCTTTAATATATACAGCTGCTCCAGTAGTAATACGCTTTAAAAGGGCTTCGTCGAATTTTTCAAAATCTACAACACATTGAATATTACTTAGCGTAGAACCATCATTTAAAGCAATAAAACGGTTTGCCCTAAAAGTTCTAACCCAACCTTTAATTTCTACTTCTGGAAAAACAATATCCTGAGATAATAATTCTGAAACAGTCCGTGACTTCATATGTGTTAAAATTTAAAATGTAAAGATAAAAAAGCCAATTGGCTTTCGAGCATCAAATTTTAAAAAACGAAACCTGTTTTGTTGGAATTTATTCCTCCTCGTCCTCTTCTGGAATAATATTAATGGCAGGCTCTCTAAGAACTTCTTTATTGGCGATGCTACGTTCTAATGATAACAATAAAGAGGGTAGTAAAAGCAAGTTTGAAAGCATAGCAAATAATAGGGTAGCAGATACTAAGGCACCTAATGCTACCGTACCACCAAAACTTGAAATGGTAAATACCGAAAATCCAAAGAATAGCACGATGGATGTATAGAACATACTTACACCTGTTTCTCGTAAAGCACCATAAACAGAAATTTTGATTTTCCAATGGTTGGCTTGAAGTTCTTGACGGTACTTAGCTAGAAAGTGAATGGTATCATCTACAGAAATACCAAAAGCAATACTAAAAACTAATATGGTTGAAGGTTTTATAGGAACACCTAAATAACCCATTAATCCCGCTGTTACTAACAATGGTAGCAGGTTTGGAATTAACGATACAATAATCATTCTTCCAGACCTAAACATATATGCCATGAATAGCGAGATTAAAAAGATAGCAAGCGACAATGATATGGCTAAATTTTTAACAAGATATTTGGTGCCTTTTTGAAAGACCAGGGCTTTGCCTGTCATGGTAACATCATATCTTTCCTTTGGAAAGAGCTTATCTATCTTAGTTTGAAGATTTTCTTCAATGCGTTCCATTTTATCAGTTCCAACATCTTTCATGAATGTTGTTATACGAGCATATTGCCCTGTAGAATCAACAAAGTTTTTAAGTAAATCTACATCAGAAGACGAGTTTTTAGCATACGATAAAATAAAACTGTTTTCTTGTGATGTTGGCAACTGGTAAAACTTGGTATTGCCATTATAATAAGCTTGTTTTGAGTACTTAACCAAGCCAACTACAGAGATTGGTTTGGACAATTCTGGAGTTTCAATAATTAAGTCCTCTAATTGATCCATACGCTTTAAGGTAGAAAGTTTCATAACACCTTTTTTGCGCTTGGTATCAATCATAATTTCTAAAGGCATAATGCCGTTAAACTCTTGTTCAAAAAAACGAATGTCACTAAAAAACTCTGTTTTTTTAGGCATGTCTTCTATTAAACTACCAGAAATTTTTATTTGGTTAATACCAATCATACTTATAATAAGTAAAACGACAGAAGAGGCATAAATAGTGATACGTTTTTGCCGTACCATGTGTTCCATCCAATTTACAAAACCACCTATCCATCGTTTGTTTAAGTGCTCTAAGTGCCTCTCTTTTGGATAAGGTAAAAAGGTGTAAATAATTGGAATAATAAGTAAGCACAGAATGAAAATTGCCAGAATGCTTAACGAGGCTACAATACCAAATTCTTTTAGTAGTTTGCTTTCTGTTAAAATAAAGGTGGCAAACCCCGAAGCAGTAGTGACATTGGTCATTAAAGTGGCATTACCAATTTTAGTAATAACCCTTTGCAATGATTTAACTTTATTGCCATGTAATTTTACTTCGTGCTGATATTTATTAATTAAAAAGATGCAGTTAGGGATTCCAATAACAATAATTAACGGTGGGATAAGTGCTGTTAAAACGGTTATTTCATAGTTTAATAAACCAAGAATACCTAAGGTCCACATAACCCCTATACATACTACAATTAGTGAAATTATGGTGGCTCTGAACGATCTGAAAAAGAGAAAGAAAATAAGGGAGGTTACCAATAATGCAGCTCCTATAAATAAACTAATTTCATCAACAATGTTTTGTGAATTTAAAGTCCTAATATAAGGCATCCCCGATATTCTAACATCTAAATTATTTGCTTCCTCGAAACGATCTATATGTGGAATTAAAATATTGACTACAAAATCTTTTCTGGCAGAAGTGTTTACAATATCCTTTTTTAAATAAAGAGCTGTTCGAACCGTTTTGGTTTCATTATTGAATAAAAAATTATCGTAAAAAGGATATTTTTCAAAGAGTTCCTCCTGAAGTTTTTCAACTTGAGCAATAGAAGAAATGGAATCTTTTATAAAAGGTTCTAAATTAAATTTTTCATTTTCAGTATCTTTTATAAGCTTTTGAAGATCTTTAATAGAAACAACAGTTTCGACTTCATTATACTTTTTAAAGTCTTCTGAAAGTTTATTCCAGGCATTTAACTTTTCAACCGTAAAAAATGTACTGTCTTTAACTCCAAGTACAATAAGATTACCTTCTTCTCCAAAGGTTTTTAAGAAGTTATTGTAAGTTATGTTTACCTCATGTTCGTCTGGCAATAAATTAGCTTCGGTATAAGTAAAACGCATATTGTCCCACTTTGAACTAAAAAATAAAGTGACCAATATAATACCTATGAGTATTGAGATTTTATTGCGTAAAATCAATCTTGCAATAATGTCCCAAAAATCTTTGCTAAATAATTTAAACATGCCTGATATAAAACGAAGCGCAAAGGTAGAAAAAAGGAGTGTAATACCTTATAAAGTGACGTTAAATGTAAACTTAAAAGCAACATTATTACTAAATTCTGGCAAGTGATAGGCCCCATAGCGGTATGTAAAGCTTAAACCAAAGCCAAAGAGCAATTTGTTAAATTCAAATCCAGATTCTGTGTATCCCTTTCTTAAAGATCCAAAAGTTACATTTTGATGTAATTCGGGTTGCTCCATATCGCCTAGAGCATATCGAGTTATTAATACAATTTGAGGCTTATAGTGTTCGGAAACATTGAAAGGTTTCAAATAGTGTTTAAACTGTATGGTAGTGAATTTATCTGAAAAAAACTCATTAAAATACATGGTTTCAAAACTATTTAATCCAGCTACCGAAAAGCGCTGCATGATAGTTGCTTTGTTAATATTATTAGGGTAGGCATGGTATAAATGAGTTAATGGGGTATTGCCATTTGTTATTCCAGAGACTAAGGTTATCTCTGAAAGGCCATGATTTTCATCCCCAATTTTATAAACAGTTCTAAAATCTAATTTTGAGAAGTTAAAATCACTTTTAAAAACATCTTTAAAACTTTTAGTGTATTGAAGAGAAAACTGGGGGTAGCCTTTTTTGGTTTCCTTTAATTTATTCTCCGACATTTCAAACTTACTAAATGGGTTCCATTGTATGGATAGTTTAGCTGTGCTTAAATGAAATGAGTTAACAATGTTGTTGTCTAATACATACCCATAGTTGTAAGTGGGGTTTACATTGCTAATAGCGAATTCGGCTTCAGTAAATAGTTTAGGGTTTGGCTGATGTTCTAAATTTAGAGATTTGATTATAAGTTTGTGAAATAAATCTATGTTTAGTAAGCGAGGTTCAAAAAACTGAAAGAACCGGCCATCTGTTAAAAATTTAGTGCTTCCAGTTTCTCGTAAATCATCGGTATAAGAAAGATTTACCCAGGTATTCGTTTTTTCTGCTATTCTAAAACCACCACCAATACTATATTTAAAAGTATGATCTCTAAAACCATATACCCCATAACCATTAACACGATATTTTTCTGAAAATTGGTCATTGGTAATACCTCCCAAACCTGTTCTTATGGCTTCATATTGATTGTATTTAATTAAATACCTTAAATCGAAATTAAAATATTTTGTGGGTAAGTACCCATTTCCCAAGTGTTTTATAAATTCAATTTTTTTTATGGAATCTTGAGAGGGCTCCAGGATAGTTTCCGATGACTTTTGAGCATATGAAAATGCAGCACAAATAAAACAAATTATAAGGGAAGAACATCTTGTCATTTAAGGTTGTGAGAGAAGCTAAAAGGTTTACTAAAAAAGCGACTAAAATGTCGCTTTTAATTATACGGTCATAATTTCCTTTTCTTTTATATCGAAAAGAGCATCAACCTTTTTAACGTAGTCATCAGTCATTTGTTGTATATCGATTTCGGCATTTTTAACTAAGTCCTCCGATAAGTCTTCTAATTTTTTAATCTCGTTGTTAGCATCCTTACGAGCAGTTCTTATACTAACCTTTGCGTCTTCAGCTTCAGCTTTAGCTTGTTTTGCTAAATTACGTCTACGCTCCTCTGTTAATGGTGGTACATTAATAATGATGGTTTCACCATTGTTCATTGGATTAAAACCAAGATTGGCGTAGGCTATACCGCGTTCAATTTCTTGTAGCATGCTTTTTTCCCATGGTTGTACGGTAATGGTCCTTCCATCTGGCGTATTTACATTGGCAACTTGACTTAACGGTGTTTGTGATCCGTAATAGTCTACCATGACACTGCCAAGCATCGCTGGACTTGCTTTTCCTGCCCTAATATTAATAAATTGTTTTTCTAGATGCTTTATGGCATTATCCATAGCTTCTTTTGATGAATCCAGTATAAATTGTACGTCTTCGTTCATTGTATCAAACTTTTAGGTCAATATAAATAGTTATCTGCACATATTCATCGAAATAACTTGTACAGAGTCATTTGCATTTTAATGTATTGGTTTAAATACCAAATACGAATATACTTATTTCAAATATTACGCCAAACTAACAATCTTGTTCTTTTATAAACGCTGTTGTTAGATTTCCTTATGGTCACTTCGGCTATACCCAATTACTATAAGGAACTGACAGATTTAATTATACCAATTTTATAAGTTAACTTCTGTGCCAATTTTCTCGCCAGAAACTACTTTTAATAAATTACCTTTTTTATTCATATCGAAAACAATGATAGGTAATTCATTTTCTTGACTTAACGTAAATGCTGTGGTGTCCATAACTTTTAATCCTTTGCTTAAAACATCGTCAAAAGATATAAAATTAAATTTAATGGCATTGTCATCTTTTTCAGGGTCTGTATTATAAATACCATCAACGCGGGTGCCTTTTAATATAACATCTGCTTCAACCTCTATGGCTCTTAAAACAGCTGCAGAATCTGTCGTGAAATAAGGATTTCCTGTACCTCCACCAAAAATAACAACACGTCCTTTTTCTAAATGGCGCATGGCTTTTCGTCTAATAAAAGGCTCAGCTACTTCGTTAATTTGTATCGCTGTTTGTAAACGTGTTGGTATGCCAGCGTCTTCTAATGCACCTTGTAAAGCCAAGCCATTTATAACAGTTGCTAGCATCCCCATATGATCGCCTTGTACACGATCCATACCTTTACTGGCACCTGCAACTCCTCTAAAAATGTTTCCGCCTCCAATAACTATGGCAACTTCTACACCCTTATCCGTAATAGTTTTTATATCTTTTGCATATTCTGCTAATCGTTCTGGGTCAATACCGTATTGGCGGTCTCCCATTAGTGCTTCTCCAGATAATTTTAGGAGTATACGTTTGTATTTCATCTGTTAATTTCTATTGCTTTTTTATAGGTCAGATGTCATTCACTAATTTAACATTTCGAATCATATCGACTATGTTAGTATAGCTCATTTCATTTTTACTTTTGAAAGTTTAGCAAATATAAACAATATCTTAATTTGCTGAAACGGATTTTTTGTATAAAAAAACCACCAACCTAATAGATTAGTGGTTTATATTGTTAAGACTTTGCTTTTTGCAGAAATTAATTACCCTACAGAAGCACGTTTGAAACCTGTAATTTCAACATCACCATAAGATGTTACATACTTCGCAACATTTATTTTTTCATCTTTAATGAAGTTTTGATCTAATAAACATTGTTCTTGATCTAATGTTGTGTTATCAGAAATAAAACGCTCCATTTTTCCTGGTAAAATTCTGTCCCAGATTTGTTCTGGCTTGCCTTCAGCTTTTAATTCTGCTTTAGCAGCTTCTTCAGCGTTAGCTAATACTTCAGGAGTTAATTGTGCCATAGAGATAAACTGAGGTACATTTTTAAGTGTTTTACCTAAACGACCTAATTCGATATTATCTTTTTCAATAACAGCAATTCTAGCTTCAGTCTCTGAAGCAACAAAAGCAGGATCGAAATCTTTATAAGACAATGTAGTTGCTCCCATAGAAGCTACTTGCATAGCAACATCTTTAACCAATGTTTCAGCATTGTCTACTTTAGAAGATAAACCCACTAATGCAGCAATTTTATTGATGTGTACATAAGCACCAACAAAAGAAGCTTCTAATTTTTCAAAAGCAGTGATATCTAGTTTTTCACCAATAACACCAGTTTGTTCTGTTAATTTATCTGCAACAGACATGCCTCCAAAATCGGCTGCTAAAAATTCTTCTTTAGTGTTGTAGTTCAAAGCGATTTCAGCTAAGTCATTTGCTAAAGCTAAAAAGTTTTCGTTTTTACCTACGAAATCAGTTTCACAACCTAATACGATAGCGACTCCTTGAGTTTGGTCTGCATTTATTTTTGCAACAGCAGCCCCTTCAGAAGAGTCTCTGTCTGCTCTTTTTTCTGCTACTTTTTGTCCTTTTTTACGTAATACTTCAATGGCTTTGTCAAAATCGCCTTGAGCTTCAACTAAAGCTTTTTTGCAATCCATCATACCAGCACCAGTTGCTTGTCTTAGCTTGTTTACTTCTGCTGCTGTAATTTTTACTGTAGATTCCATATCTTATTTAATTTAAAAAAGTCGTTCAAATAATTTCAGCTAAGAAAAGAATTAAACGACTTATTTGTATTGTGTAATTGTTAATTTATTCTTCTTCTTCGGCTGCAACTGTTTTAGCTGGAGCAGCTTTAGCCTTAGCTTTTGGAGCTTTTGGAGCTTCAGATGCAGATGCTGCTGCCTCTTTTTCTGCTTTACGCTCGGCTAAACCATTAGAGATAGAAGCTGCGACGTGAGTCAAAATTTTATCAATTGATTTAGAAGCATCATCATTTGCAGGGATTACATAGTCAACTTGACGTGGGTCTGAGTTGGTATCCACCATTGCAAAAATAGGAATGTTTAATTTTTGAGCTTCTTTAATCGCAATATGCTCACGCTTAATATCTACAACAAATAAAGCACCTGGTAAACGAGTCATATCGCTAATAGAACCTAAGTTTTTTTCTAACTTAGCTCTTAAACGATCTACTTGCAAACGCTCTTTCTTAGAAAGCGTCATAAATGTACCATCTTTCTTCATTCTATCAATAGAAGCCATTTTTTTAACGGCTTTTCTAATAGTAACAAAGTTTGTTAACATACCACCTGGCCATCTTTCTGTGATGTAAGGCATGTTAATAGAACCCGCTTTTTCTGCTACGATATCTTTAGCTTGCTTTTTAGTTGCAACGAATAAAATTTTACGACCTGAATTAGCAATTTTGCTTAATGCAGCACCTGCTTCATCAATTTTAGCCGCTGTTTTATAAAGGTTGATAATATGGATGCCGTTGCGCTCCATATATACGTAAGGAGCCATATTTGGATCCCATTTACGTGTAAGGTGACCGAAGTGTACACCTGCTTCAAGTAATTCTTTTACTTCTACTGCCATTTTGTAATAGTTTACGTTCTGTTGAATTAGCAATGATTAAGTGGTCATTTTAAATCGCCTTAATCATTTAGATGCTAAACTAAATCCTGTCTTTTGGGACTAGGACAACAATAACTAGTTTTTTTATCCTGAACTTGTTTCAGGATCTTTTAATTTTTTAAATTTCAACAAGATTGAGATAACCGATAAACAGATCCCCAATCGAGTTGAGGATTTTAACGTTTAGAGAACTGGAATTTCTTACGCGCTTTTTTCTGTCCGAATTTTTTACGCTCCACCATTCTTGGATCTCTAGTTAATAAACCTTCTGGTTTTAAAGTTAATCTGTTTTCAGCATCAACTTCGCACATAGCGCGAGATATTGCTAAACGAACAGCTTCTGCTTGACCTGTAATACCTCCTCCAAATACATTTACTGTAATATCAAAGTTGCTATCATTGTTAGTCATAACTAAAGGTTGTTTTACTTTGTACTGTAATGTTGCAGTAGTAAAGTAAGACGTTATGTCTTTTTTATTAATCGTGATGTTCCCTTTTCCTGGGGCAACATACACACGAGCAACAGCCGTTTTTCTACGACCAATTTTGTGAATTACTTCCATTATTTGAATTCGTTTAAGTTAATTGTTTTAGGTTTTTGAGCCTCATGAGTATGAGCTGAACCAACAACAACAGTTAAATTACGGAATAAATTTGCACCTAATTTATTTTTAGGCAGCATTCCTTTAATTGATTTTTCTACTACTCTTGCAGGATCTTTTCCATACAATTCTGTAGCAGTTAAACTTCTTTGTCCTCCTGGGTAACCTGTGTGACGAATGTACGTTTTTTCGTTCCATTTGTTTCCAGATAAGCTGATTTTTTCTGCATTGATAACAATAACGTTATCGCCGCAATCAACGTGAGGTGTGAAGTTTGGCTTGTGCTTACCTCTTAAAAGTTTTGCAACTTTAGAAGCGAGACGACCAAGTGCTTGACCTTCAGCATCAACTAAAACCCACTGCTTATTTACAGTCGCTTTGTTGGCCGAAATCGTTTTGTAGCTTAATGTATCCACACTAATTATTTTTATTTATTAAACATTCCTCTCTCAAAAAGAGTTTGCAAATTTACGATTATATATTTGATTACCAAAGAGAGAAACGAGATTATTTCTTTAAATAATAGAGGGTTCTATAATTACCTGCAATCTGCTTTATATCATTAGGTAATAATAGCTTTAATTTTAAGAAACTTGTTGTTTAAAAAATAGATTTAACTGTTTTAGAATTATAACTTCTATCTGTATTAAAGTTCTACAGGTCTTCTTAACGCTGATCAATTAGAGGTATTAAAAACTGATCAATTGATTTTAACATGATTAGTTGTTTTTTTAAACATATGAGCTGCTTATAAAGAGATATGTTGCTAATTAAAGTGAAAAAAGGATATACATTTATATGCCATTTCTTAACATGTTATTAGCGTATAGCCCTGTATATATGATAAAGCATTATGAAATAAAAAAATCATCATCATTACTAAATTTTTTTATTATGCAAAATTTAAAAATCAAGAATTCTTTACTAATGTTGGCTCTAATGATTCCAGTGCTAATATTTTCTCAAACAGTGACCATCGACCAAAGTGTTCAGCGCTATTTAGGGGAGGTTTCAGACTTGGATAGAGCCAGGTATTTTACAATTCATTCCAATGCGACGTCTGATGCTGAAATGAACACATTTTATGCAGATTATAATGTGAGCAGAGGTCGAGGTTTCTGGGGACCTTATTCTTATGCCAAAAATCAAACGGGAACGGTTGGTAGTTATCCTGCATATCGGTCTGGGACTAATGGTATTAGAAATGTATCTCGTTTTATTTCTACAGAACACCCAAATAATGTTATTCGTTATGATCTGGACATGGAAGCTGCAGCTAATTGGGCTGTAGAATATTGGAAGGATTTTGTGGATGATGCGGGACGACCAGAGTTTTTTGAACTTATGAATGAACCTTTTGTACACTCTGATGATGCGGTATTTGCAGCACAACAGCCTGATGCTAATTTAATGCGTATTCGTATGGCAGATTGGTTTAATGAAATAGGGGAAAAGATACATGCAGAACCAGACTTAGCTAAAATGAAAATTATTGGTTATGCAAGTGCATGGCCATCTATGGAGTTATGGGATTTTGGGCATTGGAATGGCAGAATGAAAATGTTTATGGATAGGGCTGGTGCAAATATGGATGCATTTTCAACCCATTTATACGATGGGATCAATGTCACAGGACAGGATACTTATAGATCGGGAAGTAATTCTGAAGCCATATTAGATTTAATAGAGGCCTATAGCCATATAAAATTTGGCTTTGTTAAAGATCATGCTATTTCTGAATATGGAGGTATTGCTAGTGGGTACGGACCGAATTATTCGGATATAGAAAGCGCACAAACAGTAAAATCTTTCAACAATATTTTATTCAATTTATTAGAAAGAGAAGATAAAATGGTAATTTCCATACCATTTGCGACAGCTAAGGCCTTATGGCATTTAACAGCAGCAAATAATTATCAGCCTTACGGTGCTGTGCTCTTAAGACCAACCAATTTAGGTGAGCCCAATCCAGAAGGCTGGGTCTATACACCTAAAATATATTTTTATGATCTATGGAAAGAGTTCCAAGGAAAACGTGTTGCTGTAAATTCAGATCATCCAGACATCCAAGTACAAGCGTTTGTAAATGGAACGAAAATGTATGTGGCCTTAAATAATTTAGATACATCGTCGCAAACAGTAAATTTAAATTTTGCAGATGTCTTTTCAGGGTTTCAAAATGTGAGAATAAAAACATTAAAAGTTTATGATAATGCCGAACCAGTTTTTACGAATACATTGAGCACAAATGCACCTTCTAGCATTACTTTAATAGGAGGGGAAACCGTAACGTTAGAGTATACGTTTTCAAATACTATTACTTTCGATGATGCAATTCGTAGTACAAAATACTATGCCTCAACATATCTGCAACCTATTATCAGTGGGTCTGCCATCGTATTTTCGTTTAATGGTGTCGCTACGGGTACGGGTAAGGCAACTTTAAGAATGTCTTTGGGAAGAAAACACAATGTATCAAAAGCACCTGTGGTAAATGTAAATGGTACTTACGTAACTGTTCCAAATAATTGGAAGGGCTACGATCAGGCAAATAGAAGCGATTTCTTTGGAACCATAGAAATTCCAGTTCCTATGAATCTAATTCAAGCAAATAATACCGTGTCTGTTACTTTTCCCGATACGGGAGGACATGTATCATCTTTAATTTTACAAGTTGAAAAATATGATGGAGGGATTATTGCACAAAACCCGTATGGAGGTGTGGCTAGTACGATACCGGGAACTATAGATGCAAGAGATTACGATACTGGGGGAGAAGGTATAGCATATCATGATACAGATGCTGCTAATAATGGAGGTTTATACAGAACATCTGAAGCTGTAGATATTGAAGCAGGAGATGGTGGTCAGGTTTTGGGGGGGATTACTGCTGGAGAATGGGTAGAATATACGGTAAATGTAACCACTGGAACTTATAATATGGAAGCAAGAATTTCTTCTTCAGAAAATAACAAACGCATTATTGTAAAACTAGATGGTGAAACGTTAGGAACATTTACACTTCCAAATACAGGAGACAAAAATACTTATCAAACCATTGTTTTAAATGATGTTTATGTGGCTGGTGGAAATGGAAAAATATTGCGTTTGGAATTCCCTGACGGCGAGCTTAATTTAAATACGATTTCATTTGTCAACATACCGCCTAGTGCAGATACTGTAAGCTGTGGTCTTTTGCCAGAATCTGTTGAGTCTTCGACTTCATATGTTCTTAGCGTACCTTATACGGCAACACAGAGTAGAGACGTTGTAGTAGAGTTTTGGGATTCAGGATGGTTGTCAACAGGGAAAGCAACAGTAGATGCTGGTACTGGAACTGCAGCAGTAACAGTTAACTTAAACAATGCTCCAACTGAAGGTTCTGGGTATTTATGGAAAGCAAACATAAGGCCAGTAGGAACCACATGGACATCGAATATTGATGCTTGTAATAAATCTGGAGTTAGTGTAAGTTCAACATTGTCTGATGAAAATCCCAATTCTATTGATGAACAGAGAGCGGTTAGTATAAAAGCATATCCTAATCCATTTGATAGCCAATTAAGTCTTAAACTACCAAGTAATCATCACTTCGAGAAAGTTTTAATAATGGATCTTTATGGAAGAACTTTATACGGAAAAAAAATCACTGGTAAACAAGAAAGTATTGATTTAAGTGACTTTAGTTTGAAAGTATCGAACTCTAATGTTTATGCAATTAAATTGTTTGGTAATGAAGCGGGGGCAGCTATTAAAACTATGAGAGTTATTAAAAAATAGTTTAAAATTAACTGTTAAAGTCCTAATTAATGGTATAAATAAAAAGAGTTATTGAATCTATAAAAAACTCAATAACTCTTTTTACTTAGGGCAAGCACAATATTATTCTTTGGAAAAGATTTCTGGGTTTGGGTAAAATGCTGCAATTGCAAACCAATAACTTACAACAGATTTTGCAGCTATAAGAGTTTCTCCCGCCCGTGGTCCTTCAATAGCTTTACCGAAAATAGACCATTTGTTTCCTTCGTTATCTTTAAAAAAAGATTCAGAGCCACTGAAATCGTATTCGAAAGTTAGATTTTCATGTTCGCCTGAGAGTTTGAACCCATAAATTAAATCTTCATTGCCCACGATTAGGTAGTTTGTGGCCTTAAAAGTATCTTTAATAATACCTCCGTTATTAAAGTCTGAAAATTGATAAACTTTAGATTCGTCATCATCTATAATAGCATAAACACGCTTCTTGTTAGGCAATGCCGCGTTGGTAATTGAAGGCGTAAATATGAATCGGTTATTATTAGTAGAATAATCGCCATAAGGAGAAATACCATAGGTTCTTGAAAACCCTGTTTGTGTTGTTAAAACTTCGGTATCTGGATAGAGTGCTTTCCAGGTTTTCCAATTTGTTTCTACAACATCTACTAATTCAGGTTTATTATTAATTAATTGACCATTAACACATTCAAGTCCTAATTGAGACCAATTGCTGTCTGTATTCCTGTCATATAATATAAGGTTGGCATTGTATAGTAACCCAGACACGCCAAAAGTGGTTTTTGTGCCATTACTCATGCTTTCCCATGCAAAAGCAGTTCCTGTTAGGGGGCAATAGTTTAAGGTGATAAATGTGTTGTTTATTTCATCGTTAACTACTTCATGCCAATCTAAAATAATATGAGGATAAGCCTTTGCTTGGTTGCCTTGTACAACCCCGACAACAAGATCATTATCATTAAGAAAATTAGCATCATTGGCAGTAGTAAAATTAGGATTGTCGATTGATGGAATCCCGTCTTTTCCAGGCCCTCCATCTTTAACTTCCGAAATGGGTATTAGCCATTGTCCTGTATTGTCACCAGGAGTTGCTGTGCCATTGTCAATGTCGCTACTACTACAAGATATTAATAAAGAGTAGCATGCAAATAAGTAAAGAACATTTTTTTTCATAGCATTTAATTTAATTGTAAAGTATTTTTCGGACTTATTTTTAATAGAAGCCCAGTGGTAATTCTATAGGTTGGTGTTAGTTGGGTACCGTCTACATTATTATAGATAGGGATTTCTGTTTTAGTAGAAAACGTTATGTTGGGAGTTAGATTAATTGAGAAGTTAGGTATAATAGATACCCAATCCCCACCTGTATTGTCTAAATCGAAACCATCAATTTTATCAAGGTTTGCATTTCTGTATTTAAAGGAAATACTGGGGTCGGTTAATGTTTTAAAAAGTGTAAATTGATCTGAAAAGCTTATAAATCCTTGAAATTCATTTCCAAATTTATAGGTGCTATTTCCAAAATAAGAATTATTAGTTCCAGTGCTTCTGTAAATGGCTCTAGAAGAAAATGTTAATGAAGGTCTAAAATTAAAGTTTTTAGAAAAGGAAGTCCAATAAATAATATCCCAGGCATTGCTTCCAGGTTGTAAATCGGCATTTAATGTAATGCCTTGGCTATTCGTTTCTGTAGACGAGCCCAAAGGGACTTTTGTTCCTAAACCGATAGCAAGGTTACTTGTTTTTCCTAATAACTCGGGGAAGTTATATTTTAATAATAATACAGCATCTCCAATACCTGAAGTTTGATCTAAATTTTGATTACCAAATTGTGAGATTTTACGTCTTTGATTTACCCAAGTAAATAAGCCTTCAATTGCAAACCTATTCGTGATAGAGTAATTGGCATTTAACAAAATGGAATGCGTAATACGTAATCTGGAATTGTCATTTAAAGTTTCGGTGCCAAAATTTAATGTATTCAAATTATTATAATCATAATTTAAACCTAATTGAATTGTGCTTTTTTCTTGTTGTGACAACCCAATATTATTTGATAAAGGAATACCGCCAGAGCAGCAGGTTTGAGCATTGATTTGGGTAAAGACTAAAGTGTATATAATAAAAAAAAGTCCTCTAAAATTCATGGCAAATCTTTTAACAGTACATAAAGTGTCGTTAAAAAGTGATTTGCCTTACTAATTTTAACATTAATGATGATTCATTTAGCGAATTCCATTTAAGAGTTAATTTTGCCTATTTTTGCAACGCAATGCAAGAGTTAAAACTTTCAGATTGGTTACCTACCACTAACAAAGAGGTGAAGATACGTGGTTGGGAAGCACTAGACGTTATTTTATTTAGTGGAGATGCTTATGTAGATCATCCATCGTTTGGTCCTGCGGTAATTGGTCGTATTCTAGAAAGTTATGGTTTACGTGTGGCCGTGGTGCCACAGCCTAATGTTAATGATAATCTTCAAGATTTTGTAAAGTTGGGTGCTCCAAAATTGTTTTTTGGAGTGACTGGAGGTTGTATGGATCCCATGATTAGCAATTACAATGCTAATAAAAAGAGACGAGATAAAGATGCGTATACGCCAAATGGCGATATTGGTTTTCGGCCAGATTATGCCACAACAATATATTCTAAAATATTAAAAGAAAAATGGCCAGATGTTCCTGTTTTGATTGGAGGGATTGAAGCGTCGTTACGACGTGTAACTCATTATGACTATTGGAGTGATATATTAATGCCTACTATTCTAGAAAGCTCGGAGGCTGATATGTTGGTTTATGGGATGGGAGAACAACCTTTAAGAGAGGTTGTACGTTTGTTGCAAAAAGGTGTACCTTTTAGTAGTATTACCACTATAAAACAAACTGCAGTACTTTTAAGTAAAGATGCTAAAGTACCTAAGAATAGTAATTGGGAAGATGTTGAAATTGTATCACATGAAAAGTGTTTAAAAGACAAGAAAGCTTTTGCTTCTAACTTTAAGACTATTGAACAGGAGTCTAATAAGCTAGCTGCACGTCGCATTTTTCAGAAAGTAGGCGAGAAGACCTTGATGATTAATCCGCCATATCCTACCATGACTGAAAAGGAAATTGATGCTTCTTTCGATTTGCCATATACGCGTTTACCACATCCCAAGTATAACAAGCGCGGACCTATTCCTGCGTTTGAAATGATTAAGTTTTCTATAAACATACACCGTGGTTGTTTTGGTGGGTGCAGTTTCTGTACTATTTCGGCACACCAAGGAAAGTTTATTGCGTCTCGTAGTCAAGAGTCTGTATTGCGTGAAGTCGATACTGTGGCAAATATGCCAGATTTTAAAGGTTACTTATCAGATATTGGCGGACCAAGTGCTAATATGTATAAAATGAAAGGCAAAGTACAGTCTATATGCGATAAGTGTGTAGCGCCATCTTGTATTTCGCCAGTTATTTGTAGTAATTTGGATACTTCTCATAAACCGTTAACTAAATTATATCAAGCTGTCGATAGTCATCCAAAAGTAAAAAAGTCTTTTATTGGTAGTGGTATTCGTCACGATATGCTTGTGCCAGAGTTTAATAAAAATGCGGATGCAAAAGAATTAGATGATTATACAGAAGAGGTAATGACGAAGCATGTATCTGGAAGGCTTAAAGTGGCGCCAGAACATACTAGTGACCCTGTTTTAAAATTAATGAGGAAACCATCGTTTACTTATTTTCATAAGTTTAAGGAACGTTTTGATAAGATTAATATCAAGAAGAATTTAAAACTACAATTAATTCCTTATTTTATATCGAACCACCCAGCCTGCGAAGTTGAAGATATGGCTAATCTCGCTGCTGAAACAAAGGATATGGGTTTTCAACTTGAGCAAGTACAGGGTTTTACGCCTACACCCATGACGGTAGCTACCGTGATATATTATAGCGGGTATCATCCTTATACACTTAAAAAAGTAAACACGCCAAAAACACGTAAAGAAAAAGACGAACAGCATCGGTTTTTCTTTTGGTATAAAAAGGAAAATAAAGACTGGATTAGAAGCACCTTGAATAGATTGGGACGTCAGGATTTATTAAAAGTACTATTACCAGAAAACGACAAATGGCGAAAAAATAAACCAGGAAAGCCTAAGCATACTTTTAATGATGCGGTGCCTTTTAATCAAAGGAAAAATAAGGCTAAATTTAGGTCTAAGAAGAAGCGGAAGTAGTTTTCTTGCTTTATGTTCTGTAACCTAAACACCTCTATGATACCCTCAAGGGACATTTTTTAATTTTAATGGGCCTCCAACCAATTATTGCCAGTATCTAAATCAACATCTAAAGGAACTTCTAGTTTATAAGCATTTTCCATTTCGGTTTTAACAAGCGATTTGATGGTTTCTAATTCAGGCTTATAGACATCAAAAACCAATTCATCATGCACTTGTAAAAGCATTTTAGTTTTATAATTTCCTGCCGAAAGTTTGTTGTAAATATTAATCATGGCAATTTTAATAATATCGGCAGCGCTTCCTTGTATTGGGGCATTTACGGCATTTCGTTCGGCAGCTCCCCTAACAACTGCATTTCTGGAATTGATATCTTTTAAGTAACGGCGGCGTCCCAATACGGTTTGTACATAGCCATGATCTCTTGCGAAATCAACCTGTTCGCTAATAAAATTTCTAAGTTTAGGGTAAGTCTCATAATAGGTGTCTATGAGTTCTTTAGATTCACTTCGCGATAAATTTGTTTGATTGCTTAACCCAAAAGCTGAAACGCCATAAATAATACCAAAATTAACTGTTTTTGCATTGCTACGCTGTTCACGGGTTACTTCATTTAAAGGAACATTAAATACTTTAGAAGCAGTTGATGCGTGAATGTCTTCACCATTTTTGAATGCCGAGATCATAGTTTCTTCTTCACTTAGGGCAGCAATAATACGAAGCTCAATTTGAGAATAATCAGCAGCCAAAAGGATGTAATCTTCATTTCGTGGAATAAAAGCCTTTCTTACTTGTCTACCCCTTTCGGTACGAATAGGGATATTTTGAAGGTTAGGATTGTTACTACTTAATCTGCCAGTGGCTGCAACAGTTTGCATGTAATCGGTGTGTACACGACCAGTTGAATCCTCAACTTGATCTGGCAATGCATCAACATAGGTGCTTTTTAGTTTTGCTAAACCACGATAATCTAAAATGTTTTGAATGATATCATGCTCTTTTGCTAAATAGGATAGAATATCTTCAGAGGTAGCATATTGCCCTGTTTTGGTTTTTTTTGGTTTATCTACAAGTTTTAATTTTTCGAAAAGGATGATACCTAGTTGCTTTGGTGATGCTATGTTGAATTCTTCGCCTGCAGCTTCGTAAATTTTAGTTTCTAACGAAGTAATATCTTTGCTTAATTCATCAGATAGTGTTTCTAAGAATTCTTTATCTAAATTGATTCCTTCTAATTCCATAGCAACTAGTACACGAAGGAGAGGTACCTCAATATCATCAAAAAGTTTTTGTGTATTGGCTTCGCCTAATTCTTTTTCAAAATGTTCTTTTAATTGAAGTGTGATATCGGAGTCTTCAACAGCGTATTCAGTTTGCTTTTCCAATGGCACTTCCCGCATTGATAATTGATTTTTTCCTTTCTTGCCAACTAGCGTTTCAATAGAAATAGGTGTGTAGTTTAAATACGTTTCTGCCAACACATCCATATTATGTCGCATATCTGGATTGATAAGATAATGTGCTAGCATGGTATCAAACAATTGGCCTTTTACTTCAATATTGTATTTAGCCAGAACTTTAATATCGTATTTTAAGTTTTGACCAATTTTTTGAATGGTTTCATTTTCAAAAAACGGACGCAATTGTTCTATGAGTTCTTGTGCCTCTGTTTTTTCTTCTGGAAATGGTAAATAAAACCCTTTGCCTACTTCCCAAGAAAAAGCAATACCAACCAGTTCGGCTGTTATGGGGTTTAATCCAGTAGTTTCAGTATCAAAACATACCGAAGTCTGATTCATTAAGTTTTTAATGAAGAGTTTGGTCGCAATTCCAGAATCTATACTTTGATAAAAATGTGATGTTGTTTCGGCTGTTTTTCGAGTGTATTCTGAGGCAGTTTCTTCAGAGTTTTGGTTGCTGGGCGTCGCTGAAGTGCCAAACAAAGAAAACTGTCCAGCTCCCGCAGAGGCCTGTTCTTTGGGTGTTGCCTTGGTGGCTGGTGATGTTGTATTAGATTGTGGGGCTTCGTTACTAGTAGCAAATGTTTTGTTGAAATTATCTATTAAACGTCTAAACTCTAATTCTTGGAAAATCTCGGTAACCTTTGGGATATCTGGTTGAGACATCTCAAAATCTTTTTCATTAAACTCAACAGGAACGTCCAACATAATGGTGGCCAATTTTTTTGATAGGAGCCCTAATTCACCATTGGCCTCTATTTTTTCTTTCATTTTACCTTTCAATTCATGTGTGTTGGCTAAAAGGTTTTCCATACTGCCGTATAGTGCTAAAAACTTTTTAGCTGTTTTTTCACCAACACCAGGAAGTCCAGGGATGTTGTCACTAGAATCTCCCATCATGCCCAAAAAGTCAATGACTTGAAGGGGGTCTGTAACCTCAAATTTTTTCTGAACTTCAGGGATGCCCCAAGTTTCGTAGCCACCACCAAAAACAGGACGATACATAAAAATATTTTCGGAAACGAGTTGTGCAAAATCTTTGTCTGGCGTTACCATAAAGGTTTTGTAGCCTTCTTTTTCAGCTTGTTTAGAAAGTGTTCCAATAACATCATCGGCTTCATAACCTTCCTTGACCATAATAGGGATATGCATGGCTTTGAGGATATCATAAATATATGGAACGGCAATTTTTATAGCCTCAGGCGTTTCATCTCTATTAGCTTTGTATTCTTGGTACATCTCAACGCGGTCTGCGCTTCCACCTTTATCAAAACAAACTGCTAAATGATCGGGGCGCTCACGTTTAATAACATCTAAAAGCGAATTCATAAAACCTAGAATGGCTGAGGTATCTGTGCCTTTTGAATTAACCCTCGGGTTTTTGATAAAAGCATAATAGCCACGAAAGATTAAAGCATAGGCATCTACTAAGAAAAGACGTTTTTGATCTGACATATTTTATATTTTGAAAGAAAATCAAAGCTACAAAAAGTAAATTGTAAAATAGTGTTTATACTAGCTTTGGTTAAATAAACTTATAAAAGAAGAAAGAAACCGAAGGCTTAATAGGTTTTAACTTATTGATTTGTCATTAAATCGAAGTAATTTTCATATAAGATATTACTTCCTAAGTAAAAAGTCTTTTGGATTTCAAAATTCTATAGAAAGGCGCTATAGAAAACAAGAAGTTATCATTCATGGTGAGGATGACGTAAATTTATATATTATAAAAATCTTTAGTAATCTCTTTTGAGAGCTTATCATATGCATCATTTATGACTCTGTGTTCTTGGTAACCAGTTTCTCTTATGTCTTTACTAATAGAGAAGGAATCATTAGTGCTAATATCAACTATTTTTCCTTGAAAATTTAAATTGATTATTGAAATATTACTATCTTCTGAACTAACAGATTTATTCACCTTAATGATTCCAATTAGATATTTTTTTACTTGATTTTGGATTTTCGTTTTTTTTAACCAATTTGGGTTAGCTGAATAAAAATTGTCAAAATAAGATAAAGATTCGTTTGTGAAAAAAGATGTACTAGCAAAAGTGTTTTTGAGTTGTAAAGCATTACTTAAATTATTTTGAAATTCTTTGTGGATTTGGTTTTTTGAATTTTTAATGAATAACGCAATATTATTGTTTTCTAATAAAAATTCTTGGTTATTAAAGTAGACTGCTTTTTTGGGAACTTCAACCTTTATAGTTTCTCTATTTGAACTATTTGAATTAGAATTATTAAAAGTTTCAGGCTTTTTGGGTTGTGTAATTTCAACATTAATTTCTTTGTCTTTTTTGCTTGAAACTTGTCCTTGCTCTTCTGAGTTGGAAAATTCTTCTACTAAATCTATTGTGTACACGGCTATAGTAAAGATACCTACAAGAATACCAATTATGGTATTTGTATTGTTAAGGAAATTAGATTTTACTTTTTCTTTGGCCTTTTTGAGAAGAGGACTGATTTTCGGAAGTATACTTGGTAAAAAACTCACTTTAGCTCTTTTATTATTGTTAAACATTCATCATTTTTTGGGTTTAGCATATAAGCTTCTTTAGCGTTTTTTAAGCTTTCCTCATATTCTCCATTAAAAAGTTGCATTTTGGATAAGTTATATAGCGCAAAAGATCTTGCTTTTTCATCTTTAGTATTTTTTGCTATGTCTTTAATCTTTGCATAGCCTCCTTTAAAATCATCTATTTCTAAAAGATTTATAGCCTTTTTTAAATCATCATTAAACTTTCTGTGAGTTTGGAAATCTATTTCATATTCCTTTTGATGTAATATAAAAAGTTCTTTAAACTGATTTCCAATATCTTCTTTTGCTATTTGGTAAAACTCAGTTGAATCTAAATTAGGTAGAGTTCCACTACTATAGTTAGGGCCTGTACGCCTTATTTTAGATTTTAAAGTTTTGGAAAAAAGAATCGCTGCAGTTTCTAAATCAATAATTTTCAGGTTAACATCTAAGCTATAATAGCCAATAAGTTTTTTATTACTAGAGCCAGAGTTCCCAAATATCTTTAATGATTTATCTTCTTCTATACTTTGGGTGAAATTATCTGTTTGAATTCTTCCAAATATAATCAACCCAGAACCATAAAAATCACCAAGCTTTCTTATTTGGTCTTCGTTTACAAGCCCGCTGGCCTGCTGAAATTTAAACTCTTTTAAAAGCGCTTGTGTTTTACTTCTGTCAACTAAAGTAAGTCCTTCAATACCTGTAATGTTATTGGCGAATTCATCATATATGTCAAAAGCGTGGTTGTCGACGCCATTAATATTATTTACAATTTCGGAAATTATTACAGTTTTTATATTCGAAATGTCAAATATAGGCTGCTTATCCACCATATAGGTGATTTTACTCCATTTTTCATTAAAAAAAGAGCCTATACTATTATTCTGAGATATCGTCATATTTATTTGGGTTAGATAGAGTATAAGTAACGAGTAAATGTGTAACTTTTTCATGTTGAGTTGTTTATGGTTGCTTTTAATGACAAAACAAAATATTCCTACAGGGGTGGGTGGAATTCGACTAAATACCTGTTTTGTGGTTAAAGTGATATTTTGACAATAAATAAAACTCTTAACAATTAGTTAAATAAGATTCACTTTACAATCATTAATTTAGAATACCACTATATTTGATAAAAAAGAAATATGCTTCGCTGGATTATTTTCCTTATCATTTTTGGAATTGCAGATGTTTATGCTTTTCAGGCATTTAAGACAGTTTCAAAAAATAATTGGCTTCAAATATTGTATTGGCTTATCACTGTTTTGGTAATAGGCAATTTTATGTTTCACTACTTCGGGTTTAACCGAAGTGATGGCTTTTCGCATGGACATGCATACGCTTTTGGTTTTTTTATAGCCTTGTTGGTACCAAAAATGGTTCTACTGGTATTTATGTTTGGCGAAGATATTATTAGAGTGCCTCAGGCTGTTTTTAGGTATTTTACAGAAGGTGATACTGCCAAGGGAAATTATTTTGCATCGAGACGTCAGTTTGTAAGCAAAATAGCTTTAGGTATAGCAGCCATACCATTGGCTTCAATTATTTATGGCATTTATAAAGGGAAATATAATTATAAGGTGCTAAAATATACCCTCCACTTTGAAGATTTACCTCAAGCTTTCGATGGCTTTAAGCTCACTCAGATTAGTGATATTCATTCTGGAAGTTTCGATAATATGGATAAGGTCAATTATGCAGTCGATTTAATAAACGAACAAGAAAGTGACGTTATATTGTTTACGGGAGATATGGTAAATAATAAAGCAGAAGAATTGGTACCTTACAAAAGTGTTTTTGGTAAGTTGAAAGCTAAAGAAGGTTTGTTTTCTGTGTTAGGAAATCATGATTATGGGGATTATGTTCAATGGGAATCTGACAAAGCAAAAAAGCAAAATTTAGAAGATTTAAAAGCCCTTCAAAAAGAAATTGGGTTTGATGTTTTATTGAATGAAAGTAGACATTTAGAAAAAAACGGAGAACGTATAGCTTTAATTGGTGTCGAAAACTGGGGAGCAGGTGGTTTTAAAACAGCTGGCGATTTAAAAAAGGCTTCAAGCAGTATTGATAAAAATGATTTTAAGATATTGATGAGTCATGATCCATCACATTGGGAAAAAAAGGTAATTAATGATGATTATCACTATCATTTAACATTAAGTGGGCACACTCATGGTATGCAATTCGGTATTGAAATTCCTGGATGGTTTAAATGGAGTCCAGTAAAATGGCGTTATAAATATTGGGCAGGGATTTATGAGGAATTGGGACAATATATAAATGTAAACAGAGGTTTTGGCTACTTAGCATTTCCAGGGCGTGTTGGAATATGGCCAGAAATTACAGTTATAGAACTTAAAAAAGGCTCAAATAATGCATAATTGCTAAGAAATGCTATATTTGTATAATCATAATTTGGCTAATAAACAATAAGATATGTCAAAATTTGGGGAACTTATAGATGTCGAGATTCCTGTTTTGTTAGATTTCTATACAGAATGGAATGATCAATCGACGGCCATGCATCTTGTTTTAAGGGATGTTGCCGCGGCACTGGGTGATAAGGCTAAGGTTATAAAGATCGATGTTGAAAAAAACGGAGAATTAGCTGAAGCTTTAAGAGTGAAAACCCTGCCAACACTTATTATCTATAAAGATGGTGAGATGAAATGGCGTCAAAGTGGCGAACAGGATGCCAATACACTTATAGGTATTATTCAACAATATGCCTAATAGTTTATAGCTTCAAAAGTATATCCTTTTTTACTAAAGAATTCTAATACTTTTGGCAAAGCGTATTGCATATTTTTAGAAGCTTTCACGCTATCATGAAACACAATAATACTACCACTAGTTGCCTTACTGGTAACGTTGTCTAAACAAGTTTCCTTACTAACATTTTCACCCCAATCAAAAGACAAAACATCCCACATAATTATTTTATAGCCCAATGCTATTAGCTTTTTTCCTTGCTTAGGAGTTATTTGCCCGTAAGGCGGACGAAATAAATTAGCGATTAACGAATGATGATGGTCGGTTACAAAATTGTTATTTGGAATTTCACCATTAATAACTCTTTGAGCCTCTTCAATATTCCTTAAATAATCTTTCGTTTTTGTTTTCCACCCCTTAACATGATTGTGGGTATGGTTACCTATACTATGACCATCATCTAAAATATTTTGGAATATATCTGGGTACTTTTTAATATTGTTCCCAATACAGAAAAAAGTGGCCTTAGCGTTATATTCTTTTAAAGTGTCTAGTACCCAATTGGTGATTTTAGGTGTTGGTCCATCATCAAATGTTAAGTATATAGTTTTATCCGTTGAAGGTATGTCCCAAATATAATTTGAGAATATCTTTTTTGCGGCTAAAGGTGTTTTTATAGGTGTTAAGGTCATAGCCTTATACCAGATTTATTAATTAACACTATCTGTTTGCAAGCTACTACTATCTGTTGTTGCAGGAAGATCTTTATCAACAGGAGTTGGAGCTAGTTCTTCCTCTGGTTCCTCTCCATAAAAATGTTTAAAAGACCTTAAGTAGCTATTAAATGTCTTGCCTTCAGTTTCTGCAAATGTGATGTCGTATTCTACTAAAACATCAATCAGTCCTTTATAACGTTGAATATCTGTATAAATATCTTCAAATAAACGTTCTTGGTTATCTGTTTTTAAACTACTGTAATAACTTAAATTTTCTTGATATTTTTTAGCAACATCCTTAAATAAACGCTGTGCTTTTTCTTTATTGCCAACTTCATAGTAGGCACTAATATAAGGTTCTAAAAGTGTGTAGTACCCAAAATGTTCAACAGGCATATTGGTCATGGCGATATCTGCAATTTCTTCTGCTTTATCTAGCTTTTCTTCATTAATTAATGCTTCTATTAGCCTCGCTAAATTACCTCTATAGGTAATGGAGTTTTTACGGGTTTCAACGTCATGATAAATTTCTGGACTACCGCTGTTGCCCCAATCCCATTTTTTAACTTTCTCATACATAAGATCGGTATCTACACGTCCCATGTCGAAAGGGTTAGCTCTATCTACAGATGTTCTTATAGGGACTAGTTTATAGCACATACCATCAAGTTGTAGGTAATCTTTCATCCAGATATAATCATCGTCACCAAAACTGCCTCCTGTGAAATATATGGGGCGTTTCCATTCATTATTAGCAACGATATCCAGCATAAGTAACCTGTTTTTGTAAAGGGCGCCTCCTTTGATATGTATATCAATATGTGGTACTATTTTACTAGCATCTTCAGGTTTTACAATACCAGAATTTAGAGCATTCTCTTTATTCACAGGAATCCTTAAAAACTCGGTAGGTAAATAGGTGGCATTTAAATCCTGGCTTCTAACTTGATTAAGATCAACATCTTGTTGTTGTAATACATGTCTATACTTTGTTTTAGGGTTATTACTTGCTACAAAATCTAAAAATTTCTTAACTTCTAAAGTGTCCCTTATAACAGGTTGTATAACGATATAATCGTTTGTGCCGTGCTTGTATAAATCATGTGTTAGTTGTGATGGTATAGGGTCACTTTCATAAGCCTTGCGTTTCATTTGATCTATGTACCAATCGGTTTGAAACAAACTGGTGTTAACAACACGTACATCGGTTCTGTAGCCTTCAATTTCTTGGGCATACCAAAGTGCAAATGTGTCGTTGTCTCCAATGGTAAATAAGATGCCATTTTCAGCACAGGAATCCAGATACTTTTTTGCCATGGCTTTGGCAGTGTATTTACCAGATCTGTCATGATCATCCCAGTTGTTGGCCGCTAAAATACCAGGGACTAGTATTAAACATACTACCGTGATTATTGGTGCTGACAACTTTTGCTGGATGTGTTTTTTTAGCACATCAAAAATACCATATACTCCAAAACCAATCCAAAGCGCAAAGACATAAAAAGAGCCTACAACAGAGTAGTCACGTTCGCGAGGTTCAAAAGGGCGTACGTTGGTATATACTTGGATGGCGATTCCTGTAAAAAGGAAAAAAACCAACATGGTCCAAAACAACTTTTTATCTTTATTAAACAAAAAGAAAAATCCGATAATCCCTAAGAGAAATGGTAAAAGGAAATAAGTGTTTCGTGCTTTATTGTTTTTAGTATCACTTGGTAAATTGTCTTGAGAGAAACCTAAAAGAATTTCATCTATAAATTTTATACCAGTGATCCAGTTTCCATGATTATCGTAACGTCCTTGAATGTCGTCTTGTCGTCCAGAAAAATTCCACATAAAATAACGCCAGTACATGTATCCTAATTGGTACTCGAACATGTAGGCTACATTGCTTGCCAATGAAGGTTTTTCTATATCAATATAGCTTTTAAACCGTTTAAGAAAATTATTATAGTCCTCATAATCAACCTGACCCTGTGCGACATTGTTTTTAAAATCAGAAACCGTTTTTCGCAATTGGTTTTCCATTTGATATTTTGGTTTAAGCTTAAAGTTTAGAAAACCAGAAAACATCATATAATTTTCGGCATGCTCAGGACTCCACATACGAGGTAAAATAGAGGCGTGTTTCGAGTTGTAATTTTGCTTTGCGTTTTTATAATCGTTTACAATAACATATTCTCCTTTTGTTTCGTCTTTTTCGTATTTAGGTTTATCGTCTACATAAGGATTATTATCATCAAGATATGCATATTGATCTGTAAATTGAGGACCATAAAACAAATGCGTTTCAGGATATTGCTCTAAATTATAGTAAGCCAGTAATTCTCTGGCACTCGATGGATTGTTTTCGTTAATGACTACATTGGCGTTGGCACGAATAGGTAACATTAACCATGTGGAAAATCCGATAATAACAAATGTTAGACAAAGGATTCCAGTATTTAAATGAACAAAATTTTTTTGTCTGGTATAACGCAGCGCAAAATATATAATAGCAACTAATAATATCCCTGCAATGATAGATCCAGAATTAAAAGGCAATCCAATAGTATTCACAAAAAAGATTTCGAAAACACTGAATATTTTAAGAATATTTGGTGCTAAAAGTTTAAAAATGAACAATAAAACCGCTACAGAAACAACATTAGCAATAATGAAATTTTTAATAGTAACCGTTTTGTAATTTTTAAAATAATATACCAGCCCAATAGCAGGAATAGTTAGTAGCCCCATAAAGTGAACTCCGAAAGATAATCCAATAACAAAAGCAATTAAAATAAGCCAACGGTTACCACGTGGTTTGTTCATATCTTGCTCCCAACGTAAGCCCAGCCAAAATAAAACAGACATGATTAAAGTAGCCATGGCATACACTTCAGTTTCAACTGCATTAAACCAAAAAGAATCTGTAAATGTAAAAGCAAGGCTGCCAACCAGACCACTTCCTAGAATAGCCATATATTGGTTTTTGTTTAGATCTTCATTGTTATGACCAACAATTTTTTTTAGCAATAAAGTGATGGTCCAGAACATAAATAAAATAGTGAAAGCACTAGAAACGGCACTCATCATATTCATTACCCATCCTATTTGAGAAGGCTCTAAGGCAAAAATTGAGAAAAAGGCACCAAACATCTGAAATAAAGGTGCCCCTGGAGGGTGTCCAACCTGTAATTTAGATGATGTTAAAATATACTCGCCAGCATCCCAAAAGCTTACGGTAGGTTCGACAGTTAAAGTATAAGTAATGAGCGCTATTAAAAAAGAGAACCAGCCTAAGAGAGTATTCCATTTTTTAAAGTTGAAATGTGCCATATATATAGATGTTTGTTTGCTTTGGCGAATTTAATAATAAATATGAAATGAGACATAACTATTTAGTTAGTCTTAACATAATAAAACAAAGGGCATTGAGCTAGGCTTGAAAAATAATAAATAAATGAATTGATGATATTCCAGATGTTTTTAAATAAACGTTAAGTATTCGAAATTATTTTAAAAAAATACTTGTACAAATAAAACTTTGTGCTAAATTTGCAGCCTCAATTACACAATGGCCTATGGTGTAACTGGCAACACGTCTGGTTTTGGTCCAGAAGAGTCTAGGTTCGAGCCCTAGTAGGCCAACTTTAATTGTAAATCCTGATCTTGAAAAAGGTCAGGATTTTTTGTTTGAAGCGATTACCATTCAGGGGCGAGAAGTTTATGCTGAGCGCAGCCGAAGTGAGCCCTAGTAGGCCAACTTCAAAACCTTTAATATAACAGTCTATCAGGGTTTTTCGTCTTTTTTAGGTACAATATAGGTGCAGCAAACAGTGGTGTAAAGTGTATCGAAATGATGTAATTTGATGGCTTTCATATAGTGATTTATAAAAAGAAAACATATTGAAAAACCATAAATACTTGACTATGCAAAGAAAAAAACATATCTCAAAATTTTCACTTTTCTTACCAAGTACCAGTGAAAACAAAAACTTAACAATTTTTTGTTATATAAATTTTCTTATAAACTCGTTTGTATTTACATTTGTATTTGTGCTAAGAATAGCACAAAGAGACTCCAGACAATTATAGCCTCTCCCTCTATAATTTTTTGTGATTTTAAAACGTACAATTAAATCATAATCAACAATGATGATAACACTTTATTTTTTTATAAAGTGAGACAGCCAAAATGTATTCGATGTTAAATATTTCATTGAATACATTTTTATATTAAAAACCTATTAAATTATTCAAAATGAAAAGAGCTTTATTTATATTTAGTTTTAACCTGTTTGTTTTGCAATTAAGTGCTCAGGATCAGATTATTAACGGAGTAATATTTAAGCAAGATGGAAAAGTTGGTATAGGAACGGCCAATCCACAGGCAGAGTTAGATATAAACGGAAATGTTAAAGTTGTTACTCCTGGAGGACAATGGATATCAGGTAAAACAGGGAGTGGAGGTATAACTTCCAGCACACAATTAACGTCAGTTACATATCATCCATTGTTTAGGCAAGTAACAGCAAGTGGACATGTATTCAATTTAGGTGGCTTAGGAGATTATTATGGTTTCTTTGGTTATGATAAGGATAGAACTACAAATGGGTATGATCACAACCTGATAATGAATTTAAATACAGGTAATATAGGCATAGGCGCTATAAATCCAAATGAAAAACTCGAATTGAAAGGTAAAATGTACTTAAACTCAGGGACAAGTGATGATGCTATATATTGGTCTCAACATTACATGACTATGGGGACACGTCCTGGAATTTATGCCCATAACGTACTTAAATTAAAACCAGGAGGTTCTTCTAGTGGTTTTTTACATTCTAAATTAGAAATGTATGTTTCAAATTCAGAAAGTAGTCATGAAAACAAAGTTAGAATACATACTTCTGGAGATACTTTTTTCAATGGAGGGAATGTTGGAATTGGCACATCAAGTCCACAAGATAAATTAGATGTAAATGGAAACGTAAAAATAAATGGAAACATAAAAGTAACTGCACCAGGAGGAAGTTGGATAATAGGTAAGACAGGAAGTGGAGGTATAACTTCCAGTACACAATTAACATCAGTTGCATATCATCCTTTACTTAGACAAAAAACATCTAGTGGTCATGTAGTTAATTTAGGTGGATTAGGAGACATTTTTGGACTCTTTGGTTATGATAAAGATAGAACTGTAAATGGGTTTGACCATGTTTTGGCCATGAATTTAAATTCTGGCAACGTCGGTATCGGTACCACAGACACCCAAGACTTCAAATTAGGTGTTCAAGGAAAAATAGCCGCCACCGAAGTAAAAATAGCTGCCTACTCAAATTGGGCAGATTTTGTATTCAATAAAGATTATGAGTTGCCAACTCTCAAAGAAGTAGAGCAACACATAAAAGATAAAGGTCATTTAAAAGACATTCCAAACACAGAAGAAATAAAAAAAGATGGTTTTTACTTGGCAGAAATGAATGTCAAACTACTTCAAAAAATAGAAGAACTAACGCTTTATACTATTGAGCAAGAGAAAGAAATTGAGACTTCTAAAGAACAACTTCAAAATCAAAAAGGAATCAATAAAAGCTTAAAAGAGAAATTAGAACAACAAGGCTCTCGTCTTAAAAAAATAGAAGCATTATTAGCTTCTAAAAATTAATATTTATGAAAAAAACAATTCTTTTATTAATACTGTTAATTACATCTTTTTCAGTAAAAGCTCAGACACTCGTTGTTAACCCGCAAAATAATGGTGTTGAGGGAGGAGAAATAAAGTTAATGAATAGTAATTCAAGTTATAATCCATGGAATATAGATAACTATGCAGGTAATCTTCGTTTTTACCATGGAAATACTACATATTTTACGGTTAACCCGTCTGGAGATGTAAACACCTACAATGATTTTCTATTAAATAATGCACTACGAGTTTCTTCAGAACTAAAGTTCCCTTCAGAAGGAAGTGTTTCAGAAGGTGTATGGGGGAACTATATTTTAACCAATAATTCAACCTCTAGAACATTAAGAATAGGGGTTTCTAATGATAGCTATACTAGAGGGGAAATTGAAATAGAGAATAATAATTCAGCATCAGCGAAAATGTTTTTTAAAACTAGTAATGCTGGTGTAGGAGCCTCTACTAGGATGACTATATTAGGAGATGGTAAAGTAGGTGTGGGGACTACAAACCCATATAGTTTATTAGATGTTCGAACCTCAAATAATAAAGGTCTTCGAATCAATTCAAATGATGAATCGGCTATCAGCTTTTGGCCTAATAATGGTAATTCAGTATTTCATTTAAGTCATGGGCATGACAATAAATTACATCTATCTCATGGAAGTAATGTAGGCGCAATTAAGTTAATGACATTTGCTAATTCTGGAAGAGTTGGAATTGGGACTACTTCACCAGCAGATATGTTAGAGATTGCTGGAAATTTAAAGATTAATGGTTCTCGAACTGACGATGAAATTAGATTTGAGTCTCAAAATGGGTTTCATAGGATAGCTTTCCGTCAACTTAGATTTTACGATTGGGACGGTGGCGGAGATAATTTAACCATTAATAATGGGACGGTCGGCATCGGCACCACAGACACCCAAGGCTTCAAATTAGGTGTTAACGGTGATATAGCGGCCCTTGAAGTTAAAATAGCCACGTATACCAATTGGGCGGATTTTGTATTTAACAAAGATTATAAGCTGCCAACGCTCAAAGAAGTAGAAACCCATATAAAAGAAAATGGACATTTGAAAGACATTCCAAGCGCTGAAGAAATCAAAAAAGAGGGGTTCTATCTAGCCGAAATGAATGCCAAATTACTCAAAAAAATTGAAGAGTTAACCCTTTATACTATTGAACAGGAGAAATCTTTAGAGAGTAAAGATTTAAAGATTAAAAACCTTGAAGAAAGATTGCAAAAAATAGAAACATTATTGTTAAAAAATTAACCAAACATCTATGAAAAAACATCTATTTGTTTTTTGTCTAGTTGCTTCGCAATTGGGGGCTCAAACAACAACATTTGACAATCTAAATGCCAATTATGGCTCAAATAAAAAAATAACTTGGTTTACTTCAAACTATAGTTCAGGTTTTGGACATAGGATTATCAACTCAGACCCTGGAGGACAAACATTACTTAGTTTTCAAGCAAGAAACAATACAAGTATTTGGTCTGATGTCATGAAGATAACTTCTCTTGGTAATGTGGGTATTGGAATAACAGGACTCCCAGCTCAAAGGTTAGAAGTTGGCGGAAATATACTTTCAACTAGCTCGAACCCTTACATCTCAATATATGGACACGGAACAGGTGCTTATCAGGGGGCTACTTTAAGGTTAAACTCAATGGGTGTTTCATCGGGAAATGAACATGCATCAGCATGGTTGATAAATCATAGGGGAACAGACGGTGTAGGAACATTTGAGTTACAGAGAAGAAATAGCTCAGGCACCTATAGGGGAAGTCTGCTTTTTTACAGAGACAATTATGGCTGGGATTTTAGAACAGCTACTTCGACAACCACTACTGGGACGGGAACAAGGTTAACAATTAAAAATACGGGTGAGGTAGGTATTGGGATAACAGATCCACAAGAAAAATTACATGTTTCAGGAAATATTCTTGGAAACAAACTAATACTAAATGATCCAAACGATACATCAGATTGGAATACGCTATGGCAAAGTGGATTTTATCAAGGCTACAATGCTACAAATGCTCCAGAAGCCAGTGCTTGGTTTTGGGGTCTTAATATGAATCATAGTTCAAATAATTCAACTTATAAATATAATGGACAAATAGCAATCAAGAATTCTTCCATTAATCCAGTGATGTATTTTAGAAGCACCAATGCTGACGGAATTGGAACATGGACAAAAGTTCTTCATAGTGAGGGGAATCAAACGATTAATGGGAACTTAGGCATCGGCACGACAAATACCCAAGGTTTTAAATTAGGTGTTGATGGTGATATTGCCGCTCTAGAAGTGAAAATAGCCACCTATACTAATTGGGCGGATTTTGTATTCAATAAGGATTACGATTTACCAACATTACAAGAAGTTGAAAAGCACATAAAAGAAAAAGGTCATTTAAAAAATATCCCAAACGCTAAAGAAGTAAAAAAAGATGGTTTCTACTTGGCGGAAATGAATGCCAAACTACTTCAAAAAGTAGAAGAGTTAACGCTTTATACTATTAATCAGGAGAAAGAGCTTCAGGATCAAAAAAGAATCAATGAGGGTTTCGAAAAAGATTTGAAGGAACTTAAAGAGGAAAATCAAGTTTTAAAATCATTATTAGAAAGGGTTAAAAAATTAGAAGAAAACATAAAAAAGTAATAAATGAAAAAAACAATATTTTTTTTAGGGCTATTAATAACCTATTTAGGGTTTTCCCAAGTTGCGGATACAGGAGATAAAGTCGGAATTGGTAATACAAATCCGCAAGCTAAATTACATGTTAATGGAAATTTAGGCATTGGGCTTATGAATGGTTCATCTTCAGAAGGCTTTAGTATAGATTATGTTGATGGTGGTTCAGGGACAACCATATTTAAAAATAATAGATGGGGAGGTAATATTTATTTTAAAAGAAATAGCTCCCTAGGGGAGAGAATACAATTTTTGTTTGGTGGAGCAGGCAATCATTATATGAACATTTATGATGACAATAACCAAACTAAAGTAAGATTTATTTCTTCAGGAAATTCGTATATAAATGGCGGGAATTTAGGTATTGGAACAGTAAGTCCTTCTCAAAAACTAGACGTTGAAGGTTTGGTTGCATCTAAAGGTATTGTTTTAATAGATCCTGATTTAGGTTCAAATTCAGACTATACAGCATTATTCAGGGAGGATAATGGTGTTGATAATGCCGTGGTGAAATTACGGATAGGGGATGACCAATTAGGAAGTTTAAATATTGGATATAAATATTGGAGTACAGGAGAATGGGTCTCTACATTTTTTGTTAATAATTATGGACAAGTTGGTATAGGTACCACTAACACCCAAGGCTTTAAATTAGGTGTAGATGGTGATATAGCAGCTACGGAAGTGAAAATAGCTACGTATTCTAATTGGTCAGATTTTGTATTTAGTAAAGATTATGAGTTGCCAGCTCTCAAAGAAGTTGAGCAACACATCAAAGAAAAAGGTCATTTAAAAAATATCCCAAACGCTAAAGAAGTAAAAAAAGATGGGTTCTACCTAGCAGAAATGAATGCCAAACTCCTTCAAAAAATAGAAGAGTTAACGCTTTACGCGATTGAGCAAGAAAAGAAATTGGAAGCGCAAAGTGTTATGCTAGAAAAACTTTATTCATTACGAGAAGAAAACAAACAATTACATAAAAAGTTTGAGGCTCTGGAAGCTCTAGTAACTCAAATGATTAAAAATACTAAAAACTAACCTATGAAAAAGTATATATTAATATTGGTTCTGTCAATATTTACCATTTCTATTGGATACACTCAAGATTACAAGGTCACCTTTAGTTATGACACTGCGGGAAACCAGATACAGCGAAACCTTGTTTGTTTAACCTGTAAATCTTCAGAAACAAAAGAGACTATTACAGATTCTACAGCAGTGGAAGAAACATCCAAAGACATAGAAGACAGTCTTTTGGAAGAAGTTTCAAAACTGACAGCCTATCCCAATCCTGTTACCGATATTTTACAGGTAGAATGGACACCCACAGAGAAAAAGGTAGACCAAATCATGCTGTTTACCTTTGATAACAGGCAGCTCTTCAATAGACAGGTTGACCATAAACTGACCAATATAGACCTTGACTTTAGCCCTTACCCATCGGGGAGTTACATCGTTTTGGTGCTCTATAACAACAACACAACACAATCCTTTAAAGTCATAAAAAAATAAGCAGATGAAAAACATACTATACATTATATTCTGTTTTTTCATTGTAAAATCAGGATTTTCACAAGATACTTTTACCTATAAAACAGTTAAAGCTTCCGATGTTACCGATGCTACGGTGCAATTGGTAGGCGCCGAAGACCTAAGCTCACAAACGTTGAGTAAATCCTCAGGCTTTTCTGCCAAAGGAGGTACGGTAACCAATGGTATATTGGGTTCACTGTCTGTATCACCAACTGGGGGAGCAAGTTATACCATTCCTATTAACGTGCCACCTGGACTCAATGGCGTGGTGCCAGAAATCGCCTTAACCTATGATAGCCAATCAGGAAAAGGTATAGCGGGCTATGGATGGAATTTATCAGGTGTTTCATCTATTAGCAGGATACCATCTACCCAATATCATGATGATAAGATAGATCCAGTAGATTTTGACTTGTTAGATCGTTTTGCATTGGACGGGCAACGCTTAATCATTAAAACAGGTACTTATGGTGCCAATGGTGCCGTTTATCAAACCGAACAATACTCCAATATAAAAATTATATCTTATGGGAGTCATCCAGTCTCTGGTGTAGAAGGCCCACAATACTTTAAGGTGTTTTATCCAGATGGTTCTATAGCGCATTATGGCTACAGCAGTAATTCCAGAAGCCATATGGATTATGCTATTTCCCATTGGGAAAACCCGCAGGGTATCCGTATCAATTATAGCTACACCTCTAATAATAACCGATTAAAAATCGATAAGATTACCTATGGTGCAAGAGGAGCAGCAACACCTATTAATGAAATTGAGTTTGAATATACCAATGGGGGATTAAATTATAAAGATTTCTCATATATAAATGGGACCCTTTTTGGAAGTGCGTATAGGCTTACAGACATAAAAGTTAGTGGTAACGGAACTCCTTACAGAAATTATGTGTTATCTGGCTTTCTAGGAAGTGTTAAGGAATATACAGGAGATAATCAGTTAAACCGCAGTGTAACATTTGCCTATGGGAATACAGCAAATACAATCAATAAATCAGACAATACTTTTAACCAAATCAACTTGGGGAATGTTGAAAAGCGTAACGCTAAGGTCATCTCTTTAGATGTTTCAGGAGATGGTAAGATGGACTTTATTGTTTACCCTACTATTGGACCTGATGCCAAAAAGAAGTTCTGGTTATTCAGTGACTTTCAGATTGGAGGGGTCAACTGGGGAACTGAAGCCAATACAGGAGAATTTGAAGCAATCTTTCCTGTCAGTTGGTTGAATTACCAAAATAAGTTATTGGCAAATCAGGGATTGGCAGTTATACAAAACAGTGGTAGTGAACAGGTGAAATTTAAGGTGTATTCTTCTGGAGGCGCCATTCAGCCTATTGCTTATAAATATGAAAAAACTTGGACTGCTCCTACATACCTTCAGCCTTCTTTTCCAGGGCCTTTTACTAATAGAGTACCTTTAAGATATCTTTCAGGAGATTTTGATGGTGACGGTCTTTCTGATGTAATTGCCGTTGAAGAAAACCATCATGGTTCAAGCATTAGTAAGACACACTTAATTAAACTGGACAGGCGCATTACCAGTAATTTTACATCTTATATTGGTAATTTAAGTAGCCAGTTGCAATCTTCAGACAAGCTATTAGTTATGGATGTTAATGGAGATGGGAAAACAGACATTCTACAATTTAGAGAAGGCAAGGTTTATGTCTATGGACTAAATGATGCTAATACAAGTCTACAGTTGCTTTGGCAAACTACTAATTCAGATATAAAGATAGATTACCCAATAATGCCAGGGGATTATAATGGTGATGGTAAATCAGACTTTATGATTTGGAAGGGGGCTAGCCGTCTTCATTTCAGTACATTTTTATCTAAGGGTAATGGATTTGATATAGATTCTGAATATTATCCTTTTGGTTATGAGTCCAATTATATAGAAAACGGTACTTATTATGGTTACGACCTAATTCCAGTTGACATCAATGGCGATGGCAAAACAGATATTATTGATTACTCAACTGAAACTTATGACAATAACAGTAATGGCAAACAAACTATTAAAGCATATATCAATAGAACAAGTTATTATAACAATTGTTGTTATAAAGTAGATTTTTATAACGGGGGTTCTATAACGGATACAGGGAATTTAAAAACATTCCCAATTCCTGTGTTTTTGACCTCTGATAAACCCAATAATAATCTGGAAATTGCTTCCATATCCGATAAATATGTAACCTCTTTTGAATTTACGAAAGATCATAGGGAAGACACATCCTTAAAAACAATCTCAAATAATGGCATTACAACGGAAATAAAATACGATCAAGTAAACTCTTATTACCAAGACCCTAACGATCCGTTTTATTACCCTTCATATACCTCTGGGTATGGGCAAATTTTTCCTTATGTTAATGTGAATGTAGCACCATCCTTTAAAGTGGTTAGGGAGTTAGTGGAAACAGGAGATAACATTACCCGTACTAAACAATTTTTGTACAAAGGAGCTGTGTCGCATGCTGGAGGACTAGGTTTTATAGGCTTTGAAGAACTAAAACAGACCAATTGGTATGGTGACGGTGTAGGTACTTTATGGACAGTCTCTAAACATGACCCTATGCTAAGAAATGCTATAACTGAAAAATGGGTTGCTGAAACCTCTAGTTCGTCACCTGGGCAATACGTTAGCAAGACTAATTATTTTTATGATTATGAACTCATTGCTAATCCAGGATCGCCTTCTGCGCCTCCATATACAGAAAATATCATTCGAAATATGACCATTCCTGGACAACAAACAGACGAGGCTGAACAGACCATTACACTAAAAGAAGGGTTTTATTCATTGGGATCTAACGGTACTTATTGGGGGAAACTCGTTCCTCCCGAACAGCAACCTGGAGCCTCAGGCTATGCAGGGGTCACCAATCTTAGACTAAAAAAGATAGAACAGGATAATGGACTTACTGGTGTATTTACTACTGTGACTTATGCTTACGATGAATACAATAATCCCATTGAGACTCGTAGGACATTCCCAGGGGGAAGTAATACGATTACCTTTGAATATAGCAATAATGCAGGGGCAACCAATAACAGCTATCATGTAGGGCGTCCTACAAAAAATACAGAGACCAATATCTTAAACGGTAGCACTTTTAGCACAGAAGAACAATATAGTTACAATAACAATCTGATAATTCAAACCAAAGCTAAAGGGCATGGCACCTCATGGCTTACGACAGATCTTGTCTATGATGTAAACGGAAATGTGACACAAAAAACCATTAGTGCTAGTGGAGTATCATCACGTACCGAAACCTTTGAATATACAGGTTATGGACAGCGCTTTTTAACAAAATCTATAGATGCCCAAGGATTGGAAACCACCACTGCTTACAATGCTGTTACAGGTAATCCATTAACAAACACAAATCCTTATGGTTTAGTTACCACTTATGAGTATGACAAATGGGATAGAATAATAAAAGAAATTGATTATCTCGGTCAAGAAACAATATATGATTACATTGCCCAAACAGGTGGAGGAATTAAAGAAACTATAGATTATGCTACAGGAGCCAAAGATGAGACTACATACAATGCCTTTGGTTGGGCAGTTAAGAGTGGTTCATTAAGCCTAGATAATCAGTGGATTTATAAAAGCTTTGAGTATGATGTAGCTGGTAGAATGACAAGAGAAAGCGAGCCTTATATAGGTAGTGCATCCCAATGGAATACCTTTGCTTACGATGGGTATGGTAGAATGATATCAAGGATTTTGTTTAATGGAAAAAGTATAAGTACCAGCTATTCAAACTTAACTACTACTGTGGTAGATGGTGCGAAAACAATAATCACTACATTGGATGCCTTAGGGAATGTAGTTAGTTTGCAGGATCCAGGAGGTACGATTAATTATACTCATCATGCAAATGGAGCTATAAAAACAGCCGATTATGATGGGAATGTAGTAAGTACTAATATAGACGGTTGGGGTAGAAAAATAAGCTCAAATGATCCTGCCGCGGGTAATTATGCTTATAGTTATAATAACTATGGGGAAGTTTTGACGGAAACATCTCCTAAGGGTAGCACAACCTATACATACGATGCTTTTGGAAAGCCAACCTCCAAAATTATGACAGGGGATTTAACCGATCATACGTTAACTTATCAGTATGACAACACAACAAAACTGCTAACTAGTATTACTGGACAAGATAATACTAATAGCAGAGCTTATAGCTATAACTATACCTATGACAATTATAAGCGTCCCAGTACTATTAAGGAGAATACTGGGCTAGCAGAATTTGAGCTGCAATATACCTATGATACTTATGGCAGGGTTCACAAGGAAACTCAGATAGGTAAAAATTTGGGTAATGCAGTGTCCAGTACCATCACGACTCGTAACGTCTACGATGCTTCTGGAATGTTATCAGAAATCTGGAATGACGGAACTACAGATAAGCTTTGGGAGCTAGATGCTATCAATGCCAGAGGGCAAGCACTTACTATTAATTTAGGTAATGGTATGTCTAGTACCAAGGCTTACGATGCTTATGGCTATTTGACTAAAATAGAAGATAAAGAAACAGGTTCTAATCCTAGTCCAACTGTAGCTTTACATACCACTTACAGTTTTAATCAACAAAGTGGGGCACTAACTACTAGAAACAATGTAGGGTTTAATCATCAGGAAAATTTTACATACGACAACTTGAACCGTTTGACCTCTATTGGAGGTGCAGTAACCAAAACTATGACCTACGATGCTCGTGGGCGAATTACAAATAATACCGATTTGGGTGATTATGTATATGATAGTAATAGTAAGTACCGTTTAAAGGAAATTGCACCTAATACTGCTGGAGAAACTTATTTTCAATCACATCCAACACAACAGGTGAGTTTCAATGCCTTCAAAAAACCAATTGACATACACGAAACGGGACAGGGTAGGGTAAGCTTTGAATACGGTCCTATGATGAATAGAAGCCATGCTTATTACGGTGGTGACAATGCTGATAAACTGTTGAGACGTTACCGTAAGCATTATTCATCTATTACAGGTACAGAAATTGTTGAAGATACCCAAACAGGAAGTACCAAGATTGTTACTTATGTAAGTGGTGATGCCTACACGGCTCCTATAGCTCATATTAAAAGAACGGTGAATAACCCTATTGATGAATACCATTATTTGCACAGGGACTATTTGGGTAGTATCTTAGCCATTACTGATGCTGATGGAGATGTGATTGAGGAACGCCAGTTTGGGGCATGGGGATCAGTTGATAAGTTCTCTGACAGTTCAAGTGGTATTGTATTTAATCATGCAAGTTTATTGGATAGGGGTTATACAGGGCATGAACACTTTTTTGAAGTGTCCCTCATACATATGAATGGACGTGTATATGACCCTCAGGTAGGTAGATTTTTATCACCAGATAATTATATTCAAGATCCGTTTAATACCCAAAATTATAACCGCTATGGTTATGTTCTTAACAATCCATTGATGTATTCGGATCCTTCAGGGGAATTAATAGAATGTGTTGTTATTGCTGCTGTAGCATTGTTAGTAGGGAATGCTATTTTTGGTGATCATGATGCTACACCCTATGATAACTCTTATGAAGATTGGAAAAATGGACAAAATGCACCAACACCGAATAACATTGGAAATAGTGCTGAAAATACGGCATCTATAAATACACCACGAGAACCCAATCCAGATCTAGGTTCTGAATCACCAAGTTGGTTTGATCAATATTGGAGTGGTTATAAGGAAGGGTACGGTTCTTTTTGGAGTAATCTGGGTGATAGTATTTCAGAAAGTTTTTCTAATGCTTGGAATGATCCATGGGGTTCTTGGAAGAAAAATATGATAGATAACGGTAACTGGTGGAAAACATTAACTGGTTATAAAAACCTTGAAACTATCTGGGACATAGGACCTGGTAATATTATCAGACAAATGAAAAGTGGGTATGCTTCCTTTTCTAATTTTATTGATGGTAATTATTATGAAGCAGGAGTAATAGATGGTTACCGAGGAGGTGAAGGTACCTTGGAATTGGCAACTACAGTTGCTACTGCTGGAATTGGAAAAGTCGCAGCTAGTGCTGTTACTAGAAATGTTGTTAAAAATGTAGTTTCTAGGATTCCTATAAAACCAATTAAGTTTACCACTTCATCAAAGTCATTAGCTCCCTCAAGGACTTATGCTATTTATGATGAATTCGGAGAACTTTATAAATTTGGAGTAACAGACAAGAATTTAGGGCGCTATATGCAGTCATTAAAAGAAGCTGGACCAGGGTCTACTGGAAAGTATTCTGGAATAATGACAAAGCAAGAAGCTCATATGATGGAAAAATATTTACGGAGTTTGCATTACAACTCAACTGGTCAATATACTTTACCAGGTATGAAAATACCGTATCCAAGAGATTTTGATACAATGACCCCAATTAAACCTGAGTAAATTTATAATCAAAAAGGATGAAAGATGAAAAAAATAATTGATAGGACTCTGTTTTGGTTCAGAGATGGAAGTAATCAATTACAGGATTTAGATAAGAAATACTTTGCAATGGGTAATCTTCTCAATCGATTACTTTGTGATAGTTATCAAGGAAAAAAAATTCAGTTTATTAATATTTATTTTAGAACAGAGCAAACATATGAACTAAATCCAAATGCATCCAAGAACCACGCTCATTTTTATGGAGGGCATTTAAATTATAACGCTGTTTTAGATTTATCCTCCTTCAATAAATTGGGTGAAACTGAGCAAGATGAGTTTGTGTGGAAAAGAGCATATGAAATATTAAAAGAAGCCTCTATAACTATTAAAAACAAAGAGCTGTTAAAAGCGTGTGAATATGCCTATAAAAAAGGTATGGAAATAGGCTTAAATCCTGATTACAAAATGGTTGAAAAGAATATTGAATTATTTGATCAAGTGTTAAAGGCATCGGTTTGGGTTAATTTTAAGAAAGATGGTATGCGCTCTAAATTTACCTTAGAGAAGGATAATAAAATTGTTTTTGAGAAAGAAATCGATAGAACTGAAAATGGCATAGAATTCTTTCTGGAAATGTATAAAGACATTGATTTAGAAGATAATAATGTAATCATTAAGGGTAGAAGAGATGTTGAATATTTACCTTTAAAAATACCAATAAAAAAAGAAAAGTTGTCTGAGTCAATTTTTTTATGAAAACAAAGAAGATGCTTATTCCTTTTGATGCAAAGCAACCTAGAAAGAGGTTTAACGGTTTTTTATGTCCTAATATTGATAAAGAAGAGATGGATTCTTTTTTAGAAATAGATACTAATAAGGAGTGGAGGCTAGGGAGAGTTGCTTTTGTCGGGATTGAAATATCAAAAAGTGATGTTTTTGCAAGAATTGTGGATTCTGGCAAAAAGATTAAATCTGTAGATGGTTTATTGAGTGTTATTGAGGATTATCTAGGGCAGATGAGTAATCTGAAAATTGGCGATGTTGTTGAAATAAAGCCTCAAGAAAATGGGAAGTTTGAATTACTCAAGCTTCAGAAATCACCCAGAAGGGTAAATAGAAAATTACCATAATCAAAAAAAAGTTTAAAAATCAGAGGGTGTCTAAAAAATGTCATTCAGAATGAAATGAAGAATCTCTAATGATTTTAATGTTCTGATTTACAGATTAATAATATTTTTATCCCCGTTCTAAATGACAAAATAAATTACTTTTTAGACACCCTCTTTTGAATTAAGAAAAGACTTTAAAGTCCCTAATGAAAAAATTTAACAGCTAATACAAATGAATGAGGATAAATATCCAGAAGCTTTTAAAAAATAATTAAGTACAGAATGAATCAATTATCAGATAGTGACTTCATAGACTTTTTTATGAAAATACAATTAGAGGTTTTTTAATACGATTGGTTTAAAACAACAAGTACTAAACGGTACGATTATGTTATTAAATTGCCCGAGAAAGAAAAGATGCCCCATCCTAAATTAAATTTTCAGAATCTAATCTGATATTTTAGAACAATTATTTTTTCTCTGGAATTTGAATATGCGTATAAAAAGCTTCCTCGTTATCTAAAGAACCATGTGCATGATATTTATAAGCTTTAGCTTCTTCTTCAGAATTCCATTCGATAATGGCAATTTGTTGAGGTGCATTTCCAGAAGTTAAATCTTCATAGCCGCTTACTGGAGCACTGAATAAAATATGACCACCATGCTTCTTTATTTTTTTCTCTTTAAGCCTTTTTTTGTTCCAAAGCATGGTTATTTCATAAACTTTTCCTTCATTAAAAGTCAGGGTCGTTTCTTTGTCTACTATAATAGCTGGCTGTTTTAGCTCATCCCATATTTTCAAGCGCATGGGTTTAAGTTCTGCATTTGGTAATTCTTTTAAAAATGCTTCTACGGCTTTTTGATTTGGCCATGAATAAAGTCCAAAAAAGTTGTTTGGCCTATAGCTGCCAGCAACTACTTTGTCTATGGGGAAATTTGCCAAAGGTTTAAAACCACTTTTTGAAGCTATTGGAAATACTTTTTTAAAATAATCATTCCTGGCTTCTTGAGCTCCAGGTTTTGTGATCGAGGAAATAATTAAAAATAATTCTCCCTTTTTAAGAGTTATTTGGTGTTGTTTTGCTGAAGTTACTTTTTCCGTGTTATCCATTTGGTGGCTTTTTATCATGGCATTTTGCGCTTTTAAATTTGTTAAACATAGTACAGATACTGACAATACGATTAATTTTAATTGATGCATTTTTTTTGTTTTTTAGATTGTTGCATCAAAAGTATTGCGCCAATAAAAGAAGGAGAAATTTGTGTTCTAATCGGGAAAAAAAAGTTATAAACAGGAACGAAATGTAAAAGTTAAGCTGATGGGAAAAGTTCAAGAACACTAGGGACTTTACTTCTGGATACAGGAATTTCAATGGCATAATCGTTCAAACAAAGTTTTGTGTTTTTTACATTGCCAGAAGCTACATATGATATTTTGGTATTGATTATAAATGAATTATGGCACCTGAAAAAATACAAGTAAAAACTATCATTCATAATTTTAGTAAGAGACGTACGTAATATTTTTTCTTGAATTTTTTTAGCGTCGTTTACATAAACCACTTTACAATAAACACCCTGAGATTCAATAAAAAGAAGTTGTTTTGAGGCAATAGCAAATATTTCTGAAGTGGTAGCATGTACAACAATAATATCATCGGTATTTTGAGTGAGTTTAGAAGGTAATGTAGGTGGCTTTAATAACTTTAATCTTTTTTTGTAAATGTAGAATTTATTACTTTCTCTAAATGCCTTCCAGGCAGGATGTGATAGGGCTCTTATAAGTCCCATTTTGTTTTTGTAAAATAACTCAAACTGCGTTATGCCTTTTTTTATGTCACCAAGTGCAAAATAAACAGCCGAAGCTTCTTTACTATATTTTCCTTCTGTGTCATTTTCAATCAGTATCTCTAATTTGTTTTTCCAGAATTTTAATTTATCCCATTCGCCAAGAGCATTATAAAGAATAATTTCTATGGTAGGAGATAAAACCAAATCCATTTTGCTATGTTCTACTAATATCTTTGCCTTTTCATATTGCTCGCTCAAAATATAGGTCCAAATGAGAGCATCATAGGTAGCTTCAGAGTTTGGGTAAATAGCAAGTGTTTTTTTTAAGTGTTGTTCTGCTTTTTTATACTTCTTATGCAATAAAAGGGCGAATCCATAAGTGCTATTTACTTGTAGGTTAATGGGGTCTACTTTTAAAGCGACATCTAAAGACTCTATTGCTTTTTGATATTTCCCTATAGTTATAAGATAGTAAGCATAATAATGATATGCCTTTGCATAAGTATTATCAATAGCAAATGCTCTTTCAAAGGAGTAATAAGCTCCTAAAATATCTACGTCGTTCACCAATTTGATTAGTGCTAGAGATAGATGCGCTTCAATTGAAGTGTTGTCCAAGGCAATTGCTTTTATTGCTGCAGCTTTTGCTGCATTATAATTTTCTAAGCTATTGTGTGTTACAAGTGCTGCCAATAAAGAAAAACAATGTGATAGCCGTACATATGCTAATGAGAATTCAGGCTCTAATTCTATTACTTTTTTAAAATGGGTAATAGCCTTTTTTACATTGCTTTTATTCCATAAATCCCAGTACTGAATTCCTTTAAGATAATGTTTATAGGCATTTGGTGTTATTTCAAGGGCACTCTTATTCATGGTGAATTCCAATTCTAAATAGTGTACAACTTTTGATGCAACCGAGTCAATAAGTTGAAAGGTATTATCAGTATGCTCTTCCAGTTTTATGGATAATGCACATGTGGCATCCTTCCCGTTAATGAGTTGAAAATTAAACCTCATGAGGTTTCTTGTTCTTAAGAAAGAGCCTTCTAAGAAAAAATCGATAGAGATGTCTTTACCAAATTCACTTTTTATTAATGGCTTAGAGTTGGTGGATATAATGTTTAGATTTTTGTACTGAGAGAGGAGATGAGTAATTTCTATAGGTACAGAATTGCTAAGATAATTATCCTTTTTAGCTTGAGATAAATTTTTAAAATCTAAGATTAATATGTTTTTTGGCACCTAAAAATATTGTCTTATTTAGTAAAAATAATGTTTATAAATGCTTGTTTATTTTTTTAAACAGAAGTTTAACTTTTTGTTAAGGCGTCTTTCAAGAATGAAGTTTTCATAGATTGAAGACCGAGCGAAATTTATATTTAGTTATTCCTGTTTTAATGCTTAATTAATATTGTTAAACTTATGGTTGCATTAAGTTAAAATTGTAAGCTTAGAGTTTACATCAAAATAATTTTGGGGTAACCTAATGAAAACCTATAAACATGTTCTTTATAGAATTAATTAATCCACTATAAAACATGAAAAAAATTACTATTCTTGCTAGTTTACTAGCATTAACATTTTCTATGGTTAAAGCGCAAACCTCTCTCCAGCACTTAACCAGTTACGAAACTAAAATTGAGGGTTCTGCCGAAACTGTAGCGTACGATGTCGTAAATCAAAGAGCCTTTTTTACCAATTCATCAGATAACAGTTTCACGATTGTCAATATTAGCGATCCCGAAAACCCTACGTTATTTAAAAAAGTAGGACTGATTACTTATGGAGGCGGACCAAACTCTATAGCAGTTCATAATGATCTAGTAGCTATAGCTATTGAAGCAGATACTAAACAAGACCCTGGTAAAGTGGTGTTTTTTGATTTGACAGGTAATTATTTAAATCAAGTTACAGCTGGTGCATTGCCAGATATGATTACGTTTACACCAGATGGTACAAAGCTTTTAGTTGCTAATGAAGGAGAGCCTTCAGATGATTATACTAACGACCCAGAAGGAACTATCGATATTATAGATTTAAGCGCTGGTGTGATGTCTGCTACAACCACTTCAATTAATTTTAATAGTTATGACGATAAAAAAGCATCACTTCAAAATAAAGGCATTCGTATTTTTGGGAATAATGGAACGGCAAGTGTATCCCAAGATTTAGAGCCAGAATTTATTACTGTCATAGAAGATGGTACAAAAGCTTATGTGAATTGCCAGGAAAATAATGCATTGGTTGTTTTAGACTTGACCAATAACACCATTTTGGACATTTTGCCTCTAGGTTATAAGAATCATTTATTGGGAACCCCAACAGTTACAAGTTATATTGTTAATGATTTAGTGGCTAATTGGCCTGTTTTAGGAACCCCTGTTTATGATGGTGGACAAACCCCTGTTTCTTTGGGAGGGTTTTCTGGCTTGTTTTATGATGCAGCGAGTTCAACCGCAACAGATTATGTTTTTTATGCAGTGCCAGACAGAGGTCCAAATGATGGTGCTGTTAGTAAATCAAATGTAAGTCCAGCGACATCCCAAAATTTAAGACCTTTTAAATTACCTAATTATCAAGGTAGGATTGCAAAATTTACACTTAACAAAACAACGGGTAGTATTACGTTAAATGATCAAATTCTATTAACCAGAAAAGATGGAACAACCCCTATTACTGGGAGAGGGAATATCCCTGGATTTGATGAAGTTCCTGTAACCTATACAGATGCTTCTACAGCTTATACAAATGCCGATTATGTAGATGGTGCTTCAGAGGTATACCATGAATTGCCTTATGATGCATATGGAGCGGATTTTGAAGGTGTTCTAATTGATAAAGATGGCAGTTTTTGGATGTGTGACGAGTACAGGCCAGCATTATATAAGTTCAATTCTATGGGAAAACTAATAGAACGTTATGTACCTTCAAAAACATCCATGTTAGGAACTGCGCCTCAACCAGTTGGAACTTATGGTGCCGAAACTTTACCAGAAGTTTACTCTAAAAGAAGAGCAAACAGAGGGTTTGAAGCTATTGCTTACGATGATGTGAACCATATTATATACGGATTCATTCAATCACCATTATACAACCCTTCAAGTGTTACCAAAAATAATTCGGATGTTATCAGAATTTTAGGAATCAATGCAGATACTGGGGTTCCTGTTGAAGAGTATGTATATTTATTAGAAAGAAATAAAGATACGGGCTATGCTTCATCTAGAGTAGACAAAATTGGAGACGCCGTTTATACAGGAAATGGTAAGTTTTTGGTGATAGAAAGAGATTCGGAAGGCCCAGCAGTGTCTACTGGAAAAAAATATGTATTTGAGATTGATATTAACTATGCAACAAATATTTTAAATACAAGTTGCGGAGCATCAATAGGAAAAGAACTAGAAGAAATGACTGCGGATGAAATTATAGCAGAAAACATTCGCCCAGTTCACAAAACCAAGGCTTTCAATTTACCGTCTATTGGGTATCAAGGCTCTGATAAAGCTGAGGGTATTGCACTGCTACCAAACAACGAAATTGCTATTATAAATGATAATGATTTTGGTTTAGCGGGTGCTGGTATCACAGATAATAGTGTATTAGGTATTATTTCTTTTGCAAACGATTATGGTTTTGATGCTTCCAATAAAGACGATGCGATTAATATCACGCAACATCCTACTTTAGGAATGTTTATGCCAGATGCTATCTCGTCATATAAAGTAGGTGGTGTTAATTATATAGTAACTGCTAATGAAGGTGATGCTAGAGATTATGATGGGTACTCTGAAGAAGAGCGTGTAAAGGATTTAACATTAAATTCGGCATACTACCCAAATGTAGCAACGCTTCAAACCAATGAAGATTTAGGAAGGTTAAAAACAACGACCGCTACTGGCGATTATAATAACGATGGTACTATTGAGCAAATTTATTCTTATGGAACCAGATCATTTTCAATTTTTGATGAGTACGGAAACTTGGTGTTTGATAGTGCAGATCAATTTGGACAAAAAATAGCTTCAGAAGAGCCTACTTTATTTAATGAGGATGAAGGGGATATAGATGACAGATCTGACGATAAAGGTGGTGAGCCAGAAGCTGTGGCTATTGGAACAATTGATGGTAAAACATATGCTTTTATCGGGTTAGAAAGGCAAAGTTCTATATTAATGTATGATATCACAGACCCTAACGATGTTGAATTTATTACTTATTATAAAGGAAATAGAACCTCTGGAGATGTAGCGCCAGAGATTATCAAATTTGTTTCTGCGGCAGATAGTCCAAACTCTAAAAACCTACTTTTAGTAGGGTATGAGGTAAGCGGGACTTTAGGGATTATTCAAATTGATAATTCCGTTCTAAGTGTTAGTGATTTAGTATCAAAAAATGATTTTAAAATGTATCCTAACCCTGTGGTTAATGCAGATTTAAAGTTTAATAAAACACTATCAGGAATTATTTATAACGTAAACGGACAAGAGATAAAAAGATTTGAAGAAAAAACATCTTTAAATATGTCCCAACTAACTTCAGGAATTTATATTATAAAAACGAAAGCACACGGTGTTAAGCGTTTTGTTAAATTGTAAACTCTGTTTAAAAAGGCCTTCTAAAAAGTCTTAAGGGCTAATAATGTCCCATCGAGCGCAGTCGAAATATCTTAATAAGCTATTAAAAAAGTTATTGACTGCGCTCGAACGGGCATTAAATTACTTTTAAGTCCCTCTTTCTATTTGTTAAATCTTAAAAGTAATCACAGGGCGTTTAGCATGGTTTACTAAATCTTCACTAATGCTTCCATTAAAAAAATGAGAAATGCCTTGTCTTCCATGCGTACTCATGCCAATTAAATCAGCTTTTATAGATTGAGAAAAATTCATAATCCCCTTTTCAATACTAATATCATTGTAAATATTCATGGTGTAATTTGAGAAATCGAAAGCTTTAGCAAATTTTTTCATTCTGCTTTCCGATTTTTCAGAGATAATAAATTTATTAGGTGTATTGACCATAAGCAAATGTATTTTAGCTTTTAAAATTTGAGCAAAACGAATAGCCTTTTCATAGGTTGCTCTACTTTCGTCTTTGAAATCTGAAGCAAACACAAAATCTTTGACTTTAAAAGCTTTATGCTCATTTTTTATAACTAAAACAGGTGTTTTCGATGTACGAACCACTTTTTCGGTATTACTACCAATAAGCATTTCTTTTAAACCACTTACTCCGTTAGAACCCATAATAACTAAATCAATATCATGTTTTTTGCAAACATGGAAGACACCTTTAAAAATTTCTTGAACTTCAACAGTTTCATGTATGGTCAGATTTTTTAAATAGTCTTTTGTTTTTAATTCTTCAAATTGTTTATGTGCTAGTTTCATGAAATAAATAGCTTCGGGTAAATTGTTGTAAGAGCTTATGGGGTCTACCTCTTGTAATGGGATTTCAAGTATGTGCAATAAGTAAATTTCACAATCATACTTTTTTGCTAATTGAGCTGCTACTTTTAAAGCATTTTCAGCTTGTATTGAAAAGTCGGTGGGCACAAGTATTTTTTTCATAATTTCAGGAGTAAGGCATATCTAAATTTATGAAATATTCCTTTAAAAGTCAATAAAATATTATATATTTGCACCGTTGAAAGGCGAAATTTAAGAAATGAGGGGACGGAAAGTCCCCTCTTTTTATACTAAAAAATGTTTAAAACGACTGTTACAGACTTATTAGAAGCTGCGTTAATTGAAAGACCGGATTTATTTCTTATCGATTTTTCTATTCAAGGGGATAATCAAATTAAGGTAACCATAGATGGCGATAACGGTGTTTTAGTTGAAGATTGTATGTTTATTAGCAGAGCTATTGAGCATAATCTTGATAGAGAAGAACAAGATTTTTCTTTGGAAGTTATGTCTGCAGGAGCAACGTCACCTTTAACTCACAAAAGACAGTATAAAAAGAATTTAAATAGAGTGCTTAATGTAAAGACGGCTTCCAATAAAGTGGAAGGTACGCTTACTGAAGCAACAGATAATGATATTAAATTAGAGTGGAAAGTTAGGGAGCCAAAACCAATAGGTAAGGGTAAAGTAACTGTAAAAAAACAAGCGAACATCGCTTACGAAAATATTGTAGAAGCAAAAGTTATGATTAAATTTTAATTCAAAAGAGTTATGGAGAATGTCGCGTTAATTGAATCTTTTTCAGAATTCAAAGACGATAAGCTAATTGACAGAGTAACGTTAATGGCAATTTTAGAAGATGTATTTAGAAGCACTTTAAAAAAGAAGTATGGCGATGATGACAACTTTGATATTATTGTAAATCCTGATAAAGGAGATTTAGAAATATGGAGAAATAGAGTCGTAGTAGCAGATGGAGAGGTTGAGGAACCTAATCAAGAAATTTCTTTATCCGAAGCTCGTAAAATTGAACCAGATTTTGAAGTAGGAGAAGATGTATCTGAAGAAGTAAAGCTTATCGATTTAGGAAGAAGAGCTATTTTGGCATTACGTCAAAATTTAATTTCTAAAATCCATGAGCACGACAATACCATAATTTATAAGCAATTTAAAGATTTAATAGGAGAAATTTATACAGCAGAAGTACACCATATTCGCCACAGAGCTGTTATTCTTTTAGATGATGAAGGTAATGAAATAGTGTTGCCAAAAGATAGACAAATACCTTCAGATTTCTTTAGAAAAGGAGATAATGTGAGAGGTGTTATTGATGCTGTTGAGCTTAAAGGAGCAAAACCAACAATTATCATGTCAAGAAGTTCTCCAGTGTTTTTAGAGAAGTTGTTTGAACAAGAAATTCCAGAAGTTTTTGATGGTTTAATCACTATTAAAAATGTAGTAAGAATTCCTGGAGAGAAAGCAAAAGTAGCGGTAGATTCTTATGATGATAGAATAGACCCTGTTGGTGCTTGTGTAGGTATGAAGGGATCGAGAATTCACGGTATTGTTCGCGAATTAGGTAATGAAAATATTGATGTAATTAATTATACTAATAATTTACAATTATTTATTACAAGAGCATTAAGCCCTGCAAGAGTGACTTCAATAAAATTGAATGAAGAGACTAAAAGAGCTGAGGTTATTTTAAAACCAGAAGAAGTAAGTAAAGCCATTGGTAGAGGTGGACATAATATCCGATTAGCAGGTCAACTTACTGGTTATGAGATTGATGTGTTTAGAGAAGGCGCAGAAGAAGATGTAGAATTAAGAGAATTCTCTGACGAGATAGAAGGCTGGATTATTGAAGAGTTTAGTAAAGCTGGATTAGATACTGCTAAAAGTATTTTAGAGCAAGAAGTAAACGATTTAGTAAAAAGAACAGACTTAGAAGAAGAAACAATTAATGAAGTTATTAGAATTTTAAAAGAAGAATTCGAAGAATAACATATATTTGAGTATTTTAAAGGCGATTTATGGCTGAAACAATTAGATTAAATAAAGTATTACGCGAGCTTAATATCTCTCTAGATCGTGCTGTAGAATTTTTAGATTCTAAGGGTATTGAGATAGAGAAACGACCCACTACAAAAATTTCTGAAGAAACATATACTGTACTTTCTAATGAATTTCAAACAGATGCTAGTAAAAAAGTAGCATCTAAAGAAGTTGGTGAAGCTAAGATAAAAGAGAAAGAAGTGTTGCGCGAGCAACGCGAGCGTGAACTTGAAGAGAAACAAAAAGCGACAGCCAAAAAAGAAGAAATTGTTAAAGCCGCTGCAGCGCTTTCAGGTCCAAAGCAAGTTGGGAAAATTGACTTAGAGCCAAAAAAGAAAGTAGTCGAACCTGTTTCTAAGAAAGTAGAAAAAGTAGAAAAGGTTGCAGAGCCGCCTGTAAAAAAAGAAGTTAAAGCTGAACCTGTTAAAGAATCTGTAAAAGAAGACATTCCAGAACCTGTTAAAGAAGTGGTTAAGCCTTCTGAGCCTTTTGTTGAGAAGAAAGTAGAAGGAAAGAAGGAAGAAAAACCAAAGAAGCAGATTATAAGCGAAGATGGAGAAATTCTTCCTGATGAAAAGGTAGCAACACAGTATAAAAAACTTACAGGACCAAAGATAGCAGGTGATAAAATTGACTTATCTCAATTTAATAAACCAAAGAAGAAAAAAGAAGAAAAGAAACCAGAAGCTAAGGCAGGAGAAAAAGGAGCAGGAGCTACCAATAAGAAGAAGCGTAGAAGAATTAGTAAAGTAGGTGGAGGCCCCCAATCTGGTAATGGTCAAGGTAATAATAGGGGCGGAAGATCTGGTGGAAACGACAGATTTAAAGGCAAGCCTGGACAAGGTCGCCGTAATATAGTTAAGGAAGAGCCTAGTGAAGAAGATGTGAAAAAACAAGTGCGTGAAACACTTGAAAAACTTCAAGGGAAATCTTCAAAAGGAAAAGGAGCAAAATATAGAAGAGATAAAAGAGATCAGCACAGGGAACAAACTGAGATTGATCAGCAAATAGAAGCTGCAGAAAGCAAAATCCTTAAAGTTACAGAGTTTGTAACAGCAAGTGAAGTTGCTACTATGATGGATGTAAGCGTTACCGAAATTATTTCTGCATGTATGTCTCTTGGTATGATGGTTACCATGAATCAGCGTTTAGATGCTGAAACACTCTCCATTGTAGCAGAAGAATTTGGTTATCAAGTAGAATTTATAACAGCAGATATAGAGGAATCTATTGAAGAAGTTGAAGACAAGCCAGAAGATTTAGAATCACGTGCACCGATTGTAACAGTTATGGGACACGTAGACCATGGTAAAACATCACTTCTGGATTATATTCGTCAAGAAAACGTAATTGCAGGGGAGTCTGGTGGCATCACACAGCACATTGGGGCTTACGGCGTTGAGTTAGAAGGCGGGCAAAAAATAGCATTTTTAGATACACCAGGTCACGAAGCGTTTACAGCGATGCGTGCACGTGGTGCGCAAGTAACAGATATTGCTATTATTGTCGCGGCTGCAGATGATGACATCATGCCACAAACAAAAGAAGCTATATCGCATGCTCAGGCAGCTGGCGTTCCTATTGTTTTTGCAATCAATAAAATTGATAAACCAGATGCAAATCCAGACAAGATTAAAGAAGGATTAGCTAATATGAACTTATTGGTTGAAGATTGGGGAGGAAAAATTCAGTCTCACGATATTTCAGCTAAAATGGGTACTGGTGTTAAAGAATTATTAGAAAAAGTATTGCTTGAAGCCGAGTTATTGGAGCTTAAAGCCAATCCAGATAAGCCAGCAGTTGGTACGGTAGTGGAAGCCTTTTTAGATAAAGGACGTGGTTACGTATCGACCATTTTAGTACAAGCGGGAACATTAAGGGTTGGAGATTATGTACTGGCAGGCCAACACAGTGGTAAGGTTAAAGCAATGCATGACGAGCGCGGAAAAGATGTCGAAGCAGCAGGGCCTTCTACACCTGTTTCTATACTTGGTTTAGATGGTGCGCCTCAAGCAGGTGATAAATTTAATGTATTTGCAGACGAGCGTGAAGCAAAACAAATAGCATCAAAAAGAGCACAGTTGCAACGTGAACAATCGGTTAGAACACAACGTCATATTACACTTGATGAAATTGGTCGTCGTATAGCGCTTGGTGATTTCCAAGAATTAAATATTATCCTTAAAGGTGATGTGGATGGTTCTGTTGAAGCATTAACAGATTCATTCCAAAAATTATCTACCGAAGAGATTCAAGTTAATATTTTACATAAAGGTGTAGGAGCGATTACCGAAAGTGATGTGTTGTTAGCATCTGCATCTGATGCCATTATTGTTGGATTTAATGTGCGTCCTGTAGGAAATGCAAGAATGATTGCCGATAAAGAAGAAATTGATATTAGAACATATTCTATTATTTACGATGCTATCAACGATCTTAAAGATGCGATGGAAGGTATGTTATCTCCAGAGCTTAAAGAAGAAATTACTGGTACTGCCGAAATTAGAGAAATATTTAAAGTATCTAAAGTTGGTAGTATAGCTGGTTGTATGGTAACAAACGGGAAAATACTTAGATCGTCTAATGTGCGTTTAATTAGAGATGGTGTTGTGGTTTATACAGGAGAGTTGGCGTCATTAAAACGATTTAAAGATGATGCTAAGGAAGTAACTAAAGGTTATGATTGTGGTATGCAGGTTAAAAACTATAACGACATCAAAGAAGGTGATATTATTGAAGCCTTCCACGAAGTTGAGGTTAAGAAAAAATTGAAATAACTTTCAAGTATTTTTAATATAGAAGACCGTTTAAAATTGTTTTAAACGGTCTTTTTTATTACAAGCATAAGTTCTGTGCGTTATCCCTCTCATACTTATAAACCATGTTGAACGTATTTGAGTCTTTCATAATTTTCAAGTAGAAAATATAATTACAGATAATCAATTGATGAATAAGAGTGAGTTAAAATAAAAGGTGAAAAAGCTATAAATTTAAATTGGGGTCAATTTTCTCTAAATGAATTATTTTAGAGCTCAATTCCATTCTATCAATGCCGCTCACCTCAAATAAAATTTTATAGTACTTAGGAATTTCTCCAAACTTGTCTTTCATGGCTTTTTCCAATTCAACAGCCAATTCGTAATCTGTAAAGTGCTTTAAACTTTGAGAAGCGCCAGTGTCCCAAATGCCTCCAAAAAGATAAATAATATTATTGCTATTAGCTCCTGGGACTTTTAATAAGATAGCATAATCTGTATGATATTTATCTGCATTACCATTAGCAATAAACGTTTCTTGCTTTTCTAAGCTCTCATTCCAATAATTAAGTTTGCTATCGCTAACTGTATAGCCTTCTTTATTAATATAATCCTTAAAAAGTCCTAATGTTTTTATCATACCAACAACAACAAGATCATTGTCAGGCAACTCTTTTGGATTAAATCGTGACATGGTTCGAATAACAAAATCTTTTTCTGCAACATAAAACACTTCACTTAGGTCTTTTACCCATAAAGCACTATTTCTAATTAAAAAGCTATAGTTTAGAGACTCAAAAGAAATACCTTTTCGGGCATAAGTAGATTTAATTGTATCAAATTCTTCCGTAGAATTTATTGAAGGATCCCTAACCGTTTTAATTTGCCCAGTAATTGAGTCTGTTTCTTGATATATATAAAGATCACCCAAAACAAGCATGGCATTGTTTTTACTAGTAAAAAGACCATTCCAAAGTTTAGTTTGAAAGACTTCATTGGTTTTGCCTCTAGCGATGTCAAATAAAAATGGAATAGCAATAACAGACAAAAGAATTAAGGTAATCCACACCTTGTTATATGTCTTTTTTGGGTTAGGTCTATCTGTTTTTTTAATAAATTGAACCTTATAGCTTCCCTTGGGGATTTTCAAGACCGTAGTATCATTAACGCCTTCCTTTTCATAATAATTAACGAGTTTTTTTCTTAAATTATAAATATAAACTCTAATTAAAGTGCTTTGGGAAGGGTCGAATTGTTCCTTCCCAAAGATATCATTTGCAATAGTCGTTTCTTTAGGAATTTGAGACTCTATAGTACATTTAACCAAATAACGAAATAGGTTAGCATAGGTGTCAGAACGACCAAACGATTTGCTGGCAATAATAGTTTCGACAATATCTAAATAATGTTCTTTTTCCACTGAAAATTATTAAAATATAAAGATAATAATATAATTGTTAACAGTTAATGAAACGGTTTAAAACCACTGCAAATCCTAAATCTAATCTATATATTTGACATATTCTCATTATTTAGGTATGGCAAAACTAAAATTTTATTTTACGATTTTTTATTGTGCACTTTTGTTTTCTGGTTGTAATTCGAGTATACCAAAAGATGTGGAAGTCGCCTATGCAGCTCTTCCAGATTATATAGATTTTAATTATCATGTAAAACCTATACTGTCTGATAAATGTTTCGCCTGTCATGGCCCAGATGCAAATAATCAAAAGGCTGGGCTTAGACTCGATATTGAAGCAGATGCATATCAGGCATTAAAAAGTGGTAACCATGCTATAGTCCCGAGAAATTTATCTAAAAGTGAGATGGCAACCAGGATATTTTCTAAAGACCCTGAGGTCATGATGCCACCACCAGATTTTAATGTGTCGCTAACTCAAAAAGAAATAGCAACACTTGCTAAATGGGTTGAACAAGGAGCTGAATATAAACCGCATTGGTCTTTTATAAAACCTAAAAAGATAATAGCTCCTAAAATAGAAAACACAGAATGGGCACTTAACCCCATTGATTATTTTATAGCAGATAAATTGCATAAAAATCAATTGTCTCCTTCCGAAAGAGCATCTAAAGAAACATTAATAAGACGTATAAGTTTTAGCTTAACAGGATTACCGCCTACACTTGAGCAAATAGAAAATTTCACGAACGATACTTCTAAAGATGCTTATGAAAATTTGGTAGATAAATTGCTGGCTTCTCCAGAATATGGTGAACGGATGACGGCTAATTGGTTAGATGTAGCTCGTTATGCAGATAGCGATGGGTATTTAGATGACAAGCATAGAGACTTTAGTCCATGGCGTGAATGGGTAATTCGTGCTTTTAATAACAATATGCCATATGATGAATTTGTAACCAAACAATTAGCAGGTGACTTAATTCCAAATGCAACTACAGAAAGTATATTAGCCACGGCATTTAATAGGTTGCATAGAAAAAACTCTGAAGCAGGTATTGTTTTTGAAGAATTTAGAACCGAATATGTAGCCGATAGAACAGCAACAGTATCTAAAGCATTCTTAGGTTTAAGTGTTGAATGTGCCAGATGCCATGACCATAAATATGATCCTATTAGTCAAAAGGATCATTATAAAATGTTTGGGTTTTTTAACAGCACTAATGAAATAGGAACTGCTCTTTATGGTCCTGGTCAAACACCTGGTCCAGCATTATTGCTAACTGATGACGAACAAAAAGGGGTCATAGATTTTATTAGTAACCAAATAAACGATACCGAAAAAGAATTAGATCAAATTAAGGGTTTAAACACAGAAACTTATAACTCCTGGGTTTTAAAATCTAATACCATATACCAATCTATTGCTAAAGAAGCCCAAAAAGGATTGGTAGATTATTATCCTTTCGACAACTACCTAAGTAAAGATAAGCGGATTTACACCAGCGCTAACAAGCTGTCGAGTAATAAAGTTGCAAAAATAAAAGAACCCATAATAAAAGAGGGAGCAAAAAACAAAGGGGTTTTTCTAAATGAATTTACAACTATTAAACTTCCTAAAAAAACAGGTTGGTTCGATCATACAGACCCTTTTTCTGTAGGAATATCTGTTTTTCCAGATACTATTTATGAAGAAGCAATGTTGTTTTACCATTGCGAAGATCTTAGGTATGGTTTAAAAGGGTATTCATTATATCTTGATGAAAATCGGCTGAAATTTATTATGGCCTATTCATGGCCCAACAATGCTATTGAGGTAATTGCGAAAAACCCAATTCCTAAACAAGAATGGACCAACATTACAATATCTTATGATGGTTCTGGCAAAGCAGATGGCATTAAAATTTTTAACAACGGTAAAGCAGTTCCTTTAGATATAAAATTAGACAATTTATATAAATCCATCCTGCATAAAAAAAGTGTTCACACTTTTAATTTTCCAGGATTTGGATTGGGCAATAGAAATAAAATGAAAACTTTTGTAAATGGTGGTGTAGATGAATTAAAGATTTACAATAAAAAATTAACAGGACTTGAAGTATTGTTTCATGAGAATCCTACTGCTTTAAAAACCGTTCTTAAAAATAATGATATAGAAAAAAATCGAGAGTTATTGGTCGAATACTATAATCATTATCATAATCCATCAACAAAGCCAATAAAAAAGGAACTACGTGCACTTAAAAAGGAACTTACTATGCATGTAGATAGTATTCCAGAAATTATGGTTTTGGGAGATTTGCCAAAACCTAGGCCAACTTATGTGCTTGATCGCGGAGTGTATGATGCTTTAGGAGAAGAAGTACAACCAGGCGTGCCAGAAGCCGTTCTTCCATTCAACGATAGTTTACCAAAGAACAGGTTGGGTTTTTCAAAATGGTTATTCGATAAAGATAATCCGTTAACCGCCCGCGTGTTTGTAAATCGTATTTGGCAAATGCATTTTGGGACTGGTATTGTGGCTTCGTCTGAAGATTTTGGAAACCAAGGCAGTTTACCGTCACATCCAGAATTATTAGATTGGTTGGCAGTAACGTTTATGGAGTCGGGATGGGATATTAAAAAGCTCCATAAGTTAATAATGATGTCTGCTACTTATCAGCAAACATCTAAAGTAAATGAAAAACTATTGGAAATAGATTCAGATAATTTACTATTGGCTAGGGGGCCAAGTTTCAGACTTTCGGCAGAAATGGTTCGCGATAATGCCTTGGCTATTAGCGGGCTGTTGTCTAAGAAAATAGGAGGTCGTAGTGTATATCCTTATCAACCAGAAGGATTGTGGGAAGAACTAACCAGTAAAGTGTGGCGCTATAAATATAAATTGGAGACGGACGAAAATTTATACAGAAGAAGTATATATACTATTTGGAAACGTACTTCGCCACCCCCTTCGATGACTATTTTTGATGTTGGAGATAGAAGTGTATGTACTGTAAAACGTAGACAAACCAGTACGCCCTTACAAGCTTTAGTACTTTTAAATGATCCTCAGTTTTTGGAAGCAGCCAGAGTACTGGCCGAAAATGTAATTCATGCCAACGAAAAAGATATGGTTAAGCAACTAAAACAAGCTTTTAAAATTAGTACAGGTAGATTTCCAGATACCAAGGAACTTGATATTTTAGAACAATTTTATACAGATGAAGTACGCAGATTTTCCAATAAAAAAGAAGAAGCACAAGCGTATTTAGATATTGGAAATTACAAATCAAAAAATGATAACCCTGTTGAAGTTGCTGCGTTAGCAACAGTTATTAATGGGATAATGAATACAACAGAAGGTTATACGCTTAGATAATTTATTATGGACGAATTAACAAGACATTTAAAATTTGCAGATACTAGAAGAGGATTCTTAAAAAAGGCCTCATTAGGTTTTGGGTCTATTGCACTTTCATCAATGTTAGGGCCAACAAATGCTTTTGCGAATACATTGATTGGGAATAACAAGAACCTTGCAGGAGGTCTTATAAATGGTACACATTTCCCTGCAAAGGCTAAAAGAGTTATTTATCTTTTTCAAAGTGGCGCGCCATCTCAATTAGAGACGTTTGACTATAAACCTGCTTTAGCCAAATGGCACGGGAAGGAGATTCCAGCATCTGTTAAAGGAATGCAGCGTAATTCTGGAATGGTTACTAACCAATCATCATTTCCTTTAGTTAAATCTATTTTTGATTTTAAACAGCACGGGGAATCTGGCGCTTGGGTCAGCGAAATTTTTCCACATACGGCTAAAGTGGTTGACGACCTTTGTATCATAAAATCTATGTATACCGAAGCCATAAATCATGAACCAGCTGTCATGTTTATGCAAACAGGATCCCAATTAGGGAGCAGGCCATCCATAGGTTCATGGTTAAGTTACGGACTGGGAAGTGATAACAAAAACTTGCCAAACTTTGTCGTATTATTGTCTAAAGGTTCTGGAGCACAGCCCTTAAGTTCTGCGGCTTGGGGTAATGGATTCTTGCCTTCACACCATCAAGGAATCCAATTTAGATCTGGTAAAGACCCCGTATTATATTTAAATAACCCAGAAGGTGTTCATGACGAAGACAGAAGAAGAGCCTTGAATTATATAAGCGATTTAAATCAACATCAATATGATCTTTGGAAAGATCCTGAGATACAATCTAAAATAGCTCAGTATGAAATGGCTTATAGAATGCAAAGTTCTATACCGGAAGCCGTAAATACTAAAGAAGAACCAGATCATATTTATAAACTATACGGCGAGGATGCTAGAACTCCTGGAACTTATGCAGCAAATTGTTTACAAGCAAGACGTTTAGCAGAACGTGATGTAAAATTTATTCAGCTGTATCATACAGGTTGGGATCAACACGGTAATTTGCCAGGAGGAATTAAAAGACAAGCAAGAGATACAGATCAGGCAACAGCAGGCTTACTACAAGATTTAAAGCAGCGCGGGCTCTTAGAAGATACTTTGGTAATATGGGGTGGCGAATTTGGGCGAACAAGCTTTTCGCAAGGACGTCTTACAGCAACAAGTTATGGAAGAGACCATCACCCAGGGTGCTTTACCATGTGGATGGCTGGTGCTGGCGTAAAACCAGGCATGGTATACGGAGAAACCGATGAGTTTAGTTATAATGTATTACGTGATGGTGTCCATATTCATGATTTTCAGGCAACGTTGTTGCATCTTTTAGGAATAAATCATGAAAAACTAACGTTCAAGCATCAAGGGAGGCGTTATAGGCTAACAGATGTTCATGGTAGAGTCGTAAAGGATATTTTGGCTTAAATCCATATAAAATACTAATGAATCGCTTTTTTGAAAATATTAGAATATGCAGAAAACATCTATAGGTAGACGTAACTTTATAAAATCTTCATCCATAATAACAATAGGGACAGTTTTGGCTCCAACTACAGCATCATCTTTTAGCATTTTGCCATCGAAACCAGAATTATCAAGAGAAATTATAGGTCATGGGGACTATCGCTATCGGGTAGAAAAAAATTGGGGAAATCTTAACCCAAAAAGCCACCCAGTTAAAAATTGTCATGAAATGGTGGTGGATAGTAAAAAACGCCTTTTTATGTTAACAGATCATCCAAAAAATAATATCCTTGTTTATGACAAATCTGGTAAATTACTAAATAGTTGGACACTCCATTTAAAAGGAGCTCATGGCTTAACGATTCATAATGAAAACGGAAACGAATTTCTTTATATTACCGATCCAAGCAATGGACGTGTTTTAAAAACGACGTTAGAAGGTAATATTATTTTAGAAATCAAAAACCCGCAAAAAGTAGGCGTATATAGTGAATATATGCCCTACAGGCCAACCGAGACAGCTATAGGTCCTCAAGGAGATATTTATATAGCAGATGGTTATGGTTCTCAATTTATTCTTCAGTACGATAGTAAAGGACAATTTATTAGGAAATTTGGAGGCGATAGCTTTTTACAACCCGATAAATTTAAACAGGCACATGGCGTTGCTTTAGATACTAGGGACCCAAATAATCCCACATTAATTTGTTCTGCAAGAATTAAAAATTCCTTTAAACGATTTTCTTTAGATGGAAAATACCTTGAAACATATTACATACCAGGTGCTTATATAAGCAGACCAGTTATTGATGATGATGATATTTATTCTGCTGTGTGTTTTGGGATGGAAAAAGGCAATTATAATTTGATGATGAACAAAGGTTTTATAACCATTATGAATAAAGAAAACAGAGTAATATCCAACCCTGGAGGAAGTAAACCTAAATATAGAAATGGAAAATTGGATTTAATTTTGCAAGAAGAGCCTGTCTTTAAACAGTGTCATGATGTGTGTGTGGATGATGATAAAAACCTATATGTATGTCAATGGAATGCTGGAGGCGTATATCCTTATAAATTGCATAGAGTATAATTTATGGAAGTTTCAAACCAAGTATCAGAATTTGTTATTTTTATAGGTAGATTTCATCCGTTAATTGTACATCTACCTATAGGTATTCTTTTAATAGGGATACTTATACATTTTCTTGCCAAAAAGCAACGGTTTCAATATTTAGATAAATCTGTTTCGTTTATACTAGCAGTAGGATCTATAAGTGCTGTGTTTTCATGTATCTTAGGGTATTTATTGTCGTTTCAAGGTGGGTATGATGCCGATGCGCTTTTTAACCATCAGTGGTTAGGGATTGCTGTCGCATGTTTTTCATTGTTAGCCTATGGTGTTAGAGTTTGGAAAAAAACTAAAAACTCATTTATTATAAACTCAGGTGCGATGTGTATTCTTTTTATTGGTTTAAGCTACGCAGGGCATTTGGGAGGCAATTTAACACATGGGTCTGCTTACCTCACGCAATACGCACCAGAACCAGTAAGAAAAATGGTAGGATTGTCCCCAAAACCAAAAAAACGCCCTCCAGTTACAATTTTAGATTCTGCAGATATTTTTTTAGATGTCATTAATCCTATGATTTCTAATAAATGTGCTAGCTGTCACAATTTAGAAAAATCAAAAGGTGATTTGTTGCTTACATCACATGTCTCTATGCTAAAAGGAGGAGAAAATGGACCTTCTATTGTTGCAGGAGATTTACAAAAAAGTGAACTGTTTAAAAGAATAACACTACCAGAACATCACGATGATTTTATGCCTCCAGAAGGGAAAAGACCTTTTTCTGAAGATGATATAAAACTCATTGAATTTTGGATTTTAAATGGGGCGACTTCAAGTGGTTTGCTGGCAGATGTAGAGATTGAAGAGGATAATAAGAAGCTTTTTGGAAATTTCTTGGGTTTAAAAAACGGCCAAAATAATCCGCTGTTAGCAGTTGTGAAGGCAGGAGATTCCTTGGTTATAAGTTCACTTCGTTCGAAAGGATTTAAAATAGAAAGCGTGAGCAATCAAAGTCATTTGTTAGATGTAAGCCTATCTATTAATAATAAAAAAGGATTGGAAAGTATAGAAGAACTCCTTTTATTAAAGGATCAAATAGTACACTTAAAATTAAATAACCTAGGGATAAAAGATAATGATCTTAAGATAATAGGGCAATTGGATAATTTGATAAGATTGAATTTGAATTCTAACCCTATAACAAATTCAGGTGTTTCGTTTTTGTCTAAATTGGAAAATTTAGAATCGTTAAACCTTTATGGTACGCAGATAGAAAATAAAAGCTTAGAAGCTTTGTCTTTATTAAAAAATTTGAAACGCCTATACTTATGGAATACAAAGGTGACTAAGGCAAAGATTGAAGCGATTAAAATTTCACGTGCAGATTTAAATATAATTTCTGGAGTGCCAATTTAATACAAGAAGGCGATTTAGATTTGAGTCGTTTTTTTATTGGAAATAATTTTGATAAATTGTTTGGCATAAACCTTTAGCTTAAAAATCATTATGAAAACCAAACTTTCAGTTTTAATATTATTTTTCACACTAACCATTAATAATACATTATATGCTCAGGAACCCCTTTTAGGAGAAATTAGAATGTTTGCTGGTGATTTTGCACCGAGAGGTTGGGCATTTTGCGATGGTCAAATATTGCAAGTAAGTCAATATTCGGCATTGTTTTCTTTGTTAGGAACCAATTATGGAGGAGATGGAAGAACTACTTTTGCTTTACCAGACCTTAGAGGAAGAACCCCAGTTCATGCAGGACAAGGAAACAGCTTAAATGATATAAGAGTAGGAGATAGAGGGGGCTCAGAATCAAGAGAACTACGTAAAATGAGTGTTTCTGAAGACATTCAAGGTAAATCCTACGAGATTTATACGGTTAAAAGTAGTAATTCTAAACTATATACCAGAGATCCTTATTTAGGAGTTCGTTTTATAATTGCATTACAAGGTAATTATCCTTCAAGAAGTTATTAGCTTTTCTTTTTTTTAGGCTTAAATATAAAAGCATAAGGGAATTTCTTTTTTACTTTTTTTAATGCTCTATCTGCTTCTAGACGTGTTCTAAAATTACCCAACCAGGTTTTAAAATTTGGAGACTCGTATCTAACGATAGGATTCCAAACTGTAAATGAATTGCGAAACTCTTCTTGAGCCGAATAAGCACCAGAACGATTCCCAGAATAGATTTGTATTTTATATCTTCTGGAATTATCCTCATTTTTATTGGTTTTCTTTTTAATATCCAATAATGCTGTTATGTTTTTGTCTTGATTTACAGTAACGCTGCCCTGTTGTGCAAAACAATAAGTTGAGGCCATAACAAAACAAATAACAGTAAAAAAACTAATTTTTATATTCAATAATTTCATGTTCAAAATATATTTATACAAATGTATATGATATAAACTTAATTGTGGGTCTTTTTATTATTTAGAATGTCTCTAAATTACTAATAACAGTTCTGTAACATTTCTAAAATCGACTTTAAGTATTACTTTTGCCTGAGATTTTACAGCTGTGCTTTTTTCTACATATTATAAGAAAAAATCATACCAAAGTTTAGAAGTTAATTTAACTAACAATATGGAAAAGGTGATTCACCGTAAATTAGGGAAAAACATTCTTAGTTTAGGCTTAATTATTTTATTAACGTTTACAACCTCTCTTTCTGCTCAGGAGGGAGATCCAGCAAAAGGAAAAGCTTTATTTAATGCCAATTGTGCTGCTTGTCATCAATTAGATAAAAAAATGACGGGGCCTTCGTTGCGCAAAGTAGAGCAACGTTTGTCTGATGATCAAGGTTTGGATAGAGATTGGATTTATGCTTGGATACGTAATAGTGCAGGTGTTATTAAATCTGGAGACGCTTATGCAAACAAGATTTACAATGAGTTTAGTGGTGCGGCTATGACGGCATTTCCACAATTGTCTGATGATGATTTAAACAATATTCTTGCATATACTGCAGAAGAGAAAGCTGCGCCAGTTGTTACTGAGGTTCCTACCGAATCTGGAACATCAGCGTCTAACTCAGGAGGTATTTCAAACGAACTTATTTTAGGGGCTTTGGCCATCTTATTCATATTATTGGCAGCTGGCTTATATGTAGTAAATAAAACATTGCGTCGTTTCGCAGTAGCACAAAATATTGAATTGCCAGAAGCAACTCAAAGAACTCCGCTGTGGAAGGTTTTTGTTAAGAATCAATTCTTAATGTTAGTAACGGCTATATTCTTTTTGTTAACCAGTGCGTATTTCGTGTTTGGATATTTAATGCAAATTGGTGTAGATCAAGGGTATGAACCTGTACAGCCAATACATTATTCGCATAGAATTCATGCAGGTGATAACGGAATTGATTGTAAATACTGTCACTCTTCTGCAAGAGTAAGTAAAACATCAGGGATACCTTCGTTGAATGTATGTATGAATTGTCATAAATCTATTTATGAGGTGGCTCCAGAAACTTTAGCGGAAGGAAAGAAAATAGGTGTAGACTATAATGAAGAGATCAAGAAATTATATGCTGCTGCTGGATGGGATGATGCCGAGCAAAAATATACAGGAGATTCACAGCCAGTAAAATGGGTGCGTATTCATAATCTGCCAGATTTTGTTTATTTTAATCACTCACAGCACGTTTCTGTTGCAGGAGTTGAGTGTCAAACATGTCATGGTCCTGTTGAAGAAATGGAAGTGATGTATCAACATGCACCATTAACTATGGGTTGGTGTATTGAATGTCATAGAACAACAAATGTGAATGTAAAAGACAATGCCTACTACACTAAAATACATGAAGAGTTATCTAAAAAGTATGGTGTAGATAATTTAACAGCTGCTCAAATGGGTGGACTGGAATGTGGTAAGTGTCATTACTAAACAATTAAATGTCACACTGAGCGCGCAGTCGAAGTGCTTATGGAAAGTGAAACAATAAATAATAAGAAGTAATTCAATTATATAATATGTCATCAAACAAGAAATACTGGAAAAGTGTTGAAGAGCTAAACGAGAATAGCTCTATTGTTGAGACGCTAAAACAAAACGAGTTTGTAGAAGAAATTCCTACTGATGAATTTTTAGGTGATAAAGAAACATTAGAAGAAACATCTACAACGCGTCGCGATTTCTTAAAATATGTAGGTTTTAGTACAGCGGCTGCGTCGTTAGCGGCTTGTGAAGGTCCTGTTAAAAAATCTATTCCTTATGTAGTGCAACCAACAGAAATTATTCCTGGTGTTGCTAACTATTATGCAACTACTGTTGCAGATGGGTTTGATTTTGCGAGTGTTTTGGTAAAAACCAGAGAAGGTCGTCCAATTAAAATTGAAAACAACACTATGGCAGCTACCAATGGTAGTGCTAACGCTAGAGTGAATGCTTCGGTTTTAGGTTTGTACGATAGTTTAAGAGTTCAAGGTCCTAAGAAAGCAGGCGATTCTATTTCTTGGAGTGCATTTGATACTGAAACATCTGAGAAATTAACAAATATAGCTGCTGCAAACAAGGATATTGTATTGTTAACACAAACATTTGCAAGTCCATCTACTAGCAAGTTAATTTCAGAATTCAAAGAAAAATATGGTAATGTTCGTCATGTAGTTTATGATGCTGTTTCAGAATCTACTGCGCTAGATGCTTACCAAGCTAAATATGGGGAACGCGGATTAGCAAATTACGATTTCTCTAAAGCGATGACTATTGTATCTGTTGGAGCTGATTTCTTAGGAGATTGGCAAGGCGGTGGTTTCGATTCTGGATATGCTAAAAATAGAGTGCCAGATCACGGTAAAATGTCGCGTCATGTACAGTTTGAGTCTAATATGTCTTTAACTGGTGCAAATGCCGATAAACGTGTACCACTAACACCAACAGAACAAAAATTAGTATTAGCTAAATTATATAGTCTGGTTACTGGTAATAATGTATCGGTAAATGGACTTTCAGAACAGGTTGAAGCAGCTGTTAAAAGTGCCGCTTCTCAACTTAAAAAAGCTAGAGGTAATGGTGTTGTAGTTACAGGTGTTCAAGATGTAAATGCACAAACCGTTGCTTTAGAAATAAATGAATACTTAACGAGTAAAGCATTCGACCCTAAAACACCTGTTAAAACCAGACAAGGGAATGATAAGGCTGTTACTGGGTTAATTGCTGATATGAAAGCAGGTAAAGTTGGAGCCATGATCATGAGTGGGGTGAATCCAATATATACTTTGCCGAATGCTTCAGAATTTGAAGAAGGTTTAAAGAAAACACAATTATCCATTGCATTTTCAATGAAGGCTGATGAAACATCATCTCAAGTTGAATATCTTGCAGCGGCGCCTCATTACTTAGAGTCTTGGGGAGATGTAGAACTTAAAAAAGGACATTATGCGTTAACACAACCGACTATTCGTCCTTTATTCGATACAAGACAATTTCAAGAAGCTTTATTAAAATGGACAGGAAATGATGTTTCTTACCATGATTATATTAAAGACGCTTGGGGAACTAATATATTAGGAGGAAGCTCTTTTAATCAGGCATTGCACGATGGTGTTTATGTTGGAGCCATTGCTACAGAAGTAGAAGAAACAACTGTAGAAAGCTCAGATGATTCAGAAGAATCTGCTACAGAAGCAACACCTTCTGGAAATGCAGCTCAGGCACTTGTCGCGTCTGCAAAAAACAAAGGATTAGAATTAACGTTATATACCAAAGTAGGTATGGGAGATGGGCAACAAGCCAATAACCCATGGTTACAAGAATTCCCAGATCCGATTACAAGAACATCTTGGGATAACTATTTAACAGTATCTAAAGCGGATGCAGCTGCTTTAGGCCTTACTAATAAAAATGTAGCTAACGGTGCATTAAATGGCAGTTATGCTAAAGTTACTGTTAATGGTGTATCAGTTACAGCTCCAGTTATTATTCAACCAGGACAAGCAAAAGGTTCTGTTGGATTAGCGCTTGGATATGGTAAAACGTTAGGCTTAAAGACAGAAATGCAAACAGGTGTTAATGCCTATGCATTGTATCAAGGTTTTAACAATGTACAAAATGTTACTATTGAGGCTGTTGGAGGTGAACATGAGTTTGCTTGTGTACAATTACACAACACATTGATGGGACGTGGTGATATTGTTAAAGAGACCACTTTAGAGATATTCAATACTAAAGATAAAAAATATTGGAATGCTATTCCAGTAGTATCTTTAAATCATGAAGAAACTCCCGTAACATCACCAGAGGTTGATTTATGGGATGAATTTGATCGTTCAATCGGTCACCATTTCAACTTGTCAATCGATTTAAATGCCTGTACAGGATGTGGTGCTTGTGTGATAGCATGTCATGCAGAAAATAATGTACCAGTAGTTGGTAAAACCGAAGTGCGTCGTAGCCGTGATATGCATTGGTTACGTATCGATAGATATTATTCATCTGAAACATCATTTGAAGGCGATAATACTAAAAAAGATAATATATCTGGATTAGGAAGTTCTTTAAGTGAGTTTGGTGAAATGGAAAATGCTTCAGAGAATCCTCAAGTAGCATTCCAACCCGTTATGTGCCAACATTGTAACCATGCACCTTGTGAAACTGTATGTCCTGTGGCTGCAACATCACATGGTCGTCAAGGTCAAAACCATATGGCATATAACCGTTGTGTAGGTACTAGATATTGTGCAAACAACTGTCCTTATAAAGTACGTCGTTTCAACTGGTTCTTATACAATGGAAATGATGAGTTCGATTATCATATGAATGATGATCTTGGACGTATGGTATTAAATCCAGATGTTGTAGTACGTTCTAGAGGTGTTATGGAGAAATGTTCTATGTGTATTCAAATGACACAAAAAACAATTCTTGATGCAAAACGTGACGGACGCGAAATTAAAGATGGCGAATTCCAAACAGCATGTTCTGCAGCTTGTAGCAGTGGTGCCATGACTTTTGGAGACATCAATGATAAACAAAGTAAAGTTGCAAAACTTAAAGAAGATAACCGTATGTATCACTTGTTAGAGCATGTAGGAACAAAACCTAATGTACAGTATCAAACTAAAGTGAGAAATACAACAGAAGCATAAATCTAATTAAAGAATCAATTATATAATTATGGCGTCTCATTACGAAGCACCTATTAGAAGACCTTTAGTTACAGGCGAAAAATCATATCACGATGTTACTGTAGATGTGGCAAAACCTGTAGAGGGAAAAGCAAATAAACAATGGTGGATAGTTTTTGGCATTTCACTTGTAGCTTTTCTTTGGGGAATTGGATGTATTATTTATACGATATCAACAGGTATTGGAACCTGGGGTTTAAACAAGACCGTAGGTTGGGCTTGGGATATTACTAACTTCGTTTGGTGGGTTGGTATTGGTCATGCAGGAACACTTATTTCTGCCGTACTATTATTATTCCGTCAGAAATGGAGAATGGCAATTAACCGTTCTGCAGAAGCAATGACCATCTTCTCTGTTGTACAAGCAGGTTTGTTCCCAATTATACATATGGGTCGTCCATGGTTAGGATACTGGGTATTACCAATTCCAAATCAATTTGGATCACTTTGGGTAAACTTTAACTCACCACTACTTTGGGATGTATTTGCAATATCTACATATTTATCTGTATCGTTAGTATTCTGGTGGACAGGTTTATTACCAGATTTTGCTATGTTACGTGATAGAGCTATTAAACCTTTCCAAAAGAAAATATATTCTTTATTAAGTTTCGGATGGTCTGGTCGTGCTAAAGATTGGCAACGTTTTGAAGAAGTATCCCTGGTACTTGCTGGTTTAGCAACACCATTAGTACTTTCTGTACATACCATAGTATCGTTTGACTTTGCAACATCGGTAATTCCAGGTTGGCATACTACAATTTTCCCGCCTTACTTCGTTGCAGGTGCAGTATTCTCAGGATTTGCTATGGTAAATACACTTCTTATTATTATGAGAAAAGTGTGTAACCTTGAAGATTATATAACAGTACAGCACATCGAATTAATGAACATAGTTATTATGATTACTGGTTCTATAGTAGGTGTGGCTTATATTACAGAGTTATTTATAGCTTGGTATTCTGGTGTAGAATACGAACAATATGCATTCTTAAATAGAGCAACAGGACCTTACTGGTGGGCATATTGGGCAATGATGACTTGTAATGTATTCTCTCCACAATTCATGTGGTTTAAAAAACTAAGAACAAGTATTATGTTCTCTTTCTTCATCTCTATTGTGGTAAACATAGGAATGTGGTTTGAACGTTTTGTAATTATTGTAACATCGTTACACAGAGATTATTTACCATCTTCATGGACGATGTTCTCACCAACATTCGTAGATATAGGAATATTTATAGGAACGATAGGATTCTTCTTTGTACTATTCTTATTATACTCTAGAACATTCCCTGTAATTGCACAGGCGGAGGTTAAGACGATTTTAAAATCTTCTGGAGAGCGTTATAAGAAAATCAGAGAAAGAGGAGATAGTTTAGTAGGAACGGGAACAGATGAGAGAACTTCTGGACCAAAAACTGCTACAGAAGGAGATTCAGAAGAACAAACAAAAAATAACGAGTAGCATCATATGGAAGCTTCAAAAGTAATTCACGCTATTTATACGGATGATGATGTATTAATGTCGGCTGTTAAAAAAGTTAAGGCTGAAAGACATCATATAGAAGAAATATATACACCATTTCCAGTTCACGGACTAGATAAAGCTATGGGATTAGCGCCTACACGTATTGCTATTACAGCATTTATGTATGGGTTGGTTGGGTTAACAGTGGCCATCACAATGATGAATTTCATTATGATTGAAGATTGGCCTCAAAACATTGGAGGTAAACCAAGTTTTAGTTATATAGAAAACATGCCAGCCTTTGTGCCAATTATGTTTGAGTTAACGGTATTTTTTGCAGCGCATTTAATGGTAATAACATTTTACTTACGTAGTAGAATGTGGCCATTTAAAAACGCCGAAAATCCAGACCCTAGAACAACAGACGACCATTTCTTAATGGAAATAGCCGTTCATGGAAATGAAAATGAATTAGAAAACTTGCTTAAAGAAACTGGAGCAGTTGAAGTTAATTTAGTTGATAAAGCCCATTAATAATAAATATGAAAAGCTTAATTAAAATATTAGTAGTAGCAACGGTTTTAGTAGCAGTATCATGTAAAAAAGATACAGCTCCAAACTATCAATTCATGCCTAATATGTATGAATCTGCAGGATATGAAACTTATGGAGAAGCAGCGTTTCCTAATGGTGTCGAAGCACAATTACCAGCTGAAGGATCTATTCCAAGAGGTTATGTGCCTTTTGATATTGAAAACACAACTGAGGGTTACGAATTAGCTAAGGAAACATTAATAAGTCCAATAGACTCTACTAAAGTGGATTTAGATAGAGGAAAAGCATTATACGATATTTACTGCGGTATTTGTCATGGTAATAAAGGGAACGGACAAGGAAAACTTGTAAAGCGAGAAAAAATACTTGGTATTCCAAGTTACGATGATGCGGGAAGAGCCATAACAGCAGGAAGTATTTACCACACTATTTATTATGGTAAGAATGCGATGGGTTCTTATGCAAACCAATTGAAGGAAGAAGAACGTTGGCAAGTCGTTTCATACGTGTTGAAGTTAAAATCAGATTTAGAAAAGTAAGATTGATAAGATTATTATAGATATGTATACATTTTCAAATAGATTAAAGGTATTTTCTATCATTCTAATGGTATTAGGAGTAGTGGGTGTAGGAATTGGTTTTGCAACATCTCATAAAACTTTTGAAGAAGTTGAGCACTTACTTGAAGAAGAAGCACATCATGGTGGACATGGAGAAGCGGCAAGTCATGCTGTGGCTGATACCCATGCAACCGATTCGCACGGAGATAAAATTCATGGTGACGAAGGGCATCATGGAGAAGATGCACATAAAGAACACGTAGAACATGTTATGCATCAAATACATAACAGACCTTGGTCTGCGTTATACGTTGCAGCTTTTTTCTTTATGATGATTGCTTTAGGTATATTGGCATTTTATGCAATTCAAATTGCTTCACAAGCAGGTTGGTCTCCAGTACTTTTTAGAGTTATGGAAGGAATGACCGCTTATTTATTACCAGGTGCTTTAATCGTATTAGCGATTGCCGTTTTTGCAGGTGATCATTTATTTGTATGGATGAATCCAGACATGGTAAACCCAGAAAGCGAACATTTTGATAAACTGGTAGCAGGTAAGGCTGGTTGGTTAAATAAAACAGGTTTTATTATCCGTGGTTTAATCTTTATTGCTGGATGGAGTTTATACCGTCATTTTGCACGTAAGTTTTCAATTGCTCAAGATACAGCAGAAGATAAAAGTAACTTTAAAAAATCATTCCGTATCGCAGCAGGATTTTTAGTATTCTTTATTTATACAGAGTCTATGATGTCTTGGGATTGGATTATGAGTGTAGATCCGCACTGGTTCTCTACATTATTTGGATGGTATGTATTTGCAAGTATGTTTGTAAGTGGTATAACAGTATTAGCATTAATCACTTTATATTTGAAATCTAAAGGACAGTTAGAATTTGTAAACGAGAATCATTTACATGATGTTGCGAAATTCATGTTTGCATTTAGTATTTTCTGGACGTACTTATGGTTCTCTCAATTTATGCTAATTTGGTACTCTAACATACCAGAAGAGGTAACCTATTTTGTAACACGTTTCCAAGATTATAAATTACCATTCTTAGGCATGGTAGTTATGAACTTTGTGTTCCCAATATTAATGTTAATGAATGCCGACTACAAACGTATTCCTTGGTTTGTTGTTATGGCAGGATTGGTAATATTAGCAGGTCATTATATTGATGTTTTCAATATGATTATGCCAGCTACTGTTGGAGATAGATGGTTTATAGGAATTCCAGAAATAAGCTCAATATTGCTATTTGCAGGCTTATTCATATTTATAGTATTTACAGCTTTAACTAAAGCACCATTACTAGTAAAAGGATATCCTTTTAGAAAAGAAAGTGAAGATTTTCATTATTAATTAAGATATATAAAGAAGAACGATAACAATGACTGCTTTATTAACAATTATAGTTTTAGTATTTATTTTAGTAGCCATTTGGCAAATGGTAAAGATTTTCGATTTAGCACAAGCTAAAAACGAAAACGCTGGAATTGCCACCGATAAGGATAATACAATGAATGCATATTTAATGATGGGCTTTTTAGCTTTCATTTATGCAATAACCATTGTATGTTTTGTAAAATGGGGTGATTTACCATTAATGTCAAATTCCGCTTCTGAACATGGTCCAACTATTGACAATTTGATGATTATCTCTATGGTAATTATCTTTATAGTACAAACCATTACACAGTTCTTATTACATTATTTTGCTTATAAATACAAAGGAGAAAAAGGAAGGAAAGCTTTATTCTTTGCAGATAATAACAAACTGGAAGCTATTTGGACTATTATCCCTGTAATCGTTCTAGCTGGTTTAATTATTTACGGGTTGAACACATGGATTAATATTATGGGCGTCGATGAGAGTGATGATCCTTTAGTAGTAGAGTTATACGCACAACAATTTAACTGGAAAGCCAGATATGGCGGAGCAGATAACACTTTAGGAAAAGCGAATGTACGTTTAATTGATATCGATCGTGCTAATATCTTAGGTTTAGATGAAGCAGATCCTAATGCTCAGGATGATGTTATCACTACAGAATTGCATTTACCAGTTGGGAAACCTGTATTATTCAAAATGCGGTCTCAAGATGTATTACATTCAGCTTATATGCCACATTTTAGAGCACAGATGAACTGTGTGCCAGGCATGATTACACAATTTGGTTTCACACCAACAGTTACAACAGCTGATATGCGTGAAACATCACAAATACAAGAGAAAGTTAAAAGAATTAATGATATTAGAGTAGAAAATAGTAAACCGCTATTAGCTAAAGGAGAAGAGCCTTTAGAACCATATACATTTGATTACTTATTATTATGTAATAAAATTTGTGGTAAGTCTCATTACAACATGCAAATGAAAATTGTTGTAGAAACTCAAGAAGAATATGATGCTTGGATTAAAGAGCAGAAAGCATTCAAAAACTCTCTAATTAACTAATTTAAAAGATAAAAACGATATAAGATTATGTCAGCACACGCAGATACTCACGCAAACGACGACGACCACGGACATCATCATAAAGAAACGTTTGTAACTAAATATATATTTAGTCAAGACCATAAAATGATTGCTAAACAGTACCTAATTACTGGTACCATTATGGGTGTTATAGGGGTGTTAATGTCTATGATGTTTCGTATGCAAATCGCATGGCCAGAAGAACCTAATGTATTGTTTGAAGCATTATTAGGTAAATGGGCACCAGATGGTGTTATGGATGCAGATATTTATCTGGCACTAGTAACCATACATGGTACTATTATGGTATTCTTTGTATTAACTGCTGGCTTAAGTGGTACATTTAGTAACTTATTAATCCCGTTACAAATTGGTGCACGTGATATGGCATCAGGTTTTTTAAACATGGTATCCTATTGGTTATTCTTCTTGTCAAGTATAATCATGGTAATATCTTTATTTGTTGAAGCTGGACCTGCAGCAGCAGGATGGACCATTTATCCGCCATTAAGTGCTTTACCAATGGCTCAAGGAGGTTCTGGTATGGGTATGACGCTATGGTTAGTATCTATGGCTATATTCATTGCCTCTTCATTATTAGGATCACTTAACTATATTGTTACTGTCATTAACTTACGTACCAAAGGGATGTCTATGACTAGACTGCCATTAACTATTTGGGCGTTTTTTATAACTGCTGTTATTGGAGTTATTTCCTTCCCTGTATTATTATCAGCAGCTTTATTATTAATAATGGATAGAAGTTTTGGAACATCATTCTTCTTATCAGATATATTTATTCAAGGAGAAGTATTACATTATCAAGGTGGATCTCCTGTTTTATTCGAACATTTATTTTGGTTCTTAGGGCATCCAGAAGTATATATTGTGATATTACCTGCAATGGGACTGGTGTCCGAAATAATGGCATCCAATTCACGTAAGCCAATTTTTGGATATCGTGCTATGATTGCTTCAATATTGGCCATTGCATTCTTATCTACAATCGTATGGGGACACCATATGTTTATCTCAGGTATGAACCCATTTTTAGGATCAGTATTTACATTTACAACGTTATTAATTGCAATACCATCTGCAGTTAAAGCATTTAACTGGATAACAACGCTCTGGAAAGGGAATTTACAAATGAACCCAGCCATGTTATTTTCCATTGGTTTTGTATCTACATTCATTACAGGTGGTTTAACAGGGATTATTCTAGGTGACAGTGCTCTAGACATCAATGTTCATGATACTTATTTTGTAGTTGCTCACTTCCATTTAGTAATGGGTATATCGGCTTTGTATGGTATGTTTGCAGGAATTTATCATTGGTACCCAAAAATGTTTGGAAAAATGTTAAATAAAAACTTAGGATATATTCACTTTTGGATTACTGCAGTATGTGCTTACGGTGTGTTTTTCCCAATGCATTTTATAGGTATGGCAGGATTACCACGTCGTTATTATACAAACAGTAATTTCCCTTTGTTTGACGACCTAGCAAATGTAAACGTTATCATCACCATATTTGCTTTAATAGGAGGCGTTGTTCAAATTGTTTACTTATATAACTTCTTTAGTAGTATTTTCTTTGGAAAGAAAGCACCACAAAACCCATGGAAGTCTACAACATTAGAATGGACAGCACCTGTAGAACATATGCATGGAAATTGGCCAGGCGAAATCCCTCATGTACATCGTTGGGCATACGATTATAGCAAACCAGGACATGATGTAGATTTTGTTCCTCAAAACATTCCTCTAAAAGAAGGTGAGGAAGAATTACAGCATTAGTATACTAAATAAACATAGTTTTTTAATATAAAAGTCAAAGCCTTTCTAATTCAGAAAGGCTTTGACTTTTAGTAACTTATTCTCTTTCTTCACTTTTTTACGTAAGAATAAGACTTCAAAAAAATCCAACAAACAAGAATTCAGGTTCTAAAAACGATTCAAAAAAACTTCTCGAACCGCTAAAACACACATTTTATCGACAAAGCGTAAAATATTATCAAAATAATCGATTAAGTGCATAAAAATACGTTAAATTGCACGTTATATTAATTTGTGGAAAACTTTATGTTAAATTTTTTGGTAAAGGATAACACATTTTATCATAAGCTATTATGATATGAATCTAAATTTTCGATTATGAAAACAACATTACTATTTAGAAATGTATTGAAAAATATATTCTATATGTTACTGTTATTATACACTTCATTGTCAGTTTATGCGCAGTGTCCTACAATAGCAGATCCAGCCCCACCTGCTATTTGTAATGCATCTGGGTTTACTTTTAATGATTTAAATGCTTATGCAACCGATGGAGGTAATGGCATAGTATGGTACGATGTGTCAACAGGAGGTGTTCCATTTGACCCAACGGGACTCGTTATTGAAGGTACCTATTATGCTGATGATAACTCTGGCTCTTGTGGTTCCAGAGCATCTATAGCCGTAAATTTTACAGTAGATCCAACAGGACGGTTTTTAGATCGCATTTACTGTAGTAATACCAACCCAATTGTTCAAGATTATATAGACGATGTATTGGCACCTAGTATTCCTTCAGGTGGTAGTGTAGAAGTCTATTATGGAACTGCACCACCCACGCTAGCTAACCCTACAGATGTGTTGCCCCTTTTGGGAACAAATGTGCTTGTTGTATTTATAGATAATTTAGGCTGTAGAAGTCAATTTGAACCTGGCCAAATATTTGTAATTAGTGCGCCACAAGATCCAACACCCGCTAGTCCACAAGAATTTTGTGCTAGTACGAACCCTACATTGGCTGATTTGGATACAGGTACTCTTGCGACTAATATTAATTGGTATTCTGGCCTTGATGGTTTTGGTAACCCCGTATTGCCTTCATTACCGCTAACAACACCATTAGTAGATGGGAATACATATTATGTCCAAATAGATGATATATTCTGTGATAGTAATCCAATACCTGTAACCGTAAATATTGATACTCCAGTAGATGCAGGATCATCAGGAACTATGCAATTTTGCGAAGATAATATACTTGCTACAGATTTCGATTTGTTTGATGAATTGGGAGGTTTTCCACAAACAACAGGCAATTGGACTGGACCTTTAACGACAACCAATGGACATTTGGGAACGGTAAATATCTCAACTTTAATTGCAGGAACACATGTGTTTACCTATACCATTCCAACAGCAGGTGTTTGCCCGCCAGGAATTTCAACCGTAGCAATTACAATTTACGAACCATTATCTTCAGGAAATCCATCGGGAGCAAACCCGGCAACATTTTGTGAGTCAGGCTTATCATCAAATTTTGACTTAGCAACTCTATTAGAAAATCATGATCCTAATGGACAATGGACTCAAGGACTTTTAAGTACAGATCCCATAGTCACTTCTCCAATAGATTTAAGTACTGGTGCTTTTACAACAGGAACTTATAATTTTACATATACACAGAATTTTTTAACGCCTTGTACCGAAGAATCTACAACTGTTCAGGTTGTTGTGTTAGCAGATCCCAATGCGGGAACCGCCATAAATGCTATATTTTGTGAAAATAACTTAGCAACAAATTCGCCTTATAATCTATTTAATGCTTTAGACGGGTCTCAAGATAATAATAGTGGTACTTGGACAGATGCAACAAATACCCCAGTAACAAATCCTATAAATATTACGGGGCTTACGGTAACAGGAAGTCCTTATACTTTTAATTATACCATTGATAACGGTACTTGTTCTGATACAGAACCCATAACAATAACAGTTGAACCTGCTCCAGAATCAGGAACACCAATTGGAACTTTTCCAGATTTTTGTGAAGGAACAGCACCATCAAATTACGATTTGTTTGATTTATTGACAGGAGAAGATCAAACGGGAACCTGGTATTCGGGTACCGATACTTCTGGACCAACAGTGGCCAATCCAACAGACCTGTCTATATTAACAGCAGGGACTTATAATTTCACGTTTGATGTAGACCCCATTAATACATGCGATGATGCCTTGGTAACAGTCCAGGTTACAATAAACCCATTGCCCAATACTGGAACACCAACGCCAGCGATATACTGTGAAAATGAATTGGTAGCGAATTCGCCTTTAGACCTGTTCGGTCAGCTTACAGGAGAAGATGGCGGAGGCACTTGGACAGACGATAATGCATCAGGAGCATTAAATGTAAGCAATGTCGATTTAACAGTTTTAACAATAGACTCTTATAGCTTTACCTACAGTATCACAGATGTGAATGGATGTATGAATAGCTCAACAGTAACCATTACCGTTAATGATGCTCCAGAATCAGGAGCACCAATTACACCTTTTCCAGATTTTTGTGAAGGAACAGCACCATCAAATTACGATTTGTTTGATTTGTTAACAGGAGAAGATCAAACGGGAACCTGGTATTCGGGTACCGATACTTCTGGACCAACAGTGGCCAATCCAACAGACCTGTCTATATTAACAGCAGGGACTTATAATTTCACGTTTGATGTAGACCCCATTAATACATGCGATGATGCCTTGGTAACAGTCCAGGTTACAATAAACCCATTGCCCAATACAGGAACACCAACACCAGCGATATACTGCGAAAATGAATTGGTAGCGAATTCGCCTTTAGACCTATTCGGTCAGCTTACAGGAGAAGATGGAGGAGGCACTTGGACAGATGATAATGCTTCAGGTGCATTAAATGTAAGTAATGTAGATTTAACAGCTTTAGCTATAGGTTCTTATAGCTTTACCTACAGTATCACAGATGTGAATGGATGTATCAATAGCTCAACAGTAACCATTACCGTTAATGATGCTCCAGAATCAGGAACACCAATTACACCTTTTCCAGAGTTTTGTGTTATAGATATTACAGCAGCTCAAACAGTAGATTTATTTGATTTGTTGACAGGTGAAGATCAAACAGGAGTATGGAACGACGACGATGCCTCAGGGGCATTATCGGTAAACCTAGTAACAATTGATGGTCTTGCAGCAGGAACCTATAATTTTACATTTGATGTAGATGCTATTGGTACTTGTGACGATACTAATGTCACCGTATCAATTATAATAAACGATACACCAGCACCAACGGCAACAGCGACTCAAGAGTTTTGTGACACAGCAACCATTGCCGATTTGGTAGCAACAGGCACCACTATAGCATGGTATGATGATGCAACAGGAGGAGCAGCTTTAGGAGGGACAATAGCTTTAGTAGATGGCGAAAACTATTATGCAACTCAAACAGATGCAACTACGGGTTGTGAGTCCTCAATTAGAACAGAAGTCATCGCCACAATTTATCAATCTCCAAATGCTGGGCTTGCTAGCAATCCAGGGATTTCAGAGTGTAATAATACGACAATAAATCTTTTTGATGGTTTAGATGGTTCTCAAGACAGTGGTGGAATCTGGTATGAAGGTTCAGACAATACAGGAACAGCAGTAGTAACTCCAACGGCATACGATGTCACAGGTTTTAGTGCTAATAATTATCAATTTACATACCATGTAACAGCATCTTCGCCATGTATAGATGACAGTACAACTATAACAGTTACAATAGACGAACCTTTAAACGCGGGAACTGATAATACTTTAGATGTTTGTGACAATAATGGAACAACAGACTTGTTCACGCTTTTAGGAGGCGCAGATCCAGGGGGGACCTGGTCACCAGCATTAACTAGTGGAACAGGTGTTTTTGATCCATTGGTCGATCCAGATGGCACATATACATATACGCATACTAATGCGTGCGGAACTTCAAGCAGCGAAGTTATTGTAACGGTAACGCCAGCACCAAATGCAGGGGCCGATAACGCTACTTTAATTTGTGTGATTGATGGCCCAACAGATTTGTTTAGTTTATTAGGAAGTGCCGATACTGGAGGAACCTGGTCACCAGCATTGGCTAGTGGAACAGGTGTTTTTGATCCTTTAGTAGATGCCGCAGATGTTTACACGTATATGGTTGCAGCAACATCACCATGTTTAACAGATGCTACCGCATCTATAACAGTAACCGTTGATGATAGCTCACCACCAGTTGTTAATAATGCAGCAATGGAATTTTGTTTGGTTGATAACCCAACAGTGGCAGACTTAGATTCAGCTTTAACAGTCACTGGAACGGTTATCTGGTATGAAGATTCGGCTTTAACAACACCGCTTAATACCACAGATACTTTGGTAGATGGTGAAGATTATTATGCAACGCAGACAAATGGCTCTGGTTGCGAGTCTTCAATAAGTGTTCAAGTTGATGTTACTATTAATGATACAGCAACGCCAACATTACTTAATACAGCTGCAGAATACTGTATCAATGATGGTCCAACAATCAATGATATGTCATTAAACATTACGGAATATAATGCATCAACAGATAATATAGTTTGGTACGATTCCCCAACAAATGGTTCGGTTATTCCAGACAGTGCTATTTTAAATAACGCCATTACTTATTATGCCGCCTTGGTAGATGCTACAACAGGTTGTGAAAGCAGCGTGCGTTTAGCGATTACTACAGATTTAACCTCTTGTGGTAAATTGATACTTCCAGATGGGTTCTCTCCAAATGACGATGGTACTAATGACACGTACGATTTTGATAATCTACATATTCTATATCCAGACTTTGTAATAGAGATATTTAATCGTTACGGAAACATTGTTTACAAAGGAAATTCCAGTACACCAAGATTTGATGGTACATCCAATCAATCCAGAACAATTGGAAGTGGAGATTTACCAGTAGGAGTCTATTATTATATTTTCTATTTCAATGATGGAGAAAATAAACCAGAACAAGGACGCTTATACTTAAGCAGATAATTTATAGATAAAGCAAAATTTAAGAACGATGAAAAATTTAAATATATATCATAGAATAGCTGCTTTGTTAAGTTTGACGCTCTTGTCATTTCAAAGTATAGCACAACAAGACCCTCAATTTACACAGTATATGTATAACATGAGCGTTATTAATCCAGCTTATGCAACAACAGATGAAGCGATTCTAAATTTAGGAGGCTTGTATAGAACCCAATGGGTTGGTGTTGAAGGTGCTCCTAAAACAGGAACCTTTTTCGCTCATACACCTATAAATGAAAAAATAGAAATCGGTATTTCCTTTACAAATGATAATATAGGAGATGTTGTAAGTGAAAATAATATTTATGCAGATTTTGCTTATGTATTACCAGTAGGATTCGAAGCAAAATTATCCCTTGGTATTAAAGCAGGGTTTACCTTATTTGATGTCAACTTCGATGGCTTTAATTTGCAATCGGGTAACGTAACAACCGATGTGGCCTTTAATGAAAACATCAATAAAACATTTCCTAATCTAGGAATTGGAGCATTTTATTTTACCGAAAACTATTATATTGGTTTATCTGCTCCAAATCTGTTAACAACAAAACATATAGAAACGGAGAACGGTGTAAAATCTACAGGTGTTCAGGATATTCACTATTTTTTAACAGGAGGTTATGTATTTGACATTAACAGAGATTTAAAATTTAAACCAGCATTTATGGCAAAATCAGTTAGAGGTGCTCCTTTAGCCTTAGATATAACAGCTAATGTGTTGTTTAACGACAGATTAGAAGTAGGTTTAGGATACCGATTAGATGATGCAATAAGTGGATTAGCAAGTTTTAGAATAACACCAGAATTAAAAATTGGTTACGCTTACGATTTTACAACCACGACGTTAGGTGATTTCAATTCAGGATCTCATGAAATATTTATTTTGTTTGATGTTGATTTATTCGGGCTCAAAGGAGGGTACGACCGTTCACCTAGGTTCTTCTAACCAAAATGATTACAATTATGAAGAAACAAATATACATACTTGCAAGCCTTTTATTAGTTAGTGGAATGGCATTAGCACAAAAAGGAAATTTAAAAAGAGCTAATAAACTTTTCGAAATGAGAGCTTATATTGAAGCGGCCCAAATTTATGAAAAGAAAGAACGTACTCAAGAAGTACTTCAAAATTTGGCAGATAGTTATTATTACAATGCTAATCTACAAAAAGCTATAAAGACGTATCGTGAGCTATTTGTAACTTATGGGGATTCTATAGATATTGAATTGCATTTTAGATACGCACAAGCTTTAAAAGGAACTAAAAATTATAAAGATGCCGATTTTCATTTAAGTAGATATTACAATAAAAGAATAAATACCCCTGTTTTTATGGATGCTTTAGATAAAACAACGCCGCATACATTTAAACTAAAACAAATTGAAAGTGCCAATTCAACCAGCGATTTTGGTTTGTCATTCTTTGGTGATGATAAAGTGGCTTTTGCTTCAGCAAGAAATAGTAAAAATCCATCTTATTCATGGAATAATTTACCATATTTAGATTTGTATAAAGCAACAATAACCGATAGTGGAACTTTGGAGAATATTATACCTTTTTCAGATGAAATAAATACAGATTCCCATGAAAGTAATGCTACATTTAGTAGCGATGGTAAAACGATGTATTTCAATAGAACCAATAAAACGCGCACTAAAACGGACGAGGAAAGAATTGCACATATTAAAATTTTTAGAGCAGAGTTAGTAGATAATATCTGGACTCATGTTACAGAATTGCCATTCAATTCAAATGCATACAGCACAGAACACCCAACCTTAAGTAAAGATGGGAAAACACTTTATTTTGCCAGCGATATGCCTGGAACTATTGGAGGGTTCGATATTTACAAAGTAGCTATAAACGATGATGGAACTTACAGTGAGCCAGAAAATCTAGGCGATAAAGTAAATACAAAACACCGTGAACAATTCCCTTACATTAGCGATTTAGATGTGTTATATTTTTCATCAGACGGTCATCAAGGATATGGTGGTTTAGATGTGCTTAGAAGCAATATGGTAAATGGTCGTTTTGGCAAACCTATAAACTTAGGAGGCACTATAAATAGTAGCTTAGACGATTTTGCATACACAATAAGAGAAAAAAATAATAGCGGGTATGTGTCGTCAAATAGAAATGGTTACGATAGGCTGTATGGTTTTGTAAGAGAAGAAAATATTTTAACCAAATATTTGGTAGAAGGAATTGTACAAGATAAAAGTAGTAAAGAATTACTAGCAGGTTCTTTAGTAACATTATTTGATGAAACAGGTACAGTAATTCAGGATACTCTAGTAGGTGAAAAAGCAGGTTACCTATTTAAAATAGAACCTAATAAAAAATATAAAGTCCGCGGAACACGAAAAGCATACATTCCACAAGATGTTGAATTTTCTACAGATAGTAAAGGTAAAATAAGCCATAATATTTATTTAACTTTAGAAGCGTATGTAAATGCAGAAGAACGAGTAAAAGAAAACGAAAAAGGCGATGTACAAATCCAATTGGACAAAATCTATTTCGATTTCGATAAATCGAATATTCGTGAAGATGCCGCAACAACTTTAAATGTACTTGTAGATTTAATGAAAAAATACCCAGACATGGAAGTCGAAGTCTCTGCACATACAGATGCACGAGGTCCAGATCAATATAACCTAAGTTTGTCTAAAAGTCGAGCAGCATCCACTTTAGAATATTTAGTAAGTAAGGACATTGACAGAAACCGATTAAAAAGCATTGGTTACGGAGAAATGCAACCGCTTAACGAATGTGTTAAAGAAGGAATCTGTACAGACGAAGCGTATGACGTTAACAGGCGCTGTGAATTTACTATTATAAATTAACCAACCAATCCTTTATAACTAGCCATAATTTTAACCAATTATTTGCTTGAGCCTTTCCTTTTTGGAAAGGCTTTTTTAGTCTACATCAACATAAAAACATCGTTTAAAGTGTATTTAAAATCGATTAAGTGTGATTTTCAATCATTTTTGTTGTATATTCGTATTTATTTAAGTGAAAAATATTACATACAAATTATTCTATGAACCCTTATATTATGTGTCATGAAAAAAATTACTTCAGTGTTTAATTCAAGTTTTAAACTAAGACAACGAAAGATTAAAAACCTTTTTTGTTTTTTACTAATTATGTTGTGTTTTCAAGTGTTTTCTCAAGATTTTTACAGATTTGGAGGTCTAGGAACAAATGATTCTGGAGGCGTTGGATTTAAATTGATTTCTACAACATCAATATTAGCAGCTAGCAACCAAATAACTAATGTTACGGGCGGTATCGTTGGTGCGGAATTGTTTTCCACAAATACAACACCAGGAGCAACAGCTGTATTTACTATTAAAGCAGATGGAATAAATGCCACATCATTTGATGTGGATGATTTGACTATTTTTAATTACCTATCACCAATTAATGGTCCATCTACCTATACAACAAATACTCAGATAGTTTTTAAAAATGCTTTAGGAAATACAATTAGGACAATGACATTGAATGCGAATAAATCCTTGTCAGAAAACAATTCAGGGGTTTCTATAGGTACTTTCTTTGACAACAATAATACGTTGCCTGTTACAGGGGTCTCAGAAATTGAATTTACAATTAATCCTTTAACAGACCAGCCAGATGCATTGACCTTAAAAGGAATAACTATTAGCAATGTGACAGAAGGGACTGTGCCAACAGGCGCTGGAACAATAGATTTTAATAATACAGGAATTACTAATGATAGAAAACTTGGAAAAACAGTTTCACTAGGACCACTAAGTTTCTCAATAAATTCATTAGCATCAAACGATTTTATTTCTTTCAAAGAAACCTCGGGGTCTGGAGGAACTGGAGCGCTTTATGACGATAATGCCGATATTGGAGGAGTAACTAAATGGACTATTAAACGTCATGGAGGGGCTGAATTTGCTGTTTCAAGTATTTATATTCAAGATTCAGGTGTTGGATCTAGTACTTCGGGTACTCTAAAGGCCTATAAAGATGGAAGTCAGGTAGGTTCAACCGTTAATATCAATTTTGATGGAAACCAAGTCTTATCTGGTAATACAGATTTTCAAGATATAGATGAATTATGGATTGAGGCGGTCGATTTAAATGTTTTTATTGATAATGTAGTATATTCAATACCATCAAGTTTATCAGTTCCAACAGTAACGACTTCTGCGAGTACCTCGGTTTTGTCTAATGGTGCAACCCTCAATGGAGATGTAACATCAGATGGTGGGGCAACCATAACAGAAAGAGGTTTTGTGTATGCATTGACTTCAGACGATGCAACACCAACAGTAGCAGAATCTGGAGGTGCCAATGTAACTAAAGTAATCGTTTCTGGCACTACAGGAAGTTTCAATCAAACTATTTCGAGTTTGCTCGCTTCTAGTAACTATAGTTTTTCTGCATATGCCATAAATAGCGAGGGAACCACAGAAGGTACTATACAAACATTCACCACACATGTTGATTTACCTCATATTTTAAATTTTGAGACTACAGATAATACTAATCTAGGATCGATCGCAATGGATGGGGAGGGAGGTTCTTCTGATATAAATGGAATACAGTTTGATTTTGAGATAGTTGATGCTGCTGGTACTCCAACAAACGGAGATGTTATATATAATGAGTTTGGTGGAGAGTATGAAGGATTACATGCTGCACCTAGTGGTTCGCTTTGGCGTGGTATGTCGATTAAAACAAATGGAGGTTCCGAGTTTGATTTTAATGGTTTTTCAGTATCTGAAAATAATGGGACGGTCATAGTTTTTACTGTTGAAGGTTTTAGGGACGGAAGCTCAACAGGTTCGACTACAGTCAATCACTCAGGGTTTACCCCAACAACATACACAACATCAGATTTTGCTAATGGAACATTTGGAAATGTTGATGAAATTCGAATTATCGCTAACCTTAATTTTTCGGGGAACTTCGATAATTTTGCTCTAGGGTTATCTGTCACACCTCCAACGATAACTACTACAGTTGCAATTTCTGTAGATGCAACTTCAGCGACATTAGGCGGCGATGTAACCTCAGATGGCGGAGCAACCATAACAGAAAGAGGCTTTGTATATGCATTAACTTCAGATGATGCAACGCCAACAGTGGCGGAAGCAGGAGGTGCTAACGTAACTAAAGTGATCGTTTCTGGTACTACAGGAAGTTATAATCAAGCCATTTCGAGTTTAATAGCTTCTAGTAATTACAGTTTCTCTGCATATGCTATAAATAGTCAAGGAACAACAGAAGGAACAGTAGAGACATTTACAACGTCAAATCCAACGGTAGCTTTTACATCTACCAGCTCTTCGGGAGCAGAAAGTGTGAGCAGTGCAGATTTAGAGGTCTCACTAAGCGCTGTAAGCGGGAGCAATGTATCTGTGGATTATGTCGTGACGGGAACCGCAACAGGAAGCGGAACCGATTATACTCTAGCAGATGGCTCGTTGACCATTACGGCAGGTGATAGTAATAACGATATAACCATAGCCAGTATAGTATCCGATGCCATTTTGGAAGCGAACGAAACAGTTATAGTAACAATCTCAAACCCAAGCAATGCTACTCTAGGAACAAATCTAATACATACCTATACTATAAATAATGACGACAGTGCATCTGTAACCATAGTCGACGTAAGTGGCAATGAAGACGATGGTTCCATAACCGTCACGGCAACACTGGACAATGCCGTACAGGGTGGATTTACAGTGGATGTTAGTACTTCGGACGGAACGGCGACCACTGCAGATAGCGATTATACCGCATTAACGGGCCAGACGCTTACCTTTACAGGGACGGCAAGCGAGATGCAGATCTTTACGGTCACACCAACAAGTGATAACAAGCTTGAAAGCAATGAAACTTTAACAATAAGTCAATCAAACGTGGCATCAACATCATTGTCAGTAAACATCACCGATGGTGCCACCGTAACTATTACCAATGATGATTCAGCATCCGTTACTATTGCAGATGTAAGTGGCAACGAGAATGATGGATCCATAACCGTAACGGCAACACTGGACAATGCGGTTCAGGGCGGTTTTACAGTAGATGTGAGTACTGTAGACGGAACAGCCACAACGGGAGACAGTGATTATTCAGCCGTAACAGGTCAGACCTTATCCTTTACAGGAAATGCCAGCGAAACGCAGACATTTACCGTAACCCCTACTGGAGACACAAAACTGGAGGCCAATGAAACCATTACCATTTCACAGTCAAACTTGGCAGCTACAGCTTTGTCCGTAACAATTACCGATGGAGCAACTGTAACCATAAACAATGATGATTCAGCATCCGTTACTATTGCAGATGTAAGCGGCAACGAGAATGATGGGTCCATAACCGTAACGGCAACACTGGACAATGCAGTTCAGGGCGGTTTTATAGTAGATGTAAGTACTGCAGACGGAACAGCCACAACGGCAGATAGCGATTATTCATCCGTAACAGGCCAGACCTTATCCTTTATAGGAAACGCCAGTGAAACGCAAACATTTACCGTAACCCCTACTGGGGACACAAAACTGGAAGCCAATGAAACCATTACCATTTCACAGTCAAACTTGGCGGCTACAGCTTTGTCCGTAACAATTACGGATGGAGCAACTGTAACCATAAATAATGATGATTCAGCATCTGTAACCATAGCCGACGTAAGTGGCAACGAGAACGATGGATCCATAACCGTAACGGCAACACTGGACAATGCGGTTCAGGGTGGTTTTACAGTAGATGTGAGTACTGCAGACGGAACGGCCACAACGTCAGACGGCGATTATTCAGCCGTAACAGGTCAGACCTTATCCTTTATAGGAAACGCCAGCGAAACGCAGACATTTACCGTAACCCCTACTGGAGACACAAAACAGGAAGCCAATGAAACCATTACCATTTCACAGTCAAACTTGGCGGCTACAGCTTTGTCCGTGACAACTACCGATGGGGCAACTGTAACCATAAACAATGATGATTTTCAAGCTACAATAACGACTAGTGATGCAAACTCAATAACATCAAATATGGTTGATTTGGGGGGTGAAGTAACAGCAGAAGGTTCTTCGTCGGTGATAGCGCGAGGAATAATATATGCGATTACCTCAGAAAATGCAAACCCTCAAATAGGAGGTGTAAATGTAATTACCGATAATAATGGTGTGGGTCTAGGTGTTTTTAATGAAACTATTTCTGGCTTGGTAGCTAATACCCAATACTCTTATGTCGCGTATGCAACTAACACTCAAGGTACAAGTTATGGGTCAGTGAAAACATTTTCAACTACAACATTGGGTATAGAAGAAGAGCTGTTAAACGTTTCAATAAATGTATATCCTAATCCAGTTAATAAGATATTGCACATAAAAGCTAATAATATCAAGCTTGAGGAAGCAACATTATATAATATTTTAGGAAAAGTTATAAAGAACATTGAAATCGAAAATAAAACGATTGATTTTTCTAGTATGACTAATGGTGTCTATCTGTTAAAAATAGTCACGAGTGGAGGAACACTAATAAGGAGAGTTGTTAAGAAATAAGATTAAAGATAAATTTAAAAAATTTTATTACTTAAAACCTACAAAGCCTTTCCTTTTTGGAAAGGCTTTTTGTTTATATTTGCTATATACTGCAACTTGTTTCAGTATTCTTATAATTGAAGACGATATTTGATGAACGAAAATCTAGATCCATCCAATGAAAATTTTTCTCCTGAAGAATTAGACGTAGAAAAAAAATTAAGACCATTATCATTTGATGATTTTACAGGTCAGGATCAAGTGTTGGAAAACCTTCAAATTTTTGTTCAAGCCGCAAATTTAAGAACCGAAGCTTTAGATCATACCTTATTTCATGGCCCCCCAGGGTTAGGTAAAACAACCTTGGCACATATATTAGCTAACGAATTAAGTGTTGGTATAAAGATAACATCAGGCCCCGTTTTAGATAAACCAGGAGACTTAGCAGGATTGCTGACTAATTTAGATGAACGTGATGTATTATTTATTGACGAAATTCATCGGTTGAGTCCTATAGTAGAAGAGTATTTGTATTCTGCCATGGAGGATTATAAGATTGACATTATGATTGAGACAGGTCCTAATGCGCGTACAGTACAAATCAATTTAAACCCGTTTACACTGGTTGGTGCCACAACCCGTTCAGGACTGTTAACCTCCCCAATGCGCGCTCGTTTTGGTATTCAAAGTAGGTTGCAGTATTATAAAACAGACCTGCTAACAACCATCATACAGCGAAGTGCCAGTATTTTAGGCGTGCCAATATCTATGGAAGCAGCTATAGAAATTGCAGGGCGAAGCAGAGGGACTCCTAGAATAGCAAACGCATTATTACGTCGTGTTCGAGATTTTGCTCAAATAAAAGGTAACGGAACTATAGATATTGAAATAGCGAAGTTTGCATTAGAAGCATTAAATGTTGATGCACACGGTTTGGACGAAATGGACAATAAAATTCTGTCAACCATTATAGATAAATTTAAAGGAGGCCCTGTAGGTATTACCACCATTGCTACAGCAGTTAGTGAAAGCCCAGAAACCATAGAAGAAGTTTATGAGCCTTTCTTAATTCAACAAGGATTTATTATGCGTACACCACGTGGGCGTGAAGTTACCGAGCAAGCTTATAAGCATTTGGGAAGAGTAAAGGGAAATATCCAAGGTGGATTGTTTTGACAACAATGTTAGTCTGAAATGCCCTCTTGAGCGCAGTCGAAAGGTTATTTTTAGTATTTTATTAATAATTTGCATATGCCAAAATATAAGTATCCCAATAAAATTCCCTTTTATAAATTCTTAATACAATCATCTACTATAGCAAAAAACCCCATTCCATTTCATAGTAAGTGGTTTAAAGAAGTAGGCGATACTTTTGCTGTTAAATCACCTTTTTATGGGCATATAGTTTTAACACGAGATGCAGGTATTACGAAGCACATGCTTCAAAAAAATCATAAAGTTTACCATAAATCCAAAATTCAAACCACCTATTTGTCAAAATATGTAGGTTACGGGTTGTTAACTTCAAGTGGTGACTATTGGTTAAAACAACGCCGATTAATTCAGCCAGCGTTTCATAAAGAAAAAATTCAAAATCTTGTCAACATTATAGATAAAGCTATCAACGAACAAGTAAACAGAATTAACATGGAGGGGTTTGTTGATTTGTATCCAATAATGAACGAGTTGGCGTTCGAAGTCGTTGCTAAATCATTATTTAATTTTTCAGCAGAAAAAGAAACCTTAAAAAGGTTGCAGTTTATTATTGAAAAACTGCAATTGTTTATTGTTAAGGAATTAAGGATGCCGTATAAGAAATTATGGTACACCCTATCAGGTGAGATTAAGTACCATATGAAATTAGTAAAGGAAAGCAGAAACATTATTAATACAATTATTGACCAAAGGCGTGAGTCGCATGATCAACACGATGACCTTCTAGATATGCTCCTCTCTGCAAAATATGAAGATGGAACCACCATGACGAATGAACAATTAATTGATGAAATATTAATTTTATTTGTAGCAGGTCATGAAACTACGGCAAATGCTTTAACATTTACATTAAAATTATTAGCTCAAAATACAGAGGAACTAACGCAGGTTGAGGCTGAAATTAAAGAAACAAGTGCTAAAAAAATAATGCCTTTACAGGAGATTTCTCAACTTAATTATACAAAGTGCTGCATTGAAGAAAGTCTTCGTTTATACCCACCCGCATGGATAACAGATCGAGTAAATATAGAAGATGACAAGATAGACGATTATGTATTAAAAAAGGGAACTATTATAGGGGCATCTATTTATGAATTACATAGAAACGAAAATTATTGGGATAGCCCAGAATTATTCAAACCATCTCGTTTTTTTGAAGAAAACAGAAAAGAAATAATGCCTTATTATATGCCTTTTGGGGCAGGTCCTAGATTGTGTATAGGTAATAACTTTGCTATGTATGAAATGATTTTAGCAGTAAATAGAATATTAAAAAAGTTCCATATATCTACCAATAACGATATTATAAAAACAAACCCTTTAATTACGCTAAAACCTGTTGATGTTAAGGTGAGGTTTACGTTGAAAACCTAAAGGTTTATGACATGTTCGTGTGGCAGTCTGGCCTTAAAGTTGTTAATCTTTAAATAAGTACTTCGACTGCGCTCGGTATGACACCTAAGAATTCATTTATATTTACAGAATCAAGTTTTTTGTTTAAAATAAGAACCTTAACATAAATAGTTTCTATTAATGTCAGGCTGAGCGCAGTCGAAGCCCATAAAAAGCCTAATATGTATTTATATTACGTCTATATAATAAAATGTTCAGATGATTCCTATTACACAGGAATCACTAATGATATTGAAAAACGTTTCAAAGCGCATGAATATGGATACAATAAAGATTCATATACATAATAAAAGAAGGCCTTTATTATTAGAGTTTTATCAAGAATTTAATGATGTTTTACAAGCAATTTATTTTGAAAAGAAAATTAAAGGATGGAGTAGAGCTAAAAAATATGCTTTAATAAATGAGGATTTTGATATGCTTCAAATACTTTCTGAATGTAGAAATGCGACTCATTATAAGTATGATAAATAAGTTAAATTAGCACTTCGACTGCGCTCAGTGTGACAACATAGCGTTGATTGGTTTATAACACTATTTTTATTACAAAAAGCATAGTATTAATGGTCACTATAATGCCAGGCTGAGCGCAATCGAAGCGCATAAAAAAGAATGGATTTAAAATCAAAATATACAAACCTCATTAAAACCGAAGCAAAACGACTTGGGTTTTTATCATGTGGTATAAGTAAGGCCCAATTTTTAGAAGAAGAAGCGCCACGCTTAGAAAACTGGTTAAATAAGAATATGCATGGAGACATGCAATACATGGAAAACCATTTTGATAAACGCTTAGATCCAACAAAATTGGTAGAAGGTTCTAAAAGTGTTGTTTCATTAATATTGAATTACTATCCGTCAGAATTTCAACAAGATAAAACCGCTCCAAAAATTAGTAAATATGCTTACGGGACGGACTATCATTTTGTAATAAAAGACAAACTGAAATCACTTTTAAGCTTTATTCAAGAAGAAATTGGAGAAGTTGATGGGCGTGCTTTTGTAGATTCCGCGCCTGTTTTAGATAAAGCCTGGGCAGCAAAAAGTGGATTGGGGTGGATTGGGAAGCACAGTAATTTATTAACTCAGCAAGTAGGGTCCTTCTTTTTTATTGCAGAACTTATTATCGATTTAGATTTAGAATACGATTTGCGAACAACCGACCATTGTGGTACATGCACCGCATGTATCGATGCCTGTCCAACACAAGCAATAACAGAGCCTTATGTTGTAGATGGAAGCAAATGTATCTCCTATTTTACCATAGAACTAAAGGAAAATATTCCAACAGAATTTAAAGGGCAATTTGATGACTGGATGTTTGGTTGCGACGTGTGTCAGGATGTATGTCCGTGGAATCGTTTTTCAAAACCGCATAATGAGCCATTGTTCAATCCGCATCCAGAACTACTGTCTATGTCCAGAAAAGATTGGGAAGAGATTACGCAAGAAACATTTAGTAAGGTATTTAAAAAATCTGCAGTTAAGCGCACTAAGTATTCTGGCTTAAAAAGAAATATCAATTTTTTAAAAAGTTAAATCGTTATTTATATAAAAAAACATATAATGCTTTTAATTTCTTTAACTTTTATTTAATACTGGATTAGTATATTTACTGCTGCTTAAAAAAGAATCCATATTATGAAAACGAAATTTTTAATAATTATTTTTATTTGTCTTGTCCAAGTTGTTATTTCTCAAAACTGTGAAGCTATTTCGCCTTATACAGAAGGTATGAGTTTAGAGTATACCAACTACAATAAGAAAGGAAAAGTTAAATCTGTAGATAATTATGCTGTAACATCGGTCACTACAGAAAATGGTGAACTTATTATAGAGATTGAATCTACTCAAAAGAACAATAAAAATAAAGAAAGCGCAGCAAGGAAAGATATACTTAAATGTGTAGATGGTAATTTTTATGTGGACATGGCTGGTTATTTAGCACATCAGAATGACGATCAAAAAAGTAGTTTGCAAGTTCAGGCAGAAGGTGATTTTGTGGAGTTTCCAGATAATTTAACAGAAGGTTTAGAGTTAAAAGATGCGACTATAGAATTAAAAATAGGTAGTGCTGATAGCGCCTCAGCTGCTTCTTTTGCAGATATGAAAATTTATAATCGAAAAGTAGTTAAAAATACATCATTTAAAAGTAAGGCAGGAGAGTTTGATGCTTATAAAATGGCTTTCGATTACATTTTTACCTTGGGCTTTATTAAAATGAAAGGCTCTGGTATAGAATGGTATGTAAAAGGCGTAGGTATTGTGAAAACTGAAAGTTATAGTAAAAAAGGAAAATTACGTTGGACGCGCGAACTTACCAAGATGACCAAATAAACCTCACTAAAGGATTAGCTTTTAATAGAAAATCCTGATTCTAGGTGAGCATAAAAAGCTTTGACTTTTTGCCGCAAAACACAAAACTAGTGCAGAGCTTTTCGAAGCTTATCTCTATGATTTTCCCTTGAGGCAGTTCATTTCAAAAACTCTTTTATTGTATTAAACGCCTAAAAGGTTAGATAGGATTGTTATATTTGAGGTTTCAAAAATTAGTCCATTATGAGTGAAGAAAGTAAACGGAGAGAGGCTCTTATATATCATGCAAAACCAACCCCAGGAAAAATACAGGTCGTTCCAACCAAAAAATATGCGAGCCAAAGAGATTTATCTTTAGCCTATTCACCTGGTGTAGCAGCACCTTGTTTAGAGATTGAAAAAAACAAGGACAATGCATATAGATACACCGCAAAAGGGAATCTGGTAGCTGTAATTTCTAACGGAACAGCAGTTTTAGGCTTAGGGAATATTGGTCCAGAAGCATCGAAACCTGTTATGGAAGGAAAAGGGCTTCTGTTTAAGATTTTTGCAGATATTGATGTTTTTGATATTGAAGTAGGGACTGAAAATATTGATGAGTTTGTCCAAACGGTAAAAATGATCGCGCCTACATTCGGAGGAATCAATCTGGAAGATATTAAAGCGCCTGAAGCCTTTGAGATAGAAAGACGTCTTAAGGAAGAACTTGATATTCCTGTCATGCACGATGACCAGCATGGTACCGCAATTATTTCGGCTGCTGCGTTAATCAATGCCGTAGAATTAGCAGAAAAAAAGATAGAAGAGGTTAAGATTGTAATAAGCGGTGCAGGAGCTGCTGCTATTTCTTGCTCTCGCCTGTATCAAGCCTGTGGTGCTAAACTAGAAAACATGGTTATGTTGGATAGTAAGGGGGTTATAAGAAATGATAGAGAAAATCTTTCTAAAGAAAAAGCAGAATTTGCTACCCATAGAAAAATAGATACATTAGATGAAGCTATGAAAGATGCCGATGTTTTTATTGGTCTTTCAATGGCAAATATTGTGTCGCCAGAGATGTTGCTAGCTATGGCAAAGAATCCAATTGTTTTTGCTATGGCCAACCCAGATCCAGAAATAAAATATGATATTGCCGTAGCAACGCGTAAAGATATCATTATGGCTACTGGTCGTAGTGATCATCCTAACCAGGTAAATAATGTATTAGGATTTCCATTTATATTCAGGGGTGCATTAGATGTGCGTGCTACAAAAATAAATGAAGCCATGAAAATGGCTGCCGTTAAAGCTTTAGCAAAATTGGCTAAAGAACCAGTTCCAGAACAGGTTAATGTAGCCTATGGAGAAACCAGGCTCACATTTGGAAAAAATTATATCATACCAAAACCTTTTGATCCAAGACTCATTGCCGAAGTCCCACCTGCTGTTGCTAAAGCAGCTATGGAAAGCGGAATTGCAAAACAACCTATTACCGATTGGGAGAAGTATAAAGATACATTATTAGAGCGTCTAGGTTCTGACAATAAGTTGGTAAGACTGTTGTTAAACAGAGCAAAACTGAATCCTAAACGTGTTGTGTTTGCCGAGGCAGACCAACTTGATGTTTTAAAAGCGGCCCAAATAGCATACGAAGAAGGGATCGCACATCCTATTTTACTAGGTAGAAAAGAAACTATAGAATCTCTTAAGGCTGAAATCGAGTTTGATGCAGATATTCCTATCATTGACCCAAAAACAGAAGAAGAGAACCCACGAAAAAATAAATATGCTAAAGTATATTGGGAACAACGCAAACGAAGAGGTGTCACGTATTATTCTGCACAACGCTTAATGAGGGAACGTAATTATTTTGCTGCCATGATGGTGAATGAAGGTGATGCCGATGCGCTTATTTCTGGATATTCTCGTAATTACCCAACCGTAGTAAAACCCATGTTGGAACTTATTGGAATGGTACATGGCGTTACTCGTATAGCGACGACCAATTTGATGATGACCAAAAGAGGTCCTTTGTTTTTAAGTGATACTTCTATAAATATAGATCCTAGTGCTAAAGATTTAGCTAAAATTACTCAAATGACGGCTAAAGTTATCAAAATGTTTGGTTTAGATCCTGTGCTGGCCATGGTGTCCTATTCTAATTTTGGATCTTCAGAAAACGAAAAAGCTTCCAAGATTCGAGAAGCAGTATCTTATTTACATCGTCATTTCCCAGAAATGAATGTAGATGGCGAATTACAAACAGATTTTGCGTTAAATGATGAGATGCTTCGCGAAAAATTTCCATTTTCAAAACTAGTAGGAAAGAAAGTCAATGCCTTGGTATTTCCAAATCTGGATTCAGCAAATATCACTTATAAACTATTAAAAGAACTTCATGAAGCCGATTCTATTGGCCCCATTATGATGGGTATGAAAAAGCCAGTACATATTTTACAATTAGGAGCCAGTGTAGATGAAATTGTAAATATGACGGCTATTGCTGTTATTGATGCCCAGTATAAAGAAAAGTGGGAGTTAGAAAATGCAGGAAGGAAGTAATTTAGTGCAAATAATTTTATTACATTTGGTCGGTTAACGAACAAGATACATGATAACCCATATTCAAGGAAAACTCACTGAAAAAAATCCAACACATGTCGTTATAGAATGTAATGGTGTTGGCTACATGTTAAATATTTCATTGCATACGTTTTCTCAAATCCCAGATAACGAGAATTTAAAGCTTTTTACGCATCTTCAAGTTAAAGAGGACTCGCATACACTCTATGGGTTTTCATCATTGGCAGAAAGAGAAATTTTTAGGTTGCTAATATCTGTAAGTGGCATAGGGGCAAGTATAGCACGTACTATGCTGTCATCATTAACACCAAAACAGGTAAGGGAAGGAATTGCGTCAAGCGATGTTGCCTTAATTCAATCTATAAAAGGTATTGGAGCGAAAACAGCACAACGTGTTATAATAGATCTAAAGGATAAAATCTTAAAGATTTATGATATTGACGAAGTTTCCGTTTCTCAAGGCAATACCAATAAAGATGAAGCGTTATCTGCTTTAGAAGTGCTTGGCTTTGTGAAGAAACAGGCCGAACGCGTTGTGGATAAAATTATAATGGCTGAGCCAGATGCTAGTGTAGAAAGCATTATCAAACAGGCTTTAAAAAATTTGTAATAGACTTTGAATAAAACTAATCTCAAATTTTATAAATCAACTAAAAATTATCATACTGAAAAATCTGTATTGATTACTTTAACTACGTTCGGTAAAGGATTTATTGGAATAAGTCGAAGTGCCTTTTTCCTTTTTGCGCTGCTTTGTTCAGTAGTGGGGTGGTCTCAGCAGCCCGTTCAGCAAGATTCAGTTAAAACAGGCTATAATGTAGGCCGTTTAAAAACCCCAAATCCCAGTAGTGTAGAATCTAAGTACACATACGATCCTATTACAAACAGATATATTTACACCGAAAAAATAGGGAATTTTGATATTAATTTTCCAATCATTTTAACACCTAAGGAGTACTATGACTTAGTTGCTAAAGAAAATTTAAAGTCCTATTATAAAGAAAAGATTGATGCCTTTGATGGCAAAAAAGGTGATGCAAAAGATGGCCAAAAAAATCTACTCCCAGAGTTTTATGTGAAATCAGATTTTTTTGAAACTATTTTTGGTGGAAATACTATTGAAGTGATTCCTCAGGGATCTGTAGAAATGGATTTAGGTATTTTATTTTCAAAGCAAGATAATCCATCATTTTCACCAAGAAACAGAAGTAACTTCACATTCGATTTCGATCAACGAATTAGTTTAAGTTTGTTAGGGAAAGTGGGTACTCGTTTACAGGTAACAGCAAATTATGATACGCAATCGACGTTCGATTTTCAAAACCTTATTAAATTAGAATATGCCCCTACAGAAGATGATATTATTCAAAAAATAGAAGTCGGTAATGTAAGTATGCCTTTAAATAGCTCGTTAATTACTGGAGCACAAAGTTTATTTGGTGTAAAGGCCCAGTTGCAATTTGGGAAAACAACAGTAACTGGTGTGTTTTCTGAACAAAAATCACAAGCCAATACAGTCATAGCCCAAGGAGGCGGAACCGTTGAAGAGTTTGACTTATTTATTAGGGATTACGATGAAAATAGACACTTCTTTATAGCGCAATATTTTAGAGATACTTATGATACAGCTTTAAAAAACTATCCGTTTATAAATAACAGAGGACTACAAATTACGAGGCTAGAACTTTGGGTTACCAATAGAAGTAACAGAACCGAGAATGTTAGGAATATTGTAGCACTTCAAGATTTAGGAGAGTCAGACCCTACCCAGGTAGGATCAGCAGTAAATATCCTTAATCCAGGAGCCATACCAAACAACCCAAATAATGCATTAGATCCTACCAATATTGGAGGTGCTGGATCTCAGCTTACAGATGCTATTAGAGATGTTGCTACGGTGCAATCTGGAATCACTGTACCAAGTGTTACAGAGGGGTTTGATTATGCAAAACTAGAAAATGCTAGAAAGTTGATCCCTAATCAAGAATATACTTTAAATTCCGAATTAGGATATATATCATTGAATCAACGTTTAAATAATGATGAAGTATTAGCAGTTGCATTCCAATATACATTAGGAGGGGAAGTATACCAAGTAGGTGAGTTTGCTAATGATGGTGTAGATGCTACCGATGTTACAACAAATCCATCAGGTCAGGTAACACAAGTAGTTAATTCTAATTTAGTTTTAAAATTATTAAAAAGTAGTATTACCAGTGTAGAGCAGCCCATTTGGGATTTAATGATGAAAAACATCTACGATACGGGTGCCTTCAATTTAAGCCCAGAGGATTTCAAGCTTAATATCTTTTATAACGAGGCCTCTCCATTAAACTTCATAACCCCTGTAGGTGCTAGTTTTGCTTTGGATATAAACGGAAATCCAGTTACGGGATCAACCCCTGAGGAAAACCTCATACAAAATGTGCCATTGTTAAGAGTGTTTAATTTAGATAAACTTAACTTTAATAATGATCCCCAGGCCAGAGGTGATGGTTTTTTTGATTTTCACCCCGGTATTACTGTAATTCCTCAAAACGGAAAAATAGTTTTTACGAGTGCTGAACCTTTTGGCGAATATCTTTTTAATGTATTAGGAGGTGGTGATTATGATAATGATGTTTCATATAATGACAGTCAAAGCAAGTATGTATACGACGAACTTTATAAAAGTACCAAAACGGCCGCTTTAGAGGAAGTTGAGAAAAATAAATTCAGACTAAGGGGACGTTATAAATCTACTGGAGGTGATGGAATTCCCATCGGGGCTTTTAATGTGCCACGAGGATCTGTTAGAGTTACGGCAGGCGGACGTGTCTTAGTTGAAGGTATAGATTATACGGTGAATTATCAACTGGGACGTGTTCAAATTTTAGATGAAGCATTAAAGGCATCTAATACACCTATTCAAGTATCTACCGAAAACAATGCTGTTTTTGGACAACAAACAAGGCGTTTTACAGGTATAAATGTAGAGCATAAGTTTAACGAGAATTTTGTGTTGGGAGCGACGCTTTTAAACCTTAACGAACGGCCTATTACTCAAAAAGCAAATTTTGGATCAGAACCCATAAATAATACCATTTTCGGCTTTAATGGGAATTATGCCACCAAAGTGCCTTTTTTAACAAGATTAGCTAATAAATTACCTAATATAGATACCGATGTAGAATCAAACCTATCCATAAGAGGTGAGTTTGCGTATTTAGCGCCTGGTGCTCCAAAAAGAACTAATTTTAATGGTGAAGCCACATCTTATGTAGATGATTTTGAAGGCTCACAAAACGCCATCGATTTAAAGTCGCAACAATCATGGTTTTTATCAAGTAGACCTTTAGACTTAGGGAGAAATTATACGGAAGGACCAGAGGATGAAAATGGGATCCAAAACGGATATGACCGTGCACTATTAAACTGGTATAGTATTGACCCTATCTTTTATAGTGGTCAGCGTCCAGGAGATGTATCAGATGACGATATCTCTAGTCTTTATACAAGTCGTGTATTTATCAATGAGCTTTTTCCAGATAGAGACATCGTACAAGGTCAAAATACAGTGCTTTTTACACTCGATTTAGCGTATTATCCAGAAGAAAGAGGGCCTTATAATTTTCAAGATTCAGCAGCCGATGGTGTTATAGACAATCCTCAAAATAGCTGGGCAGGTATTACACGTCAATTAACATCTACAGACTTTGAGCAACAAAATGTAGAATATATCGAGTTTTGGTTACAAGATCCTTTTGAAGAAAACCCAGGTAGTACAGGTGGTAAACTTGTATTCAATCTTGGTAATATATCAGAAGATATTATTAAAGATGGTAGAAAGCTATATGAAAATGGGTTGCCTAAAGATGGCGATATTAGTTTGTTGCAGCCTACAGCTTGGGGAACTGTGGTGCCGCAAAATCAATCCTTGATTTATGCATTTGATACCACAGGGGAAGAACGAACCAACCAAGATGTTGGTTACGATGGTTATGATGATGCTCAAGAAATTAATGTTTTTGGTACTGATTTTGGAGACGATCCAGCCAACGATAATTACACCTATTTTTTAAATACAGAAGGCGATATATTTGAACGCTATAAGAAGTTTAATGGTGTAGAAGGAAATACACCAGAAACATTTACAACTACAGATAGAGCTGCCAATACGCAACCAGATGTAGAAGATATTAATCGTGATAATACCATGAACACGATTGATAGTTATTTTGAATACGAGCTTGAAATAACTCCTGCGACTTTAAATGTTAATAATGAATTTATTGTTGATACAAAAAACGTTGAAGAAGTAACAGGAAGAAATAGAAGATTGTTACCAAACGGTGAAACAGCCGATCCAAAATGGTATTTATTTAGAATTCCAGTTGAAAGCGAGATTGCCAGATCGGTTGGTGATATAGCAGATTTTAGATCCATTCGTTTTGCACGTATGTATTTAAAAGATTTTGTTCAGCCTACCGTATTTCGATTTGGTACTTTAGATTTGGTTAGAAGTGATTGGAGGCGTTATAAACAAACTTTAGATGAAGAAGTTAATAATGATGATGATGATACAGAATTTTCATTGGGTATTATAGGGACTATTGAAAATGGTGATGACGGAACCTATGTAAGTCCTCCAGGTGTCGTACCAGAAGAGTTGTTTAACAATAATGCCGTAGTGCGTCAAAATGAACAATCATTAGTCGCCAATGTTTGTGACCTAGAACCCGAAGATTCACGTGGTGCTTTTAAAAATATTAGTATAGACATGCGTCAATACAAACGTTTAAGAATGTTTATACATGCAGAAGAAGACGGTGCAGGGTTTCCTGATAGTGAAAGATTGATCGGTTTTGTTAGAATGGGTAATGATCTTACAGAAAATTATTATCAAATTGAAATTCCCTTAACCAAATCTCCAAAAAATTCTACTGATGAAAATCAGGTTTGGCCTAATGAGAATGAAATCAATTTACCATTAGATATTTTAGGAAAAATAAAAGCACAAGCCATTTCAGATGGTCCTTTACCAAATAATGACCCACGATTTTATGATGTTATAAATGGAGACATTGCCGAAGTGAATAATCAATTTGCTGGATATGTATCAGGGCAGCATCGTGTTGCCATAAAAGGAAACCCTAATTTTGGAGATATTAGAACACTTATGGTAGGGGTTAAAAATACACATACGTCTAATATCTGTACAAAGGTTTGGTTTAATGAACTGCGTTTATCCGATTTAGATAACGAAGGCGGTTGGGCAGCTGTATTAAGTGTAGATACTAATATTGCAGACTTTGCAAATATAAGTGCCACAGGAAGAAAAAGTACTTCTGGTTTTGGAGGTCTTGAACAAGGGCCTAGCCAGCGTAGTTTAGAGGATGTGCAGCAATATGATGTAGTTACCAATATTAATGTTGGTCAATTACTGCCAAAAAAATGGGGCATTCAATTACCTTTTAATTATGCCCGAAGTGAAGAGCTTATCACACCCAAATACGATCAGTTTTACAAAGATTTAACCTTAGATTCTCGATTGGATGCTGCAGATACTGAAGCTGAAAGAAATCAAATAAAAGAACAGTCTGAAGATTACACCAGAAGGCAAAGTATTAATTTTATAGGGGTTAGGAAAACAAGAACAACAGATGCTACGCCACGCTTTTACGATGTAGAAAATTTAACTTTAAACTATTCCTATAATAAAGTAGAGCATAGGGATTTTGAGATTGAAAATTCGGTTAATAAAACGGTTCGGGCCGGGGCAAATTATGCCTTTAATTTCAATCCAGTAACCATAGAGCCTTTCAAGAAAAATGATTCATTATTTACTGGGAAATATTGGAGGATTTTAAAAGATTTCAATGTCAATTTATTACCAACAAGTTTTACATTTAATACAGATATTAATAGGCAGTTTAATAAACAGAAGTTTAGAGAGATTGATCTTGCTGGAGGAAACATTGGTATAGAAGAGTTGTTTAGAAGAAATTATACCTTCGATTTTCAATATACCGTTAATTATAATCTAACAAAATCATTACAATTAAACTTTACAGCGGCCAATAATAATATAGTTCGTAATTATTTTAAAGATAATATCATTAATGGAGACCAAGATCCAACATTAGATGTTTGGGATGGCTTCTTAGATTTTGGAGACCCCAACAGGCAAAGTCAGAATTTAGGAGTTACCTATCAACTACCAATTAATAAAATTCCAACATTTAGCTTCTTGGATGCCACATATCAATATACGGGTAACTTTCAATGGCAAAAAGGCTCTGATTTATATGGGGATGTTACGTTACCAAATGATCCTACTACGTACGATTTAGGTAATACCATTCAAAATTCAAATGTTCATAATATCAATTCATCTTTAGATATGAATAGATTTTATAAATATATTGGATTGGTAAAAAAGCCTATTAAAAGAGTACGATCTAGATCAACTTCAAATGGAGGCACACCACCAGGTCCAGATGGAAAGAAAAAAGCACTGCCAAAAGCAAAGAACCAATCTGTTACAAAACTATTAAATGCAGGTGTTGATATTTTAACAAGTATAAAGAGAATTCAGTTTAATTATTCTGAAAATAACGGAACATTTTTACCAGGGTATTTGCAAACACCAGGTTTTGTAGGAACCTTAAAACCAACAGCAGGGTTTACATTTGGTAGTCAAAGTGATGTAAGAGACCTTGCAGCCAGAAGAGGTTGGTTAACTGTTTTTCCTGAATTTAATCAACAGTATACAACAACCCACACAAAACAAATTGATCTATCTGCAAGTTTAGAACCCGTAAAGAGTTTGAAAATTGACCTTATAGGAAACCGTGCTTATTACGAAAATTATACAGAGAATTTTAGAGTTAATGGAAGCCTGGGAACTTATGAGTATGAATCGTTAACACCTAACACTTTTGGTAATTTTAATATATCTACTATCTTATTGAAAACAGCCTTTAGTAAAAGTGACGAAAATACTTCTGATGCTTTTAATGATTTTAGAGCAAATAGATTAATTGTAGCAAGAAGATTAGCTGCAAAGAATGGTGCAGATTTAAACGATCTGGATGACGATGGGTTTCCAAAAGGCTATGGAAAAAGTAATCAAGCTGTATTATTGCCAGCCTTTTTAGCTGCTTATACAGGAACAAATGCCAATAGTGTGAAATTAGGAGCTTTTAGAGATGTGCCTATCCCTAACTGGGATTTAAAGTATACAGGTTTCATGAAGTTTAAATGGTTTAAAAAGCGTTTTAAACGTTTTTCATTAACACATGGATATCGCTCAACCTACACAATAAATCAGTTTCAATCTAATTTAGATTATGAAGCCATTAATCCAGCTTTAGATTATGATAGTCAGCTAAATAATACTAAAGATCAATCTGGTAATTATAAAAATGAGCGATTGCTGAGCAATATTAACTTAACCGAAATGTTTAGTCCTTTGGTTAGACTCGATTTTGAAATGAAGAATTCTGTCAAGATTTTAGCCGAGGTTAAAAAAGACAGATTGTTATCGCTTAGTTTTGATAATAATTTAATGACCGAGGTTCAAGGGAATGAGTATATTATAGGTTTAGGTTATAGGATTAAAGATTTAAAAATACGCTCAAAATTAGCAGGTCCAAGAAAGCGGGTGGTAAGCGATTTAAATATGAAAGCAGATGTGTCTGTTAGAGATAATAAAACCATTATTAGATATTTAGATTTAGAAAATAACCAAGTCACATCCGGACAAACCATTTGGGGAATAAAATATTCGGCAGATTATGCGTTTAGTAAAAACTTAACAGCACTTTTTTATTTTGATTATTCGTTTTCAGAATATGCTATTTCAACAGCGTTTCCACAAACAACAATCCGATCCGGTTTTACCATTAGATATAATTTCGGGAATTAACAGACACGTATTTGTCGTTCCTGCGTATCAAACCGTTGCATAGGTGAAGGTAAATCTCTTAAAAAACTAAATCACTTTTAGCAAAGAATACACGCTTATACTTATCCGGTGTTAAGAGACCTGACAGGTTTTTAAAACCTGTCAGGTCTGCTCACTCTATGATATTTTATCTTGATTTAACTATAATTAAGCCTCTGTTTTTGGTTCTAACAATAAAGCGGTCTAAAATATCTTGGCACAAACATTAATTCTATAGTTTGCTTGTAACCTTTTTTATTAAACAAATCTATTTGAATTTAAAATTTGAATAAATACATTTGTTGAATAAATGAATTTAAATTAACACTATGAATATTCCATCAGAATTAAAATACACCAAAGATCACGAATGGATTAAAATCGAAGGTGATATTGCTACGATTGGTATCACAGATTTTGCACAAAGTGAATTAGGCGATATTGTATATGTTGAAGTAGAGACCGTAGACGAAACATTAGATGCTGAAGAAATTTTTGGAACAGTTGAAGCAGTAAAAACAGTATCAGACTTGTTTTTACCATTATCTGGAGAAATTATAGAATTTAATGAAGCGTTAGAAGATGAACCAGAAAAAGTAAATAGTGACCCTTATGGTGATGGATGGATGATAAAAGTAAAATGTTCAGATCTTAACCAAGTAGAAGGTCTTATGTCTGCAGACGATTATAAAGCAGTAATAGGTGCTTAAAAAATTAACGCCTATAATAACCATAATATACTCGTTGGCATTAGCCACGGTTAGCTTGATTAAGCTCAATAATATTCCAGATATAGGTGTTTCCTTTGGAGATAAGATATTTCATTTTTGTGCCTATTTTGTTTTAACACTTTTATGGTTTTACACATTTTTATTTTCTTTTAAATATAAAAGTAGAAAAGCCATGCTTTTAGCCGTTATTCTTTCTGTTTTATTTGGTACGATTATTGAGGTATTGCAAGGTAGTGTAACAGCTTCAAGAAGTTTGGATATTTATGATGCTGTAGCAAATAGCCTAGGAGCGTTATTAGCATCAACGGTATTATGGTTTAAAAGCAGTTTACACGTTAAAAACGAATAAACACTTGTTTTTTTTATAAATAAATAGTTATTTTAGCAATCTTGATAAATGATATAAATTATGGAACCTAAAAAAAATCCCAAAGCAAATGTTGGACGTAACAGTTCACTTTACTTCGCTATTGGTTTAGCTTTAATGTTATTTTTAACAAACTATGCTATCAATTATAAAACCTATGATAAGGCCGATACAGATATAGGAATGGTAAATATGGATGAAGAATTGGAAGAAGAAATCCCAATTACAGAACAAATCCAGACACCGCCGCCACCGCCACCGCCACCAGCAGCACCAGAGGTTATTGAGATTGTTGAAGATGAGGTGGAAATAGAAGAAACTGTTATAGATACGTCAGAGGCAGATCAAGAAACTGAAATTGTTGAGGTAGAAGAAGTAGAGGTAGAGGAAGTAGAAGAGGATATAGACGTACCATTTTCAGTAATTGAAAATGTACCTGTTTTTCCTGGATGTGAAAAACAAAGTACCAATACAAAGAAAAGAGATTGTATGTCTAAAAAGATATCGCAGTTTGTAAATAGAAAGTTCAACACTGAATTGGCTGGTGATTTAGGTTTATCAGGAAGACAACGTATCAATGTGATCTTTAAAATTGATAAAACAGGTAACATCACAGGTATCCGTGCTAGAGCACCACACCCAGGTTTAGAAAAAGAAGCGGCACGTGTTATTGGTTTATTGCCAAAAATGAAGCCAGGAAAACAACGTGGAAAACCAGTGAACGTTCCATACTCGTTACCAATAATTTTCCAAGTACAAGATTAAACTTACTGCTGTTCACTAGGCGTTAGTCGAAGTGAAAAAAAAAGTAAACTTTAAATAAATTAAAATCCCGTTACAAATTTTGTAACGGGATTTCTTTTTTGGTATGCTTATTGTGTTTTTATCATAATATTAACATTTATACTATAATTATTATGAGTAATCAAAAGAAAACTCACGAACTCATTCGGCAAAATGAGCAAACCGTGAAAAAATCACAAAAGCATGATGCAAATTTACAAAAAAACACGACCCTTTACTTCCAAATAGGGTTAATTGTGGCCTTACTGGCAGCCTTTGGCCTGTTAGAGATGACTTTTAAAACGACTATTCCTACTTATGGAGGAAGCCCTTCGTTGGATGAACCGTATAGCATTGATATTCCAATAGTAAAACCAGAACTACCAACTATTGAAAAGCCTATTGAACAAAACCAGAAAAAACCATCGAATAAATATGTAGAAGTACCAGATGATGTCCCCATAAACCCCATAATTGAAGACGCTCCTAAAGATCCGATTGTAAACAACGGCCCACCAGATCCAAGAGATATAGTTGTAATTGAAGAACCTGAAGACGTATATGTACCAATGAACCTTGTACAGATAGTACCTCTATATCCTGGTTGTGAAAAGAAAAAATCAAATGATGCCAAACGCAAATGCATGTCTGAAAAGATAAATAAGCTAATTCAAAGAAAATTTGATACAGATTTAGGCAGCGAATATGGACTTTCAGGTAAGCAAATTATACGGACAATGTTTAAAATAGATAAAAATGGTAAGGTTACCGATATAAGAATTAGAGCGCCGCATCCAGTTTTAGAAAAAGAAGCAGAACGCGTTATTAATATTATACCAGAAATGACGCCAGCGAAACAACAAGATAAAAATGTAGGAGTGACTTATACATTGCCAATTGTATTTGAAATACAAAATTAAGTAATAAATAATTTTACAGATTTAAAACCGTTATTATTTAAAACTTAAATAATAACGGTTTTTTTATTGGTCTAAACTTATTTCAGGCTCTCGAAACCATATAGGAATATGTTATAGCCGTTCGTGCTTTTTTGATAACCTAAGATTGAGCCTTTGTTCTTGATATTAATAACGAAGCGACCTTAAGTCTTTTGATAAACATTAATGACGTAAATATTTAGAGGTAGATTTGCTTTTTATGAATTAGGAATCTAAAAATATAGTATCTTTCAGCACTAAACTAATTATTAACCCATGTTCATGAAGAGATTCATTGTTCTACTCCTACTTTTAGTCCAATATAACAGTTATTCACAAGACACCTATTGGTCTGAAAAACCACCAGTTTTTCCAAATTGTGAAAATGTGGTTATAGATTCCTTGCAAAAATGCTTTGATAGAAATGTGTTCGAACATATTTATAAAAATTTCAAAGTACCTCAAAAAGTACATGACGAGGAATATAAAGGAGAAGTTGCTGTTCTTTTTGAGGTAGATACCCTTGGACAGTTTAGGATTATTTACATTGATGCTATTTATAACGAATTAAAAGAAGAAACTAAGCAAGTATTTTCAACCTTTCCCAAAGTAAAGCCAGCGACTTATAATAGTCGAAAAACATATAAGCAGTACTCAATTTCTATAAAAATCCCTCTGGTTGATCCAACTGTAAAAAACCAAGATCTGGTAAAAGAGAATGAAATAACAAAACTAGAACAACAAGCAAAAACGGAGTTTGATAATATTAATAACAATACAAAGGTTTTTGAAAATAAAGCTTTTAGAAGTCAATTAAATATTCCATTTACGCATAGCGATTATGCGAGGTTTGATAGAGGGATGAATCTTGTTGGCACCAATAGTCATACCGCATCAAAACCATTTATGTACGATGAAGTTTCAATATATCATGATTTTAAAGCAGAAAGAGAAAAACTAAAAAAAGAAACAGATACTTGGGCAGGTAAAAAACTTTGGAATGAACATTTGGTGCAATTGCAAGGCAAAGATTATTGGTTTACGGTAGACCCCATATTAGACTTGCAATTAGGTAAAGATACCGATGCCGACTTTAATACAACATATAATAATACAAGAGGTCTTTTGGTACAAGGAGGCTTAGGGAAGAAGTTTAATTTTTATACTACCGTTTTTGAGAGTCAAGGGAGGTTTGCCCAATATGTGAACCAATATGCAGAAACTTTAAAAGCTTTTGGTCCCGATCCTGCCATTATTCCAGGTCGTGGTATTGCAAAACGGTTTAAAATGAACTCCTACGATTATCCTGTGGCAGAGGCTTATATATCTTACTCGCCAGCTAAGTTTTTAAATATTCAATTCGGACATGGTAAAAATTTTATTGGAGATGGCTATCGGTCATTATTACTTAGCGATGCAGCGAGTCCGCATACTTTTTTAAAATTAAACACAAAATTTTGGAAAATAAAATATACCAATACATGGATGTGGTTAAAAGATGTAAGGCCAGAAGTGGTCGTTGATAAAGCATTTTTAACTAAGTATATGGCGAATCATTATCTAAGTTGGAATGTGTCGAAACGATTGAACATTGGATTGTTTGAATCGGTACTTTGGACAAACTCTAATGATAGAGGGTTCGATATTAACTATCTAAACCCTATCATATTTTTTAGAGCAATCGAATTTGAAACGGGACAAGGTGCAGGTAATGCTCTTCTTGGTGCCTCCGCTAAATATAAATGGAATGATAATATAAATATATATAGTCAGTTTATTTTAGACGAGTTTTCTCTTAGTGACGTTAAAGGGGGTGAAAAAAGTTGGAAAAACAAGTTTGGCTATCAATTGGGGCTTAAATATTTTAATGCTTTTAAAGTTGATAACCTACTACTACAATTTGAATATAATAGGATAAGACCATATACTTATTCTCATAATACAATTGTGTTGAATTATGCCCATAATAATCAGCCCATGGCGCATTTGTGGGGTGCAAATTTCAGTGAAGCCATTTTAATAGCGCGTTATAAGTATAAACGTTGGTTTGCCGATGCTAAACTTATTTATGGTGTACGTGGGTTGGATTTTAATGATGGTACAGACACTTTTAGTTATGGAGGCGACGTTTATAGAGATTATAACGACAGACCTTTTGATATAGGGGTTAAAGTTGGACAAGGTATAAAAGCAACAACCTTTAATGGTAATTTGCAAGCAGGTTATTTAATCAATCCAGCATCCAACTTAAAGATCTTTACAGATATCAGTTTTAGGAATTTTGATCCAGAAGCAGAAACTACAGCGACCTTTAAAAATAATACAGTCTGGTTTAATTTTGGAATTAGAACCGATCTGTTTAATTGGTATTTTGATTTCTAATAAAACTTTATTTTGTTATACCTGTGGCTTATGCTGGACTTGTTTCAATAAAGCAGGAATCTCAACATGATTGATTAGTTCTTATTAAACCATATAATTTACCTCTCATGTTCGAAATAGATTCATAGGACTAAATTTTAATATTTCAGTCATATCGACAATTAAGAGATATCACATTCTCCACCGTTATTTAAAACATATTAAAAATACGCTTAGCATTGCTCAAAACGCTTTTATAGAGTATATTTGCACTCGCAATTAAAAAGCCATAGGCAAATATAACGTTGAGTAATTCAAAATCTTCATTAGCAACATCTTCTGTTATTTCAGATTTTAAAGAAATCACTAAAATGCGATTAGCATTAAGCGTGGTTTTTTCATCATTGGCAGGTTATTTATTAGGCGTTGATACTGTTGATTTAAAAACACTCGTACTATTAGCTTTAGGAGGCTATTTTATGGTAGGAGCATCAAATGCTTTCAACCAGATTATTGAAAAGGATTTAGATGCTTTAATGAAACGTACTAAAAACAGACCTATCCCAGCTGGGCGTATGTCTGTAGCAACGGCATTTATTATTGCGTCTGCTTTTACTTTGTTGGGGATTATTATTCTGTATGTCATCAATAAGCAAACAGCTATGTTTGGTGCTATTTCAATATTTTTATACACGTGTGTATACACACCTTTAAAAACCAAAACGCCGTTGGCAGTTTTTGTAGGTGCGATTCCTGGTGCGATTCCATTTATGTTAGGTTGGGTAGCAGCCACAGATGATTTTGGTATAGAACCAGGAACATTATTCGCTTTGCAGTTTTTTTGGCAATTCCCTCATTTTTGGGCCATTGGCTGGTTTTTATTTGACGATTATAAAAAAGGAGGGTTCTTTATGTTGCCAACTGGAAAACAAGATAAAGGAACTGCGGTACAAACCATTATGTATACCATTTGGACTTTACTAGTCTCTATTATACCAGTATTTGGTTTTACAGGAAAATTACAATTATCAATTGTTGCTGCTATATTAGTTTTTATTTTAGGGTTGGGCATGTTATACTATGCCATTCGGTTGTTTAAAAAAATGACCGAAAAAGCAGCAAAACAACTTATGCTAGCTAGTGTTTCCTATATAACGCTTTTGCAAATAGTGTATGTCATAGATAAATTTATAAGATAACCATGGATTTAACTCAGGGAACACAAGAAGAGAAAAATAATAGAGCGAAAAAAATGATGCTTTGGTTTGGCATTATTTCCCTAATCATGTCTTTTATGGGGTGGACAAGTGCATTTATTGTAAGTAGCTCCAGACCAGATTGGTTAAAGGACTTCGAATTGCCCAATGCTTTTTTAATAAGCACAGTGGTAATAATTATAAGCAGTATATCCTTCATACTGGCTAAAAAAGCTTTAAAGAGTGGAAACAGAAGCATGACGACACTTTGGTTATTTGTAACACTTATTTTAGGTATTATTTTTATTTTTAATCAATTTTCAGGCTTTCAGCAAATAATAGATTTGGGTTATAATTTTACAGGACCTACCAGTAACGTAACCATGTCTTATATTTATTTAATAGCTATTGTACATATTTTGCATGTAGTTGTTGGGTTAATTTGTTTGTTGGTAGTAATTTATAATCATTTTAAACAAAAGTACGATGTAACGAAAATGCTTGGTTTTGAGCTGGCAGCAACTTTTTGGCATTTCATTGATATACTATGGGTTTATCTCTTTTTGTTTTTATATTTTATTCGATGATTTTTGCTGATTACTAATGGTCTTATGTAACATCCAAGGTAGCTTTTTTTTGAAGTATGTATAATTTAGTGTTGGATGTTTTATTAGATGAATAAATTGATTATTTTTGTGCAACTTTTAAAAAACAACCATTATATATGAGTACTACAGTTGTAAATACTGGAACAGAAGGTAAGACTTGGGGTGGAGGAAATAAACCTCTAAACGCAAGTTATGGTAAAATGATGATGTGGTTTTTCATCGTTTCGGATGCTTTAACATTCTCAGGGTTTTTAGCAGCCTACGGATTTTCAAGATTTAAGTTTATTGATTCATGGCCAATAGCCGATGAGGTATTTACTCACTTTCCTTTTTTACATGGTGTAAATGCACCTATGTATTATGTGGCTTTTATGACGTTTGTACTTATCATGTCGTCGGTAACTATGGTATTGGCGGTAGATGCTGGTCATCATTTAAATAAAGCAAAAGTGACTCTTTATATGTTCTTAACCATTATTGGTGGTTTAATATTTGTTGGCTCACAAGCTTGGGAATGGGGTACATTTATTAAAGGTGATTATGGTGCTGTACAAACAAAAGGAGGTAATATTTTACAATTTGTAGATACAGAAGGACATAGAGTGGCGTTAAGAGATTTTGTTGTAGCAGATGCGCATAACGAAAGAACACAGCATGAGCGCAAAGAAGGTCTGTGGTTTGTTTCTGAAGGAACTCTGCCAACATATACAGTAGAAGAAGTTCTACACGGTTTAAAGTCTCATGAAAATGTTTTGGTTAGAACTCAAATAATTAATGAAGCAGGAGAAAAAACAGTATTGTCCAGAGCAAAATCATTAGAACAAATAGAAAAAAATGGAAAAGTTGTTGTAGAAGGAGCTAACCTGCATGTTAACGAATATGGTTCGCCTTTATTTGCAGATTTCTTTTTCTTTATAACAGGGTTTCACGGATTCCACGTATTTTCTGGAGTTGTTATAAATATCATTATTTTCTTTAATGTAGTTTTAGGAACTTATGAGAGACGTAAAAACTATGAAATGGTCGAAAAAGTGGGGTTATACTGGCACTTTGTAGATTTAGTTTGGGTATTTGTATTTACATTCTTCTACCTGGTTTAATAGAATTAAAGTATATTTCATTTCCTTGAAAAAGGAAATCAAAACAGCATAAAAAATGGCACACGAACATAAATTAGCAATATTTAGAGGTTTAGTTAAGTTTAAATCGAATACTCAAAAAATTTGGGGTGTTTTAATTTTCTTGACTATTGTAACGGCAATCGAGGTTGTATTAGGTATTATAAAACCAGAAATATTAATGGGAAAAGTTTTAGGGATGAAAGCCTTAAATTGGATATTCATTATCCTAACCATTGTAAAAGCATATTATATTACTTGGGATTTCATGCATATGCGTGACGAATTAAAATCTTTAAGACGTATGGTCGTTTGGACGACTATCTTCTTAATTTTATATTTAATATTCATTTTATTACAAGAAGGCGGTTATGTATTCAATGTATATAAAGATGGATTTATAAAAAGAGATTTTTAATTAATTTATTTGGCTTTCGGTTTATACTTGTTACAATCAAGTAGAAACCCAAAGAGCTTGCTCAGATCGTAATGAAAGAGCTTGCACTGAGCGTAGCCGAAGTGAAGTGTTAAATAGAGATTTAAAGACGGTTTTTAAACCGTCTTTTTTTATTTTTGCAGACGTTATTTTCATAGAAATACTGTTGTTTGATGGATTACAAAAAAATAAGTCGATATGTGGTTTTAGGAATTTTGTTTTTTCTTCCTGTAACGTTTTTGTTGTTCCTTTATCCAGCAACTCATAACTATACACCGCTAGACATCGTTAATGAATCGGTTTTAGACCTACAACAATTTTCTTCAGATTCAGAAGAACAAATTCTTTTAAAAGATCATATTACTGTATTGGGCTTTTTTGGGAGTCGTCCTTTAGACAAGGCAACAACGGCGTCTAATTTAAAAGAGTTGGTTTATGATAAGTTTAAAGGGTTTAAACGTTTTCAAATAGTAATATTGATGCCTCAAGGTACAGAGCGAGCTGTTGAAGAACTCAAAGCAGAGATTAGTTCGTATGAAGATTTGAGGTTTTGGCATTTTGTTTTTGGTGGGCACAAAAATATTCAAAAGGTATTTTTTAGCTTAAAAAGTAACACAAATCTTTCGGATTATTTAGATACAGATCAAGTGTTTATTATAGATAAAGATTTAAACCAACGCGGACGGCTTGACGATAGAACAGATCGTGAACTCGAAAAGGAGAAACCCGTTTATGGTTTAGATGCTTATAATTGTATTGAAGTAGCAGAAATAAAAAATAAAATGAGCGAAGATATGCGCATTTTATTTACAGAATACAGACAGAAAAGAAAGGGAGAATTTAATTCTGATACGAGAAGAGCAAGCGATTTAAAAGAAACTGCTGCTAATTAAATAGAATATAATTGTGAGGTTGAAAAGTGTCACTGAGGACAGTTGAAGTGTTACTGAAAACGCATCCATAAAAACAAAAAAATGAGTAAAAAAACAAATTATTCATATATAGGAATAGCATTTATCATTCTGGTTTTTGGCATTATTTTTATACCAAAAATTGTAGATAGAATTTCTAATAAAGACATTATACGTAACGAAAGTAGAAGTGATTTTGCAGATGATAAGAAGTTTAAAGTGTCAGATTTAGCCTTTATTGAAATAAATGGGGTACCTAAAAAAGTACCTGCTTTTTCTTTTATAAATCAAGAAGGAAAAATAATAACCAATAAGGATTATGAAGGTAAGGTTTATGTTATAGAGTTCTTTTTTACAACATGCCCAACTATTTGTCCGAGAATGAATGCCAACCTGATTCAGATTCAAAATACCTTTAAAGATTTTAATGATTTTGGTGTGGCGTCATTTACGATAAACCCAGATTACGATACACCGGAAATTCTTAAGGCCTATGCCGATAGTTATGGAGTCACCAACCCCAATTGGCATTTAATGACAGGAGATAAGGAGACTATTTACAAGCTATCAAACGAAGGGTTTAATTTATATACAGCCGAAGAAGCGGAGGCCGAGGGTGGATTTGAGCATTCAGGTAATTTTGCTTTAATTGATAAAAACGGATATATCCGATCAAGAAAAGATACTTTTGGTAATCCAATTATTTATTACAGAGGGATCGTTTCAGAAGCAGAACAGATTGACGATGATGGGGTAGAAGAAGAAATTAGTGCCTTAAAAGAAGATATTGAAAAGCTACTTAATGAGTAATCGATTTCATTCTGAGCGCAGTTGAAGAATCTAGATAAAGAATAATTTATGATTGAAAATAATAATATTATAAACGAAAAAAAATACAATAAACTAATAGTCTTGTTATCGGTATTAATACCAGTAGTTGTAGCTGTTTTGTTTGGAGTAAAAATCCCTAATGTTGAACCACTAACATTTTTGCCTCCTATTTATGCTTCAATCAATGGTGTGACGGCTTTCGTTTTAATAGTTGCTGTGTTTCAAATAAAAAAAGGAAATAGGGCGACACATGAAAAATTAATGAAGTTGGCCATTATGCTATCCGTGTTATTCTTGGCGATGTATGTGACCTATCATATGACTAGCGATTCCACTAAATTTGGAGGAGAAGGCTTTATTAAATATATCTATTATTTTATATTGTTGACTCATATTTTATTGTCAATCATTATCATTCCATTTGTGTTAATTACCTATGTTAGAGGAATAACAAGTAATATTGAGAAGCATAAAAAAATAGCGAAAATAACGTTTCCCTTATGGCTATACGTAGCTATAACAGGCGTGATTGTTTATGTTATGATTTCACCGTATTATTAATGAAACCCTACATTAAGAAGCAGGCACTGCGCACTTTATGTAGCAGGTTGAATTAATTTCGCTAAAGAGTGAGATCTGTAAAATTTTAATATTTGATGTCTTTCTGAGTGAAGCATAAGAATCTGTAAAATGAAAAATAAAATTATCTTTTTCTTCTTTTCTTTCCTCTTTTTTATAGAGGGTAATGCCCAATGCGCTATGTGTCGTGCCGTTTTAGAAAGTGAAGAAGGGCAAACAACAGCAGAAGGTATTAACGACGGTATAGTATATCTAATGGCTATTCCATACGTTCTTGTTGGAGGCTTGGCATACTTTATTTATAAGAAATACAATACGTTAAAAAAAGAATAAAAACTTTTCGGAATAATTTTTGTAACATTTCTTTGTCTTATAAGTCTAATCTGTAAAGCTTAATAGTTTTGCAATAATCAATCAAAAGAAATGTTAAAAATTAACCAGCTACACAAGTCCTATCCAATAGGAGATTCTAGTTTACATGTTTTAAAAGGTATAGACCTTAAAGTTGAAGAAGGTGAAATGGTAGCCATCATGGGTTCTTCAGGTTCAGGTAAATCTACATTACTTAATATTATAGGGATGCTGGATGAAGCTGATTCTGGCGATTATATACTAGATGGGTTACCAATAAAAGATCTTACCGAAAAGAAAGCAGCAGTATATAGAAATAAGTTTTTAGGATTCATCTTTCAATCTTTTAACCTGATTAATTATAAAAATGCTCTGGAAAATGTAGCATTACCTTTATACTATCAAGGAATGAAACGTAAAGAGCGTCAAGAAAAAGCTTTGTTTCATTTAGAAAAAGTAGGCTTGGCAGATTGGGCACAACATTTACCAAAAGAACTTTCAGGAGGGCAAAATCAGCGTGTAGCGATAGCCAGGGCCTTGGCAGCAAACCCAAAGCTGTTACTGGCAGATGAGCCTACAGGAGCCTTAGATACTAAAACTTCTCATGAGATTATGGCGTTTATTCAACAATTAAATGATGAAGGTAAAACCATTTTAATGGTAACGCACGAGGAGGATATAGCTAGTATGTGCAAGCGTGTTGTACGTTTACGGGATGGGGTAATTATGGAAGACAAAAAAGTAGAACAAGTAAGAGCAGAACAGTATGTTTGATCTAGACCTTTGGCGGGAAATATTTCAAAGTATTAATATGAACAGAACCAGAAGCTTGTTGTCTGGTTTTACAGTAGCTTTTGCCATCCTATTATTTACTATCCTTTTTGGTATTGCTAATGGTTTACAAAATACATTTGCAGAAGCATTCGTAGATGATGCCTCCAATTCCATTTTTATAAATTCAGGAAAAACAACAAAAGCCCATAAAGGATTACAGGCAGGCAGACGTATTAAATTCAAAAATGAAGATTTTGATTATGTAAAGGATGAGTTTGGAAACAAAATAGAGTTTATTACTGCCCGAATTTATAGAAATGCTCAAGCATCTTTTAGGAATGAGCAAAATACGTACGATTTAAGAGCTGTACACCCAGACCATCAATTTTTAGAAAAGACTAAAATAAAAGAAGGAAGGTATATTAACCAAAACGACTTGAACAAAAAAACGAAAGTGGTTGTAATTGGTAGATTAGTTGAAGAAGATTTATTTTTAAAAACCAAAGCTTTAGGAAAGTATATAAACCTTAGTGGAATACAATATAAAGTAGTTGGGATTTTTACGGATGATGGAGGAGATAATGAAGAACGTAAAATTTATATGCCAATAACTACAGCACAGCACCTTTATGGTAATAATGATTATATAGATCAAATAAGTCTTACCTACAATCCAGAAATGAATTACGATCAGGCGCTGGCTTTTGGAAATCAGATTACTAAAAAAATGAAAGACCGTTTTTCTGTAGCCAGAAGTGATCAACGTGCTATAAGAGTTCGTAATATGGCCGAAGGGACTAAGGCTGTTGGGCAAATGACTTTTGGGCTTAGCGTTATTATTTTGGTTATTGGTTTCGGAACACTTATAGCAGGTGTTGTAGGGATTAGTAATATTATGATTTTTATTGTAAAAGAACGTACAAAAGAGATAGGAATACGAAAAGCATTAGGAGCTTCACCCAGATCAATTGTTTCAATTATTTTAATTGAGAGTATTATTATAACTGCAATTGCTGGGTATTTTGGTTTGTTGATTGGGATGGGGGTGCTAGAGTTGGTAGGCCCCAGTCTTAAAACATACTTTATTAAAGATCCAGGTGTTAGTAATAGTTTAGTTATTGGAGCCACAATTACTTTAATACTAGCAGGAGCTATAGCAGGCTATTTACCAGCAAAAAAAGCATCAAGAATAAAACCCATAGTAGCACTAAGAAACGATTAATATGTTTAAGTTTTTATTTGATAGAGATACCTGGCAAGAAGTTTACGATAGTTTTAGTAAAAACAAACTAAGATCTGTTTTAACAATGGTTGGTGTTTGGTGGGGCATATTATTATTAATAGGCTTACTAGGCTCTGCCAGAGGGTTAGAAAATAGTTTTAATCGTTTGTTTGGAGATTTTGCAACCAATAGTGTTTTTGTTTGGGGACAAAGCACAAGTAAACCTTTTAAAGGATTTCAAGAAGGAAGACCTGTAAGGTTGTCTTTAACAGATGCTAAAAAAGTAGAGGAAAATATTGAAGGCATCGAGTTTGTGGTTCCAAGAAGCCAAACTCAGGCAACAGTGATTAGAAAATTTCTTTCAGGTAGTTTTCAAATGGCTGGCGATTACCCTTTATTAGACCAAGTGCAAAAGAAAAAATTAATTCATGGAAGGTTTATTAATCAGAATGATATTGATTTCGACAAAAAAGTAGTACTGTTGTCTGAAGAGACTTATAAACAATTATTTGAAAAAGATGAAAATGCTATTGGCGAGTATGTACAAATCAATAGTATGAGTTTTAAAGTCATAGGCATATTTAAAAATGGTAACGTAAATATGGGGCCAACAACAGATATGCATATTCCATTTACTACGTTTCAGCAAATATATAATAGAGGCGATGAAATAGGCTGGATGATGATAACGGGAAAGCCCGAATATAATATTAAACAAATTGAAGCGGATACTAAACTATTACTTAAAAACTTAAATAAAATTCATCCAAAAGACAATCGTGCCTTCGGTAGTTTTAACTTAGGTAAAGAGTTTGCTAAACTAACTGGATTTTTAACAGGGATGCAATTTTTAACTTGGTTTGTTGGTATAGCTACATTGATAGCTGGTGTATTTGCCATAGGTAATATTTTGCTTATCACTGTAAAAGAACGTACCAAAGAAATAGGCGTACGTCGAGCTTTAGGAGCCACACCTTTTGAAATTAAAAGGCAAATAGTCGTTGAAGCAGTTTTCTTAACATTAGTAGCTGGGATCTTAGGAATCATATCAGGAGGATGGATTTTAATAGCCTTAGATGCTGCTTATGGTCAAGGAGATGATGCGGCCATAGTGAATGCCTCCGTTTCCATAGCAGTTGTATTTATAGCATTAATAATATTAGTGATTTTAGGAACTTTAATCGGGTTAATTCCTGCATTTAAAGCAACTAGTGTAAAACCAATAGAAGCATTAAGAGAAGAATAAACAATCAAAAAAATGAATAAAACAGTAAGAATTATTTTAATAATAGTAGCTATCATACTATTAGCGTGGGTTTTAAAATATTTTAAAGATGCCAATTCAAAAGATGTTGTAGACTATAAAGTTGAAGCACCTTTTTATACTTCAATCAACACCAAAGCTGTAGCGACGGGTAAATTAAACCCAGAAGAAGAGATTGAGCTAAAGCCGCAAATTTCGGGTATAGTAGATAAAATACTTGTTGAAGAAGGAGACCTTGTAAAAAAAGGTGATTTAATTGCTAAAATTAGGGTAGTTCCTAACGAACAGAGCTTAGTAAGTGCAAAGAGTAGAATTGCATCTGCACGCTTGTCCTTTGATAATAGCAAAGTGTTATACAATAGAAATAAAACACTATTTGATAAAGGAGTTATCTCTGTTCAGGATTTCGAAAACAGTGAGTTGTCTTATAATCAAGCAAAAGAAACATTAGCACAAGCACAAAACGATTACCAAATTATTAAAAGAGGGTCTATTTCTGGAGGTAATGCGGCAAATACAAGTATTATAGCTCAAATATCTGGAACCATTTTAGAAATTCCCGTTCGTGAAGGTGATCAGGTGATTCAAAGTAATAATTTCAATGCAGGAACAACCATTGCAACCATTGCCGATATGAGTCTTATGATTTTTGAAGGCAAAGTTGATGAAGCCGAAGTAGGTAAACTAGAAGAAGGTAAAGAAATAAAGGTGATACTTGGAGCTATAAATGACAAAGAGTTTCCTGCAAAGTTAACTTTTGTAGCCCCTAAAGGGAAGGAAGAAAATGGTGCTGTTCAATTTACAATTAAAGCAAATGTTACAGTAGATTCAACCACAAATATAAGAGCTGGTTATAGTGCCAATGCAGAAATAGAAATTGAAAGCAAGGATAGTATTTTAGCTATTAGAGAAGCATTGCTCCAATACAATAGAATTACAGAAAAACCTTTTGTAGAAATACTAAATGGCGATAATAAGTTTAAAAAGGAGAATGTCACACTAGGGCTTTCAGATGGAATTAATGTTGAAATTACAGAAGGTGTAAAAGAAGGCGATCAGGTTAAAGTATGGAACAAAGCATCAAAAGATAATGAAGACGAAGATAATAACGAAGAAGATTAATGATCAAGTTTAAACCACTAATAATGAAACAATATTTTTTTGCATCAGTATGTCTGCTAATAGGTTTAACAGTATCTGCACAAGAAAAAAAATGGACACTTCAGGAGTGTGTATACCATGCGTTAGAGCATAATATCCAAGTACAACAAACAGAGAACTCTTTGTTGATTAATGAACAGGATATTCTTGCTGCCAAAGGTAATTTTTTACCGTCGGTAAGTGGAGGTCTAGGGCAACGTATGAGTATTGGATCTGGTTTCGATCCAGTTTCTAACGAAAGGATTAATAACCAAACAACGCATTCTTTTAATTATAATTTAAGTGTAAACCAGAACGTGTTTAATGGTTTTAGAACATTAAATCTATACAAACAATCGCGTTTAAATCAAGAAATCACTAATTTGGAATTGGCCAGAATTAAAGATGATATTTCTCTAAACGTGGTCAATGCTTATTTAAATGTTTTGTTTAATAAAGAGAATTTAGAAACAGCTCAAGCACAAAATGATTTTTCTGAAAAGCAATTACAACAGGTCAAGGATTTAGTTGATGCTGGCGTACAGCCAAGAGCGAATATATTTGATGCAGAAGCTACTTTAAGCAGGGATTCTCAGCAAGTAACAATTGCCGAAAACAATTTTAATCTATCCCTACTTACATTATCTCAGTTATTGCAAGTACCATACAATGGATTCAATGTTGAAATCATAGATGTAAATACACCATCGGAAGCTTTACTGTATAATGATGTTTCACCTATTTTAAACTATGCGTTAGAAAATAGGAATGAAATTAAAATAGCTAAAAAGAACATTGAAAATGCCGAATTAGATACCGAGATTTCAAAATCTGGTTATTTGCCATCTGTAAACTTTGGCTATGGTTTTGGCTCTGTATGGAGTGAATCTAAAAACGATTTTATTAAACAAGCCTATTTTAGGGAATTAGATTTAAATAAAGGACATAACTTTAATTTGAATATAAACATTCCCATATTCTCTAGGTTTCAGAATAAAACGGCAGTTGCCAGATCGAAAATTAGAGAATCGAATAGTAAACTTAGTTTAGATCAGGCGAAAATAGATTTAGAATCTAATATACAAAGAGCCTATACAGATGCTCAAGCAGCATTAAAAGCTTATATAGCAGCAAAAAGATCTTTAGAGTCTCAAAAATTAGCCTTTGATAACTCAAAAGAACGTTATGATATAGGAAGTATGACGGCTTTTGATCTGGAACAAGCCAGAGTACAATTAATTAATGCACAGTCATCTTTAATAAATGCGAAGTATGATTTTGTTTTTAAGACAAAAGTTTTAGACTTTTACATGGGAAAATCTTTAGCTAATTAATGAAGTGGTTTGAACCACTTCAATTTATAAAAATAGTTGAGGCTTTCTGAAAAAATGCTTGAATGTCATTTTGAAGGAGGAACGTTTGTGGAAATCTGTTCATTTATAAGTTTAGAACTTAATACGAATAGATTTTCACATTGTACATTAATACTCCTTAGGATAACAGGAAAATTAAGCTTTTTTAGAAAAACATAAGTATTAGATCTAAATATAAAATGAGCACATATATTCTAAATATAGAAACAGCAACAACCAACTGTTCGGTATCACTTTCAAAGGATGGTAAAACCATCGTTTTAAAAGAAGATTACGATAAAAACTATTCGCATGCCGAAAGGCTTCATGTTTATATTGACGACGTATTAAAGGAAGCCAATATCTCTTCAGACGAATTAGAAGCTATAGCTGTAAGTAAAGGACCTGGGTCTTATACGGGTTTACGAATTGGAGTTTCGGCAGCAAAAGGGCTCTGTTATGCTTTAGATAAGCCCCTAATTTCTGTTTCTACATTAGAGGCTTTAGCACATCAGGTTACCTGTGATGAAGGTGTTATTGTTTCCATGCTAGATGCTAGAAGAATGGAAGTATATGCTGCGGTTTTTGATGCCGATTATAATCAAATAAAAGCTACAGATGCACAGATTTTAGATGAGAACGCCTTTCAAGATTATTTAGAAGAGGGAAAGGTTTACTTTATTGGAAATGGTGTTGAAAAAGCAAAAACATTGATTAAGCATCCAAATGCTATTTTTATTGATGGTAAGTTACCATCAGCAAATGAAATGAGTCATTTGGCCTATAATAAACACAAAATAAGCGACTTGGAAGATGTCGCTTATTTTGAGCCTTATTATTTAAAAGATTTTGTGGCTTTGAAGCCTAAAACTAAGTTGTATTAGTCTTTTTTATGAATATCTACCTGTGGGAATGGAATTTCTATACCAGCAGCATCAAGAGCTTCTTTACCTTTTTCAAGTGTGCCAAAATATACATCCCAATAGTCTTCTACGGTAGACCATGGTCTAACCGCAAAATTAACAGAGCTATCTGCTAACTCAGAAACATTAACTGTGGGTTCTGGGTCTTTTAATACTTGGGGATTGGATGTTAAAACATTCATTAAAATCTCTTTGGTTTGTTTTATATCGGCATCATAACTTACACCAATAGTTAAATCTACACGCAGTTTCCCTTCGGTAGAATAATTGGTGATATTTCCGTTAGATAACGCACCATTAGGAATAATAACTTCTTTATTGGTAGGGGTTAGAATTTTGGTTGTAAAGATTTCAATTTCTTTTACAACACCAAGTTCGCCTTGTGCTTCGATTAAATCACCAATTTTAATGGGCTTAAATATCATAAGCAAAACACCGCCAGCAAAGTTGCCTAAAGAACCTTGTAGTGCCATACCTATGGCTAAACCTGCGGCAGCTAGAATGGCTGCAAAAGAAGTTGTTTCTACACCCAGTTGTGATAAAATAGCTAAAAACAATAATATTTTTAAAACCCAACTAATTAAATTAAGTAAGAACTTTTGCAGACTAGCATCGTAATTGGCTTTGTCCATCACTTTGGCAATCATTTTATTGGCCTTTTTTATAAGCCAGGAACCAATGATCCATATAATAATGGCTCCAATGATTTTTATTCCGTAGTTTTTGGCAAATGTCAGCCCTAAATCAGTCCATTTTTCTAAATCCATAGTATTTTATTTTAAAATTATAGGTTAAAATTCTTTTTTAAAAGAAACAACTTATTAAAGCCAAAATAGCTGGAATGGCCTGTACATAAAATAGTTTTATTTTCTTTGTTGAGTAAGACCCATAGATACCCGCTATAGTCACACAAATAAGAAAAAAAACAGCAATCGTTATATCTTTTTGTATCATCGAAAAAAATAATCCTGCAGCTAGAAAACCATTATATAAACCTTGGTTAGCCGCTAATACTTTAGTTTCTTCAGCAAATTCTTTAGATTTTAAACCGAAGGTTTTCATGCCTTTTGGCTTGGTCCACAAAAACATTTCTAAAATAAGAAAATAAACATGTTCTAAAGCAACTACTGCGATTAATAAGATGGTTAAAAAAGTCATTCTTTTAATAGTTTTATGGCTTTATCAACTTCAGATACGGGAAGTTTACATGCTTTATTTACACAAACATAAATAAGCGTATTATTAGGGTTGTATCTGCTTTCTAATAAAGGCAAGTTATTATCTGAAGTACTGCCAGCAATAAGTTTGTTGGGAATATATGTTTTATTTAATTCGGTGATTTTTTGTTTCGCATCTTCTCCTACGATGGCAACTTCATAGTACGGATTGGTATAATTTAACATTAAATCTAACCAGTTGGAATAAGCAGACGGATACTCTTGCATCTCTGGTTTTACATTATTTAGCATGACCATGGCGGTTTTACTATAATGAACATTATCAAAATAATGTGATAGTTTAAAGAGACTTTTAGCCATAATAGAATTACTGGCAGGAATCACATTATCTCGATATTCAATACTTCTGGAAACTAAGGCTTCATCTTCATCTGAAGTGAAATAAAACATCTTACTTTCATCATTAAAAAAATGATCGAAAGCATAATTAGCTAAATCTCTTGCTGTCGTTAGCCAAGTTTCATTTAATGTATTCTCATAAAGTGCTAAAAAAGCATCAATGGTAGTGGCATAATCTTCTAAGTAACCATTAATATTACTTTTTCCATTTTTGTAATTATGAAATAAACCGCCATCTTCTCGCAATTGATTTTTAATGATGAAATCAGCATTTTTTTCAGCAGATGCTAGATAAGATGGATCACCAAAAACTCTATAGGCGTCAATGTAACCTTTAAGCATAATAGCATTCCAGGAAGTGAGTGTTTTGTCATCTAAACGCGGTTTAGAGCGCTTATCGCGAATTGCTGTTAGGATTTGTTTCCAATGTTTTTTCTTTTCAGTTAGAAGGTCTTTTGTTAAATTATGTTTTTCAATAATTTTTTCGTCATCATCTTTTCTAATTAAAACGTAATTATCATGTTCCCAAAGGCCATAGTTATTAATATTATAATAATCGGAAAACAACTCATAATCATTTTTTAAAATCGTTTTTAAGCTATCTTTTTGCCAAACATAAAAAGCACCTTCTTCCAATTCGCCTTCGGGGGTATTGCTATCGGCATCGAGTGATGAGTAAAATGCGCCATTTTCGGTAGTCATGTCCCGTTTTATATACTCTAAAGTTTCCGTTACAATATCTTTGTACAGGTCATTTTTAGTAATGAGATAAGCATCTGAATACAGGCTTACTAATTGGCCGTTATCGTAAAGCATTTTTTCGAAATGAGGGACATGCCATTTCTCATCGACAGAATATCTTGAAAAACCACCACCAATTTGATCAAAAACACCACCGTAGGCCATTTTTTTGAGTGTCAAATTCACATAATCTTGTAGTTTTTTATCATCAGTTTGATAAGCATATCTTAATAAAAAATGATAGTTGTTGGGCATCATAAATTTAGGAGCTCTGTTCATACCACCTTGATTATGGTCAAACTGATCAGACCATGTTTTAACGGCATTATTGATATAATTGCTCTCAAAAACAGGCTCGTCTGTATTTAGAGTTACGATGTCTAAAGTCTTTAATCCTTGTTCGAGTTTATCGGCATACTCATAAAGTTTTTCAGGTTTTTCAGCATATAACTTAGAGATTTGCTCTAAAGCACTCATCCATTGTTTTTTAGGCACATAGGTTTCTCCCCAAACGGGTCTTCCATCTGGTAAGGCAATAGCATTTAAAGGCCAACCGCCCCTACCTGTCATAAGTTGAACAGCATTCATGTAAACCTGATCGACATCGGGCCGTTCTTCTCTATCAACTTTTATATTAATAAAGTTTTTGTTCATTATTTGGGCTACCAAACTATCTTCAAAGCTTTCATGTTCCATAACATGGCACCAATGGCAAGCTGCATAACCTACACTAATTAGGATTAATTTATTTTCAGCTTTGGCTTTAGCTAAAGTCTTTTCATTCCATGCATTCCAATTTACGGGATTATGGGCGTGTTGTAATAAATACGGACTTGTTTCGTGTACAAGGTCGTTGGTATATTTATGTTCCATAGGTTTTGTAGTTTGACCTTTGCAGCTTATGATTAAGATAATGAATAAAAGTGGTAGTATATGCTTCATTTACCAAAGTTAGCAAAATAAATACCAATTTAACCATGAAATATTCCTTATAAACTGTTTCTTTTCAGGTATAATTGAGACACAAAAAAAGCGTTCAAAAAATGAACGCTCTACTTCCTAATTATTTAAATAACAGGTTTATTCTACTTCAAAAGTGATTTTAAGATTTACTCTAAATTCTGTAACCTCACCATCTTTTACACTGGCACTTTGATCTTGTACATATACAGAACGAATATTTTTTAAACTTTTTGATGCATGTTTTACTGCTTTTTTGGTTGCATCTTCCCAACTTTTATCAGAATTTGATAAGATTTCAATTACTTTTAATACTGCCATGGTTTTAATTTTTAAGTTACTTTATTTTTGACACAGGCAGATTAAAAAAGTCACCTCAATTTAACCGTTTATGGCTTCGACCATTTCAACTTTGCCTGGTAGCATTTCTTTTAACATGTTTTCTATACCACTTTTTAAAGTATAAGTAGATGATGGGCATCCACTACATGCACCTTGAAGCATCACACTTACGTTTTTAGTGTTTTCATCATAGGATATAAATTGAATATTACCACCATCACTTGCTACAGCTGGTTTTACATATTCTTCCAAAATATTTATTATTTCTTTTGATGTATCATCTAATGTTTCAAAATGATTACCTAATTGCTTGTTTGTTTTTTGTAATGACTCTGCAGCATTAGGTAGAACAACTTCTTTCCCGTTTTCAATATAATTTTTTATGAACTCACGAATTTGTATCGTAATATCTTGCCATTCGGCAATGTCGTATTTGGTAATCGATACATAGTTTTCATCTATAAAAACACTTTTTACAAAAGGGAAATGAAATAACTCAGTGGCTAATGGCGATAATTTGGCCTCATCAATCGATGTGAATTCAAAAAGCGTGGTTACTATTTTTTTATTAGTAACAAATTTCATTGCCGAAGGGTTTGGTGTACTTTCAGCATAGACTGTTACTGGGACTTTTTTTGCAACGGCAGAATCCTCTACAACGATGCCGCCATCATTTAGATAGGCTTCAATTTGCTGAGCAACTTCATCTTGTACATCGTTCCATTCCACGATGTCATAACGCTCTACCGCAACAAAGTTTCCAGAAATGTAAACTTTTTTTACAAATGGTAAATAGAATAATTGTTGGGCTAGAGGAGACGGTTTAGCTTCGTCTATATTATTGAATTCAAAGCTTTGATGCTTTGTTATGAATTGATTTAATTCAAATTTAATGATGGTATTATTTGATGTTTCTTGCACGGAAACCTTGAAAGTGTTCATTTTAGCTAATTTTTTACAAAAATACTAAAAGAAAACGTAGTTATCCATATATTTGAGTTGTATGATTTATAGTTTAAAACAAAAGGTAAAGTTTTTTAGCTTTATCTTTTTTTAGCTTTAAATTTTTAAGAATCAAAACATTAATATTAAACGAAACCTACTTGGGATGAAATTGAAAAATATTCTAACGGTAGCCATATGGGTATTGTTTACTCATACAGTAACTTCGCAAGAGGGGTTGCCTATATATACCGATTACCTCACCGATAATTATTATTTGATTCATCCATCTATGGCTGGCGTTGCTAATTGTTCTAAAATTAGGTTAACAGCCAGACAGCAATGGTTTGGGCAAGACGACGCACCAAAGCTTTTAACCTTAAGTGTAAATGGTAGAATAGGAGAGTCTCAATCTGCAGTTGGTGGGATTTTATATACTGATAAAAATGGGTATCATTCGCAAACAGGGGCCTATGTTACTTATGCACATCATTTAATGTTTTCTAGAAGTGAAATTGATTTAAATATGTTATCCTTTGGTTTAAGTGCAGGGATTATTCAATATAAGTTAGATGAAACGTCTTTTTTGTTTGATGGGCCAGATCCTATAATTGATGGGGTTGTACAAAGTCAAGGCTATTTTAATATGGATTTTGGGTTTTCGTACCATTATTTGGATTTTTATGCACATGGTACAGTCAAAAATTTATTAAAAAATGCAGGTGTTAATAATGATATTGAGATAACTAGCAATTTAAGACGTTATTTGCTTTCTGCTGGTTATGTTTATAACAAATTTGGAAGTAAATGGAGTTTTGAACCTTCATTGATGTTTCAATATAAAGATGGGACAAAAGAATCGTCGGTCGATATTAATGCGAAAGCTTATAAAGAAATGGATTTTGGTAAAATTTGGGGCGGTTTGTCATATAGAACAAGCTTGGACGGTGCCGAATTTTTAACAAGCTCTAATACTGTAGGAAGTCAAAGACTACAACAAATAACACCCATTTTAGGCGTTAATTATAATGATTTCATGTTTGCGTATACCTATACCTATCAAACAAATTCGGTAGTATTTACTAATGGAGGTTTTCATCAATTTACATTAGGATATAATTTTAATTGTAAACGGAAACGCTTTGAATGTAAATGTCCTGCGGTTAATTAACGCGTAATAAAACACACTATTTTCTGATAAAATATTTGAACGAACTATTGCCCCATCGAGCGCAGTCAAGATATTTTAATATTAAAAGTTCTCAACGGCACTCAAACGGACAGCTAATTGTTTAGAATATGGTTTCTTTTATTTCCAACTATATTTTTTCCTTTTTGCTTGTTCTTTTATGGCTTTGGTCATGGCATTTTCCAACCCATTATCAGTGCTTTTTTTCTGTTTTACGATATATTCTTTACGCTTCGTATTAAGTTCTTGAATCTTTTTTTGAATAGCACCTCGCTCTTTACTTTTTTCAGTGACATAAGTTTTAATTTCGTCTTTGGTTTTTCCTTTCAACTCTTCAGGTAAAGCATCGTCTTTAATATCCTCAATAACGATTTCTTCTTCCTCTACGGCGTCTACCAAATCCCAGGTTTTATTTTTGTACAGATGGGAACTCTTACTTACCGTTCTACTTACGGCATTTGCTTTACTGTATTGTCCAGCATTAGAATCTTGTTCGGCTTGAAGTTCCTTTTTTTGCCTTCCCATTTGTCCATAAACCACATAAGTTTTATTTAGTCTCTTATTTAGTATTAAAATCTCATCATCGTATGGCGATGCAATATGTACTGTTGTTTTGTTTTGATTAATGGCTATATAATCACCGTTTGTTAATTGAGCACCATCTTTCCAAGAAGAAGAAATTCCTTGGTTGTAATCGCCACAAAAAATCGTATTTATGGTAATATCTTTTTCTTTTGCATTGGCCGATGCATCTTTGTAATTTATTTTTCCTTGGGTAAAAGGTTCATTGCCAGCAATGAAAATAAGTTTTAAATCGTCTGGATTTTTACCCCAGTTTAATTGATTTAGTGAGGTTTGTATAACTTGACCGCAATATTCTTCACCGCCATTGGTAGTTAACGAGAACAGCTCTTTAGAAATTTCATCCAGGTCATCGCTAAAAGATAAGACTTGCCTAATATAACCTTCACTCCCATTTAATCTATCGTTGCCATATTCATATAAAGCAATTTGTAAACTAGGCTTGTTGGTGCCACATTTGGCATAAGACAATTCGTTTACGATGCCCCAAAGCTGTGCTTTAGCTTGGTCTATAAGCCCGTCCATACTATTACTGGTATCTAATAGAAGTGCTACTTTAATAAATTGTTTGCTAGGATCGTGGTGTTTTTTTTCTGTTGAGTTATATGCCAATTCTTGTTTTTTATTGTTCGCATTGCAAGCCATGAAGGTTGTTAGCGTGAGAAAGAATAAGCATGTTTTAAAGTATGTTTTCATGATAAGTGTGTTTTTAATTTATTATTGTTCTTCGTATTCAACTCTTTCATCAAAAAGAGTAATCAGTTCTGATAATTCGTATATATTTCTGTAACCGTACCCATAAAGGTTTATATATGTGGGTATATTAAGAGCTAATGTAATTGGCTTTATATCTCTCTTGATTACTTTTGGAAGTACTATTTTACTTGCGAAATTAATTTCATCCCCTTCAAAATTATTATTGCAGTAAATGAGGATGGTTGTGTTTGCATTAGGGATTAATTTGTTAAGGTTTTCTTGAGTGAAATCTGAAAAATTTAAGTGAATGGCGCCTTTGATGTGCTTTCTGGTATACATTTCTTTAGAACGCGTATCTAATATCACTACATCTTCTGATTCACTTTTAGTTAAAAACTGATTTAAATTAATGAGTCTTTTCTGTCGATGTTTTTTTACTTGTTTCACTAAATCTTCAAATGCAGAATAGCTAACCTTTGCTTTTGGATATTTAATCGTTTCATTTCTGTCGTCTGAAAATATGAGGAGAGAAAAAATAAAGATTGAAAGTATAGTTTTCATAAGATGATTGTTTTTGATTAACACCGTAAATCTATATCCAACTTAGTTCTTAAAAAAAGGACAATGAGTAAAGACCAAGTTTGATTGAGTGAAAAGTGGTTTTAAGTATGTAAAGTCTTCTTTTTGGGGTTAGAAAACTATAGATTTATAAAATCATCATTTTATTATACCAAGGAAAGTACGTAAGTTTATCTACTATATTAAATAACCCATGCGAATAGTTATTAAAATTAAATACATATGGTTTTTATGCATGATGCTAGGTACAACAGGTATGCTTGCTCAGGTATATAATAAGGACGTAAGTGAAGAGCAAGAACCAAGATTTACTATTAGGGGCTCTGTGATTGAAAGTGATACGCGTGACCCCATTCCAAATGTTAATGTAGAAGTTAATGGAGGTGCTTATACTACCACAGATTATGCTGGTGATTTTAGGATTGAAGCTAAAAAAGGAGACGAGCTTATTATAAGACATAAAGATTTTGAAACGGTATATTATACCATTCAAAGCAATGAGCGTATTACTGTAGAGGTAGAGTCTAACAAAGAAGAAGCCGAGTATAATAAACTAAAAAAGTCTTCAAGGCAGAATCCTAATCAGTTTAAATCATTAATAGATTCTGCCGAAACCTATTTAAAAAAAGATGCCAAACGCAGTATTCAATTTATTGAAAAGGCACTTGTAGAAAGCAATTCTGTAAAAGAAAATGCAGAAACTTATGAAGTTTTAGGTGATATCCATACGTTTTGGAAACAATATGATTTAGCGGTTTCTAATTATAGAATTAGTAATCAGAATATGAAGACTAATATTGTTAAATTAAAATTAGCTGGTGCATATAAGCAGAATAAAAACTATCAGGAAAGCATTCAAACGTACAAAGAAATTAATAAAAAAGAATTATCCAATTGGCAGTTGGTTCAATTATATGAAGGCCTTGGCGATGTATATCTTTTAACTAAAAATTATAAGCTTTCAATTGACAATTATCAAAAAGGATTAGTCGTTGCCCAAAAATATTTGATAACACCTAAAATTACAGATTTAAATTCAAAAATTGCACAGGTTTATGATGCCAAAGGCGAGGTGCAGAAAGCAGAAGGGTATTTTGATAAATCCATGAAGCTTGCGCTTACACAAAATAAAAAACGAGCTGCTGAAGAAAAAGTTAGAGCGGCAGATTTTCAAAGTACCAATAGTAATTATTCAAGTGAAATAGCATTGAGAAAAGAAGCTTTAGAAGATATAAATGATTTTCAGAGCGATTCTATTTCAGATAATGAAAGTGCCTTAACGACGCAAAAACAAAATTATAAAATAGGAAATGCTTATGCATTGCAAAAAGACTACGAGAATGCTATTTCATATCTTGAAGAAAGTATTGAAGTAGCTGATAGTAAGGAAGATCTTATTGTGCAAAAAGATGCTACTAGAAAATTATCTGAAATCTATAGAGATGCTGGGCAATTTGATAAAGCACTCATTGCATATCAAAGCTATGTTGATTTAGTAGAAAAACTATATATAAAAAAAGAACAAGAAATATCGCAAGCTACAAGATTTAGTAAAGATATTGTTAGCAAACAAAATAGAATATTGAGTTTGGAAAGTGATAGGGCTTTAACGGAGAGCCAATTTCAATTGACTACCGAACAGACCAAGCGTCAAAAATTAATAATTTACTCGCTTATAGGAGGTGTTTTATTACTATTGGTTACTGCACTCTTAATGTTTAAATATATTAGGCAACAGCGATTAGCAAATAATTTATTAGCTCTAAAAAGCTTGCGTAGTCAAATGAATCCGCATTTTATATTTAATGCCTTAAATTCTGTAAATAGTTTTATAACATCAAACGATGAGCGTACAGCCAATAAATATCTTACCGATTTTTCGTTGTTAATGCGTGCTGTTTTAGAAAATAGTGAGGAAGATTTTATTCCACTTGAAAAAGAAATTAAACTGTTGGAGCTATACACCAAATTAGAGCATTTCAGGTTTCAGGATAAGTTTGATTATGACATTCGCATTGATGAAAATATTAATGTTCAGGATTTTGTAATACCTCCCATGTTGTTACAGCCCTATATTGAAAATGCTGTGTGGCACGGGTTGCGCTATAAAAAATCTAAGGGACATTTACAGATTGGAATTACTCAAATGACATTGGACGAAATAAAAATTACGATTACTGATGATGGTATTGGACGAGAAAAATCGAAAGCTCTAAAAACTGAGAATCAGCAAAAGCAAAACTCAAAAGGAATGGGTAATATTAAAAAACGTGTTGCTATTTTGAACGAGATGTATAAAGATAAAGTAGATGTGCTAATTGATGATTTTCAAGAGGACGAAGACGTAGGGACTAAAGTTATTGTAACACTTAAAAAAGATTAATAATGAAAAAAACACTTAAAAAGAAACTAAAAAAAGGTGTGTTCTATTTAGTGCTGTTATTTGTAATTCTATTTGTTTTTAGAATTTTTTATGGATATACAGAATACCCCAATGCTATTGCAGATAGCAATACTTTTTTTGAAGAAATAGCAAGCAGTCGCGTTAACTATGCTTCAAAACAATATAAGATGAAATCTAATGCTAATAACGCACAAAATGTTATTAATGTAGATCAGAAATATGAAAAAATTGCTACTGTAAATACGAAATCTTCTGAGTTTGAAAAAGAGAAAAGTTCATTGAGTAAAGAAATTAAGAGGCATGAAGCCATCATTCAATTTGAACAAAACAGTGGGAATAATGGAAATAGACGAATGCAATTATTAATTGGAGTACAGCCCGAAAAATTTGATAGTTTATATGTTTCTTTATCTAAAATAGGAAAGGTTCAATCAAAGGAAATCACAAAAAAGGATAAAACAAACGAATACAAACAGCTTAATGCAAAAAAGCAATCACTTTTAAAAATTAGAAACTCTCTAATCGAATTAAAGTCTAAAGGAGGCAAAATTGAAGAATATATTAATTTAGAAAATAGAATATTAAGCATTGAGGAAGAGTTACAAGGTTTAGGTGTGCAATTGGGAAATTATGATGAAGAAAATGAGTTTTGTACTATTAAATTTTCGTTGATAGAAGGTGTAGAAAATAAAATAGGTTTGATGCATCGTATAAAGGTTGCTTTAGATTGGACTGTTTCAACTTACATGCAATTAATGATAATCTTGTTTTTTATAGTAGGATTAGTCTATTTAGCTTTATTGATTTTGGATAAATTAAATTTATTCAACACTATTATTAAAAACTTAAACAATTAAATGAAATTAAATTCCATTATAGTCGAAGACGAAGAAACTAGTAGGGATATTTTAAAGAACTATCTCAAAAAATATTGTCCTAATGTATCAGTTTTAGGAGAAGCAGCTAATGTAGAGGAAGCTTTGTTGCTTATTCGTAATAACGACGATTTAGATTTAGTGTTTTTAGACGTAGAAATGCCCTATGGTAATGCGTTCGACTTATTAGATAGAGTAGGAGACATTAATTTTGAAACCGTTTTTGTAACGGCTTATAATCATTATGCCATAGATGCTTTGAATGCACATGCGTCTTATTACTTAATGAAGCCTATTTCTATTGATGAGCTTATAAAGGCAGTCGATTATGTTGCTGAAATTAAAACGAAAGAAGATGCACTTCAAGATCAGGTGCTTACTCCAAAAACAAATGGTGTTAATGGTAAAATAACGATTCCGCAATTAGATGGTTTTGAGGTTATAAATACATCTGATATTTTGTATTGTAAAGCGGACGATAATTATACCGAAATTTATCTAAATACAAATAAAAAAAAGTTGGTAAGTAAAACACTTAAGTATTTTGAAGACGCCTTAAGTAATGCTAGTTTTGCACGTGTGCACAAATCATATTTAGTCAATGTAAATGAAGTTGTGAAATATGTAAAAGGAAAAGGTGGGGGTGTGGTTCTTAGCAACGGAAAGGAAATTATGGTTTCGGCTTCAAAAAAATCTGATTTATTATCGTATTTTAAATAACTATTTTTGTCATTCCCACGAATGTAGGATTCTCAATAATTAAAACTTAAACAAATAAGATTTCCTTCTTTATGGAAATGAAAAAAACAAACTTGATTATGCCAGTAATATTGCCAGTAAAAGGAAAATCCCCTCAGATACCAAATGATTGTTTTGTTGCAGAAAATGCGACCATAGTTGGTGAAGTAACCATGGGCAATCAATGTAGTGTTTGGTTTAGCGCTGTAGTTAGAGGTGATGTTAATTACATTAAAATAGGGAATAAGGTCAATGTACAAGATGGGGCTGTAATACACGCTACCTACAAAACGTCGCCAACCACTATTGGTAATAATGTTTCAATTGGTCACAATGCCCTGGTGCATGGGTGTACTATTCATGACAATGTTTTAATTGGTATGGGGAGTATTATTATGGACGACTGTGTGGTAGAAAGTAATAGTATTATTGCAGCAGGAGCTGTAGTCACTAAAAGTACTCGAGTAGAGGCTGGTAGTATTTATGCAGGCGTTCCTGCGAAAAAAGTAAAAGATATTAGTAAAGCACTTATTTCTGGTGAAATAAATAGAATTGCCGATAATTATATAAAATATTCAAGCTGGTTTAAAGAATAATATTTATTTTGAATTCGGTCTTTGCAGGACCCCATATTTTTTTATTAAAAATCTAGATATTCAACATTAAATTTGGAATTTAAAAGCAATTGCATAATACTTGGGTCTCCATTGGTATAAAAGTGATTATTGCTTTTAAAACTTTCTGTATCGAGCAGATTATTTTCCTTCAGAATAGTTTTTGTTTGTCGGGCAACTGCTTCTCCAGAATCTATAATTTTAACGTGGCTAGGGAGTAACTCAACTAATAAAGGGATTAAATAGGGGTAATGTGTGCAACCTAATACGAGGTAATCTATATTGGCATCAATCATTGGTTTTAGGTATGTTTTTAAAAGGACCTTCATTTCCTCAGATTGTAACTTACCTTTTTCTATAAGCTCTACAATGCCTTCACCAACTTGCTCGATAACATTTTTATTACTGGCAAATATGCCAGATGTTTTAGAAAATAATGCGCTACTTAAAGTGCCTTTAGTTGCTAAAATACCTATGGCATTATTTTTAGTTTGTAGAGCTGCAGGTTTTATGGCTGGTTCAATACCAATAAAAGGAACCTTATAAGTGTCTCGCAGGTAGTCTATAGCGTTAGTAGTGGCTGTATTACAGGCAACAACTATGAGTTTGCATCCTTTATTTATTAAGTATTCCGTGTTTTTAATACTTAAGTTAATAATGGCTTCTTTCCCTTTTGGTCCGTAAGGCGCATTAAAACTATCGGCCAGATAGATGGTGTCTTCATTAGGTAAAAGTGTATGGATCTCCTTCCAGATAGATGTACCACCAATACCAGAGTCAAAAATACCAATAGCTTGCTTGTTCATATAATTATAATTCGCATAAAAGTAAATAATTCAAATGGAATACCTTGTGCCCCATTTCTTATTAAAACAGGCTAAGTACTGCCCTTTAATAGCATTGATTTTACTCATGGGTTGAAATATTGTCATTCATTTTAGCTTAAATAAAACATGAAAGTTTAGATCATTTCATAAAAAAAGCTGCCTTGAACAGGCAGCTTCTAGTAATTTTTACGGTTTAGTAATTTTATATACTTATATGCCCAATTCTTTTTTAACTTCGGATAAAATATCCTTTCCGTCTGCTACAATTAAAGTCGTTCTTTCTAAAACATACTCATATCCTAAAGCTTTAGAAACCTTGTTTATTGCTGCAAATGCTTCTTCCTGAATAGGCTTAAATAATTCAGCTTCCTTTTTTGCTAAATCTTGACGTGCGTCTGCTTGAAATTGTTGAATACGTTGTTGTTTCTCGGCAAGCTCGGCATATCTCTTTTGGTTTTCTTCATCTGTTTTTGTACTTGCTTCTGCATCAAATTGCTTTACTGTATTTTGATACTCGGTAGCCATAGCTTGCATATCGGTTTGATATGTTTTACCCAAAGTTTCTAACTCAGCTTGTGCTGCTTTAGCTGCTGGCATAGCCGCTATTAATTCTTGAGTATTTATATGTGCAACTTTGCTTTGGGCTTGGGTAAAACTTATGGTTCCAAGACATAATGCGGTTGCTAATAAAAGAGTTTTAAATTGTTTCATTTTTAAATAGTATTAATTAATATGTGTTATAAATTGTTTTTTGTTTAAATACTGTCTTTTGCTTTCTGACGGTCTTCTAATATTTTTTTCTTTCTTTCTTCCAGAGCCTTTTTTCTAGCTGCTCTTTCCTCTAATTTTTTTTGTCTATTTTCTTCAATAAGCTGGGCTTTTGTTTTTGTTTCTCCTGCTCCTTCTCCTGTTTTAGTATCATCAGTTTTTGATACTTCTTCTTCAGCAGTATTGGTTTTTGATGTTTTATTTCTAGCATCGAGCTTTGCTTGTTTTGCTTTTTCCCGCTCTTCCAATATTTTTTGACGTCTAGCTTCTGCCTCTTTTTTCTTCGCTTCACGAGCCGCTAAAATCTCCTGTCTTCTTTTTTCAATAGCACTTTCTCTTTCTTCTTTTTTTTCATCTAAAGCTTTTTGACGGGCTTCCAATTCGTAATTAATTTCTGGAACCAATTCTTCTTCTTTAGCAGCTCTGCGCTCGGCTTTAGATTGTGCTTGTTTACGTTTTGAAGTTCTTGTTATACTTCTTAATATTTGTTCACTTAAATCGAATCGCTTTGCTGAAAAAAGCATCACGGCATCAGACGATTTATCAAAAATAAAATCATATTTTCTATTCGCAGCCATATCTTGAACTGCTGCAAAAATTTGATCTTGAATAGGCTGCATCAATTGCTTTTTTTGAATGAACAAGTCACCATTGGGACCAAAACGTTTTTGCTGATAATCAAGAATCTCTTTTTCTTCAAACGCAATGTCTTCTTCTCTTTCCTCGATAAGTTCTTTTGTTAAAAGCGCTTTTTCGTTACTTAAATCTTTTCGCTTTTGTTCAATAGCTCCCAGCTTAGCACCAATTTCGTTTTTCCACTTGTCTGCTTTTTGATTTAATTGTGCAGTAGCTTCTTGATATTCTGGAACATTCTCTAAAATATATTCGGTATCTATATAGCCAATTCTTACACCACGTTGAGCGTGTATGGATAAGCTTATTGTAAAAACCAATGTCAGTAAAAAAAGAACTTTATTTTTCATCTGTATATATTTTAATTTATTGACTTATAAATTCTAAAAGCGACAAATGAATTTTAATTTTGCCTTTTTCGAATTGTATCTTCAAAATTAACGAATTTTAATCTTAAAAATTTTAATCCTCATGCAAATCATTATCATGTTAATAGAAAATATCGTGCCAAAATAAATATCATACTTAAAACTGTTGCCCAATAATGAAGTGTGTTTCCCAATTCCCCCTAGATCCTGGACTTCCAGGGATATCATCGAAACGACGACCAAAATCAATCCCTAATAGTCCAAATGCTGGCATAAAAATACGAACACCCAGACCTGCAGAACGTTTTATGTCAAATGGGTTATAATCTCTAAAATTATTATAAGAAGCCCCCCCCTCTAAAAAACCTAAGGCATAAATTTTAGCTGAAGCTTTTAGCGTTATAGGATAACGAAGCTCTAAAGAAAACTTATTATAGATAGTTCCTCCATCTTGATCTGATAATGATTGGTTTGGATATCCACGTAATTGTATGGCCTCTCTACCGTCTAAACTATAGTTTCCTAATCCATCACCACCAACAAAGAAACGCTCAAAAGGAATTGTACCTCTAGCATTATTGTAAGCACCTAAAAAACCAAATTCTACACTCGGTCTCAATACTAAATCTTTTACAATTTGAGTATACCAATCACCTTTAAACTTTACTTTATAAAACTCTAGCCATTTATAGCGTTCTTGATCTATTTCTGCAATTCTACTTCCAGCATTTGTCCTATCCAATGTACTACTGTTAACATCTGCTATTATCGCATTATTGGCATCGCGTTCATCTTTAAGTGCTTCATAATCTACACCATTAAATAAAGAATAAGGAACCGATAACTTAGCTGTTACACTAAAATTGGAACCTGCTGTTGGGAAAATAGGATCTACGCTGGTGTTATTTCTACTTAGCCCGATAGTGTACGATAAGTTGTTTGAATAACCATCGCCAAAAGTGAATAAACCTGTATTGTAATTATTTAAATCGTAACGTTGGTAACTAACAGCTTGAGATAAGGTGAAAAAATCGTCTGGAACAGTTAAGCGTTTTGCCAAACCAAATGTAATACCTGTTATATTAAAACTTCTACTTTTATCGGCATTTCTAGTTTGCGGATTAAATAAAAACTGTTTAGTATGTGATAACGATGATGAAAATTGGACAGGTCTTTTACCACCCAACCAAGGCTCGGAAAATGAAAAACTATAGGTTTGATAAAAACGACTGGCCTGTAAACGTAAAGCCAGTTTTTGTCCATCTCCCATAGGAATTGGTTTGTAAGCATCTTTTTTAAAGATGTCTTTTATTGAAAAGTTGTTAAAAGAGAGTCCAAGTGTTCCTATAAAGCCACCGCCTCCATAACCACCTTGTAATTCGATTTGACTAGACCCCGTTTCTTTAACAGAATATTCCATGTCTATGGTTCCTTCATTAGGGTTGGGGTTATTAAAGTTTGGTGAGATTTCCTGGGCATCAAAAAATCCTAATTGACCAAGTTCTCTAACGGTACGTACTACATTTGCTTTTCTGTATAGTTGCCCTGGGCGCGTTCTAATTTCACGGTAAATAACGTGATCGTTTGTTTTATCATTACCCACAACGGTTACACTATTAAAATAGGCTGGCTTACCTTCAATGATTCTTATCTCCATGTCGATAACATTGTTATCTGCACTTACCTCAACAGGGTTAATGGTAGAAAATAAGTAACCGTGGTTCTGGTATTCGTTAGTTATATCGAAAGCATCAGGTTTGGAGTTATCTGCTATACGTTCCTGTAATAAAACACCATTATAAGTATCTCCTTTTTTAATACGAAGTATTCGGGATAAATATTCATTAGTGTAAACGGTATTACCAATAAATGTAATATCCCCAAACGTGTATAACTCACCTTCATTTACATCTATTTTAAGAGAAATAGTCTTATCGTTATTAATTATTAAACTATCAGATAAGATTCGAGCATCTCTATACCCATTTTCTTTGTATTTTTCTATAACACTAGACAAATCAGCCTGATAAGCAGAATCAATAAATTTAGAACGTTTAAAGATTCTTAGTCGATTTATTTTTTTAGTGCTTTTCATGCTTTTTCTAAGCTTTTTATCACTTAGAACTTTGTTGCCATTAAAAACAATGTCTTTAATTTTAACTTTTTCACCTTTATCAATGTTAAGTACCATATTAACACGGGCTACTTTAATAGAATCTTTTACTTCTATAGTATTAATATGTATTTTAGAGTTTAAATAACCTTCCTTTTTGTATTTATTAGCTAAATAGTTTTTAGTTGTAGTAATAAGGTTTTCGGTTACTTTTGTACCTTTTTTTAGTTTGTTTTCCTCAATTATTTTTTCTTTTTTAGATTTTTTTATACCATTTATCTTTAACTCATTAAGTTGAGGTAAATCGGATAGTCTTATTTCTAAAAAAGCAACATCACCTTCTATTTTGGTAACATAAACTTCTATATCACTAAATAATTTTGATTTCCAAAGTTTTTTAATAGCGGTACTAATATCATCACCAGGAATGGTTATTTCCTTTCCTTTTCTTAAACCCGAATAAGTAACTATTGTTTGTTCGCTAAAAGAGCTGTTTCCAGAAACGGTGATGCCTCCTAAAGTGTATTTGTTATTACTGTTATATGTTACTTCTTGCCCTTGAATATTAAAACTACCTACAAAAAGTAATAGCACTATAATGTGCTTCATATATGTAGCTAAAAATGAAATATTAGCTAACTTGTTCACTTGTTTTCCCAAATCGTCGTTCTCTTTTTTGATATTCAATAATAGCTTCATACAAATGTTCTTTTGTAAAATCTGGCCACAGTACATTTGTGAAATATAACTCTGCGTATGCTATTTGCCAAAGCAAAAAATTGCTTATACGTTGCTCCCCACTTGTTCTAATTAATAAATCTACATCTGGCAAATTATGCGTGTAAAGATGCTCATTTATAATTGATTCATCAATATTTTCGGGCGAAATTATATTATTTTTAACTTTAATACTAATTTCTTTAACAGTGTTTTGTATTTCTTCTCTAGAACCATAGCTCAACGCAAGGGTAAGAGTCATTCTATTATTATGTTTTGTGCTGTCAATAACATCAATAAGTTCTTTATGAACTTTTTTAGGAAGTGAGTTTAAATTTCCTATGGCAGCAAGCTTTATGTCATTGTCTTGAAGTGTTTTTATTTCTTTTTTTAAAGAAGACACCAAAAGTTTCATTAAAGTTTGCACTTCTAATTTTGGTCTGTTCCAGTTTTCAGTAGAAAAGGCATAAAGTGTTAAATTTTCAATGCCCAATTCTGCACACGATTCGACAGTTCGTCGTACAGATTTTGTGCCATTTTCATGCCCAAAGGCACGTATCATACCTTTTTGTTTTGCCCAACGGCCATTGCCATCCATTATAATAGCAATGTGCTTTGGTAGTATTTCGTTTTGTATGCTTTCTTTTAAGTCCATTTTAATTGCCAGGGCAATAACAAGGGTTTTCGCCAAATGTATATGTTAGGGTAAGTCCTGAAAACATATACCAGTCGTTATTATTTATATTGCCAAATCTGTATTGTTGTCTGTTCTGAGCTTTGGGAAGGCTTCCATCAAGTCGGTCTGAAAATGTATAACGGGCGCCAACCTCTATACCCAAAATAATATTATCTAAAAAAGACGCTTTAAAACCTAGTACCATTGGAATACCATACGCCCAACTAGAGGTGTTTTCGGGAGTTTGTACCCCACTTAAAAAATAATGATTATCATGTTTGGTCGTAGTTATACCAGTATATAAGTATGGTGTGGCTATTTTTTGTCCCGAATGTAAATCGAAATCTAGAAATGTAAATTCTATCCCCAATGAAATCTCCAAAATACTACTCGAAAACTCATAATCTCTTTGAACACGTCTTGGATCGTCGGATTTTGTGTCGACACCTTTTAATTCACTAAAGATTACAGAAGCTCTGTAAGAATGCCTTTTACTTCGATTCCATTTGTAAATGCCGCCAAAGGCTAATTGATTTGGAGAAATATAATCTGTAGCACCTACATCTCCAATAAAGTTACTTCCTCCCATAAAAACACCTATTTCGTTAATTTGGGAGTAGCTAAAATGAATGCTTAAAATGCTTAATATCAATATGGTTAAATGCCTCATAAATATTCAAAAGTTTGCAAATATAATAAATAAGATTAGCCTAATATAATTTGAGCTAAATTGTATTAGTGTAAAACAGTATTTCTTGTAAATTATTGCCTAATTACGCTTGTCTTCTCCCCAAAGAAGCTTTTTTCTAAGTGTATCTAAAAAACTTTCGTCTAAAAGATCAATCATTTTAATTTTGAAGTCAGCTTTTTTAATTTTAATTATAGTACCGTTATCGAGTGTAGCAATTCTGGAGTCTAATGAGACCAGATGACTTTCTTCGCGTCCATCAACTTTTAATTGTATTTCGGTTGAATCTGGTATTATTAAAGGTCGCGCACTCAAATTATGTGGCGCTATAGGGGTTATAACAAAACTATTCGTACTTGGTGTGATCACAGGACCCCCACAGCTTAAAGAGTAGCCTGTTGAGCCTGTTGGTGTAGAAATTATTAAGCCATCACTCCAATAAGATGTAAGATATTCGTCATCTAGATACGTTTCTACAGTAATCATAGATGTTGTGTTTTTTCTACTTACAGCGACTTCATTTAAGGCAAAATTAAGTGATGTTATATTTTTGTTTTCTGGCGTTGTTTCTATTGAAAGCAAGCTCCGCTCCGATATTTTATAACGACCGTCAATAATGTTTTGAATAGCATGCTCAATGGCATCTACCTGTATGGTTGCTAGAAAGCCTAAACGTCCAGTATTAATTCCAATTATAGGAATATCAATATCTTTTACAAAGGTGATCGCTCTTAAAATAGTACCATCACCTCCAACACTTACAAGAAAATCAAAAGAAGTATCTAATGCGTCAAATGTTTTAAATGAAGCAAAATCTTTTATATTAGGAGCTTCTTGATGGATAATATTAAAGAACTCTGTTTCAATATAGGCATCAATATCTTTTTTTAATAGGTAATTAAATAGCGTTTCAACCGAAGCTGTTGTCGTTTCATTGTAGAATCGTCCAAAAATAGCAACTTTCATGCGTTTTTATTGTTTTTTATAGGTTACATGATATATCCACATAACTATTTACATATTTAAGTATTTATTCAAATAATCCGATCGATCTTTAAGACTTTCAATATAGCTATCCTCTTCATGTCCAGATACAATATTATAACTATATCTGCGGAAAGTTTGAATAATTTCATTAAGTCCAGTGTTGCCTATTTTAATGGTTATTTGTACAACATCATTTTTTATTTGCGAAACAAAAGCACCTAAAAGCTTGCCATTATTAGATTCTACAATTTGACTTATTTCACTAAAAGAATAATCATTAATTCCTTTTTCAACTACTAAAACACCACCAGCTTCAAAAAAGAAAGGTGACTCGTTAAAAAGACTAATGATATCATTCAGTTCATAATATCCTAAATAATTGTTTTTTCCATCTAAAACAGGCATAATGTTAGCGGAGTTCTGTGCAAAAGCTTCCAATACATCTAACCAGAGTGTATTATCTCTTACAAAAAAATCTTCAATCGAATACAGATAATCATTAATAGGTTTGTCACTTTCAAAACAATGTGCGTCTGTTTCAAAAAAAGTGCCTAAAAAAACACCGTTCTCATCTTTAATAGGGATGTGAGAATAGGTTAACTGATTAAACAGCAATTGTAGTTCACTTATCTTGTTATGACTATTTAATGGTTTGATATCATTTATAATGTATTCTGAAAGTTTCATTGGTCAGCTTTATAAGTATGCAAATTAATTAAAAAAATAGTATATAAGCCTGTTCTACTTTGTATTTTTGCAGAACTCATTTAAACTTTTTGGTTAAAGACAAAAAGTTTAAATGAGTTCTATTTTTAAAACTTAGGTATGACAAAGTTAAGTGTAAATATTAATAAGATTGCGACATTAAGAAACTCTAGAGGTGGTGATATGCCTAATGTGGTTAAATTTGCAAAAGATGTACAGCGATTTGGTGCCGAGGGTGTAACAATCCACCCAAGACCAGATGAACGTCATATACGATATCAAGATGCACACGATTTAAAACCAGAAGTTTATACAGAATATAATATTGAAGGTAATCCTATAGATTCTTTTGTAGAATTGGTTTTAAGTGTAAAGCCAACTCAGGTTACATTGGTGCCAGACGCTGTTGATGCTATTACTAGTAATGCAGGTTGGGATACCATAAAGCATAAAGATTTTTTAGTTGATGTTATTAAGGAGTTTCAACAAAACGGGATAAGGACTTCTATATTTGTAGATCCCATATTAGAACAAATTGAAGGAGCTAAAGCTACAGGGACCGATAGAATTGAGTTGTATACAGAAGCTTTTGCGCATCAATACGGTTTAGGTAATACAGAAGGCGTTAAACCTTATGTAGATAGTGCCGTATTGGCAAATAACTTGGGTTTAGGTATTAATGCTGGACATGACTTATCTCTAGATAATATTGAGTTTTTTAAAAAGAATATTCCAGGTTTATTAGAGGTTTCAATTGGTCATGCATTGATAGCAGAGAGTTTGTATTTGGGTATAGAGAATGTTGTTCAGATGTATTTACGAAAATTAGAGGCCCTATCTTAATCTTTCCCAAAGGGAAAGAAACTCTGCTGAAATATTATGAAATTAAACAAGGTAGATTTAAAAAATATTTAAAAATAAGTGAGTAATCACGCAATAATTTCCCTCCTTTGGAGGGATTAAGGGAGGCTTATGGTATTACATTCAAACATCATAGGAGAAGGTCAGCCATTGGTAATCCTTCACGGTTTTTTAGGAATGAGTGATAATTGGAAAACACATGGTCGTCAATTTAGCGAACAAGGTTTTCAGGTTCATTTGGTCGATCAACGTAATCATGGGCGCAGTTTTTGGGATAATAATTTTAGTTATGAGGTACTTGCTGAGGATTTAAAATATTATTGTGAGTCGCATAACCTTAATAATATTGTACTGTTGGGGCATTCTATGGGAGGAAAAACAGCTATGTTGTTTGCAACGCAATATCCAGAAATGGTTTCGAAATTAGTTGTTGCAGATATTTCTCCACGCTTTTATCCAGTTCATCACGATGCTATTTTGGAGGGCTTAAATGCTTTAGATTTTGATGTTGTTAAAAGTAGAGGAGCTGCAGATAAATTATTAAGTAATTATGTGTCCGATTTTGGAACACGTCAGTTCTTATTAAAAAACTTATATTGGATTGAAAAAGGGAAGCTGGGTTTGCGCATTAATTTAGAAGTTTTAAAAGAAGAAGTAGCAGAGGTAGGTGAGTCTTTGCCTTCACATGCCCGTTTTGAAAGAGCGGCCTTATTTTTAAGGGGTGATCGATCAGAATATATAGGGGTTGGTGATGAAACCATAATTTCTAATCATTTTCCAGAATCGCAAATTGTTACTATTGCAAACGCTGGACATTGGCTGCATGCCGAAAACCCAAAAGACTTTTTTGAGGCAGTGTTAAAGTTTATTGAGTGATTTTTTTGTACATTTAGTTTATGTTAATGACCTCGAACAGATAAAACAAAAACAGATGAAACTCTTAACTAAACTACTATTAAATGCGATTGCTGTATTTGTGATATCATATTTTTTAAATGGGGTACATTTAGATGGTTATATAACGGCCTTCATTGTTGCCGTTGTATTATCGGTATTAAATCTATTTGTAAAGCCTATTCTGATTATTTTAACTTTACCAATTACCATTGTTACTTTAGGTCTGTTCCTATTAATAATTAATGCATTAATTATTTTATTGGCCGATAAATTAATTGATGGTTTTTCTGTAAATAGTATTTGGATTGCAGTGTTATTTAGTATCCTACTCTCTGTTTTGCAATCTATACTTCATTCTCTTTTAAAAGATGATAAAAAATAGCTCTAAATGAGCGCTTATTTCATTGGTTTTTAAAACTAGATATTTTAATAGTTGAATTACATGTGGCCTTTGAAAATCAATAAATAAGATCATAAGAAATCAAGTGATTAAAAACTTTGCTAGGATGTAAAAATATTATATTTTTGCATCCCAATTTTGGTTACACAAATTTTAGTTTTTTAAAAGAAGACTTTATTGTTAAATGCCTGACACAAGGCTTTATATGATTTAAAATGAATATTACAAGAGAAAACGTTGATGCATTAAATGCTGTTGTGAAAGTAGATATCGCTAAAGAAGACTATAGCGAAAAAGTTGAAAAAATCTTAACAGATTACCGTAAAACAGCAAATATCCCTGGTTTTAGAAAGGGACATGTGCCAATGGGGATGGTAAAAAAACAATATGGAAAAGCTGTTTTGGTAGATGAGGTTAATAAGCTGTTGCAAGATGCTTTAAACAAATATCTTACAGAAGAAAAGCTAGATGTACTAGGGCAACCATTACCAAGACCACAAGATGACATAAACTGGGATGCCGATGGGTTTTCTTTTGAATTTGAATTAGGTTTAGCGCCAGAATTTGAAGTAAAGTTAAAAGGTAAAAAAGCCATTATACAGTATAATATCATTGCTGATGATAAAATGATTGATGAACAGATTGAACGTATTCAAAAGCAATACGGGAAGTTGGTTTCTCAAGATGTTGTTGTAAAAGACAGTGAAATTACTGGTGCTTACAAGAATGAAGAAAAAGAAATAGATAATACAGTAACTTTAACTATAGATAAATTTAAAGGAAAAGCAACTGAAAAGAAATTTATAGGAGCTAAAGTAGGTGATACCATTGCTCTTAAAACTAAAGGACTTTATGACGATGAGCATGAATTAATGCACGCTTTAAAATTAGGTCATGATGAGGTACATGGTTTGGATATTGAAGTAAACTTTACAATTACTGAGATTAATGAGCGTGAACTGGCAGATTTAGATCAAGAGTTATTTGATAAGCTTTTTGGGAAAGACACTGTTAAGACGGTTACCGAATTAAAAGTGAAGATAAAAGAAGATGCTGAAAAACAATTTGTACAACAAGCAGATCAAAAATTTTTAAATGATGTTACCGAATATTTAGTTGAAAATACGAAGTTTGATCTACCTGCCGAATTTTTAACAAAGTGGATGCAAACTGCAGGTGAAAAGGAAATGGATGAGGTACAGGCAAGAGAAGAGTATGAGAAGTCGGAAAAGAGTTTGCGTTATCAATTGATTGAAGGAAAGCTTATTACAGATCATGATGTTGAGGTTACTATAGATGATATTAAAAATCATGCAAGAGAAATGATCAAAGGGCAAATGGCTCAATTTGGTCAAATGAATCCTTCAGATAAAGAATTAGACGATATTGTTGCTCGTGTATTATCGAACCAAGATGAAGCTCGTCGAATTTCAGAGCAATTAATTAGCCAAAAATTATTAGCGGTTTATAAAGAAAAAGCAAATATTAAGGTTAAAGAATTAAGCTACGAAAAGTTCGTAAAAGAAGTTTACGGTGATAAATAAGTAAAAGAATAATTCCTTATATTTAAGCGCTTAAATCAGAAGATTTAAGCGTTTTTTATTCAAAAAAGGAATTTTTTAAAATAGATTTTTTTGCCATTTAAATGTAAATCAGGCAATTAATCGAAAAAAATATTAAAAAGACTATGGATTACGCAAAAGAATTTGAAAAATTCGCGATAAAAGATCAAGGTATTAGCAGTACATATTACAATAAAATTGTAAGTAGTATGTATCCAGTAGGTTTAACGCCAAATATTATTGAAGAGCGCCAAATGAACATCGCTATTTTCGATGTTTTTTCCCGTTTAATGATGGATCGCATTATTTTTTTAGGAACAGCTATTAACGATCAAGTTGCTAATATTATACAAGCACAATTGCTGTTTTTAGAAAGTGTAGATGCTTCAAAAGATATTCAAATTTATATTAATTCCCCAGGAGGAAGTGTTTATGCAGGTTTGGGAATTTATGATACGATGCAGTTTATAAAACCAGATGTAGCTACCATTTGTACTGGTATGGCGGCCTCTATGGGAGCTGTTTTGTTATGTGCTGGTGAAAAGGGAAAACGTAGTGGTTTAACGCATTCGCGAGTTATGATACATCAACCATTAGGAGGAGCACAGGGGCAAGCTAGTGATATTGAAATTACAGCTAGAGAGATTCTAACATTAAAAGAAGAACTTTATAAAATTATTAGTAAACATTCAGGTCAAGATTACGACAAAGTATATGAGGATAGTGATCGAGATTATTGGATGAAAGCCGATAAAGCCAAAGAATATGGTATGATTGACGAGATTTTATCTCGTAATTAAATAAAAAATTCGTAAATTTAGTTAATTGTTATTGAGGGATTTATAATAATTTACACTCAAAAATAAATTTAGATTAATGGCAAAAGAAGAATTGGAATGTTCGTTTTGTGGTAGAAAAAAACCCGAAACGAATTTATTAATAGCAGGTTTAGATGCTCATATATGCGATAGATGTATAGAGCAAGCGCACGGTATTGTAATTGAAGAATCTAAACAAAGTGATAGTAGTGATTTATCTGCTGAGTTAAAGCTTCGTAAACCCCAACAAATTAAAGATTTTCTTGATGAGTATATCATTGGGCAAGGCATGACTAAAAAAGTAATGTCTGTGGCTGTTTATAACCATTATAAACGTTTGCTCCAACCGCCATCCAAAGATGACATAGATATTCAAAAAAGTAATATCATTATGGTGGGACAAACTGGTACAGGGAAAACCTTAATGGCAAAAACAATTGCTAGAATGTTAAATGTACCTTTGGCTATTGTAGATGCTACTGTTTTAACAGAAGCGGGTTATGTTGGTGAGGATGTGGAAAGTATTTTAACGCGTTTGTTGCAAGCTGCAGATTATAATTTAGAAAAAGCAGAAAAAGGAATTGTCTTTATTGACGAGATTGATAAAATTGCCCGTAAAAGTGATAACCCGTCCATTACTCGTGATGTTTCGGGAGAAGGTGTACAACAAGCCTTATTAAAACTTTTAGAAGGTACAGTTGTTAATGTGCCACCAAAAGGCGGACGTAAGCATCCTGATCAAAAATTTATTGAAGTTAATACAGAAAACATCTTGTTTATTGCTGGTGGAGCTTTTGACGGTATTGAGCGTGTCATCTCTAAACGCTTAAATATGCAAGCTGTAGGTTATAGTGCTTCTATGTCTGATGAGGTCGTAGATCAAGAGCATTTATTACAATATATTATCCCGAAAGATTTAAAAGATTTTGGGTTAATTCCAGAAATTATAGGGCGTTTACCAGTACTTACATACATGGACCCTCTAGATGCAGATACCCTAAGAGCTATTTTAACAGAACCTAAGAATGCTATCATTAAGCAATACAAGAAATTGTTTGCTATGGATGAAATTGATTTCACAATAACAGATGGCGCTTTAGATTTTGTTGTAAATAAGGCTATAGAGTATAAATTAGGAGCTAGAGGTTTGCGTTCGCTTTGTGAAGAAATATTAACAGATGCTATGTTTGAGCTACCTAGTAGTAATGAGAAAAAGTTAAATGTAACTAAGGTATATGCAGAGGATAAATTAACAAAAACAACTTTAAAGAAACTAAAGGCTGTTTCATAAACATAAAAAAGAATAAAATAATAGTATAAAAAAACCACGCTTGATAGCGTGGTTTTTTATTTTTATGGATGGATGTTAATTAATAAAAGACATTATGATAAATAAATTTTCACTGTTTTTTAAAAACTTTGTTAAAAGTATGCTTAATTAAAGAGCTCGCAAAGGCTTTTTTTAGCTTTTAGATGATTAGACAAAATACTCGTTTAAAAACTTTTACTATTGCATTTGGTCGAAATTAAAACGTATTAAGTATTTTGAACTATTCTATGATAACAAATTCTACACGTCTATTAGCCTGTAAGTTTTCATCGGTACAATTGTTTTTGCAATCAATTTTTGGTTTAGTTTCACCGTAGCCTTTAGATTGTAATCTGTTTTTATTAATACCGTTATTTATTAAATAAGTAACAGCAGATGCTGCACGTTTATTAGATAAGTTTAAGTTATAAGAATCTCTACCTTTATTATCGGTATGAGCATTTATAACCAGCTTCATTTCTGGGTGTTCCTTTAATACTTTAACAACTTTGCTTAAAGAAATAAAAGATTCTTCTTTAACCTGCCACTTGTTAAAGTCAAAGTAAATGTTTTCTAAAACAATTCTTAGTTCATCTTCAACTTTTGCAATTACAGGTTCGGTAGTAAGTAGTTCTAAATCTCTGGTATAAGAAGTTTTGTAACTTCTCGTTGTTGTAAATTTAAAGTCTCCCTCTTTAAAACCGTCTTTTTGTGTTGTAATACTATATGATTCAAAAGGAATAACATTAAAGCTGTAAGTAGCATCCTCTTTCGTTAACTGTCTTGAAACTTCGTTACCTTCTTCATCTTTTAAAATTACTAAGGTGTTAGGAAGCTTAATTTTAGTTTCTAAATCTAGTACTTTACCTTTTACTGTTTGAATAATCTCATCGTTAGTTGCTGTGTAAATATCGAAGCCGCCTTTTCCATTCGGTCTGTTTGAAGAGACATATCCTTTGTTTTTAGCGGCTAAGAAATAAGCAACTTCATCGTATTTTGTATTAATAGTATTTCCCATATTTCTGGGAGCTTTGTAGCCTTTACTTAAAATTTTACTAGTAAAAAGATCAAAACCACCTATACTATTATGTCCTTTTGAGGAGAAATAAAGATATTTAGAATCTAAAGAAAGCGATGGGTATTTTTCATCTGAATTCGTATTAACAATATTTCCTAAATTTTCAGGAGCGCTTAAAGAACCATCAGCATTTATATTAGAAACATAAATGTCGTAACCGCCAATAGACCCAGACATATTTGATGAGAAGTATAGCTTGTCACCTTTAGGACTTATAAAAGGATTTTCTATCGATACATTAGCTTTGTTGATATTTAATAATTCTTCATTAATCCAATTACCGTGCGAGCCTTCTTCTAAAACAGCTTTATATAATTTATACTCCATAGAGTTTTCTTTACTACTTCTGGTGTAATATACTGTTTTTTGATCTGGAGAGAATGTTAATTGATCTTCACTATCGTTGGTATTCAATATTCTTGAAAATAATAACGGTAAGCTTAATGAACCATTTTTATCAATGTCCAAGCAGAATAAATCTTTATATGCTTCATTAGTATTAGGGTCCAATTTTGCTAAACCACCAAGTTTTTTTGATGAAACCATAATTAGTTTGTTTCTAAAAAAACCTGAGCCAATTTCAGAATATTTGGTATTGACACCAGCATCTAAAAGTTCAAACTGAAACCCATTAGCATCAATAGAGTTAGATGATGAACGCGAATTGTTTAATGAAAAATTATTTGATGCTATTAAATTTGATGTTCCTTGACTAAGAAGTATATTAGAAATAAGGAAAATGAAAAAACTTAATTTAGTTCTCATCTTTTGAGGGTTTTGTGAGGTTATAATTAATTGGATGCTAAATATAGTGTGGAATCTAAGTTTTGAAAAAATTTCTTAGACCAATAGCTATTTAATTCGTTAACTAATTGCTTTATGAAAATTTCTAGCGTAAAAGAATGTTTTTATCGTTGAAAATTAGCAGATTACCTAAAACAGATTTAAATATTGAGAATTGTAATGTTTTATAATAGAGTTTGTTATTGTTGAAATTAGAATATTTGGTTTATATCTTTAAAAATTTTAGAGCTCATATTTTTATAAACCCTTTTTAAAAGGATAAAAGCTAATCTAATTTTTTAAATTTCAACCAAGCTTTTTCATTATTAATTATTCTAATGGTTTCTAGGGCTTTTATAGCTTCAGACTTGTTTTCGTAACTTGAATAAGCTACCAAAAACAACCCGTTTTTATTTTTTCCAATTTTTCGTGCACTAATAAAACCTTCTGCTTTTAGACGATCAACTAATTTAATACAGTTTTTTTCTATACTAAAAGAACCAGCTATAATGTGATAGTTTCCTGTTTTGTTAGTTGTATTTAAAGTGTTTTCAGGAGAAGCATTTAAAATAACAAATTCAACGCGCCTATTAGTTTGCAAATCTTTTTTAGAGCAACGATTTTTACAGTCAATTAATGGATTTCTTTCTCCATGACCTACAGAAAATAATCTGTTCTTTGCAATTCCATTTTTAACTAAATAATCTAAAGTTGACTTAGCGCGCTTCTTAGATAAGTTTAAATTAAAAGCATCTGAACCTATATTATCGGTGTGAGCATTGATGGCTAATTTTATTTTAGGATGTTTGTTGAGTATTTCTATGATATTATTTAAGGTTACATGCGATGCTTCTTGTATGCTATATTTAGCAAAATCAAAGTGAACCTTTTCAACAATAATCCTAAGTTCATTATTTACTTCTGCAATTACTGGCTCCGAGACAGATATTTCTAAATCTTTGCTATAGGTTGTTTCTTCATTTTTGTGTGATGTAAAATCAAATGTAGCATCTTTAAAACCACTTTTTTTAGTTGTAATTGTGTAAGACTCTAACGGGTTGACATCAAATAAATAGGAGCCATCTTCATCTGTTATTATTTGATCTATTTCTTTTTGATTTTTATCTTTTAAAATAACAATGGTACCTGGTAGCGTAGCTTTAGTGTTACTATCTAAAATTTTACCTTCAATGGTTTGCTTGATATGTTTAAATGTAAAGTAAAAAATATCAAAGCCGTTTTCTTCTTTTCTGTTTGATGAAAAATATCCTGAGCTTTTATTTGCATTGAAATAGGCAATTTCATCGTATTCTGTATTAATGCTATTTCCTAGGTTTTTAGGAGTGTGGTATTTATTATAAGAAATTTTACTAGCAAAAAAATCAAACCCTCCCAAACCTTCATGACCTTTTGAGGCAAAAAATAAATAGTCATTATCCAAAGAAACATATGGATGTTTATCGTCTAAGGTTGTATTTATTTTTTTTCCTAGGTTTTTTGGGGAACTTAATGTTCCGTCAGGATTAATGTCAGAAACATAGATGTCGTAACCACCAATAGCATCAGGCATATTAGCAGAAAAATAGAGCCTATCCCCTTTAGGGCTGATAAAAGGGTTTTCTATTGATACATTTTCACTGTTAAAGTCTAGCAATTCTTCATGAATCCAATTACCGTGTGAATCTGCTTCTAAAATAGCTCTATAGAGTTTAAACTCTAATGAATTTGCTTTATTACTCCTAGAATAATATACAGTTTTTTGATCTGGAGAGAATGTTAATTGATCTTCACTATCGTTAGTATTTAAAATTCTTGAGAATAGTAATGGATTAGCTAGAACGCCATTGCCTAAAGTGTCTAAACAATATAGCTCTTTGTAGGCTTCATTCGTATTGGGGTCTATTTTGGCTAGCACACCAATTTTTTTAGAAGATACCATAATTAACTTACCTTTAAAAAAACCAGTTCCAACCTCAGAGAATTTGGTGTTAATGTCTGTATCGGAAACTTCAAATTGAAAACCATTTGTGCCTATGGTAGATTGGCTAAATAAAAAGATAGATTGAAGCCATACAATAATTAAAAAACATGTTTTCATCTTAGGGGATGTATAATTTGTTTTGTTATTAAACCTCCTAAAATAGAATTTTTAAAAACAAAATACAATATTAATCGATTAATCGGTTTTTTTGATTGAAAAAACCTACATTTTATATTTGTTCAAACTCAGTAGTTCGTCTATATAAGTTCTAGTATTGGAAAGACGTGGTATTTTATGTTGTCCACCTAATTTATTGTTTTGTTTTAACCAATCGTAAAACAAATGTTCTCTAGCTATATTAATTTTAGGCTTATTAAGTGTTATATTGTTATAGCGTTTAGCTTCGTAATCTGAATTTAGTGCTTTTAAAGCATTATCAAATAGTTCATTAAAATAATCTATGTCTTTAGGGGGTGTTTTAAATTCAATAAGCCATTCATGCGCTCCTTTTTCTTTACCTTTCATGAATATTGGAGCTGCAGTAAAATCTACAATTTCGGCTTTGGTACGTTTACATACTTTTTTCAATGCCTTTTCAGCATTTTCAATAATAAGCTCTTCACCAAAAGCATTAATATGATGCCTGGTTCTGCCAGACACTTTTATTCTGTAAGGGCTAAGTGAAGTAAATCGAATGGTGTCTCCAATTTTATAACGCCATAACCCAGCGTTAGTCGTAATTACAACAGCGTAATTTTGGCCCAGCTGAACTTCGCTTAAAGGGATTGCCTTTTCTTCGGTAGTTGCGTAAATATTCATAGGAATGAACTCATAGAAAATTCCATAATCAAGCATCAATAATAATTCATCGGAATCGTTTTGATCTTGAATAGCAAAAAAACCTTCTGAGGCATTATAAATCTCATAAAACTTAAAACTCTTATTAGGAAGAATTTTTTTGTACTGATCTTTATAAGGTGTAAAACTAACCCCTCCATGAAAATAGACCTCTAAATTTGGCCATACATCATGAAGATTTAGTTTTCCTGTAGTTTCTAAAACATTATTAAGTAGCACAAGCATCCAAGAAGGGACACCGGCAAGGCTTGTCACATTTTCATGTATAGTCTCATCTACTATGGCCTGCATTTTATGCTCCCAATCACTCATTAAAGAGACTTTATTACTTGGAGTACTGCTAAACTCAGCCCAAAATGGCATATTATCAATTAAAATAGCAGATAAGTCACCAAATACCGTCCCATTTTCTTTATAAAGTTCTTTACTCCCCCCTAGGCGCAGGCTCTTACCTGTAAACAATTGAGAATCTTCGTTGTTATTAAGATACATGCATAGTAGGTCTTTACTGGCTGCATAATGACAATCTTCAAGCGATTCTGTACTTACAGGAATAAATTTACTTTTTGCTCTGGTAGTACCACTGGATTTAGCAAACCATTTTATGGGGCTAGGCCAAAAAATATTGGTTTCACCCTTTCTTGAACGCTCAATAATTTCTTGCCAGCCTTCGTAGTTTTTAATAGGAACACGTTCGGAAAATGTTCTGTAATTTTTTATGGAAGCAAAATCGTATTTTCTTCCAATTTCAGTGTCTTTAGCAATGACTATAAGACTTAATAGTAATTCATTTTGTACTTCATTAGGATATTTTAAAAACAGTTCTATTTGATGGAATCGTTTTTTTAAGAACCAAGAAGCAATGGAATTTACTATAGGTATTGGCATATTTGTTCTATCTTTAAGATTTTAAAAATAAGACTTTTTTTTATGACTTACCAAGGCGTTTTAACAAAAATGGAAACGGAGTATGCTAACCCAATTCAATATTATTTAGTGTTTGAAAACGATTTTTTAAACATAAATCAATTATTGAATAAAAGTATAACGATTCAATTTGTTAAATATCAATGTTTAAACTGTGGATTGGATAAGCCTATTTATAGACAAGGCTTTGATAAACAGTGCTTTTATGAAGTGCCTCAAGCGGCCGATTGGATTATGCGCCCCGAGTTGAGTACGGCTCATTTAGGAAAGGAAGATAGAGATTTGGAATTTGAAAAACGTGCTCAATTGCAACCACACATTGTATATTTAGCAAATTCCAGTAATGTGAAAGTAGGGGTTACAAGAAAAAATCAGGTGCCTACACGTTGGATAGACCAAGGAGCTCACGAGGCTATTGAAATTGTTGAGGTTCCCAATCGTTATCTTGCAGGTATTACAGAAGTCGCTTTAAAAGATTATGTAGCAGATAAAACAAATTGGAGAAAAATGCTTAAAAATGATATTGAAGATGAAAATTTGGTTGAGTGGCGAGAGCGTTTAAAGCAGCATATTCCTGATGAGGTTAAAGACTATTTTATTGAAGCCAACACAGAAACTAATTTAGAATTTCCAGTGAATAGGTATCCAGAAAAGCCTAAAAGTTTGAATATAGTTAAGCAGCAGCAATATTCGGGTAAATTGGTTGGCGTGAAAGGGCAATACCTTATTTTTGAAGATGAAACTGTTTTTAATATTCGTGCTAATGAAGGGTTGGTAGTTAATATTTCTATTAATTAAATTACATACAATTTTACAGCTTGTAAAAAAGCAATAACAACTAATAGAATACCAGTTACTTTATTGATAATTAGTGATATGTTTTGAACCTTGTTTTTAATTAATAAGCTAAACCTGCTGTAAGAATACAACGTTAATAACTTACCCAAATACACTCCAGTAAAGAATAAAAACAATACCGAGAATGATGATTGTAATGACAGCATAATAGCGTTGTTATTTATAATGCCAAAAGCTAAAATCCAGTAGATTAAAACTGGAGGGTTTAATATGCCAAGAAAAAAACCGGTTGCATATTTAGATTGTGTAATCTTTCTTTTTTTTGGAATCTTTTCGGTAGATTGCTTTTTTAAAAATAAAAAAATACCTGCAACACATAAAAGTAAAGCAACAATTATTTGTAGCCATATATTGTTATTGAAAAAGTCTTTTACCATCACATTAGAGTGTAATGCATAATAGGACAACAGGACTTCTGCTATTCCAGCCGATAAGGCTATTTTAAAAGATTTTTTTGCGTTTTCTTTCAGTGTTGTATTTATTACTGCAATATTAGAGGCTCCTAAAGGAAGGGCTCCAAGAATTGCAGCAAATATGCCAATTAATAAATAAACTAAAACCATAAAGCTTTTGTAGTTATTAAACTTAAAAGCTTACATGAGTTTTTTAAGGTGATATGAAATACAAGTCTTGACCAATAAAAAAGCCGTATTTATCTTTTGCAATAAATACGGCTTCTTATTTAATTTAGTAGTCTAAATGTCTTCCTGATCTCTTAAGCTTTGTATGTACGATGCTTTTTGAACTTGTCGGCGTCTCTTGACAGATGGTTTTGTAAAAAATTGACCGTCTCTCAAGTTTTGCATAACTTTTATGTTTCTGTGTTTTCTTTTGTAGCGTTTTAATGCGCGTTCGATATTTTCGCCATCTTTAATAATAATTTTTAGCATATATAACTTTTAAATTCATTTGTTTTAGGGTGATCCTAAATACATTTTTATTTTTTGAAGTATTATTTAACCTTACTATTCGTTTTTATAAAATAGTAAGGCTGGTTAATTATTTCATGCAACAATAATAACTTTTTAAAGTTAGTATCCTAATTAAAAGTGAATTTATTCAAAAAAAAGTATAAAAAACTAATTAACTCACTTTGTAGTATCGGTTTTTTTCTTCCTGCCACCTAGCAAACCACCAAGAACATTTTTTACAGCATCCTTTGTTGTGTTTGTTTTAGTAGAATCTGTTTGAGTTTTATTGTTATTAATAAGACCTCCCAAAACATCTTTAACAGAATTGTTTTGTTCTTTTTTTATAGAGTCGGTTTTGGTTTTATTGCCACCAATAACACCGCTAATTAAGTCCTTTACTTTGCCTTTGCCTTGGTTAAGCAGTTTTTGTTTTTCAATTTCAATAAGTTGATTGGTTAGGTTCTTAACGCCGCTTGTTAAATCGGTTTCTACCTTTGGCATTAAATATGATCCACCAATATTAGCAGTAACAGGAATACTTATATTTTTTGCTTCATCATCATTAATTTTACCAATTAATTGATTAACATCGCTTCCCAAATACTTTGCTGGGACATTAAAAACTGCGTTATAATCTAGGTTTTTATCAAAGCCATGAGAACCAGATACATCAATAGTTATATCTTCATAATTTAATTGAAATGGTTTTACACTAACTTTTCCGTTGGCAAATTCTAGTTTAGTCTTAAGATCTTTCAGATTTAACTTATCAAAATCTATAAAACTTAAAGAACCTTCTAATTTGTTGAATAAATCGCCTTGATTTGTATCAATTTTTGTAGCCAGTAATTCGGTAAGCGCACTACCAGAAACACTGCTCAATTGAGGAGTGAATTCACTATCCAAATTACCCGCTAAACTTATATTAGTATTCAATTTACCTTGTATTAGTTTGGCTATAGGTGCTATATTTCTTAGTAGCTCTAAACTTTTAAAAGACTGGGCAATATCAAAACCATCTGCACCTAGACTTAAATTAAAAGTAGGTGTTTCACTTTTTGTAGAAACATCTCCAGATATAGCCAAAGTGCCATCAAACAAGCTAGAGGTCATGTCTTTAAGTGTCGCTTTTTGATCTTTAATAATAAGTGTCCCTTTTACATCTTTTAAATTTAGATTATCATAAAGTACTGTTTTGGCATTGGCGCTAATAGTACAATCTAAAAATTGGGGGATTTTCAATGATTCTGTGTCCTGGGTGATATCGCTATTGGCTGTAGCTGTATCTTCTTCAGACATAAAATCACTTACTTTAAAAAAGGTAGAATTCACATTAAAATAACCTTGAAGCGTATTATCGCTTAATAAAAAGCCCAGTAGGTTTTTAATGGTTCCAGTTGCGTTTAAGTCACTATTACCAGTTCTGGCTTTAAAGTTGCTAAGTGATACGGTATTTGGATTAAAAGCCATATTCGCCTCAGAAATATGTATAGGGTTAACAATGTCTTCTGAAGAAAATACAAAATCACTAATACTTGCAGAACCACTATTTTTTATACGTTCGTAAGCATTAGTTTCTATGGCCTTCATGTCGAAAGCAGTATTGATGTTTCCTTTTAAAATACCGGTTAAATTATTTTCTAATTCTACAGGGTATACTTTTGTAACATTTGCTAAATTTAAAATACCATCAATGTTAGCATTCACTAACATGTTTTTAGTGATGTTTTTTAAAGTAGCAGACGATTTGAACATGTCCTCATCAATTCTAAAATCAAGTGTTTTGATATCAATATAGGTGTCATCAACAAATCCTGTCGTGTTTTTTATCGCTGTATTTATGGTAATGTTTTTTACGCGTTTTGGTAAATCGGGATATTTAAAAGAAGCATTGTTCGAGGTAATGCTAATATCTAAAGTAGGAATTGTTTTTTCTGAGCTTACCCCTTTAATAATTCCTTTAACATTAAAATCGCCAGTAGTTTGAACACCTTCAATGTTTTTAGAGTACGCTTCAGGAATTAATGCTAAGAAATTTTTAAATGATGTTTCAGGGTTTTCAAAAGTAATATCAATTTCTTGACCATTTTCTAGTTGCTGTACATAGCCATGGAATTCTAAAGGTAATTTATTTATAAAACCTTTATTGTCTTTAAAGGTATACTTGCTATTTGCTAAATCTAACCCTATTAAAGCGTCCAGTTTAATATGGTTGTTGCTTAAATAAGTGCTACTATCAATAGTGAAACTGATATTGGCTTCGCTTTTAGTATCTAATTCAGATGTTTCTGCAGAAAAAATACCTTTCCCTTCATGATTAAGTTCCGATATATAAATGGTGGTTTTTGCTCCTTCATCAATATATGCTAAAGCACTATTATTGATACTGTAGTTTTCAATATCAAAAGAAAAACTACCTGTACTTGGCTCTGTGGCAGGAGTGTCCTCTTTGTCTTTTTTAGCTATATCAAAATTGGTATTGCCAAACTTATCTGTTTTAAGCGTGAGTAAGGTTTCATCAACAGTAATAGAATTTACAATAATAGGCTCTTCTCCCGATGTCTTAAATAATTCTTTAATCGACATGGTAAGCGCAATATTCTTTGAGGTTACAAATGTTTCATCTTTAAAAGGTTCAAAATTGGTTATTACTAAATCACTTACAGAGACATGTGCTTTTGGAAAACTTTTTATGAAACTTAAGCTTACGTCGCTGAATTCTACTTGAGCATTCAGATTCTCATTTATAAATTGCTTCACCATATCTTTAATTTGACCTTTAAAGGCAAAAGGTATTGCTAATAAAAGGACTAATATGATGAGTAAAGTAATGCCCGATATTTTTAGAGCTTTTTTCATTTTGTAGGTTTTTTGTCTTTAATTGTTAATTAAAAATAGATTTAATAGGGTTAAGTAAACTATATAAATAGGACAATGAATATACGTAAAAATGATATTAAAAAGACGATACTTGTTTTTATTTAACGTTAATTTTTTATTGTTATTTGATTAAGGTCGTCGAGGTAATGGTCTTAATATTAGGTTGTTGATTTTGTGCTGGTTAGAAGTTTTGATGGATTTTTATAGTCTCTTAAAGTAAGTTAATCTCTTCGTTTACTTTTAAGTTGAAACGTTTTCTAAACAAATGAACACCTAGATATAGGAATGGTGTATCGCAAGCAGCAACAAAAACCTTGAATAAGAAACCACTAATTAATAAGCCCTTAAAATTTGACCACTCAATGATACCAAAGGAGCATAATAAGGTTACAATTGTAAAAGTGTCAACAAATTGAGAGAACCATGTAGAGAAGTTATTTCGTAGCCAAAGGTGTTTGCCTTTAGTAAGCTTTTTCCAAAAATGATAAATTTGAATATCTACAAACTGTGCAAATAAATAGGTAAGCATACTTGCAAATACGGCAATCATAGAATTACCAAATACTGTTTTAAACATATCATCTTTAACATAAGACCAGGATGTTGCTGGTACGCGGTCTGCAACTAAAACTATTAAAAGCGAAAAAAGTGAAGCAAAAATACCAATAACAACAATATCGTTAGCACGCTTTTTTCCATAAATTTCACTAATTAAATCGGTGATTAAAAAGGTAATAGGGTAGGGTAATATACCAACAGAGATTTCAAAAAGTTTACTTCCAAAAATTTCAATATCAAAAGGGTACCAATAAAAAAATTTTTGAAAAATGAGGTTAGATACCACTAAAGATGTTATAAATAAAGCCCCAAGAAGCATATAAATACGCTGGGCAAGAAGTTTGTCTTTTAATGTCATACAATTTGCGAATAAAAGGGTATTGTCGGTTTTGTAATATGATGACTTAATTCATATGTGTTTAGGTACTTTAAAGTTTTTTGAAGTGCACCGAAAACAATTTGTGAATAAATCGCTAGAGTAAATATAACCGAATAAAAATTGTTTTAGTTATTTTGCCAATACTTTTATGATAAAACCAAGAACATTTCATATCGCTTTAGGCAGTAACAAAGGAGATAAATTTAAAAACCTTCAAAATGCTATAGATTTAATACATGTTAGGGCTGGCAATATAAAATTGATCTCTAAAGTATATAAATCACCTGCTTTTGGATTTGAGAGCGACGACTTTTTTAATGCTTGTTTGGTTTTAGAAAGTTATTTAGAACCTCAAAAACTTCTTGAAACGTTATTGGCTATTGAAATCGATTTAGGCCGTGTTAGGGAAAAATCTGAAGGTTATGAAGCGCGTATTATAGATTTGGATATCGTTTTAGCAGAAAATGCCGTTATTGAAACAGAAACACTTCAAGTACCGCATCCAGAAATGGAGAAGCGCAAGTTTGTACTGTTGCCGTTAAATGATGTGGCATCTAAAACAGAACATCCCAAGCTAAATAAAGAAATATCTGTTTTGTTGACCGAATGTGAAGACAAAAGTGATTTGGAACCAATCAATATTTGGTTGAAAAACCCAAGAAAGGCTTTTAATTTTTCAAAGTATAATTACATTGCTATTGAGGGTAATATAGGTGCAGGGAAAACGAGTTTAGCAAATAAAATTGCATACGATTATAATGCAAAACTTATTTTAGAACGTTTTGCAGACAACCCATTTTTACCTAAATTTTATAAGGATGCCTCTCGTTATGCTTTTCCTTTAGAAATGTCTTTTTTAGCAGATCGTTACCAACAAATCTCTGATGATTTGTCTCAACTCGATTTGTTCAAAGATTTTATTGTAAGTGATTACGATGTGTTTAAATCGCTTATTTTTTCGAAAATCACATTGCAAGAAGATGAATTTAAGTTGTACAGAAAACTGTTTTATTTAATGTATAAAGAGATTGCAAAACCCGATTTGTATGTCTATTTATACCAAAATACTGAGAGGTTACAAGAGAATATTAAAAAACGAGGCCGCGATTACGAACAGAATATCGATAATGATTATTTGGAAAAAATTAATACGGGGTATTTAGATTTTTTAAAATCGCAGCCTGATTTTAATGTGAAAATTATCGATATTTCGGATAAGGACTTTGTTGAAAACAGGTTGGATTACTTATGGCTTTTGGGGGAGATTTGTGGGGAGTGATTTTTAATAATACTTGCTTTCAAATTTGTAATATGTTTTTACTTTCTATTTACAATCCAGTTTATGTCGGTTTTTAAAGTATTGCTTAATTCATATTCCTTTATTCCAATAAAACCAGAAACGAAATTCATTTCTAATTCTTTATCAAGATACTTCCATTTAAAGGGTACAACAGATAGACCAGATGGAAAATTATCTAACTTTAGCTTACAATAATTAGAATTCATTAATCTTGGATTTTTAATCTGTACTTTGTGAATCTTATAATTGTCATCGTCAAGACTCAAGTCTTTAATGTGAATTGTTCTTGTAATCAGGTCTTTAGAAATAGATTGTTGGCTTTGGTCAATAATACCATTCTCTTCTGCAATATTTATTTTTAAGTATGGGAAGAAATCAGCAATCCAACCAGTAACAAAAGGTCCGCCAGACTCATTGTTCTCTTTGTATATGGAATTCCAAAATTCAAGATTGTTTTCTCCTTTTAAAGTTTGGATAATCTTATTAATGCTAGGGATTATATTATTAATCCACCAGTCCAAATTGTATTTTTTGAGTTCTTCTAGAGCATCTATGATTTTTTTATAATCTTCAATCGTTCCTCTAATTTCTATTTCAGGGATGCCACATAAAGTCATAAATTCATAATCGAAGTAGCTTGACATGGAGCCCATAAATACAATTTCGAAAGCATTTATTTCTTTTTTTGTTGATGTTGAGAATTCTAATACAATATTTGAGCGTAAGTCTTCATTTATGGTTTGAGTGATTTTTTTTGAGAACTCAGGAAATATGTCTTCCCAAGGATTATTATCACCTAATACAAAGTTGTCTCTTCTCACCTGAATGGTTTGCCTTTCACCAAATCCAAATGTTTCTTTGAAATATTCCGAATTAAGTTTCATATGTTCAGAAAATCCTTGACAAATTAATAACCAGATATCATCAGGAGATATTGAAATAGGTTTATGTTGATTGAAAGCAATTTGAAGCATAAGAAGGAAATGATTCGTATTAATTATTTCCTTGTCTAGTTTAACGTATTTTGAGTTTTTGTCTATTGATGAGCCTTCAATTTTATTAGATGAGATTGATTCAAGTATGAAATTTCTATCTACGGTACTTAAAACTTCATTGTTTATATTAACATCGGCTGCTTTTATTGTTAGGCTTTTGCCTGCTATTTTATTCATTGGTTATTTTCTAGAAATAAAGTAGTATTAATTTATTCAATAAATCCCATTATTAGGAGAGCAAGTAATATGACATTTATATTTAATTCTTAATCAAACAGATACGCTTTTCTTACTTGTGAGTCAGGAATACCAATAATATTGTTAATATAATCTTCTTGTAATATAAATTCACCTTTTTTAATATATCCTTTCGCAAAAGGCATGCAGGCTCCCCATGACCGAGATTGTTTGCAGTTATTTATGTCGATTATTTTAACAATAGTATGGTCGCCCGTAGTAATAACACAGTTACTGTGTTTTTTTGCTGAAGATAGTATGTCTTTCATGTTGTCTTTAGAGACTGTTAATACTTTGCTTGCTTTATCTTTAGCCAATTTTTGAAATAAAACAATGGGATTTTTGCCCTCAACTTCTTTTAATATGCTTATATCAACTAAGAATTTAGAGATAATATCTGAGTTAGAATCTATATTTGTTTTTGTTTCAGTTTTTATACTCGATATATCGTCTTTTTTAGGTTCATTCTTTGTTTCGGTTTTAATGTTGGAAACATTGTCCTTTTGAGTCTCACTCTTTGTTTTGTTTCCAGAATTACATGCAAAAATTGTAGTTAAAAGTAAAATTGTAAGAATCTTTTTCATCGAAATTATATTAGTAGGTTTTTGAGATTTATCTAAGTGTTTTTTCTTAATTAACAAAGGTAGATGTTTTATATTATGGTAAGTTTATGCCATAGTAATGTAATTTTTAATTCACTTATACTTAGTATTTTGTTTTACTATTTATCCCACTCTTTTAATTTTACAATTTTCAGCCAATTGTTCTCATCAATAGCTAATGTTTCAAGATTAGCTTTGTCTTTGGAATTTGGTTTATACCAACTTTGTGATAAATAATAGTCTTGTATAAACTTAGTTTTAAAAACATATCCTCTAATAGCAAATGGTAAATTTCTCAAAACTTTAAAAGAGTTCTCATCTACAGAATTTGTAGGGGTTTCCTCTTCTCCAACATTAATACGGTTTGGTAAATTATGTCTAGAATAATCAAATGACATATAGGAATTCTTCATTAAACCACTTATAGAATATAAATAAAGTTCGCCACTAGGCCTGAAATTTTTTCTTTTAAAGCTTATGCTTCCAGTATGAGTAATAAATTTTGTAAGATCACCAGAATAAAGACTTCTTCCATTTTGGACAAGCCACTCATTTTTATTCTTGAAAAAGGTGTTTTTTAAACTAAAGCCTTCATTAGGCCCCATATGAATATTCAAGGTGAAATCATCAATTTGATTATTTTTCCATCTATTTGCTGCGGTTAAAATATAGTCAAAATAGTAATTGTGCAGTATAGAGTTAGATATATCAAATCTATATGTATGGGTGATTTTGTTTATGCCAGATTTAAAATTTGCATCAAAGTAATAGACATAGTAGAATTCAGGGTCATTAGTGTTAAAATCCTTATCAATAACTTCTTTTTCGGTTTTAGCGTCAATTTCATTATTAACGTAATAATTCTCCGTGTTTACTATTGAAGCTTTAAATTTTAACATTTTTCCATTCATTTTTACATTGAATTTGGATATGTAAGGATGAGCCCCATTTTTTGGATAACCATCTACATCTCCAGTTGGAGAAGGCGCCTCAAATCCAACTAAGATTTTTTTCTCTAGACCAGGATTATAAAAAGTGTAATCTACTGTCACATAAACATAATCACCTGAACTGTCTGTTTTTTTAACAATATTTAAAACCTCTTTGGATATGCTAATTTGAGTTTCTGTTATTGGTATTAGTTGATTACCAGAAGCATAATAAGCTCCGTCATTGGCAAATGTTATTAAATGGAAACATGTGGCGAATAATAATAGTAATTTTTTATTCATTTGAGTCTGTCATTTTTTAAAAGCATTACGCAAATTTATATATGTATTATTGGTTGAACTACCCTGAATCCAGTGAATTTACTTTGTGGTTATGTTCTGCTTATGTCACCCTACATGTCCAACAAAGGCAAATGTTTAACTTTATGATAGGTGAGTGCAGCAGCAATACAATTCTTTAAAGCTTCTTTAGAGAGTTCTTCTTTTAGTTGAAGAATAATGGCTCTTTTACCCTCAAAATCAAGCGTATTTTTATAGACGGTTCTAAATGTAGATACTAATCTGCTCGTGCATTGAAAATATATGGCATATTGATTTGGTTTTTTAGATTTCCAATCTATTCTAATGGTACTGCCTTTTTTGGTTAGGTAGCTCGGTTCACCCCATTTTAGTGTTTCTTCTAGGCTAGTTATACCTTCTATTTCACTAGCAGTTTCTATAATCAATTCCCTAAGGTTTGTCATTTGCTTTTTAACAGAATCTGGGTAATTATTGAAAACCAATTCAACCTCAGGATTTGTTTTTACTTCTATGTTTTTCATTCATTTTATTTTGAATTCAAAAATATCCTAAATCATGATGTTACAACCAAATATTTTAAACTTAAGGCTGTTTAAAAGTGTCATTCAGAACGTAGTGAAGAATCTCTTAAAAATTAAACATCTGCTTAAACAGGATGTAGGGATTTTTCGATTGCCTTCAAAATAACAATTTGTAAATTTTTGAGCGACCTCAAGCAAAAAAATTATTTTTTTTCTAAAACAGTTTTATTCTCTTCAGTAATCCGCTCACGTTGCTCTTTCGACAAGCCATACTTAAAATAGAGTTTGTTTGGATAAAGTAAATTAGACTTTTTCATACTTGGATCGTTTGTCTTTTGACTTAAATCACAATCAAAACGAGCCAGTTTCGTATACATTTTATTCCAGTCGTCACCAGCATTAATAAAATGCGATAAACCCCAGGTGATACCATCGGCATTATTAGAATCTGTAAATGCATCAGGAGAAAAAGGTCCAGCGGCAACGGGTAGCATCTTACCAACCGAGGCAATTTCAAAATTCACCCAATCTTCAGCATATTGTATGGTGTAATGCTCTATGCCGTCTGTCGTTACTATAGCTGCAACACCTTCCTTGTAAGGGAATAGTATAGTTTCATGACCAGAGTTCATTACTGGATTTAGAGGATGCTTAACGTAAGGGCCTTCGGGAGATTTTGCTACAGCAACGCCCCAACCATCCCAGTGTTTTCTATTGGCGTCTCTACCATCCATACCAGATTTGTAGTATACATATATTTTTCCGTCATGTACTAAAGGATAAGGATCGTGAATAACACGATGATCCCATTCGTCTTCTGCTCCAAAATCTATAACAACCTTGTTTAATGGCGTCCAAGGACCATCGGGAGAATCGGCATAGGACATGGCAACAGGACAGACATCGCTACCGCCACCATTGGAAGGTTTTCCACTTGGGGCACTGAATGCTTGATAGTAAAGGTAGTATTTGTCTTTCCATTTTAAAATATCGGTGGTTGAAACCGAACGCCAACCAGGGTTGGGTTTTTCTGGTCTTGGAATGGCTACACCTTGTTCTTCCCAAGTAAAACCATCAGTACTTATAGCATACCAAATATCACATAAGTCCCAGTCTGCCGAAGGGATTGTATCATTACATTTAGCATAGCCCATAGGTTTTGTGGGGGTATTTCGATAAGTATACCACACATAATATTTGCCATTTTCAAAAATAATTTTAGAAGGGTCTCGACGTGTTATGGTTCCGTTACCATCATTATAATTAAATCCTTCTAACTCAGTATACCTAAAGTTGGAATACAGCTCGTTATCTAATAGACGAGGTGCTTCGTAATGCTTAAAACTACGTTTCATGGCTGCGCTCAATTCCCTGTTAGGGTCTAAATCTTTAATGAATAAAGGGAACGCTTTTTTGGGAATTTTTGTACCTGTTTTTTCTTGCTTATTAGTTTTGGAATTGCAAGAAAAAAATAATAATCCAATTAAAGAAAGTGTTAAAAGCCTCATCGTTTTTAGTTTGTTAGATAATTTATTAATGAAAAAAATTAGTTTATTAAAACTATACATAGATTAACAAATTTAAACATTAGTACCGTTTTTACCCCTTTTTTTATGATATAATTCTCTTTGTTTATAATGGTTAAATGCTATTGCGCAAGCCATTTAAACCAGAAAACTTGTATTTAGGCGAGTTTTTTTGAGGCTATAGAAGGTTAGTCTATACATTTGACTGCGCCCTCATTTACTTTGTTGAACTTAATTTATAATTTATGAAAACTACTTTCATATGTTTGACCCTTACATTCTTAACAGTTTGTAGTACACATTCTCAAGAAAAACACTACGAATTTAACAGGATCAATACTAGAAAACAAACGTTAAAAGGGCAATCCACTTCAGAAATTTATGGCGTCTCTTATGTGAAAACGGAGCAATCATTAAATCCAGAATATACTAAATTAAAAAGTGAATTGGAGAAAGTAATGGCCGATAGTATTTCTAAAACGGCTAATTATTATAAGGCTCTTGATAGATCTAACGATATATTGACTATTAAAAGTAAAGTTGTTGCTTTTAATAGCTCAAGTAAATCTTTCAGAAATAAAGTAACACTTTTAAAAGAAGCGCAAATTCTAGCTTCAAAGCATAATATTAAAGACCTTTTCTATTCCGATAAATACATAAATAAAGGTATGAAGGCTGGATTTTTACTTCTTAGTTTAAATCCTGAGAATATGAAAGTGCATTTAAACAAGATTTTATTGAAATTAGATAATAAAATTGAAGTTCCAGAAAAACCTACTTATGAATCAATTGCAGCTTTAAGAGAGAGATTATCTAATACTAAAAAAATAAAGGATAGTAAAAACCTAAAAAATAAAAAGGGTTATACGTTAAAAAATAACATCGTGCCTCCAGAAGAGATAATAGGAGATTACTCGGTAGTAGGTGAATATTTTGTATTAAACATGCCAACCAATAGGTTTTTGAAAGATCAATTAATATCAAAAGAAACTGTTTCAAATTTACGTATAGCTAAAGAGAAATTATACACTAAAGAAGAGCGAGTATTAATTCAAAATAAGCGAACTAAAGAAATGTATTTGGTGGATAATAGTTTTTTATATGGCTTTTCTGTTAAAAGTTGAGCAGATTCTATAAAGCCCCATAAAGAACTATTTTAATAAAAAATATTTATCATGAAAAATCTCACTAAAATAATATGGTTGCTAACAGTTGTTTTTGGAAGTGTTAGCGCTCAGCAAGAAAGAGGTATAATAGGGACTAATAATTGGCTCAGTTCCTGGACAGAATTTAGACCCGATACAATAGATTACGGAGAAAGCACTCATGTATTGACTGGCAATATAACAGAGGATACAACACTTTACAAAGAAAACACTTATTTGTTGTTAGGGAATGTTTTTGTTACAAATAATGCTATTCTTAGTATAGAACCAGGGACAGTGATTATGGGGGATTCTAAATCGAAAGCAACGCTTACTATTACTGTAGGATCTGCCATAATAGCAGAAGGCACTTTAACCGATCCTATTGTTTTTACTTCAAATAAAACCACCAAAAAAGCAGGAGATTGGGGGGGTATAATAATACTTGGAGATGGACATACTAACAAATTGGAGAAAAGTTCTGGAACTTCTTTTTATGCGGAAATTGAACCCTCAAGCTATAAATACACAAATTTTGGAGGAGAAGGTCTAAAAGCCCATTCTGGATTTATATCGTATGTAAGAGTGGAATATGCAGGAGGAAAAACGAAAAGATCTAATGTTTCCAATGCTTTATTGTTAGGTGGAGTAGGGGCGAAAACTATAATAAATAATGTCATGGTAAGCTATTCTGCTGGCAATTCCTTTAATGTTATTGGGGGAGAAGTTAACTTAGACAAAATGGTTTCATATAAATCTAATGGAAATGATTATGATTTTAGCTATGGTGCTGTATGTAAAATAAATAATTCATTAGCCGTTCGATCTCCTTATATATCATCTGGTGAATCTAGATGTATTAGCGCTGTCTCCTATAATAATGTTAAAGAGGTCGATTTTACCAAAGAAGAAACAGTAGTCATAGCAAAAAATATGACACTTTTAACTGATACTAGAAACTTAGATTATGAAATTGAAGTAGGCCTAGTAAAGGAATCTACATATATAGGTGCAAATACAAACTTTAAAATTGATAAAAGTGTAATATCTGGTTTTAGTAAAGCAGCAATACTTGATGAAAATATTAAAATTAATGATGCCAGTTTAGGAAAGGTACAATTTGAAAACACATATTTTAACAATTGTAAAGGCACTATTTTTTTAAACTCTAACGATAACAATAAAGATTTAGAAATTTGGTATGAAAACCCTTCTTTTTTTAATATCTACGCTAGGACTAATCCTTCCGAATTATTCATTGATTCAGAGAATAGTAAAAGACCAGATTATAGATTGCTTAAAAACAAAATAATAGCCTTGGGTAGTGGTTCAAAAATAACCAATAATTAATTGTTGAAAATTTTCACTTAAATTTTATAATTAAAATTAGTTAAATATGAGTATAATAGAAACAAATTATTAGACTCATCATTTTAACTTAGAGAACACATCCCAAATCACAACGCCACAGCTCACAGAAATATTTAATGAGTGTTTGGTCCCAAACTGCGGAATCTCAATAACAGTATCGCAAGCACTAACTACATTTTGAGCAACCCCTTTTACTTCGTTGCCAAAAATTAAAGCGTAAGTCGTATCGGCTTCAGGCTTAAAATCATTTAACATGGTGGCGTTTTCGGTTTGTTCAATAGCACATACTCTTACCTTTTTGGCTTTAAGTACCTCAACTAAATCCATGGTATTTTCAACATATTCCCAATCTACTGTATCGGTGCTGCCTAAAGCTGTTTTATGAATGTCTTTATGAGGTGGTTTAGCCGTTATACCACAGAGGTAAATTTTTTCAATTAAAAAAGCATCACTTGTTCTGAATACGGAACCGATATTGTTAAGGCTTCTAATGTTATCTAAAACAATAATGATTGGTGTTTTCTCTACCAATTTAAAATCGTTTACACTCAATCGGTCTAATTCGCTATTTTTTAGTTTACGCATAGAAAATCATTTTCTTTCATTTTCGTCTTTCGTCGACTATCACTCAAGATAAACTTCGGCAGAAATCTTATTATTTCACGTTGTTATGAGGTTATTTTTGTGATGTAGTAACTTGTTTAATAAAATTTTGAATTTTTTTCATAAGATTACCACAGTCGTTTCTCCTTCGTAATGATACAATCATTGTTGAAATCTTAAGCGAATTGTAGATAACTTCTAATATCCCAATTTCAAAAAAAATCAAAATAGTACTACATTAGCAATCTTATCGATATCTGCAAAAATAACACTTAAAAACTATTTTACCATTGGCTACTAAATCAAAAAAAGAAACGCCTTTAATGAAACAGTATAATACTATCAAGGCCAAATATCCTGATGCTTTGTTGTTGTTTCGTGTAGGCGATTTTTATGAAACTTTTGGAGAGGATGCTGTTAAAACTGCTGGTATTTTAGGTATTATTTTAACCAAGCGTGGTGCGGGTAGCGAAAGCGAAACTGAGTTGGCTGGATTTCCACATCATTCGTTAAATACCTATTTGCCTAAATTGGTTAAGGCAGGCGAACGGGTTGCTATTTGCGATCAGTTAGAAGATCCTAAGCAAACCAAAACGATCGTGAAACGTGGCGTGACTGAGTTGGTAACACCAGGAGTGGCATTAAACGATGAGGTTTTAGTATCTAAATCCAATAACTTTTTGTGTTCGGTTTATTTTGATAAAAAATATATAGGTATTTCGTTTTTAGATATTTCCACAGGCGAGTTTTTAACTTCGCAAGGTAACGCAGAGTATATTGATAAGTTATTACAGAATTTCAATCCGAGTGAGGTTCTGGTTTCCAAACAAAAACGTACCACGTTTAATGAAACCTTTGGGAATGATTTTCATACATTTTATATGGAAGATTGGGTATACCAAACCGATTATGCCTATGAAACATTAACGAAACATTTTGACACAAAAACACTAAAAGGTTTTGGTATTGAAGATTTGTACGAAGGCATTATTGCGTCGGGATCTATTCTTCATTATTTATCGGAAACACAGCACAACAAATTACAGCATATTACCTCTATTTCCAGAATTGCAGAAGATGCATATGTGTGGATGGATAAATTTACTATTAGGAATTTAGAACTTTATAGTTCGACCAACAATAATGCTGTTACACTTTTAAATGTGATAGATAAAACCATTTCACCTATGGGGGGCAGGTTGTTGAAACGTTGGTTGGCTTTGCCCTTAAAAAATGTTGATAAGATTAAACAACGCCATGAGGTAGTTAGTTTTTTAACAAAGGAGCATGTTGTACTTCAAGACATTCAGAATCATATTAAACATATTGGTGATTTAGAGCGGCTTATCTCTAAAATAGCAACAGGCAAAGTAAATCCACGTGAGGTCATTCAGCTTAAAAACTCCTTAGAAGCCATCGTACCTATAAAATCGTTAGCATCCAATTGTGATAATGAGTCACTTAAAAAGATTGGCGATTCACTCCAGAGCTGTGATGTATTACGCGAAAAAATTAAGGAGACACTCAATGAAGATGCGCCAGTAAATGTATTAAAAGGAAACAGTATTGCTTCTGGTTTTTCTACTGAATTAGATGAATTGAGGGATTTATCGAAATCTGGAAAAGATTATTTAGATAATATGCTGGAGCGTGAAAGTGAACGTACTGGCATCACATCTTTAAAAATAGCTTCAAACAATGTATTTGGTTACTATATTGAAGTGCGGAATACTCACAAAGATAAAGTACCCGAAGAGTGGATTAGAAAGCAAACCTTGGTAAGTGCCGAAAGATACATTACCGAGGAACTTAAAGAATACGAAGCTAAAATTTTAGGGGCAGAAGATAGGATTCAAACTATAGAACAGCAGTTGTTTGCAGAATTGGTTAGTTGGATGAATCAATTTATAAAATCGGTACAGCAAAATGCTTATTTAATTGGGCAATTGGATTGTTTGTGTGGGTTTGCCCAACTGGCAAACAATAATAAATATGTGTACCCTACTATTGATGATTCTTTCGATTTAGATATTAAAGATGGTCGACACCCAGTTATAGAAAAACAATTACCTATTGGCGAAGCATATATTTCTAATGATGTGTTTTTAGATAGGAGTACGCAGCAAATTATCATGATTACAGGTCCTAATATGTCTGGTAAGTCGGCTATTTTGCGTCAAACAGCATTAATTGTACTATTAGCTCAAATAGGAAGCTTTGTACCAGCAAAAGAGGCACGTATTGGTTTGGTAGATAAAATTTTTACACGAGTTGGTGCCAGCGATAATATCTCTATGGGCGAATCAACTTTTATGGTAGAAATGAATGAAACCGCTTCTATTTTGAATAACATATCAGATAGAAGTTTGGTCTTACTTGATGAAATAGGTCGTGGGACGAGTACTTATGATGGTATTTCAATTGCCTGGGCCATTAGTGAGTATTTGCATGAACACCCAGCAAAACCTAAAACTTTGTTTGCAACACATTATCATGAGTTGAATGAAATGACCGAAACGTTTGAACGTATTAAAAATTTTAATGTATCGGTTAAAGAATTAAAAGACAATGTGCTTTTTTTAAGAAAGCTGGTTGAAGGTGGCAGTGAGCATAGTTTTGGTATTCATGTTGCTAAAATGGCAGGGATGCCGCAGCAAGTATTGCATCGTGCCAATAAGATTTTAAAGAAATTAGAGAAGTCTCATTCTAGTGAAGAGCTAACCGATAAGGTTAAATCGATAGAAAATGAGATGCAATTAAGTTTTTTCAATTTAGACGACCCTTTGTTGGAAAATATCAAGGATGAAATCTTACATACTAATATTGATACACTTACGCCCGTAGAAGCGCTTATGAAACTTAATGAAATTAAGCGAATGTTGGTCAAGAAAAAACGCGCATAAAATAAATTTCATTTATTTTAATAAAAGGCTTTGCTTTTAATAGAAATATTTTAAATTTGCATCCGCAATAGCGATATTGCACGTTCATTATAAAGACTGCGAAAGTAGCTCAGGGGTAGAGCATCACCTTGCCAAGGTGAGGGTCGCGGGTTCAAATCCCGTCTTTCGCTCTGATACTTTCTTAAAATATACCAGACGATGTGCTAAGCATATCGAATCACGCTGAAGTGGTGGAATTGGTAGACACGTTGGACTTAAAATCCAATGGCCCTTGGGCCGTGCGGGTTCAAGTCCCGCCTTCAGTACAAAGCCTTTACAAGATTTCTTGTAAAGGCTTTTTTATTTCCTAGGCTAGTTATATTCTCTTAAGATTAAAAAAAACATAAACCTTACTAAAAGTAAGGTAAAACCTTACTTTTTATTCGTAAAGTCTTACTAGTTTTAGGTTTTATTTTAAACTATAACAAATATTCTTATGAAAAAACTATTTTTTATTACTAGTCTTCTGTTCACAACATATTATTTGACTGCTCAAACTCAAACTCAAGATTTAAATATGGGGTTATATAAACTTCAATTTCCTAGTGCTAATGGAGGAAATAATAGAATACAAAGCTTTGGAGGAAGTTTTCCTGGTACTTGGTTATTTAAATCTAGATTTGATGATATACATATTGATGCAGGAGAAAACTCAAGTAATTCTTTTAAAATATTTTTTAAAACAGGAGGAATAGAAAGAGCTCGATTTAGCTCCAATGGAAACTTTGGTATAGGTACAACAAACCCTAGTGATGCTTTACATATAGCCACTGATGATGCTACGTTAAGATTATCATCATCAACATACTTTGGTGGAAACGGTGGGGCATTGAATACTATTTTGAGTAAAATAAAATTTGTAAACAGAGACCAAAATCATGATTATAGATCGGAGATTCGAGGAATCTTATCTGGTGGTTGGGCTAGTCAAATAGGGTTATCTTTCACAACTCATTCTGGCGGACAACAAGTAGAACGAATGAGGATTAATCATGATGGTACAATTGGTATCGGCACCACAGACACCAAAGGCTTCAAGCTAGGTGTTCAGGGAAAAATAGCCGCAGAAGAAGTAAAAGTAGCTGCTTATACAAATTGGGCAGATTTTGTTTTTAAAAATGATTACGATTTGCCAACATTAAAAGAAGTTGAAGAACACATCAAAGAAAAAGGCCATTTAAAAGACATTCCCAGTGCAGAGGCAGTGAAAAAAGATGGTTTCTTTTTAGGGGATATGGATTCTAAACTTTTACGGAAAATTGAGGAGTTAACACTTTATACTATTGAGCAAGAAAAAGAACTTAAAAACCAAAAAGAAATCAATAAAACTTTGGAAGAGAGATTACAAAAAATTGAAAAATTATTAAACTATCAAAAACAATAATATTATGAAAAAATTAGGTTTATTAAGCTTCCTTATTAGTAGTGTAGCATTTGCACAAGTTACAGATACAGGAGTTAATGTTGGGATTGGGACAACGACACCAGCAAGAAAATTAGAAGTAACTGAAAATAGTAGTGCTGATGCTGCGGTGTTAAGATTAACTAATTCAGGATGGGTTTCTCATATGTCCACCTCATTAGAGTTTAAGACAGGATCCCAAAAGTCCGTGCCTACTTCGAAGATTTCTTCTATCATGAATGGGAGTGGTAATGCTGGTGATAGGCTTGGTTTCTTTTTGCAAGAAAATGGGACAAACCCTAATAACAATCCTTTAGTAGAAAAAGTATCAATATTACCAAATGGTAATTTGGGAATAGGTGTTATCTACCCTAGTAAAAAACTTCATGTGAATGGTGTAATTGGAGTTGGAATTATGAGTGGGTCCAATTCAGAAGGCTTCAGAATTGACTATGTTGATGGTGGGAGTGGAACAACTACGTTTAAAAATAACAGATGGGGAGGTAATATTTATTTTAAAAGAAATAGCTCATTAGGCGAAAGGACTCAATTTTTTTTTGGAGGAGCAAGTGAGCATTATATGAATATATATAATAGTAATGATGAAGTGAAAGTAAGACTTATTTCTGGGGGTAATTCTTATATAAATGGAGGGAATTTGGGCATCGGCACCACAGACACCAAAGGTTTTAAATTAGGTGTACAAGGAAAAATAGCCGCAGAAGAAGTAAAAGTAGCTGCTTATACAAATTGGGCAGATTTTGTTTTTAAAAATGATTACAATTTACCAACGCTAAAAGAAGTTGAAAAACACATCAAAGAAAAAGGCCATTTAAAAGATATTCCCAGTGCAGAGGAAGTGAAAAAAGATGGTTTCTTTTTAGGGGATATGGACTCTAAACTTTTACGGAAAATTGAGGAGTTAACACTTTATACTATTGAGCAACAAAAGAAAATTGATGAACTAAGTTTATTAAAAGAAGAGAATGAGCTTTTACAGAAAAAGTTTGATGCTCTTGAAGCTTTAGTGTCTAAAATGATTAAAGAACAATAAATTATCAAGAGGCCTAAAAAGTGGTGAATCTTTTCATTTTGAGTACTTCGACTATATTCGGTACAAGGTAAAGTCGAAAAACCTCAACATTCTAACAAACAAATGTTTAATTTTTTAAGATTCTTCATTTCATTCAGAATGACACTTTTTAGGTCTCTTTAGGGGCATTAGTTAATGCTAACACCAGCCTCTTTTTATCTAATTATACTAGTGGACTACTAATTTTAGCCTCTTATCTTTGTTTTTACTTCCTATATTCAAAAAATAGAGTCCTTTGCTTGTGAACATATTAGAATTAATACGCAATATATTTTTACTAGTGCGTGTTTTATGTACCAATCTACCCATAGTATCAAAGATTTTAATGGAAACATTAGGCTCATATCCTTGAAGCCTGATATTAAGATATCCTTTCGAAATAGGATTTGGATATAAGATGACTTCTTTTTCTAAAATATTGCTTGGGTCATCTACCCCCAATGAATTGTCATACCCAGTCCAGGTAATGTCATCAAATGCGATAGTTCGATTTCCTCCATCAATAGAAGCATTTCTAATAGCTATAGTAATATCCCCTGGGATGTTGATATTGTCCACGGTATAGGTGTATACAGAGTCTCCTGTATGCTTAAATGTATCGACTACATTACCATTGATAAGTAATTGTAGGGTACGCTCTATCCCGCCTTCCCATAAATCTTTACAGCTCACAGAAAATGAACCTATTCCTCCAGAAATTGTTCCAGATTGAATACCAGTCTTATTCTTTTGAAAATAGACACATTTGGATGAATTGATATATCCATCAACCCCCTTTGCATCAACAGTCCAAGTGATTCCATTGTCTCCTATATATGTTTCGTTGCCCCAACCTGATAAGGTCATCTTGGTGAATGTTTCATTACCTCCGCTGTTTCCCGATATACTAACAGTAATGCTACTCGTATCTGTAAAACCGCCATCTGCTGTAGTAGCTGTTACCGTTGCATTACCATCGGCAACTGCAGTCACTACTCCTGTATTTTGGTCAACTGTTGCTACTGATGGAAAATCAGATGACCATGTTACCGTTTGGTTGGTAGCAATAGATGGATATATGGTAGCAGATAAGTTAGAAGTATCACCTACATAAGTTAAAGTTACAGTGTCTGGGCTTACACTCACACCTGTTACATCGATTGTTGGACTATACCTAGTCCAAGTAATATCATCAAAGGCAACAGTTCGATCTCCGCCATCAATGGAAGCATTTCTAATAGCTATGGTTATATCCCCTGGGATGTTAATATTGTCTACGGCATAGGTGTATACAGAGTCCCCTGTATGCTTAAATGTATTGACCACATTACCATTGATAAGTAGTTGTAAGGTGCGTTCTATCCCGCCTTCCCACAAATCTTTACAGCTCACAGAAAATGATCCTATTCCCCCAGAAATTGTTCCTGACTGAATGCCAGTGGTATTCTTCTGAAAATAAACGCCTTTAGATGAATTGATGTGTCCCGTGACTCCTTTTGCATTAACAGTCCAGCTGATTCCGTTATCTCCTGTATACATCTCTGTGCCCCAACCTGATAGTGTCATATTGGTGAATGTTTCAGTACTTGTTCCTCCAGTATCTCCATCATACCAGTCGGTTTTTAGTGATTCGTATTTGGTAATAGCTGCATCCAGCCAAACAGGTCTTGCACCAAGCCTGCGTGCTACTTGCGCTTCATATAAAGATTCTGGGCTCACTTTTGTTCCGTTGCTTTCTTCGTATTTAAGGTTGGATTGATCGAAGGTCGTGGTGGCGCTGCCATGATAACCAACTATAATAGGATTAGCAACTGTTGTACCGCAATAATTACTACCACAACTGGTATTCCAGAAATTGTAGTTTGTTTCATTCCCACCAGTGCGTTCTTGATTCCAAATAGTCAAGCCAGATAAATGATTTGGATTATTAGAATAATGTCCTCCAGATCCAGATATACCACTGCTTATGTACATGTCTATCAGATTGGTTCTGGGTTGGGCCGAATGTAGATCCCATCCTCTTCCAGCAGTTTCGACCCTCCATACAACCGATCCGCAAGCACGTCCAGACATATCTGGTCCATGCCATTGTCCATTATTGGTATTGTCCCAAATCAAACCCTGAAGGATCCTAGTCGAGCTCCCATCTGCTGTAGATACGCTATGACCTGCATTTCCATCAACTAATATATTCATAATGGTTGATGCGTAGGCAGCATGGAATTTTGCAGACATTGAGACATTAGAAAACTTAGAGCGCCGAACCCAAGAATTTGCTGCAAGCCTCATAAGTATTGCATGCCAGGCATAGTCGTGGATGTAATCCTTATGATGTTGAAAAGGGTCATTGAAATTACCCTTGAAATGAATGTCTTCGAATCCGCAATTTTCAATTAGATCTACCGTATGGGCTTTCCATCCCCATGAGGATTCTATGTCGTCAAGAATAGGATCCTTTAACGTAATAGTATTGTTTGAAGTATTTACAGACTCTATTTCATGAAATTCAGATACTTTAACACCATCATTGATAACTTTTGTCCAAATGTTTCGTGGCGACTTGCCGTCAAGGAAGTAGCTATTAGCAGCAGTATTGTTATTCATTTCCAATTTGAGATATTTCTCATTCTGGAAGATACTTGCATTCTGTACCATAATCGTAAAGTCACCCCGATTTTGGTTTTGAGTTATATTGGTACTACCTGTGTTGCTCGATCCACCAATAAACTGTATCATTTGTGGTGTATCCCAAGGATTTCCCCCAGATGGTTGCAACATGTGGTTTACCATGTTAATTACAGTGCCACCAGAAGTTGAGCCGCTTCCTTTGAGGATAATATTAGATTCGGTAATCTTGATACTGTTAGTACTACTAGCGTTTGTATTAATGAGAAATTCACCAGGAGGAAAGAATACGATTCCGCCACCATTAACTTCAGCTGCATCAATAGCAGCCTGTATGGCAGCTTGATCTGAGTCGCTATCGTTGGCGACCGCTCCATAATTTGTTACATCAAAGGTCGTAAGGCTATACGTATCGGGAATGGCTTCTTGCCCTTGTTTATAGCCTGCATAACCATAATTTGGGAGTACAGGTATATTGGGGTCAGAAATCGTACCAATGTATTTTTTCCATATTTGAGCTTCCTGTCCAAAGCTCATCATCGAAAATAAAACAATGGACATAAATACCATTATTAGAGTTGTTTTTTTTTTCATTATTAAAAGTTTAGTGTGTTAATTAAGGAAGTAAAGTTACTTCACAATTCTGGTGGTTTGAGGGGGGATATTGATAGAAAAAGAAGGGGAAATCGTTCGTGATTTCAAATAAGCAACAGTTGCCCATGGTTATAATATTTTAATGGAGCCATAATGATAGTGGCATTGCCTTGAATTAAGTAAAAAATAATAGCAAATTGACTTTTGAAAAACTAAATTGTAAGTTTTTTATTTTTAAAAAAAGAGAATTTTAAGTCAAAAATAATTAAATTGTAAAAAAATTAACTAACAATATTTTTACTTGAAAAAAAAATATCTTTTAGTTTTCTTCCTTTTTTTGGTTAAAACGCTGTTTTCTCAAAGAAGATATAATAAGTTTTCAATAGAAGCGGGCTATGGATTTAATATACCAATTAATCCTAAAGATGGTATTTCAACATCTGATTACATGCTTCCAAATCATTTAGATCTGGGAGTAAGATATATGTTCGATGAATATTTTGGTTTAAAACTGCATTATGCTAATGATAGATTTCGAGATAAAGAAGATAAAAATATAGGAAATGGATACCATAGGTTAGGAATAGAAGCCGTATATAACTTAAGCAATAGGTTTGATTTTTTTAATAATAATTTTAATGTTCTTTTTCATGCTGGAATTGGTGTGACCTATGCTTTCCCTGGAGCAATCAAGAGATTTAAAAATGGAGGCGAGTTTACATTTGGGTTAACGCCTTATAATACCAAAAGATATGAAAGAATCGGGAATCTTATTTTTGGGTTAACACCACAGATTAGATTATCGGACAAAATGGCTCTGACTTTTGATACAGTCTATATTGTTAATACCCAACAGCAATATTCTTATAATGGAGAACTATTGTACATTAATAGGAAAAAAGTTCAAGGAGGATTTGCGAATGTTACTGTTGGACTTCAATTTTATTTAGGTAAAGAGAGAAGACATGCAGATTGGTTCTATAATAGCAAAAAATATTAAATAATAGATATGGATAAAATAAAAGTAGCCTTAATAACAGGTGTGACTGGGCAAGATGGGGCATATTTAAGTGAGTTTTTATTGAAGAAAAACTATATAGTTCATGGTATTAAAAGGAGATCTTCGCAGTTTAATACCGATAGAATAGATCATCTGTATCAAGACCCTCACATTGAGCACAGGAATTTTATTTTGCATTATGGGGATATGACAGACAGTTCCAATTTAATTCGATTAATAAAAGAAATACAGCCTGATGAGATTTATAATTTAGCAGCGATGAGTCATGTAAGGGTATCTTTTGATATCCCAGAATATACAGGTAATGCAGATGGTTTAGGAACACTTCGTATTTTAGATGCGGTGCGCCTTTTAGGGTTAGAAAACCAAACACGGATTTATCAGGCATCAACATCAGAATTATATGGTAAAGTACAGGAGGTTCCTCAATCGGAAACAACTCCGTTCTATCCAAGAAGTCCTTATGCAGTGGCTAAAATGTATGCCTATTGGATTACGGTAAATTATAGAGAAGCATATAATATGTTTGCCTGTAATGGGATTTTATTCAATCATGAATCACCTTTAAGAGGAGAAACTTTTGTTACTAGAAAAATTACCAGAGCAGCAACAAGAATAGCTATGGGCTTACAAAATAAGTTATATTTAGGTAATTTAGATGCTAAAAGAGATTGGGGACATGCTAAAGATTATGTACAAATGATGTGGATGATTTTGCAAGCGGAAGTGCCAGAAGATTGGGTTATAGCCACAGGAAAAACAACATCGGTTAGAGACTTTGTCATATTAAGTTTTAGAGAGCTTGGAATAGAGTTATATTTTGATGGAAAAGGAATCGATGAAAAAGCATATATAAAATCATGTGCAAATTTAGAATTCCAAGTACCTATTGATAAAGAGATCCTGTCAATTGATCCTAAATACTATAGGCCTACAGAAGTTGATCTTTTAGTAGGCGACCCTACTAAAGCTAAAATAAAATTAGGCTGGGAATCAAAGCACACGTTAAAAGACCTTATAAGTGACATGGTTCAAAGTGATTTAAAACTTATGGAAAAAGAACAATACCTCCAGGGAGGCGGGTATGAGACATTGAATTATTTCGAGTAGTATATGGATAAAGACATTAAAATATATATAGCAGGACATCATGGTATGGTAGGTTCTGCAATATGTAGAGCTTTAAAAAAACAAGGCTTCACTAATTTAATAATGAAATCGAGTAAAGATCTGGATTTACGCAATCAGGAATTGGTAAATAAATTTATATCTATTGAAAAACCCGAAATAATTATTGATGCAGCAGCTGTTGTAGGGGGAATATTGGCAAATGATCAATATCCATATCAATTTTTGATGCAGAATATGCAAATACAAAATAATTTAATTTATGCGGCGCATCACAATAATGTTCAAAAATTTATTTTTCTGGGGAGTTCATGCATCTATCCAAAGTTAGCAGCACAACCTATAAACGAAGACTCATTATTAACGGCTAGCTTAGAGCCTACAAATCAGTGGTACGCTATTGCGAAAATTTCTGGTGTTAAACTCTGCGAAGCCATTCGCAAGCAGTTTAATAAAGATTTTGTCAGTTTAATGCCTACAAATTTATATGGACCTTTTGATAATTTTGATTTAAAAACCTCCCATGTTTTGCCAGCTATGATAAGAAAGTTTCATGATGCTAAACTAAATAATAATGAAGATGTATTGTTATGGGGTAGTGGCAAACCTATGCGTGAATTTTTACATGTAGATGATATGGCTAAAGCAGTCATTTTTGCTGTTGAAAACGAACTGCCAGACTATTTATATAATATTGGATCGGGTAAAGATATTTTGATTAGCGAACTGGCTAATTTAATTCAAAAAACGGTTGGACATAAAGGCAAAATAGTATGGGACTCTTCAAAACCAGATGGAACACCTCGAAAGCTCTTAGATGTATCTAGAATAAATAAATTAGGCTGGAAAGCACAGATAGATTTAAAAAGAGGTATAGAAGATACTTATAAATGGTATTGTGATAATATTGAGAATATTAAAGAAGTTTCTATAAAATAATTTTATTGAAAAATATTACTAAGTATTTAACAAAAAACTTTTTAGTTTCCACAAGTAAGACACTTACAGTGTCACTGGTTACTTTACTATTATTGCCATTAATAATTAAGAGGCTGGGGTTAGAGTTATATGGCGTTATTAGTCTTACTTTACTGTTTAGTGGTGTATCATCTTTAATAGATTTAGGATTATCTAAAGCGGTTATATTGTTGAGTGGAGAAAATAAAACTTCTGAAAACAAAATAATTTCTTCTGCGCTTTATATTAATCTTTTTATAATTACTGTTTTATTAGTGGTATTTGTTTTATTGCAGTTGTTCTCTGTTGATTTACTTGGAAGTAATATAAATATAGATAAGGCAAATAGATTTATAGTAATTAATACTGGGTTTTTACTATTAGTGTTAATGCTATTAAATAATTTATGCAGAACGATATTGGAAGCTAAGTATAAAATTCATATCGTTAATTTGAGTCTAGCCATCTACACCCCCTTGCTTTATCTTACTATTTTTATACTTAGCTTTTTTACAAAGCAAATAGTTGTTTACATTCTTACTCCTTTAACCTTAACGCTTTTAATGCTTATTTTCAATATTGCTTATTTAAAATACAATACAGCGATATGTATTGTAAAAGTTGCTAAAAGTGATATTAAATATGTTTTAAAAAAGTCGTTTGCTTTTTTAAATATTGGACTAATCAATAGCCTGGTAATGCCAACCATGCGCTATGTTTTTGTGCTTCTTGCTGCAGATGTTGGGCTTTATGCAATATTCGATTTGTCCTTTAAAATAGCTATGTTGGCTAATAGTTTTATACTGGCATTATCTACGCCAATGTTTGCCGTTTTTTCTAAAGAAATTCAAGCTAATTCAAAAAAAATGATAAATGTGGCTTATAAAATATTCTATTTATCATTAGGTATGTATCTTATAATAAATGTTGCATATTACTTCTTAGGTAATTACTTTTTAACATTTTTAAGTCTTGATCCTAAAGACCTTGATCTTCTATATAATATCACGTTTTTACTTATAATATCATTAGGGAGTGTTGCTTTGGTTGAGATCTTTTACAGGTATTTTTTAGGGAATAATCAGTTGATGAATGCTTTTTTGTTAAAATTGATTGTCCCAATAATGGGGATTATACTATTCTTTATTTTTAATAATGTAGAGTTAATTTATAGGTTTATTTATGCTTATGGAACAAGTCTGGTAATAAGCGCTATTGTTATAGCATTAAGTTTTATGATTGCTAATAAGAGTGAAAAACCTGTTAGTATATGATTATAGCTTTAATACTTTTTTACATTATTGCTTTAATTTTGGCAGTTAAGAATCCAAACTACTTTTTACTGTTTTATATACTGGCAACCACCAAGTTTTTAGGGTTTATAGACCCAGCTTCTTTTGTTGTTGGAGGTGTGGAAATAGGATATTTTGGTCTCAATCTCATCGCTGTTTTTAGTGTGTTTTTTCATAAAAAATGGTATGTGATGCCTCAAAAAACACAATGGTTTGTCTATTTCATATTACTAATGTTAATATATGGAATTGTTAAACCTTTTTTAGACAATAACTCATCTCTATTTCTTGCTTTCATGGCAAGCAAAGAAACATGGTTCTACTTTCTTTTCTTATATGTTGTAGTATACAGACGCGAGATCGATAATAAACAACTCTTAAAAATTATTAAACTTTTGGGAATATACTTGAGCTGTATATATATTGTTGGAAAAATTTCATTACAACTCGTCCCTCCAGTATATTATAACGAAACTTTTGTACGCACATTTTTCCCTACTTATATAAGTTTGGCCATATTTATTTATGCTATTAAAATAAAGTTTGATGGCGTTAGAAGCATGAGAGATAGAATAATAATTTTAGTACTGTTTTTAGGGCTCGTTTTAGCCGCACATCTTAGTTTGACAATTATGACGGCTGCTGGGTTTATTCTTTATAAATATGTGTATGACAAAAAATTACAAATCAATAAATACATCGTTAGTCGCTTTGTTTTTGTCGCTTTTTTAGGGGTTTCAATAACTTTAATTGTAGTAAGTGGTCTGTATGAAAAAATAGTGTATAATGTTGAATCGATCGTTAGTGGAGAAGATAATGCATTAATTTCTAGGGATATCTATAATGAATTTAGATGGGAAGCTATTAACAAACAAAAAGCGCTGGGGTATGGGTTTATACACCAATCTTCAAGTTTTATGAAAGACATCAAAATTTTAGGGGCCAATAGGTTTATGGAACGTTTTACTGTGATAGACTCGGGGTATGTAGATTTGCTTATCAAGTTTGGTTATATAGGAACGGTTATAATAATTATAACCTTTTTTATATACTATGGCCAAGGTTTTTTTAAGGCGTTTAAAAACCCTTTGTCCTTGGCCATGTCAATTTATTTAATACAATATATGTTTATAAACTATACGTGGTCGGTTTTTACATTTGCACATGGTATTGTTCCAGGTATTATAGCTTTTCATTTTTTATTAACAAGTCATGAGGATGCATTAGAAAATAAGGTTTAATGGCAGCGAAAATTCTTTACATATTACCATCGTTCAATAAGTTTGGAGGGACTCCAAAAAAAACAATGGACTTAATAAAGTATGCTTCAAATACATGTTATTTGTATGTTTGGACTAATGCTTATGCTAAAGATTTTAAGGACGATTTTGTAGAAGCTGGAGCCCATATTTTAGAAGGCTCAAATAACAATAGAAATATTTTTAAGCACATTCGTAGTTTATTAAAGATAATTGATGAATACAATATAAAAATAGTTCAATCCCAATTCTTTTTTGGAGAGCTGCTTGTGGGTATCTTAAAGATACTAAGACCAAAAATAAAACTAATTATTGCTTTTGTAGGCTCTATGTCGCCTAAGGGCTATAAAAAACAAGTTTTAAACTTGATATACGGTAAAGTAGATGCTTTTGTTTACATCTCAGAATATGTCAAGAAAGAAAAAACAAAGGTTTATCCGAAGCTAAAAAAAGCAAAGGGAATCGTTATTTATAACGGCACAGATAAACCTGTTTCCACGAACAAACCTGTTGAAAAAGAAGAAAAAAACATTACTGTTTTATGTGTTTCTGGGCTATCAAAAATTAAAAACGTTCAGATTTTAATAGACTGTATGGTAATACTTCTAGAACGAAAATACGGTCAAGTACAATTTTTAATAGCTGGAGATGGGCCTGAGAGATTAGATATTGAAAAGCAAATTATAAATAAAGGGCTGTCCAAAAATTTTAAACTTTTAGGGTATCAAAAAAACATAGGAGACTTATATAAAACTACCAATATTTTTGCACACCCTTGTTATATTGAAGGTTTTGGAATAGCCGTAGCAGAAGCAATGTTGGAAGAGAAACCAATTATTGCTGCTAATGCAGGTGCTTTGCCTGAGCTTATTACCGATAAAAAAACAGGTCTTTTAGTTCATCCATTTAAAGCGGATAAGTGGGCAGATGCGGTTATAAAGTATATAGAAGAACCCAATTATGCTAAAGATTTAGCTGTAAAAGCAAAACAACATGCTGAGGTAGAATTTTCAGTAAAGCGCTTTGTTGAAGATTACAATAAACTTTACGAAAATTTAATAGATTAAGTATGAAGGCCGTTGTTTTACATCCACCATTATATCCTGTAAATCATAAATTCTTTAATGAATTAGGCAAGCATTTGGATTTGGTAGTTTATAGTTTTGGAAACCAACCAGGTTTGCACAGTCAATGGAAAGTTGAAAACTATATAGATAAAAGTAATAATTATAAATTAGAAATAATTAGTGGCAAAACAAATTTAAAACGCTTTGCTGTTTCTTACCGCACACAATTAAATCCAAATTTTTTATTTAAAGTTAAAAAAGAAAAACCAGATATAGTGATTAGTGTTGCTTTTTGGTTTCCTAGTTTGTACATGGCTCTTTTTAAAAAAATGTTTGGATGTAAACTTTTAATTTTGACGGACGCTATAAAACAAACTGAAAAAAGTAATTCAGCAATTAGAAATATAATTCGCAAGATTATTTCTAAAAAAACAGATGCTTTTATTGCAGGATCAGATTTGACGGTAACCTATTTAAAAGAACGCTTTCCCAAAAACACTATTAAAAAATCATTGCAGACTATCGATGTTATTGAATGGAAAAAAGACATAGATTGTTTACCAAATAAATCTGAACTTAAAAATGAACTAGGTATTTCAGAAGATAAAGTAACATTGCTTAGTGTAAGTAATTATATTCCTTTAAAAAATTTAGAAAAACTTATTGATGAAGTTGTATTGATGCCTAACTATGAATTGCTCTTAATTGGAGAAGGAGAACTGAAATTACAATTTAAAGCAAAAATCGAAAATTATAATGCATTGCATAGAATAAGGTTAATTAGTCGTCAAGTAGGTAGTCAATTAAAAAAGTATTATAAAGCTTCCGATATTTTTGTGTTTCCATCAAATAGAGACACATTTGGCTATGTGGTTATTGAGGCTTTATCTTCTGGATTGCCTGTAATATGTTCAGCAAATGCTGGAGCATCGTCATTTATAGAAAATGGTAGTAATGGTTTTGTTATAAAACCTCAAAAAGATTTTACTAATGCTATAGAGAATACATCAAAGCGTATAAAAGATATGTCGTTAAATGCTTTAAATTCAGTATCAAAGTATACCATAGAAAATAAGGCCGAAACATTTTATAATATCCTAACTAATATTGATTAAAATGAGAAAAATTTACTTGTTTTTTTATTACGCTGTTGCACAGCATTTACCTATGCAGCCCTTTCCTGGTTACAAGTTGTTTTATAGCATGAGACGATTTTTAGTAAAACGGATAGTAAAAAAATGTGGCGAAAGTATTTTTGTGAAAGATCATTGCTATTTTGGAAATGGAGAACGCTTAACCATTGGAAATAGAACACAATTGGGACAAAATGCAAAGTTGGGAGGTGAAATCATTTTAGGTGATGACATACTAATGGGACCTGATATTGTCATTATGGCTACTGCACATGCTTTTGATAGGATTGATATTCCAATTAACCAACAAGGAGCAGCAAAAGAAGAGCCTGTAAAAATAGGAAATGATGTTTGGATAGGTACCAGAGCTATTATCATGCCAGGTGTAGAAATTGGAAACCATTGTATTATTGCGTCTGGTGCTGTAGTCACAAAATCGTTTCCAGATTTTTGTATAATAGGTGGGGTGCCTGCCAAAATGATTAAGATGAGAAACTCATAATGATTCATAAACTCTTAAAATATTTGCATCAAAAAGCTTTAGACTATGCCATTATTAATGGTTATGAAGCATTGTTCGAGGATAAATCGAATATAGGAGACGTTGATATTTTATTTAAAAAACAAGATTTCCTTAAAATAGAAACCATTTTAAAGGGGTTTTGTGAATTAGAAGGTTTTAAGATTGTTCAAATATATCATCAAGAGGTGTACGCCAAAAATGTTTTTATTTTTAACCCAAATACAACCCATTTATTAAATTTAGATATTTATGGCAAACTTCATAGAAAGCACACTGCTTTTTTTACTGAAAGCGAAGTTTTTAACAATCTTTCTACTTATAAAGGGATGAATATATTAGCAACCCATCAGGAGTTTTTTCATTATCTGATAAAAAAAATAGATAAAAATGAAGTTACTAATACCACCTTTAACCATTTGAAAAGTCTTTATTTAAAGGAAGGTCTTTGTAAAACTGCGATTCAAAGACATTTTAAAAACCTATCATTTCTAGTTATTGAAGCTTTTGAAGCAAATAATAAAAACAACCTTTCAGGCCATATTGAGGCATTAAAAAAAGATATAAAAGTTAATTCAGGATTAACATTGGGATACCAAATAAAAAATAGGTTCAGAATTCTTAAGCGTGTTCTAAAACCAACAGGTATAGCCATTTCTTTTTTAGGACCAGACGGTTCAGGAAAATCAACAATAATTAATGGGTTACTAGATAAAACATTGCCTTTTAGGAAAACAGCTTATTTTCATTTAAAACCTATTATCAGCAATCATGAAGGTGAAAGTTTGGCAACTATTGAGCCTCATAAATATGCGCCATATTCTAAATTAAAATCTTATGTTAAGCTCTTGTTCTTCATATATCAATATAATCTAGGCTGGATAAAAAACATATGGCCTTCAAAAATTAAATCGACTTTAGTGATATTCGACAGATACTATGATGATTTAATTGTAGACCATAAACGTTATAGATATGGAGGTTCTAAAATTATTGCAAAATTAATACGTAATTTCATTCCTAAACCAGCGCTTTATTTTATTCTTACTACTGAGGCCTATATTATTTATGAAAGGAAGCAAGAAGTTGAGCTTAGCGAATTGCAAACTCAAATTGAAAATTATAAAGTGTTAGCCGATGGGAAACAATACCGACATATTGATGTAAATAAATCGCCTAACGACATTATAAATGATGTATATACTATTCTAATGGAAAAAATGCATGAGAGATATTAGTTTTTTTTCAGAAGATAGGTACTTGCATTTACCAAGCAAAAAAAATCCAAAAGTGATTTTAGCAGTAAGCGATGCAAAAACTTCCCAAAATACTTATAAGCTGTATAACCCTTTTTCTTTTAAGGGGAAACTTTTAAAAAAAGTAAGTCAATTTCTATTTGTGAATTTTAATGGTTTGATGCTTAATTTAGTTAGAACAGAACCATACGAAAAGTCAGATTTTATAAGTTATCTGGAAAATAAACTCCACACTAAATTTATTGTTTCTATATACCATGCAACAGTTAAGGATAAAGTGGTTTTACAATTGCAATCTAGTAATAAAGTATATGGATATTTAAAATTTCCATTAAATAAAGTTGGTATAGCTAACATAGAGACTGAAAAAAAAGCAATTAAATTACTTTCAGAAAAAAATATAGTTAAGCCATTCATTCTAGAGGATGTGTATGAGAATACCCCCTATTTCATTATACCAGAATTACAAGGGAATATAAAAAATCTAATAGAGAAGTCGGTTGCTAGTTTGATATCTCAATTTAAAAAAGAAGAAAAGTTTAAACTCATTGAACATCAAAGAATAAAAAATTTGTATAAAGAGCTAAAGACATTGCAATTGCAACCTTATAGATTAAAAATAGATGAGATTGTAGCCCATTCTACGGTACATTATTACGAAGCCTTTGAGCATGGTGATTTTGCACCATGGAATATTGTTAAAACAAATAAAGGCTTAATCCCGTTTGATTTCGAATTTTTTGTTGAAAACGGCATAGAATATTTCGATTTAATAAAATATCACTTTCAGGTGGGTAGATTGCTTAAAAAGAAAACCCCTAAAGAACTTTCAATTTATATTTTTAATAAATTAAGTATTCCAGAGGCAGATTATATGGTATCCCTGTTCCTTATAAAGGAAATTATTAGGTTAAAGAAAACAGGAGAGCCTTATCAGTTTCAGGATAATATGTTAAACTATATTTGTGAATAAACGGTTTAAAATATTGGTGTCATGCTATGCTTGTAGCCCATACAGAGGTTCTGAACCTGGTATGGGTTGGCGTTTTGTTCAAGGCTTAAGTAAATACCACGATGTACACGTTATTACAGAGAAAGAAAAATGGGAAAAAGATATTAAACAATATATTGAAGAAGAAGAAATAACGAATGTTCATTTCTATTTCATTCAAAAAAAACGAAATCGAACACTTCGTAAAATATGGCCACCGTCTTATTATTGGTTTTATAAAGCATGGCAAAAAAAAGCCTATCGCTTAGCTAAGCAATTGGATGATAGAGAACATTTTGATATTATTCATCAGTTAAATATGGTTGGTTACAGGGAGCCAGGTTACCTCTGGAAAATAAATAAGCCATTTGTATGGGGCCCAATAGGAGGTACTCAAAATGTGCCTTGGCATTTATTTTCTGTGTTTAACTTTTATGGAAAACTATTTTATGGCGGACGGAATATAGTAAACGCGATTCAAAAGTATTTTTTAAAACGCCCCCGTCTAGCTGCAAAAAAACAGCCATCGACACTAATAGCTGCAACTCCAGATATTCAAAAGGATATTTTGAAATTATGGCATAAAACATCAGAAATTATAACCGAAATTGGAACAGATGATGGTTTAGATATCCAAGTAAATGATAGAGATAAAGAAGCCGCTTTAAAAATAGTTTGGTCGGGCCAGCACACTTCAGGCAAAGCATTGAATATACTATTAAAAAGTTTAGCGCTATTAGATCGTAAGATTAATTGGCAATTAGATATTCTGGGTGTGGGTAAAGAAACTAATTCCTGGAAGGCACTAGCCAATAAATTAAATATATCTTCAAACTGTAAGTGGCATGGGTGGATTCCTAAAAATGATGCTTTAAATATTATGGAAAAAGGGCATATACTATGTATTACCAGCTTAAAAGATTTAACCTCAACGATAACACTTGAAAGTATTTCGTTGGGCTTACCAATAATTTGTTTGGATCATTGTGGTTTTGCTTATGTTGTTAATGAGAGTTGTGGTATAAAAATTAAAGTAGGTGCTTTAAAAAATATTCAAAATGATTTTAAAGATGCTATAGAGTTGCTTTATAAGAACGAAAACTTAAGAAAACAATTAGCACTAGGTGCTTTAAAAAGAGCTAAAGATTTTTCATGGAAGGTAAACATTGAAAAATTAAATACTATTTACTTAAATCTACTTAGATGAAAGTACTGATTATTCATAACAAATATGGTAAATATAGTGGGGAAGAAGCTGTTGTAGACGCTCAAATCAGTCTTCTAAAATCTAATGGGCACCAAGTTTTTACTTATTTTAGAAGTAGTGAGAAATTAGATGATATGCCAAATGGCAAAATAAGCGCTTTTTTTTCAGCATTTTACAATTCTAAAGTAATAGATGAGGTTACGGCTTTAATTCGTAAAGTCACTCCAGACCTTGTACATATTCACAATTTATATCCAATTATATCCCCCGCAATTTTACCTGTTATTAAGAAAATGAAGATCCCTATAGCTATGACCGTACATAATTATAGGCTGCTTTGCCCTAATGGATTGTTTTTTACTAATGGAAGTGTTTGTGAAAAATGTACAGGTTTTGGCAAAGAGCTTAATTGTATTACTAATAATTGTGAGGGATCTATTTTTAAAAGTACAGGATATGCCTTTAGGAATATGTGGGCTAGAACTAAAAAATATTATCTAAATAATGTGGATGCTTATTTGTGCTTAACCGATTTTCAGAAAAATAAACTTATTAATAATCAGTTTGACAAAAAAAAGTGTTTCGTTATTCCTAATATGTACAACAATTCTGCAGAGGATGTGACTTATAATATTAATGAGCGAAATTATATTGCATTTGCAGGACGTATAAGCCCAGAAAAGGGGATTCCTATTTTATTAGAAACGGCTAAAAACTTACCAAATATTAATTTCCAAATAGCTGGTCAGATGCGCGAAGGCTATGAAAAGGAAATAGAAGTACCAAATAATGTGACATTAAAGGGGATGCTAAATGCAGATGAAATGAAAACTTTTTATTCCAGAGCAAGGTTGTATTTGCATACAAGTATATGTTATGAAGGTTTTCCTATGGTATTTCCTGAAGCGATGGCTTTCAAGCTACCTATAATTGCTCCAAAAATGGCTGGTTATCCTGAAATAGCTGAAGATAATTTTAATGGTCTTTTATTTAAACCTAAAAATATTAATGACCTTGTTAAGGTCATTCTTAATGTGTGGGAAGATGAAGAGAAACTCAGATATTTAGGAAACAATGGGTTTAGAAAAATGAAAGAAAAATATAGTGCGGATGTATATTATAAGTCGTTAGAATCTACTTATAGATCAATCTTATAAATTATAATTTTTCACTTTTCTACAGATTAGAATTGTAGTTCAATACTTGAGGACTTTGAATAGACTGAGAAGATTATTCATATAAATTTCATATTCAAAAAAACTTTTAAAAATTAATGCCCTTTTTTAAGATAGAGGGATCTATTTTAACTTCTTTTTTATTTAAAAAAATAACTTCGCTTACAAATATAGTAGGTTTTGTATTATATAATTTGTAATCTTTTTATTTTTTTAATAGAGTTTTTGCTTCTATAAAAAGTAGTCCAATTTTTATTTAAAAAGCGTATTAACTTATTTATAAAGTAAGTTTTTTTTTAAAAAAAACACATTTTGTCGGATTTTTTTGTATTTTAGCGGTGAGAACTCCAAATTCTAACCAATATGCACCTAAATTACGAAGCTTATTCTTATGCATATAGTGACGCTATATTCATTATAGTTACCAGCTTTATTCTTACAATTATAATCGATGTTATATTTTCGATTACCAATAATATATTATACCAAAATCAAGTAAGCACAAGTGGTAAAAATATTAACTCGTGGAATATAGCTTATATAAAAGGGCTAGATTTAAAAAGTATTATTAAAGATCATATTTTTTCTTCAAATCTAGCAGAAATAGATTTTAATAAAAGGTGTATTATAAACACAATAAATCCACATTCTTACTGTGTTTCAAAAAAGGATCCATTGTTCCAAAAAGCATTAATGAATAGTGATATTCTGCTGCCTGATGGTTCGGGGATAGTTTTGGCATCTAAGATTTTATTTAGAAAAAAGATAAAAAAAATTGCTGGTGCCGATATTCATGCTCATTTACTAAAACATGCTCATTTCAATAATAAGAAAGTATTTTATTTAGGTGCTTCAGAGAAAACTTTAGAGTTAATAACTAAAAAATTAAAAAATGAGTACCCCAATGTTCAAGTTTCTAGCTACTCGCCTCCTTATAAAGCTGAGTTTTCTAGTGAAGACACCAAATGCATGATTAATAAAGTAAATGAATTCAATCCAGATATATTATTTGTAGGAATGACTGCTCCGAAGCAAGAAAAATGGGTAGAAACGAATAAAAGAGAATTAAAATCTACAGTCGTAGTTTCTATAGGAGCTGTTTTTGATTTTTATGCTGGTACAGTAAAAAGATCTAGCCCATTCTGGATTAATTTAGGATTAGAATGGCTCCCTAGATTGATTAAAGAACCAAAACGATTGTGGAGAAGAAATTTTATTTCTACGCCTTTATTTCTATTAAGTTTAAGTAAAGCCAAATTAAATTTAAACTAACAATATTTAAAGCCTACTTATTTATGAAAGTTTATATAAATGATTTATTAGCCTCAGAAAATCACATATTATGGATGCTTATTGCTTTATGCCTATCTGCATTCGTATCATATAGCTCATACCCTGTTATCATAAAAGTTTCCAAATTAAAGGGACTCATGCAAGAACCCAAAAGCAGAAGTTCTCATGTAATTAAAACTCCAAATTTGGGAGGTATAGGCATATTTATGGGGGTTATTAGTGCACTTACTTTTGTAGGAAGTATACTGTCCTACAACAATTTACTATGCTTAATAGGTGCTGTGACTTTGCTCTTTTTTACAGGGTTAAAAGATGATTTGATTGAAATATCACCAATTAAAAAATTGATTGGTCAAATAATTGCTTCTCTTTGCATTATTTTAATTTCAGATATAAGAATACATACTTTCTTTGGAATATTTGGAATTGATATACTACCGTATTTTGTCTCTGTTATTTTTACATTATTTGTGTTTATTTTATTGATTAATGCTTATAATCTAATAGATGGTGTAGACGGATTGGCTGGATGTATTGGTATTACCATTAGTACGCTTTTCGGAATCTTTTTCTACTATAACGGTAACGACTCCATGCTTTTTATTTCCCTTAGTTTGATAGGTGCTTTGATAACATTTTTAATATTTAATTTTTCAAAAGATAAAAAGTTGTTTATGGGCGATACGGGCTCAATGATTATAGGCTTTTTATTGGCTTATCAAGGTGTTAGTTTTTTACGAGTGACTCATAATGTTGAGTTGTTTTCGGCTATTTCAAACCCTCCTGCTCTAGCAATAGCTATATTTAGTTTTCCATTAATGGATACTTTAAGGGTTTTTATCATTAGATTAATAAATAAAAGAAGCCCTTTTTCTGCTGATAAGAATCATATTCATCATAACCTTTTGGCACTAGGTTTTAAACATTGGGAGATTTCATTAATAGCATCGTTTTTTATTTTTATAATGGCAAGAATAACTTATGAGTTTAATGAGATAAGTTTACACGCATCCCTTATGTCGCTAATAGTAGTTAGCAGTTTTTTTTCTGTTCTACCCTATTTATTTTTAAAAATGAGCCAAACTAATAAAAATACATTGAATGTTTTAAATACCGAAAAGAGTGAAATGCTACAGCCTATAAATAGAAAGCCTAAAAATACTTTTAAATTGCAAAAGATATATAGTTCTCTGTTAAACATTTTTATTTCAATAATAATTTATTTAAATACGTAGTAAAATACATATTGTTTTTTTAATACCTTTATGACTAAATAATTAATCCAACCAAAATGTCAAAACAGAAAGCGACAAATTTATCTGCGTCATTGCTTGTTATTATTTGTTTGCTATTACCTTCTTGTGCTTCAAAAAAGAAGATGCTTTACCTTCAGGATATAGACACAAAAGAGGGACGAAAAATAAATTATGCTCATAATAAAATACAGGTTAATGATATTTTAACCATAAAAATAAGTTCCCTTTATCCTGAAACAGCTATTCCCTATAACTTTGATAATAGCTTATCAACAAATTCCAGTTTTATTGAAACATTAAAATTACAAGGAAGCTTAGTGTCTAAAGAAGGGTTTATCGTTTTACCAATTATAGGTTCTGTAAAAGCCATAGGAAAATCAACAACAGAACTGGAATCTCATATAAAATCGATTTTAGAGTCTGGTAATTATTTAAAAGGAGCTATAGTTAGTGTGAGAATTTTAAATTCGAAAATAACAATTCTAGGAGAAGTCATTACGCCTGGGACTTATACCATTACAGAACAAAATGTAACTTTATTACAAGCCATAGGCTATGCAGGCGATTTAAATATTCATGGGGACAGGAAAAATATTTTGGTTATTAGAGACATAGATGGTACCCAATTTATTAAGCATATAGATTTAACTAAAACCGATTGGTTTGATAGTCCTTTTTATTTTGTTAAGCAAAACGATGTTATTGTTATAAATCCTAACAACACAAAAATTAAAAGCTCGGGATATATAGGTAATATTGGGACAGTTCTAACAATAGCTTCAATTTTGTTAAGTACAGTAGTGATTTTAACAAGATGATTTAAAACATGGCAAAGACACCTTATTATTTATCCAACGACAAAGATACCTTCAATATTAAAGAGGAATTTAAAAAGTATGCCCGTAATTGGTTATGGTTTGTTGTTACAATTGTCTTATGTCTTTTAATTGCCTTTTTCTATTTAAAATACGCTACTGTAAATTATGAAACTGTTGGAAAAATTAAAATCTTAGATGATTCATCTAAAGCGATAGAATTACCAGGAGATATCTCTTCTTTGTTCGAGAGTTCGAAAGTTAATTTAGAAAATGAGATAGAAGTCATTAAATCTCATCTTTTATTAGAAAGGGTAGCAAAAAGCTTGAACTTAAATGTAACTTATTTTGAAGAAGGTAACATAAAAAGTAAAGAACTCTGGAAGACACCATTCAAGATATTTGCCGTTGATTCCCTAAATAAGTTACCTGAAAATAAAAATTATACAATAGAAATAGATTCAGGCGGATATAATATTTCAGAATCTGAAACAAATACATGGAAACTTAGTAGTTATAGTATTGATAGTGTTTATCAAGATTTACCATTTTTAATTAAAAGTGTTTCGCCGTCGCTAATTAAAAGACATTTAGGAAAAACGTATACTGTTAGGTTTAATTCAATAAAGAATGCAACTATGCATTTGTCTTCTAAGCTTAAAGTGTCACAAATAGGTAAAAATAGTGATATTTTGTCCTTGTCTATTATTGGGGATTCTAATTTAAAATCGGAAATGATTATAAATGAGATCATCAATCAATTTAACTTAGATGGTATTTTAGATAGGCAATTGGTTTCGCAAAGAACAATTGATTTTGTAGATGACCGTTTTGTATATCTAACCAAAGAATTAGACTCTATAGAAAATGGGAAAAGAGGTTATAAGCAGAAAAATAGTTTAAGTGATATAGGCTTAGATACAGAATATACCATAGTGAATAAAACCAATACTTTTAATGAAGTATTGCGCTTAGAAACACAATTGGAAATAGCGACCCTTTTAAAAGAAACCCTGAATGGTCAAGATAAATTCGATTTATTACCAGCTAATATAGGTCTTGAAAATGCTGGGATAAATGGCTTGATTAGTGATTACAATGTTGAGGCTAATTACCGCAATAAAATAATCCATAATGCGGGGATTAATAATCCTGTTATTCAAAGCTTAGAAACTAAGCTAATTAGGCTGAAATCCAATATTTTAAAATCGGTAATTGCCTATGAAAAACAAACAGAAACAGCACTTAAAAGAGCTCGCAGGGTGAATAACAAGACAAATGGGCTGTTTTCTGGGATTCCTCAAAAAGAAAAAGTACTTCGTTCTATAGAGCGCCAACAAACCATTAAAGAAACACTATATATTTTACTTTTAGAAAAAAGAGAAGAAGCAGCAATTAATTTAGCGATTACATCTCCTTCAATTAAAGTAGTGGATTATGCCATAACAAAACAAAAACCTATTTCTCCCAAAAAAAGTAACACTTATTTTGTAGCATTAAGTTTAGGGTTAATAATACCATTTGTTTTTTTCTATATACTATTCTTTATAGATTCTAAAGTGCACTCAAAGGAAGATGTTTTAGCTAAAAACTGTGAAATACCAATTACTGGAGAAATACCTTTCTCAAAAGAAACCAAGCTTATAACAGGAACTTACGATAGATCTGTTTTATCTGAAGCCTTTAGGGTATTGAGAACCAACATAGACCATCTGTTAAAGGATAATAATTTGGCTGAGCAAGGCTTAGGGAAAGTAGTTTATATTACTTCTACAATTAAAGGAGAAGGAAAAACATTTACTGCTGCTAATTTAGCCTTATCTTATCTAGGGTTGAATAAAAAAGTTTTACTAATTGGTGCAGATTTCAGGAATCCTCAAATTCACCATTGCTTTAATTTATCAAGAACTGGTGAAGGCTTATCCAATTATTTAAATGATACAGAACTTGAATATGGGGATTTAGTCGTAAAGTTTAAATTAAAGGACTCTTATTTGGACATATTATTATCAGGTAATATTCCACCAGATCCTTCAGAACTATTATCAAATGGGCGTTTTGAAAAACTATTAGATAAACTAAAAAAGGATTATGATTATATTGTTGTAGATACGGCTCCAACTATTTTAGTTACAGATACCATACTAATTGCACCCTATGCAGATACCACTTTGTATGTAATACGATCCCGTTTTACAGACAAAAAATTATTGTCTTACTCATGTGAACTTATAGAGTCTAACAAATTAATTAATACGAGCTATTTATTAAATGGACTTACACCTAGTAGGTTGTATGGTTATAATTATAATTATGGTTACAATTATGGTTATGATGATAATGGCCCTAAAAAAAAATGGAAATTAAAAATATTTAGATAGATTTAAGTTTATAATCGGTCTTAAACCTTCTTAAAACATAAAGGACCGAATCTCTAAATAGGTTGTTGTAGATTCCGAGTGATAGGCAGATTCAGTTAACTCCACAAAATTGAAAACGGGAATATGAAAAAAAATGATACATTTGGGAAAAAATTAAAACACTGGAAATAAATGGTTGATTTTTCACATTGACCAGAATTAAAATTTCAGTGAGATAATAAAAATAAGTGTTGAAAATAATTTATATGTTTAGGAAAATTCCCTTTTTTATTGCTATCATGTTGGTACAAAACCTATGCCTTGCACAGGTTTCTTTTTTGCAAAGTAGAGAAAATATTAATCTTGAGACTTGGTCTTTTCGTAAAGGAAGACTTAACTATGCAGAGAAGTTTTCTATTTTGGAAAACGATTGGAAAAAGATTAAAGTTCCACATACATATTCCATGGATGCCATAGAAGATATTGGTTATTACAAGGGAGACGCTTGGTACCGAACTTTAGTATACGTGCCAACTTCTATGACCAAAGAGCGGGTTTTTATTAGGTTTGAAGGCGTTGGACAAGAAGCACAGGTTTATGTAAATGAAAAAAGAATCGGGAACCATGTTGGGGGCTATTCTGCATTTTGTTTTGAGATTACCGATCTTGTAAAGTTTGGACAAAAAAACTTAGTTGCAGTTAAGGTTAATAATAAGCCTAACTTTAAAAGAATACCCGTTGATGATAATTTGTTTAATCATTATGGTGGTATTTACCGTCCTGTAACTATTTTTAGTACACCAAAGTATAATATATCTCCGCAATACCAAGCTTCTTCAGGGGTATTTGTTGAATTAAAAGAGCTTAGTGACAAAACTGCCAAGCTAGAAATACGCACACACATTTCAAATACTTCCGATAAAAAGAAAGCTCAGCTTAAATATGTCATTAAGAATGCAAAAGGTAAAAAAGTGTTATCATTCGTAGAATCACTTGATTTATCAGGTCCAAATCATGTAGCAAGTTCAACCTTTGAAATCAAAAAACCAATACTTTGGAATGGACGTAAAAATCCTTATCTATATACAGTTGAAGTGGAGCTTGTTAGCGAAAATTCAATTGATAAGGTAACACAATCCTTTGGTGTTAGAACCTATTCAATAGACGCTAATAAAGGTTTTATTTTAAATAACGAACCTTATCGCCTGTATGGTGTTTGTAAACACCAAGAGTGGAAAGAAGTTGGGCCAGCAGTTTCAGATGAACAGCTTACTAAAGACATAGAATTAATAGATGAAATTGGGGCTACAGCTTTACGTCTTTCACATTATCAACATTCAAATATAACATACGATTTAACAGATAAAAAAGGTATTCTTACTTGGGCAGAAATTCCTTTTGTACATGATTATAGCGGACGTGAAGGTAAAAATGCCAAACAACAACTTACTGAATTAATCACGCAAAATTATAACCACCCAAGTATTTTTGTTTGGGGCTTATGGAATGAAGTAAGAGCTTATAAAAGTCCTGAAGAGCCCTGTGTTATCCTTACTAAAGAACTGAATGAGTTGGCTCATGAATTGGATAAAACGCGAATAACGACTTCGGCCAGCGATAGAGGGATGAAATCGAATATGGGAAATATTACCGATTTACAAGCTTGGAATAAATATTTTGGATGGTACTACGGCAAGTATGAAGATATGGCCACATGGCTAGACAAGTCTCATAAAAACTATCCAGACCGAAGAATAGGTATAAGTGAGTATGGTGTAGGAGGTAATATTTATCATCAAGATAAATCAAAATTAGAAAAACCCAATGGGAATTTTTTCCCGGAACAAGAACAATCATATTATCATGAGTTGACATGGAAGATTTTAAAAGATCGTCCTTATGTATGGGGTACTTTTATTTGGAATATGTTTGATTTCTCAGTGGCAGGGTGGAACAGAGGGGGGATATCTTCACTTAATCATAAAGGCTTGGTTACCTTCGATAGAGAAACTAAAAAAGATGCCTTTTATTTTTATAAGGCAAACTGGTCGGACGAACCAGTGCTTTACATAGCCGAAAGAAGACATGTAAATAGAGACTCTAACCATGTTACGGTAAAAGTTTATACAAATCTAGACGCACAAATTGAATTGAGCGTAAATGGTAAAAAAGTAGCCGTTCAAGATCAGAAATCAGATGTAAACATTATGAAATTTGAGAATGTCGAATTGTCTGAGGGGAAAAATACTATTACGGTTTTTTCGAGCGGAAAACCATTAAAAGATGAGGTTATTTGGACAGTTCAGAAATAGAAAAGACATACCTTTTTAAAGTGCTTCTTGCCAAAGCACACCATGGCAAAACCTCGTATCGTAGTATTTAATTGTTTGATTCCAATGATTCTTTCCATAAATGGTTAGTTAATTTTGCAGATAAAGTATTTAGCAGGTTTGGTCTGTAATAAATGATATAATTTAATCATAATAATTTAACATGATCTGCACTTGTGTTAAGAGACCTGACAGGTTTTTAAAACCTGTCAGGTCTGCTCACTCTATGATATTTTATCTTGATTCAACTATAGTAAATAATGCCTTAATTATTGCTAAACTTTTTTATAACCAAATTATTTTTATAAATTTATGACTTACAGATATATAATATCTGTATAGTCTCTCACCTAAGATTATAATAGCAATGACATTTTGAATAATAACAGCTAGTATGCTTAAGGGATTTAAGTATTTGGTTGTTTAATATATTTTAAACTTTTAGTATAACCTTTAACTATAAGTATGGCATTAGTATTTAACCAAATAAGAGATGAGCCTCAAACGCACGCATTTATAATTGGAGTTGGGGGATACCCATTTTTACTGGGAGGTGTCAATGAGCAACAACAAGCTATCGAACATGTTGGACTGCTTAGGCAGCTAACATCACCTCCTAAATCGGCATTGGCCTTTAAAGATGGACTTCTGGATATAGAAAACCATCCAAGTATACGTCATGACAAACCTCTGGGAAGTATTGAGCTATTGGTATCACCATCACCAGACGATCCAGAACCTGGAATCCCAGGAGAACAATTTGAAGCAGCTACATTTAATAACATTTCCAATGCTTATAATGCCTGGAAAAATCGCTGTGATTCTAATAAGGAGAATGTTGCTATTTTCTTTTTTTGTGGACATGGTGTAGAAAAAATGGATCATTTTCTTCTGGCAGAAGATTTTGGAGATAACCCTAATAACCCCTGGCAAAAGAGTATTAACTTTAACATGACCCGAAGTGGTTTCCATAGCTGTAAAGCAGAAACGCAGTGCTTTTTTGTTGATGCTTGTCGACAGATTACTGGAGAAATGCTTTCTAATGTCATAGTAGGGAATTCTTTAGATACCCCTAATCTGCTTACAACCCCTTGCTTAAACGACCTAACTACCGAGGCAGCAGCAAAAACCAAAGCAGCTCATGGACCAAAACGAAAACCATCTTATTTTACACAAGCGCTTTTAAAAAGCTTAGAAGGTTTAGTGGCAGATAATAAAGGAAGAAACGGCTGGTCGGTAACTACAGGAGACGTAGCAGTACATATTCAAACTGTTATGGGAATTGTAAAACCAGGGCAAGACCATGTAGGTCGCTGTCCTAGTTTTCTTAAAACACCTGTGGATTTAATTCATTTTGATGCACCACCCTTAGTAGAATTATCAATCGTCTGTAATCCCGATGATGCCACACCCTTGGCCAACTTAAGTTGCACAAACCTTAATAGTCAAAACAAGCAAACCAGAAGCCCTAACGGAATAGAACCTTGGAAAATAGATGTCATATCTGGAATACATGAATTGACTGCAGATTTTCAAAATTCAGAGTTTCAACCCTGTAGGAAACATGAAATTATTACACCATTAGATAATTATAAAGAATTAAAATGTCTTCCACTATGAGCAGCAGTCTAAATATACATGCCATCGTTAACAGTTTTGAGGCAATACAAATCCCCAAAAAAGTAAAAGTATTTGATGCAGACTTTAAGGAAGTGACATCTTTTTGGCTTAAGAATAGAGAATCAGAATCTATAGAACTAGATCCAGGTATGTATGTCATTACACTTGTATTGCCTTCAGGGAAAGAAATAGAGCAGGTTGTTAAAGTAGACTCTCAAGCTGAGTATAATATGGAATTCGATCTTTCCAAAATAAGCCCACACGAAAATCATGAGTGGGCACACATGTCAAAACGAGTAACCACTTCATCCAAAGTCAATTTAAATGATACAAAATATTTAGGGTCTTGGATTCGTCTTTGGCATTTAAGAAACAATCAATGGACGGTAAAGAAACTTGATATTACAGATTCTACTTCATGGGATGAAGATGGTGTGAGTTATACGTTCCGTATTAATCAAGAGTTACAATTTTTACAAGTAGGAGGCCCTAAAATTCCGTGGCGTTTTATCGCTTTACCACCAGCTCAAGAGCTAAAATGTTTAATAAAACCAAATGATGGCCCCACTAAAATTGTACATCCGCTTGAGATTACAGTAACTACAGAAAACTGGGAAGCAGAAACCATTCTCACATTATTAGGTAATAATGCTAATGAAAAAGCTCAAGATCTTTATGAACAAACATCTTTAAAAGAGGTTTCGGCCGAAGAATTATTGTATGGTAAAATAAGAAACCCTAGTGCCGCAGCAATTGGCGCCTACTATCTATTAAGACTGGAGAAATTTGACAGACTTCACGATTGGGCAAAGAATCTTGCTAATTGGAAAGCATGGCTGCCAGATGGATCTGTTCTTTGGGCATGGCAATTAATAAAAGAAGGTAGGAAGTCTGGAAGTATGGATTTAAACGAAGTTCGATCCAGGCTTTTACAAGCAGTAGATCGAGGTATCCCCATTTACACAGAAGGTTTGAAATTGCTTTTAGAAGGTCTTAAGTTATTAAAATACACAAATAGAGAAGACGAAGAGGTGAAAAATGCCTTATTGAAGGTAAGTACATATGCTGAAGCTGCAAATTGGAATTCTACCGTAACTATGTTCAATGGGGAACATCCAGAAATACCAAGTAAAAAATCTCGAAAAGGGATCCCCCGAGACACAAATAATCTAGCCTACATTTATGATGTCCCAGTTAAAGCCATGATAGATATGACTGATTTAACACAAAATGATATTATTGAAATGACTACAGATACCAACGAATCAGCAAGGTTTAAGGTTGCAGAAGAGGGGATGTTTGAGTCTGAAGAAGGAAGAAAATATAAATCTCTTTACAAAGCAGCCAATCAATTAAAACAGTCTAAAATCAATTTAAGAAACATTAATATTAAATCTCCCAATATAGATTTAGAAGCCGAAATAAGAAAATTTAGAAAAGGAGATAAATATTAAAGATTATGATAAAACTGAAATTTTTACCTGCAAGATTCGGAGACTGTATTTGGATGGAGTATGGAGATGGGCAAGATATTAGTCGCATACTTATTGACGGCGGAACCGCTGGAACTAGACACAATATTAAAGCGATGATTGAAAGTCTTCCCGAAGATGACAGGCATTTTGAACTTATGGTAGTAACCCATATCGATAAAGATCATATTGCAGGGATTCTTAAACTGCTTAAAGAAAACGATCTAGGCTTTAAAGTACGCGATTTTTGGTATAATGGGTTTAAACATTTAACAAAAATAGAAGAGGTAATTGAGGAAGATGATGAAGATTTCGGTGCGAAACAAGGAGAACATCTCACTCAGGCTATTCTAAAACATGGGATTTCATGGAATAGTGATTTTAGTCATAAAGCAGTTGTTGTAGATTCAGATGTACTACCAAAAATAACATTACCTGGAGGTATGGAATTAACGCTATTGTCTCCAACTCCAGAACTTTTGGAAGACCTAAAACCTAAATGGGTGAAAGAAGTTACTAAAGCCAATATGGTTCCAGGGGGCGTACCACCTGTTGAAGAAGAGGAGGAGGAAGATGAGGTTTTTGGCCAAGATATCCCAGATATAAATGCTTTAGCACAAACACCCTTCCACGAAGATCATTCTGAAGCTAATGGTAGTAGTATTGCCTTTTTAGCAACTTTTAATACTAAATCCATACTTTTTTGTGGTGATGCCTTTCCTTCTCAACTTGTTAAGGCACTCAATATTATAGATCCCGATCATAAAATAAATGTTGATCTTATGAAGGTTTCCCATCATGCAAGTTCTCATAATACCAGCCCCGAGCTTTTAGAAAAAATAAATTGTAGTAATTATATAATTTCTACTAATGGGTCAACCTTTAAACACCCAAAAGCCGATACCATTTCGCGAATTATAAAAACCTCTGGAGCGGGTACACGTTTAATATTTAATTATAAGTCTTCCATTAATGAAGTGTGGGGGATAAATGTCCTCAAAAATGCTCATAATTATGAAACGGTTTATCCAGAAGCTGGTAAAGATGGAATCGAAATAGAATTGTAATTGATAAATTAATTATTAAAGCCTTATGCCATTAATAAGTGAAAAACCAGTAGTAAATTGCCATGCTCATATTTTTAAAGGCGAACATGTGCCTCCATATTTAGCAAAAACGTTTGTTCCCAGGTGGCTAAGCTTTTTAATTTATACACCACTTATTCTCAAGTTGTATAAAATATGCGTTAAAAATAAGAGTGAAGAGTATACGGGAGAAGCGCGTCAAAAAAAACGTTACTGGACGTTATTAAATATTTGGCTCCAACATAGAAAAATTTTATCACTGGGCATTAAGCTTATTAAAATTGTAATTACAATACACGCCCTGTTTATTGTATTCAATTGGCTAGCTTCTTTTGTTACAGACCCCTCACAATATATTATTCTAAAGTATATATTGAAACTAGAAGGCTGGATGAAAGAAAGCTATTTGTTATTAGCTATAACCAACCCTTATATAAAGGTTTTATTAGTAGTCATAGTCGGTTTATTTGTGAAAAGCGGTCGTAATTTTATAATTTTTATTGCGACAAGAGCTTTTAGATTGGTTGGTATCTTACCTGGTAAGATGACTAAAGATCTCATAGATCGTTATCTGTTATTAGGTAGGTTTGCCTTATATAAAGACCAGAGTAGAATATTTGGAGCCTTAAAAGATCAGTATCCACCCAAGACCAAGTTTGTTGTATTGCCTATGGATATGAAGTATATGGATGCTGGGAATTTAAAACCTAAGAGCACTTATAGATATCAAATGCAAGAACTTGCAGATATGAAGATCAAAGGTGTCAATAAAGATCTTATTTTGCCTTTTGTGTTTGTAGAGCCTAGAAGAATTCCTGATGAACCTGATTATTTAGTTTATGATACAGCAAAATTCAAGACAGGAAAAGTGGTGCTTAAGGACTGTTTTATAAAAACCTATATAGAAGATTATAAATTTAATGGCTTTAAAATTTATCCAGCATTAGGGTATTATCCATTTGACGAAGCCATATTACCCCTTTGGAAATATGCTGCAGATAGAAAAATTCCTATTATGACACATTGTATTAAAGGGACTATCTTTTATAGAGGACGTAAAAAAACGGATTGGGATAAGCATCCTATTTTTAAAGAATATGCCAGAAATACAGACCCTAAGTATGATGCATTACTATTGCCAGAATCTAAAAATAAAGACTTCTCGATTAATTTTACGCACCCACTAAATTACCTAGTACTTTTAAAAGAAGAGTTGCTTAGAATTAAAGTTAGTACATGTAGTAAAGATATACAAGATCTATTTGGTTATAAAGATTTAGAAACGCCTATGGAGCGTGACTTATCACACCTTAAGGTCTGCTTAGCGCATTTTGGAGGTGAAGATCAGTGGGAGAAGTATCTTGAAAAAGATCGCTATCATTATAGTAATGCACTAATTAAAAACCCAAACCATGGCATTGAATTTTTGTATACCGATGACAATACAAAAGATATAAGTTGGACAAAGCTTGAAGATTGTTGGAAAAAAGTTGACTGGTATTCTATTATATGTAGTATGCTGTTGCAGCATGAAAATGTATATGCAGACATTAGTTATATTTTACATGATGATGGTGTTTTTGATTTGCTTAGACAGACAATAAACCACCCTGTTTTAGGACAAAAGGTACTGTTTGGTACAGACTTTTATGTGGTGAGAAATCATAAAGCCGAAAAGAATCTTCTTGTGCAGACCCAAGGTAACCTTACCGATGATGAATTTGTGAAAATAGCCCAGCTAAACCCTGATAATTATTTATATAATTAATCAATTATACTAACTTTTAAAAGGAAACAATCATGAGTAGATTATTTTATGAAAAATCAAAAAAAACCGATCAGGATACTTATTCCAAGCGATCTGATAAAGTTGTTGATAATATTGATAAGTTAGATGAAGAGGTGTTTAGTGAAGATAATCGAAAAGTGACTCCCGAAGAGTCAGATGCTTCTGAAGATTCACAGGATAGCAATAAAGTAAACAGTTATCTTGAAAAAATTTCCCGATTAATTCCTAGTGAAATTATTGCAGGTTATTTGGCGATGTTTGGATTTGTACCATTGGTAGAAAATACAAATGTTCGCGGATATATTATCTGGATTATATTTTTTATGTGCCTTATTTTAACACCCATATATTTAAATAGGCATGCAATAAAAGGAAAGCCCAAAATAAACCATCTTTTAGTTTCCAGTCTGGCTTTTGTTATTTGGGCTTATGTAACCACAGGAATGAAATTAGTTCCAAATTTATATGATGCAGCTGCTGCCTCTATCATATTGATAGCATTTAGTTTAATAAGTGCAGTTATCCCGTTGAACAAATAAAGATTGTTCTAAATAAGTAGAAAGAGATGTTTCAAAAGTAAATATGCTGTTATATGGTATTATTGCATGTTGAATATCTTTGACTTAACTAGACTACTTGATTTGATTTTTTAATATATGTATTATTGATTTTTAGCACTATGTCATTTCGACAGAGAGAGGGACGAGCGACGAGAAATCTCATTTAATGTAGGTTCTTCCTCATTCTTCGTCTGAAAGACAACGATTTCCATTAGATGAAATGTAAGATTCTCATTATCAGTGGTCCTTATGTTAACTTATTGATGGGCTACAATTGGTTTCGACAAGTGTCACATTGAGTGCAGTTGAAGAGCCTCCAATACTCAATTATAAATATTTTAAGGCAGTCCTTTTTATTTTACTACTAATTCGTTTTTGTTCATTTTCGTAGAATCACATGGTTTAACTCTGGATTCTATAATAGTTCTGGTAATAGGATTGGTATACACACCTTCAAATAAAGGGTGCTCTCCATCACTTGTAAAGAATTCAATTTTATTATCATGCCTTGTGTAATGAACTATTGGTTTTCCATCTTTAAAAAAAATAGAATCTTTACAAGCACATATCTTCTTGAATTTTTTTAATACAATCTCATTTAACCCCTTCTCATTGTCTAGACCTGAGCACCTTATCTTCTCATAATGGTCATCAACCCATATCATACAGTTCTTCTTATAATATTTTGAAATAAATAATAATGCTACTATTAATAAAACGAGGCTGCTTAAAAGTCCTATTCTTTTTATTTTACTTAGTTTTTTATTTATATCTATAATTTCTCTCCTTAATACTTTCTTTTCAATTTCACATTCCCTGTTTAATTCAAATTTTTTATAATTCTCATATCCCAAATATTCACTCAAAATATCCAGATTGTGTTCGCTAATAGTTTTCTGTTCCTTCTCTTTGTTTAAATAATAGCCATTAAAATATCTTGTAAATGTTCTAATGTCAATTTTTGAGTTTAATACTTCTTCAAGATACTTTGAAATACCATATGCATTCGTTTTTTTGGATGCTTTTATAGCTTTTTCGAATACTAATTCTAATAATTCCTGAATTAATTCTTCTTTACCTATTTCCACAATTTTACAGTTTTAAAGGGTTTAATGTGTTGTAGGTTAATGACTTGTGTGTGATTTGTTGGCGTGTCAAAAAGTTGACAAAAAGTTGACATGGGTGTGTCAATAGTATTTTTTCAAAACCTCACGTAATTCGCTCCAGAATCAGTTCAGGTTATGCCTTGCTAACATAACAAATGTACATAACTGATTCGTGCGGAAAACCGTAAAGTGACATGCAAATGGTTGCCTTGGGAAGTAGCCATGAGTTATCATGATACACTTTCCACTTCCCAAAATAAGAAAATTTACTAACCCAAAGGGGTTGCTGTAAACAAAATTATCTGAGTAAAGACTTGGACGGGGACCTCTTTACAAAACTTTAAAATAATGAAAACCATTTTATATGTATTTGTATTTCTTTTTATTGGAGCGAATTTTACATCATGTGCACCAGAAAGTGTAACAGATGTATATCAAACAGAAGAACCTGAATGTTGTGGAGATGGAGGGAATATTCCACCACCACCGCCAAACCTAGGTTGATTGTTAAATAAAAATTAGTTATTACATTAGAGGAATGAAATATGTTATATTATCATTCCTCTTTTTTTGTTTTGGAAAAAATGGATTTGCTACTTCCCTAATCCATAGTCAGCAAATAGATAGCCTAAGCTATTATTACGAGATGGCCAATAACCCTTCAACAGATTCAAGTCTTATTAAAGCATACGCTTTTTATGAAAGAAAAAAGGATGAGAGTATTAAATTAAATGAAACTATATCTGCCATTAAGCATTTAAGACAAATAGCCATTATACAAAATGAATTGGGAGATTATTTCGGAGGAGAGATATCAGTAGTAGAGGCATTAAAACTGTTGGAATCTGTAAAAGAGTCTGAAAATGCTATAAGCCATAGAATTGGCTTGTACAATCAATTAGGGCGAATTTATATGGCATTGTTAGATTATGAGGGGGCTATGAGGTATTATGATGAAGGGTTTAAAATAGCTAAACTTGAAAAAGATATCAATATTATCCAAAATAACAAAGCACTGGTATACATCCGATTGCATCAATATGAATTGGCAGAAAATGAATTTTTAAAGGTTTATAAGAATAGTCTTTTACAGGACGATAAAAAGCAACTTGCTAGAGCCTTAGATAATTTGGGTTTTGTTCAATCGAAACTAAATAAACCTGAGGGGTTAGATAAATTAAAGGAAGCACTGGAACTAAGAATGGTAATAAATGATAATCATGGAATCTATGCAAGCTATAAGCATTTGGTTGAGTTTTATAAAGACAAAGAAGATTTAAAAATAGCTAGAGACTACGCTAGTAAAGCTTATGAGATAGCTAAGATGGTTAATAGCCCGTCATTTATAAAAGATGCCCTGTCACGTCTTATAGATTTAAATCAAAACAGAAATAGTGTTGAGTATATAAAAATTGTGGATAGCATTTCATTAGCAAAACAAATACAAGAGAATAAATATGCTAAAATGAAGTACGATTACACAGAAAAAGAAAAAATAGCAAAAGAGAATGAGCTTGCAAAAGAAAAAGAGAAGAGTTTAAAAATTCTCTATTTATCAATAGCGAGTTTTATTTCATTGCTATCCATATTCTTATATTTTATCCTAAAATCTAAACATAAAAAGGACAATATCAAGAAAGTTTATACGGCTGAAACACGTATGTCTAAAAAAGTACATGATGAACTGGCAAACGATATGTCTGATGTTATGAGTTTTGTTGAAAATAATTTGGAGGTACCAGTAAATAAAAAAACAGCATTATTGAATAATTTAGAAGACCTTTACATTCGTACACGTGATATATCGACAGAAACTGCAAGTATCGATTTAATCAATTTTTCAGAAAGTCTTAAACATCTTTTGATTCAGCACAACCGTAAAGGCACAAAAATAATTACTAATAATATTGATACTATTAATTGGTCTAAAGTTCCAGATCATAAAAAAATGGCTGTTTTTAGAAGTGTTCAGGAGTTATTGGTTAATATGAAGAAGCACAGTCAAGCCAAAGTAGTTAGCGTTGTGTTTAAGGAAGACCGTAGAAAAAAAGAGATTCTCTACTCAGATGATGGCATTGGTGTTTCAATTGAGGATGTTAAACTAAACGGACTGCAAAATGTGGAATCCCGTATTGCTAGCATTGGAGGAAGCATTAACTTTATAACATCAAAAGGAAATGGCTTTAAGGCCTTATTAAAATTTAATAGTTAATATTTCGACATGTTTCAAAAAGTTTTAATTGCCGAAGATCAGAACTCAATTCATAAAGGTCTGGAAAATATACTTGAAGAGTTAAAAATTAAAGAGATAATTACGGTACAATATTGTGATGATGCACTTTTAAAAATAAAAGCATCTTTAAAAACAGAAAGACCATTTGATCTTTTAATAACGGACTTGTCATTTAAGGAAGGTCATCGAAATAGAACATTAACATCTGGAGAAGCCTTAATAAGTGCGGTTAGAGATCTACAACCAGAATTGAACATCATAGTATTTTCGGTAGAGCATCGTATTGGCAAAATAAAAAGTTTATTGGAAGGCTCTAAGGTAAATGCTTACGTTGAGAAAGGGCGAGAAGAGTCTAAAGAAATTATTAAGGCCGTCCATGCCGTGTTAAATGGCGGTGTCTATTATTCACATAATTTAGCACAATTACTTCGTAGTGCAGACGATATTTCTCAAACAGATAAATATGATGAATTACTGTTGCAATTACTGGCTAAAGGTTTAAAAAGAGACCAAATAGCGCTATACTTTGAAGAAAAAGATCTTCCAGCAAGAAGCTTAAGTAGTATAGAAAAACGCATTAACAAGCTAAAAGTTCTTTTCGATGCCAATACATCCGAACAGTTAGTAGCCATTGCTATAGACAGAGGCTTGATCTAAACTAATTATCAAATTTTTTAAGTAATTATGGGTTTCCGTATAAAAACTATGGTCTAATGATGATAGTTTTGGAATGCTATCAATAATTATTAGGGAAATACATGCAATTGGCACGTTTAAAAGCGTGCTTTTTGTTTTTATGGACATATGAGGTTTTCCGTAAGGTTTTGTTTTTTAATGAGTTTAAGTTTGACGTATTAAATTTTAAAAAGAGAAATAATGGGATATAAAGCATTGGTGACTATAGATTTGTCGAACGCTACAAAAGAAAGCCGAGAAAAATTTTATAGAATCCTTACAGAAGAAAAATGGATTAAAATAAAAACACTAACAACATCTTGGAACGTTTTATTTAATGATAAAGTATCTCGAGAAAATGCAATAAATATTATAATCAATGACCTAAGAAAAGCAAAGCGATTTAGTGGTGTTTCTAGAGTAGATTATGCTATTCAACTAGACATACAAGATATTGAAATAAATTATTTATAAAATTATGGAATATAAGGTAGTACCATTCGTCGCATCAATAGATCCTAAAAAAGGGAGCTCGGCACATGTTGCCAATCAGCTTCAAGAAATAATCAAACATCATTCAGGACAAGGATGGAAATATGTAAGGTTAGAAAGTGTTTCAACATTTATTCGGCCCGATAATGGGTGTTTTGGATTCGGAGCAAAACCAGGTTATAACACTTCTAGACAGATGATCGTATTTACTAAATAATATATGAAGTATTTGCTTATAGCCTTAATTAAAGCTTATTGGCTGGTTATTCCTGAGAAAAGGCGAAGAAAATGTTTATTTAGGTTGTCGTGCTCAAATTATGTGTACAAAAAAACTAAGCGAGAGGGATTATATGTAGGGTTAAAATCTTTAATCTTTAGAATTAGAAATTGCAACCCTAATTATCACATAATTGAAATTAATAGCAATATGTTATTAATTTCATCTACTAATCAAACTTTCAACGAAGAAGAAATAAATCATTCAATTTTTAAAATTCATTATAATAAAGAAAACAGTCTGTGTAATGCTCTACAGAATTAAATTGAGATAAATAATAAAAGTGGTTCTGTTTTTTCAAATAGGGCATATGTGGGGCCTTTTTAAGAAAAATATTTGAATGTTTAATCGAATCTTACGGAATACCGTAAGGTTTTCTTTTTCAATGAGTTTAAGTTTGAAATGTTAAATCTTAAAAACAAAGCCATGGCAAGTTATTACGTAAATAAAAATGCTCAATTAAATGGAGATCACGAAGTGCATAAAGAGGGGTGCTCTTTTTTGCCTAAAGAAGAGAATAGAAAACACTTGGGAGAATTTAATAATTGTCATGATGCAGTAAAAGAGGCAAAAAAACATTACACGCTAGTAAACGGCTGCTACTATTGTTCAAAGGATTGTCATACATTTTAAACCATAAAAAATGAAAAGAAGCATATTTTTAATTTTATGTATTTTATGTCTTGGTTCTTGTGCAGAAGACCCTAATACAACTGAAGAACAGGAATGTGGTACTCATAATGGAAACACTTTATATACAGGTCCAAAAGGAGGCTGTTATTACTACAATAGTAATGAAAATAAAACTTATGTGGATAGGGCAGAGTGCCGTTGCTAATAAATATCCTTACAAGAAAAAAGAAAGAACTATACAATATGGAACTCCAAAACCAACTAAAAACTTTAGCTGAAAAAATAAGTAAGTTGAAAGATAAAATAGAAACCGAAGAATCTACAAAGCATGCTTTTGTGCTACCGTTTATTAATATCTTAGGATTCGATACTTTTAATCCAACAGAGGTTGTCCCTGAGTTTACAGCAGATTTGGGATTGAAAAAAGGAGAGAAAGTAGACTATGCCATTTTTCAAGATAATACCCCAATCTTGATTGTAGAATGCAAAAACTGGAAAGAAAATCTAGATAATCATAATTCTCAACTTTTCAGATATTTTCACGCTACAAAAACACGCTTTGCATTATTAACTAATGGTATTAACTATCGTTTTTATACAGATTTGGAACAGACAAATAAAATGGATGAAAAACCCTTTTTAGAGTTTGATGTTACAAATATAAAAGACAATGAAATTCATGAAATCTCAAAATTCCACAAATCTAATTTTGATGTTGCCAAGATTGTGAATAATGCAAGTTCATTAAAATATACTAAAGAAATCAAGAAGAGTATTTCGGAAGAATTAACAGAGCCGTCAAGGCGGTTTGTGAAGTTATTTGCGAGCAAAGTATATTCAGGAAGACTTACAGAGAAAATAATGGATGAATTTACGGGGCTAGTTCATAAGGCGTTTAATCAAACGATTAGCGACAAGGTTAACAATCGTCTTAATGCAGCACTTAACAAAGAGGCGGAAAAGCAACAAGAAGATGTTGTTGAACAAGAAGAAGATCAAAGTAAAATAATCACAACAGAAGAAGAATTGGAAGGGTTTAGGATTGTAGTAGCCATTTTAAGGAGAAAACTTCCAACTCATAGAATTGTTCATCGTGATACCCAATCTTATTTTGGAATCTTATTAGATGATAATAACCGTAAACCTTTATGTAGATTGCATTTAAATACTGGTACAAAATATATTGGATTAATTGATGAAGATAAAAATGAAAAAAGAGAAGTGATTCAATCCATTGATGATATTTATCAGTTTGAAGAACAACTTCTAAATACAGTTACTTTTTATATGAACTAAGTAGTAAAACTTTTTATTAACTTAGACCTTTAAGTATAATGCTTGGTTCATGTATAAATTTTGTTTAGCCCTTTTATTTTTAATATCGCTACTATTTCATCCTAATTACAATCATGCAAAAAAAGACCCGATTATAGGAAAAGTTGTTGCTATTACAGATGGAGATACCTTTAAGCTACTAATCAAAGATTCCACACTTATAAAAGTCCGCTTGGCCAATATTGATTGTCCCGAGAAAAAGCAACCCTTTTCTAAAAAAGCAAAACAGTTTGTAGCAGATGCTATATTTAGTAAAACGATTGCAATCCATGTTTTAAAGAAAGATAGGTATCGGCGTTATATTGCCAATGTGATCTACGACGATTCTTTAAATTTAAGTTATGAATTGGTAAAACATGGCTTGGCTTGGCATTATGTTAAGTATTCAAAGGATACCATTTTACAAAGCCTTGAGGATAAAGCTAAATTAAATCGAGTTGGTTTATGGATAGATAAGAATGCTATAGCACCATGGACATGGCGAAGTAATAAAAAGAAGAAAATAAAACATTGAAAATTTTAAGAACAGTATTCTTCTTCTTTGTTCTGGCATTTGCTACAAATGTTTCGTCGCAAACTGTTTATACGACAAAAACAGGAGAGAAATACCATAAAGAAAGTTGTAGATACCTTAAGTATTCCAAAAAAGTGATGACTTTAGAAAAAGCAAGGTCGTTAGGATACGTTGCCTGTTTGGTTTGTAGGCCTGCAAAAAAGAATATAAAAAAGGATAAGGTCAGTTCACATGCTTTGACGGGCAAGAATAAAGAAAATACAGTTAGAGAAAAATCTACAGCGACACAATGTACTGGAAAAACAAAAGCTGGTTCACGTTGTAAACGTAAAACAAAAAATACCAACGGCAGATGCTATCAACATTAAGTAACGTGAGTTCGACACAATTTTAGTTTTATTTAAATGAAAATGAGTTAATTATATTCAAATGTCAGGTTGAACGCAGTCGAAACCTAATTAAAACAACTGAATTTTTAAAACCTTTCGACCGCGCTCAAGGTGACAAGTTTTATTTTATTGAACTTTTGTCTATTTCTTTATAAATTTTATGTCGAACTGATCTTTAGTTTAACCTAAGATAAAAATCAATGTTTTTGATATTATTTTACTAGTATTTGATACGTTTACATAATAACTAATTTCAAATAGGTTGTAGATTTGTAATAGTTGAAATAGACACAAGATTTTTATGTATGTTTTTAGTACATAAAATAATGTGTTTTTTTGAGTTAGTTATTAGACTTTTTAAAACACTCCCGAAACATCTTTTTATAGTTGCTTGTTTAACTGAGGAAATAGGTGCTAGATAATTTATTTGGAGTGTATTTAAAAGGTCTTTTTTATCAAAGTAGAATAGGGAAAAAAATAACGATTGGGGCGCTAGTTAAAAAATAATGAAGGAGATACTATTAGTGTCTATTTTAAAAGCATATTTTTAACAAAAGAACTATAATTTATTGTTTAAGTGATAATACGCTTAGTGAGGGGATTTAAATTTATAGAAAATCACAGGAATTCGTTTCCGTTTTTTGAAATAAGAAATGGTAGGATGCGTTTTTTGTTTTTTTTATTCACAGTGATTTTTACTCCCAAATTTACGCTTTCTCAAAGTTTTGATTATAATATAAGCACGCTTTCTAACGATTCGGATATTACTCAAAATACAGTTTCGTCAATTCTGACAGATGATCTAGGCTTTTTGTGGTTCGGTAAAATGGACGGCCTATACAAATATAACGGGTATGATTTCGAAATATTTACAACAACTTTTAATAACGAAACGGGACTTAGTAATCCTTGGGTTACAGACTTAGAAAAGTTGAAAAAATATCTGATTGTTGGAACAAAAAATGGGTTGAATGTCTTAAATCTTAAAACCCAGAAACTGACTTATTTTTTTCCCTCAGATTACGATTCTAGTTATAGCAACAATATAACTTGTCTTAATGTAAATTCTAACGATAATATACTTGTTGGCACTAAAAATGAACTTTTAAATATTTTTATAAAAGATTCTATAGTTTCTGAAGTTAAAAATGTGGATTTTGAAAATTTCAATAAAGAAACAGGAACTATTGAAATACTTCAAATACTTAAGGTAGACGATGGATGTCTTGTTAGAACGTCTTTAGGTTTGTTTTTTTTGGAATCAAATAGTAATCAAGCAAAAAAAATATTTTTAACAACTTATAAGAATAATAAATTAACAAATTTTGATGCAGCCTATGTAACAAAATCGAAATACCTGCTCATAGCTTCGGGCGAAGCTATTTTTTATTTGAATTTAGGACAAAACCCATTAAAAACTAACTTGAAACATGTTGCTTTTCCACTTTCGCAGCTGTATACAAATTGGCCTCCTATAAAAAAGATAAATAATTTTTTAGAGGATAGAAATGGAAATATAATTATTGGAACACAGGGAAATGGGCTTTTTATATACAATAGAAAATTTGAAGATTGGCAGAACTATAAGCATGAAAGAAATTCTGAAAACGCAATAAAAAATGATTTTATAAGGTCACTCTATCTAGATAAATCTGGTGTAATAGTTATAGGAACTTATGCAGGAGTTAATATTTTAAACACTCAAAAAAAGAGATTTGAGCTTATAAATAGTATTAAGGCAAATACAGAGGAGGAGGAAGAGATTGTAAATGCGCATGCCGTTTTAGAGGACCAAAATAAAAATTTATGGATTGGCACCCGAGGAAGAGGGATTTTTATTATATCAGAAAATAAAAAAGAGCAAATACATATTGTAGATACAAAAAGTAATGCTTTAGACTACGTTCCATCCATTATTCAAGACAAACAAAACCGAATATGGATTGGTACGCAAAAAGGAATTTTTATTATTAAAGATTCTGATAGAAGTTTAGACAATATAGCGAAAGAATTTAAAAATAGTATCCCAGATATTTTACCAAATGAGTATATATATGAAATTTTAGAAGATAATGATTCTAACAAGTGGATTAGTGCTGCAAGCGGTTTGTATTTATATTCTGCAAATAAGCATTTAAGCAAATTAAGTGATTTGCCAAATGGTTCTCTTTTAAAAAATAAAATAATATATACAATGATGTTAGATAGTTTCAATCGGGTTTGGTTGGGAACTTCAAACGAATTAGTAGTGTATGTAAACCCAGAAGATTATAAAAATAAAGACTTATCGCTTTCCAATCATTTAAAAGCTATTCGTTTTCATTCTATTGATATTGCTTCAAAGTGGCAGAGGTTTTATGCAAATTATTATACTTATTCAATAGTAGAGGTAAGTGATCATGATATCATGATTGGAACAAATTTCGGGTTATGTAAGATCGATAGTGAAAAGCGTCAATTAATGCCGTATTTTAATTCAGAGCCTTTATCAAATAGTTTAAAACTTCAGTCTAGTTATGTTTATGGGTTGCTTTATGATGATATAAATAATGTATTGTGGGCTAGTTCTAATAAAGGCATTCTTTCCTATGATTTCAGCACTAAAGAAGAAAAACAATACACCTTAGAGGATGGCTTACAGTCTTTAGAGTTTAATGGAAATAGTATTCATAAAAATATAAATAAAACATTTTTCTTTGGAGGAGCTAATGGAATAAATGTTTTAAAGACGACTCAATCCATAGAAGAAAGTAAATTCGAGCCTAAATTGGTATTAACGAAACTAATTATTAATGGAGAAGAAGTAGGCATGGGTGATACTTTAGAGGGTTTTAATACGAATATAGCTTATGCGAAAAAAATAAAATTAGCTGCAGATAAAAATAATATTGGCTTTGAATTTTCCTCGCAGCATTTGCCTTACTCATCAAATAATCTTTATAAATGTAAATTAACGGGAATAGATGATGATTGGATTTATTTAGGACATAAAAGATCTATTAATTATGCTAACCTCTCCAAAGGGACCTATGCATTCAAATTGATGGGGACTAATAACGACGGAGTCTGGAATTCTCAAGAATTAAATTTCGAACTTGAAGTTTTGCCTGTATGGTATAAGACTTGGTGGATGATACTAATATGGTGTTTTACCACTTTGTTTGTAATAACAGCCTTTATTTGGATTTTATTAAAAAATAGAGATAATGCTAATTCTTTAAGATTTAAGGAAATAGAGAATGATAAGATCCAAGAAATTTATGAGTCTAAATTGGTCTTTTTTACGAATTTATCTCACGAGTTTAGAACGCCATTATCACTAATTTTAGACCCGTTTCAAAGCTTAATGCTTCAAGAAGAGTTTTATAATAAAAATAAAGATCTGTTTGATATTATTAAGAATAATGTTAATCGTTTAAGAAAGCTTATCGATCAGATTATGGATTTTAGAAAGTTTGAATATGGGAAACTTTCATTGAAGATTATTCAAGGCGATATAGTGTCTACCATTTCAACAATAAGCGCTTCATTTATTCACCATTCGAAGTTGAAAAATGTTTATTATGATATAAAGTTGCCTGATAAGCCCATATCCATGTTTTATGACCCAGATAGTATTGAGAAAATACTATATAACTTGTTATCCAATGCATTTAAATCGGTAACCAGTGGAGGCAATGTGTCTATTTCTGTTAATGAATTTAATAACCGGGAAAAAACTTTTAGGAGGAGAAATTATAAACAAATTTCTGGAGAAAAAACAAATATGAGTTTTACAAATCATATCTATATTAAAGTTAAAGATAATGGTACAGGAATTTCTAATAAAAACTTAGAACATATATTTACCCGATTTTATCAAGGTGATAGTGTTGAATCTGGAACAGGAATAGGCCTGTATATGGTCAAGCAATTTACAGAGATGCATTTTGGCTCTATCTTTATAAAAAGTAAAATAGGAAAAGGAACTTCTTTCGTAATTGTTTTACCAAAAAATGATGATCTATACCATGATACTTTAAGAGATAAAAAAAGCGTTGTTTCAAATCTGGCTAATAAAAAAACAGACAGTATTCTCGTTACAGAAGAAGTTTTGTTACCAATAACGGAAAAAAGATATACTGTAGTTGTTGTTGAGGATAATGATGAGCTGCGAATGTATCTAAAAAAAATCTTAGGAGATCATTATAATGTGTTTACTGCTAATAATGGCTTAGAGGGTTTAGATTTAATTAATGAAGAGTCTCCAGATATTATAATAAGTGATATTGTAATGCCAGAAATTGATGGTTCGGAGTTATGTAAAAGAATTAAAGAAAATTTTGAAACTAGCCACATTCCTGTTATTTTGTTAACAGCAAGGGCTTTCGATAATCAAATTATAGAAGGTATTAACTTGGGGGCAGATGCCTATATAACCAAGCCTTTTAATAAGGAAATATTAATTGCTAAGATTAATAACCTTATAAAAAATAGGGAAAAGCTCCGTTTAATCTTTCAAAACTCGAAAATATTGGAGCCTTCAAAAGTTACGGTGACTTCTATAGATGAAAAGCTTATTATGAAATTAAAAGAACTCGTAGAAGATAATATTCAGAATACTGAGCTTACTCTAGATATGTTGGCTACAGAAGTTGGTATTAGTAGAGCCCAGTTATTTAGAAAAGTAAAGGCTTTAACAGGGCTTACTCCAAATAATTTTATAAAGTCGATACGTTTAAAATATGCTGCTCAACTTTTAGATGATGAAAAATTTCAAATTACAGAAGTCGCTTTTCTTTCTGGATTTGCAGAAGCTAGCTATTTTTCCAGATGTTTTAAAGAAACTTTTGGATGCAGCCCTAAAGCATATAAAAAAACGCATCATTGAGAAGAAAATATAAGTTCTAAAAAGCTATTTTTGACAGGATAGAATTCAAAAAGTAAAAGTTTTTTAGTGCTATTAATTTCCTGTCTACCTACTAGTAAATAAGGAACCCGTTAGCCTTGGCTAAGTGATTTCATTTCAACTAAGATGATTTAGTTTCTCTTTATTAAAAACAATTAATGTTTTATTATCAGATTGTAGTTTGTCGATTTAGGTTGAACTAAACAATCTTGTCTAACACACTTGGGATATTTCATAAAAAAACGTTGCCTCTTCTTATTAATGAGAAGAGACAACGGAATTTGAAAAACTAAACTAAACTAAATTTATAATGAAAAATGTGAAATAATTTTAATCCTCATCAGTTACCTCTGTTCTAGGAGTTACATTTTTATCGGCTCCAACATAACCTATGTTTTGATTAATACGGGCCAATGAATTGGCATCAATCGCATCTTGAGGAATTGGCCAATAAATATGATAAGGAGCTACTTGATATACCTGATCTTTGTATTGTAAATTACTGAACAACTCAGGTGCGGTTCTTTGCATCTTGTCATAATAGTAATTTTTTTCACTAATGTTTGCTAAAGAATACCCGTCTCTATTTTGGCTGGCAAAAATATAAGATACACGGGATAACTCGGTTTTTCTAGGTTCTTCAGTATATAACTCTCTAGCACGTTCATCCATAATATAATCTATACTTATATCTGCTGCAGTTTTTTGACTAGCTCCAGCTCTTGCGCGTACAACATTTACATCATTAGCAGCGCTTTGCATATCACCTTTCCACCAATATGCCTCGGCCCTTAATAAGTAAGTTTCTGCCAATCTAAACACATAAAAATGTCTAAACCCACCATTATTGTTGCCAGGACGTGACCTAGGTGTGTGTGTTTTGTAACGTGGAAATTCAAACATTCTACTAATAGAGTCTATTTCTACATCCTCGATTTGAATTTGTTGTCCAAATCTAGCATCCGTAGGTTTGTTGTAGAAAAAATCTTCAAGTCCCCACCAATTGGTATCACTATATCGACGATCATTTGGGTCTTCACTTTTCATAGTGTAGTTAAAATGGTTGTTAGGTCTTGCCCAACTCACACCTCTACCGAGTTTTTCTTCAAACTCATCTTCGCCATTGCTTAAGTTGTATTCACAACCAGGAATTAACCACCATAAAGGTTGCCAATAACGGTCTGATCCACTTCCAGATGATGATGATCCTTGAACATCAACTTCATCCATAGCTAGTAATATGGCTTCTGTATTTGCATTTAAGTCCATATTCTCTCTTTGGTGTAAATCCCATAAAACGTCATAATCGGGATCGTTAGCAAAAGGACCGTTGCCAAAACGCTGGGTCATTAAGGCGTATTTTCCATCATTAATAACGGCGCTAGACGAAGCAATGGCGTTATCAAATTCTCCTAAGGACAGATAGATTTTAGTTAAAAGATGATTGCCCGCAGCTTTGTTTACTTTTCCATTTAAGGTGGTTTCAGGAAGCCACTGTACAGCAAACTCCATATCGGCCTTTATCTTAGTTAAAATAGCCTCTACTGTAAAGGTCTCATAATCCAATCTAGGTTCTGTTAGTTCTTGCCCTGTCCAAGGAACATCTCCAAAAAGATGTACTAACCTGTAATACCAATAAGCTCTATGAAAATAGGCCTGACCTAAAATTTCATTTCTCTGTGCTTCACTTTCGTATTCAGGGTCATCAATGCGATTTATAACGGTGTTAATATCCTTGAAAATAGCATAAGGACCACGAAAGTAAGAACGTGTATCACCTTGTGAAGGACTACGGAATGGTGTTAAAGTGAGAATGGCATCACGTGCTGTACCCGAGTTTTGAAGGCTTGAATATGAAATATCTGTCCAGAAATACTCTGTACGTATTTTAGGAATGGAACTATAATCACCATCTCTTAACCATCTTCGGGAAGATACAAGACCAGCATCTAGACCTTCGGGTGTGTTATAAGCATTATTTGGCGAAAAGGCTGAAAGAGGATCTGCGGTATCGTCTAAAAATTTTTCCGAGCATGATGAAGCAACTAAGAGCATCAAAATGCAACACATTAAACTATTGTATTTTTTCATGATCATTTTTTTATAATGTTATTAATAATCTTGCTGTCCCAATAAAAGGTACGGGTCTTGCTGTTGGCTGGCCATAGCCTCCAGAGCGATACGTTTCAGGGTCGAAATATTCCCAATTTGTAAAAATAGCTACGTTGTTTAAATCAACAGAAAGCCTTAAAGCATCTATATGAAGTAAATCTGTAATAGAGCTAGGGAAGGTGTACCCAAGTGTTATATTTTGAATTCTTACAAAAGATTTGCTTTCGTAATATTGCTCACCATTGGCTCTGGAACCTAATCGCGCCCAATCGTTTAATTGGTTCTCAGGAGTCCAATAAGGGAAGCTGTAACCATTAAGACGTTGTGCTTGCCATGAAATACTAGGCCCTAAACCACCACCAAAGTGACCACTATAGGCATCTTCGTGACCTAATTGACTATCTAAAGAGATTGAAAGATTGAAGTTTTTAAATAACGTGAAATCATTGGTCCAGTTAATACGGTGTTTAGGAATTCTTTGCCCTAAAATCTTTTGGTCTACTATAGACTCTATAACACCGTCTCCGTTTTGGTCTACTACTCTAAAATCACCAGGTTGTCTTCCATAAACGGCGGCTTCATCGACTTCATCTGTGGTATAGACCCCATTTATTTCAAAGCCATAATTTATGTCCTTAGACTCACCAATAAACCAGTTGTTGGCACGGTCATCTGCCAATCGTTGTCCTATAACGTTCCCGTTATCATCTAATACATCTTCAATATCTCCGTATAGTTCCACGATTTCATTTCTATTTGTGGAGTAGTTTAATGAAGAATTCCAAGCAAAATCAGGTTTGTCTACTATAGTAGCATTTAAAGACGCCTCAAACCCTGTATTGTCTAATCGTCCTAGGTTTGTGGAAATTGAGCTATATCCTGTAATTCTAGGCAATGCTCTATTTACAATAAGGTCTGTAGTTTTTGCTCTGTAATATTCTAAAGAACCAAAAATTTTGCCATTAAAAATAGAAAAATCTGTACCTATGTTAAAGGATTCTGTACTCTCCCATTTTAAGTTGGAGTCTCCTAATCTAGTAGATGAAAGACCTGTTACTGGGCTGTCTGCTCCATTATCGCTATAAATATAATTAACTGGGCTAAGCAATGCCAATGAGCTATATAATGCAAGATCACTTCTATTACCATTTTGTCCATAAGAAACTCTTAGTTTTAAGTTGTCAATCCATGTTACATTATTTAAAAAGGCTTCTTCAGAAATGTTCCATGCAAATGCACCAGCTAAGAAAGTAGCTCTTCTATTATTGGCGCCTAATACAGAATACCCATCTCTACGTATAGAGCCTGTTAAAAGATATCGACTTTTGTATCCGTAATTCAACCTTCCTAATAACCCATCTGCACTATAACCATTGTCGTAACTGCTAACCCTAGGGTCACTTCCTATGCCCAAGTTACTATAGCCCAAAATTTCGCTAGGCACAAATTGAGAGTTGGTAGACCCATGACCTGAGCTTTCACGTTTTTCCGCATTAATAACAATAGTGGCATCCAGTTTATGGTTTTCTCCAAATTGCTTTTCCCAACTAAAAATATTATCGATATTCCAAGTATAACGTCTGTCGGTTCTTCTCCAGCCGCCAGACCCTTGACGTTCAGGACTCGTTCGGTTAAAGAAAGAATCTTGTGTCCAACCAAAACTATTTACCCAATTAATACGATATTTAATGTTATAGGGTAATTCGAGTTCTGCGAAGATGTTTGCTATTAAATTATCATCTTCTATATCTCTTTTACTATAGGTAGAGGTGAAAAAAGGATTAATCCCAGATGCATCATTAAAGGGTTCCAAACGAATAGTGCCGTCGTCATTAAATTTAGCACCATAAGGACTTTGTACTACAGCACGTGAAAAACTAGGAGAAGGTTCGCCATTGGCTGTGGTTGTATTGTCAGACCCCCGACCGTTGTCTCTCGAAAATTGTGCGTTAACACCTATTTTGAAAAAAGACCTTACTTTAGTTTCTAAGTTAACCCTAGCTCGTATACTTTCAAATTTGTCGTTTAAAATATAGCCTTCATTCTCTACATTTCCTAAAGAGAAGTAGTGTGATGTTTTTTCATTACCACCAGAAATACTTATCGAATTTTCTCTACGAATACCAGTTCTAGTAACTTCGTCAAACCAATCAGTAGTTCTGCCAGTTTCATAATTTTCAAGCTCAATGGCACTCATTCCTAGTCTGTTAAACCAAATTTCATTGTTTGTTGTATTGGGGTCAACAGGGTTTGCAGCACCATAGTTTCTCCAAGTATTAATATCTATACCATCCAATTCTGTAGGGTTTCTGTAAAATTGAGGGTTAGGCCCTGAAGTGCCAGGGTTATTAGTCTCATAAGCAGCGACTTTAAAATCTAAGTATTCTTGAGGTCCTCTAAATTTAGGATGATTTGTTAATTTGGAAATACCAACAGATGAACTGAAGTTGATAACAGATTTGCCTCTTCCTTTTTTAGTCGTTACAATAATAACCCCATTGGATGAACGTGCCCCAAAAATTGCAGCAGAACTAGCATCTTTAAGTACATCGATACTTTGCACATCATTGGCATTGATATCTGAAAGACTACCGTAATAAATCACGCCGTCTAAGACAATTAGGGGTGCTGTACCTCCAGATAAAGAGGTGTCTCCACGAACAAGAAAATTAGTACCCCCAGAAGGTGAATTACTAACTGTTGTAGAGAGTCCTGCAATACGACCTCTTAATGCTTCGCTAACATTGGTAACACCTCTTTGCGCTATATCATCAGCATTTATGCTGGTAATAGCACCTGTTAAGTCTTTTCTTCTTTGTGTACCATATCCAACAACCACTACGGCATCAAGTCCAGTAGTGTCTTCTTTAAGCGTAATACTTAAATTTGATTGTCCATTTATGGGAACCTCTACAGTTTTAAATCCAATAAATGAAATTTCTAAAGTCGAATTATTATTTGATACAGTTATGGAAAAACCAGCATCAAAATCTGTTTGAACACCGTTTGAAGTTCCCTTTTCAATTACGCTGGCGCCTAGTAAAGGAACTCCAGATCCATCTGTTATTGTTCCTGTTACAGTAAATCCAGAGGTCTGGGCATTTCCTAAAAAGGAAAATATAGACAAAAGTAATAACAGAAGTATGTTAAAACCATGTGTCTTTTGGTTATTTGTTTTTTTCATTTAGATACTTTTAAGTTAATATTAGTTGTTCATTAAATTTGCCTTTTGCAATACAGTTGAAGTGTTTTCTAACTTTCTGTTTAGGTACTCTTATAATAGCTATTGACAAAATTTATAATACCTTCTGTTTAGTAATTTATTTCCTCATATTTTATCAAAGTTTTAGTTATTGTTAATTATTTTAATTTGAGATAATTTGTATGGTTTATGATATGTAAAGTTATTTTACTTCGATGGATATAATTTATAATAGCGTATCAAATACTTGTGAATTTATAAAGTATATTGTTTTTGGTTGTATAAATACCAAGATAAGTGTTAAAGATTTAGTAATGCCATAATTTATAGAGAAAATGTCAGGTCTGAAACTCTATGAATATTACGATTACAGGTGTAAGGCCTATACAATTCGGTTTGCATATTGTAAGGAGCCTATTTTGTTTTTGAGAAGGTAAAAGTACAATTGATAGACAAGATATAATTTACAATAGCGTATCAAATGTTTATAAATTTATACAATAAAGTCTACGGCTTGAATAAAAGGCAGTTAGAATAATATATGAATAAAAAAAAGGTCTTGTTGTATTTTTTGTTCAGATTTTTACCATAAAAACCCGTAGATAGAAGAAAGGATAATTATAATTATAAAGGCTATCGTGTTAAAAGATTTATCAGTTTTAAAAATTTGTGAACCAAGGGTAATAGCTTTTTGATTATTGGTTTTATTTGTGAAAATAAAATATAAACAAATAACATTCATAAATAAAAATATGGCACCAACCCAAGTAGGAAGTAGAATGTCATTTACAAAAATTCTAAACGTGAATGGTATGGACGTTAATAGCATGGCTCCAAGAATCACAAATGCAGATTTAGAATCTGTTTTTTTATTGATGTTATAAGGTTTGTCAAGATAAGACAGGCATACTGTTAATGTAGATAGTACAACAAACGAAATAGTCATACGGTAAAAAAACGGTATATCAGTCATTATAAATAACCCTAAAGATAAAGGAACACATAATAAAGCGACCCATAATGCTGCCCTTGGGCTGGTTCGTTTCCAAAACATACCAAATATAATGGCGACAAAAGCACCTGGGCTTATAAAGCCTGTAAACTCTTGAATGAATTGAAATGCCTGGTCGAGTTCAAGCATGCTTAAAAGTGGAGCAACTAACATACCAACTAACAGAGCGGCGGCGGCCGTTATTTTTCCAACTTTAACCAGATGTTTTTCAGAAGCATTTTTCTTAAATATAGGTTTGTACAGATCAAGGGTAGCAATAGTTGATACACTATTAACCAACGAGCTAATAGAGCTCCCAATAGCAGCTACTAAAGCGGCAAAAACCAATCCTTTTATGCCTATTGGTACGAGTTGACTAAGTACCCAAGGGAATGCTTCATCTGGTTTTCCTATGTCTGCTTGTAACGCATAAGCAGCCATTCCAGGTATAACGGCTATTACTGGCATTAAAATTTTTAATAAAGCAGCAGAAGCGACTCCTTTTTGAGCTTCTTTTATATTTTTTGCAGCTAGGGCGCGTTGAATAATAAATTGATTACCACCCCAATAATATAAGTTGGTAATCCACATACCGCCAACTAAAACACTAATACCAGGAACACTATTAAAATATTTATGACCTTTTTCTAAAATCATGTCGAATCTTTCGGGGGCAAATTTGTATAAATTAGAAACGCCGCTAAAAACACTACCATCTCCAAGTGCATATAGAGCAACTCCAGCAGCAATCAATCCGCCTATTAATAATACGACAGCTTGTATAACGTCTGTCCATACAACAGCTTTTAACCCTCCAAAAATGGAAAAAGAGGCCGAATATATAACCAGGCCAAGAACGCCAATAAGAATTGGGAGTCCTGTTAAATTTTCAATAGCCAAACCACCTAGATAAAAAATGGAAGAGATATTAATAAAAACATAGAGGATGATTAAGATAAAACTAAAGCATATCCGTACGCGATTATCAAATCTGTTTTTTAGAAATTGAGGGATCGAGTAAATCTTTTTCTCAAGAAAAACAGGCAAAAGGTATTTTGCTACTAAAATTAAAGTCAAAGCAGACATGAGCTCGTAACCACCAATAGCTAAACCTATAGCATAACCAGATCCGTTTGTTCCTAAAATTTGCTCGGCAGAAATATTAGAAGCAATTAAAGAACCTCCAACAATCCACCATGGTAAAGATTTACTGGCTAAAAAATAATCTGAGGCATTTTTATATTTAGCTCGAGACATCCATAGCCCGTATCCTATGATTCCAAATAAATAAACAAATAATACTATAAGATCTAGATTCGACAAAAACATGATTTACTAATTAGGTTAGCCTCAAAAGTATAAAGGCGAAAGTGTTATTGGCGAACCAAATAGTTAGTAGAGGTATGGTTTGGTAATATAAACGTTCGTTTTGGCTTAGCCGTACGGATTAATTTTTTGTAAAAACACTTTTTTTGTATTCAGAAGGTGTCTGTCCAGTATTCTTTTTAAAAGCAGCATTAAAAGTAGTTTTTGAGTTAAAACCTGCTTCCATGGCTATGACCATTAATTTGTAATCTTTGTGTTTTTCAGAATTCATTAACCTTTTTACTTCAAGAACCCTGTAGCTATTTATAAAATCATAATAGTTAGTTTGAAGTTGTTTTGATAAAACTTCTGAAACGTAATTTTCTGGAGTTGAAACTTCCCTGCTCAGGTCTTTTAGCTGTAATTTTCTATTTTTATATAATTGCTTTTCTTCCATTGCAGAGATTATTTTCTCTTCAATATTTTTAAGACGTTCAAAATCTAGCTCATATGATTTACCGTTGGTCGTTGTTTGACTATTTTTTCTTTTTGAAGAATCAATCCCGATGATTTTTCGATATGCAATTATTAGACCTCCAGTCGTAATTATAGTTAGATACAGATTGTTTGGAGCTGACAAAATACGATTAGGCTGCCAATATAAGTCCTGGACAATTTGTATAATAGATAAAAATGCAATAGTACTAAGTGTGATAAATAGATAGTAGACGTCTTTGTTAGGCTTTATTGATGATTTTTTTATAATGGAATAACTTAGTGTTAGCCCTATAATCTGAGTGCTAACTATGAATATTTTTATAATCCAATATTCTATAAGGGCAAAGGGGTTTTCGGTAAGGAAATAGCGGTTTCTTAAAGTTAAATCTCCCAATAAGATGTAATACGATTTTATAAAAAAATAACAAAACATGATACTAAAGGATAAGAATAGTAATTGAAATATGCTCTTGTGAAATGCCTCCTTTATATTGTGTGAGATTAAGGTGAACTTATAAAGGGCAATTGGTGTGAATGCGGACCAGGGAAGATAAGCTAGTGTAAAATTTGGAGAATAAAAAAACAGATTGAATAAACCAACATAATTAAATAAATCTAAAACAATGGATAATACAAATGTGCTGTACCAAAGTGTTAGTTTTTTGTCAGAATAGGAGAGGAGTAAAATATATAAAAGAAATAAATTAAGCAGTCCGAAAATATGGTAATGCTTTAGTATTTCTAATAATAAATGGGACATTCTTATAATCTGGATTTAGATTGAAGTGCTGAATTTAATATAATTATTTAATCTAGAAAAGAATCGTGAAGTGTAGTTTGGTATATTTGAATTTGAGGGTATTTGTGCCTAGTCTAGAACAGTAAAGGATTAAATGAAAGAATAATATCGGATTTGAAAGAAAAAGTATTTGAATTCAAGCCATGGAATAGTTAATTTAACCTGAAATTAATTGATTAAAAATAGGGACTAATCAGTCTTCTTTAAGCTTGTAATAAGTACAATATATAATCAATATTTATGATAAAAAATAGAGTTTCGATAACCGAAAAAATAGGATATGCTTTAGGAGATGGGGCTGCAAATATAGCTTGGAGAGGGGTGGCTACATTCTTGTTCATTTTTTATACAGATGTGTTTGGGTTAAGCCCCGCAACTGTAGGGGTCTTGTTCTTAGTAGCTCGATTTAGTGATGGTATTAGTGATGTGGTGATGGGGGTTGTAGGTGATAGAACGAAGTCTAAATATGGAAAATTTCGTCCTTGGATTTTGTGGACAGCAATTCCGTTGGCAACTATTCTTTCATTACTCTTTACAAGCCCAGATTTAAGTGATTCTGGAAAAGTTTTATATGCCTATATTACATATATTTTATTTACGCTCATTTATACTGCTAATAATATACCCTATGGCGCATTAATGGCGGTTATGACAGGAGATGATAAAGTGCGAACAAGTATAGGGTCTTTTAGAATGGTTGGGGCTTTTGGAGGAGGTATGCTTGTACAAGGTGTATTACTTTTTTTAGTTGCTTATTTTGGAAATATTAACCCTGCTATTAAAGTAGATAAACTAAGTGAAGAGAAGTTTAAAGTTGAGGTATCTTCACCGTCGGATGTGCCTAATGTCAATATAAAAACAGAAGCTGGTATCGCTTTATTTACATGGGATGATAAAACTATGAGTGCGGAAGAGAACACGCCTACACATGCTAAAAGTTTTTCTATAGAAGCTGATAAACCCTATACGTTTATTGTGAGCGGAGAAACAAATATTGACGCTGATAAAATCTCTATTATAGATCAAAAACAAGGTTATAGTAACTCGATTTATTTGCTTTCGGTGTTCTTGGCTATTTTTATGTTCATAACATTTTATACAACTAAAGAAAGGGTTGCGCCACCTAAAGATCAAAAAAGTAATTTAGGGAAAGATTTAAAGGATTTAATATCTAATAGACCGTGGTTGGTTTTATTAGCTGTGGGTTTATTGTTCAATGTTTATAACTCAATAAAACAAGGCATTGTTGTTATCTATTTTACCCATTATTTAAACAACCAATTATTGGCAGCAAGCTTTTTGGTTGGATTAATGCTGGCATCGATTGCAGGTGCTATAATAACGGCACCTTTAGGGAAGAAACTAGGTAAGCGAAATCTGTTTATTTATGCATTGATTTTATCGGGATTAGTGAATGCATTACTTGTTTTTTGTGGTCCCGATAATGTAGGGGCAATTTTTACCATTGGTATAGTTTCAGAATTTTTGGCAGCGATTTTTCCAACGTTGTTTTTTGTAATGTTAGGAGATGCAGCTGATTATTCTGAGTTTAAAAACGGTCGAAGAGCCACAGGTCTTATATACTCGGCTGGGTCGTTTGCTACAAAGTTTGGAGGCGGTATAGCAGGTGCCATTATTGGTTTTGTTTTGGCAAACTTTAATTATGATGGTCAAGATGCCGTTGCTATTAGTGGTGCCATTCCTGGAATAGTGATGTTGATGAGCTGGATTCCTGCAATAATATCTTTAATTGCGGCAGGCTTTATGTTTTTCTATCCATTAAATCAAAAGAAATTAAACGAAATAACTTTAGAGTTAAATACCAGAAGAGCATCCGAATAGTTGTTTTAGGTCATTGTTAATTGTTTTAAATTGTTATTTTATGATTTTCTTTTTATATGTTTTAGGTTTGATTTCACTTTGTTTATGCATTTGTTCGGGTGTTGGCATATTACATGATAAATGGGGTCTTTTAGAGTTGTAGATGTCAATGCTTTGCTTGACTATTTTCTTCATAATAAATAGATCCGTTTTTTTGGCTTTGAGCAGGAACTCTTGCTTTAAGAGGCCATTGATACGTTCGGCTATTGCGTTTTGGTACGGATCGTAGGACTCGGTCATACTGCATTGGATGTTATTTTTACTAAGTTCCTCTTGATAGGCATCGCTACAGTATTGCAGTCCTCTATCCGAGTGATGGATAAGCTTATAATTTGGGTACCATCTGTTTTTGATAGGATGTTTTAGGGCTTTTAGCGAAGCTTTAACCGCGAGAGTATTATCTAGGTGATAGCCTACTATTTTTTTTGAGTATGCATCCGTTATCTAGGATAGGTACATAGGGTTCTGTCGATTTCCCACATAGGTAATGTCCGCTACCCATACTTGTTCAGGTCTTGTTGTAAGCTGGTCTTCGATTAGGTTTTTATGCTTTCTAAACCTATGGTGCGAGTTGGTAGTGATATGGTAACTTCGCTTTGGTTTAACCAGCATCCTGTTGGCTTTGAGAATAGTAAATAAGCGATCTCTGCCGACACCTAATCCCTGTAAAGGTTCATGCAGAATATGGTATAGTTTTCTAGTACCGATTCGTGGCTGTTCCATACGGACCGATCGTACCAGTTCTATAACCTTGCCCGAGATGATCTGCCGTTTTTGTCTGGATCTGATAGACCTGTAATATACCTGCCTGCTGAACCCAAGTAACTCACAGGTCGATGAGATACTCTCTTGATAGTTTGCTCTATATATATCGATTACTTGGGCTTGGAGTTTTTTCTAATAGCGATATTAAACTCTTTTTCTGCCAGATCGATCATCATATCAAACAGGATTGCTTTCTTATCCGCCCGTTCTGCCAGATGTTCTGCTCGGGCCTTTTGCTTCTCTAACAACTTGATTTTCTCTTCAAGCTCTAGGATACGTTGTTCTGGAGTTTTAAACATAGATTGGTAACTTTGATTCTCCCAATCAAAGTTACCATATTTTTTGAGCCAGTTGCCAATTGTGGAATCGCCTTGAATGCCATACTTGGATTTTGCCTGACTTTTTGTGAGTTCTCCAAACTCAATCTCAGATACTACTTTTAGTTTAAAGGACATCGTATAGTCCCTCTGCGTGCGCTTTACATAGTCGTTTTTCATTACACTTAAAATTTAGTGTAACGCTATTTCAGGACGAGACATTATTATAAAAAGAAAAGAGTTGCTTATACGAAGTAACTCTTTTCTTTTGCAATTGTATTTAAGGTAAGATTACTTTAATTCAAAACGCGTATTTAAAGTTGTATTTGAGTTTCCTCCAACAAATATTTCGAATTCTCCAGGTTCTGTAATAAAATCCCCTTGATTGCTATAAAATCCTAAACTGGCTTTGTTTAAAACAAAGTTTACAGTTTTGGTTTCACCAACTTGCAGTTCAATTAATTCAAACCCTTTTAATTCTTTTACAGGCCGTGTTGTACTTGCAACCAGATCTCTAATGTAAAGTTGTACGACTTCTTTGCCCGTCATTTTTCCTGTATTGGTTATATCAATAGAAAGATTGATATTTTCATTTATACTAAATACTGTTTTTTCGAGTGCTAAATTCTCATATTTAAAAGTAGTATAGCTTAAACCATAACCAAAAGGGTAAAGAGGTGTGTTTTCCACATCGCTATAATGAGACCAAAAAACTAAGTCGGGATTATAAGCGTCTCTAACAGGTCTTCCCGTATTTTTATGATTGTAATATATAGGGATTTGACCAACATTTCTAGGGAAGGTCATAGGGAGCTTACCACTAGGGTTGTAGTCGCCATATAGTACCTGTGCTACGGCATGCCCTGCTTGTGTTCCAAGCTGCCATGTTTCGAGAATGGCTGGGATGTGCTTATCTGCCCAAGTAATAGATAGGGGTCTGCCGTTATTTAATACTAAAACTATATTTTTATTTATTTTATAGACTTCTTCTAACAGTTCTTGTTGAACTCCAGGTAGATCAATATCTGTTCTACTTCTGGCTTCACCACTTTGAAAACCATGTTCTCCCAGAACCATAACAACTACATCTGCTTTTTTGGCGGCATCTATTGCGTCTTTGAATTCGCTTTTGTCAGTGGTGTTTATTGTAAGCTCGTCGACAAATTGAGTGTCACCAACAGTTACATCAGCACCTTTTTTGTAAACTAAATTATTGCCTTTGTAGTTTTGCATGCCTTCCAGTACAGAGACACCAGTATTATCTTTCGATGCAATTCGCCAGCTTCCAAGCGGACTGTTTTTTTCATTTGCTAAAGCACCAATCAGAACAATATTTTGTCCTTCTTTTTTTAATGGCAATAAATCATTTTCATTTTTTAGTAAAACAATAGATTTTTTTGCCATATCTAGGACGGCATCTAAATGTTCTGGATTATTTACAACTTCCTTTTCTCTTGCTTCATCACAATATCTATATGGATCGTCAAATAAGCCCAATTCAAATTTTACAGCCAAAATTCTACTGGCAGCCTCATCTATAATCTTTTCGTCAATTACCCCATCTTTTACTAATTGTTCTAATTCGGATACGTAAATATGTGATTCCATATCCATATCAGAACCAGCTAATGCAGCCATTTTCGCAGCATCTCTTTTGTCTTTTGTGTATCCCCAAACAACCATTTCTTTTATTGATGCCCAATCGGTAATTACAAAGCCTTTAAAGTCCCATTTATCTTTTAAAATATTTCTTAACAGATATTCGTTTCCAGTAGCAGGAACTCCATCATGTTCGTTAAATGCATTCATTAAAGTTTTTACATCTGCATTTACAGCTGCCTTAAATGGAGGTAGTACAATATTGTGTAATGTTGAGTTTCCTATGTCTACCGTGTTGTATTCTTTTCCTGCTTCAGAAAATCCGTAGGCGGCAAAATGTTTGGCGCAAGCAGCTATGGTATTGACGGCAGATAAATCATCTCCTTGAAACCCCTTGACCCTTGCCACTGCGATTTTACTTCCTAAAAAAGGATCCTCTCCAGCGCCTTCCATAACGCGTCCCCATCGCGGGTCTCTGGATATATCTACCATAGGGGCAAATGTCCAATTTATACCAGCTGCAGATGCTTCTGCGGCGGCTACTTGAGCAGATTTTTCTATGGCTTCCAAATCCCAGCTAGCGGCTTCTGCTAATGGAATGGGACTTAATGTTTTGTAACCGTGAATAACATCAAAACCAATAATTAATGGAATTCCAAGTCTGGATTCTTCAATAGCAATTTTTTGTACCGCTCTAACAGCTTTAGTTCCTCTTACGGAAAGCATGGAACCAACGAGTCCATTTTTTAAATGTTCATATTTTATCTCTGCATCACCATTGTCGGGTACAGGACCTGTGACATCCCAAAAACCATTATATTGGTTCATCTGACCAATTTTTTCTTTTAGAGTCATTATTTTAATAAGGGAGTCTACTTTTTCATTGATCGAATCTATCTTAGAATAAGTTATAGTTTTTTCATTGTGATTATCGGTGCAAGCCATAAACATTATTATTACTATTATATATTGAATAAGTTTAAATTTTATATTCATAATAAAGATGTTGTTTTGTTTAAATTTTTAATAATCAGATTTTTATATTTTTTAGAGATGTTATTAAACCAAAATAGGTGTGTTTAAATTTTATACTTTAATAATACTATTTATTCATATTTGTGAACAAATTTTGTCGTATCTCAATATAATTTAACTTAATCCCTGTGTTCTGTGATGTAACATATGGAATCTTGCTATTCTCTCTGATATATTGGGCTAAACGCTTTTTTATTTTAAAAATAAAAGCTGAAATAATTCTTTTTACGAATATACTCTACAAAAATATAGGTATTGATACGTATTAAATTGTCTTTTATAATCAATTAATGATACTATTTTTTATTTAAAAATAGCATGCATGTCGTTTATGGAATTTTTAAATAAGCAAATGAAGTAGGGTAAGTTTTATAGAACACGTTTAATGCATGCATTGAAATCTTCCCTAAACTCACTAGGGGTGCCGTTTTTTTCTTTTTTGAAAATACGATTGAAATTTGCTATGTTGTTAAATCCGCATTTAAAGCTTATTTCTGCAATACTTAAATCTGTTTCTAGAAGCAGTTTGCTGGCATGGCTTATACGGGTGCTATTTACGTAGACAACAAAGGTTTTTCCTGTTCGCTTTTTAATAAATCGATTGAAGGAGACTGGGGTCATGTTTACTAAAGATGATATTTCATCTAAGGATATTTTTTTGTCAAAATTATTTTGAATATAGTCGTAAACCTTTTTTATTTTCGAACTGTTTTCAAAGTCCTTTTTTTGTGTCGCAGAATTAGATAGCATACGTTGGTTTCTCGAGTTTGCTAAATCATATAATATAGATATAAACTCCAAATAATAGTCTATACCATCAGTTTTACTAAGTTTTATAAGCCGTGGAGCCATATCCAAGGAAACTTTTCTTGAAAACAAAATGCCATGAGAGGCTTTTTCAAACATATCCTTTATAGGTTTAAATATGTTTCTTGCTAATAGTTTTTCATCAAGCAAGTCGTAATTAATATGTATAGTAATTTCGTGAATTTTTTTGCTCTGACATTTGTGTAGTTCCCACCCGTGAACTAGATTGGAGCCAACAAAAACAAGCTCGATATCATCTATTTCTTCAATGCTGTCTCCAGCTATTCTTCTTACGCCTTTTCCGTTTTGTATAAAGTTTAATTCGTATTCAGGATGAAAGTGAATAGGGAAGTCAAAATCGTCTTTTACCCGGTCAAACACTAAAAAACTATCTTCAGGTGTTAGCTGGGTTATTTCTCTGTGTATGTTATCTAGCATTAGGTGTGTTTTTGTGATATTGTGAAAAATATATATTATTATTTGATAAAATCATATTATATGAATGTTTATTTTGATGTTAAATTTGTATCACAAACTAAATGTTAACTATTCATTAAATAATAATAGGTTATAATTTTTGTTCATTACAAATCTACTTTATTTAATGAAATTATTAAAAATTATTTTTTAATAAACTAATTCACAATGATTTATGAAAAAAAAATTATTTAAAAAACTACTTTTTCTAGCAGTTTTTGTTTTGGGAATCTCTATGCATTCTCAAAACATCACTGGTACTATTTCTGACTCTAGTGGTCCTTTGCCTGGTGCTAATGTAATAGTGAAAGGAACTTCTAACGGAGCTGGAGCAGATTTTGACGGAAAGTATAGTCTCACTAATGTAGATGCCAATGCTATATTAGTTTTTAGCTATGTCGGATATGAGACACTAGAAATAGCTGTAGATGGAAAAACGGTTATTAATGCGGTTCTTGTTGAAGACACTAGCGCTTTAAGTGAGGTCGTCGTAGTAGGTTACGGGAAAACGTCTAGACGTTTGGTAACTGGAGCTATTTCCTCAGTGAAATCGGAGGATATTAATAGGACGCCAGTTACATCGGCAGATCAAGCTTTGCAAGGTCAAGCGCCTGGTGTTACGGTTATTAATGGAGGGTCTCCAGGGACAGCTCCACAAGTTCAAATACGTGGTTTAGGAACTTTTGGTAATAGTCAACCATTATATGTTATAGATGGTATAGTGTCTGGGGGGATTAATGAAATTAATCCTAATGATATAGAAACTATGGATGTATTAAAAGATGCATCAACTGCAGCTATTTATGGGTCTAGAGCATCTAATGGTGTCGTAATTATTACCACAAAAAAAGGTAGATCTGGAAAAACGAAAGTAACCCTAGATTCCTATTTGTCTTCTCAAAGTGTTCCAAAGACCTTAGATTTATTAGACACCAATCAATTTAGACAATTTGCAAGTGAAACGTATGGTTTGCCTAATAGGTACACTACAGACGAAGCATCTACAAGACTTAACACCGATTGGCAAGATGAAGTATTTCAAACTGCTTTTGTGCATAATACTAATTTAGGTGTTTCTGGAGGAAGTGATACAGCGGTATTTAATATATCTGCTGGTTTTATTGATCAGGAAGGAATTATTATTAATACAGGGTTTAATAGATCGTCTTTAAGAGCCAATAGTGAGTTTAAAATAGGTGATAAGTTTAAAATAGGAGAGACCTTGGCTATTGCGGATTCTGAAATGAAAAACGAAGAACAGAATGGAGATAGAACATTGTTAGAGCACATGATTAAATCATTGCCTTATACACCAGTCTTTAATGCGAATAACCCAGGTGGTTTTGGTGGAACCGATACTACTTTAGATAATGGTTCGGATGCGGAAAATCCAGTGAGACTTCAAACCATAAGTAGTAATGTCACTGATATTACTAAAATATTAGGATCACTTTATGCCTCTTACGAAATTATTAATGGCTTAGATTATAAGTTTCAATATGGTTTTGAGAGAACATCGCTGTCTACAAATATTCATCGTCCTTCTTTTGATGAAGGTATAAATGAGCGTACAGCAGCAGAACTAGATCAAAGAGCAAATACATTTAATTCAGATACTTATACGAATTCATTAACGTATTCAACTGTTTTTAATGAGGTTCATAATTTAGATTTATTGGCAGTTGCAGAAAAATTCGAAACCACAGCTCGAAACAATCGTTCTCAGGCTTCAAATCCATTGACAGATGCCGTACCAGTAATTCAAGGGAATGGACAGATTACTAATCAACTTTTTGAATATGGTCTGATTTCTTACATCGGTAGAGTTAATTACAATTATGATGGTAAATATTTGCTATCAGCATCAATTCGTCGTGACGGATCTTCTCGATTTGGAAAAAACAACAGATGGGGAACTTTCCCAGCAGTGTCTTTAGGATGGATACTAAGTGAGGAAAACTTCTTGAAAGATTCTAATACGATTAGTAATTTGAAGCTTAGAGGGTCTTGGGGTAAAACTGGTAATGATGGATCTGCTGATTACGTTTTTGAATCTGGATTAATATCTACTTATGGCTATGTTGGATTAAATAACAATGTTGGTGTTTCTAATTTTGGTAGTGCGAACCCAGATTTGAAATGGGAAGAGGCAACAATGACCAACATAGGTTTCGATTTAGGGCTTTTAAACAATGCACTTACATTATCTTTTGAGTATTATAATAATGATATAGATGATGTTATTGTGCCAATTCCTAATGTAACATCAGATGGTTTAGGGGCTGCTTTTACCCAACGTAATGGTGCGTCAACAAATACAAAAGGATTTGAGTTTAATATTGGCTATAACCATAGAGGGGAAGATTTTAATTGGTCTGCAAACTTAAACCTTGGTACGTCTAAGAATAAAGCGACAAAACTTAGTGACGATTTATCCTTTATAGAAAGTTCTGTTTTTGAAGGTGAAAATTTATCCAGAATAACAGAAGGCGAATCATTATTCTACTTTTATGGACTTCAAACAGATGGTCTGTTTCAAGAGGGTGATGATACTAGTGCGCAGCCAAATGCAGCAGCAGGTGATATTCGTTTTGTAGATCAAAACAGTGATGGGGTTATTGATAGTAATGATAATGTGAAAATAGGGAATCCGTTTCCAGAATTTACATATGGTTTAAACTTAACAGCTAATTATAAAAACTTCGATGCAACTTTATTTTTTAGCGGTGTAAGTGGCAACGATATTTATAATACGAATCTATATGACCTTGAAGGGATGACACGTTTGTTTAATGCAGGAACTGCTGTGTTGAACAGGTGGACACCAACAAATACAAATACAACGGTACCAAGGTTTACGGCAGATCATTCTGATAATGTGAACCGTTCAGACCGTTTTATAGAAGATGGATCTTATGCCAAACTTAGAAATTTAACGATTGGATATAGTTTGCCGCAATCTGCATTGGCTTCTTTGGCTAATGGAGCCTTTACTAAATTTAGAGTGTATGCAACTGGGCAAAACCTATTTACAATAACAAACTATTCTGGTTACGATCCAGAAATTGGTGGAAGTTCTACGGTGACTCCAGGACAACAGTCTGCAGCGGCAGGTGTTGGTATAGATAGAGGGGTATATCCGCAACCTAGATCGTTTATTTTCGGGGTTCAATTAGCATTTTAATATATTAATTACAATATAAAAAACATGAAAAAAATTAAAATCTTTTTTACTGGTATCGCAGTAGTTATTGGAATTCTAATTTCCTGCGATAAATCAGATATAGAGTTGTCAAATCCGAATCAATTATCGGCTGAAACATTTTTTAAGTCCAGCGCACAACTTGAATCGGCAGTAACAGCAGCGTATACTTACCTTCAAGAGACAGGTAACTACGCAAGATATCAATATTACATTAACGATAATGTGGCTGGAGAAAATTATGCTGCAGGTAATTTAGAAGCAGATAAGGTACAAATGATCAATCGAGATGTAGATGAAGCAAATAACGGAAACAATCAATTTTGGCAACATAATTATCAAGGTATAGGACGTTGTAATTTTGTTATTGTAAATGAAGAAAATTTTGAAAACATACCTACCGCCGAAATAGCATCAAGATTAGGAGAGGTGCGTTTTTTAAGAGCGCTTTTTTACTTCAATTTGGTGAATAAATATGGTGAAATACCTTTGGTTTTAGATTTAGAAACAGTACAAGGGGGTAGATCAAAATCATCAGTAGCAGATGTATACAATGCTATTGTTACAGATTTACAGTTTGCGACGACTAATTTGCCAGCAAAAGGAACACAGGAGGTTGGAAGACCAACTTCTGGGGCAGCTTGGGCATTATTAGGGAAAGTATTATTGCAAAATGGTGACGCAACAGGAGCAAAATCGGCTTTGACAAATGTAACAGGGTATAGCTTAGTAGATAATTACAGAGATAATTTTACTGTAGCAGGAGAACATAATGATGAGTCTATATTCGAAGTGCTTTACGATGAGTCTACAGGAGCTGGAGATTCTTGGAATCAGAATGGTCTTGGGAACTCAGAAACATCTTTTAGAGCCATGGAATACTCTGGATGGTACAACGTAAAGCCAAGTCAGGCACTTTTAGATGAATATGAAGACGGTGATACTCGTTATGCAGATAATTTCTATTCCATTGATGCTGATGATAATGGTACGATGACAAATACATATAACAATGGTACGAGCACATTTACAGCTGGTACAATAGGCCCAGACGATAACCCAGCGTGGAGAAAATATCAAAATTTAGATGACAGAGGTTCAGAGACTACAGATAGTGGTATCAATGCTAGAGTACTTCGTTATGCAGATGTATTGCTAATGCAGGCAGAAGCAGAAATACGCTCAGGAGGCTCTGAAACTGTAGCTTTAGGTTTTTTAAATGAAGTACGATCGAGAGCATCGGTCTCTTTGCCAGATGTTTCTGTGTCTGGGTCCGCTGCAATCTTAGATGCTATTAAGCATGAGAGGTGGGTAGAATTGGCAGGTGAACAATCTAGATGGTTGGATCTACAGAGATTTGATAATGATACCTATTTGTTGCCAATACCGAACATAGAATTACAGGGTAACACAAATTTATAAGAAGATTTGTTAGTTTAGTTTTTTATTAATTTGATTTATCAGAAAACCCTGTATCCTTGCTATACAGGATTTTCTATATTTGTTTATCCCCTAAAAATTAGTTTCATTATGAAATTGTTTAAGAGTCTTTTCCTTCTCATTATTGTAGTTTCCTGCTCAAAAGATATTAATAAAAAACAGTTTACATTATTAAGCTCTAAAGAGTCAGGAATTGATTTTGAAAATACATTAACAGAATCAGATACTTTAAATTATTTCAACTACCCATATATTTATATGGGAGGAGGTATAGCAGTTGGAGATTTTAATAATGATAATTTACAAGACTTGTACTTCACAGGTAATATGGTTAGTAACAGACTTTATCTTAATAAAAATGGACTAACTTTTGAAGATGTTACCGAAAAAGCAAATGCAGGCTTGTCTAATACCGATTGGTTTTTAGGTGCAACCACGATAGATATTAATAATGATGGCTGGCTAGATATCTATTTAAGCGTGTCTGGTAAAAAAGAAACATGTCCAAATAAGTTATTAATAAATCAAGGGCTGAATGATGAAGGCTACGTAACGTTTAAGGAAGAAGCTGAAAAATATGGTATTGCTGATAAAGGGCATAGTACACAGAGCACTTTTTTTGATTATGATAACGATGGTGATCTGGATTTGTATGTAGCCAATTACCCTATAACACCCTTTAAAACAAAACCAGAAACTTTTAAGCAGCACATAAGGCATGCGTCATCAAAACATTCTAACCATTTATATAAAAATAATGGAAATGGGGTGTTTATAGATGTGACAAAAGAGGCGGGCGTTCTGTCGTATAGCTTGACTTTAAGTGCTAGTGTAAGTGATTTAAATAATGATGGTTATAAAGATATTTATGTTAGTAACGATTTTGCCAGTGCAGATTTTTGCTATATAAATAATGGAGATGGTACATTTAGAAATACAATCGAGCAATCTGTGAAACATACCGCTTTGTATGGTATGGGAGCAGATATAGCCGATTTTAATAACGATGGCTTTTTAGATATTTTCCAAGCCGATATGGATGCATCTACAAATAAGCGATCAAAAGCAAACATGGCAAGCATGAACCCTCAGGTATTCTGGGATACTTACAATTCTGGTTTGTATTACCAATATATGCATAATTGTATGCAGCTAAATACAGGTGTTTTAAATAATGATAAAACGCCCCAGTTTAATAATATTTCTAGAATTTCAAACACCTCAAGTACCGATTGGAGTTGGGGGCCTGTTTTTGCCGACTTAGATAATGATGGGTGGAAAGATTTATATGTGTCTAATGGAACCCGAAGAGAAATTAATAACACCGATTTTTTTAATGCCATTAAAAAGACAACTAACGCTTTTGGAGGAAAGCAAAAGATTGATGGCCTTGAAAACTCGTTAAAAATGCCATCAGAGAAAACAGATAATTTTGTTTTTAGAAACTCGAAAGATTTAACGTTCGAAAAAATAAATAAAGTATGGGGATTGGAGTTTGAAGGGTTTTCTAACGGAGTTGCTTATGCAGATTTAGACAATGACGGTGATCTTGAAATTATATTAAATAACATTGATGACAAAGCGGTCATATTTGAGAATAACAATAGAGAAAACAATAATTATATTACAATCCAATTTAAAGGAGAGTCTTTAAACCCTAAAGGAATAGGTACAAAATGTACAATTATAGCAAATGGAAAGAAGCAATTTCAAGAACTAAGCTTAGAACATGGCTATATTTCTTCCATGGCTCCGTTGCTTCATTTTGGAATGGGGAAAGAAACGCTAATAGATACTTTAAATGTTGAATGGCAAAATGGTAAAACACAAACCATGATCCAGATTCTAGTTAACAAGACATTAGTACTTAATTATGCCGATGCAGCTTTAAATGATGATAAAAAAACACAAAAAAAAGAATCGTTTTTTAATTCGGAAAATAAAATATTAGACTCTTTGTTTGCGCATATTGAAAATAAATATGACGACTATGCAAAAGAAATATTGTTACCACATAAAACATCCACTTTTGGACCTTATGTATCTGTAGGCGATTTAAATAAAGATGGGCTAGATGATTTTTATGTTAGTGGTGCTTCGGGACAAATAGGTGGATTATTCTATCAAAATAAGGAGGGGCTATTTGATAAAAAAGAATTTATTTTTAATGATGATGCCATTCATGAAGATATGGGCTCTTTAATATTTGATGCCGATAATGATGGCGATTTAGATTTATATGTTGTTAGTGGAGGGAATGAATTTGAACCGTATTCTAAGGGGCTTCAAGACAGGCTTTATAAAAATGATGGTTTTGGCAATTTATCAGTAACTAAGGAGGCACTTCCAGAAATAGTGGCCAGTGGATCTCGTGTTTATAATTTTGATTACGATAAAGATGGCGATCAGGATTTACTTGTTTGCGGACGATTAGTCCCTGGTAATTATCCGTCACCAGCAAAAACATACATCTTGGAAAATGTTAGCATACCTCAAAACATTAAATTTCTAGATGTCACAGATGCTTTAATCTCAGAATTCGATAAACTAGGTTTAGCTACATCGGCAAGTATCGAAGATATAGATAAAGATGGCTGGGATGATATTGTTGTGGTAGGCGAATGGATGCCAATACGTGTCTTTAAAAATAATCAAGGAAAGAACTTTACAGAAATTTCAGAAAATTTAGGATTAAAAGATACAACAGGTTGGTGGTTTAGTATTGCCAGTGGTGATTTTGATAATGATGGTGATATCGATTTTGTGGCTGGGAACCTAGGGCTTAATTATAAATATAAATCATTTGAAGATGAAACTTTCGATATTTATTTCAATGATTTCGATGATAATAATAAAAAGGATATCGTTTTAAGTTACTATAACGAAGGAGAGAAATATCCAGTTAGGGGACGTTCCTGTTCGTCGTCTCAGGTTAAAGAAATTAAAGAAAAATTTAAAACCTACAATGAATTTGCCGAAGCAACACTGGTTGATGTGTATGGAGAGGAAGAATTAGAAGCATCATTGCACTATCAGGTAAATACATTTGCGACTTCATATATTGAAAATAAAGGAGATGCATTTGTTTTGCATAAGTTACCAAACGAAGTGCAATTATCTAATATTAACCAGATATTGGTAAAAGACTTTAATAATGATGGGAATCTAGATCTTGTAACAGCAGGGAATTTATATGGATCTGAGATTGAAACACCTAGGAATGATGCTGGTACGGGCGTGTTTTTAGCAGGCAATGGGCAAGGAGCATTTGCATCATATTCAATTCAAGAAAGTGGGTTTTATGTTCCTAAAGATGTTAAAGATTTAGCCTTAATAAAAGTTGGAGATAAGCAGATGATAATCGTTTCAAATAATAACGATATCCTCAAATTTATTGAAGTTAAATCCAATTAAGGCTGTATAAACGATGATCCTTATGACTACTTGTTATAAAAAATATTGGTTTTGTATACTAGGTTTATGTTTACTTTTTGCATGCAAAAAAGAACAAGTTAAAAAAGAGTTTGTTATTGCGGAAAAGGAAACATTATTTAAAAGCTTGTCTTCAAAAAAGACAGGAATAGACTTTAATAATACCATACAAGAAAATCCTGGTAATTTCTTTATAGTTTATAATTATGCTTACAATGGCGGAGGAGTTGCTATTGGGGATATAAATAACGACGGACTTTCAGATGTATATTTTACAGGCAATCAAGTTGAGAATAAGTTGTATTTAAATAAAGGAAATTTTCAATTTGAGGATATTACAGCATCGGCAGGTGTTGGTGGTGGAAGTGGTTGGGATAATGGGGTCGTTATGGTAGATATAAATGGTGACAGCTTCTTGGATATATACATTTGTAAGGGTGGTTGGCGAGGTACGGACAAAGAGCGAGCCAACCTGCTTTATGTTAATAACGGCGACAATACATTTTCAGAGCAAGCAAAACAATATCGTATTGCAGACTCAGGATTTTCTATGATGGCTTCCTTTTTTGACATGGATAATGATAATGATTTAGACATGTACTTAATTAATCGACCAAAACGTTTTTTTCTTTCTCATGAAGCTATTAAAAAAGGTAAAGAAGAACAAAGCCCTTTATATAGGGATAAGCTTTACGAAAATGTAGGTGGTGTTTATCATGAAATCGGCCTAAAGTCGGGAATAAACCAAACCTATGCTTACGGACTAGGTTTAGCAACGTCCGATTTAAATAATGATGGATTTAGTGATGTATACGTTGCTAACGATTATTTTGAGAGTGACTATTTTTTTGAAAACAAGGGTGATAAAACTTTTTTACAAAATATTCAATCTTTGACCAACCATGTAGCGTTTTACGGTATGGGGGTAGATGTGGTAGATTTTAATAACGATGGTTATGAGGATCTAGTGGAGTTGGATATGACATCATCCGATCATGTGCGGGCAAAAACAACCATGGCCACAATGAATATTGATGGTTACAATCGCATTTTAGAAGCAGGTAATCATTATCAGTATATGCATAATATGCTTCAAATTAATAATGGGAATGGTTTTTTTAGTGAAATAAGTCAGTTTGCAGGTATCGATAAAACCGATTGGAGTTGGTCTTGTATTGGTAGTGATTTTGATAACGACGGATTACGGGATTTGTTTGTTTCCAATGGTTTTAGACGGGATATTTTTGATAAAGATGCTACCAATAAATTTTCAAAGTATATAGAATCAAAAGAAAAGAAGCAGCGGTCTAAAAGCGAAAATGTAGATTATATAGTAAACCTTTTTAACGAAAATAAAATCCATAATTATATTTATAAAAATGATGGAGGTTTAAAGTTTTTCGATAAAGTAAAAGAATGGGGCTTAGAGGCTATTAGTTTCTCAAATGGTGCTGCTGTTGGTGATTTGGATAATGATGGCGATTTAGATTTAATTGTAAATAACATTAATGATAATGCTTTCGTTTATGAGAATAACTCTGAGAAATCTGGAAATAATTTTCTGAAAGTAAAATTAAAAGGTCCAAAAAACAACACATTGGGATTGGGTGCAAAAATCACAGTGTTTCATAATAATGGCATCCAATATCACGAATTAAAGAATGTACGTGGTTACCTGTCCTCAGTAGACCCCATAGCACATTTTGGCTTAGGTGAAATAACAGCTATAGATTCTATAAAAGTTGTTTGGCCAGATAAAAAAGTGAATCTGGTAACTAACTTAAAGGCCAATACAATTGCAACTATAGATCACAACGAGGCCATGATTGTAGAGGTGGGTGAAATGAAATATACCCCTATTTTTAAAGACATTGCCAAACGTGCTTTTTTAGGAAAGTCGGTTGTTCATAAAGAAAACGATTTTAACGATTTTAATACTCAAATATTGTTGCCTCATAAACTTTCAACCGAAGGGCCTTGTATTTCGGTTTCAGATATTAATAATGACGGACTTGAGGATTTTTATATTGGAGGCGCGGTAAATCAAAGCGGTAAACTGTTTCTTCAAAGAAAAAATGAGACCTTTATTGAGAGTAAACAGTCAAGTTTTTTTAAAGATAAAAATTTAGAAGATGTCGCTTCGGTATTTTTTGATGCAAATAGCGATGGTTTTGCAGATTTATTTGTAGTTAGTGGTGGTAGTGAATTTCCTGAAAACGCTCCAGAATACCAAGATAGGTTATATTTAAATGACGGAAAAGGGTATTTTATTAAGACGAATGATTTTCCGAAAATAGTATCCAGTGGTGGTTGTGTAGTGCCTTTGGATTATGATGATGATGGCGACTTAGATTTGTTTGTTGGTGGGCGGTTGGTTCCTAATCGTTATCCAGCTTCTCCAAAAAGTTATTTGTTACAAAACAACTCAGGTCTTTTTACAGATGTTACGTCTAAATTTGCTAAAGATTTGGAACTTGTGGGTATGGTAACAGATGCAGCTTGGCAAGATATAGATGGCGACTCTAAAAATGAATTATTGGTGGTTGGAGAATGGATGCCTATTAGTTTATTTGAAATAAAAGAAGGTGTATTTGAAAAGAAAGATCTACCAGTATTTAATAAAACAAATGGTTGGTGGAATACTATTGAGGCAAAAGATATTGATCTTGATGGTGATGTGGATTTTGTATTGGGAAACCTTGGTGAGAATTATAAATTTAAAGCTAATGAGGATAAACCATTTTACGTTTTTGCTTCAGATTATGATGAAAATGGTACAAACGATGTTTTTCTGGCTAGAGGTTATAAAAATAAAATTGTCCCAGTACGCGGCAAAGAGTGTTCAACTGAGCAATTGCCAAGCTTATCTAAAAAATTCTCAACCTATAATGCTTTTGCAACTGCAGATATAGGAACTATATTAGATGATAAAGCCCTCACGTCCCAAAAGCATGAAGTTTATATGTTTCAATCAATATTTTTAATTAATAATGAGGGGTCTTTTAGAATTGAAAGGCTTCCAGGTCCAGCACAATATTCTACAGTTCAGAATATCGTAATAAATGATTTTAATAAAGATGGTATAAATGACATTCTGCTTGCAGGAAATAAGCTTAATGTTGAAATAGAAACAACTCGAGCAGATGCATCTTTAGGTTTATTAATGGAGGGCCAAAATAATTTTGAATTTAAGCCAAGGCTTGTAAATTATAGCGGTATATTTTTACCTGAAAATGTAAAGGCATTAAAACCTATTAGATTAGGAAATACAAGTGATGAAAATAATGCTATATTAATAGGTGTAAATAACAGTTACTTAAAGCTGTTAAAGTATTAATAGCAGTGCAGTATTAAAAGGAAATACCGTAAAAATAGAAGGAGATGATTGAACATTAATATTACTCAAACAAAATACATATTAATAAAAAAGACCGCCATATGGCGGTCTTTTTTGTTTAAAAGATATCTTGGTATTTAGTGACCAGCTTCTTTCTTTACTTCGTCAATTTTGCTTTTTGCAGCATCAGCAGCTTTGTCAACGGCTTCGCCAGCAGCATCAGCAGCACCTTCTGCAGCATCAGCAGCGGCATCAACAGCTTCACCAGCAGCCTCAACAGCATCGCCAGCAGCTTCTTCTACAGTATCGGCAGCAGCCTCAACAGCCTCGCCAGCAGCATCAGCAGCAGCTTCAGTAGCGTCAGCAGCAGCTTCTACAGCAGCATCAGCGGCTTCTTCAGCTTTTTTAGTATCTCTACAAGAAGTAAAAGATAAACTTAGTACTAGTAATAAAGCGGTACTTAATAATAATTTTTTCATTGTTCTTTGTTTTTAGTGTTAATTATTTTTGAGCATTAAAATACTGATTACTAATCGAGTATTAAAATGCTAATGACGAATTTAATAACTTTTAGTATATTCTAAGAGTTTTGTGTTAATTTTTTTAACATTTAATCGGTAAAATACCTTATATACGCAGATAATCTAGTATTTGGATGACAGCTCCCCTGTTTTTTTTAATATAATCACCATTATTTTTTCCTGAAGACATTCGTTTTTCCTTATTTTGAATCAATTCGTTTAAAATAGTATTAAAATCTTTTTGATTGGAAACAGAAAACATGCCATTTATATCTATCATGGCTTTTGCTTCAGGGAATTTTTTGTGATTGGAACCTATAATAATAGGCAAGGCAAATACAGCAGGCTCTAAAGTATTATGTAAGCCAGTATGCCCCATGGCGCCACCAACATAAGCAATATCTGCATAACTGTAAATTTTTGAGAGAATTCCAATAGTATCTATTATAAAAACCCGAGCATTATTTAACTGTTTGTCATTTTTTTTGGAATACAATATGGATTCGACGTTCAGTTTGTCTTGAATGTTATTTATTTGTGATGCTTTTATATTATGAGGAGCTATAATAAATTTTACATGATCATGGTTGCAGGTGTTAATGTAATTAATCAATAAATTTTCATCTTCAGGCCATGTACTACCAGCAACTATGCATGGTTTGTTGTCTTTAAAAGTCTCTATAAAACTTAAGCTGTTGTCCAATTCCAGTTGACTGAAAACACGATCAAAACGTGTGTCTCCGCTAACAGTTACCTTGTTGTAGTTTATCGATTGAAGCAAAGCTTTTGAAGTCTCATTTTGAGTAAAAATGTGTTCAAAAGTAAATAAGGCACGTTTTAATTCTGTACCATAAAACTTAAAATAAGATTGATTCCTCCTAAATGCAGCCGAAATTAAAATAGCACGTAGCTGTCTTCTTTTTAATTCATTTAAAAAATTGGGCCAAATATCGTATTTAACAAAAATGGTAAGTTCAGGATTAACAATATTTACAAATCGTTTTGCAAGGCTCTTGCTGTCTAAAGGCAAGTAAACAATAATGTCTGCAACAGGTGAGTTTTTACGAATTTCATAACCAGAAGGGGAAAAGAAGCTAAGCACAATTTTATGCGCTTTATATTGTTTTCTTAGTTCTTTAAAAACGGGAAGCCCTTGCTCGTATTCACCTAAAGAAGCACAATGAAACCATAAGGTTTTGTCGCTAGAATTTAAATGACTTTCAAGAACCTTAAATGTGTTTTGACGACCGACTACGCCCTTCTTAATTTTCTCATTAAATAGGGAAGCACATTTTAATCCAAAATGCAGGATATGTATACCTATGTTATAAATAAAACTCAATTCTTTTCTTTGCTGCTAAAATACATTTCTTTAAAACAAATTCATTGGTTAGCGTAAATGAATTTTGTAATTTTGTGGGCAGTTAACCCCACATATGGGTGTTCATAAAAATAAGTCTTTAGTGTTTTGTTTGAAATAATAAAAAAGACTGCAATTTTTTTTAGATGAAGAAAATTCAAATGGTTGATCTTAAAGGTCAGTATAATGACATTAGAGATGTTGTTAACCCTTCTATCCAAGAAGTTTTAGAAAATACCACATTTATAAATGGACCTAAGGTTCATGAATTTCAAAAGAATTTAGAGCAATATTTAGGAGTTAAGCATGTTATTCCTTGTGCCAATGGGACAGATGCCTTGCAAATAGCAATGATGGGTTTGGGGCTAAAGCCAGGTGATGAGATTATAACTGCCGATTTTACTTTCGCTGCAACCGTTGAGGTCATCGCATTATTACAATTAACACCAGTTTTAGTAGATGTTAATGAAGACGATTTCAATATAAATATTGAAGCCATTAAAAAAGTTATAACGCCTAAAACAAAAGCCATTGTACCAGTACATTTATTTGGCCAGTGTGCTAATATGGAAGCTATCATGGAAATTGCCCAAGAACATAATTTGTTTGTAATTGAAGACAATGCACAAGCTATTGGAGCATCTTATACCTATAAAGACGGTAGTAAAGCGAAAGCAGGAACTATTGGGCATGTGGCTTCTACTTCCTTTTTTCCATCTAAAAATTTAGGTTGTTATGGAGACGGAGGGGCTATATTCACCAATGATGATGATTTAGCACATACCATTAGAGGTATTGTAAACCATGGTATGTATGAACGCTATCACCATGATGTTGTAGGTGTGAATTCGCGTTTGGATAGTATCCAGGCAGCAGTTTTAGATGCTAAATTACCGCATTTGGATACTTATAATAAAGCCCGGCAAAATGCAGCAAAAAAATATGATGAAGCATTTAAAACTCACGAGAATGTAATAACACCAATAGTGTCAAATGGTTGTCAAGATACTTGTGATACTTGCGATTGTCATGTTTTTCATCAATATACACTAAGAATAAAAGGTATAGATAGAGATGCATTGGTAAAACATCTAAATGCACATGACATACCTTGTGGTGTATATTATCCAATTCCGCTTCATAATCAAAAAGCATATAAGGATGAAAGGTATAAAGAAGATGATTTTAATATAACAAATCAATTAGTTAAAGAGGTTGTTTCTTTACCAATGCATACAGAGTTAGATAACGAACAAATAGAATATATTACATCAACAATTATTAAATTTATAAATGGATAAAATATTAGTTACTGGAGGATTAGGGTTCATAGGATCGCACACCGTAGTTGAATTACAAAATAAGGGTTACGAAGTTGTAATAATTGATGATTTGTCAAATTCTACTATTAAGGTTTTAGATGGCATTAAAGCTATAACAGGTAAAGCACCACTTTTTGAAAAATTAGACTTAAAAAATAAAGTAGGTGTTGAAGCTTTTTTTGAAAAACATAATGATGTAAAAGGAGTTATACATTTTGCAGCTAGTAAAGCAGTAGGTGAAAGTGTAAAAGAACCTTTATTGTATTACGAAAACAATTTAGGGACTTTAGTTTATATTTTAAAAGAATTACAAAAATTACCATCAGCAAGTTTTATCTTTAGTTCGTCTTGTACTGTATATGGACAAGCTGATGAGTTACCAATAACAGAAAATGCTCCAGTAAAGCAAGCAGAGTCTCCTTATGGAAATACGAAGCAAATTGGAGAAGAAATAATTAGAGATACCTGTAAAGTGACTTCTAATTTAAAAGCGATTGCATTACGTTATTTTAATCCAGTTGGAGCCCATGAATCAACTATGATTGGAGAATTACCAATCGGGGTTCCACAAAATTTAGTGCCTTTTATTACACAAACAGCCATAGGTATACGTAAAGAATTATCTGTTTTTGGTGATGATTATCCTACGTCTGATGGTACCTGTATTCGAGATTATATTCATGTAGTAGATTTAGCAAAAGCTCATGTTGTTGCTTTAGACCGTTTGCTTCAAAATAAAAACAAATCTAATTATGAAACCTTTAATTTAGGAACAGGAAAGGGAAGTTCGGTTCTGGAAGTTGTTCAGTCTTTTGAACGTGTTTCTGGAGTAAAACTAAATTATAAAATTGTAGATAGGAGAGAAGGTGATATTATTTCTGCTTATGCAGATACCAATAAAGCAAATGATGAATTAGGTTGGAAAACTCAATTATCATTAGATGATGCTATGCGTTCTGCATGGCAATGGGAGCAAAAGGTTAGGGAAGAAGCCAAATAATTAGTTGTTACCAAAATTTATATTTAAAGGATTAGTATAGTTTTTTGCAAATTTTTGTAAAAAACAAGCTACAAAACGCCTTTTTTTGAGGTATATTATTATCGGGAGTTACTTTTTTAAGGTTTTTTTAAGAAGTATAACCTCCTTTATTTATATATTTCATAGTATGTTGCTTAATAAGCATTGCAGTAGCTATTTCAATCAACCCATTTTATGTCTTATAACTCAAAAATATTACTTTTTGTTTTATGCTTGTTTGTTATGCCTAACAAATTGGTTGCTGCTCCAAAATTAAATACAGCTCGTAATTTACCCTTAACACAAATAGACAGTCTAATAAAGCAGAAAAATATCAGTAATGATATGACGCAATTAGAATTATTGATACTTTATCATGATGCTATAAATGAAAAGCACTCAGATTCAATCAAAATATTCAAGAACTTAGCAATACTTAATGCAGACCTTGGTCAACCAGAAGATGCACTACTTTTTACAACAAAGTATATTGAGAATTCCTTAGATTTTTCAATTTTAAATGATCGAGCTTACGAGGTGATTAAAGATACAAAAGAATATAAATATCTCAATAATAGGTATTTGTTTAAGGTGACACCATTAGTGTTTATGTATTTTTATGCGGCCTTAATAGGCTTTTTCTTTATGGTAATAATAAATTTTACTAAAGGGGCTAATAGGAATGCTAAAATATTTATAGGTAGTTTCGTTGGAGTACATTCTTTATTTATTCTTGAATTTGTTTTGTACATATCTAATATACAATATGAATTTCCGCATACATATAGAATGTCGTCTGCTTTTTCAGTGTTGTATGGACCATTATTATATTTTTATTTTAAAAGTATCACACAAAATTACAAATTTGGGTGGATTGATTTACTTCACTTCTTGCCAACATTAGCCTTATTTATATGTCTGCTTCCAGTATATTCATTGTCTTCACAAGAAAAGGTTAAGATGTTGTTGTCTATATATATCCCTTATAAAAGTCATGGTGCCATAATTTTTATTTCAAAAATTAGCTCGTTAATTGTTTATGCATTTCTTATTTCTAGGCTCCTTAAGTTCAAGAAACAACAAGAGAATAATGAAGCCAAAGAGGTTAACTTACAGCAACAAGATAAATGGAAAAGAATTATTTACAGAATTCATATAGCCTACATTGTTTCCTATTTAATTTATGGAATATCTGCATTTGGGGCATTGGGTAACATTTCAAGTTTTATTTATCATGCCCAAATAGGAGTCATGACGATTATGATTATTTATATAGCGTTTATGGCCTATGTGAGACCAAGTATATTTGAAAATAAAAGCTTAGCATCAAAGGATGAGGCGTTTTTAGAAAAATATCAAAAATCGGGGCTTACAGATGCTTTATCACAAGAACTTAAAGAAAACTTAATTAGGTTGTTTGTTGAAGATAAAATATATAAAGAAAACAATATAAATCTAGAGGCACTATCTCAAAGGTTAAACACTACGAGGCATAACACATCCCAAATAATAAATGAGCATTTTAATATAAATTTTTTTGAACTTATAAATAAATTTAGAATTAAAGAAGCTATTACTATTCTTAAAGAAGATGTTCATGGAAGCCTTAACATTATTGATATCGCTTATGAAGTTGGTTATAATAATAAGGTTACATTTAATAAAGCATTTAAAAAAGAGACTTCGTTAACACCTTCAGAGTTTATAAACTCTCAGCTTAAAAATAATATATACGAGTAAACACAAGGTAAACTATCTTCGGTAAGGTAAGGTATTATAAGAATTACCTCCAAATCTAAGCTTTATTCTTTCTTTTATCATTGCAATTGTAATAAGGTAAGGTGGTATAGAGCTTTACTAAATATATTAGATTCTTCTAAGCTTTAAATTCATTACGTAGAGTATAATTTTTTGAATTAGTCACTTAAAAAAATCTTTACTGCCTACCTTATTTTCAATCTGCGCTGACTAATTCAAATAAACATTTTAATTTATGAAAGTAAGAAACTACTATTTAGTACTAGTGTGTTTTGTGTTTGGTATTGTATCAACATTTGCACAAGAGAGGACTATTTCTGGTAAAGTCGCAGATGCAGACAATTTACCATTGCCAGGAGCCACAATTCTAGTTAAGAATTCTACAAAAGGAGCTTCTACAGATTTCGATGGAAATTACTCAATTAAAGTAAACCAAGGAGACATTTTAGTATTCAGCTTTGTTGGGTACCTAAATCAAGAAGTTACTGTTGGTACTTCAAATACTATAAATGTGACTTTACAAGAAGATACAACAACTCTTGAAGAGGTTGTTGTTGTGGCTTATGGGTCACAAACAAGAGAGTCTATTGTTGGAGCGGTTGGAGTTGTTTCAAGTGCCACGATAGAAACACAACAAGTAACATCTCCATTAAGAGCATTACAAGGAGCCGTTCCAGGTTTGAGTTTATTAACGGCTGGTGGTCAACCAGGAAATAATCCTATTATTAGGATTAGAGGGATATCGAGTGAAAGTTTGGCAAGAGGGCCTCTAATTGTTGTAGATGGCGCACCATTTAATGGTAATCTTAGTACAATAAGTCAAGACCAGATTGAATCTGTTTCTGTATTAAAAGATGCATCTTCATCAGCTTTGTATGGATCGAGAGCTTCAGGAGGTGTTATATTAATTACGACCAAAAGAGGATATATAGGAGCAGCTCCAAAAGTGACCTTAAGATCTCAAATAGGAATTTCAAACCCAACTATTGGGATTCACAATTTAGCTGCACCAGAAGATTATTTAAAATTTACATGGCAGGCTTTAAGAAATACAAATCAATATGAAAATGGTCAAACAGCTGCCGAGGCTGCCCAAAACGCCACCAATGGATTAATAGATTATTTAGGATATAACCCATATAGTGCTGCAACCCCAATAGATACTAATGGTAATTTAGTGGCTGGCGCTAACTTATTATGGAACTCTAATTGGGAAGAAGAAGTTATTAGAGAGGATTACCTTAGAGTAAATCATAACCTTAGTATATCTGGAGGAAGTGATAAAACAAGATATTTTATGTCTTTTGACTATTTAGATGAAGAAGGTCCGGTAACACCTTCTGATTTTGAAAGAGTTGCCACAAGATTAAATTTAGAAACTCAGGTAAATGATTGGTTTAAGGTAGGGCTTAATACCAGTTTTTCGCGTTCTAATTCTAATAACCCAGATCAAACCAGTGGAAGTACAATTCAGACAATTTCATGGATTTATGGTTTGTCAAGTATTTATCCCATATATGCCCGAGATGCTAACGGTGTTTTAATTAGAGATGCAGCTGGAGACCGTATTTTCGATTTAGGAAATGGACTTGTAACAGGTCAAGCAGTAAATAGCACCAGACCAGTCTTTAACGGTGAAAACCTTTTAGCTAGTTTAACTTTAGGAAAAGAAAAAAGGATACGAACCAATTATTTGGCAAATGCTTTTGCGGAGATAAACCTTTCTAAAGGTCTAACATTTAAAACACGATTAAGTTACGAGAATTATTTGTTCGATTCTTTCAGTTTTGATGACGATAAGATTGGTATAGCATCCGCAGATGATGTAAGAGGTCGTGTGTCACAGAATCGAGATTTAACAACAACTCTAAATGCAATTCAATCGTTAAATTATAAAAACAGCTTTGGAGACCATAGTATCTCTATTGATGCAATTACAGAGGCCTATACGAATACCCAAGACGATTTACTATCTCAAGGTACTGGCTTTTTACCTGGAGTAGAAAATTTAAATGGGAGTACAACTCCAGAAACTGTTGGAGGTAATATGATTACATCAAGAATTAATAGTTACTTAGGTAGAGTAAACTATAATTTCAATGAAAAATATTACGGGGAGTTTTCAATAAGAAGAGATGGGTCTACACGTTTTAATGAAGATACCAGATGGGGTAACTTCTTGGCTGGTGGTGTGAGTTGGATTGTTTCTAAAGAGAATTTTCTAAGAGACAATAATACGCTTACATCTTTAAAGCTTAGAGGGTCCTATGGAGAATTAGGAAATAATAGAACCACGAGTCGTTTCCCTTTTCAATCTGTATTTCAAACAGGCTTTGTTAATGAAGGTAATTCAGGAATCTTATTAGAAGGCGTATCGGATATCAATTTAAGATGGGAAAAAGTAGAATCTTTAAATATTGGAGCGGATTTCGAATTATTTAATGGTAAAATTACAGGAACTTTAGAATATTATAATAAAGAATCTGTAGACCTTATTTTAGATAAACCATTACCACGATCTTTAGGCGTTAATAAAATTGTTACAAATATTGGGTCGATCAAAAATTTTGGATGGGAAGCCTCTTTAAGATCGGTTAATTTTAGTACCGATGATTTTACCTGGACCACAGGTATAAATTTTGCCTTAAACAAAAACGAATGGACTAAGTTACCTCAGGATGAGATTTTAAGTGGGTCCAAACGTTACAGAGTTGGAGGTTCTATTTTTGACTTTTTTATTAGAGAATGGGCAGGTGTAGATCCTGCAGATGGACGCGGTATGTGGTTTATGGATGTATTAGATAATAATGGAGACGTTATTGATAAAGTAACAACGAAAAGCTACGATGACGCAACAAGATACGAGCAAGGGAAATCGTCATTACCAGATATAGAAGGTGGATTTACTTCTTTTATTAGATATAAACAGTTTGATTTAAATGTATTATTCAATTTTAGTTTTGGAGCTTATTTGTTAGATTCTGACTATTCTACACTTATAAACCCTTTTGAAAACCCTGGTGGAAGTGCGCATCCCGATAATTTTAATGCTTGGCAAAACCCTGGAGATATTACCAATTTCCCATTGCTATTGGCTAGTAATAACGACCACGCATCACGTTCAACCCGATTCTTATTTAAAAATGATTATATAAGATTAAAAAGTTTGACGTTTGGGTATAATCTTCCAGAAGCAGTAATTGAAAGAATAGGATTAAGCAAGTTAAGGCTGTTTTTACAGGCGGATAATATTTTTACTTGGCAATCTCATAAAGGCATTGACCCAGAGCAGGCATTTAATGGTATTACAACTAATCGATCGCCATTATCAAAAACTATCACCTCAGGGATTCTTTTAGAATTTTAAAACCAAAAAATTGAAGAAAATGAAAATAACATATAATAAACTTAGTATAAAGTTGCTGCTAATTTTAGTAGTTACTTTTTTGTCTAGTTGCTCAAAAGAGTTTTTAGATGAGCCTCAAAATACAGCAGGTCTTCCAGAACCTGTGGTTTTTTCAGATAAAGAGATTGTACAATCTTTTATTACGGGAATATACGATAGGTATAAAGGGCAATGGGATGACGATTTAGCAAATGGCGTAAACGATTCCGATCCAGATACAGGCGGATTATATGCCATGTATTTTGCAAGAACCATTAAAGGGAATGATTTAATACATGCACCATCATGGTTTTTGTTCGATTATGCCCATGAAAATAGAGGCCCTACTTTTAGAAGAACAAGTTTTACATGGACCTTTAACTTTGAAATAATAAACTATGCAAACGTATTAATTAATGGTGTTGATAAAAGTCCAGATTTAGACGAACCAACCAAAAAAGAGTTTATGGCAATAGGTAAGGCTATAAGAGCCTTCCATTATTTTCAAATAGCACTAGAATTTGCGCCCAATTATAATAGCGACCCAAATAGCACTAGAATTCCTATTTATTTAGAACCAGCCACTGGAGCTTCAGAAGGAAATGCACCAAGTCCTCTAACAGATGTATACGATTTAATTCTATCAGATTTAAAAGAAGCCATTCCAGATTTGCCAGAAGAAAGACTAGGTAAAAGCTATATTAACAAGTCGGTAGCCAATGGGATTTTAGCACGTGTATTATTGGTAACTCAAGATGATTGGGATTTGGCTTCTTCGGCAGCAAAGGCAGCCTATGGTGGCAATGCAACATCTGCCGTAGTTTCTACGAATTGGGGCAACGGTTTTAGCGATTTAACTGATCAAGATTGGCTTTGGGGACATTTTCAAAATGGTACAAACGAAACCAATTTCTTTTGGATGGCGCCTCATGTTTTTCTAGACCATTTATCAGTATCTTTTCAAGCGACCTATATAAACACCAATTTTAGAGATGAGTTTTCAGATACCGATGTTAGAAAACTGTTTCAAGATCTTTATAATTCGTCAACCCCTTACAGAGAATTTATTACGAGCAAGTTTGTATTTACATTCGCATCAGATGTGCCTTTAATGCGAAAGTCTGAAATGGTACTCATCGATGCCGAAGCACAATATAACTTGGGCAACGAGCCTGAAGCCAGAAATTTACTTTTTGCCTTACAGAAAGATAGAGACCCCAACGCTACGTTATCTACTAATTCTGGAAATGCGCTTATGAATGAGATCTTGTTAGAAAGACGAAAAGAACTTTATGGTGAAATAGGGGTAGAATGGTTTGATGCTAAAAGATTAAGAATGCCTATTAATAGAGATGCTGTACATAGAGTGGTTGTCAATGTTCCTGCCGATAGCGAATTATTTTATCTAAATATTCCGCAATCAGAAATAGATGCCAATCCTAATATGAATGAAAGTTTAAATCAATAATAAATAAGCATAATTATGAAAAAAACAATCTTTTTATTTTTAGCAATATCACTATTGGTTTTTTATAGCTGTGATAGTGATGACCAAGATCAAATCACGATTAATTATGTGTCTTTTGAATCTACATCTTTTAATTTTGGAGTAGATTTACAAAGTAGTAACTCTAACGATATTAAAGTTTACACAACCTTAATTTCTAATGTAGAAAGAGTGTTTAATATTAATATTGAAACAGATCTGTCAACAGCCGATCCAGCTTCCTATACCGTTCCAACTTCTGTTTCTGTACCTGCCAATACTAATGTAGGTGCTTTTACAGTAAACATATCAGATTTAAATATTGGGCCAGACGGAGAAATATTGGTGATTTCTTTAACTAATGAAGCTGGTTTGTTTATAGGTGATCCTATAGTGCTTAACATTAAACAGATTTGCCCATATCCAGAAACTCAATTAGATATTACGTTTGATGACTTCCCTGACGAACAATTTTGGGAATTGTATGATTCTAACGATGTTTTGTTATTTGAAGGTGGTCCATATTCAGATCAGACAGAATTCAGTAGAACATTTTGTTTAGAAAATGGAACGTATAAAATTTTAATGGGTGATGTTTTTGGTGACGGCGGCGGTCCTTATACTATCACTAACAACGGTAATGTATTAGTTACTGGAGATGGAGATCATGGTTTTGGTGAAGAAATAACATTTCAAATAAATAATTAACTAAACTAACTTAACTATTAATTTGAGCCGGGAATTTAGTTTCCCGGTTTAAATTATTCTACCATCATTTTCTTAAGAAGAGAATATGTATATTTAGAGTATAACTATTTTAAACTCTAGATATGAAAAAGTCAATCCTTGTATTTCTATTATTACTTTCTTTTGGAGGCTTCTCACAAAGTACATATTTGTATTGCGGTAAATTAATTGATACACAGAAGGGGAAGGTCTTAAAAGAAATGACAGTTGTTGTTTCTAACGATAAAATAGTATCTGTACAGAAAGGGTATGTCTCTGTGCAAAACCCTGAAGATATTGTTATTGATTTAAAAACAAAAACGGTCATGCCTGGACTTATCGATATGCATGTGCATATAGAGCATGAAACCAATCCAAAACGTTACTTACAGAAATATACCTTAAATGATGCAGATTGCTTTTAATTCTTTACAGTTTGCTAGGGCTACTCTAAATGCTGGATTTACGACTGTTAGGGATTTAGGAGGGTCTGGAGTAAATATTTCACTTAGAAATGCGATTAATTCAGGAAAAGTTGATGGCCCTAGGCTATTTACCGCAGGAAAATCTTTAGCAACTACGGGAGGTCACGCCGACCCTACCAATGGAAATCGTAAGGAGTTAATGGGGGATCCTGGGCCCAAGGAAGGTGTTGTAAACGGTGTTGAAGATGCAAAGAAAGCAGTTAGGCAGCGCTATAAAAATGGAGCAGATTGTATCAAGATCACAGCTACAGGAGGTGTTTTAAGTGTAGCAAAAAGTGGTACAAATCCGCAGTTTACAATTGAAGAAATTAAAGCCATTTGTGAAACAGCAAAAGATTATGGCATGCACGTCGCAGCTCATGCGCATGGAGATGAAGGCATGCAGAGAGCCATATTAGGAGGTGTAAAAACCATAGAGCATGGTACTTTGATGAGTGAAGAAACTATGGAACTAATGAAAAAACATGATGCTTATTATGTACCAACCATTACCGCAGGAAAAGAAGTTGAAGGAAAGGCCAAAATAAAGGGTTTCTATCCAGATATAGTTGTACCCAAGGCATTAGCTATAGGCCCTCAAATTCAAAAAACATTTGCTAAAGCTTATGAAAAGGGAGTTGGGATTGCTTTTGGAACCGATGCAGGCGTTTTTAAACATGGAGATAATGGAAAAGAGTTTGGTTTTATGGTTGAATCTGGAATGCCAGCAATAGAAGCTATTCAAAGTGCAACGATCACCAATGCTAAGATTTTGGAAATGGAAAATAAAATTGGTCAGATTAAAGTAGGGTTTATAGCGGATATTATAGCGACTAATGACGACCCTATCCAGAATATTTCAACTATGGAGGATGTTACTTTTGTTATGAAAGAGGGGAGTATTTATAAAGAATAATTTTAACAGAATTCAATATAAAAAGATACAATTAAGATAAAATATCGTCTTCGTGTGATGTCTTCTGTTGGCAAAAAGACTCAAAACTCTTGAGTCAATATCAAATAAACTTTAATATTTAACTAATCTTAATCTTGTAAATCTGAAGATTTTTTCTTCTTAAAACTAAATATAGCTAAAATTATGATTCCTGTGGATACTGATAGATCGGCCATATTAAAAATCCCCGTTTTAAAAACACCTCCTAGATCAATAAATAAGAAATCGGTAACTTTTCCATAAACTATACGGTCGTAAACATTAGCAAAACCACCACCAATAATGCTTGCAAAGGCAAAAAGCGATAAATTATCTAGACTTTTGTCTTTGAAAACATAACGTAGCACAAAACCGAGTACTACAATAGGTAAAATAAGCAATAAGATAATTCTAAGCGTGGGATTTAAATCGCTACCCATACCCAAAAAAGCTCCAGCGTTCTCAACATTCATCATTAAAAAGGCATCGCCTATTAAAGAAATGCGTTCGCCAGGGTTAATATCTGTTCGTAGGTCAATATTGGATCTAACGAGTACTTTAGAAATTTGATCGACTGCAATAGTTAAAACAATAACTAAAATAATGTATATAGAGCGTTTAGATAATTTCATTTAGTTAGTTTCAAAAGTGGCCGAAACAGTTTGAGCTTCTCTATTAATTTTCTTTACCAAGCCTTGCAAAACTTTACCAGGACCAACTTCGGTAAATAAAGTAGCGCCATCTGCAATCATTTGTTGTACAGATTGTGTCCAACGTACAGGGGCTGTTAATTGAGAAATTAAATTGTTTTTTATAGCCGTTTCATCAATAACAGCATTAGCTGTTACGTTTTGATAAATGGGACAGTTAGGTTTACTAAAAGTTGTATTTTCGATAGCAGCAGCTAACTCTTCACGGGCAGGTTCCATTAATGGAGAATGGAAAGCGCCACCAACAGGTAATACTAGTGCACGACGTGCGCCAGCGTCCTTTAAAGATTCGCAAGCTTTGTTTATAGCATCAACCTCTCCCGAGATTACTAATTGTCCTGGGCAATTATAATTTGCTGCAACAACAACACCATCAGTTACCGAGCATATTTTTTCAACAATAGCATCATCTAGACCTAAAACGGCAGCCATGGTACTTGGTTGTAACTCGCAAGCTTTTTGCATGGCTAAAGCACGTTGAGAGACCAACTTCAGTCCATCCTCAAAATTTAAAGACCCATTAGCTACTAATGCAGAAAATTCACCAAGAGAATGCCCTGCAACCATTTCTGGTTTAAAAGTATCTCCTAAGGTTTTTGCCAAAATAACCGAGTGCAAAAATATAGCAGGTTGTGTTACCTTGGTTTCTTTAAGGTCATCGGCAGAGCCTTCAAACATGATGTCGGTGATATTGAAGCCAAGAATATCATTTGCTTGTTCAAATAACTCTTGAGCCAAAGGTGAGTTTTCATATAAGTCTAAACCCATTCCCGAAAATTGTGCGCCTTGACCTGGAAATATATATGCTTTCATGTGTATTTAATTGTAGTTTTTAAAAAGTCACTACTTATAGTAGTTATGACATGTGTTTAACGGTTTTCTGAGATACAGAAAATCTAGTTATAAATAGTTTTATGTTAGTTTGTTTTTTAGTGCTGCAAAAGTATAAATAATTTTTTTAGAAATTCTTTGTACTTGATTCTTTGTACTTAATACTTATTTACGTTTCAATTCATTTTTACAAGTTTACTATCGCAGCTTCTGCACAGCGTTCACCATCCATAGCGGCAGATATAATTCCTCCTGCGTAGCCACCACCTTCACCACATGGAAATAAATTAGAGACTTCAGGATGTGCTAATTGTTCATTTCTAGGAATACAAACTGGCGATGAGGTTCTGGATTCTACACCAACAATATTAGCTTCAGAGGTGTAATAACCTTTCATTTTTTTTCCGAAAGCTTGAAATCCTTTTCTAAGTCTACTACCTATTAATTTGGGTAATAGGGAATGTAAAGGTGCCGATTTTAATCCTGGTTGATAAGAGGTCGGGTTTAAATTACTCGATAGTTTTCCTTCAACAAAATCGGTTAGCCTTTGTGCGGGGGCTACCTGACTTCTACCACCAGCTGTAAAGGCCAGTTTTTCTAAATCCTTCTGATATTCTAAACCTTTTAAAACACCAAATTTTTCATATTTATGTAAATCGGCACCAGCATTAATTTCAACAACAATACCTGAGTTTGCATATAAATTATTTCGCTTAGAAGGAGACATGCCATTTACTACGACTTCCCCGTTTGCTGTAGCTGCAGGGACTATAAATCCACCAGGGCACATGCAGAAAGAGTATACACCTCGGTTGTTTACTTGGTTCACCAAACTGTAAGACGCAGCAGGAAGTAATTCGTGTCGTTCACCATGGCAATGGTATTGTATGCCATCTATAATGTGTTGTGGGTGTTCTACTCGTACTCCCATGGCAAAGGATTTTGCTTCTAATGCGATGTTCTTTTTATGCAATAAATAAAAGATATCTCGAGCCGAATGACCAGTAGCTAAAATAACCCTATTAGCGGTTATTTCTTCTCCATTTTGGAGTTGTAGGGCTTGTATTTTGTTGGTTTTTATGATGAAGTCGACAACTCTGGTTTCAAAATGAATTTCACCACCATAATTTAAAATGGTTTCCCGTATGTTTTGAACGACTTTGGGTAACTTATTGGTTCCAATATGTGGGTGAGCATCCACCAGAATTTGGTCGGTAGCTCCATGAAACACCAAGTTTTCGAAAATTCGACGTACATCACCTCGTTTTAAACTTCGTGTGTATAATTTTCCATCACTGTAAGTACCTGCACCGCCTTCTCCAAAACAATAGTTGGAGTCTTCATTAACATGGTGATCCTGGTTTATGGCCTTAAGGTCGCGTCGTCTGTCCTGAACGTTTTTACCACGTTCTAATACTACAGGCTTATAACCTAACTCAATACAACGTAAAGCAGCATACATTCCTGCAGGACCAAAGCCAATAATATGAATAGGTTTTGCTTTTGAAACATCTTTATAATCAAAAGTATATTCAGACGTTTTAGGCAATGCCTCTCTAATATAAACCGCAACTTTATAATTGAAAATAATTTTTGGTTTTCGAGCATCAATAGATTTACGTAGTACTTTAATGCCAGTAATGTCTTCTTTGTCAATATCTAAAACATGTGCCGATTTTATTATTAAAATATCACGGCGTTCTTCGTCTTTAAGTGAAATACGAAGTTGAATCTCTTTTACCATAGCGCAAAATTACTCAAATTTAAGAGAAGATTTTGAAAAAGAGTTTTATGCTTAAAAGGGGTTGTCTAAAAAATACTTAGATGCCCGTTCGAGCACAGTCGAGAACTTTTAAATGTCTTGATTTTGAAGATATCTCGACTGCGCTCGATGGGACAATTTTTAGTTTCTAATACTTTTTAGATAGCCCTTTTTTATTCAAAATATTTTAGGTTTAAAATACACAATGGGTTTATTTTGGTATAATTAGCGGATTATAATAAAATCAAGCTATTAAATAGCGCTCATTTAAAATATTAAAATGGTGCTTTGCATGCCCAATAATAGTAAATCCAAGAGCTAGGACGCTTATTTTTGTTTCAAAACTAATACCTGCCCGATGGAGCGTTTCATTGTTAAAGCTCTCAAATAATGGAATGGTTGATTGCCTTGCTAGGCTAAATTCTTTTAGTAAATCTTCAATGCTTCTATTATTAGCATTTGAATTTTCGACATAAATATTCTCATCAAAGCCCAACAAAGCCTTGGGTTCCAATCTAGCAATGCATAACGCCCTGTAAGCAAGTATTCTTTCGGTATCAATAACGTGCTGAAGCAATTCTTTAGGGGTCCATTTGCTTGGCTCGTATCTATATTCTTGGTGTTGAATTAATTTTTTAGTAAGGTCTTTAAAAATAGTTTCATTATGCTTTAAGCCATCTATTAAATCAATATCATTATTGACTAGTTTTATATATCTATCATAAAAGTTTGGAATAAATTTTAAGTCGGATTTTTTCATTCTTTTAGGTTTTGTTTTTTTTATAATATTGCACGACATGTTTGGGCGTTTTTAACTGTTTTGGTAATAAAGAATCTCTAACAGGAAGTTTTGCCACTTGTTTTAATGGTATAATGCCTGCCCAAATGGGGAGTTCTAAATCATCTTTTTCATCAAGAACACCAACATCTCTAATTTTAGCCGATGCAGTTTGTATTTCCATTTCTATAACAAGTGTACTCTTAAATTCTTTCGAATTCATAGGTCTTAAAGTGTTCCATCGATCAGGAATCATATGGTTTACAACACATTTTAAAGCAGCTTTTTTTTCTTCTGGATCTTCTACTTTAGCAATGCTGGTAAATAGTGTGGCAGACCTATAATTCACAGAATGGTGAAATCCAGAGCGAGCTAGTACGAGTGCATCTAAATGCATAATAGTCATGCTGGCCTCTTTGGCCTCTAAAAGTGCTAATAGCATTCTGTTTTTTAAGGATCCGTGTAAATATACCTTATTATCGATTCTTCCATAAGCCATGGGCAAGCAAATAGCTTTTCCTTTATAATTGTAGCTTACATACCCTACAAACCCTGCATCTAGAATGTTGTTTATTTGTTCTACATCGTAAGTAGCCCTTTTAGGCCCTCTTTTTACTTGGTTTAATTCCGATATTGTATAAGTTGACATAACTGTTCGATTTGATTGATGTTTATTTTTTATACCAATTAAACTTCAAATTTATTATCAATCATTTTAAACTTCATTTGATATTAAAGCAAAATTAGTAGATTTATGGATTATTCAGTTCGTCCAGAAATCATTTTTTAAATAGTCCAGTTATGATTCCTTATAAAACCATCATTAAAATAGATAGAGCTAGTAAGCAGCCAATTTATATTCAGCTTACCAATCAATTTATAGGCTTAATTAAAGAGCGAACCTTACCCCCACAGGCAAAATTGCCTGGAACCAGAACATTATCAGATTTAATTGGTCTGCACAGAAAAACAGTGATAGCTTGTTATGAGGAACTTTTATTACAGGGATGGATTGAAAGTATACCCAAAAAGGGCACTTTTGTTCAAAAGGATATTCCAATATTACAACAACAAAAGTGGACTGAAAATGAAGTTAAAAGAAGTGATGATAAGACAGGTTTTCCATTTAATAGAAATTCTATTTTAGAGCGAAAATTTCCGCAAGATTATGCAGATGATTATATGTATGTAAATGATGGTGTTCCGGATGAACGATTGTCACCAATTAAAGAATTATCAATTATCTATAGAAAGGTTGCAAATAAAAAACGTACGCTTAAATATTTGAATTATGGAACGACTTATGGTAATTTAGAATTAAGAGAGACCTTAGTTGGTTATTTGAATGAAACCAGAGGATTAAATATTACTAAAGATAATATTATTATAACTAGAGGAAGCCAGATGGGTATGTTCTTAACGGCTCAATTATTAATTGAAAACCAAGATTATGTCATAGTGGGAGAAACTAATTATAGTTCTACAGATACGACATTTGAATTTGCCAACGCGAAGTTATTAAGAGTAAAAATTGACGAAAACGGATTGGATACTAAAGCTATAGGGAAATTATGCAAAAAGTATCCTGTTAAGGCTGTTTATACAACACCACATCACCATCATCCAACTACGGTTACATTATCTGCAAAACGCCGAATGCATTTATTGAATTTAGCTAAAACGTATCATTTTGCTATTCTTGAGGATGATTACGATTACGATTTTCATTATAACCATGCTCCTATTTTGCCTTTGGCAAGCCATGATAAGCATGGCAATGTTATTTATATAGGTTCGGTTTGTAAAACAGTAGCTCCTGTTTATAGGGTTGGTTACTTAATTGCTTCAAAAGTTTTTGTAGATGAATGTGCAAAGTTGAGACGTTTTATTGATAGACAAGGCGATGCTATTTTAGAATTGACATTTTCTAATTTTATTAAAGGAGGGGATTTAGATAGACATATTAAAAAAGTGGTTAAAATATATAAAGCTCGACGAGATTTATTTTGTAAGCTTCTTAAAGAAGAATTAAGTGATTATTTATCTTTTGAAATTCCCAAAGGAGGCATGGCACTTTGGGTAACTTTAAATAAAAATTATTCGTGGAATACGGTTACAGAGATTGCAAAACAACAAAAGCTAATCATTTCAGAATGGCAGCGTTATGATGTAGCTAATATTAAACACAATGCTATAAGAATGGGTTTTTCATGTTATAACGACATCGAAGCAAGGGAGTTTGTTAATCGGTTTAAAAAAACGATGCAAATTATAGATAAGTTGTAATTTTTTATTGAAGTATTTACTGTTGAGTGATTCAGTTGGTTTAACCTCAATAGTGAAATAAAAAGGATGTTTCCTTGCGTGGACTTAAATAAAATCTGCTTAAAATTTTTAACGAGCGTTATTTATGATTTCGGTGATTTTGCTATTAGGTATGACATCTATGGTCAGGTTAATGCGGTCGGTAGCTCCGCTGTTAATAACGCGATGCGGATCGGATAAACGTAAATACCAACATTCTCCAACTTTCATGGGGACCAATGTATCATTTAAGAAAAAATCGACATCTTCATTGTTATCGATAGGTACTGTAAGCCGAATCATTGATTTTTCTTCTTCTAGAGCTAGAGTTGGATCTGTATGCTCTTTTACAATAGCATTTGGCGCTAAAAATAATAGTCGAACCAAATTTACGGTTGTGTATTGATTAAATGTATCGATCACACTTTTTAAATAGGGGGATTTTTCCAGATTAGGCGTGTTCATCCAATTAGTCCAAGAACCGTCTGCATAATTGTCTGCTGGAGGAGGAAAAGGCAATGATGCATCAACTAGATGGGCTGGAGACCGCAACGGAATAACTTTATAATACTCGTAATGTTCTTGTTTTAGAGCATGTGCTTCTGCTTGCATTTTTTCTACATCGAACGTAAAAGGTAGTTGTATTCTATCTTCAAATTGTTTTTCTATTTCCATGTGTCTTTTACCTGTATTTACCAACAATCTGTATAATGAAAAAAGCGAGTTAAGTCACTAAATTGTTATTATTAAAGCTAAAGTAATAAAAAAGAGCAAAACTTAATGCGTGTATTTTTTTTGCTCATTTAAGTAATTTCACCGAATGTATTGACGTAAAATTTTTTGCCACAAGCACCACCTATTTGTTTACATAATGTATTAAATGGGTTTATTTATTGAAGCTGTAAGTTTTAATCACTTCATAATTTTTCATTGTTAAACGAGTTGAGTCAATCATTTTTGCAAATTTAAGAGCATCTTCGTCTTGCATAAATGTCCTTTGAACATTCTCTACATCTCCTTTACTTTTCCAAAGAAAAATATCCATATAACCATCATCTGTTTTTAAAAATTGTCTACTAATAAGCCCTTTGCATCTAGAGCAATAGTCTTTATTAAATGTTTCAGAAGCTAACAAAATTGCTTCATTACTTATGTTTTCTGCAGATTTGTAAGTCGTGATTTCTATTATCATTTTTGCCGTTTATTTAGAATTGTTACTGGCAAACCTACTTAGGTATTTTTATGTAGAACAATAAGATAGTTTAAGAAAATGGTCTTTCTGAAGCTATTTTTTTTCGTATTGTACTCAGAAATTCGGGAGTAACACCAATATAAGATGCAATTTGTACGCTAGATATACGGTTTGATAAATTCGGATATTTTTTTAGGAAGTAAAGATACCTTTCATGTGCCGTAGAACTTATATGTTGGAGGACTCTTTTTTGTTGTTCCATGAATGCATTTTCTGTAATAATTCTCATATTTCTATCAAAAAGAGGAGAGTTGTCATACAAATTAAAAATATCTTCCTTTTTAATTTGTAATAAAGTAGAAGATTCTAGTGCCTGAATACAAAGTTCACTTGGGGTATTATTGTATAAGCTACTAAAATCTGTTAACCATTTACCTTCGGAAGCAAACTGAAGATTATGTTGGTTGCCACTCTTATCGGTATAAAAAAGCTTTAAAATTCCTTTAACTACAAAGTTTAAATAATTACAGAGTTCACCTTCTATTAAGATGTTTTCCTTTCTCTTAATTTTTCTTTCAATGATACATGCATCCAGAATTTTAATTGCTGTGTCTTCAATAGGCCAATAATTTTCGAAGTAATCTATGACATGTTGTATTCCAGAGGCGTTCAAATTCGTGAGATTGTTTAATTATTTCCTCTCGTAAGTCAAAAAAGAAAACTCATGTTCATGTTTATCATCTTTGGTGTGAAAAGTATTAGCTGTTTCTTTCCAGATAGAATTGTCTATTTCGGGAAAGAAAGCATCGGCTTCAAAATTTTCATGTACACGCGTTAATTCAATTTTATTAGCTAAAGGTAGAGCTTGTTTGTATATTTCTCCACCGCCAATAATAAAAGGTTGTGGGTCGCTTTTGGTAGCATTAATAGCTTCTTCTAAACTATTAACAACTATAACACCTTCGGGTACTTGATAATCACTTTGTCTTGTAATAACAACATGTGTTCTGTTGGGTAATGGCTTTGGGAAACTTTCAAATGTTTTTCTTCCCATAATAATATAGTGGCCATTGGTAAGGTTTTTAAAGCGTTTCAAATCGTCACTTAAATGCCAAATGAGCTTATTGTCTTTACCAATGGCGTCATTTTCAGCAGCAGCGACAATAATAGTAAGTTCAGGTGTATTTTCTTTTTTATTTAAAGATTCGTTATAATGTTCGCTTTCGGCAATAAGAGGTGCTTCTCTTTTGAGTTCGTTTTTCAGCTTTTCTATTCTTATTTTTTGCTGGGTTACGAGCTTGTCCAACTGTTTCTTCTCCCAAGCTTTTCCCATAAACTTATGTGTGACAAATACATTGAATACATGGTAAATTAAAAAGAATAGCCAAATAAGGATGGCAAATAAAAACCATTCTTTTCCAAATAGAGTGAAATCTTTACCTATATTCAGAACTGTATTGGCAAGAATTATAAATACAGAACCAATTAAAAAAAGAACAAAATGGATGTATAAACGTTTCTTCTGTTTAATACGTTTTTGAGCATTTTGAATCAATTCTAACTGTTCTGTATCTATTTGAGGTTGTTCTTTCTTTTTTCCAAACATGAGTATCTAATAAGAGATGTAAAGTTATAATATTTTGTTGAATTTTTTATGGTTTAAGATGAAATCGTTTTTGTTTTAAAACCACTGAAAATCAGGTAAAAACATAAATGTGGATTTGGCAATCTCATAAATATGATATGGATATTTTATGTAGTTTAAATAAATGTAAACTAATACTTATCAAATTGATAATTCTTTTTAGTTTGCCAAATTATATATGAAAGCATAGGGCATTGTTTTATAAATTTGTAGTATTAAACAACACAAAAAACATTTTACCTATGGCGATTACAAAACAATATTTAAAAAGCAAACCAGTTTGCAAAGTTACTTTTTCGGTACCAGCTAAAGAAGCAAATGAAGTTACTGTTGTTGGAACTTTCAACGAATGGAACACAAAATCAACAACTCTTAAAAAACTTAAAAACGGTACTTTTAAAGGTACAGTAGATTTAGAAAAAGATAACTCTTATGAGTTTAGATATGTTGTTGATGGTACTTACATTAATGATGATCAAGCAGATGCTTATACTTGGAACGATTATGCATCGGCAGAAAACGGTGTATTGAACGTTTAATTAGATACAATCTTAACATTTTAAGAAAAGCTATTTAATAAAAAACTTTCTAAAGTGTCACATCGAGCGCAGTCGAGATTATAAATAAAGTTCACGACTGCATTCGAACAGGCATTGAGCGTACTCTTATAACTTTTTTATATAGCTACTGCACCCTTTATATGCGGATGTGGATCGTAATCTACTAGAGTAAAATCATCAAAAGTAAAGTCAAAAATATCTTTTATCTCAGGATTTAGTATCATTTTTGGCAGTGGTTTTGGCACTCTGGATAATTGCAGTTCCAATTGCTCATAATGATTGCTATAAATATGAGCATCTCCAAATGTATGGATAAATTCACCAGCTTCATAACCGCAAACTTGGGCCATCATCATTGTGAATAAGGCATAGGATGCAATATTAAAAGGTACTCCTAAAAAGATATCTGCACTGCGTTGATAAAGTTGTAAAGATAATCGAGGCCTAGCATTCACGCCCCCTTTGGGGGTTGGGGGGCTTACATAAAATTGAAAAAACGCATGGCAAGGCGGCAATGCTGCTTTACCATTGGCCACATTTTCATCAAACGATTTTGAAGTGTCTGGCAGCACAGATGGATTCCATGCAGAAACCAGCATTCTTCGGCTATTAGGATTGTTTTTTAAAGTGTGGATAACCTCTTTGATTTGGTCGATTTCATCGCTGTTCCAGTTGCGCCACTGATGTCCATAAACAGGCCCCAGATCACCATTGGCATCTGCCCATTCATTCCAAATACGTACTCCATTTTCTGTGAGATACTTTGTATTGGTATCCCCTTTTAAGAACCAAAGCAATTCGTAAATAATAGACTTAAGGTGTAGTTTTTTAGTGGTAACCATAGGAAACCCTTCACTTAAATCAAATCGCATTTGGTATCCGAAAACACTTTTGGTACCAGTGCCAGTACGGTCTCCTTTTTCGTTTCCGTTTTCTAAAACGTGTTTTACTAGGTCGTGATATTGTTGCATAACATGCCCCACGAAGGTGGGAATCTCTTTAAATTAAAAAATAAAATGAAAATCTTCATTAAGATACTTCAACTGCGTGAAGTATGACATGATATTCGAGGATAAAAATAAAAAAAAGCACGAAGCTTAGATATCTAAAACCTTAATATATATTATAAAGTTATTAACTATGAAAACGGCAATTTTTATCTTCTAAGGAAAATTTTAGGATTATCCAATAATCATACCTGCAATAGTAGCAGAGATTAAAGAGGCGATGGTACCGCCAATTAGAGCTTTCATTCCAAATTGCGATAGTAATTTTCGTTTTCCTGGAGCTAAAGAACCAATACCGCCAATTTGGATACCTATTGATGCAAAATTAGCAAAGCCGCAGAGCATGTAGGTTGCCATGATTATGGATTTTTCATAGTTAAGATGAATAGCATTCGCTGGGTTTTTTAAATCAGCTAATTGTATATAGCCTATAAACTCACTAGCAGCTAATTTAATGCCTAATAGCTGTCCCATTAAAGCCATATCCTCTTTAGCAACACCAATAAGCCACATAAGTGGCGCGAACACATAGCCTAAAATTAATTCAAGTGATAAGCTTGCGTATGGTGTATTGTTAACGACCCACGTATTGATTGAAGATATATCGCCAATCCAATCCAGTATGCCATTAAACATGGCGATAAAGGCAACAAACACGAGAAGCATAGCACCAACATTGACTGCAAGTTTTAAGCCTTCAGTAGTTCCATTAGCAATGGCGTCTAAAAAATTAGCTCCAATTTTTTCTTGAGAGACTTTAACATCGGTATTAATATTTTCCGTTTGCGGGTACAAAATTTTTGAAATGACTATAGCTCCAGGGGCTGCCATGACAGATGCAGCTAAAAGATGCTTAGCATAAAATAATCTTAACATTTCATCTTCACCTCCTAAAAAACCAATGTAAGCTGCTAAAACAGCTCCTGCAACGGTTGCCATACCACCAATCATGACTAAGAGTATTTCAGATTTATTCATCTTTTCCAAATAAGCCTTTATTAAAAGGGGAGCTTCTGTTTGACCTAAAAAGATGTTACCTGCAACGCTCAAACTTTCTGCTCCTGAAATTTTTAAGGCTTTAGAAAGTAACCAAGCCATGGCTTTTACCACCTTTTGAATGATACCCAAATAAAATAAAACTGAAGTCAAGGCTGAAAAGAAAAGAATAGTAGGTAATACTTGAAATGCAAATATAAAACCATAGGAATTTACATCCATAACCCCGCTAAACAAAAATTCACTTCCAGCTCTAGTGAAATTTAAAATGTTTATAAATACCTGACCTATGCTTTCAAAAACACCTTTGATAAAATCGATTTTTAAAACTCCGAAAGCAATAATTAATTGAAAGGAAAGACCTAAACCAACAGTTTTCCAATTGATAACTTTCCTGTTACTACTAAATAAGAACGCTATCAAAATAAGAGAAATCATACCTAAAACACCTCTCCAAAAACTAGTAAAAGAAAAACCTTGACTTTTAATGATAGTATCTATTGATGCTTCTTGAACTAAAAAATCTGGATGCGCATTGGAACCATAAGTTAAAACAGTATTTTCTTTCTTAAGTTTTAATAAATCATTTTTTTGAGCAATGACTTCATAATAAATATCTACGGTAGTGGGAACCTTTTGTTTGAAAACAATGAGATTATTGTTTTGTAGCCAAATTCCCTTACTAAATTTATTGTTTAGTATAGATATGTATTCACCATTTTCAAATAAATTTAGAAATTCTTTCCCTTTAATGAATTCTATTCTTGATTGGATACTATCAGGATATTCTTTATAGACAATATGCTCAAAAAGTTGCCAATTGTTAACCCTGATATCATTAGTCAGATTTAATGTAATTTCTTTATTTGAAACATATAAACTGTCATTTTTTTCATTTGTCTCTTGTGCTATAGTTGATGACGTCAATAAGAAAAAAATAGCGACAATAAACAAAGACAACTGTTTCATATAAAGAAGTAAAAATTATTCTCGTTTTGAGATTTCATCACGAATATGAGCTGCTTTTTCATAATCTTCACTAGAAACAGCTTCTTCCAATAAGCTATGTAATTCTTCAAGTGTTTTTCCTTTAAGGTTTTCACGAGGCGCTTCTGGTTCTAACTCACTTGAAATTATATCATCTACCAGAATACTGTCTTCATTTTCACCCTCTTCTTTCGGATTCACTTTTAAGTATATACCAGCTTTGTCAAGAATATTTTTGTAAGTAAAAATTGGTGCGTCAAAACGAAGTGCCAAAGCTATGGCATCGCTGGTTCTGGCATCAATAATCTCTTCGATCTTATCACGTTCGCATATTAAACTAGAATAAAAAACTCCGTCGACCAGTTTATGAATGATGACTTGCTTTACAACAACATCAAAACGATCTGCGAAATTTTTAAATAGATCGTGTGTTAACGGTCTGGGAGGTCTGATTTCTTTTTCTAAAGCAATAGCAATAGACTGCGCTTCAAAAGCACCAATAACGATTGGGAGTTTGCGATCGCCGTCTAATTCGTTTAAAATCAATGCGTAAGCACCGTTTTGGGTTTGGCTATAGGATATGCCTTTTATATTTAATCTTACTAAACTCATATAATTTATAAAAACGCAAAGAACCGTTTAAATTAGGACTTTACCAACTGACTAAGACAGATTTAAGTATTTAGTGCTAATTTAAGCAGTTCTAAACGACTATACAATTTATAAAAAATTATTTATTGTTGCGCTTTAAAAGCTTTTAATTTATCTATAAGTTGAGGAACAACTTCGAAAGCATCTCCAACAACGCCATAGTCTGCAGCTTTAAAGAAAGGCGCTTCAGCATCTGTATTGATTACCACTTTTACTTTAGAGGCATTAATTCCTGCTAAATGTTGAATAGCTCCAGAAATACCAATGGCTATATATAAATTTGATGCTACAGGTTTACCCGTTTGACCAACGTGTTCGCTGTGAGGTCTCCATCCTAAATCTGAAACAGGTTTAGAGCATGCCGTTGCTGCACCTAATACATCTGCTAATTCTTCTACCATACCCCAATTTTCAGGACCTTTTAGTCCACGACCAGCAGATACAACAATCTCGGCATCGGCAATAGTAACTTTATCTGTTGCTTTATCAACAGCCTCTACTTTGACTCCTGAATCTGAAATTGAAGGCGAGAATTCTTCCGCGGAAGCGTTTCTACTATTTTCTATCAATCCAAATGAGTTATTGGAAACACCTATGATTTTTACATCGGTATTAATTTGAGATATTTCGAAAGCTTTATTGGTAAAAGCGGTACGCTTCACTGTAAATGGAGATGTACTGGCAGGAGCTTCAATAACATTAGAAGCATATCCTGCATTTAAACCAACAGCTAGAAGTGGTGCTAAATATTTACTATCTGCACTAGAGCTTACCACTATAACTTTTGAAGCTTCTTTTTCTGCTGCTTGTTTAATTGCTTCTGCATAACCATTGGCACTAAAAGATTGTAATTGTGCATTCGACACATTTAAGATTTTATCAACACCATAGTTTCCTAATGCAGATGCATCATCTACATTTATAGTAATGGCTGTAACAGTTGTTCCTAATTGATCTGCTACTGCTTTGGCATAAGAAGCAACTTCTAAAGCGGTTTTTTTAAATGCTCCTTGCTCTGATTCTGTATATACTAAAACTGACATAAAAACTTTACTTTTTGTCATCCTGAACTTGTTTCAGGATCTCATTAATATTATTTTCTTTTGTTAAGATTCTGAAATAAATTCAGAATTATTTAATCTCAGATTAAATAACCTTAGCTTCGTTATGAAGTAGATTTACTAATTCATCTAAGTTATCTGCCGAAACCAATTTTACAGCGCCTTTAGGTGCAGGTTTTTCAAATTTAATAGATGTTGTCTCTGCACTAGCTTCAGTAGGATCAACTACTGTTAAAGGTTTTTGGCGCGCCATCATAATACCTCTCATATTTGGTATTCTAAGATCGCTTTCTTCAACCAACCCCTTTTGTCCGCCAATAACTAATGGAAGTGTAGTAGAAACTGTTTCTTTACCACCGTCAATTTCTCTTATTGCTTTAGCGGCAGTACCATCTATTTCTAAACCAATACAGTTATTTACAAAGTTAGCGTTGGTTAATCCAGCAATCATACCAGGAACCATTCCACCATTATAATCTATAGATTCACGACCAGCTATAACTAAATCGTAAGCACCATCTTTAACAACATGGGCTAGTTGTTTAGCTACCGAAAAGCCATCCGAGGCCACAGTATTAACTCTAATAGCTGCATCGGCACCAATAGCCAAAGCTTTACGAAGTGTGGGCTCTGTTTCTGCACCACCAACATTTACAACAGTAACCTGAGCGCCTTGTTTTTCTTTAAACCACATAGCACGGGTTAAACCAAATTCATCATTTGGGTTAATAACAAATTGTACACCATTGGTGTCGAATTTTGTGTCACCTTCGCTAAAATTAATTTTAGATGTCGTATCAGGAACATGACTAATGCACACTAATATTTTCATAATATTTATATATTAATTGAGTTTAGTTTTTTGAGGCTACGAAGTTAATTATTTTATTCCGAATATTTACTATGCATGCATAGTAAATATTCGGAATAATTATCAAAAAATGTATAATTATTAATATTTCTTTAAGAATTTATAAACCTTTGATTGGTTAATTGAGGAATAAATAAAAAGAATTAGAACTCATTTAAAGTAACAAATCTTCATTATTCGTATACTATTTCTGTAAAATTAATAATTTTTTTTTGAGGATAATTTTACTGTTGATTTTTATATCAAATTATAATCTATAATTCCTATTTTTGCAACTCGAATTAAAAATAAGTTAATGAAGACAATTCAATTTAGAGAAGCTATTTGTGAAGCCATGAGTGAAGAGATGCGTAGAGATGAAAGCATTTATTTAATGGGTGAAGAAGTAGCAGAATATAATGGTGCTTATAAAGCATCGAAAGGCATGCTGGATGAATTTGGAGCTAAACGTGTTATTGATACACCTATTGCAGAACTTGGTTTTGCTGGGATTGCTATTGGTTCTACAATGACAGGTAATAGACCAATAGTTGAGTATATGACGTTTAACTTCTCTTTAGTTGGAATTGATCAAATTATTAATAATGCTGCAAAGATTAGACAAATGTCTGGCGGACAATTTAAGTGTCCCATTGTTTTTCGTGGTCCTACCGCTTCAGCTGGACAATTAGGAGCAACCCACTCGCAGGCATTTGAAAATTGGTTTGCTAATACACCAGGTTTAAAAGTCGTAGTACCATCTAATCCATATGATGCTAAAGGTTTGTTAAAAGCAGCAATTCGTGATGATGATCCAGTTATTTTTATGGAAAGTGAACAGATGTATGGAGATAAGGGAGAAGTGCCAGAAGGTGAATATGTATTACCTTTAGGTGTTGCAGATATTAAGCGAGAAGGAACCGATGTAACAATTGTGTCTTTTGGAAAAATAATTAAAGAAGCTTATAAAGCAGCCGATGAATTAGCTAAGGAAAATATTTCTTGTGAAATTATTGACTTGCGAACTGTGCGCCCAATGGATAGAAAAGCGATTGTAGAATCGGTTAAAAAAACCAATAGACTAGTCATTTTAGAAGAAGCATGGCCTTTTGGAAATGTAGCTACCGAAATTACATATTTAGTGCAGAGTGAGGCATTTGATTATTTAGATGCACCTATTGTAAAAATTAATACAGCAGATACACCTGCACCGTATTCCCCTGTTTTATTAGCAGAATGGTTGCCAAACAGTAACGATGTTATTAAAGCAGTAAAAAAAGTATTGTACAAATAAATTAATATTTTTTACGTTATATAAACTTCATTAGCACGATTGTTGATGAAGTTTTTTTGTATTATGAGGATAAGATTACTTTTTACATTTTTTTTCTTCGGAATTATTTCCACAATAGCACAAACTAAAGTTAGTGGTTATGTGTTTGACGAGTTTAACGAACCTGTAGCGTTTGCAAACGTTATTTTTAAAGGGTCTACCATTGGAACCATAACCAATGAAAATGGGAAATTTTATCTAGAATCTGACGAAAGCTGGAATGCATTAACGATTTCATTTATTGGTTATGAACTTTTAAATGTTCCTTTAAATAAAAAGGTAAATTATAATTTAAAGTTTGTTCTAAAAGAAGAAAATGCAGAATTAGACCAGGTTGTAATAACAACAGGAAAACAATCAAAAAAGAATAATCCAGCGATTGATTTGCTTAGAAAAATTTGGGAGCACAAACGTAAAAATGGTTTAAACCTATATAAGCAATACGAATACGATAAGTACGAGAAAGTAGAATTTGATATTAATACTATAGACAGTGCCCTTATTAAAAGTAAGCTTTTTAGGGGTATGGAGTTTGTCTTTAATGAAGTTGATACATCGCGGGTAACAGGTAAAACATATTTACCAATGTTTATAAACGAGGCAGTTTCAAGAGTTTATGGTGATAATATCCTTAATAAGCAAAAGGAAGTATTAGAAGGGAATAAAAATTCTGGGTTTAGTGATAATCAGGTAATTATTGACTTTGTTGATGATTTGTATTCCGATTATAATGTATACGATAATTACTTAAAGTTTTTCGACAAAAGTTTTGTAAGCCCTTTATCTAAAACAGGAATTAGTACATACAATTATGTGCTGTCTGATAGTGCTTTTATTGATAATAAATGGTGTTACAATATTATATATTACCCAAGGCGTAAAAATGAGTTGACTTTTAAAGGTGATTTTTGGGTAGCTGATAGTACATATGCTATTAAAGAGATTAATCTGCAAGCATCAAAAAGTGCTAATATAAACTGGGTAAAAGAAATCTATATAGAGCAGGAATTTGAAGTATTAAATGATTCTTTATTTCTTGTGAAGCGCGATTATATGATGTCTGATTTTGCTTTGAATAAAAAAGAGAAATCGCGTGGTGTCTATGGAAAACGTACCACATTATACGATAATTACAAGTTTGATAAAGAATTAGATAAAAAATTCTACGATCAGGAAGTCTATAACTACGATAAGGATGTTTACGATAGAGACGATGCTTTTTGGGCAGAGAATCGTTTAGAATCTTTGAATAAAGACGAAAAAGGTATTTACAAAATGCTAGATACCTTAAAAACAGTTAAAAAGTTTAAACAGCTTTATAATTTAGGGAGTATTTTGGCATCGGGCTATATTGAATTTAATAGGTTGCCATTAGATTATGGACCTATATTTTCAACCTTTGGATTTAATGAAGTAGAAGGTTTACGTATACGTACGGGTGGACGTACTTATTTTGGGAGAAACGACCTTTGGAGATTAGAAGGGTTTATAGCTTACGGCTTTAACGATGATAAATTTAAATACGGTATTTCAGGGAAATGGTTGTTGGATAAAAAGAGTAGACTTATTATATCTGGAGGAAATCGGCGTGATGTTGAGCAGATAGGAGCAAGTTTAACAACCTCTACAGATGTTTTAGGGCGAAGTTTAGCATCTTCATCTGTTGTTGGAACCAGTGCTAATGACAAATTAACGTCTATAAATTTAACCAGTTTAGCGATTGAAGCAGAACCCTGGCGTAATGTTATTTTTAGATTGGGCGGAAATTATAGGACTTTAGAGTCGGCATCATCTACTTTTAGTTTAGATTATAATACACCTACAGGCGTAGAATCTTCAATTAAACAGTTTGAAACTTCCTTATCTGTGTCTGTCTTTCCAAAGCGGAAAATGACAGGTTTTGGCGTTGAGCGTCGTGAAGCTAATGATGGCTTTGCACGTATATTTGCTCAGGTCAGTAGGGGAGATAAAAGCATATTAGATAGTGATTTCGATTATACAAAATTACAGTTGTCTTATGTGCAACCATGGCAAGTAGGTGGTTTTGGTAGGTTAACCACCACTATAGAGGCAGGGAAAACTTTTGGGGAAGTGCCTCTTGGATTGTTAAGTGTGATCCCAGGAAATCAATCTTATTTTTCTATTTATAATACTTTTTCTCAATTGGATTTTTACGAGTTTGTGTCCGATACCTATACCTCATTACATTTAGAACATAATTTTAACGGACGCTTATTTTCAAGAATTCCATTTTTAAGGAAATTTAATCTTCGCGAGATTGTAAGTATACGTGGTGTATGGGGAGAGATCTCTGATGAAAATATTTTATTGAACACAACAGGTAACCCTAATGAGATTCCTTTGGTGGCACCGTCTGATAAAATGTATTATGAATACAGTTTAGGGATTGGCAATATTTTTAAAGTCTTTAGAATAGATTTTAATTTTAGAGGGAATTATTTGGATGAAGTTCAAAATCCAGATGCAAGAAAATTTGGTATTACAGGTACTTTCGGGTTTTATTTTTAAAAAAATTAATATGGTTATATGCAAATGTTTATTCTTTTTTATTGATTAATAGTAACGGTAATCAATAAAAATAGCGATTCAGGTTTTCTTCCAAATCGCTATTATTTAGAGTTAGTCTTGTTATTTCCGTTTTTTCTTTAGTTTTTCCATACGTGCTTTTTTTTCTTCGGAAACATGACCTGTTTCAGCATATATTTTTATTTCGTTTAAAGCTTCTGGAAGACCGTTTGCAACGGTTCTTCTTATTTTACCTCCAAACAAAAACCCCATAAATCCTTTAAGGTGCATGGTGGCATCCATTCTTAATACGGATTGATTAGGGCCAATTTTGGTAACGGTCCAGTGGTTGCTAGCAAATAAAAGAAAACTAGGACCTCCATCTGTTAATTCGTAAGCAAGTTCTCTTTTGTCATCATTAAATAGTGTTAATTTTTCTTGTAGCTCGTTGTATCCTTTAACATTAACATGGCAAGTTCTTTTGCTACATGAAGCACCTTCAAATTCTGGCTCTCCAAAACCCATGGCCTTATCTATACCTGTAAGCCAAACACCAACATCTTGAAATTCTCTGACAATACTCCAAAGCGAATCTGCAGATACATTAATGATCTCACTTGTATTTGTTATTTTAATTTCTTTGTACTTTTTTTTCTGTGCCATAACTGTTAAATTAAACATGATTGAAATTAGTATCAACCCTATTGTTTTATTCATGATTAAATGTTTATATGATAGTACAAAGGTTGGAAAAGAGACAAAGAACGACTTTCTGTTTTGGCTCAACTATTTTCTGTTTTGGCTCAAACGATAATTGGTAGGAGAGTCATTGAATTTTTGTCTAAAAGAAGCAGAAAATGTGGTGATATCTTGAAAACCTACTTCAAAAGCAATATTAGATATCATTTTTTGTGTTGAACACAAAAGTACAGCTGCATGCTCTAATCGCTTGTTTTTAATATAATGAGAAGGTGTGTCGTTGTAAATTCTTTTAAACTCGCGTTTAAAAGAAGATAAGCTTTTGTTACAAATAAAAGCCAATTCCTGCATGTTTATGTTACTAAATATATTGCTCTCAATAACTGAAGTAAAATGAAGCTTATCTGGAGTAAACAGGTCGGCTATAAATTGTTGCGTATTTTTCTGATTTTCTGATTTTAATAGAATTAAAATAAACTCTTTTATTTTTAATAAAGCTAATGCCTCATCCATTAAATCGGGGTTGTCAAAATAGATAGCTAAATTATCAATGAATTTGTCGAGAAGTTCATTGCCAATTAATTTGTTTGTTTGTATAGCTGGCGTTTTCTCGTCAAGAAAGTTAGGGGTTTGATACTTATAAATTTCATGAAGTACATCAGGATAAAGGTAGATTACTATACCATCCCAATCACCTTCTTGAAGATGAGAAACATAATTTCCGCATTTTTTGATTAAACCTTCATTTGGTCCAATATTAACTGCGCCATGAGAGTCAAAGGTTTCATAGGTTCCTTTTATGGTATAAAAAAAACATGCCTTATCATCCATTTTACCAGTTACCTGAAGTGGCGTTTTAAACTTGATCTTTTGAAATAAAGGCTTTCCTTGAAAATTAACGGTACTTTCTTCTAATATCATAGAGCAAAAATAAAAATCTAAGTAATTTATGATTTTCTGAAAAAGTCCAAAAGTTATATGGTTTTATTTATATAATTTTTTAGTAAAATATAAATCAAATGAAGTTATTAATTAATAATGTCATTTAGAGATCGGAATAAATTCAATGGGTATTCGGCAAGACGATTGCATAAATATAAGTACCATTCTTTACCATAGACAAAATACAGCTTGGTTTTATACCCTTCATTTTTTAAGGCAATTAATTGCTCAGTTTGAATTCCGTAAAGACTTTCAAATTCATACATTTCAGCATTAGGCCTATACTTTTTGATTAGTTCTTTGGCTTCTTTTTGAATAATATCATGGTGGGTGGCAATTGAGCATGGGTGTTTTTTTGTCAGTAATTCATCTACATACCCCAAGTATATTTCATTAAGCTCATTACCTCTTGGAATAGATACATTTTTGGGTGTTTCAAAAGCGCCTTTTACAACTCTAATCCTTCCTTTTTCTTTTAGGATTTCTTTAAAATCATCCTTGCTTCTATATAAATAAGCTTGGATGGTTATTGATAGATTATTGAATAGTTTTGAACCTTTTTTATAAGTTTCAATAACATCATCAGTTCTATTTACACCTTCTGCGCTTAAAATAACTTCAGTGTTTTGGGCTTCTTTGCAGATTTTACTCAGATTTTCAAGGCAGAGACTTTTAGAGATTGCTAAACCAATATGGGAGAGATCTAAAGAAATTGTGGAATTTAAGTTTTGTTTTTTTATTTCTTTAGCAATTTTTACAAATTCACCAGTCGCTTGGTTTGCTTCTTCAATAGTAGAAGTGTTTTCCCCCATGAATTCTATAGAACATTTAAACTCATTTTTATTTTCTTTAATTACTTTAGTGATTGTTTCATTAAGATTTTCGCCACCTATATATCTATGTGCTGCTTTTTTAAGTGCTTTAAATAGAATGGGGTTAGCTAAAATATAATCTTTAGCTTCTTCGTTCATTGCAGCTTTTCGTAAAGCTTCAGAACCCATTAGTAGCAAATTTTCTTTCATAATTATATATTTATACTTTTAAAATTTTACTCATATTATAAAACCCTATTACTAACCATATTATATTTACAGAACTAGAAGGGTAAGCTCCATAGTAAAGGGTATTGACCATTAATGTTGTACTACCAATAATATTTAAAAATTGATAAGAAAACATTTGTGCATTGATTTTATTCCTACTATTAAGCCAATAAGCAATAACTAATAATGCAGAACCTATCCATCCTATTATATTAATTGTTAAATCCATTATATTTAAAATCCTGTATTATGTTAATTTGCTTGCAAAAATTATAAGGTAGATTGCAGTAGTTTAATGTATTCTTTTATTACTTTTTCATTCCTTTTATAGTATGTCCATTTACCAATTCTTGTTGCTATAACTATATCTACTTTATGCATCATGGTTAAATAATGAGAAATGGTAGATTGAGAAAGTCCAGTTTTATCTTGAATATGGCATACACAGACTCCATTATTAAAATTAGGAACATTAATTTGTGGAGGAAAGTTAGATTCCATGTCTTTCAGCCAATCAAGGATATCTATTCTAACTTTATTTGATAAGACTTTATTTATTTCAATGATATTCATAATGCAAATATATAGCTATATATCGATATATATCGATATGATAACTAGTTTTTATATTTTAACAATGATAATATTAATAGAAAAACGCGGTATGAATTTTTATAATTGAGATGACTTAGATTATGGAGTGGGGTATCTGGTGTAAAAAGTTTAATATCCAGATAAAAACACTTTCGCTCACTCTGTATCGGTTACAAATTGTTATGAGTAGAGGGTTTATAGCTCAATATTGTTCTCGTTGTTATAAGAAATTGCAATATCACCACATTTTGTATGAGACATAGAAACCTCTGAGATAACTTTATTGTATTCAATTAATTTATTCCAAGTTCCGTTTTCATTTTTATATAGAGCTGTAAATCCAGTTCCTTTACAACGACTGTTCTTAAAAATTGAAACTTTCGCATATTTTTTGTCTGTTGAAAAAAGAGGCTGTGAAAATTGAAAATAAACTTTTTCTTCCATATTTTGTTCTTCATCAACCTTCCAAGCCTTAATAAGTTCATTGTAAAATTTCTCGTTATCCCAAATCTTCTTTTTATTCCAAAGCCATTTTTTCTTTACAATTAATGTATATGGTTTTTTATTTTTAATCAAACTATCATATTTTTTTTGGTCAATATTGTGCTTTACAAATTGAACATTCTTACCCGTTGGTGGCGCTGTTAGATAAATATACTCGTTGTTAATGTGTTCATTGTGAACGTATATTACATTTTTTAGATTGTATTTTTTCCAATCAATATTCTTTTTGTTTTGTCTCAAGATTAGACTGAGAGGTAAATCATTATAAGACATTTTCAATGTTCTTATTTGATAATTTCTAAGAGAGTCATAAACTTTAGGCTTTTCTAGACTTTTAGGAACTAAAAAATAATTTTCAAAATTTTCAGGGACTTCATTTGCTGCTATTTGATTAATCAAATTCTCGATTTCAGCTTTCTGTCCATAAATGTTTAAAGAGATTAAACATAAAATTATAAGTGTGAATCTTTGCATTGGGGTTGTTTGATTTATTACCAACAGCACAAATAAAAAATATTAAAATCACTTTTTGTTTTGTGCTATAAGTTGTTTTTATTTTTCAAATGTAGATACAATCTTATTTTTGTATATCCCCATTTTCAGTGAAAGACACACCCCTTATAACAGTAGAAATAAGGATAGTGAGATCGTGGATGTATATGGTGCGCTATTTGTTTTTAATAAACTATGTTAGATTCCAAGCGAAGATATTAGCCTTATTGATATAAAATTAATATCAAAGAACCTTAGGTTTCTAATATCAATAAGTTTGTATTATTTTTACATTATTGTTTCTGTATTATAGCAGGAATTCATTTAAATTTAAAAGACACCTATTTTTATCTTGAAAGAAGATGAAATGCAGGTATAATTAGACACTTTGATATCACCAACAACTATAGACCAAGTATTTGAAGCTACTCGTGTAGAGGAAGTCATTGGCGATTTTGTAAATCTTAAAAAAGCAGGGACCAATTTTAAAGGTTTAAGTCCTTTTAGCGATGAGCGTTCACCAAGTTTTATGGTATCCCCCGTAAAACAGATCTGGAAAGATTTTTCAACAGGAAAAGGAGGTACAGCAGTATCGTTTTTAATGGAACACGAGCATTTTACATATCCTGAAGCCATAAAATACCTTGCTAAGAAATATAATATAGAAATCGAGGAGACCGAACAGTCTAATGAACAGAAAGAACGTGCAAACGAACGGGAAAGTTTATACTTGGTTAGTGAGTTTGCAAATAACTATTTTCAAAAAATACTCCATAAAACCGATCAGGGAAAATCGATTGGCTTGAGTTATTTTAAGGAACGTGGGTTTACCCAGGAAACCATTGACAAGTTTGATTTAGGGTATTCACTTGATGACTGGCAAGCCTTTACGGACGAAGCTTTAAAGCAAGGTTACAACATTGATTATTTACAAAAAACGGGACTTACTATTGTAAAGGAAGATAAACGTTTTGATAGGTTTAAAGGTCGTGTTATGTTTCCAATTAAAAGTATGAGCGGTCGCGTTTTGGGATTTGGAGGCCGTATTTTAACCAATGATAAAAAGGCTGCTAAGTATGTAAATTCACCAGAAAGTGATATTTACCATAAAAGTAATGTACTATATGGTATTTATCATGCAAAACAAGGTATTGCTAAAGAAGACAATTGTTATTTAGTTGAAGGCTATACAGATGTTATTCAATTTCATCAAACAGGGGTTAAGAATGTTGTATCTTCATCTGGTACCGCTTTAACATCAGAACAAATTCGACTTATAAATAGGTTGACTAAAAACATCACGGTGCTTTTTGATGGTGATGCTGCTGGTATGCGTGCTTCTTTACGAGGCATTGACCTTATATTGGAGCAAGGTATGAACGTTAAAGTTTGTACTTTTCCAGAGGGAGAAGATCCAGATAGTTTTGCTAAACAAAATACGCTTGAAGAACTTACTTTGTATTTGAATGAAAACGCTAAGGATTTTATCCAATTTAAAGCAGCTGTTCTATTTGAGGAATCAAAGAACGATCCTATAAAAAAAGCAGATACGGTTAGAGATATTGTGAATAGTATTTCTAAAATTCCAGATCGTATTAAAAAGGAAATTTATATTCAGGAATGTGCCAGAATTATGGATATAAGTGAAGAAGTTCTGTTTAGCACATTAGCTCAAATAAATAAAAAAGAATTTCAAGAAGAAAATAAGCAGTTTAAAAAAGATCAAAAAGCCTTTGAGGTTATCAAGCACCAGCAACCTGTAAAAAAAGTTGATGTACAGTACGTTTTAGAACGTAAAATTATTGAGGTTCTATTACTTTATGGTAATAAAGTAGAAGACTTTGAAGATTTGGTTTTAAAAGAAAATGATAAAGGTGAGTTGGTGTTAGAACCAGTCATCCATCAAGCGAAGGTCTTCGAAAAAATATTTCTAGACCTTCAAGATGATGAAATGGAATTTTCAAATACGCAGTTTAAAACTTTGTATTATAGTATTATAGACGCACTAAATCAGAATCCTGATTTTGAACTAAAATCATTCATAAACACAATTGATAATCAGATGTCTAGCGAAATCACCTCTATTTTAATGGAGGACGAGCGCTACGCACTAGATGACTGGAAACGTATGAATATTTTTCCAAAAGAAAAAATACACAGCGTCGCACAGTTGGTTAGTGAAACGATTTTAAGTTTACGATGTTTTTTAATAGACCAAAAAGTTAAAGAATTTCAACAAGAAACATTACAAAATAAAAATGATGTAAATAAAAATGTTCTTGAAGAAGTCAAAGACTATTCTGGCTTAAAAATGCTACTCTCTAGAAAATTAAGTCGTGTGCTATAATAATTGCTCACTAAGTTTGGCTTGATTAACTAAGTCAACTAAGTTGGTTACCTTTAGTTTTCTCATTAATCTTGCCTTGTAAGTGCTAACGGTTTTCTCGTTAATGTCGAGTTCTTTAGAGATTTCTTTGTTTTTTCTGCCAACTGTTAACAGTTTTAAAACTTCTGCTTCTCTAGTTGAGAGCTTTTTGTAAAAAGTACCACTTTTATTAACTCTATTTCCAAATGCTAATTGTTGAGTTAATTCGTTACTTAAATGAATCCCTCCATCATGTACCTTTAATATAGCCTCGTTAATTGTAATAACATTTACAGATTTGTTTAAATACCCTGCTGCACCAGCTTTTATGGCGTTTATGGCATAAACTTCTTCGGGTTGTCCACTAAAAATAATGGTTTTAATATCCGGGTAATCATTTTTTAAATAACGTAAAACTGTCAACCCATTTAGTTTAGGGAAATCAGCTTCAGTTAAAATAATGTCTACTGGATTTTTTTTAATAAATTCTAAGATGGCCTCGCCATCATCTACACTTCCTACAATTTTAATGTTGGGTGAAGCAGAGAAAAGAACTTCTAGACCTTTCCTCGTAATCGGGTGGTTGTCTGCTATCAATAATTTAATCATAATTTAAGCTTTTTATAATATTTAGTTAGAGATTAGTATTATAATTGAGAGAGTAAGCTTGCGGTAAATGTAGTGATTTTTTGAATAACCTACAAAATCCTACATTAAATTGTTGGGAATGTTGCAGATAGGTATAGGAATCATCTTATGCTTGTTAGCAGAATTGAAGCGTTTATAGATTTTAAAAATTTCTAATTGTCTACCAGAAAAATCGCTGGGATTTTTGCCCTCATCGTCCATTTTCATAGCCCATTCAAGCTCAGGGTACGAAGCTCCTATCTGGTCTTCGTCACTTCTGGTATCACCAAATAGACCATCACTTGGCTCGGCTTGCATAATAGACTCTGGGACTTGTAGAGAAGCACCTAATTTGTAGACTTGCGATTTTACCAAATCGGCAATTGGACTCAAATCGACACCACCATCACCATATTTAGTATAAAAACCAACACCAAAATCTTCTACTTTATTACCCGTTCCTGCGACTAGAAGTTTATAAAGTCCTGCGTAATAATAGAGTGTAGTCATACGCAATCGTGCTCGTGTATTTGCTAAAGCCATATCTATCGTGGCTTGATCGCCATCAAAAAACACTTCGTTTTTAAAGGTCTCAAAAACAGGGGTTAAATCGGTACGCGTATCACTTACATTGTCAAATCGATTTCGTAGATGAGAGATATGTTCTTGTGCTCTAGTTACATGACTTTCAGCTTGGTGAATGGGCATTTCTATACAGAGTACATTTAAACCCGTTTTTGCACATAAAGTTGAGGTTACTGCAGAGTCTATTCCTCCAGAAATACCTACTACAAAGCCATTAACACCGGCATTTGTAGCATAATCTTTTAACCAGTTAACGATATAATCTACAACTTTTTCTGTTTGCATATTAAATGAATTTAAATCTAAGAATAGTACCTTTGCAAACAAAAATAAACGAATCACCTCAATTAATAAAAATTTATGTCGTTTAAGTTTTATATGAAGAATTTTTTATTGTGTGTAATTATATTGTTGATTACGATTTCTTGTAAAGATGAGAATCGGTTAGAAGTTGAAATTGCTAATATTGATACCGATATTAAGGTAGAACGTTTTGATTTGTTATTTGCTAATACCACTCCAAAAAAATTACCAGAATTAAAGAAAGCTTATCCTTTTATGCTTTCGGAAAAATTCAAAGACTCATTTTGGATTGCTAAAATTACAGATACATTACAGGCACAACTATTTAAGTCTGTTGAAAATGAATTTAAGAGCTTTGATGAAACGGAGCTTGAGATAGAATCTTTATTTAATCATTTAAAATACTATTTTCCTGAATTTAATCCACCAAGAGTTATAACTACCACAAGCAATGTAGATTATAGAAATAGGGTTATTGTTACTGATACCGTAGCCATATTGGCTTTAGATGCGTATTTAGGAAGTGAACATGAGTTTTATGGCAATATTCCAAAATATATAAGCGAACATTTAAAGAAAGAGCTAATTGTGGTCGATTTAGCAGAGGAATATGCTAAAAAATACATTTATCAAAGTCAAAATAAAACCTTATTGGACGAAATGATATATTTTGGAAAACAGCTTTATTTTAAAGATGTTGTTGTGCCCTTTAAAATGGATGCCGAACGTATTGGATATTCACAGGAACAATTGGATTGGACCGTTGCTAACGAAAGCTATATATGGCGTTATTTTGTAGAACGAGAATTGTTGTTTAGCACAGATTCTAAATTGTTGGGCAGATTTATAAATCCCGCACCGTTTTCTAAGTTTTATTTAGAAGGCATCGATGCTAATTCTCCAGGGCGTTTGGGTCAGTATATAGGTTGGCAAATTGTAAGAGCTTATATGGCACAAAATGATGTAAGCTTAAAGGATATGTTAATTACCAGTGCCGAGGAAATATTTAATAATTCAAAGTTTAAACCACGAAAATAATGTCTGATAAAATAACTTCTAAAATAGAGTTGAACGTAGAACTAGATGCTAATAGAGTACCCGAAAAATTGTACTGGACCGCAGAAGATGGTGGAATAACAAACGAAGAAGCCAAGGCTATGATGCTTGCAGTTTGGGACTCTAAAGCTCAAGAGGCACTCCGTATCGATTTATGGACTAAGGATATGCCTGTAGACGAAATGAAAGTCTTTTTCCATCAAACCTTAGTCGCTATGAGTGATACGTTTCGCAGAGCGACCCAAGATGATAAAATGAGTGCTACCATGAAGGATTTTTGTGATTATTTTGCTGAAAAACTGGAGTTGAAAAAGTCCTAATTTATTAGACATAATGGTCTAATTATTTTTCAAATAAAAACAACCAATCGTAGATATTTATATCAAAAGCATCATAATCGTTGCTTTCATCACCCATGCCACTGTTATTATATGTTCTGGACCAAGAGTTGTGCCCTACATTAGGATATATAGTTAGTTTGGCTGGCATATTAGGTTTTTCTTTATTAATGGCATCTATCATATTAATAGAGTTATCGTGCGAAACAACATTGTCATTATCGCCATGAAATGCCCAAACCGGAATCGTAATAAATTTATCGCCAGAATTTTTATTTCCGCCTCCAGCAATGGGAATAATAGCAGCTGGATAAGCATCCGATCCGTAGCTCGAAATATAATTGAAGCTTCCAAAGGCACCAAGGCTTAAACCTGTAAGGTAGATTCGTTTTGTATTTATATTGTAGTTAGCTATTAAATACGTTATAAAATTATGAATATCCTCAGCATTCCAATTTCCAGAAGGCAATTGAGGAGAGGCAACAATCATAGGGTATTTGGGAGACCATTCCTTTTTTTCGATGAGTTTAGGTGGTCCGTTAACTAATACTTTCTTTAAGATATCAGGGTCTGTTTCACTATTACCACGTTCTCCAGATCCGTGTAAAAAAACAAGTAATGGATATTCTGAAGAATGATCATCATATTCACTTGGTGTGTAAATGTAATGTCCAAAATTAGCATTAGTTGCCCCAAGAGTGTTTGCTTTCTGTATGCCTCCCAGGTCTTTTGGTAGAGCCTCTAAATCGTTTAGATTTTCTTGAGAAGTACTGTCGTCGCTATTACAGCTTAAAAACAAAATTGACAATATAGCTATGGTTTTTAGTAATAATCTCATAAGTAGGTATGTTTTGGTTAATTTAATATACGAAGCAATGGTTGTTTTAGTTCAATACGTATTAAATAGCCAATTATAGTATAGACCAAAAAGGATCAATATTTAATTTATTTCACGGGTTTTTGCACTGCGAACTTCTTTTTCCAGATGATCTAAATATAAAATTCCGTTCAAGTGATCTATTTCATGCTGAAAAATAACAGCAGTAAAACTCTTAACATTTTCGGTTTTATGATCCCCATCCAAGTTATCGTATTCAATAGTTATAGATTGCGATCTGCTATTTAATGTATCTGTTCTGTTTGGAATAGATAAGCAACCTTCTTTAACAGTTTGTTTGTCTTCAGAGTATTCAATAATCTTTGGGTTTAGGTAAACTTCAAAAGGAAAATGTTCCTTGTCAAAACGCTGCACCCAGATAATATTTTTTAGAATTCCTACTTGTGGTGCAGCAATACCAACGCCCATGGATGCACTATCGGTAACTGTAGCATAAAGCCTTTTTACAAAAAGTTGTAATGCCTTATTTTGAAGATTGGGTTTAATGTACGCACTTTTGGTTCTAAGTAAAAGTGAGTCTTTTTTATTCGTTATTTTATAAACTCGCATAGGTGTTACACTGTCGGCATTCGTTATTAAACGAAATTCTTCTGTAGAAAAACGATCCTCTATAGCTATCTTCATGCTAGAGCACCCAGTAATTAAAAGAACTCCGAGAGCCAAAATAACTTGGTTTTTCATAAGTGTTAAATAATCAAAAATAGACTACCATTCATTAATTCTATTGGAATCTAATTTGATAAAGATAAAAATTAGAATTGTAAATGCCCAAAGCCCAGAACCACCATAACTAAACAGGGGTAAAGGAATACCAATAGTTGGAATTAGGCCCATTACCATACCTATATTGATTAAGAAATGAATGAATATAATAGAGGCAACTCCATAGCCATACACTCTACTGAATTGAGATTTTTGTAACTCGGCTAAATGAAGAATACGTAATAAAAGTAGAACAAATAAGATCACAACGAAAGAACATCCCAAAAATCCCCATTCTTCACCTACCGTACTAAAAATATAATCGGTATGTTGCTCTGGTACAAACTTTCCAGTTGTTCTAGTACCTTCCATAAACCCTCTTCCAGTGAACCCTCCAGATCTGATAGCTTTTTCTGATTCGTTTAGGTTATAGGCAAAGGTTTTTTTCATCTGTTGTAATTTCATAGGGTCTTTTTCTAAGCGTAACCATAAACTTATCCTATCTTGTTGATGCGGTGGGATAACATTTTGGTAAAAGAATTTTACCCCAAAAGAGACTCCTATTGAAAGTAGTAAAACAAATAAAGATTGAAGTAATGTAACTTTCTTTTTGTTTCTGTTTAGAAAATAGTAGCCTAAAATAAGGACTGAAGCTATTATAGAGGTTATTAAAGTACCAAATTTTAAAGCTAAAACAGATAGTATGATGACAGATATTCCTATGGTAAGATAATACTTTGGCAGCCCTTCTCTGTATAATACAAAAAAGAAAGCACCATAAACAATCGTACTTCCAGTGTCATTTTGTAATAAAACTAAAAGAGCAGGTACTATGATAATTATAAAAGTTTGGATCTGATCTTTAATACTATTAATATTCGTATTTAAATCACTAATCTGTTTTGCTACAGCGAGCGCGGTAGCTGCTTTTGCAAATTCACTTGGTTGAAGGGTCATGGAGCCTATGGCATACCATGATGTAGCACCGTTTACATTTTTACCAAAAATAAAAAGCCCAATAAGGGATAACATGGATAAGATATATATAATACTTGAAAAGCGCTCATAGAATTTAGCCTCAATGCCTAGTATGACTATAATAATACAAAAAGTTAATAGTATAAATATGGATTGCTTGCCATAGGGTTGCGAAAAGGTAAAATAGTCTATGTCTGCTCCAGTATGAGAAGCCGATAATATATTTAACCAACCAAAGCCAACCAATAGTAAAAAAAGGATAATGGTAATCCAATCAAATTTAAAATGTCTGTTAGTATCCCTAACCATTAATTTATTGGGTTTTGTGATGTTTTTATTAGTCGTTTAAGCCGTCTGTATTCAGAATCATCAACAAGCTGTGACCTAGTTTGCCCATTTATTCTAAAAGGTTCGCCAGAATATGGTTTAGCATATTCATCTTCTAAACTATGCCTTAAAATCCATTCCTCTAAATCTTTTCTGGTTATTTTACCTTTAATGTGCTTTTCAATCATCAAACTAGCTATTTTACCTGCAAAACGGCTTCCCCAATACCCGTTTTCAACAAAAACAGCAATTGCTATTTTAGGGTTGTTTTTAGGTGCGAAAGCAACAAAAATAGAATGATCTGTAAGCTGCGTTTTTAAACTATCTACAATGGCAAAATTTTCTACCGTACCTGTTTTGCCGCAGATATCTATATCTTTTACCTGCAAGGATGCTGCGGTACCTTTTTTATACACTTGAAACATACCCTCGATTACAGGCTCAAAATGAGTTTTGTCAATGGTTGTATATTTAGCTTTTGTAAACTGTTCGGGAAGTGTTTTATCTTCAATAGATTTAATAATATGAGGAGTGTAATAATAGCCCCTGTTTGCTATGGCAGCAATCATATTAGCTAATTGAATTGGGGTTGTGGCAACCTCGCCTTGACCAATAGCATTAGATATAGTATATGTTGAATAAAAAGTTTTCGGATATATATGTTTGTAATAAGCTCTATCTGGGATACGGCCTTTTTGCCCAACATATAAATCGTTGTTTAAGAAGTTGCCTAACCCAAAACTTTTAACATGCTTGCTCCAAGTGTCGATACCTGTTGAAGCGCTACCTTCTTTGTCTAGAATTTTTCGGTATGTTGTGGCAAAATAAGCATTACAAGATTCTTGTATTCCAGAAATTAAATTATTACGCCTACCAATATAGCAGTGGCATTTCATAAAACGATTACCATACTTATATCCTGCATAACAGGTTACGGTTTCATTAGGTGTTATAACGCCTTCCTGTAAACCAACTAAGGCATTCATTAATTTAAAAGGCGAACCAGGTTCATAAACACCTTGTAGGCTTCTGTTAAACAATGGCTTTGCTATAGAATCATTGAAAAGTTTTGTGAAATTTTTAGAGCGTTCTCTTCCTACTAAAATATTGGGGTCGTAAGTAGGAGCTGCTACCATGGCCAGTATTTCTCCCGAAGATGGTTCAATAGCAATAACACCACCACGCTTATTTTGCATGAGTAGTTCACCGTATTCTTGCAGTTTTGCATCGATGGTAATAGTAATGTCTTTTCCTTGTTCTGGAATAGTATCAAACTTCCCCTCTTTATAGGGACCAATATTTCTATTAAACCGGTCTTTTTGGATAAATTTAATACCTTTTACACCTCTAAGTATTTTTTCATATGATGCTTCAACACCTTGTTTGCCTTTTAAATCGCCCATTCTATAATAGAGGTCTCTTCTTAGGTCGGAGGTACTTACTTCACCAATGTCTCCTAAAACATTAGCACCAATAGTAGTTTGGTAATGTCTGAGCGATCTTTTCTGTATATAAAATCCTTTAAATTTTCGCATTTTTTCCTGTAAAGCAGCATAATCTCCTTTTGATAAGTGCGAAAGAAAAACAGAAGGTAACCTTGGGGAATAGCGTCTTGCCCGATTATATATCTTTATAAATTGCTCCTTATTAATTTTTAGCAATGAACAAAATTCAAGAGTGTCTAAAGGCTCTACTTCACGTGGAATAACCATGACATCATAGGAGGGCTGATTGGCTACTAGAAGTTTGCTATTTCTATCGTAAATAAACCCTCGTTTGGGGTAATCGTATACTTTTCTAATAGCATTATCGTCAAATAAGTCATGCTCATTTGAAGTATATATTTGAAGGTAAAAGAGTCTGGATAAAAATAAAAGACCAACAAATATTATTGAAACGAAAAGAAAAAACTGTCTCATTTAGATTTTCTACTAAAAATAATAGTTATTATAATACTTAATAAAATAGTAAATATACTTGAGAATAACGTTTTTTGAATCACTAAAATTATTTTTGATAGGCTAAATATTTCTAATGAAAACAAAATAATATGATGCACTATAACAAGCAGTGTTATATAAGTGATTTTAGAACCGAGGTCTATAGCTCCAAATCTTATATTATGGTGTTCGTACATAGTTCCAAAAGAAAATTTCAATAGAACTGGTCTTGCATAGGCAATAAATACGCAGGCAGCAGCATTAATGCCTCCAGAATCTAAAAACATATCAATAATTAATCCTAATAAGAAACTTGACAAAATTATGATAGCTCGGTTACTTTTTACTGAAAAAAAGGCAATAAATAAAATGTATGGATATGGGTTTATATAACCCAAAAAGTTAATGTTATTAAATATTAAAACCTGTATTAATACTAATACAATAAATCGGATACTATTTACAGAAAGTAAATTATTCATTTAGTAAATTAGTAATCTCAGGTTTATTAATATTTTCTATAATGTAAACATGTTCTAGATTGGTCATGTCGTTAAAGAGTTTTACATTGATTTCATAGTAATTTTCGGCGGCATCCAATTTGTAATTTTCAACAACTCCTATAGGAATGTCTTTGGGGAAAATAGAAGATTGTCCAGAGGTAACAATCGTATCTCCAACTAAAACTTTAGCTATTTTAGGAATATCTGCAAGTTGTAACAATGCAGGGTTTTTAGCATCCCATGTTAAAGACCCATAGTGATTTGTTTTTTTTAGTTGAGCACTTATTGAACTCGTGGTGTTTAAAATAGAGATTACAGTGGCATAATTACCACTAGTTTTGTCAATGATACCTACAATACCTTCGGTTGTTATAACACCAAAATCTTGTTTTATACTGTCATTTGTACCTTTATTGATTAAAAGGACATTGTCTGTTGCAGAGTAATTGTTTTTAATAATTTGAGCATTGGAAAAGTAGTATGAGGTCTTAAGGCTGTCTAGACTATTGGTTTCGGCAATATTTGTTGAATTATATAAAAGTGATTTCAGGCGTTTGTTTTCTTCAAATAAAAGTTCATTTTGTGATTTTAAGTTAAAATATACGCTGATATTATTTATAGAATTGTAAATGCCACCAGTTACAAAGTTAGCCGAATTGATAAACTTACTTTTATGATAAGAATGTGATTGAATTGTAAATAAAATCGAAACAGAAAATAGCAGCAAGAACAACAGAAAGTTTTTGTTTCTTATTATGAAATTAATAATCTGTTGCATGATTTATTGGCGTGTCTCTATTTTATCAATACACTTTTGTATTTAGGTAAATTTTTAAGTGTAATACCAGTACCTCTTACAACAGCACGCAATGGGTCTTCGGCTATGTAAACTGGAAGGTCTGTTTTTTGCGATAAACGCTTATCCAAACCGCGTAACATAGAGCCTCCACCAGCTAAATAAATACCAGTGTTATATATATCTGCCGCTAATTCTGGCGGTGTTTGAGATAAGGTTTCCATAACGGCATCCTCAATTCTTAAGATAGATTTATCTAGTGCTTTAGCAATTTCTCTATGCGAAATAGATACTTGTTTAGGCTTACCTGTTAATAAATCACGTCCTTGAACACTCATATCTTCTGGAGGTAACTCAAGATCTTCGGTAGCAGCACCAATTTGTATTTTTATTTTCTCTGCGGTACGTTCTCCAACATATAAGTTGTGTTGTGTACGCATATAATAAACAATATCATTTGTAAAAACATCACCCGCAATTTTAACAGACTTATCACATACAATACCACCAAGAGCAATCACAGCAATTTCTGTAGTACCACCACCTATATCTACAACCATATTTCCTTTTGGTTGCATAATATCTACACCGATACCAATAGCGGCTGCCATGGGTTCATGTATTAAGTATACTTCTTTTCCATTTACGCGTTCTGCACTTTCTTTTACGGCACGCATTTCTACTTCTGTGATACCTGATGGAATACATATAACCATACGGAGTGCAGGTGTGAAGAACTTCTTTTTTAAAGCAGGTATGTTTTTTATAAACATACTTATCATTTGCTCTGAAGCGTCAAAATCCGCAATAACACCATCTTTTAAAGGACGAATGGTTTTAATGTTCTCATGCGTTTTCCCTTGCATTAAACTGGCCTCTTGACCTACGTGGGTTATTTTCCCAGTAACTCTATCTCGTGCAACAATGGAAGGCGCGTCAACAACTACCTTGTCGTTATGAATAATAAGTGTATTTGCAGTTCCTAAATCTATTGCAATTTCTTCGGTTAAGAAGTCAAAAAAGCCCATGTGCTATTAAAAGTTTTAGTGGTTTAAAAAACGAATCCCGTAAATGTAATAAAAGTTAATAAATATATGGGTTTTAAGTCTATTCAAATTTTATTAAAAAATACCATGAAATTAGTTATACGCTTTTTGTTGGTTTTTGGATGACTAAAAACAATATATTTTTAATGTTTAAAATGGCGGGTCCCTGTAAACACCATAGCCAGATTATTTTCATTACAATAATCAATACTCAATTGGTCTTTTATAGAGCCTCCTGGTTGAATAACAGCAGAGATTCCTGCATTTTTTGCAATTTCGACACAGTCTGGAAAAGGAAAAAAGGCATCACTGGCCATAGCTGCACCATTCAAATCAAAATTAAACGAATTTGCTTTGTGAATAGCTTGTTCTAGAGCATCAACACGACTTGTCTGTCCTGTGCCACTAGCGCATAATTGTTTGTTTTTTGCCAATACTATGGTGTTGGATTTTGTGTGCTTACATATTTTTGAAGCAAATATTAAATCTTCCAGTTCACTATCGCTAGGGTTTGAATTTGTAACATTTTTTAAACCCTCAATAGTATCGGTAACATTGTTTCTGTCTTGAAGTAATACCCCGTTTAAACAACTTCTAACATTCATTTTTGGCAATTCTATATCATGAAGCTTTAATATAATTCTGTTCTTCTTACCTTGAAGAATGGTTAAAGCTTCTGTAGATAAAGAAGGTGCGATAACAACTTCACAAAACAGTTTATGGATGTCTTCTGCAGTTGCTACATCAATTTCGGTATTACTAATTAAAACTCCTCCAAAAGCAGAAACAGGGTCGCCTGCTAAAGCATCGGTATAAGCTTGGTGTAGTGTATCTCGTTGTGCTAAACCGCAAGCATTATTGTGTTTTAAAATGGCAAAGGTGGGGGCGTCATTTTTAAATTCAGCCATTAAATTTACGGCAGCATCGACATCTAAAAGGTTGTTATAACTTAATTCTTTACCATGAAGCTTCGTAAACAACTCATCAAAGTTTCCAAAGAAAAAGCCTTTTTGATGTGGGTTTTCTCCATAACGCAATACTTTTCCTTTTGTTTCACTAATTTTTAAAGCCGCTTCTTCATGATCTTTGTTAAAGTAGTTAAAAATAGCGGTATCATAGTGAGAGGATACATTAAAGGCTTTGCCTGCAAAACGCTTTCGGTTTTCTTCTGAAATAGTGCCGTCATTTTCAGAAATCAGTTCTAAAAATTCAGCATAATCATCTACCGATGATACACAAATAACATCTGCATAGTTTTTAGCAGCAGCACGAATTAGTGAAATACCACCTATATCTATTTTTTCAATAATATCTTGTGCGCTGGCACCAGAGGCAACTGTTTTTTCAAACGGGTATAAATCAACAATAACTACATCAATTTGAGGAATTTGATATTCGGCTAATTCTGCTACATCACCATCATGATCCTGCCTGTTTAAAATACCTCCAAAAACTTTAGGGTGCAATGTTTTTACACGACCACCAAGAATAGAAGGGTAAGAAGTGACATCTTCAACAGGAACCACATCTACACCTAAATCGTTTATGAATTTTTGTGTTCCGCCAGTAGAGTAAATAGTAACACCTTGTTCATTTAATTTTTTTACAATAGGTTCTAATCCATCTTTGCTAAATACTGAGATTAATGCAGATTTAATAGTTTTTTCGTTGCTCATTAGTTGTTGCGTTATTTTTTAATTCCTGTTTTTACTTCGGCTTCGCTCAGCGACCAAACAGGAATGAGATTGTTGTTGTTTATCAGGGTTTTAAGCTGAATTTTTCAAATAATTGCAAAAGTACTTATTTCCTTGAATATACAAGCTTCGAATTAATAAAAATGAGAAGGATTTTTTAACCAAAAAAGGGGAGTTGTTAACACAAGTGTGGAATTCTGAAAAAACGAGCCCTAAAAAAGAAAATTTTAAAGATCAAATTAATGATTGGAATTTAGAATTTATGAAAGAATTGAGGCCACTTGTGCGCAAACAAACTCTAAAAAACGCTCGTCTGCCTCAGTAAATGGGTCTGGAGTGTTAGAATCAATATCAATCTGACCAATATTTTCACCGTTTACAAAAATAGGAATAACAATTTCAGCTTTTACAGTAATACTACAAGCTATATAATTGTCTTGTGCTGCTACATCTGGAACTACAAAATTTTCATTACTAACAGCTACTTGGCCACAAATACCTTTTCCAAAAGGAATTACCGTATGGTCTGTGGGTTCACCTACATAAGGCCCTAAATGTAATTCTTCTTTATCACCATTTCTAAAATAAAAACCAACCCAGTTGTAATATTCTATCTGGTTTTCTAGTAGTTCGCAAATATTTAAAAGGCGTTCACCTGCTGATTTTTCTGTATTAGTAATAATAGTTTCTACTTGTAGTTTTAGATCTTCAAAAATCATAAGTTCAAAAGTTTTGGTAAAAATATTTAAAAAGGTGTAATTTCGATATCTAGTTTTGTATAATTTTAACTTAACAAATTTAGATAAGCGCTTTTTGAAAACACTTTTTATAAAATACAAGTCGGTTATAAAATTTATCCTTACTTTTTTATTCGTTTATATTATTTTTTCTGTGATTTATAAACTGTATTTAGACGCTTCAGAAGGATCACGGTTTTACCCCGATTATATGACACATTTAGTGGCTCTACAAAGCGAATCATTATTAAATACATTTGGGTATGATGCTCAAATATTGCCACATCCAGAAGAGCGATCAATGAAACTTATTGTAAATGATAAGTATTTAGCACGTATTATTGAAGGTTGTAATTCTGTAAGTGTTCTTATTTTATTTATATCGTTTATTATTGCCTTTTCGGGAAAATTAAAAGTAACCTTTTTATATATCCTCTCAGGGAGTGTTTTAATTTATATAGTTAATTTAATTCGTATAGTAATGCTATCAATGGGGATATACCATTACCCCGAGCAAACAGAAATCATGCATACTGTAGTTTTTCCCGCAATCATTTATGGCATGATGTTTTTGCTTTGGATTTTTTGGGTAAATCGTTTTTCTAAACTTAAAAAGAAAAATGTCTAATCCAATTAAATACATATTGCTATTTGTACTATTCGGATTGCTGATTTTAATTCGGGTATTTGAGCGCGAACTCTTTTACGATCCTTATTTAGTGTTTTTTCAAAATGACTACCTGTATGTTGACAGTCCGAGGCGTGAAGTTTTAAAACTGATTGGTTTCACTACATTGAGATACTTACTAAATACGGTTATTTCATTGGGTATTTTATATGTATTTTTTAAAGATAAAAGCATCATTAAATTTTCGATAATCATTTATGTGTTGGCCTACATTATATTGTTGTTAATTTATTTATACTTTGTTATAAACCCAAGACAGGAAGACTATTACTTGTTTTTTAATGTGCGTCGTTTTTTAATTCAGCCTATTATTTTAATCTTATTGTTACCTGCTTTTTATTACCATCGCCTTAAAAGTTAAGGAGTCATGAGTGTTAATCATTTGATAAAAAAAAGGTTGTAATTTCAATTTTTTGTATTTTTGTTTTGTGATAAAAAAGTTATTGCATAAAGGTTTTTCAATGCTTCTAGCATTGCTAGTTTTGTTTTCAACAGTATCTTTTACTATTGAGAAACATTTTTGTGGCGATGTTCTAGTAGATATTTCCATTTTTACTGAAGTGGATAAGTGTGCCATGGAAGCTTATGAGGTAGCTTTGGAAAAAATCACAAAAAAACCATGCTGTAAAGATGTTATTGATGTTATTGAAGGTCAAAATGAATTAAAGTTTTCTTCATTTGAAGATTTAGATTTTGAGCAGCAACAATTTATTGCATCTTACACATATGCTTATATTAGTCTTTTTGAGGGGCGACCTAAATTAACGGTTCCGCACAAAAATTATTCTCCACCCAATTTGGTCACCGATATACAGGTGTTAGACCAAGTCTTTATAATTTGATAAATAGATTTTTTTATTTCCGTGTAAACGGAAATCTTTAAATGTTTATTAATCAAATTAAAAATCATGAAACAAATATATACAGTTACAGGAATGACCTGTAATGGTTGCAAAGCTTCAGTGGAAAACAAGCTTAATGCTATTGATAATGTTTTAAATGCTACAGCAGATTTAGAAAAAGCAGAGGCTCTCATAGAGGTATTAAACCATATCCCTATAGGTGAGTTGCAAAAAGCATTATCAGATAAATATTCAATTTCAGAAAAAAAAGTATTAAATATAAGTACGGTTGAAGGACAGCAGGCTTCTACCATGATAGAAAAGAAATCAGAGCTAAAACAGCTGTATCCTCTTTTCTTAATTTTCGGATATATTACAATTGCAGCTGTCTTAATAAATTATAGACCATGGAGCGGGGTAGATTTTATGCTCGATTTTATGGGGCTTTTTTACATTGTTTTTAGCTTTTTCAAGCTGCTGGATTTAAAAGGTTTTCCAGAATCTTTTAAAATGTACGATCCTTTGGCTAAAGTGATGCCAATTTACAGTTGGGTATACCCATTTATTGAATTAGGGTTGGGAATTCTGTTTTTGATGCGTATCCAAATTCCAATAGCTTTAATAATTACATTGGTAATTCTAGGAATAACCACAGTAGGAGTCACCAAAACACTTTTAAATAAGAAAACGATTCAATGTGCTTGTTTGGGAACTGCCTTAAAACTTCCTATGACCAAAGCAACGTTTATTGAAAATAGTATTATGATTGTTATGGCAATTATTATGCTGGCTAAGACCTACGCTTAAAAATGAAAAACATATTTTATATACTAATAATGTTTCCAATACTAATGGTGTCTCAAGATAAAATTAATGGGATAATCATGGAAGCCAATGAAAAAAAACAAGCTATGGGTTTACCAGGAGCTAACGTTTTTTGGCTAAATACATCTGTTGGAACTGTAACGGATATTGACGGAAAGTTTAGTATCCCTTACAAAAAGAACTACACACGATTAGTAATTAGTTATGTAGGGTTTAAAACGGATACTTTGACTATATCTAAGCCCAAAATGATACATCATTGGTTACAACCTACTAGCGGTTTGGATGAAATTACCATAAAATCTAGAAAACAAGCAACTGCTAAATCATATTTGCAGGCAACAAATGTATTTACTGTAAGTAGCGATGAGTTGCTAAAAGCAGCATGTTGTAATCTTTCCGAGAGTTTTGAAACCAACCCATCTATTGATGTAAACTTTGCAGATGCGGTTACGGGAACGCGGCAAATAAAAATGCTAGGGCTTAATAGTCCGTATATTTTAATTGCTACCGAGAATATTCCATCTATTCGCGGCGCTTCACAGGCTTTTGGATTGAGTTTTATTCCAGGAACATGGGTTGAGAGTATTCAAATTACTAAGGGTGCTGGGAGTGTGGTTAATGGTTACGAAAGCATAGCGGGACAGATTAATGCAGAATTGGTAAAGCCATCAACCGATGATAAGTTATTTGTGAATTTATACGGAGCCAGTAGCGAACGATTAGAGTTAAATACACATGTTAATACTAAGGTGAACGATAAATGGCATGCTGGGTTGTATTTACACGGCAATACTCATAATAAAAAACATGATGTTAATAATGATGGTTTTATGGATATGCCTAAGTACAATCAAATTAATATCATGAACCGTTGGCAATATACCAATGCTGAAAAAGGATTTGTAAGTTTTATTAATCTGAAATTTTTAAATGATGAAAAACAAACAGGGGAACTTGATTTTAATCCAGATACATTCAATCCAAGTAATATTGGATCGCTGAGCGAAGTCGAAGCGTGGGGGAGTGAAATCGATACTCGACGCTATGAAGTATCGGCTAAATTGGGCTATGTAAACCCTGAAATTCCATACCAAAGCTTAGGGGTACAAACAGCATTTAGTAGTCACAAGCAGGATTCTTATTTTGGGTTAAATCGATACGATATTATTCATAATAGTTTGTATGCTAATGCTATTTATAATTCTATTATTAGTGATTCCAGGCATAAAGTAAAAACTGGGGTGAGTTATACCTACGATCATTATGATGAGTTTGTAAATACAACAGATTATGAACGAACAGAAAGATCTTTTGGGGCCTTTTTTGAATACAATTACGATAATTTAGAGAAGTTGAATTTAACGGCAGGGTTACGTATTGACGATCATAATTTATTGGGCACGTTTGTAACACCTCGTTTTCATTTACGCTATACACCTTGGGAGAAATCTGCTTTACGAGCGTCTTTTGGACGTGGAAAACGGAGTGCTAATATTTTTGCGGAAAATCAGCAGTTATTCTCTACCTCAAGAAGTATTAATATTATAAACGCTAATGGGAATATTTATGGCTTAGACCCAGAAATCGCATGGAATTATGGCGTGTCTTATTTACAAGGGTTTAATCTTTTTGGAAAAAAAGCAGACGTTACTTTAGATTATTATAGAACCGATTTTAAAAACCAGATCGTGGTAGATTATGAGAATCCACAAGAAGTGAGTTTCTATAATTTAGAAGGTGATAGTTATGCGAATAGTTTTCAGCTAGAGCTTAATTATAATATGTTTGAACATTTTGATTTAAGGATGGCTTATAAATATTATGATGTTAAAACCAATTATAACTCAGGTAAATTATCAAAGCCATTAGTACCAACAAATCGTTTGTTTGCCAATGCGTCTTATGAAACTCGTATGTCTAGCACTGGTAAAGGGCAGTGGAAATTTGATGCGACCTTTAATTGGTTGGGAGAACAACGCTTTTCTTCAACAGTAATGAATCCTGTGGCATATCAACTACCAGACAAAACACCAACAGTTGCTACATTAAATGCTCAAGTAACTAAAGTGTTTTCTCCCAAATTTGAAGTATATTTAGGAGGCGAAAATATAACTAATGTGAGACAGTCTAACCCTGTTTTGGGGATTAATGATCCTTTTGGATCGAATTTTGATACCACATTTGTATATGGCCCCATTTTTGGAAGTATGTACTATACAGGGTTGCGATTTAGAATATAATTCCTACGATTTATGCTGAACTCGTTTTTCAGTAAAGCAGGAATCTCATAAATTGAAAATTAATTACAGTAAAGTGGATTCCTGCCTTTGCAGGAATGACAAATAAAATAATAGAAATATGAAAAAACTAATAATTGTATTAACCGTATTAATAACAACAACAGTATTTGCACAAAATAAAAATGCTAGAGCCTCTATGGAAGTAGATGGCGTTTGTTTAATGTGTAAGACTCGCATAGAAAAAGCAAGCTTAAACACCAAAGGAGTGAAGTCTGCCGTGTGGAATGTGAAAACACATGAGTTAAAGTTGATTTTTGATGAACGTAAAACCAACTTAAAAACGATACAAGAAAATATCCTTGCTGTGGGTCATGATACAAAAGAAATAAAAGCGACTGATGAGGCGTATGCTACGGTACATCCTTGCTGTAGATATCGAGACAGAGATATTATTGATAACCATAAGGGAGATGAAGAGGATAAAAAGGATGATGGTCATAATCATTAAAAGAATACATTGAAATTTTTGAAGCCCAAACTAATGTTTGGGCTTTTTTGGTTTTCTGTAAAAAAAAGTTACTTTCGTTTAGTCACTCGAAAAACAATTATGAAAATTAAAATATTAGCTATTGGCTTTTTGTTGTTTGCTGCAGTTTCTTGCGAATTCAATAAATCAATAAATAAAGATTTCGTAACAGGTATAACTACTAAAGGAGATGGGCTTTCTTGCGATCATGTTTCGTTGTCTGATGGGAAGAACGAAATAAGTAGAACATCATTTACTTACGGACAGACATTTTATTTGAATTTTAACGATATTAAAGGTTTTAAAAAGATAGACAATAATGTTTTTTCTGGCTTAAAACTTATAGTCCTTGGGGTAAAAGGAGATACAATAATGTTTAATAACGATTTGTATGCCAGCAATAATGGGATTGATATTTCTCCATTATTGTTACAAACAAAAATAACGGTTGCTAACCCTATTCATTCAAATAATAAATACAGGGCATATGTAAACATTTGGGATAAAAAGGGGGAAGGGACTTTTTCTGCTGAGATGGATTTTGATGTTGTTCCAAACAATCAAATTAAAATTGAAAGTAATAATATTTCTCATGATGAGGTGTATTTATTTTCACGGGAAGGAAATGTTTGCATTACCAATAATAAAGTAAAATTCAATGAAAATATATTTATGATGTTTGAAGGTCTTGAAGGGTTTATTTTAGAAGATGGTAAAGCTTATTTGGGATTAAGTATAAAAGGTAAAGATTCTGAGGGAGAAATGATTTTGAACGAAGAAGATTTAATTGGTGATTCGGTTATTGAAGCCTCAGAATTAAAAAGGCAATTAGCCCCTAATTTTATATTTTCGGGTTCTAATATAAAGAATCCCATAGCCTGTGAAATTATAATCTGGGATAAAAAAAGTGATAATAAAATTAAAGCATCAATAGACTTAAATGTGAAATAAATATGAGTCATAGACTAATACCTTTAATTTTAGTGTTTGTAATGGCTTTTAATCAGTCAAAAGGACAATCGATTAATACGTTAAGACAAAAAATTAATGGAATCTTAGCCGACAAAGAGGCTACTGTTGGTGTTGGAATTATGGGACAAAATCCAAAAGACACTTTATCAATTAATGGAGATGTTCATCTCCCAATGCAAAGTGTTTATAAATATCATTTAGCTTTAGCTGTATTGAATCAAGTAGATAAAGGAAAATTTTCTCTGAATAAGAAGATAACCATTACCCAAGCAGACTTAAACAATAATTTATGGAGTCCAATACGTGAAAAGTATCCACAAGGAGCAGATTTGACCTTGGCCGAAATATTGAAGGAAACAGTTGCATCTAGTGATAATGTAGGTTGTGATTTGTTGTTCAAACTTGTAGGTGGTCCTAAAGAAGTGGAAAGTTATTTGCACCAGGTTGGCATATCAGGTATTGCTGTTGTATATGATGAAGTAACGCAACAAGCTAAATGGGATCTTCAATATGAAAATTGGACGACAGCAAAAGCTGCAAACATGGCTTTAAAAGTTTTTTTTGAAAATGCTGAGCAACAACTATCTCCCGAAAGTCATAAATTTTTATGGGATACCATGAAGGGGTCTTGGACAGGAAAGCATTGCATTAGAGGTCGTTTGCCTAAAAACACTATAGTTGCCCATAAAACTGGGCATTCTGGAAAAAACAAAAATGGGGTTACAGGTGCCCTAAATGATATAGGGATTGTTTTCTTGCCAAACGGCGACTATTTTTATTTGAGTGTATTGGTGAGCGATTCAAAAGAAAAAAGCGATGTAAACAAAAAAATAATAGCAGATATAGCTAAACTTAGTTGGGATTATTTTAAGAGCAAATAAAAACGTTTTAAAAAGGGAATATTAGTTTAATAGAAACATGTAATAGTTATCAAATTTTTAGCTATTTCAATACTGAAAAACGGTAGTATCCAATAAACTAGAATAATTCTTTTAGTTTTATATACTCAATTAGGTTAATTTTTTTAAGAGTTACATTGGTTGTATTATCGATTGTAATATCAATGTATGAGTGATCTAACGAAAGACTTCCTATAAAACCCTCATTCCCTAAAGTAAATTTTATCTGGTAATTTTCATCCAATTGATATGTACTTGTAATGATTCCAGGGTCAGTTACTTCATTGTCCATTAATTTTAGGGATTCTCCTAAACCCAATGTAATTTGTTTGTTAATATCTCCACCTGCTAAAAAAATAGATTTTAAATCAAATTCTTTAGTATAAAAACGAAACAATCGAGTTATTGTGTTAAAGGAGTCGTCTCCATATTCCATAAAATAGATACCATCTAATCTTAATAATGACATAAGTTTTGTTGTTTTTTAATATATTATCTTAAGTATTTATTAGCCAACCTCTTTACTATAGTTTCTAGTTCATTTTGAAATTCGCATTGAAATCCTGCATTAATAAAAGCATTTGCATTTATAATGAATTGCCTTTCTATACTGTATGGTAATTGCAATTTTTCTATAAAGAATAAAGAAAAAGCTTCAGTAGAATAATTATAATAGGCTTCTTCTGACTTTAAATTTCTATATAATGTATTAGCAATTAATAATGAGCAAAGCATTTTTCTAGACAAAAGTGTATTTTTGAGGTTTAAATCTATATTACCTTGATTTAGCCTTTTATTAATTTTATCATTGTGTAGTTCGTAATATTCCATGGACTTCTTAACATTTCCCTGTTTTCCATAATCTATTCCTAGAGCAGTGTATAAGGGAAGTTCAATTTTTAAATCTTCCATTTGAGATGCTAATAATAGTTGCTGTTCTCTGTAACTAATGGCTTGTTTAGGTTGTTGAATTTTAGAAGAACAAGTAGCCATCATATTGTAAAGTTGATATAGATCAATAAGCTGTTCTTCCGTGTAAAATTCACGTGCTTTAAAAAAAAACTTTAAAGCTTTTTTATAAAAAGTAGCATTAAACATATTTTTACTTTCCATATATTCTCCTTCTAATAAGTAAACATGGCCTAGATATGTATTAGCTTCGGCTTGAGAAAAAGAATCTGAAGCCAAAATGGCAAGATGCATGACTTGATTAAAAATAGTCTTGGCGTATACAAATTTATGCTTCTGCATGTATATTACCCCTTGCTTCTTTAATGCATTAATCTCTATGGTTTGGTTATGCTTCAAGGTGCTTTCTGTCAATGTTTTTTCTGCATAATATAAAGACTTATTGTGTTTATTGTTTTCTATATAAAACGCTAAAAGGTTATCTAATATTTCTGGGGAATCAACCTTAAGATCGATCATTATTTTGTAAGCCTTTAATAGCCTCTTTTCCGCTTCTTCAGATTTATTTATATGTCTTAAAGCATTTGCAGAATCTGACAATATAGCTAACTCCAACATTGAAGCTTCTTCAGCTTTTAAAACACTTTTTTTAAGTTCTGTTAATGCTCTATCATATTTGTCAGATGCTTTTTTAAATAAACCTTTATCAGTATAAGCATTGCCTTCTAAATGATATGAGTTAATTATGTCTAATACACCTTTTTCATCTATTGCTTTTTGTTTATATTTTGTGCTGATATAATCAGCATCATTTTGAAGGCCTTTTCTTTGATAAGCTTGAAATAATAGCTCTAAAACTTCTATTGGAGTTTGGTCTTGAATTATCTGAAAAACTGTTTTTCCAATTCTAATAACGTCATCAGGGCTACTATTAATATTATATTCGTGACATAGTTTTTTTCCAGCAGATACAATTCCAGATTTGTCATTTACGTTTGCATACAAATAAAATGCTTCATTTAAATAATTAATATATGTGTTGTTATGGGTTCTTTTAAAGCTATCATGCCTTTCGTCAAAGAATGATAATAAATAGTCTGCTACGGCTTTTTTATCAAAGAAATCTTCTACTTCAAGAAATTGTGAATTAGATAGTAGAGGGTGGGTTCTGTAAAGCTTTTCTCCTCGACCTATATCATCTGTTTCTATAAGGTTCAATGCAACTAATTTTTTTAAATGAATATCCGTTTCTTTGTCTTTTAAATTTTTAGGTATTAATATTTTTTTTCCTACTGACGTTTTATGAATAGAAGCGGTTTTTATGATTTTTTGTAAGGTTTTGTCAAAGCGTTTTAAATAAGATAGAATGTAGTATCCTTCTTTTTTATCATGTACCTCATATAAATAAAGCGCCATTCTTATAGTATCAGTATGGTCTTCAAGAAAACTTTGTTCACTATCATAAACGTCGATTTCTTTTATGTTTTTAGATAATAAATCTTCAAAAATCATGTACAATTCTAGAATGCCTCCAAAAGAGCCTGTTGAGAATAACGCTTTAATAATCAAATAAAGAGGGTGATTGCTGAAAACAGAGCTTAAAGTTCTGGATGGTAGTGCTTTATTTATATATTCTCCCAAAAAGCTTTTTTTGAAAATGAAAAAGAGTTGGGGTATTGAAATATCCGGGAATTTAATAATTTGAAAAACATCATTAATAATTGGAAAGCGAGTTATTAAAAAGATATTAATGTTTTCAATCTGTTTAACTAAATCTAAAACTTCATTAGATAATACAAAGGAGTTATTATTTACAACAACTAAATCGTCTATCTGGTCAATAACAATAAGTAAACGATGCTCTTGGGCATATGTAGTAAGATCGTTTTTTATTTCAATAATAGGTTTCCCAATAAGTATAGATGCCTTTTCTTTAAGAGCGCTAAGAGTACATTTATTTCCTATGAAGTGTAATATTTTTAAGTCTGGAACAAATGCCTCATGATTTTGCATTATATAGTTAATACATGCAGATTTTCCTAGCCCCCTATGTCCAGAAATATTAATTTTTGCATTGCCCTTTAGAATTAAGTTGGATAATTCTCTTATTTCATTTCTATGTAAAAATGGAAGGTATATTTTTGATTTAAAAAAACATTTAGGGTAATTATTTTTTAAGGTAGTTTTATCTTCATACCCTACCAATTTTTCAATATGTTTTTGAAGGAATAATTGAGACTCCAGCCATGAGACTCTTCCGTTTTTTGGTCTTTGCTGCAGTTTTTTTAATAAATTCACACTGAATTTATATGCATCAAGAAGGTCATACTTTCTTGATAAATGATAGGCTAGCATGCTGCAAAAAAATGTAGCATTTTCTTGTTCAATGGTATTAGAAAAACTAATCACTGCAGAGATATCATTATCTAATAAAAGATTGGTAACACCTTCAAATCCAACTTTGCCTAGCGCTGTATTACAGGATGATAATATAACCAATTGCGGTAATGTTATAGCATGTTTAACTATACTGTCAACAAAATTTTGACCAGAGATTTCGTCTTCATGACCAACTAAAGGGGTTTCGAAGAAAAGTGTAGTTTCGCCATTTTTGTAGCTTCCGTGACCACTATAGTAAATAATGTCAAAATGCTCTTTTTGCAAAATATTTTCTAATGATACTAATGATCCGTCGTCTGCTATTTTTAAATTAACTCCATTATTTAAAAACCTAGACAATAGTGTGTGAGATTCATGTTTAATGTCTAATGAGCTTTGTCCAAAAGGGCTAGAAAAAATCATTAAAACATTGAGTTTAGAACTCTTTTTAGGAGGAACATATTTATTAATTGGCTTATTTCCTTTTGATATTCCTATTAATGGATATTGATCAAAATAAAATTGCCATGGTAATGCTAAAACAGCATTGTTATCTGAAATAAGATGCAACAGTACATGAGTTTCTTGAGCAATTTTTAAAATACGCTGTAACTGTAAATCTTCTGAAAAAAAGACTTCCATTTGCTGAATAAGTTTATAGGAAAAAACGTCTTCAGGTGTTTCTCCCATTTTAAAATTATCTATTATATGATGAAAGCTTTCTACCTGTATATCTTTTTTGATATGATAATTAAAAAGGGTTCTTTTCACGATATTATTCTTTACCTTTTATTATAATATCTTTATTATTTCTATTGATGCTTGTTTCATTTATATAATCTTTAATGGTATTTATTATCTTAAAATCATCTTTGTTTATAAGTTCAAGCTCTTCTTTTATATGATTTAGCCCACTATACTCAAATGCTTTGGTGTAATAATGTTGATAATCTTTTTTGATAATGATATTATAAGTGTTCTCCTTTTTTTTCTTATAAGCTGTTATTCTGGCCAGCTCCCAATAGCTTTGCCATTGATTTTCTTTAGAGCTTATGGCATTTTCAAAATGTTTAACTGCTACCTTTAAATTACCTTTCACTTTCTCTAAGATTCCGATATTATGATGAAGTTTAGATAGAATATGTGAATTGTTTTTTAAATAATTCATATGGTTGGCTTCTATGTCGTTAAAGATTTCTAGTGCGTCATATTGTTGGTCCTGAAGCATAAATATGACTGCTTTAAGAAATTGCACTTCTACATGTCCAATATCTATATCTTTAAAAGTATCTTGTTTATCTGCTGAAAGCATATTTTCAAGCTCTAAGACTAATGGTAGACACTTAGTGAGTTCTTCTTTAAAATAGTAATCTAAGGCTAGTAACCATTTGGTTATGAAGTTTATATTTGCAGGAAGTCTTCCTTCTCCTAAAAAACAGAATTTATCTATTTTATATATGCTGTCAATATTTTTGTTATAATCTGTTTCTAAATCACTATTCTTTCTTGTAGCTTGAAATTGAATTCTAGATATTCTTTCATTGTCGACATAAGAAGATCTTCCTTTTATGATTAAATCATAATTTATATTGTCATCTTTTATTTTCTTATAATCACTATACGAATAATGATCGATTATTATGTTTCGATTTTTTTCAACGTAAACCTCTTCAATATTTGTTTTTAGAATATCAGTAACCAGTTCGTCTTTTGAGATAGAGCCTTCCATCTGGTATTCTTTAATATCGACTAATGCAATTTTTAATGAGTTGAAGTTTATGCCTGTATGGGATATACTATTGTAGTCTGTTTTAAAAGTATTATTTTTTATTATGTCAATATTCTTTTTCTCATAATTTGTATCGTTTTGTATAGATACCCCATAAGGCCTTTGGTCGTAGCCTATTAACCAGCTGACAAAATTTACTACTTTTAAGGTGTATTCTCTTTTTTCGTTTGAGTTATCATAATTTTTTAAAAAATGTGAGGCAGCTGAAAACTTTGATCCTCTTTCAGCATTGTTTAAGATGTTAAACACTTTTAATTTGAGATTGTCAATATCATCAATTTTAAAAAAGTCGCAAATAATAGATATATCTTTTTGTGTATAATCATCTTTCCTCATCTTTTCCTTGCAGTAATCATGTAATGATATACGAGTAGCACTTCTAAGTTTATGGTTCAACTCAGTATTGTTAGAATTTTCTTTGTAGTAATTATGGACAGAGTCTATGTATTTGTTCTCAGCTTCTTTACACATTTTTTAAAGTATATTATATTCTATGAATTTTTCCGTAAAAACACGTAAATCATGTAAATTCATGATTATCAGTAATTTATGGTGATTTAGGTTGCTTAAAACCTGTTGCTTTGGCATTATTAATTTAAAATATAATGTCATGAAAAATTTATTTAAAATTTTAGTATTGATCATTTTTATGATGACCTTTTGTTTCATGTGCTCTTGCAGTATTGATGATGATTTAAGTATCTATGATGATCAAATCAGTTCGGAAGCCACTGAGAAAATTATTGATCCTGAAGAAGTCACTAATTAATAGCGGTTTTTAACCCTAATACTAACATATAGTATTAGGGTTTTAACTATTAATCAGGAGCTCTTTCCCTATTGCTTCCTTTATATTTAGTATAAATTGAAATTAAATGCGCTGTATTTTTAGCACCAATTCTTTTAGCCATGTTTCGACAATGTACTTCAATAGTGCGAATACTTAAGCAAAGTTTGTCTGCAACTTCCTTTTGTAAATAACCTTTACTAAGCCACTCTATAACTTCTTTTTCTCTAGATGAAATATTCATCCATCTCCCAACCTCTAGCATTTCCTTTATGGTATTGTCAATATATTTTTTACCCTCTTGTATTTGAGAAATTGCTTCAATAGCAATATCTACAGAAAGTTGCTTATCCAAATAACCATCAACACCTATGTCATTAAACAAAATTTCGTAATTATCAATTTTTGCTTGCTGGGTGAGTATGATAATTTTTATGTAGGGATAAAGTGTTTTTATTTTTTCTGCTATGGTGAAACCATTGTATTCTTCAGATTCAAAATTGATATCTAGAATTAATATATCAATTTTTTCAGTTTTAGTAATTTCTAGAGTTTCTTTAAAATTCTTTGCTTTCAACACATTTTTAACGATAATCGGGTATTGTTGTAATAGTGTGGAAAGTCCCTGCGAGAATATTACAGAGTCATCAGCAATGAGAATAGTTGATTTTTTTGTCATTTTAAATTGATTTGTAATGGAAATTTAATATGAACCTCTGTGCCAGAATCAACCCTTTTAATAATAGCAGAACCTCCGATAATTTCTGACCTTTGTTTTATATTAAGCAAACCAATACCCATTTTATAATTATTACTTATACCTATACCGTTATCGGTTAAAATGAAATGAATACTTTGATTTTTATTTATATGGTTTGTAATACTAAGCTCTGTAGCTTGCGCATGTTTCGAGCTGTTATTTAAAACTTCTAAAAGGATGCCATAAAAATTATTTTGAGTTTCAATGTGTAAATCGTTTAATAACTCAGGTAATTCATTCTTTATATTAACATATATTTTATGATACACTTGAAATTCGCTTAGTCTGGCCTTGATTATTTCTATAAATTTATGATGCTTTATATGCATGTTTATTGGAGATAAACGGTGAGATACTAATCTGATTTGTTGATTTATATCCTGTAATTCATTCGCAATGACCATTATATGGTCCTTAGGATTAGGCATGCGTAATAAAGCGAGTATTTGAAGTCTTAATCCATCAAAGTTGTTGGTGATAACATCATGAAGGTCTTGAGCAATTCTTTTTTGTATTGTTTCTTGCCCTTGATAAATGGCTTCCAGTTTTTCGATTTTAAGTCGTTGTTTTGTTGCTTTTTGTCTTTGCACATAAATATAATACCCTATAAAACCTAGGACTATGATACAGCTAAGCGAAATAATAATTAAGTTCTTTCCTTCTAATCTCCTATTTTTAGAAGCTATCTTTAACAAATTGTCTTTATTTTGTGTAGATAGTTTTAATATGGTATGTTCTTTTTTTTCATAATCAAACCTAGATTGTATATTTTGAATGATCTCGACTTGTTTTATATTATATGTTTTTTCAAATAACTCATTGTATTTCTTATAGTAGTTTAATGCTGTTTTATATTTCTTAATGCTAGTTTGGTAGTCTACCTGATTAGTATAGTAATCAAGAAGAGGTGTTTTGTCAATAGATCTGGGGAGTAAAAAAGAAACACTATCTAAATAAGGTTTAACGTCCTTTTTTCTATTTTGTTTTATTAGTAAACTTGCCATACCATTATAGCAATAGAGGAGGGAAGAGGTGTCTTTTGAGATCTTATGTAGTTCGATGGCTTGTTTAAAGTTTTTTTTGGCAATTTTCATGTTGCCTGATGCACTATGTGTTAATGCCAAATTCTGAAGAATTATACCATAATTTGGGTCTTCTGGGGTAGTTAACAATAATGCTTTTTTATAGTTAATAATAACAGAATCGTGCACTTTAAGGTGTTTATATGCTATGGCAATATTATTATATATTAGAGACTTTTCTTTTTTATTACTAGTTTTTGAAGCATGCAATGCTTCTTTATAATATGCTAAGGATTGATTATAATTTTTAATTTGATTATGAATATTGCCAATTACCGTACAAGTACGTGCCAGTTTTATTTTATTACCAGTTTTTAAACCGTTATGAGCTATAATTAATAATTCTAAGGCTTTCTCATATAACTGTCTATTTTTATAAGTGATACCAGCACTTAAAAATGCATTATAAGTAGCTTCATCATAGCTTAAAGTCTTGTAAATATTTAAGCTTTTTTCTAAATAATGCAGTACGCTATCTTGTTGATTTAGTTTCTTCTTTACAAGGCTTATGTTGTAATAATTATTGGCAGCGGTTTTTGTTAAACTATCTATAAGCAATCCTTTTTTATAATGATTCTCGGCTTTTAAGTATTCTTTTTTTTTATAATGAATAACGCCTATTTTTTTATAAATAAAGGCAGTCATTTCTTTGTTTTTTGAATCTAATGATATTACTAGCGCCCTTCTAAAAGCCATTAAAGCCTCATGTTTTTTATTTATACTAGTAAGGCTGTCCCCATCTTTGATAAGAAGTTCAATACTATTTGAATTTTTATTCTGACTAAATAAAGTAGAAATACTAAAAAGAAATACACAAAATATTATACGATTCATTCGGTATGAAATTGTAGGCGTCTAAAGTAAGAAATTATAGTTATTAATTTATTTGTTTTGAATAAGTTAAGGGAATTCCCGTATTGCAAGGGTATAATAAGCAATCTAATATTGTAAATAGAATTAACTCGTTTTTTAAGCAAGGGTTAATCTTAGGTATACATAAGCAATTTGATAGTTATACAATATAATTAAATTATAAAATCATGGGGTTAAAAAAACAAATTAAAAACATCACCTTTTTATTAATAGTAATTTTTAACTATAATATTTGTTCAGCACAATTATTCAAAACAACATTAAATGCATCGCTTTTAAGTCCGCCAAAAAAAGATATAGGAGACGTAAAAAGGATTGCTGTTCTAGATTTTGAAAATATAAGTAGCGAAGAATATAAAAGTGTAGGGATAGATATAGGTAGTAAATTAGCAGATTATATATCCATTTCGTTGTTAAAAGAATTTAGAGGTAAAAGCAAAAATTGTTTTATACAAGGAGCCCGTACAGATATTTACTCCATAGTAGAAAGAGAAGAATTACAGAGAGTTATTGAAGAAAAAGAATTTGAGTTAGGTAACTTAAGCGATACACAAATTATTTCTATTGGTCAGGTATTAGGAGTAGATGCCATTATTTTAGGTAATGTTTCTTATTCTAATACAGACGAAAGAGATCATAGTTCGTATAGAAATGATCAGGGCAAACTAGTTAATACATATACTTTAAAAAGAACAACATCTGCCGAAGCAAGAATGAAAGTTTTGTTAGTTTCTACAGGAGAAATTATAGGTCAAACCAGTGGCAGGTCATCAAGTGGGGATACTACAAAAGGAGGAAGCAGACCAGGTAATAATGCTGTAATGGCGCCTAATAAACTTGCTGAATATGCTTGTGAACGAATAGCGCGTCAATTCGCAGATTATATAGCTCCTTATTATTATTCATATACTTTCACTTTTGAGAAAGTAAAACATAAAAAACTAAAAGAGCGAGTAAAAGATGCCAATGAATTTTTAAGACTTAGAGAGGTCGATAAAGCCTATGAAATGTACGATGCGATATATCAAGTTGATCCATATAACGCAGAATTAGTATTCAACATGGGAATTTTAAATGAAGTGGTTGGAAACTATGAAAAAGCCAAAGAATTTTACAGTGTTGCGGTAAATATGAGCCCAGATAAGGAATCTTATGTTAAAGGGTTGAGAAGAGCTGAAGATAATATTGCATTAGCAGAAAACCTTTATAATATGGGAATTGAGATTTATCCATACGAATTTAAAAAAGAGTCTAAAGGAAATGTTTTAATCGAACGAATTAAGGTTAAAGGTCCTAGGAGTAAAAGAAAAATAGCCTACATGAGTCCTGATGAAAAATCTAAGGTTTTAGGACAATTCCCTGGAGGCATGGAACTCGATTTATTGGAAAGAATAGACAATGAAAAGTGGATTGTCGCCAAGTTGCCAAATGGTGAAAAAGGTTATTTTAAAGGTAAAGATGTGTTGACTGGTAAGTAATAGAATCTTTATATAAAAGTTTATTTGTATGATCAATATAATTAAAAATAAATTCAACAACCGAAAAACAATTATAACAGGAAAAACATTTCAATTAATTATGACTAAAACTCTAAAAACTAATCTCATTTTATTTCTATTATCAATATTATTGACAAATTCTTGTTCTGATGAAAAGTCTAATATTGTAGAACCAAGCCATTTCCAGTATTTAAATGATGAAATTGATATTTCATTCTACACGGAAGGCACATCGGAAGTCCCATCTATTAATTGGGGGGGAGAAGAAGGTATATTTGAGCTAGAAACAAGTGTGTCAGGTATTTCGATAAATTCAAACAATGGAGTAATAAGTTGGCGAAAAGGAATACCGCTTGGTAAAATTGAAATAAAAATTCTTGCTAAGAACACTTCGGGGAGTACCTCAACTATTGTCACGATAAATCATAGTTTTTCAGGCTCTTATGATGGCGGGTATAACTTGGATTCGAACTCTACTATTCTAACATCCAATAATTATAATCTAACTTTTTTTGAAAACAAGACACTAACCGTTCGTGATGGTACTGCATCAGGTAATGGGACATGGGATTTTACAACTGGAAACAATCTGGAAATCTCATATACCTATACGTCTGGAGCATCTAATTCAGCCACAGTTGATGCGGAATTAAACTTTTCATCTACCATAACCCCTTCAATCGAAGGGGTGTGGACAGTTCTTGATCCAAATAGTTCAGGGTATTTAAAAGTTTCATTAACTAACTAATTAAATCTATAAAAAACGCCTCAATTTAATTGAGGCGTTTTTTGTATTGTATTTATCGAAGTTTTTCGATTTACATCATTCCTGGCATACCACCGCCACCCATTGGAGGCATAGCAGCAGGAGCATCTTCTTTAATGTCGATTAAAGCACACTCGGTAGTAAGAATCATTCCAGCAACAGAAGCTGCATTCTCTAATGCAATACGTGTTACTTTCTTAGGATCGATAATACCAGCTTTAAGCATATCTACATATGCTTCAGATTTTGCATCATAACCAAAATCCTTTTTACCTTCTAAAACTTTAGAAATTACAACACTACCTTCACCACCTGCATTTTCAACGATAGTACGTAAAGGTGATTCAATAGCACGTGCTACAATTTGAATTCCTGTAACTTCATCAAGGTTTTCAGTAGCAATTTTTTCTAGTACTGATTTTGCTCTTACTAAAGCAACACCACCACCAGCAACAATACCTTCTTCTACCGCAGCTCTAGTTGCATGTAAAGCATCATCAACACGGTCTTTTTTCTCTTTCATCTCTACTTCACTAGCAGCACCCACATAAAGAACAGCAACACCACCAGCTAATTTAGCTAAACGTTCTTGTAGTTTTTCTTTATCATAATCGCTAGTTGTTGTTTCAATCTGAGCTTTAATTTGGTTTACTCTGGCTTTAATATCTTTAGCATTTCCAGAACCATTAACAATAGTTGTATTGTCTTTGTCTACCGTTACAGTTTCTGCTGTACCTAACATGCTTAAGTCTGCATTCTCTAAAGTAAATCCTCTTTCTTCAGAAATAACCGTACCACCAGTTAATATAGCAATATCTTCTAGCATGGCTTTACGTCTGTCACCAAAACCTGGAGCTTTTACAGCAGCAATTTTAAGTCCGCCACGTAATTTATTCACTACTAAAGTAGCTAGAGCTTGGCCGTCAACATCTTCTGCGATGATTAATAATGGACGTCCAGATTGAGCAACAGGCTCTAAAATTGGAAGAATTTCTTGTAGGTTAGAAATCTTTTTATCAAATAATAAGATGTATGGATTTTCTAAATCGGCAATCATTTTGTCGGCATCGGTTACAAAATAAGGCGATAAATAACCTCTGTCGAATTGCATACCTTCAACAACATCAACGTATGTTTCCATACCTTTAGCTTCCTCAACAGTAATAACACCTTCTTTACCAACTTTAGTAAAAGCTTGAGCAATTAATTCGCCAATAGTGTCATCGTTATTTGCAGATATAGCAGCAACTTGTTTAATTTTTTCAGAAGAATTTCCGACTTGTTTAGACTGTTTTTCCAAGTTTTCGGTGATGGCACCAACAGCTTTATCGATACCACGTTTTAAATCCATAGGATTTGCTCCTGCAGCAACATTTTTTAAACCCTCTTTTACGATGGCCTGTGCTAGAACAGTTGCGGTAGTCGTACCATCTCCTGCTAAATCATTGGTTTTAGAAGCGACTTCTTTTACCATTTGAGCACCCATATCTTCATGAGGGTTTTCTAACTCAATTTCCTTAGCAACAGATACACCATCTTTGGTTACTTGTGGTGCTCCGAAAGATTTACTAATAATTACATTACGCCCTTTAGGCCCTAAAGTTACTTTTACTGCATTGGCTAATGCATCAACACCACGTTTTAATCCGTCGCGTGCTTCAATATCAAATTTTATGTCTTTTGCCATTTTTACTTATTTTTTTATTATATAATTGCTAAAATGTCGCTTTCACGCATAATTAAATAATCTTTACCTTCCAATTTAAGTTCGGTTCCAGCAAATTTTCCGTATAAAACAGTGTCACCAACCTTTACAGTAATAGGTTCATCTTTGGTGCCTTTTCCAGCAGCAACTACATTTCCTTTTTGTGGTTTTTCTTTAGCGTTATCTGGAATAATAATTCCTGAAGCCGTAGTAGTTTCGGCTGCAGCAGGTTCAATAAGAACACGGTCTGCTAATGGTTTGATATTTAATGCCATTTTTTATATGTTTTAAATTATTTATGTTTTTTTAACGATTAAGCGTTATGCTAAAAATGTGCCAATACTTAATAACTGACAAACTTGCAGACATGCTTAACCAGGCAGGTAGAAACAAAAAATGCCAACTTGTAAAGCTGGCATTTTTTGTTTCTTTTTTTATATAAAATTATTTCGCAGTAGAATCTGCTGGTGTTGCTGTTGCCGCATCGTTGGTTGCTGGTAATGGAGCTGGTAATGCTGGTGCAGAGGTAGCTGCATCCTCGTCTAAAGCTTTAGAATCTACATTTTCTGCACCTCTGTTAATTGCTACATTAGAAGCTAATATTAAAACCAACAGTAAGGTCGCTAAAGTCCATGTGCTTTTATCTAAAAAGTCAGTTGTCTTTTTTACACCTCCCAATTGTTGTGTGCCACCGCCGCCAAAAGATGATGATAATCCACCTCCTTTAGGGTTTTGAACCATAATTACCACTATTAGTAAAAATGCTACTACCACAATTAATACTAAAAATATTGTAAACGTACTCATTATTCTATATTATTTTGTTCTTGTAATTGTTCTATCGCCTTAATTTGGTCTGCAAAGAAACCACTTTTTTCTGGATATTTCAAACTTAAAACTTTATAAGATTGAATTGCTTTTTTGTAGTTTTTTTGTTCAACATAAATACGAGCTAAAGTCTCGGTCATTAGGGATTCAGGCCGTATCATTTGGGCTTTTGCCAGATTGCCTTTTGTAATCGAAGATTTAAAAGGATTTATTTTCGGGTTTTTTGTAATAAATTGATCAATAAGCTCAAATTTTTTGGCTTTATCTAAAGTGGCCTTATCATCAACTTCCGTATTTTCCTGATTTTTGTTTTCCTCTACTTTTACTTGGTCTTCACTTCTTTCTATGGGTTTAAAACGTGCTAATTTTAACCATTCGTTAAAAGAATGCGTTTCTTTTTTATCAAATTGAAGTGGTTTGCCAAGACTTAATATATCACTAACAGAGGTCTCTTGTGTTTTTGTTCCTTCAGTTGCTTTTTCAATGTTTTCAGATTCATCTAAAACAAAATTTGTTGCTTTTTTTGGTCGTTCTTCTTTGGGTTGAAATAGTGATGGATCCAGTACACCTATAGTGTCTTTGAGTTGCTGTTTTAATGTGTTATCTATTTTAACACGTTTGTTTACCGAGATATCTTCAACAGTAACTTCTATGTCTTTTAGGTGGGCGATATTTTGTTTTATAAATTTTGAAATTTCATTTTGTATAAATGCTTCCGATGTAATGAAATCAAATAAAATACTTCTATCTATTGTATAGGCCGCCGTTGTTTTAAGTTCTTGATTGTATTTAAAGCTGCTTTGGTTTTTTAGACCTTTAAGGTATACAGCACGAGCTGGTTGAAAATAAGGAAATTCATCAATAATAGATTTCACAGCCTCAGTTTGTTGATGTGTTATAGTTTGCGGATGCTGCAATATGTTTACGAAATCTGTTGAATTCATTTCTTTTTGTCCTTTGGACATTTCCCGAAAGCGGAAGTTTTGTTAGTCGTTAATAATATCAAAAATAAAGATTTACGCGATCTTTTTTAATTTATAAATAAGTTTTCTCACTTAGATTGGGGTATCCAAAGGGTAGGGTAAGCTACCATTTGGCCAAAGTTGCATTAAAAATATCTTGCGTCAAACGTTCAAAAATCTCTTCATGAGCTGTTGCTTTTTGGCTACCAACAAGCTGTGAGCTTCCTGGGTAATCATAGAAAAAGGAAAAGCTCTGTTCGAGGTCATCTTCCTCTTTCTTCTTGTTAAAAAAGCGTACTTTAACACCTATAGTCAATCTGTTTTGAGCTGCAGTATTTTGAGACGTTGCAGTAGTTGGCGAAATTCTGTAATTAGTTATTTCCCCTTCATAAACTAAGTCACCATTAGAAGGAACCAAACCTAAATTAGTTTGGTTTTGAATTAAATCTTCAAGAGCTAGCTTAAAATCTCTTTCTAAACCTGGTTCTATTAATAATGACGTGTTTTCAAAACGATTCACTTGGAATGTTTTTACATCTGGAGGAATAGATGCTCCTGTAAAGGAGTAGATGCCACAACCAGAAAGGATTGAACTTATTAAGAGTATAAAGAGATATTTTGTGTATTTCATTTGCTTTTTAGGGTTCTTATCTTTGCTTTGTGTCTAGCAGTGTTAACTCTAGAGGAACAATTGATTTATTTTAAAACGATTACTTTTTTATAATGTTGTATTTTAATTACTTACTAGAAATGTAACAATGATAACAGATTTAAAGATCATACTGTTTTATCTTCCTATATAGAGTTCTTTCGCTAATTCCAAGTTCGGCTGCTGCTAATTTACGCTTTCCGCTGTGACGTTCAAGAGATTTTTTTATTAATTCTAATTCTTTGTCATGTAGCGATAAGGTCTCTTCTTCTTCAATTTCTTCAGCAAAATGGTATTTGTCTTGAACATCAATAATCTCTTCCTGATCTACAGAATGTTCTGGTATAGATAATACTTCTGTTTCTTGAACAGGATTTTCATAAATAGTTTCTTCTTCTTTGTTGGTCCCGTATATTTTCTGAATTAAACCTTCATTATCTTTTTCAACATCTTTAGTGTTTCCACTTTTCATAAGTTCCATGGTAAGCTTTTTTAAATCATTTAAATCAGCTTTCATGTCAAATAAAACTTTGTATAAAATCTCACGTTCACTACTAAAATCGCTTTCAGATTTTGATGTTTTAATAACAGCAGGTAAGTTGGTTCCAGAATTAGGTAAATAACCTTGAAGCGTTGAAGCGCTTATGGTGCGATTTTGCTCTAATACAGATAGCTGTTCTGCAATATTTCGAAGTTGACGAACATTACCGCCCCAACGATGCTTTGCAAGTACTTGAATGGCAGCATCTGTTAATTTAATGGTGGGCATTTTATATTTAAGCGCAAAGTCGCTGGCAAATTTTCTAAATAGTAAATGGATGTCTTCACGTCGCTCACGTAATGGAGGTAAATGTATATCTACGGTGCTTAATCTATAATATAAATCTTCACGAAACTTTTCCTTATCTATAGCCTCAAACATATTTACATTGGTAGCAGCTACGATACGAACATTGGTTTTTTGAACTTTGCTGGAACCTACTTTTAAAAATTCGCCGTTTTCCAGAACACGAAGCAGTCTCACTTGTGTTGTTAATGGTAATTCTCCCACTTCATCAAGGAAAATAGTACCGCCATCGGCCACTTCAAAATAACCTTGTCTGGTTTGTGTTGCTCCTGTAAAGGCACCTTTTTCATGACCAAAAAGTTCACTGTCAATAGTGCCCTCAGGTATGGCCCCACAGTTCACAGCAATGTATTTATTATGTTTTCTATGTGATAATTGATGTATTATTTTGGGAATACTTTCTTTCCCAACACCGCTTTCTCCAGTTACCAAAACCGAAATATCGGTAGGAGCAACCTGGATGGCTTTTTCAATGGCTCGATTTAGTAATGGTGCATTACCAATAATACCAAAACGTTGTTTTATTGCTTGAACAGATTCCATATTTTTTGGATTAAAGAATCGAAAATAAGAAACCAAGACATGAAAGGTTTTATCTAAGCACTTGGTTTTTTATGTTTAGTTCTTTGTTCTATTTTTTTTATTAATTATTTTTTAATGCTCAATATATTCAGAAATTCCACGCTCATTTTTCTTTCCCAGCCATTCCCAATTAAGTTTAAGTTTTATTTTGTTGTTACTAGTTAAACTTATATTGGCAATTGCTTTTCCTGCTTTTAACTCGCTTTCTGTTGTTATACATTGGTATAACATATCAAGTTTGTCATTTTTTAAATGGGCAATTATTTTACCATATTTTATGGGGCCTCCACAATATTCAGCAGTTACTAAATTGCCTTCTTGCTTGTACTTGAATAGGGTTTCAGAATTCACTTTTCCATTTTCAGAATTTTCTATTAGTGAAAATGTTTTATTGTTAAAGTTGAATTCTGTCATCTTTTTTAATTGTTTTCAGAATATCCAATAGCTTCACCTATAAGTGTTGCACTCGTGCAGCTTGTAGTTTTTACCATAACCAAGTCTCCAATTTTATAATGGGCTTTAGGAAATACAACTACCGTATTCTGTGGGTTTCTTCCAGACCATTGTTGATTTGATTTCTTAGATTCTTTTTCAATTAATACTTCTACAACTGTATTTAACTGCGCTTCGGTTCTTATTCTACTATGTTCTTGTTGTAGAGCAACCATTTCTGCCAGTCTTCTTTTCTTTACAGGCTCTGGCACATCGTCTTTCATTTTACGTTCGGCCATCGTACCTGGGCGTTCAGAATAGGTAAACATATACCCGAAATGATATTTCACATGGTTCATTAAGGAAACAGTATCCTGAAAATCTTCTTCTGCTTCGGTAGGGAAACCAACAATCATATCTTGGCTTATGGCACAATCTGGAATGATTTTGCGAATGTTATCAATCAAAGTCATATACTCTTCACGAGTATGTAAGCGATTCATTGCTTTTAAAACACGATTGCTGCCGCTTTGTACAGGTAAATGAATATGGTTGCATATGTTGTGATATTTTGCCATGGTTTCAACAACATCCAATGTTAAATCTTGTGGGTTTGATGTTGAAAAACGAATACGCATTTTTGGCTGTGCTTTAGCGCACATGTCCAATAGTTTTGCAAAGTTTACCGATGTGGCTTTTTGGATATCACTTGCTTTATCAAAGTCTTTCTTCAATCCGCCGCCATACCAAAGGTAACTGTCTACATTCTGACCAAGTAACGTGATTTCTTTAAAACCCCTGATCCATAAATCGTTAACTTCTTCTAAAATGCTTTGTGGATCTCTACTACGCTCACGACCACGTGTAAAAGGAACCACACAAAAAGTACACATGTTGTCACAACCACGTGTTATGGAAACAAAGGCTGTAACACCATTGGTGTTTAAACGCACTGGAGAAATATCTCCATAAGTTTCTTCTTTGGAAAGGATAACATTAATAGCATCACGTCCCTCATCAACTTCAGCAAGTAGGTTGGGTAGATCTTTATAAGCATCAGGTCCAACAACCAAATCAACAATTTTTTCTTCTTCAAGAAACTTTGTTTTTAAGCGTTCTGCCATACAGCCCAAAACACCTACTTTCATTTTCGGATTATGCGATCGTTTTACAGCATTATATTTTTCTAAGCGTTTGCGTACAGTTTGTTCTGCTTTGTCTCGAATGGAACAGGTGTTTACTAAAACCAAATCGGCATCCTCCAAATTCTGCGTTGTATTAAACCCTTGGTCTGCCATAATTGAGGCCACAATTTCACTGTCGCTAAAATTCATAGCGCACCCATAACTTTCAATAAAAAGCTTGCGTTTATTGTCCTCTTTTGGTGTCAGGATAAGCGATTCCCCCTGTTTGTTTTCGTCTATAATTTTCTCCATAATATATCGAAACTGATAGCAGTCAATAAGTATGCAAAGATACAATTTATTTACGTTTTGTGACAAAGTGGCAGTTTTAATTTCTTTCAAATTTTAAAAATTATCAATGCCTTTTACGCAACCAAAATGTGCTTTGAGTATCTATTTAAAAACCAAACTTCTAAAAAATACAAGTTTATGAAAAAGATTTTCTTTATTGCTTCTGTCGTATTATGTTTTATAAATATGAAGTGTTCAGATGATGATACAATCAATGTAGATTCAGATAATTTATTAATTGGCTATTGGGCAGACCCAACCTACGAAGACGAAAAAACAACATTTAAAAAAGTAGCTAATCTTCCAGAAGAGGATTATGGGATTTTGTTCAAAAAAAATGGAGATTTTGTTGAGCGGTCTTCTGGCTGGTGTGGTACGCCTCCCCTGGTTTTTTTCGATTCTGATGGAGCATGGCAATTAGATGATACACTTATAACAATATCTCAAGATCAGTACCCTAGTAATTACGCTTGGCGTATTGTTTCGCTGACTGCAAACGAATTGGTTGTAAAAAGAGAATTAACAGAGCGAGAGCAAGATCATAGAAAGCTAATGGATTTATATGATGAAATTTATAAGCTGTCAATAAGTGTTTCTTGTACAAATACTGCCGATTGGACTTTTACGGCTTACGGTTCTAAAGCTTGTGGAGGCCCTCAAGGCTACATAGCATATTCCGAAAAAATAGATACCACAACTTTTTTACAAAAAGTTGAAGCATACACCAATTTAGAAAAGGCATATAATATAAAATGGAATATTGTTTCAACCTGTGATTTGCCACACCAACCCAAAGAAGTAGGATGTGAAAACGGATTACCTGTATTAAAATATTAAAAAATAAATAGATGAAAAAGATTGTTTTCCTTGCTTCTATAGTATTATGTTTTATGAATATGCAATGTGACGATGATGATGATGAGAGGCCTTCCATCTTTGTTTGCGATCAGGCAACTATTGTAGATAAAGAAGCATATGATAACCTAGATTCGGCTCATTTTACTTTTGTTAATGCTGAAATAAGTGATAATTGTTTGACTATCGAAATAAGTGCTTCTGGTTGCGATGGTAATTCCTGGGAGTTTAATTTAATGGATTCTGGTGCAGTTGCTGAATCTTCACCGGAACAACGTTACTTAAAGTTTCAGTTAATTAATAATGAAGCTTGTTTAGCAGTATTTAAAAGAATAGTATCATTCGATTTAACACCGCTTCAAGTGGATGGCAGCAATGAAATTATTTTGCACCTTGAAGGTTTAGAGTCGTCATTAAATTATAAATATTAAAAATTATTTGCTATGAAATTAAATTATCTTTTTTTGTCCTTAGTTTTTTTTAGTTTATGGTCTTGTGATAAAAAAGATCTTGACTTTGAGCTTGTTCAAGTAGCAACACCTGAGTTAATGACTAAAGCCGATTTTAGGAAATCGGTAGAAATTACGACCCCTGTAAGTATTGATAAAGTTGGTAAAATATATGCGTATAAAAACTATATTTTTGTTAGTGATGTTAATAAAGGGGTGCATATTATAGATAATTCAAACCCCACTTTACCAAAAGCAATTAAATACATCAAGATTCCTGGAAATGAAGATATCTCGGTAAAAGACGATTTTTTGTATGCAGATAGTGCTACAGATTTAGTGGTTTTTGATATCTCTAATATTAATTCAATTACTATAGCTGAAAGATTAAAAGATGTATTTAATATCTATAATTATAACATCCCAATTGAAGCTGAAGCCGTTGATTATGGTAAAGTAGATTTGGAGAATAATATTATTGTTGGATGGACAGTGACAACGGAAAAACGTAAAAAAGTTGACAGCCGTTTCATTGCTATAGACGTGATCTCAAACGATGTTGCTTTTAATTCGGCCGAATCTGTTATAGGTAAAGGTGGTTCTTTAGCGCGTTTCCAAATAGTGAATAATTATTTATACACGGTTGGAAATCATGAAATGGCTATTTTTAATATCCAAAGTCTATCATCACCAGTGCTTGAAGGTAAGCAATATGCAGGATGGAATATAGAAACAATGTTTTATGCAGATAGCTATTTGTATTTAGGGAGCACTAATGGGATGTATATTTACAGTGTCGCTAATCCGTCGTCACCAGAATATGTTTCAGAGTTTACACATTGGGAAGGCTGCGACCCTGTAGTTGTTGATGGCGATTACGCGTATTTAACGTTGCGAGGCGGAAATGCCTGTGGTCAGCTAGAAAGCGTTTTAGAGGTTATAGATGTTAGTGATAAAAAAACGCCAACATTGGCAGGTCGTTATGAGCTGGAAAACCCTTATGGATTAGGGATTAAAGAAAACACATTGTTTGTTTGTGATGGTACCTCTGGACTAAAATTATTCGATAAAGCGAATCCGTTGGATATTAAACTAACAAAAGCCTATGATGACATTCAGTCTAAAGATGTTATTCCATTAAAAAATAGCTTGCTAATGATAGGAGGGGACACGTTATATCAATATGAGTATATTCACAATGGTGTAAACTTAATAAGTTCTTATTCATTGAAATAATACTTCAATATTTTGACTGATCTTAAAAAAAGCCTGCTTTTAAGCAGGTTTTTTTGTTTGTGTTGTATTACAAATGTATTTTTAAAAAATTATTTGCTTTTTTAGCATTGTAATCGATTTAACCAACCCAATATGAATACACTAGACTCTTTATTGAAAAAAATAGATAATGCCAAATCTTTAGACTTTGGAACCATATTCGACAATACCATAGAACTATTTAAAAAAATCTGGTTAAAAGGTTTTTTGATGGTTTTGCTTATGGTGGTTTTTGCAGTTGTAATAAACTTACTGTTTTCGTTAATAGGATTGGCACCGGAGAATAATTTCTTTGCAAATGTTGACAGTTTTGATATGGATACTGTTTTTAGTCTTTATGGAGTAAATGTACTTTACAGTATTCCTCAAACAATTCTTTTAAGTGCGGTAACTATGGCTTTTGTAGGGGCATTTTATAAGATTTGTAAACAAGTCAATTTAGGTGGGAATGTTGTTGATGATTATTTTTATTTCTTTAAAAAAGAATACGCTTCTAAACTATTGATGCTGGGTATTATTTATACAGGAATTGCTACATTAGCCCAGCTTTTACTTTTTATTCCATACATATATGCGTTTGTGCCATTGTCATATTTTTCTATAGTTTTTGCTAATAACCCAAATTTAAGTGAGATGGAAGTTGTTAAGGCAAGTTTTGCAATTGGGAACAAAAAATGGCTCATCACATTCGGAACTATGTTTGTTGCAGGGATTTTAGGGATGCTAGGCATGATTGCTTGTTTTATAGGCGTTTTGTTTACCATGTCTATAGTTTATTTACCAATATTTTTTATTTATAAAGAAGTTGTTGGTTTTGATAACACCAGTGAGATAGATCAAATAGGAGCTGGAAATGATTCAGATTATTAATAATATTATTAGATATGACTAAAATTAGCAGTTTGTTACAAAAGATAGAAAATGCCAAGGCTTTAGATTTTGGAACCATTTTTAGCGAGTCAATTGAATTGTTTAAAAAAACATGGCTTCAAGGGTTCTTATTACAGCTATTTACATTAATAATAATGATGCCCTTAATTATTATTATATACCTTCCTTTAATAGGAATAGCAATTGCACAGCAAGAAGACGGGTCTATAGATCCTGAAGCATTTAATGGCGTTTTTGCAGGGATGTCAATACTGTATGTGTTATTCATAATTGTTGGGGTATTTGTTTTAGGAGCGATTACGGTGGCCTTAAACGCTGCTTTTTTTAGAATTATACAAAAGTTGGATTATAATGAAAGCGTGTCAACATCCGATTTCTTTTATTTTGTAAAAGGGAAATATTTAAGTAAAATATTTATACTGATGTTGGCTTCTTTTGGAATTGCTATTGTAGCAGCCTTGTTATGCTATTTGCCTATATTTTATGTTATGATACCCCTGTCTTATTTTTCATTAATATATGCATTTAACCCTGAGCTTAGTGTTATAGACATTGTAAAAGTTAGTTTTAAACTAGGGAATAAAAAATGGCTGATCACTTTTGGTCTGGTAATAGTAGCCTCATTTTTATCACAAATTATTGGATTTTTATTATGCGGAATAGGATTACTATTTACAGCAGCTTTTGTATATCATCCAACCTATTTAATATACAAACATGTTATAGGTTTTGATGAAACTGATGCGATAGACAAAATAGGAATGCTACCTGAATAAATATTTTTTTACATCAAAAACCTGCTTTTAAAATGTTAAAAACCTGCTTTTTTTGTTTAAATAATTAACAGATAATCCATAAAATGCAGCAGATAAACTTTTTTTGATATACATTTGTAGCTTCAAAAATTGAAGTATGACGAAGAATTTAGTGATTGTTGAGTCACCAGCAAAGGCAAAAACCATTGAAAAATTTTTAGGAAAGGATTTTAAAGTTGAGTCTAGTTTCGGACACATATCCGATCTGCCTTCCAAAGAATTAGGAGTTGATGTTGATGGTGATTTTAAACCAAAATACGAAGTTTCAAAAGATAAAAAAGCGGTCGTTAAAAAATTAAAAGATTTAGCTAAAAAAGCAGAATGGGTTTGGTTGGCAAGTGATGAAGATCGTGAAGGAGAGGCCATTGCATGGCACTTGGCTGAAACTTTAAAGTTAGATAAAGAAAAAACGAAACGTATTGTTTTTCACGAAATCACAAAAGCTGCTATTCAAAAAGCGATTGAAAATCCTAGGGGCATTGACTACGACTTAGTAGATGCGCAACAGGCTCGTCGTGTATTAGATAGAATTGTGGGTTATGAGCTTTCTCCTGTGCTTTGGAGAAAGGTAAAAGGAGGGCTGTCTGCAGGTAGAGTTCAATCTGTTTCGGTAAGACTCATTGTTGAAAAAGAAAGAGAGATTAAAGGGTTTTCTCCAGTGGCTTCGTATAGGGTCGATGCAGAATTCTCAAACGAAGATGGACAAACTTTTAAAGCAAAACTACCAAAGAATTTTTCAACTAAAGAAGAAGCACAACAGTTCTTAGAGAAGAATAGTGCGGCTAGTTTTAAGGTCTCTGATTTAGAAAAGAAACCAGCAAAAAAATCGCCAGCAGCACCATTTACAACATCTACGTTACAGCAAGAAGCATCACGTAAATTATATTTTTCGGTAAGTAAAACCATGACCATGGCGCAACGTCTTTATGAAGCAGGTCTGATTACTTACATGAGAACAGATAGTGTTAACTTATCGGATGAAGCAAGACAAGGGGCACAGGCAGAAATTGAAAAAGCCTATGGTGCAAAATATAGTAAACCAAGAAACTATAAAGGAAAAGCCAAAGGGGCTCAAGAAGCGCATGAGGCTATCCGTCCGACGAATTTTTCAACACATTCAGTTGATATCGATAGGGACCAAGCCCGCTTGTACGATTTAATTTGGAAACGTGCCATTGCATCACAGATGAGCGAAGCAGAATTAGAACGTACTAATGTGAAAGTTGGAGCGTCTACACATAAAGAAACCTTTACGGCTAACGGAGAAGTTATTACGTTTGATGGCTTTTTAAAAGTATATTTAGAAGGTACAGATGATGAAGATGTAGAACAAGAAGGGATGCTTCCAGCTATGAAAGTAAACGAGGCGCTTCTTAATAATTATATAACAGCAACAGAACGTTACACGCGTCCGCCTGCAAGATATACAGAGGCATCGCTCGTTAAGAAGCTGGAAGAATTGGGTATTGGACGTCCGTCAACATATGCACCAACTATTTCAACCATACAGAATAGAAATTATGTAGAGAAAGGAACTGTAGAAGGTGTTGAAAGAAGTTATACCCAATTAAAACTTCAAAATGGTTCTGTAAATGGTGTGGAATTAACTGAAAAGGTAGGGTCGGATAAAGGAAAGCTTGTGCCAACAGATATAGGTATGATTGTCACCGACTTTTTGGTAAATCATTTTGAAACCATTTTAGATTATAATTTTACAGCTAAAGTAGAAGCGGATTTTGATGAGATTGCTGAAGGTAATGAAGATTGGACTAAAATGATGAAGTCATTTTATAAAAACTTCCATCCTAAAGTTGAAGATGTAAAAGAAAATGCAGAAAGAGAATCTGGTGAGCGTATTTTAGGAACCGATCCAAAATCTGGAAAACAAGTAAGTGTACGTTTAGGTAGGTTTGGCCCTATGGTACAAATAGGTACTGTTGATGATGAAGAAAAGCCGCAATTTGCCAGTTTAAGTCCAGATCAACAATTAACCACCATTACTTATGAAGAAGCAATGGATTTATTTCAGCTTCCAAAAAGTTTAGGAACCTACGAAGGTGAAGATATTGTGGTAAATAATGGCCGATTTGGTCCTTACGTTAAATTTGGTAGTGCGTTTGTTTCGTTGCCAAAAGGTGTTGACCCTTTAAGTGTAGAGCTTGATGATGCCATTGTTTTAATTAAAGAAAAGCAAAAGGCAGATGCTCCTATATATACATATAAAGATTTGCCCGTACAAAAAGGTAAAGGACGTTTTGGACCGTTTATTAAATGGAACAATATGTTTATTAACGTAAACAAAAAATACGATTGGGATAATTTATCAGATGAAGATATTGTTGAATTAATTGAAACAAAAATTCAAAAGGAAATAGATAAGGTTGTTCATAATTGGGAAGAAGAAGGCATACGAGTTGAAAAAGCGCGTTGGGGAAGACATAATGTTTTAAAAGGAAAAATAAAAGTTGAACTTGCTAAAACAGTTGATGTTTCAGAAATGACTTTAGATGAGGCTAAAGCAATTATAGAAGCCAATGCACCTAAGAAAAAAGCAACTAGAAAAAAAGCACCAGCAAAAAAGAAGTCATAAAAAATAGAGAAGTATCATCAAATGAATTTTAATTTTTTATCTCCCGTTTCAGATTTAGTTTTGGCTCATAACGAGTTGCTTTCTACGCAAGCTTTAGGGAGAAAACTTAAAATTCATTCTGAACAAAATGGCATACCAGATTTAGATCATGTAGATATTGCTATTTTGGGTGTTTTAGAAAATAGAAATGATGTTAATTATATAGGAGAAGAATTTCATTTAGATGAAATTAGAAAATCTTTGTACGGTCTTTTTCCAGGAAGTTGGAATACTACAATAGCGGATTTAGGTGATATAAATAAAGGAGAAAGTGTAGAAGATACCTATTTTGCACTAAAAACGGCTATAAGCATTTTGGTAAAAAAGAATATTATCCCTATTATATTAGGAGGAACGCAAGACCTTACTTATGCAAATTATAGAGCCTACGATAATTTAACGCCAATGGTTAATATTGTAAATGTTGATAGTAAGTTCGATTTGGGTGATTCCACAAAACCAATAAAGAATAATAGTTTTGTAGGGAAGGTGATTCTAGACCAACCTTACAACCTTTTTAATTATGCAACTATAGGGTATCAAACTTATTTCAATTCGCAAGAAGAAATCGATTTAATGGATAGTCTTTATTTTGAATCCTACAGACTCGGACAAGTATCTAATGATATTTCTATAGTTGAGCCTGTGTTAAGAGATGCCAATATAGTTAGTGTAGATTTAACTTCGGTAAAAGGAGCCGAGGTTAGTTTAAACCAAAAGTACTCTCCTAATGGATTGGATGGAAAGGAAATTTGTGCTATTGCACGTTATGCAGGTATTAGTAATAAGGTGTCTTCTTTTGGTATTTATGAATATAAGCCATCTAAAGATGATGAAATTACATCCATGTTAGTTTCTCAGATGATTTGGTATTTTATAGAAGGTGTTAATTATAGGGTAAACGATGATGACTTTTCAGAAGATAGAAGTTATCAAAAATTTATAACATTAGTAGACTCTCAAGAGTTGGTCTTTTATAAGAGTAGTAAAACGGGTAGATGGTGGATAGAAATTCCTTTTTTAGCCGAGGTTAATAATAAATTGAAAAGACATACGTTATTACCTTGCATGCATCAGGATTACTTAGACGCCTGTAATAATAAGTTGCCTGACCGTTGGTATAAAGCATTTCAAAAGAATTGTGTTTAACACTAAATAAAGGTCAAAAAGTTTATTTCATCGGTAAAATGCCATTTTTTCACGATGAAATGTATTTTTTTTGTTGAAAAAGTTGTTTTTTAAAAAATATATAAATATGTTTACGCTCACAAAAATGAAGCTTAAACTAATTAACCTCGAGTTTTCTATGGATATGAAGAAATTTATATTATTAATCGCAGTAATAACAATGCTAGCTAGTTGTGGCTCTAAGGATAGAGGCGAACTAGTGGGTGTACAAGGAAAGAAATGGCACCCTGAAAAGCCTTACGGAATGCAACTAATTCCAGGAGGAGCGTTTATTATGGGTAAAGCAGATGACGATCTTGCTGGTGTACATGATGCACCTGCAAAAACCGTTACAGTAAGAGCCTTTTATATGGACGAAACCGAAATAACAAATAGCGAATATCGCCAATTTGTTCAATGGGTAAGAGACTCAATCGTGAGAATGAAACTTGCTATATTAGCCGATGAGGTTGGTAAAGTGCCTGAAGATGGAGGTATTGGCGAATATGCTTTTAAAGATGCAGACACCGCTAATATGTCTGTTTACGAGAAGTATATGTTCGAAAACTATACAGGCTTAGGTCCAACAGGACATGAAGGAAGAAGAATTAATCACGATGTGGATTTAGTCTTCGATACAGCAGAATATCCAGATGAGTACTATACTGAAGTTATGGATACCATGTATCTTCCTATAGAAGAGTCTTATAACGGACAACGTACCTGGGATGTGAAGAAATTCAAGTTCCAATACAATTATATGGATATTCAAGAAGCAGCAAGAAATAGAGGTGTTAAACGTAAAGATGTCCTTTTAAAAGAAGAAATAGAAGTATATCCAGATACAACGGTATGGATTAGAGATTTTTCTTATTCTTATAACGAGCCAATGCATAATGACTATTTTTCACATGATGCTTATAGTGATTATCCTGTAGTAGGAGTAACTTGGATGCAAGCAAAAGCTTTTTGTGAGTGGCGAACTATTAATAAGAATTCTTACCAAAAAGGTAAAAAAGGAGCTTCTATGGTGAATAGATTCAGATTACCATCTGAAGCTGAATGGGAATATGCGGCTAGAGGTGGTCTTCAAGCAGCAACTTACCCATGGGGAGGGCCTTATACGAAGAGTGATAGAGGTTGCTTTATGGCAAACTTTAAACCAGTAAGAGGAGATTATGCTGCAGATCAGGCATTATATACAGTAGAAGCAAAGTCTTACGAGCCTAACGATTATAATTTATACAATATGGCAGGTAATGTGTCAGAATGGGTAAATGCATCTTATGATCCTTCATCTTATGCATATACATCAACAATAAACCCTAGTGTAAATGATAGTGATAATAAGCGTAAAATTGTAAGAGGCGGTTCATGGAAAGATGTCGCATACTTTTTACAAGTAAGCTCTAGAGATTACGAATATGCAGATTCTGCAAGAAGTTATATAGGATTCAGAACAGTACAAGATTACATGGGGACAAAAGTAACAAAGAATTCTAATAAGAAATAATAATCAAGTCAAAACACAATAACAACTATTAATTAACCTACTTAAGTATCTTACTTAAAATTAAAAACCGAAAATTATGGCAAAGTCAAAAGCAAGTAAAAAATTCATGAATATGGCTTATGGATTAGGAGCAGCAATTGTAATCGTTGGAGCTCTATTCAAGATTATTCATTTTGAAATAGGACCTTTAACGGGTAACGTTATGTTAACTATTGGTCTAGTAACAGAAGCAATTATTTTTGCACTATCTGCATTCGAACCAGTTGATGAAGAATTAGATTGGTCGTTAGTATATCCAGAATTAGCAGGGGGACAAACTGGAAGTAAAGAAAAAGAAAGCCCACAAGGCATGTTGGCAACTAAATTAGATGAATTATTAAAAGACGCTAAAATAGATGGCGAATTAATGGCTAGTTTAGGAGAAAGCATAAGAAATTTCGAAGGTGCAGCAAGAAATATGGGATCTACTGTAGATTCTGTTGAAGCAACTAAGAAATATGGTGAAGAATTATCATTAGCAGCAGCTCAAATGGAATCATTAAATAGTTTGTATAAAGTACAGTTAGAAAGTATTAATAAACAAGCTTCTATTAATGAAGAATCTGTAGAAAATGCAGCTAAATTAAAAGAACAAATGCAATCATTAGCATCAAACTTATCTTCATTAAATGGTGTTTACGGCGGTATGCTGTCTGCTATGCATAAAGACTAATTAGGGGTTAATCCCATTTTATTAACCAAAAACCTAATTAGAACATGGCTTCAGGAAAATTATCACCAAGACAGAAAATGATTAATCTGATGTATTTGATATTTATTGCGATGCTCGCTTTAAATATGTCGAAAGAAGTACTTTCAGCATTCGGATTAATGAACGAGAGACTCGTAGAGTCTAATAAATCAGCAAAAGAGCGTAATCATAGTTTTGTAGACAACTTAAAGCTTAAAGCTGAAGAACAACCAGAAAAGTATGAACCTTTAAAAGCTAAAGGTGAAGCTTTAGATAAACTGGCTACCGATTTTGATTCTTACCTTGAAGAATTAAAAGGTAAAATGACAGCAACAGTTGATGACCCTACCGATTATGAAATTATGGATAAAGGCGATTACCTTGACCAAAATTTCTTTAAAGGAGATAAACTTAAACCAGCTGGAGAAGAGTTTTTAAAACAAATTAATACCTTTAGAGAAGGCGTTGTTAATTTACTTAAAGACGAAAAAGGAATGGAAGAAATCCTTAAAGATGTTAAGGAGAAGTTTAATACAGATGCTGTTAAAAGAGGTGCAGGAACTGTAGATTGGTTGGATCATAACTATAAAGGTTTTCCTTTAGTAGCATCATTAACAAAAATGACTCAACTTCAGGCTGATATTAAAACTACAGAATCTGAAGTATTGTCTAATATGATGCAGGGTACTCAAGCGGTTCAATTATCTATGACAAATTATACCACTTTATTAGAAACATCTAAATCTGCTTATTTCAACGGTGAGCAATTTGATGGGCAGCTTGTACTGGGGCGTAAAGATGCCTCTACAAAGCCAAATAAAGTAGAATTAACTTTAGACGGTAGACCACTTACTGAAAAGCAATATTCCATTGAAGATGGGAAAGTAAAGCTTAAAATCGGCACTGGTGGTGTAGGTGAGCATAGAATTAAAGGAGATTTAATCTTCTTAGAAGATGGTGTAGAGACTAAAGTTCCTGTGGATCAATCATTCGCTACGGTTTCAAAACCAAATTCAGCAACAATCTCAGCAGATAAAATGAATGTAGTATACCGTGGTGTTAAAAACCCAATGACTATTTCATTTGCTGGTATTCCAGATAATAAAGTATCTGCTAGTGCTCAAGGTTTATCAAGAGCTGGAGGTAGTAAATACATTATGGATGCTACTAGAATTAAAGGTAGAGAAATAACTATTAATGTAAGTGGTACGTTACCAGGAGGACAAAAAGTAAGTGACAGAGCTAGTTTCAGAATTAAAGACTTACCAAAACCAACAGGAACGGTAAGAGGAGAAGATGGTACTTTAAAAATACAAAGAAATTCTCTTGAAATATCTACTATAGGTGCGAAGTTTGATGATTTCGATTTTGAATTACCATTACGAGTTACTGGATTTAAGTTTAAAGTTCCAGGGCAACCAACAATAACAGTTAGAGGTAACAAGTTAGATGCTAGAGCAAAAGGAGCGTTGCGTAAAGCAAAGCGAGGATCTGGAGTTCAAATATTTGATATAGAAGCTAAAGCCAAAGGCGTTAGTGTGATACTTAAAAAAGTATCTCCTGTTTTTGTTGAGATAACAAATTAGAAAATAATATTATAAGGGTTAGTCGCATGGCTAATCCTTATAAATAAAATGTATAGATAAGATGAAATATCCATTAAATCATTATATGGATATTGAGTCCCTGTACTGAGCGTAGTCGAAGTATGATCATTGAGAAACAATAAATATAAGCAGATGAAATTAAAAAGTTTTTTATTAACCGTTACGACTGTTTTTACAGTGTCGGGTATATTTGCTCAAGCAAATATATTAAACGCCAAAACCCCTGAGGAAATTGGTGTAAGAACAGAAGAGCAAAGGGAGGTTGACAACGACAAGCCTCTAGAATATGGTTATGTAGATGATAGAGATATTCTGTTTTCTAAAATGACATGGGAGAAAATCATTCTTGATGAACGTGCAAATTTCCCGTTATATTATCCTACCGATACGAATAATATTGGTAATGATAGACGGTCGTTATACCATGTACTTATGAAGAATATCGAAAATGGAAAAATAAAAAACATATATGATGATTCTTATTTTACAGCCAAGCGAACTTTAAAAGATATTGAAGCAGCTTTAGTTAAAATTGATACAACCGAATTGGGTATTGAGCAATTAAATGCTGGAGAAGAATTATCTCCAGAGTATATTAATAGAAGAGATATCTCGGCAGCAGATATTAAAGAGTACCATATTAAAGGTCTTTGGTATTTTGATAAGCGTCAATCTGAAATGAAGTATAGGTTACTGGGTATAGCTCCCGTAGCTCCAGATGTGAATTTTATTGATGATCCAGAGCCAGATTTAGTACCTTTATTTTGGGTATTCTTCCCAGATGCCAGAGAGGTTTTACATGAAGCAAAATCATTCAATAACCAGAATAGTTCGATTCCTTTTTCTTTCGATCATATTTTAAACGCTAGACGTTTTCACGGCTATATTTATAAAGAAGAAAATGTTCAAGAAGATAGAAAAATCTCTGAATATGTATCACAAAATGCTTTAATGCAATTATTAGAATCTGAAAGGATTAAAGATAGAATTAGAGATTTCGAATTGGATATGTGGACTTATTAATCCCTAGTTTCAATTAAAATATATAAAACGCCCACTTAAAAAAGTGGGCGTTTTTTCTTGCCCGTTTGGAATCCTTTTTTCTAATTATCTTCGCAACATTATGAAAGTAGACTATATCGTTGTTGGAATAGGTTTGGCCGGCATTAGTTTTTGCGAGCAGTTAAAATCGCATAACAAAACATTTGTGGTATTTGATAATGCTTCTCAGCTATCTTCAACTGTGGCAGGAGGCTTATATAACCCCGTGGTATTAAAACGCTTTACCCCAGTTTGGAAAAGTAAAGAACAATTAGAAATAGCATTACCGCTCTATGCACATTTAGAAAAAGAGCTGTGCGTGAAATTAGATTATAAAATCCCTGTATACCGTAAATTTGCGTCACTTGAAGAACAAAACGATTGGTTTGCGGCTTCAGATCAACCCATACTTTCAGAATACCTTTCCAATACAATTATTAAAAACGAAAATAATACCATAGAAGCCCCTTTTGGGTTTGGTGAAGTTTTAAATACAGGAAGAATAGATGTAAAAACAATGATTAAAGCTTACAAGGCAGATTTATTGAAAAATAAATTATTGTTTGAAGAAGCTTTTAGTCATGATGCCATTAACATAGAAGCTAATACCATTCAATATCGAAAAATAACAGCAGCAAACATCGTGTTTTCTGAAGGATATGGTATGAAGCAAAATCCATATTTTAATTATTTACCACTGGTTCCAGCTAAAGGAGAGCTGGTAATTATTCGCACACCAGATTTAAAAATAGGCTATGTTTTAAAGGCAGGCGTTTTTTTAATTCCGTTGGGCAACGATTTGTACATTGTTGGAGCCACTTATGAATGGAAAGACTTAAGTAATGATATTACAGATAAAGCAAAAGAAATGCTCTTAGATAAGCTTAAAAAGCTTATTAACTGTTCCTTTGAAGTCGTAGATCAAGTGGCAGGAATTCGTCCTACAGTTAAAGATAGACGCCCATTAGTTGGAAGGCATCAAAAACACAAAAACCTTTTTGTGCTTAACGGTTTAGGAACACGTGGGGTTATGATTGGTCCTTATGTAGCAAAACAACTTTATAATTTTATAGAAAATAACGCGCCTTTAGAGAAAGAAATCGATATTAATAGATTTATACAAAATGTTTAACCGAGAGGAATTCCTCCAGGATAGTTCGTTTCAAGAAACTTTTTATTCAAAAAATTCTCAGATTCTTGGGGCAGGATTTTCTATTAGATGAGGAGGAGTGAACTTAATTTCAACACTTTGAAATTAAAGACGAGGTGGTTTAATACTATAGCTAAATCATAATAATTTAACATAATCTGCATTTTTGTTTAAGAGGCCTGACAGGTTTTTAAAACCTGTCAGGTCTGCGCACTCTATCATATTTTATCTTGATTTAACTATAAAAACTCAAATAGAACCTTGTACATACAATTTTAGTACGGCATGGCGCTAGGGATTGAACGGTCTGTTTAAGCTCCTCACAGAGAGCGAGTAGTGAAAGCCCGACCCCTGTGGTAGCGCTCAAAAAAATTATTTTTTAGCAAACGACTTGTCGTAACTCATAAAAAAGTTTATCCAAATATTCCTTGAAAGCCTTAAAATAATTGGCATAAAAACAATTAAAGTAGCGACAATTGATATGAATACGATGTGAATGCTTGCTTTAAAAATAAAAAATGAAATAACAAAAGCAGCCGTAGCAAATGCAATTCCAACGGGGTAGCTTACGTACATAGAACCGTAAAAAAAAGAAGGCTCTATTTTATATTTGGTTTTGCAATGACTACAATGTTCATGCATACTTAAAGCCTCTGATAGAATATAAGGATTCTTATTTTTAAACATAGATTCTTCATGGCACTTTGGACAAGTACCAGTTAAAATACTATATAATTTAGTTCCTTTTTTAAACATATAATTTAATGTATTTTTGCAAGCGCAATAGAAAATCAATTCTCGATTATAACGAGAGGTTTCTATTAAAATGGGGTATCTCGCGCATCGCTTTGAGTTTGTCGAAGGGAAAGCGAGAACCTTAACACAAAAATAAGCTTTTAATAATTTAAGGGCTGTAATATAAGTTACATTTCTATGATGAACATTCATAATTTATCTATTTCATTTCAAGGAGAATACCTGTTTGAGGATATCACATTTAAACTAGGTAACGGGGATAGAATTGGCCTTATTGGGAAAAATGGAGCAGGTAAATCTACAATGCTCAAAATTTTATCAAAGGAGATGGAACCTGATACAGGCCAAATAGCTGCCGACAAAGAACTAAAAATTGGATTTTTAAAACAAGATATTGATTTTGTTTTGGGAAGAACGGTGCTTGAAGAAGCTTACCAGGCTTTTACAGAGATTAAAGAGCTTGAAACAAAAATGGAGGGTATTAATACCCAACTGGCCGAGCGTACCGATTATGAAAGTGAAGGTTATAATCAATTAATGATCGATATTAATGAACTTCAGCATCAGTACGAAATTTTAGGGGGGTATAACTATCAAGGAGATACAGAAAAAATTCTTCAGGGGTTAGGATTTAAACGCCCAGATTTTAATAAGCTAACCGATACTTTTTCTGGTGGATGGCGTATGCGAATAGAGCTGGCTAAATTGCTTCTTCAAAACAACGATATTCTTTTATTAGATGAGCCTACAAACCACTTGGATATTGAATCTATAATTTGGTTAGAAGGCTTCTTGAAAAATTATACGGGAGCAGTGGTTATTGTATCTCACGATAAAATGTTTTTAGATAATGTTACCAATAGGACTATAGAGATTTCTTTAGGCAGAATTTATGATTATCCTAAACCTTATACAAAATATTTAGTACTACGAAAAGAGCTGAGAGAACAACAATTGGCATCTCAAAAGAATCAGCAAAAGCAAATAGAGCAAACAGAAAAGCTCATTGAAAAGTTTCGTGCCAAGGCATCAAAGGCAACCATGGCACAATCGCTTATTAAGAAGCTTGATAAAATTGATAGAATTGAAGTTGATGAGGATGATAACAGTGTGATGACTCTTAATTTTCCTGTATCTATAACACCAGGGAAAGTGGTGGTAGAAACCGAAAATGTTTCAAAAAACTATGGAGATAAACAAGTTTTAAAAAATATTGATTTACTCATAGAGCGAGATAGTAAAACGGCCTTTGTTGGACAAAACGGACAAGGAAAATCGACCTTGGCTAAAATTATAGTTGGAGATATAAAACATGACGGACATTTAAAACTGGGGCATAATGTACAAATAGGCTATTTTGCTCAAAATCAAGCAGAGTATTTAAACGGTAATAAAACCGTTTTAGATACCATGATAGATGCCGCCAATGAAACCAATAGGAGCAAAGTACGCGATATTTTAGGGTCCTTTTTATTTCGGGGTGATGAGGTTGATAAATACGTTCGTGTACTTTCTGGGGGGGAGCGAAACCGTTTAGCATTAGCAAAATTAATGTTACAGCCATTCAATGTTTTAATAATGGATGAGCCTACAAACCATTTGGATATAAAATCTAAAAATGTACTAAAGGAAGCTTTAAAAAGGTTTGAAGGCACTTTGATTTTAGTATCTCACGATAGGGATTTTCTTCAAGGTTTGACGAATATAGTGTATGAATTTAAGGATCATAAAATAAAAGAGTATTTAGGGGATATAGATTATTATTTAGAACAACGAAAAGTTGAAAGCCTTCGAGATGTAGAAAAGCGAACGGTTGTAAAAAAGGATGTTCCTAAAGAAAAGAAACACCAATCGTATGAAGACCAAAAAAAGTTAAAGTCTTTAAATAACAGATTGAGTAATGTTGAATCTAAAATAGGTCAATTAGAGCGCGACATCAAAGCTATCGATTTAGAGCTCGAAATTAATTACGAAACAGTGACTTCTAAACCGAATTTTTTCGATAATTATCAAAAAATGAAAACAGATTTGCAAGATTGCATGGAGAAATGGGAAGGGATTCAGTTAGAAATCGAGCAGTTTTCCGGATAATATCTGTTAAAATTTAATGTATTTCATCGAATAAAATAGTTTTTCGTCGATGTATTGCCTATTTTCGTAAGTGAATTAATCCCAAATTTACGAGAAACATGAAGACTTTAAAACTTTTGGCAATATGCTTTTTTGTAACAGCTTATTCGTTTGCTAATGTTTCCTCAACTGAAAAAGAGGCGCTAATTGCTTTATATAAAGCTACCAATGGAACTGAGTGGACTGCCACTTGGAATTTAAATACCTCTATAGATACATGGTATGGTATAGAAGTAGAAGCGAATAAAGTCGTTGAAATTAACTTGCAATTCAATAATCTTCAAGGAGAACTACCGCAAGAAATAGGTAACTTAATACATGTAAAAAAAATCAATCTAGGCTTTAATAAATTAACAGGAAAGCTCCCGTTAACTCTAAAGAACTTAAAAGAATTAACATCTTTAGAATTATTCATGAATAATTTTGAGGGTGATATTCCTGAAGAATTAGGTGAATTAAAAAAGCTAGAAGCCCTAAAACTTTATAGTAATAAATTCGCAGGTAATATTCCTGATTCGTTAATGGGCTTAACTAATTTAAAAGAACTTTTATTAGGAAGTAACTATTTAACAGGAAATATCCCCAGAGAGATATTTGCATTATCAAAATTAGAAAAGTTAAGTCTTATGGATAATAAAATGGATGGAGAAATTCCAGTTGAAATAGGACAGTTAACTAATTTAGAAGAATTATTGTTATCTACTAACCAGTTTACAGGAGATTTACCAATGGAACTTATGAACTTGACCAAGTTGAATACTATGATGGTTAGTGACAATAATTTAAACGAAGAATATATTAGTACTTCTGGTAAAAACCCACCTAGCTTAGTGCATTTAGAAATGCAAAGTGCTACGGCTACTATGGATATTGAAAAAGAATAATTAAATTTTATCAATTTTTGTTTAAGAAGTCGACATAATCTGTCGACTTTTTTTTAGTTTTATACAGATGATAGAACATTATTTTACATGTCCATATTGCTGGGAAAGCATCTCTGTACTGATTGACAATTCTATCTCAAAGCAATCTTACTATTGAAGATTGTGAGGTATGCTGTAATCCCATACAGGTGTCTCTTCAATTTTTAAATTCTGAATTAATAGATTTTCAGGCAAGTAGCATAGAACAATAATTTTTTTTATTTTTATGCTTGTTATACTTAAAAAGGATTGTATATTTGCAGTCCGAAATGATTTGGTCGGCATTATGAACCGAAAGTTAAAAGCTAAGTAAATTGTTTCAAGATTATATCGCGGGATAGAGCAGTAGGTAGCTCGTCGGGCTCATAACCCGAAGGTCACTGGTTCGAGTCCAGTTCCCGCTACTAGTAAAGACAGGGGTTTCAAGAAATTGAAACCCCTTTTTTTATGGATTGGGTATCACATAGGTATCACAGATTTAGGATCAAGACCAATTGTTGTGTTTAAGCAAATATTCTAGTTAATCTAAAGAGAAAGAATTCTACGTTTTTGACACCTCTAAACTGAGCTCTAAAAGCTTTTATTTTATCATTGAAAGATTCTGCTGAAGCATTTGTACTTCTGTTAATAAAGTAATTCAATATGGATCTATAGTTTATGGATATAGTATTTGCTATAGTATTAAATGCTTTGAATCCAGTTTG
>CANMXP010000001.1 GCA_947501845.1 uncultured Flavobacteriaceae bacterium | reverse complement strand
GAGATTGCAGTAGAGAACAACAACAACAGTGATTATACTTTCGACATCAGGTCTATGGCCTATGATGTTTATGATGCAGAACTTCGTTTGGGTTTTGCTATAGCAAGTGAAGCTTTGTCCCTTGTGCAATTAGCCACAACATATGCAGACTACAGACCTTGTGTTGGTTTTGGAGCCTGTATGTTAGCGCCAGGTCCAGCAGATATTGGTTTTGCAATTTACCAAGTCGTTTCAGATGCCGTACTCATAGGTATTGCTGCAGATGCACTTATCAGAGCAAATGACAATGAGGATATCTATGCGACAAACAAGTCGAACACCCAGGGCGTCACATACGCATCAGGATCAGGGGATTATGCAGAGTACCTGCTAAGGGCAGATATCAACGAAAAGATGTCCTACGGTGACATTGTTGGCGTAAAAGGTGGTAAGATCTCTAAGCATACCAAAGGAGCCGAGCGCATGATGGTTGTGTCGTTCAAGCCCATAGTGCTTGGTAACATGCCACAGCCAGATCAAGAAGAAGCCTACGAAAAAGTAGCTTTTATGGGACAGGTTCCCGTTAAGGTTTTTGGCAAGGTTAAAATAGGCGATTATATAGTGCCCACTGGCAAAAACGATGGATTGGGAATTGCAATAGCCCCTTCTAAAATGACTTCGGAACGTGTAAAGGATATTGTAGGTGTGGCATGGGGTGTAAACGAGAATATTTTAGGTTTTAATATGGTAAATGTGGCAGTAGGATTAAATGAAAATGACAATGGCCCTATGGTGAAAAAGCTTAAAAAACAAGTAGACCAACGTGATTTGGAGATTTATGATTTAAAAAAGCAGCTAAAAGAAATACATAATATACTTTCCAAACTAGAAGGGCATATAGACCCGCTATCAAAACACGTAACAGTTAGAAATGGAGATAACGAAAAGTATGACGATAGGAAATATGAGATTATAGGAACCGAGAAAGGGGAAGTTGTTTTTTGGCAAATCACAAGAGCCGATTTTGAAGAAGGGTTAAAAATGGCAGAGCATCAGATGCTTTCAGATGGTGTTGATCTAGAGAATAATTTAATATGGAAAAAGATTAAAAGTGATCCAGATTTTAAAAATAAAACGTTTGAAGCGCTTAAAATGAAACTGGAGGAACAAGTCCATTTTCATCACCATTAAAAATAAAATTATTCGATGAATCAATCTCTTAATATTGCTGTATAAAAAAAGGAAAAATGAATAAGCAAATTTTAATTTCTTTTATCGTAACGCTCTTTGTATTGCCTTTTATAAATGCGCAAACCACAACTATTCCTGATGCTAATTTTGAAAACTATCTAGAAACGCATTCTGCTAGTGGAGCTTTAGTTCCTGTAGGCGATCCTGCCAGCATGGGAGACGGTATTGAAAATAATAATCTTGTTTTAACTAGTAGAGTTCAAGATGTGGTTACTTTAAGCATTAGTGATTTAAATATAGCCGATCTTACTGGTATTGCAGGTTTTACAAATTTAGGCACACTTATTTGTAGCAATAATAAATTGACATCACTTGATATTGCTTCAAACCTCAATTTAAAATCGTTGTTGTGTGGTTTGAATTTATTAACCGATTTGGATATAAGATCTAACGATGCATTAGAAATTCTGGACTGTTCTGGGAATCAATTAACAGATTTAACTTTACAAGAAAGCAATGTTGCTTTTAACCCTTTGTTAGAAAGGCTTACTTGCTCTAACAACCAGTTAAAAAGTTTGGATATTAGTGAAAATGTGAATTTAAAAGCTGTTATAGCAACTCAAAATCAACTTAGTGGTATATTCGATGTTAGTGCTAATACAAATTTAGAATCTTTGTTTTGTGCATCAAATCAAATAACCTCACTAGATCTGAGTACAAATACGGTATTAAAAAACATTGATGTATCTAATAATTTGCTCACAACTCTAGATCTCAGCACCATAAACACATTGGCATGTCCAGCGACACAACCAAACCCGCCAGTGGTATGTCAAGGAGATGCATCCATTAATGTGTCTCGAAATAAGTTGGTGGATTTAAATATTGCTAATGGATTTAATTCATTAATTAATGCCTTTAATTCTGAAGAAAACCCAGACCTGCCCTGTATTCGAGTAGATTCTGGTTTTGCACCGCCTACAACGGGAGATTTCGCCTGGATAAAAGACGATTGGACATATTATAATACAGGTGTTTGTGATGATATATACACCTATGTTCCAGATGATAAATTTGAAGAGCGGTTAATAGCTCTAGGGCATGATTCTGGGGAGCTAGATAATTTGGTGCTAACAGCAACTATTGAGATTTTATCAGATTTGGATGTTAGCGGAAGAGGTATTTCAGATTTAACAGGTATTGAGGATTTTACAAATTTAATTAACTTAAATTGTAGCAATAATGATTTAAAATCCATTGATTTATCAAATAATTTGGAATTAGAAAGTGTCGATTGTTCTAATAATATTTTGCCCGCATTGAATTTGAGCGAGAATATTAAATTAGAGTCGCTAATATGTGCTTCGCAAACACCTTATATTGATGTAGACGATGCTTCTAAAAACTATACCTTTGATAGTTTAAAAGTACATGCTAATACAGCATTAATTGTACTTGATTGTTCTAATAATGACCTAACAGAATTGGATGTAAGCAACAATACTGCTTTAGAAGATTTAGATTGTTCATTTAATAGAATAGAAGCTTTAAATGTAAGTAATAATAGTGCGTTAACACGTTTTTTATGTCATGATAATACCTTACAAACGTTAAATTTAAAGAACACAAATAACGCTGCATTAAATCCTTTTAATGCTGATAATAATCCTAATTTATCTTGTATTGAGGTTGATAACTTACCAGTTCCTGCACTAGGATGGGATAAAGACCCAAACTCCAATTATAGTGATTTAGGATGCGGTACCTATGTGCCTGATGATAATTTTGAAACATATCTTGAGACGCATAATGCCAGTGGAGGTATGGTTCCACTTGCAGATCCAACTAGTATGGGTAATGGGGTTATAGATAATTTTGTTCCTACAAGTAAAATAAGAGTAGTAACAGGACTGGATGTATCCTCGCAAAGCATTAGTGACCTAACAGGGATTCAAGATTTTGAGGATCTATTAAATTTGAATTGTAGCGGAAATGCCTTAACAAGTTTAGACCTATCTAATAATACAAGCTTAACGACCATTGATTGTTCTTCAAATCAAATTGAAAATTTAGATTTTAGTTCAAATGTTAATTTAATCTCTTTATTATGCTACGATAATAACTTGTTCACTTTGAGTATAAAAAATTTAAATAATGCTAGCTTGGCTACATTTGATGCAACTATAAATAATAGTTTGTATTGTATTGAAGTAGATGATGAAACTGCTATTGGTGGAGGATGGTTAAAAGATGATTTAATAGCAGACTATAGTGAGGATTGTGAATTTGGGAGGTTTACAATTTTATACGATGATAATTTTGAGCAAGCGTTAATAGACTTGGGGGTAGATTCTGGTGCACTTGATGGTCGGGTTTTAACATCAAATATAGAACACCTATTAAGTCTTAATGTAAGTGATAAAAATATCGAAGACCTTAGAGGAATAAAAGATTTTTCGTCACTTGAAGCGTTAGATTGTAGCGGCAATAATTTAAATGAACTTGATGTTAGTGATATGGTTAATTTGAAGTTTTTTAATTGTAATTCAAATCATTTTTTAACTAATAATGTTGCAGCGTTAAATGGGGTGTTAAATATTTCGGGTACAGACAGTCTAATTAAATTGTTTTGTGCCAGTAACAATTTAAGTAGTCTGGATATGACACTTAGCCCGAACCTAGAAACATTAGATTGTGCAGATAATAATTTGAATACGCTAACAATTTCAAATAATATACAATTAAAAGTGCTTAATTGTTCTAATAATAACTTAACAGGTTTAGATATTAGTAATAATATTATTCTAGAAGAAGTAAATTGTAATAGTAATGAAATATCTAACTTAACGGGTTACAATGCCGATAATACAACCTTGCAAATAATGAGTTGTAATAACAATGCTTTAAAAACCTTGATAGTAAATAGATTTTTAGCATTAACAACTTTAAATTGCCGTTCTAATATGCTAAGTGAGCTTATTGTAAATTCAAATACGGCATTAGAAATTTTAGATTTTAGTAATAATTCAATTGGTGATATTGTTTTAACCAGTAATCCTAATTTAATTTCGCTGTTGGCTTCTCAAAATCAATTGACTGAGTTGAATTTGAATGGAAATACACTTCTAGAACAGTTAAATTGTGATAATAATCAGATAGACGAATTATTTGTTAATACAGCGCCTTCAATAAAATACCTTTCCTGTAATAATAATCAATTGGAGGATTTAAATTTAATGAACAATACGAATTTAATTGAAATTAGTATAAGTTCAAACATGCTATCAGATTTAACGTTATCAAATGACCTAAGCTTATTAAAAACATTCAACTGTAGCAATAATCAATTAATGGGAGGAATAGATTTAAGCACTATGGGAACAGCGGCCTGCCCGCCAGCTAATCCGAAAAATTTACAAGATTTTTGCCCAGATACGATTTCAATTAACTTATCGAGTAACCAATTAGACTTTATAAATATTCAAAACGGTATAAATGCCGAAATATCGAATTTTAATGCCAGCAATAATCCAGAATTAGATTGTATTCAGGTTGATGATGTTAGCAATACAGGAGCAAGTTGGTTAAAAGATGCCGCAACGCAATACAGTTTAAATTGTCATTTTGGAGAAACTTATGTGCCCGATGATAATTTTGAACAAGCCTTACTTGTATTTGATCCAGGGCCGTTAGATGATTACGTATTAACATCAACAATAGAAGGGTTGCAAAATTTGGATATTAGTGGGAATAACATTTCAGATTTAACAGGAATTGAAGATTTTATAGCATTACGAGATTTAAATTGTTCTAATAATGCTTTAAGTTTAATGGATTTGAGTGAAAATATAAATTTAACGGATGTTAATTGTTCAAATAATACATTTTCAGATTTAGATTTTAGTAACAATCTGGCATTAACAACTCTTGATTGTTCTAACACGACCTTAAATAATTTAGATTTAACAGCAAACGTTAATCTTACAGACCTTAATATTTCTAATAATACTTTTTCAGAATTCGACCCTAGTGTCATTCCAACACTCGAAGTTTTTAATTGTGATTCTAATGTGATTTTAGATCTTGATTTTCAGTATAATACAGCGTTAACCAATTTGAGTTGTCAGTCCAATACACTAGAGAAATTAAATGTTAGGAATGGTAAAAATTTAAACCTGATTAGCTTTAATTCTCAAAACAATACCAATTTAACCTGTATAGAAACCGATACAGGAGTAGTACCTAATGGCGTTACATGGGCAAAAGATGCTTCTGCAGAATATGTAATAAATTGTTATTATGGACAAACTTACGTGCCTGATGATAATTTTGAACAGGCCTTAATCTCATTGGGTTACGACTCTGATGCCTTAGATGATTATGTAGATACAGCAAACATTAATAGTATTTCATTTTTAAATATAAGTCATGAAGATATTTCAGATTTAACAGGAATAGAAGCCTTTGTAAGCCTAACAGATTTAAATTTTGAAGGTAATACAATTACTAGTGTAGATTTGAGCGGAAATGTATTTTTAGAAAATTTAAACGTTTCAAATAATACATTGAATACTTTAGATTTATCCTTTGCAGCTAATTTAATAACTGTAGTTGTTTCTAATAATAATTTATCTCAGTTAAATTTAGATTCAAATGTAAATATATTAGACTTGAATGTTTCGAGCAATGTGTTAACAGCTATAAATGTTGATCGATTGGTTAATTTAGAAAAATTCGATTGCTCTTTAAATCAATTAGGGAGCTTAGATGTTACTTCAAATTCACATTTAAAAGAACTCTATTGTCAATCTAACAATTTTATACAGGACAGGTTAAATATTCAGAATGGTGCCAACCAAACTCTAGAAAGTTTTAATGCAACTAACAATCCAGATTTGAGTTGTATTTTAGTTGATGATCCTCATGCTGTGATATCTAACTCTAGTGGTATTTACGATAATTGGTTTAAAGATACCAGCGCAAATTATCAGACTATTTGTGATGATGCCGATAATGATGGTGTAGCCAATGCAGACGACTTGTGTCCAGGAACATTATTTGGTGAGTCTGTCGATTTATTTGGTTGTCCAATTTTAAGTTTACCTAACAATAACTTCACTATTTTAATTACAGGAGAAACATGTTTAAATAACAACAATGGTAAAATCAATATTACAACCATGGAATATTATAATTATACGGCTACCTTAACAAGCGATGATTTTAATAAAGAATACCATTTTACTAATGATATTGACATCTTAAACCTGTTGGCAGGTACTTATAAGATGTGTATTACGATCGAAGAATGGCCAGATTATATAAGTTGCTATAATGTTGTAATTAGCCAGCCAGAGCCATTAAGTGTTATAACTAGTAAAAGCACTAATGGCAAAAAAGTTGCCATTAATATGTCTGGTAGTTCCAGCTATCATGTAGATTTTAATGGATTGAAATTTAGTACAACAGATTCAACTATGGAATTAAGTTTGCAAAAGGGTACTAACAGTATAAAAATTAGTACCGATTTGGAATGTCAGGGTGCACACGAAGAAAATATATTTGTCTCTGATGAATTGATGGTTTATCCAAATCCGTTTGAAAATAAAGTTAACCTATATTTAGGGGCTAATGAAGCTGATATAGTGGTTATAAATATGTATTCTTATTTAGGGCAATTGGTATATTCAAAAACATTAGTAAACCCTCAAAGTAATAGTTATAATGTTGATACAGATAGATTAGCGCATGGTTTTTATTCGCTATCTATTAAAACTAATGAATCTACGTCAACATTTAAAATTGTAAAAAAATGAGACCTATACTTTATATATTTTGTTTAGCATTTTTAGTTTTTGGATGTAGTAGAAGTTCTTCCGATGATAATCCTAATGGAGGAGAAGAAAACCCAACGGGTGAAAATCCAGATTCAGGAACAGATTCCAGTGTAGAGTTATTCTTTCCACAAGAAAGTTCGCTATGTAATTTAGGCACCAATGTAACACCTACAGAAAGTACTGTGTTTTTTGAATGGAAAGATAATGCCTCAGACAATTATAAAATAGTTGTAGAAAATTTATCGACAGGAAATATTATCGTGAGAGAAACCACTGAAGATATTATTCCAATTGTTATACAACGCGCAGCACCCTTTAAATGGTATGTAGAATCTACTAAGGGCTCTAAAACGGAAAAAAGTGATACGTGGCAATTTTATAATGCAGGACCAGGGGTGCAATCATATGCGCCATTCCCTGCTGTAATTGTTGCTCCAGAAATGGCACAATCAATAGCAACTACCAATAGAGTGATTTTGCAATGGACTGGAAGTGATGTTGATAATGATATTGTTGGTTATGATGTTTATTTTGGAATTGAAGCTATGCCTAGTGTTATTGCTAGCGATTTAAATGCCAATGAATTTGCTGTTGATGTGTCGTCAAATACCATCTATTATTGGAAAGTTATTACTAAAGATTCCTTAGGGAATACTTCAGATTCTGGAATATCTCAGTTTCGAGTACAATAAAAAGTCTTAACTTAATTTTTGGATTTCGAAAAATAGAATAGCTGTATATTTACATAATTTTTAATTATATATGCAGCAAAAGAGTATTCCTTTTCATAAAACAGGCTATTTTTCATCATTAATTTGTGATTATTTAGCAGAGAAAGAAAATTTAAGTCAGTTTTACAATCGTTTTCCAAACATTGAAAATTTTAAACACCAAATAGAAGAGAAACGTATATCTTTTCGAGAACAGTCGAGAGCTGTTTTGGCTCATGCTGTTAAGGGGCAATACAATGATTTAGAAGCTTCAGAACTAACACTTCAAAATATTGAAAGTTTATCATTAGAAAACACTTTTACAATTACTACTGGGCACCAGCTTAATCTATTTACAGGGCCCTTATACTTTTTATATAAAATAGTTTCTGCTATTAACCTTTCAAAAACATTAAAAAAAACATATCCAGAGTATAATTTTGTGCCCGTTTATTGGATGGCGACAGAAGATCATGATTTTGATGAAATCAATTACTTTAATTTTAAAGGCAAAAAGGTACAGTGGAATAGAGAGTCTCAAGGCGCTGTTGGAGAACTGTCTCTAGAAGGTTTAGAAGATGTATTTAATTTATACTCACAAGAATTAGGAATTAGTAAAAATGCGGATTATTTAAGGGATTTATTCAATAATGCGTACTTAAATCATGATAATTTGGCTGATGCCACACGCTATTTGGCAAATGAACTATTTAAAGATTATGGTTTGGTTATTGTTGATGCTAATGATATTGATTTAAAAAAACAGTTTGCTCCCTTTGTAGAAGATGAATTGCTAAATCAAAATGCTTTTAAATCTGTTTCAGAAACAAACAAAGCACTTTCCAAGGCGTATGGAATTCAGGTCAATCCGAGAGAGATCAATTTATTCTATTTAAAAGAAAATTTACGAGAACGTATTGTTTTTGAAGATGATTTATATAAAGTATTGAATACCGAAATTAGCTGGAGTAAACAAGATATACAAAAGGAGCTTTTTGAGCATCCAGAAAGATTTTCTCCAAATGTGATTATGCGTCCATTGTACCAAGAAGCCATATTGCCTAATCTCTGTTATATTGGTGGTGGTGGCGAATTAGCTTATTGGTTTCAATTAAAACAGTTTTTTAATAAGGTGGATATCCCATTCCCAATATTGTTATTACGAAATTCTGTTTTGATTAAGACTGAACAGCAAGCGGATAAATTAAAAAAACTACATATTTCTGATGAAGATATCTTTTTAAAACGAGATACTTTCATCAATAAAAAAGTAAGAGAAATATCGAATATTAACATTGATTTTTCAACTCAAAAAGAACATTTAGAAACACAATTTGAGGCCTTGTTTAAGTTAGCAGAACAAACAGATAAGTCGTTTTTGGGAGCTGTAAAAGCTCAAGAAATAAAGCAAAAAAAAGGCTTAGAAAATCTAGAAAAACGTTTGCTTAAAGCACAAAAGAAAACTTTGGCAGATCAGGTTTCTAGAATCACCGAGTTACAAGAACAATTGTTTCCTGGTAGAAGTTTACAAGAACGAAACACCAATTTTTCTGAGTTTTATTTAGAATATGGAGACCAGCTCATTCCTAAACTTATCGAATATTTAGAACCTTTGAAAGGGGAATTCATAATACTAAATCTTTAATACATGCACAAGATTGACATTGAATTGGTTGAAATGACAATGGATGTCATGAAGTATGCTATAGATAGACTCTCGGCAACGCAAAGTAAAATAGGAAAGCCTAAAAGTGAAGCCGAATTGAAAGAGTTGGTAGGTGATACTATTACAGATGAAGGTATTGGGGGCGAATATGCATTTAATTTGTGGAAGAAATATTTAATGAAAGCGACAGTGCCAATAGACCACCCGAGGCATTTAGCTTTTGTTCCTGCATCACCAACTAGAGCTTCTATTTTATTTGATTTAGTGACCTCCGCTTCTAGTATTCATGGTGCTTATTGGATGGAGGGTGCTGGTGGTATTTTCTGCGAAAATGAAGCCATGAAATGGATTGTTTCATTAACAGGTTTACCAGAAGGAGCATTTGGCGTATTTACCAGTGGTGGTACAGCAGCAAACCTTTCGGCGATGGTAACGGCTCGGGAACATTGGAGAAAAAATAACACTTTCAAAGGTGAAAAGGGGCTTATTATTACATCGGTAGGAGCCCATTCATCAATAAAATCCATGGCGAAAGTTATTGATGTGGATGTATTGTTGGTAGCTGGAGATGATAGGTTGCTTGGTAAAGAATTGAAGCAAACTATAGAGGGTTTAACAGAAAGCCAGCGTAAACGATTATTTTCAGTGGTAGCAACTGGAGGGACAACCAATGCAGGTGTTATTGACGATTTGGAAGGTATTGCCGATATCTGTGGAAAAGAAAATTTGTGGTTTCATGTGGATGCTGCTTATGGTGGAGGTGCTTTAGCAGCAGATTCTGTTAGACACTTATTTTATGGTATTGAAAAAGCAGATAGTATTACTATCGATCCTCATAAATGGATGTTCTCGCCTTATGATTGTGGAGCGATTATTTATAAAAATCCAGAATTGGCAAAACAAGCACATTCGCAGGAAGGATCGTATCTAGACATTTTTAAAGACGAAGGAGCGCATGGTTTTAACCCAACAGATTACCAAATACAATTAACGCGACGTGTAAGAGGCTTGCCTTTATGGTTTTCGTTAGCAACTCACGGAACAAACCTATATAAAAAAGCTGTAGAGAGAGGTATAGAATTGGCTCAAACTGCAGGAAGGATTATTACAGAAAGCCCACACGTAGAACTCGTTCGGGAACCGAGTTTATCTTGTGTATTATATAGAAGGATAGGGTGGAAGCCTGAAGATTATATTAATTGGACTTATGAAAATCATAGAAGTGGGTTTGCACTGGTAACCCCAACAAAATGGAAAAAAGGAGATACTTTCGAGACCATTTCTCGCTTTTGTTTTATTAATCCAGATACTACAGAAAAGGATATAAAGATGATTTTAGATTCTATGGAATAGAAAATAAAAAGACCTATCAGGTTTTCAAAGCCAGACAGGCCTAACAATCAAAAATTATAAAACCCTTTTAGGGGTAGACCAAAGCACTACTTTTAGCGGTGGATATTTACAAGTAGATTAAATCTTTAAAATCAAGTCTTGTAAAGAATCTTCAGTAGAGATGTTTAATTTTTTTCTAAGTCTATAGCGTGCTTTTTTTATACCTTCTGGAGAAATATTAAGAATATTAGCAATTTCTTTCGAGGATAAATTCATTTTTAATAAAGACATTAAGCGTAATTCATTTGGTGTGAGTTCGGGAAATTTTTGCTTCACATTAGCATTAAAATCCTTATGTACTTCTTGAAAGTATCTACTAAAATTTTCCCAGTTGTTATCATCTTTCAAATCAAAATTTATGGTTCTAATGAGTTGATTATAGCCCTTTAGGCCACTTTCCGAAGCTTTAAACGATTTGGCTTGTTGTTTTAAACCCTCTAAGACTTCGTTCTTTTTGGCTAGATGCAAGGCGTGGGTTGTTAGTTCTTTCTTTTTAAACTCTAATTCAAGATCTAATTTTTCTTTTTCAACCTTGCTGTGTCTCAATTTTTGTCGTACCGCATAAAACCCAATTAACGACAACAAAAAACCGATGCCAAATAAAATTTTGTAAAGATTGTTTATTTCACCTTTCTGTTTTAAAAGATCTATTTCATGCTTTTGAAGTGTAATTTGCTGCTCTTTTTTTTCGGTTTCATGAATAGTGCGCAACTCTTCAATTTGTTTCGATTTGGTTACATTAAAGATAGAGTCATTTATAGTTGAGAAATATTCATGATCAGACAGTGCTTTTTTTATATTATTTGCATACTTATTAGCTTTATACCTCAAATAATATGCTTCCTTTAAATTTTCTTTTGAGCCCGTTTTTGATGAAATCAGAATAGATTCATCTAGGTTTTTAAAAGCTTCGCTAAACCTTTTCGTTTCAATGGCAACTTGGGCAATATGGTTAAGGTCTTCGGCTATGGCATTTTTATAATCTAATTTTCTATGAATATTTAGGCCTTGATTTAAAAGATCAATAGCCTTATTGTATTGTTTTAATTTGACATATGTATTTCCTAAATTACCAAGTGAGCTTCCTTCTATTTCTTTGTTTTTAATGTCGGTAGCTAACTTAAGAGCCGTTTCATAATATTGTTTTGCTAAATCCAATTTTTGAAGTTTGACATAGGCATCTCCTATATCATTGGCTGCATAACTCTGATATTGTAAATCTTTGTAATCTTTATAAATTGAATAAGCGTCTGTACTGTAACCTAAAGCTTTGTCATAATTTCCTAATAAATATTCAATATTACCTAGTTGTAACAAAGCATCTCCTCTTCTTAACTTATCCTTTTTTTGTTCAAAGAAATTTAAAGCCTTTAAAGTTTCAGTTAATGCTATATGGTAGTTTCCAAGTTCTTTATGTATACCTCCTATAAGTTCGTATTCTGAACCAATAAGATTAAAGAAATTATGATTTGTGCCTTCTACACTATCCCTTTTTTTATAAATATTAATGTTTTCATTGGCATAGCTTAGGGCTTTATCAAAATTCCCTAAATTTTGTTCAAATGAGGCCATGGAATGGTTAACAAATAATATGCCTTTCGTTGAATTTATCTGCTTAAACCCATTTAAAGATTTTGCATAATAATGTCTGGTAGAATCCAATATTCCCCGATCCCTATAGTAATTAGCAAAATGTAAATAGCCAGATGCAATCCCTTTTTGATAATTTAATTTTTTAGATAATTCGTAGCTTCTTTTTGCATATTCAAAAGAAAGTTCAGAATCTTTAAACATAAGCTCTTCGTAGATAGTTCCTAGTATAGCAGCTTTAGTTTCGTTTTCAGGTAAAGTTTTAGATAATTTGATTAGACTATCGATTTTCTTATCATTTTGAGATGATAAAAAACAAGGAATAAGTACAAAGTACAGGTAAAATGAGAGGCGTTTCATTTATTAGGTTAGATTGTGTTGTTTTGATAAAAATATATATTAAATATCTGAAAATCAAATAAATAGTTGTGATCGAGTTTTTTTGTTATTTAAAGAAGTATTTTTATTACAAAACTTGAGGGAAATGTGTAGAATCTTTACGCAATTATTCACAATGATTTGTTTAAAATTTAATTTAAAAAACTATCGTTCCTAATTCGTCATTCTAAAATCAATTATTACTTTTGCGCATGCAACATGATAAGGTACTAATTTTAGACTTCGGATCGCAATACACACAGCTTATTGCCCGTCGAGTTAGGGAACTCAACATATACTCCGAAATACATCCATTTAATAAAATTCCAGCAAATTTAGAAAGTTATAAAGCCGTTATACTTTCTGGTAGCCCTTATTCTGTAAGAGGAGAAGAAGCTTTACATCCAGATTTATCTCAAATACGTGGAAAGAAACCGCTTTTAGGGGTATGTTATGGCGCACAATATTTAGCGCATTTCTCAGGAGGCGAGGTAGCACCTTCAAATACCAGAGAATATGGTCGAGCAAATTTATCATTCATAAAAACAGAAGAACCATTTTTTGAAAATGTTAATGAAGGGAGTCAGGTTTGGATGAGTCATAGTGACACGATTAAGGAATTACCAACAGGAAGTATTTTAATAGCGAGTACACATGATGTTAAAAATGCAGCATATAAAATTGAGGGCGAAATAACTTATGCGATTCAATTTCATCCTGAAGTATATCATTCGACAGATGGAAAGCAAATATTAGAAAACTTTTTGGTGAATATTTCTGGACTTCATCAAGACTGGACACCAGATTCTTTTGTAGAAGAAACCGTTGAAGCCATTCAGGAAAAAGTAGGAAACGATAAAGTGGTTCTTGGTCTTTCTGGAGGAGTGGATTCTACAGTGGCAGCAGTTTTGCTCAATAAAGCGATAGGGAAAAATCTGTATTGCATATTTGTTAATAATGGTTTGCTTCGTAAAAATGAGTTCCAAAGTGTTTTAAATCAATATGAAGGAATGGGACTTAACGTAAAGGGTGTTGATGCTTCTGAACGTTTTTTAGAAGCTTTAGCGGGTATAGAAGATCCAGAAAAAAAGCGTAAAGCTATAGGAAATGCCTTTATAGAGGTTTTTGATGATGAAGCTCATAAGTTGGAAGATGTAAAATGGTTAGCACAAGGCACTATTTATCCAGATGTGATAGAAAGTGTTTCTGCAACTGGAGGACCTTCAGCAACTATAAAAAGTCATCATAATGTAGGAGGGTTACCAGACTTTATGAAACTTAAAATAGTAGAGCCGTTAAGAGCTATTTTTAAAGATGAGGTTAGGCGAGTAGGAGCTACTCTGGGGATTGATCCTGAACTTTTAGGACGTCATCCATTTCCTGGTCCAGGTCTTGGAATTCGTATTTTAGGAGATATCACAGCAGAAAAAGTACGCATTCTACAAGAAGTTGATGCTATTTTTATAAATGGTTTAAAAGAATGGAATCTGTACGATAAAGTTTGGCAAGCAGGAGCTATGTTGCTCCCCGTTAATAGTGTTGGTGTGATGGGAGATGAGCGTACCTATGAAAAATGTGTGGCACTTAGAGCCGTAGAAAGTACGGATGGCATGACAGCAGATTGGGTAAATTTACCTTACGAATTTTTACAAAAAACATCAAACGATATAATAAACAAGGTAAAAGGCGTTAATAGAGTAGTTTATGATATTAGCTCTAAGCCACCAGCCACTATAGAATGGGAATAATATATGCTTAAGTTGTTTTGTGTCAATATTTAGTGCAGAAAAAATAAGTCGAAATACTATGGTTAAGTTGGACGTTATAGTATTTATAAACTATATTTATTTTTTGAAATCATCCTATCTATTGTAAACACGCGTATATAATTTTAGTTGAATTCAAAAATATAATCAGGCTGGACCTAATATAGCTTACATTTTTTGGCATGTTATATGTATTGTTAAAAAAGAAAGGGAGGTTTATCTTGAGTAAAATCGCGGGAATAGCCCCTTTAACGCAGTTTAAAAACAGATTACATGAATAAATTCTTTTTCGTTTTATGCTTAGTACTATTATTTAGCTTTAGTACTGCTCAAGCTCAAAATTATAGTACTCATAAAGTTAAACAAGGAGAAACCATTGAAAGTATTGCAAAAAAATACTACGTTACACCCTCAGATATTTATAATTTAAATCCTGATGCTAAAAAAGAATTAAGGATTAATTCTGTTTTAATTATTCCAAAGCCAAAAGAATCAAATATTCCTAAAATAACTACAGTTAGGGAATTAGAAGGTTATAAAAAGCATCGAACTAAAAAAAGAGAAACACTTTTTAGTTTATCGCAGCGGTATAATGTGACTATAGAAGAAATTAAAAAGCACAATAAGTTTTTATATGCAGAACCTTTAAGAAAAGGTGATAAACTTCAAATTCCAATATTTAAAGTTATTGAGGTTGAAAAAGTCAATGAACTTACTAAACAGTATACTGTGCTTCCCAAAGAAGGCAAATGGCGTATTGCTTATAAGTTTGGAATAACAGTTAAAGAACTTGAGGAGCTTAATCCAGAAATGGGAGCTGTTTTACAAGAAGGGCAGGTACTAAATGTACCAAACATAGGTGATGAAGAAGAAAAGGAAGTAGACGAACAGTATAGCTATTATAAAGTATTGCCAAAAGAAGGATTTTATAGACTAAAACTTAAGTTAGGTTTAGAACAAGTGGAATTAGAAGCTTTAAACCCAATTTTAAAAGCAGGTGGATTAAAAGCAGGTATGATATTAAAAATACCTTATTCTAATTTAGCCAATGGCATAACAGAATTGGATAATAGGGTTAATTTGGCAGACAGTATTACCGATTTTAATACAAAGCACATTGCCATTATGTTGCCTTTTAGACTTAATCGTGTGGATTTTGATTCGGAATCTGATATCAAAAAAAGCATTAATAAAGACCCTTATTTAGATGCCTCGTTAGATTTTCATTCTGGTGTTTTAATGGCTATCGATTCTTTGAAAAAGTTGGGGGTTTCTCTTAAAGTAGATGTGTACGATACTAAATATGAATTGGGAGAAGTAAAACATATCATTGATGACAATGACTTTGAAAATGTTGATGCTGTTATTGGTCCGTTAACTCCTAGTAATTTTGAGGCAGCAGCTTCAGAATTAAGAAAATTTAATACGCCTATTGTATCTCCAATTGGAACAAATTTAAAGTTATATGATAATGTATTTCAATCCAGGCCTTCTGATGATTTGCTAAAAAAGAAGATCGTAAACTTTGTAAAATCTGATACTTTAGCGAGTAATATTATGATTATTTCAGATACTAAAAATAAAGCAGTTTCAGATGATATAAAGCTTGAGTTCAATCGCGCAAAGCAAATTCTTTCAAGAAAGGATAAGAAAGGAGAAGATAAATACTTTGTGAGTAAAGGGGACATTCAAGGGGCATTAAAACCAGGGAAAAACATTGTGTTTTTAGAAACCCAAGACGCTGGTTTTGTTTCGAATGTTACTAGTATTCTGGCTGCTTTAATTCAAGAAGAAAACATACAAGAAAGGAAAAAAGCGATTGAGATTGTATTAGTAACTACCAATGTTAGTAATGCTTTTAAAGATGATGAGGTGAATAACACCCATTTATCTGAATTACAATTTCACTTTGCAACCATGTCGAGATCATATAATGAAAACGACAATAATGCCTTTGTGAAAAAATATAACCGAATCTATAATGTAACACCTAACAACAGGGCTGTTAAAGGTTTCGATTTAACTATGGATGTTGTATTGCGCTTAGTATCCTCGGAAGATTTATATAAGTCTGTTAATAAGGCACCACTTACCGAATATGTAGAAAATAAGTTCGCTTATAAAAAGAAGCTCTTTGGTGGTTATTACAACAGTACGGTGTATTTGGTAAAGTATGATGATTTAGTTATTGTTGAGGTAAAGTAATAAAGTACGTTTCGCTTTAGATAGTATCAATTGTCATTGTGAACGCTTTAGGGCAACAAAGCAATCTGTTAATTGATTAAAATAATGTAAATTCTACTAGTGACAAATTTAACAGTGTTTAAAACCTTCTGTATTTTATGTTGTTTTCTTTGTGTTCAACAAGACGAACCCGCTATGTCTTGGAGCGAATCTTATAGATTATCCTGGAGTGATTTTAGAGGTGCCCCTGATATAAACACGAGCGCAGTAGCTATAACGGCATCTGGTATTACGTTTGGTTTTTCTGTAAGAACTACAGATGACCAAGTTGTAAGCTTTACTTCCAATGTGTATGCACATTTTTATCCAGAAAAATCATGGTATAAAAAAGATCAGGCAGATACGCACGTTTTAGGGCATGAGCAGTTACATTTCGATATTACAGAGTTGCATGCGCGCATGTTTAGACAGCGAATAGATCAGGTTAAAGTCTCTAATAGTGTTAGAAGTCAATTAAAAACACTGCATAATGTTATTAATAAAGAACTCTCACAGATGCAAAATAACTATGATTCTGAAACTAATTATTCCAGAAATGTTGATGCGCAAGCTAAATGGGACATATATATAACTGACGAATTAGATAAACTCTCAGAATATAAATCTGTAGACTAAATATGCTTCCAGATAAACAATTTCTTATAGATTTGGCACATACCAAAATGCCTTTTGGTAAATATAAAGACCGCTATTTAATTGATCTGCCAGAATATTATCTCACATGGTATCGCAATAAAGGCTTTCCAAAAGGAAAACTGGGCGATATGCTTGCACAGGTCTACGAGATAAAATTAAATGGATTGGATAGTATGATTCGGAATATTAGGGAGTTAACTTAGTAATTAAGGTTTAGCTTAAAAAATCGATATTCATTTTCTTATAATTTAGTTACAATTTAAGCTGATTATGCTAAAATTGTTATAACTTAAAACGTGTATGCAATTTTCTTATCATTAGAACAATTTGTATACGCTTTTGAACAATATGGAGCCACTGGTGTGGTGGTAAGAAAATACCTTTATCAAGAATGGGTTTTTGTTTATTTTCTGAACCAAAATACACTGTGATAAAGCATAAAGTTTTAATTTTATTAATTGTAGTTTTACCATTATTTGGTTCGTGCAACTACATTTCAAAATCTGAAACAAATTTTATTGCTAACAAGGGAGGTAATAATGATATCTTTTTAGAAAATTGGAAAATTACGGGGCCTTTTTATGCGGATAGCTTGTTTCAGGCTAAGGATTTAATAAATTATCCTGTTCTACAACATTATAATGCAATTAATGCATCAAGAGTTACTCCCAAAATATTGAATTCAGTAGAAAAAAATAATTACTCAGATACCCTTTTTTACGTAAATGAATTCACGAATTCTAAATATTCTCAAAGTCAAGGGTATATCAATTTTAAGAATTACTTCGATATAGAAAAGACAAGTGTCATTTACTTATCCTGTAACATTTTTAGTGATAAGGAAAAAGATGTATGCATCCTCTTTGGGAGCGATGATAGCTGCATCATTTCCCTTAATGGGAAGGTAATTCATGAGTTTGCAGATACAAGAAACTATTCAGGTCCAAAAACTAGAGTTTTTGGACATTTGAAAAAAGGAGACAATTTTTTGCTCATCAAATTAGGTAATGTATGTATTAAACCAACCAAGGTGGAGAAACAACAAGAATGGCGTTTTTCCTGTAATTTGGCGTCTTTAGATAGGTATTATAGTTTTTATCTTAAAAATCAAACCAATTACTTCAAATCTTGTGTTTTGCCTAAATTTTTTCCTTTGGAATTGAAGGATATATTCCATAAATCTCGATTAATAAACAAGGTAAATATTTATGATATAAATGAGAAGTTAGTTTATACAAAAGAGGATAAACAAGGAGTATCAGAAATTAAATTACCTAATGATTTTAAGATTGGGCTATATGAAGCCGATTTAATTTCAGATTCAAATTTGTTTCATCAATCTTTTTTTTATGGAGATATAGATAATGAATTATCTAAAAAAGTATCAGCAGCCCGAAAGATTATTGATACATGCCAATCTTTTAAATTAAAAAATACATTAAAAGCTTTAATTAAGAGAGATAGTCTAATAAATGACCATTTTTATAAAAGAAATGGAATAATATTAGAGCAGTTTAGTAAAGCAAATACCGCGGATACAATTTTTAATTTTTTGAATTTTCCTTCTAGATGGGTCAATTTAAAAGCTCCAAAAAAGATAAAATTTTCTTTGTCCCAAAAACAAAACCGCCCAATATCAGAAATTAGATTTTACAAAGAAGACAATACACATTCTGAGATTAGGCCTGTACGTGTAAGTGATAGTGCAGTATCTAAAATTATGTCAGATGGGGACTTAAAAGAATTTTGGAGACCTAGTTTGGAAAATACACCTGTTTTTTTTGAATTTGATAAAGAGCGACCTAATTATATGGCTATATCGACTAATCAAAGTAACTGGTCTGTAAACTTTGAAAAAAGTAAAATTTTGCTGTATAAAGAATTATATGATCTAACCAAGCTAAAGAAGCCTTTTAGAAGTGAAGAAATTATAATAAATTCTTTTGTTTCAAAAGTTGATAGTGTACCTCAATATTATACTTTCCATAAACCGATTGAAGAAAAAAAGTCTATAAAAAAACCTTTAGTTGTTGTAATGCCAGTAACAGAGGCAAATCATTTGAATTATTTAAAAAGTACCAGAGTTGCTAATAATACCAATATAGAATTTTATAAAATATTAGCAGAAAGGTATAATTGTTATGTTGCTGCTCCAGGTTTAAGAACACATACAAATTCGCTAATTTCACCAATAGCTGAATCGGATTTCTTTTCCTTAATAGAGGAGGTTTCAAAAAATCATCCCATAGATACAAGTCGTATTTATTTGTATTCAAAATGTGGTGCTACTGGTTTAAGCCTTTGTTTAATCGAACGCTATCCAGATAAAATTGCTGCATTAAGCATAGGAGGCGGGACAGTTAGTACGCCCACTAATAGCTATTCTCAAACAGATGGACCATATGCCATAATGGAGAATTTAAAGAATAACCCTATTTATGCCTTTCATAACGAATACAATTTCCATACAGATATTAAATATATCGCACACTTTATAAATGAAGCTAACCAATTAGAAGCTGGTGTGCAATTTGAAAAATTAGCTAAAACATTTAATAAAGGAAACCCTGAGTTATTTTACCATAATAAAATGTTTAATTTTTTTAATGGCAAAGTCCAAAAAGCAAAGAAAGAGGTAGATTTTTCTACATACCGTCATAGGTACAATAAAGCGTATTGGTTGCAATTATTTCCAATGAAATCTGGTGAAAAAGCAAATGTTAAAGCTAGCGTAACTGGAAACAAAATAAATGTGGTTGTTAAAAATGCAAAAAAACTGATTATACATCCTAATCAGGTGCCTATAGAAAGTAAAAATGATTTGTTAATACATATAAATAATGAGAATTATACATATAGTTATCCCTATGACAAAGCGATCACATTTAATTTTAATAAAAATAGCAAGGAAGTAGGACTATCCAAAAACGAATTTACAGAGGGACCACTTGTAGATGTATTTAGTGGTCATTTTATAGTTGTAAAGGGCAGTTTAGGAAGCCGATTGGATAAAGTTTATAATGACTCAATAGCAAATTCATTCATAGATTCTTGGCATAAGGCGTATTATGCTTATCCACCAGTAAAGTATGATAAAGATATTGATAAGAGTGATCTTGCTAATAGTAATTTAATACTGATAGGCAATCAGCATACCAATTTATGGTTTAAAAAAATATATAAAGCGTTGCCGCTAGAGATTGATGCTAATGGATTAAAGCTAGGTGGTCAAAAGTACGAAGGAAATAAACTAGGGTATTGTATCGTTTATCCAACCCCATTAAGCCCGGACAGGTATATTGTTTTATTAGGGAGTAATAACAACCATTGTGTATATAAGCGAAAAGGAAATATGGCAGTAGATGGTTATTATGATTATGAAGTTGAGGATATTGCTTATAATAATAGAGTTCTTGGACAAGGATATTTTAATGAATCATGGAAAATAGCGAATTGACTATAACTTTTTTTACGAATTAATCGAATATTAATGAGCAGAATGTACTCTTATTTTTATACTATTTTTATTAGAAATAATAAAAGCTATTCATTTTTACTTACATTTTTAGTATGTTTAGTCATAGTTGTTTTACCTCATATTAATATTAATGGTTACCCGCAATCGACCGTAACAAGTAAATTTATTGTTTTTTCCTATGCCTGTATAGTGCTTTTAGGTCTTTCTGCCGCATCACTTATTACTTCTAAGCAATCTAATATATCATTATCTAAATTAGATATGGCTTTATTTATACTGGTTGTTTACATAACAATAAATAGATATTTACTGCAAACAACCTATGGTTTTTCCATTCGTTATATGGAGTTGTTAGGTTTAAGTGTGCTATATATTTTAATTAGAAGTTTTAATAAAAAAAATATCTATTGGCTGTTGTTGCTGGTTATTATCTCAGGAATTATTCAAGCTGTATATGGCAATTTACAATTATTGGGGTATTACCCGTCCAATCATTCGGGGTTTAAATTAACAGGAAGTTTTTTTAATCCAGGACCTTATGCTGGGTTTCTTGCTGCTGTTTTTCCAATAGTCTTAGGTGTTTATCTATTCAAGGAAAGCATAGTCGAGTATATTACAAATAATGCAGAGGGGAAACATTTTCTTTTTAATTATATAACCAAATATGTTTTTGAATATGTTCCATTATCAGGGATTATAAGTATAGTTCTAGTGTTACCTGCTGCACAATCCAGAGCATCCTGGTTAGCGGTATTATTGAGCAGTATGGTCTTATTGGAATTAAAGTACGGTATTATAAAAAGATTGTTCCTTAGGTTGGATATTTTAAAAAAGACGATTATAGTTATTTGTACTTTAATAATTATTGGTGTCAGTTTATTTGGTATTTACCATTTTAAAAAAGGATCTTCTGATGGGCGTTTGTTTATTTGGAAAGTATCAACAGAAATTATAGAAGATAAGCCTGCTTTTGGAGTTGGTTTCGACCGTTTTAAGGCACATTACATGAATTATCAAGCCAACCATTTTGTCGAACTTGAGGAAACCCAAGATGCTTTGGTTGCCGACAATAGCTATTATGCCTTTAATGAGTTTGTACAATTTATAGTTGAGAACGGCGTTGTAGGTTTTGTATTACTTATTATTGCTCTGTATTTTATATTTAAAATAGCTTCAATAAAAAAGTATAAAAATTTAAGTTTTATTATAAAAATAGGCTTGTTTGCAATTGGTGTATTTTCATGCTTTTCATACCCTATGGAAATCTTACCAACCAAGCTTATTCTGGTTATTTTATTAGCTATTATGGCAACACTTGATAGCCATAAAGTAAATATTTTACAGGTGCTAAAAAAAAGTAAGCTACTTGTATTAAAAACTTTTTTAATCACAGGAACCCTAATACTTATAACAATAAGTATTAAACACATAAACAGTTTAGATAAAAGTTTTAAATCGTGGGAATTTGCCTTAAATAGTTACCAGTATGGGGATTATGAGGGTGCTCTAAAAGAATACGAAAAAGCTTATCCGGATTTTAAAAGTAATGGTGGATTTTTAATGAATTATGGTAAAGCTTTATCTATTTATAAACAGGATAAAAAAGCGGTTCAAGTTTTAAAACAGGCTAAAAAACACCTCAACACAACTATTATTGAGACAGCTTTAGGGGATGCGTATAAAAGTTTAGAACAATATGAAAAAGCAGAAAAAGCTTATAAACATGCTGCTGATATGATTCCTGCCAGGTTCTACCCACTTTATTTATTGGCAAAATTATATGAATCGAGCGGAGAAAAAGAGAAAGCGATTACGATGGCAAAAATTATTTTGAATAAAGAGATAAAAATACCATCTACTGCTATAAAAGAAATGAAAGAAGAAATGAAAAATATAATAAAAGGGCTATAATTAAAAAACAACTATGAGGTACCAAAAAATAGTAAAATGGATTTTTTTAATAATTAGCATTATTACTTTGTCTAATTGTAATAAAGAAAAACAAAATAAAGAGGGTGAGGTTATAAACAAAAAGGAATACCTCCCAAACAAAAATGAGGTGAATATCATCATATTGAAGAAAGATACCTTTAAAAAAGAATTGGTTAGTAATGGACGCCTCGTAGCTTTAGAAAAAAGCGAACTTAAATTTAATGTTAGTGAAAAACTACATAAGATCTATGTAAAGAATGGTGACTATGTAAAAAAAGGGCAATTATTAGCAACCTTAGATGCCTTTACATATAGACAAAAAGTAAATAAAGCCGAAATAGATTTAAAGGAAGCCACTTTAGAGTTTAACGATTTACAGATACGTCGCGGTTTTAACTCCAATACTAAAGATAGCCTTGCCCAAAAAGAATACGATATGATGGCTATTAAATCGGGCTATAAAAATGCCCTGCACCAGCTAGAAAATGCGCGTTTCGATTTAAAGTCTACTAAGCTAGTAGCCCCTTTTAGTGGAAAAATAGCCAATATAAATAGTAAACAATACGAACAGGTAAACTCTGGAAAAGCATTTATAACGCTTATTAACGATGCTATTTTTGAAGTAGAGTTTTACGTCATAGAATCAGAATTACAAGATATAAAGACCAAGGATAAAATAACCATAGAGCCTTTTGCTATTAATAGAAGTTATGAAGGTTATATTGCTAACATAAACCCCCAGGTAGAAGAAGACGGTACTATTTTAATAAGGGCACAAGTTAAAAACGATGGTGATTTATTAGAAGGGATGAATGTAAAAGTATTTATTAAAAAAGATATTCCCGATCAGTTTGTAGTACCTAAATCTGCTGTAGTGCTGAGAGATAACCAAGAAGTTTTGTTTAAAGTAAATCAAGGCAAAGCTTATTGGAATTATATAAAAACAACACTGGAGAATAGCAAGGAATATGTGGTTGTTCCAGACCCAGATAAAAGCAGTGCATCTTTAAAACCCGGGGATACTATTATTGTTTCAGATAATTTGAATTTGGCTCATGATAGTGAGATATCAATAAAGCCCGAAAATTAACGGTTATACTCATGTAACATGGTGAAATTTTTAATACATAAACCCATAGCCGTTTTAATGACCACATTGGGTGTTCTTATTTTAGGAGTGTATGCTTTTGGTTTTATTCCTGTATCATTAATGCCCAATATTGATATTCCAGAAATTACCGTGCAGGTACAGGCCGATAATATGTCTGCAAGACAATTGGAAGACGCCGTTTTAAAACCGTTACGTTCTCGTTTACTGCAAGTGAGCCATTTAAAGGATATTAAAAGTGAATCCAGTAACGAGTCGGGAGTTATTAGATTGAGTTTTACGTATGGCAGTAATATAGATTATGCCTTTATTGAAGTGAATGAGAAGATTGATCGTATTATTGGAAGTTTGCCCAAAACTATTAAGCGACCTAAAGTTATAAAAGCCAGTGCCACAGATATTCCTGTATTTTATTTAAGCATGACGCTTAAAGAAATAGATAAAACCCATAAAAAGCCTATATCTCAAAACAAGAGGCTTTATCCCGTATCTCAAGAATTTGTTGATTTTAATCGTTTTACAGATCAAGTAATTCGTAGGCGTATTGAACAGGTTAGTGAAGTGGCCATGGTAGATGTAAGTGGTTTGGTGGCTTCAGAGATTTTGATTATACCCGACCAAAATAAATTAGATGCCCTTGGTATAGGGTTAAATGATTTGGAATTGGCCATAAAGAATAACGACTTAGATATTGGAAGCTTATTGATTAAAGATAACCAATATCAATATGATGTGCGCTTAGGGACTTCACTTAATAATATAAAGGATATTGAAGCGATCTACATAAATAAAAATCACCGTATTTTTCAGTTAAAAGAGCTAGCAGAAGTTATCGAACATCCCCAGAACAGAACAGGTTTGGTACTTTCTGATAATGATGAAGCGGTCACCATGGCTATTATAAAACAAAGTGATGCCAGAATGGGTGATTTAAAAAAGGCCTTAAATAATTTGCTACATAACCTTAGAAACGATTATCCTCATATTAATTTTTCTATAACTAGAGACCAAACTAAATTATTGGATTATGCTATCTCTAATTTATTTCAGAGCTTGTTATGGGGTATGCTACTTGCTTTTGTGGTTATGTTTTTATTTTTGAAGAATGTAAAATCACCTTTATTGATAGGAATAACTATCCCGACTTCTCTAGTCGTTTGTTTAATGTTTTTTCACCTGCTACATATTTCAATAAACATTATTTCATTATCTGGATTGGTTTTGGGTATCGGACTTATGATAGATAACTCCATTATTGTTATTGATAATATCACACAGTACAGACAAAGAGGGTATAAGCTTTCAAAAGCTTGTGTATTGGGAACTAACGAAGTTTTAAAACCCTTGTTAAGCTCGGCTTTAACAACATGTGCAGTGTTTTTGCCCTTGGTTTTTTTAAGTGGCATAAGTGGGGCTTTATTTTACGATCAGGCCATGGCAATTAGTATCGGTTTGTTTGTTTCGTTATTGGTTTCTATTACATTATTACCTGTCCTATATCGCTTATTTCACTTAAAAGATAATTCCCGTATTAGTTGGATAAGTAATTTTTTGGCTAAAACCAATACTTTGGATTACGCAGCTATTTACGAAAAAGGTTTTAAATGGGTCATGAAAAAACAAAGGGTATCCTGGGGCATTAGTGTCTTGCTTTTAATTATTGCCATAGGCCTATTTAGTGTTTTACCAAAGTCGCAAATGCCAGCCTTAACAAGCACAGAAACTTTGTTAAAAATAGATTGGAATGAACAAATAAACGTTGAAGAAAATAAACGTCGTGTATTAGAACTGCTCAAACCAATACAGGAAAACTTAATAAACCAAACGGCTTTAGTTGGCACGCAACAGTTTTTATTGGATAAAGATTCAGAAGCAAAAACATCAGAAACGACTATCTATATACAAACTAAAAGTGAAAAAAACTTATCAAATGTAAAATCAAAATTAAATGATTTTTTAGCAAATAAATATGCTGGAATTATTTACAAGTACAAAGAAGTGGATAACATTTTTAGCCTAATTTTTTCGAATAATGAAACCCCTTTAGTTGCCAGGTTACGACATGTTGAAAACTTGGGAAGCGATCAAAATACCCAATTAAAACACGTCTGGTATCAAATACAGAAAAACTTAAAGGATGTTGTGTTAAAGCCCATAGCTTGGCAGGAACACATGACGCTCGTTGCAGATCAAGAAAAATTGATCACATATAATATAAAGCCTAACCATTTGTTTAGTACACTTAAAAGTGCTTTTAATGAACGGGATATTTTATCTATTGCCGATAACCAAAACTTTGTTCCAATAGTTTTAGGGGCTCATGCAGGAGATATAAATGACATACTTACAAAAACTACAGTGAAATCTAATGAGCATACCACTTTTCAAGTCAAGGATTTCGTTAAAGTTGTAAAGGCCGAAGATTTAAAGAGTATTACTGGTGGGAAAGAGGGCGCATACTATCCTTTGGTATTTAATATTGAGGAAGGCGATATGGAGAGTACCATAACCGATATAAAACAAGTGGTGAGCAATAATAAATGGTATGATGTTAATTTTTCAGGAAGCTTTTTTTCTAATCAAGAGCTTATGGGCGAATTAAAAATTGTGCTGTTGATTTCTTTGGTATTGCTCTATTTTATTTTGGCTTCTCAATTTGAGTCTTTCTTGTTGCCTCTTATTCTTTTGTTGGAAGTCCCTATAGATTTGGCGGGAGCTTTTTTGTTTTTAAAGCTTTTTGGTATGAGTATTAATTTAATGTCCATGATAGGCATTGTGGTTATGGGAGGCATTATAATAAACGATTCCATTTTAAAGATAGATACTATTATTCAATTGCAACGTCAGGGATATTCTTTAATAAAAGCCTTATTAATTGCAGGGCAACGGCGTTTAAAACCGATACTTATGACCAGCTTGACAACCATTCTAGCCTTAGTCCCGTTGCTGTTTTCAAGTGGTCTTGGAGCAGAATTACAGGCGCCTCTGGCAGTAGCATTAATAGGAGGGATGCTTTTGGGAACCTTGGTTAGTCTCTATTTTATACCCCTTTGTTATTACCAATTTACCAAGAAAATAAAATGAGATATATTCAGATAAAACTAATATGTATTGTAATAGGTGTGGTGTTAAACTGTACCAAAGCAACCGCACAACAAAGTAACGTGTCGTCTGGAAGTATACAGCGAAATATAACCCTTGATGATGTACTGAAACTTGCCAGTAAAAAGTCTCTAGATGTTTTTAAGGCCAAACGAAAATATGGTGTTAATTACTGGCAGTTTAGATCGTTTAAATCCAGTTTACTCCCAAAAATAAATTTCGAAGCACGACCATTTACTTTTAACAGGGCTTTAATAGAGCGCTACGACTCCGAACAAAACATAGATGTATTTAGACAGCAGCAAACCATCAATAGTTTTGGAAACCTTTCTATAAGTCAAAATATTAGGGCCACAGGAACACGGTTGTTTGTTAATTCCAGTTTTAACAGGCTTGAAAATTTTGGGGACTTAGAAATAGAAACCTATAGCGCAACGCCGGTTAGAATTGGTCTGTCGCAGCCTATCATGGCATTTAATACTTTTAAATGGCAGCAAAAAACGGCGCCCTTGGAATTTCAGAAAGCAAAACAGGATTTTTTGTATGCATTGCAAACCATTAATCTAAAATCGGTCGATTTGTTTTTTAAATGGGCCTTGGCCAGTAAAAAAGTAGAAATCGCAAGGGAAAATAAGGCTTCGGCCGAAAAACTGTTCAATATTGGTAAAAAGCGTTACGATTTAATTGCTATTGAACGCGATGATCTTTTAAACCTAGAATTAGATGTATATAATGCCAATACCAATCTAACACAAAACATGCAAGCCTTACAAAAGACAGAGGCCGAACTGCAATTATTTTTAAGGGATGAATTACCACAGCAGTCCATTCCCGAATTACCAGAACTGATATCTGATTTAACCATAGATTTGAATAAAGCTATAGCATTTGCCTATCAAAACAATCCAGATATACTCGATTTAAAAATAAGAAAAGTAGAAGCTTTAAGAGACTTAGATCAGGCCATAAAAGATAATAGGTTCGACTTGTCGTTAACGGCCAGTTACGGTTTAAATCAACAAGCCAATACCTTTGTAGATGCTTATGGGCGGTTTTTAGATCAACAGATGGTTGCCATACAGCTTAATGTACCCATATTGGATTGGGGGGAAAGGAAGGGCAAAATAAAAACCGCAAAGATGAATAAGGATGTTATCGATATAGAATTACAACAAAATGAAGACACTTACAAACAGGACATTACATTAAAGGTTTTAGATTTTAACCTTCAAAAAGAACTGGTGTTCGGAGCTTTAAAAACCCGTGAGATCTCAAAAGAGTCATACAATTTAACAGAAAAACGTTTTTTATCGGGACGTGTAGACTATTTAAACCTGACATCTTCTAGAAAAGCATGGCAGCTTGCTAATGAAAACTATATACGGACATTGCAGGATTATTGGACATTGTATTATAAAGTGCAGCAATTAACGCTTTATAATTTTATTGATGGCACTCATTTAGTAGAAGATTTTGAAACCATATTAGAAGATTAATTATGACCTATGCTGAAAAAAAGCAAAAAGAAAACCATCTATTATATCTGATAGAGCAGAAAAGGCTTTTTACATTAAAAAAGGTAGCGAACGATTATAATTGTAGTATACGGACTGTAAAGCGCATGCTGTCAAATTTGCGAGATGAAGGTTATGCTATTAAGTATTGCAGAAAGAGTAATAAATATCTTTTAAAAAAATAGCAAAGTGACAGAATTTGTCCCTGTCATATATGTGATTTGTAATATAGTATGAAACTTATGAATTTATGTAAAAAGACCTCTGAGCATTTAATATTAAAAATATTGTTTAATTAAAAAAATGGGCCTATGAAATACCCCAAATAAATACCCAGAGGAAGAATTTTATCCCTACGTGGTCACTGAGCTTAGTCGAAGTGAATATAGGATTTTAACAATTTAAATCTTAAATAGTAATTTAATATAAAAGAATCTAAATTTTCTATGATGCGCATTTTTCAGTTATTAATATGTTTACTAATGTTGAATCTTTCATGTAAAAAAAATGTTAATGTTCCTCGTTTAGGAAATAATATTGACATAGAATTAAAAGATTCTCTAGTGTTTAAAGTGCCAGAAGGCGTTTATATATCAGATATTTATTGGAATTTTTCAAAGACTAAAGCGGAGGAACCATTTTTTTTAAATTCAGATTTTCCAATTGAAAGAATATCAAAATATAACCTAAAAAAAGATGATTGGGACATCTTGAAATTTGAAGAAGATGGACCACATGGAATAGGTAATGCCAATGGGTTCCATTATGTGTCAGAAGACTCCATTTTTGTTTTTAATGGACATGAAAAGGAGTTTTATTTATTTAATAATAAACTTGAAATTAATAAAAAATTTAAAATACAAGGAGGAAATTTTTCAGTTAATCTTCATTCTTATTTTAAACCAGCTCTCAGAAACCATGTTTTTTATTTGCCAGGCGTTGATTTTGTTAGATTTGATAAGTCATCAGGGGTTAATAATGCATACGCTTTTTTAAAAATTGATTTAATTACAGGAAAACAAGAGAAAATAATTAAATACCCAGATGAATTTAAAGACAAAGTTTGGAAGAGGGAATATTTAATACCAAAATTTATTTTGTTAGATAAGAGGATAATAGTAAGTTTTGGTAGTTCCGATTATTTATATGTATATAATTTAGATGGGAAACTTGTTAAAAAAGTATTTGCGAAGAGTTCAAAAATTAATCCACTACCATTAAAAAGCGGAGAGTCAAATAATTCCTATAAAGCGCATTATAATTATCTATCCAATGGTTTTTATTCTTATATACACTACGATGAGAATAATGAAGTTTTCTATAGATTAGCCCAACACTTACCCAAACATATAGACAAAGAAGAGAAATATTTAATCAACTTTTTAGATTTATCTTTATTGGTTTTCGATAAGGAATTAAACTTACTAAAGGAATATGAGGTTTCATCTAAGGTTAGTGGTTATAATTCATTTTTGGATGATGGCTATTTGTATTTAAATAAAAAGCCTCACTTGGAGTATGGTTGTTTGGAAGATTTAGATGAATGTAGGACTTTTTATAAATATACAATTCTGTAAAAGGTGTTTACAATGTTAATTTTACTCTACTATTGTCCTTATGTTTGTCATAAACCAGAAACTATAATAGTTTTATCATTCCGACAAAGCAGCCTTGCCAGCTAGTAGGCAATCTCATTGATTTCTAATAGGTTTTTCAAGTTGTTTCTCTCCATTTTGGATGACAACAATATTTGAATAAATACGGTTATTCAGATTTTATATTAAGGAAAATCGATAGGTTAAATGATCTTAGTGAAAAATGTTTATGTCTTTATAAAAAAAAGAACAATTAGTATACTGTTTAGAACAATTTATACCCTGCAATTGGTCTGTGAGAATATACTTTTAAACAATGAAAGTTTTATTTCTAAAAATTAGAAATATAGTTAATCTATGTTGTAATAATCAGGACAGCTATAATTTGTAGTAAGGTATACAATATATGAATTTATAGAAAAACCTCTGAGCATTAAAAAAGTAAAAAATATAATCACATATTGTTTAACTAAAACAGGAGCCTATGAAATAAACCCAAGTAAATACCCAGAGGAAGTTTTAATTTTTAAACTAAATGGCTTTAAGATTAAAGCTATTTAAATATTTCGCGAAGGTAGTATTTTCTAAAAGACTTTTGCAACAAAATGTATAAATGAAAAATAATTAAATTTAATAAAAATGAAAAAAATAATAGGAATTATAGGAGTTATAGCCTTTGCTATGGTTTTATTCACTAATACCAACTCTACAAATGCAAACACAAATTTAGATTTAGCTGATTTAATGAATATTAATGAGGCTAATGCAGAGTGCTTTCAAGGTCATTTTATAGACGGAAAATGCAGTCTTACAGGTAATTGTTATTGGAGTGCTGGTGGGGTTGAAGAATGTTCATCTCACTTGTAAAAAGGGATAGGCTTATAATGATGTTTATAAGCCTATTTTTTAAATAAGAATTTATATTATGAATTTAAGATCTTTAATATTGATTTTAGTATTGATTACTCTATCGTGTACTAAGAATACAATTAAAATAGAAAACATAAATAAGGGACAATTAAAAGCAACAAAAACACTTGAAGTAATTGAAACAAAAAAAATACTGTTAGATAGTAATACGGCTCCGTCTCCACAATATACCCAAATGTTTGAAGATACCATTACAGGTATTAACTACTTTACATTTTTAAACACTTATAACCATACCATTTATTTTTATGACTATAAAACTTTGGAGTTTAAAAAGAGTATAACCTATGGTGATAGAAAAGGACCAAATGGAATTTTAAAACCAACGGGTTATCATATAAAAACAATGGATTCAATCTATATTTATGATAGAGGAACTATTGGAATCTTTCTAACTAATAATAAATCAGAGGTAATTTCAAAAAAATCCCTCATTGGTGGCGCAGATATTAGAAAATCGCAATGGGTTTTAAAATACCCTCAATATTTTACAAGAACGGCAACACCATTTATTGAAACTAAAAATAAGCTCTTGTTAACAGGGCAATCTATGTTTTTTATTCCAGAAACGATAATTAATAAATTTAAGGTTACAGCCTATATTGATTATAATATGGATAAAGTCAATTTTAATCATTCTTATCCTAGTGAATTATATGGTTCTAATTATAACTGGGATGACCAAATGTTTACTGCTGCATTTTCAGATTTACATGCCAGTGGTAATAAGCTAATTTATAGTTTTCCTGTTTCTCATGATTTATATATATCAGATTTAAACAAAGATACTTATCATAAAGTGTATGGAGGTAGTAATAGAGCAAGTGCAATTTCTTCAATGTCAAGTAGGCATAATAAGAATTCTAGAGAAAAACTATTAAAGCATGCATTAAGCCAAGACTTGTATGCGAGCATTAAATATGACAAATACCAGAAAGTATACTATAGGTTTATACGCAAAGCAATATCAGATGCTACAGTTCGTACTTCATGGAAAGATAAGGAAATTGGTGTTATAATCATGGATCTTGACTTTAAGTATTTAGGAGAGGTTGTCTTAGGCACAGGAAGAGAATGGTATTGGCAAAACAGTTTTGTAACAGAAGAAGGTTTGAATATAGAATATTTAGATAAAGAAGATATTGATGAAGTAGCTTTAACTTTAAAAATATTTAGAATAAAAAATTTGTAAAATGAAAAAAGTTCAAATAATAATTTTATTATTAGGTTTATTGACTATAGGTTCATGTAATCAAGAAATTAAAGATACAGAATTGAGATATATAACCAATTCTTTAAAAAAGATAGATGTAGATTCTAGTTATAAGTGGATTGTAATTTTACCAGGGCTAGGCTGCCATGGTTGTATACAAGAAGGAGAAGTGTTTATGCAGAAACATATTGGTAATAGTGATATATTATTTGTAATAACCAAGATTGAGTCATTAAAAACATTGCAAAATAAAATCAATGTAAAATTGAAAGAGTACAAAAATGTTTATATAGATAAAGGCGATATTTTTAGTATTCCAACAGATAATGCAATTTACCCTTGCATTATAGAGCTGGAAAATCGGAAACCAAGTAGGATTGAGTTCCAGTCACCAAATAATAGAAGAGCTTTCGAAAAGTTGAAATCATTAATTTAAGTTTAATAACAGAAAAATTGCATTTTAAAATTCTAAAATTAGAAACTAAACTAAGATATTCCAAATTGACTTATTTTTTTGAAACAAAAAATAAGATGTTTAATAAATTATTTTATCCGAAGCCTAAAATTTATAATATGTACTAAATGAAGGCTAATTACATTTATTTTCTACTTGTACTATTTTCGGTTAAAGCCAATGCTCAAGGCGATACTGGTGTTCCGGATCATGTACTGTCAAATCTGGAACAATATGCTGCTAACCATCAGAAAGAAATAGTCTATCTGCAAACGAGCAAGGGAATCTATGAAACCGAGGAAGCAGTATGGTTTAAGGGCTATGTTTTGGACTCACAGTTGCTCGTTCCGTCCGCAATGAGCAAGACATTGTTTGTCCAATTAATAGAAGATAGGACCGATAAGTCTGTTTGGGAGGAAAAATATGAGATAGAAGGAGGCTTTGTAGACGGCCACCTGTACCTAAACGATTCCTTAAGAGCAGGTTCCTATACTCTGGCAGCATACAGTACACATTCACTCTATGAAGGCACAAATGTGTTCCACGGGGTACGCAAATTGGAAATTCTTAAAAATATAAAGCATAAACAAAAACGGGAGCCTGTAAAAAATGACAGTACCTTAAACTTTAATACATTTCCAGAAGGAGGGGATTTGGTTTCTGGCATCCAAAGCAGACTGGCCTTTAAAGCAGAGAACTCAAAAGGGGTGCCAGTGGATGTTTCGGGAGTATTGTACGAGAATAACGTACCCCTGGTCAAGTTTAAAAGCGCTCACGATGGTATGGGAAGTTTTCTGTTCCTCCCAAATTCGCTTAACAGATACCATATCCAGCTTACCGAGCCCCTAAGTAACAAGACCTATGATTTGCCTCAGGTTCTACCTGGCGGAAAAACACTACGGTTGCTAAAAAAGACAAAAGACCAGGCGGTATTCAAGGTCAGCCAAACAGCCAATTTAAAAGAGGAAACCATATATTTAAAAGTAGAGGCCAGAGGGGTTATTTACAATGTCGCCATTGGGAGATTAAAGAGAGATCTTATCATTAAAATTCCACTAAAGGATATCCCGAGCGGTATAGCCAGGGTAACACTTTTTGATGAAAATATAAAACCACAGGCCGAACGTTTAATGTATGTGAATTCCCATAGGAAATTAACCATTAGGGCAGTATTGGACAAAAGCGAATACCAGGCCAGGGACAAGGCCGTTTTAAAACTAAAAGTAACCGACCAGAACAACAAGCCCGTAATTGCCCATTTGGGGCTGGGTGTTTTCGATAAACTATACCAAAACGAGCTGGACCCAAAGAATATAATGACGCACTATTATCTGTCCGCCCAGCTAAAAGGAAATATTTACAACCCCACATATTACTTTAATGAAGCGAACAAAAATAGGGAGGGCGCTTTGAACCTGCTATTGCTCACTCAGGGATGGAGACGGTACATAAGGGACGAGCCTAGTTTAAAAGAGGGCAGCAAGCAAATTAAGCCCTTACTTTCCGATTCCATTACGGGTGTGGTTCGCTTGGAAAAAAAGACTAAAAGGCCCAAAATATCAGGACAGCAAGTCGTAATGGTGTTTGCCTCGAACTCTTTAAGGGGCAAGGACATTATGATGACAGATCCCAAAGGGTTTTTCATTATAAACCACAAACATCTAAAAATGGGCGAAAAAGGCTATGTATACGTAAAACCCATGACCCCAGAAAAGCCTAAATATGTTATTGATATCAAGGACCCCTCGTTCGATATTATAAGTTCGAATAGAAAAAACACACCCATAAGTTATCCGCTATCAAAGTTAAAAGATAAAGCCCGAGAACAAGAAACAGAGCCTTTTATCGTATCAAACGAACTTAACCAGCTGGAAGAGATTGTTTTATCTACAAATAAAAAACAGGTATTCAGGGACAAGTATTTAGGAAGACTGGACAGTTTGGCTAAATTAGAAATGAATAGCGATTATGTTGGAATACCTTGTGGAACATTAAATTGTCAAGCCCACCCGAATGATAAAAGTAAAAAACCTATAGAAGGAAAAGTGTATTATTACATGGAAGGTTTTAAGTGGAATGATAAAAGAAATGCATATACTATTACTGGATCTGGTTATTTGAAATACCAATATCCTGAGTTAACAGAGTCTTATTTGTTAAAAAAATTCAATTTAAAAATGCTAAAGAGCTTTTATGGAAAACGGGAGTTTTATGAACCCGTTTATGATAAAGCAGAACAAACCAATGTTTTCCCAGATTATAGAAATACCTTGTTATGGAAACCGGACATTATAACCAATGAAAAGGGTGAGGCGGATATCATTTTTTATTGCTCCGATATAAATACGAAATTCATCGGTATTGTTGAGGGAGTGGGACTAAGTGCGGAAGGGCTTTTGGGAATGGGATCTTTTGAGTTTTTTGTTAGAAAAAGGAAATAGATCACAGCCCTTGTAAAAAATAGAGATAAAATGAGTGGGGTAATAGGGAATAAAACAAAGAAGCATGTTAGAATATTTTTAATTATACTGCTGCTGCTCTTATTTATGGTTTTCAAGTTAATATGGATAAGTATAAGTGTAATTCTATTTTTATTATTATATAATTTACTTTCGCATATTATAATAGCTTTGATTAAAAACAAGGGATTAAGAAAAATTCTCAAAAAATCATTTCAGATATTATTTTTGCTTTCAATAGTTGTAGGTATTAAACTTTTAGTGCTTGGTATTTATAAGATCCCAAGCGACTCGATGAAAGACGCTCTTTATACTAATGATGTCATTATTGTAAACAAACTAAAATATGGGCCTAGATTGCCTCGTTCTCCTTTTGATATTCCTTTATTGAATATTGTTTTTTACTTTAATAATGAATCCAAAAAACGAATAAATGATAACTGGTGGCCGTATAAAAGGCTTTCTGGTATAACAACGGTTAAACAAAATGATGTTTTAGTATTTAATTCTACATGGCGAAAAGAATATATTTTAGTTAAACGTTGTATGGCCTTACCTGGTGATACATTAAGAATAATAGATGCAGAAATTTACACAAATAAGATGTTAACTAAGGAGTCTAACAGTATTAAGAATAATTATGAATTCACAATTAAAAATAAAAATGCATTGTATAAAGTAATGGATTCTTTAACCATTAAGAATTTTAAACTAAAAAAAGGAAAAGGGGAAGCTAATTTATCAAAAAAGGATCTAGAACATCTTGTCAAAAAGAATTATATAGATTCAGTTGAAATACAAATTGACACTTTTAATGTTAAAAAAAAACTATTTGCAAAATTACCTGATAAAAAATGGACATTTGATAATATGGGGCCTTTTGTTGTACCCGAAAATGGAATGCGAATAGAATTAAATCCAGAAACGTTTTCATTATACGAACGGGCAATAAATAGTTCCGAAAATTCCAAAATTAAGGAGATTAACGGGGTGTATTATATAAATAATAAAAAATCAACGAGTTATACCTTTAACCAAGATTATTATTTTATGATGGGAGACAACAGAAAAAGTAGCGAAGATTCCCGCAGGTGGGGGGTTGTACCAGAATCAAACATTATAGGCAAGGTACAATGTGTTTTATTTTCAAATTATCAAGACAGGTTTAGGTGGGACCGTTTATTTAAAAGTGTCAATTAATTAAATTAGTGTCCATATTAATAATTTTACATAAACATTTCATATGAACTTTAGGTTTTCTTCATTTTCTATACTTATAGTGTTCATATGCCTATCAATTATCGGGGCTAGTCTTATTCCTTTATTGAGTGTACAATTAACGCCAACGAAAGCCTTACCGTCAATACATGTAAATTACAGTTGGAGAGATGCTTCTGCCAAAGTTATCGAGCAGGAAGTGACCTCAAAACTAGAAGGTGTTTTTAATACGGTTAAAGGTATCAAGAATATTAGTTCTACATCTGATAAGGGTAGGGGTAATATTTCTTTAAAGTTCAAAAACCATATTAATATGGATGCGGTTCGGTTCGAATTGGCTAATTTAATTCGTCAATCTTATACCGAATTCCCTGAAGGTGTTAGTTATCCAAACTTGTCATTAAGTGCTGCTAATGAAAATAAATCACCTATACTGTCCTATAGTGTGCATGCTAATGAAAGCCCATATTTTATCAAGAAATATGCCGAGAAGCATATCTTACCGAAATTATCGATGATTAAAGGGGTTAACCGAGTGAATCTTCATGGAGCAGCTCCTTTTGAATGGGTTGTAGAATATAATTCCAAAGCACTTTTACAATTAAAGCTCTCCGTAAATGATATTCAACAGGCTATTGGTAGCTATTTAAATAAAAAAGAATTAGGGCATGGTATTTTTAAGACGAATAATGACAGTCATCATAAAATATCAATCAGCTTATCTTATAAATCAGAAACAGAAATTAACTGGAATAGAATACCAATAAAAAAAATTGGAAATAGGATTGTTCATTTAGAAAATATAGCAAAGATTAAATATAAAGAAGCCGATGTAAATAGCTATTATAGGATAAATGGATTAAATACCATTAATATGACCATATATGCCGAACAAAATGTTAATACCATTGATTTGGCAAATGCAGTTAAAGCTAAAGTTATTGCTTTAAATAATGAATTAGATAGTGGTTACAGTATAAAACTTACTCAGGATACTACAGAATATGTTGTTGAGGAGTTACAGAAAATACAAAAAAGAACCCTGTTTTCTTTTCTGATTTTACTTATACTTATTTTAATAATTAATAGAAGTTTTAAGTATTTAACCATTTTGTTTTTAAGCATCGTTACTAATTTACTAATAGCGGTTATTTTTTATTATCTGTTTAATGTAGAATTACAGTTATATTCATTTGCTGGCATTACCATTTCTTTTGGGATTATTATAGATAATAGTATTATTATGATAGACCATATAAGAAATAAAGGGAATAAAAAAGCCTTTTTAGCCATTTTAGCTGCCACGCTTACGACCATTGGAGCGTTGATGATTATTTTTTTATTAAAGGAAACGCAACGCGCCGACTTATTGGACTTTGCTTTGGTGATCGCTATTAATATTGGTGTTTCTTTATTAGTGTCGTTATATTTTGTACCAGCTTTGTTGGATAAAATGAGTTTATCTAAAAAACGAATGCACTTTTCTAGAAAACGAAAAAAACGTATTGTAAAATTTACAAATGGGTATAGTCAAGTTCTTTTCTTTATTAAAAAACCACAATTAAAATGGTTATTTATAGTAATTTTCATTTTAGGTTTTGGAGTCCCTTTTCATTTGTTGCCAAATGAAATAAAGGGAGAAGGAAGTTTTGCTGGTATTTATAATAAGAGTATAGGTGCTGAATGGTTCACAAATAATGTTAGGCCAACTTTAGAGAAAATTGTTGGAGGTACTTTAAGACTATTTACCGAAGATGTTTTTGAAAGTTCCTTTTATTCAGAACCAGAAAGAACATCATTAAGAGTAACAGGCCAGATGCCAGATGGTTGCACTATACAACAACTTAATGAGGCCATAACTAATATGGAAGCCTATCTTAGTAAATTTGATGAAATTGAACTTTTTGAAACCAGAATCTCCAGTTACAGAAATTCTAGTATTTCGATTTATTTTAAGGAAGAGTATGAATTTGGCGGGTTCCCTTATACGTTAAAAAACTTGTTAGAATCTAAAGTGATTAGTTTGGGAGGCTTAGATTGGACAGTGAGTGGCGTTGGTAGAGGGTTTTCCAATGCTCTGGGATCTGGTTCTAAAAGCAACAGAATTGTATTAGAAGGCTATAATTATGACAGATTATATCGTTATGCCGAACAATTAAAACAACAACTCATTGACAGTTCAGGTTCCAGGGTAAAGGATGTAGAAATAACTAGTGGTAGATGGAGGGACCATGCGCTTTACGAATATTATTTAGATTTTGATGACAATAAGTTGGCCCTTGCCAATGTTTCACAAACGCAATTGTATGGATACATAAAAAATCAAGTATATTCAGGTAAATTACCTTCTATTATTCAGAACCATGAATTACAGAGAGTAAAATTGATATCGGATAAATACCAAAAATTTAATGTTTGGGATTTAAAAAATACGCCCATTTCAATTCAAAATAAACAATACAAGCTGGACCAGTTAGCTTCCATTGAAAAAAGAAAAACAGGAAATACTATTAAAAAAAATAATCAACAGTACAGCTTAACAGTGGCATATGACTTTCTTGGAACGCCACTTTTAGCCCAAAGAGTAAGAAAGAAAAATATAGAAAGTTTCGAGCCAGAATTACCCTTAGGCTATAAAATTTTTGACCAAAAATATAATAGATGGAACAAAAAGGATAAAATACAATATTACTCTTTATTTATAGTCATTTTAATCATCTTCTTTATCTGCGCCATTCTCCTAGAATCCCTAAAACAACCCTTTGCTATAATAAGTATGATACCAATCTCTTTTATTGGGGTGTTTTTAACCTTTTACCTCTTTGATTTTAATTTCGATCAAGGTGGTTACGCATCATTTATTTTATTGTGTGGCATTAGTGTTAATTCTGCATTATATATTATTAACGATTTTAATAATCTAAGGGTTCAATATCCAAATAGAGATGCAAAGCAACTTTATTTTAAAGCTTTTAATTATAAAATAATTCCTGTTATCCTTACTATTGTATCTACTATAGTTGGTTTGATACCTTTTGTTTGGAGTGGGCAAAATGAAGCTTTTTGGTTTTCCTTTGCAGTAGGCTCTATTGGGGGACTTTTATTTTCTTTAATAGGTATATTTCTTTATTTACCGCTATTTGTTTTGAAAAGAAAACGTTTAAAATATAATGCACAAAGGATCGATTAAGTACCATGCTCTTTAACTCCATAGATTTCGCCATATTTATTCCTATAGTTTTTGTTATCTATTGGTTTGTAGTAAATAAAAACCTTAAGTTTCAGAACTTGTTTGTTGTTATGGCCAGCTACTTTTTTTATGGGTGCTGGGATTGGCGATTTCTTTTTCTTATACTTTTTAGCACCATTATTGACTATTTTGTTGGATTTAGATTAACAAAAGAGGTAAATAAAACAAAAAGAAAGGCATTGCTTTGGCTAAGTATTATTGTGAATCTTGGGTTCCTTGGTGTATTCAAGTATTATAATTTTTTTATTGACAATTTTATAACTGTATTTTCTTTTTTTAGCATAAGATTAAATGCTAACTCTTTGGATATCATATTGCCCGTAGGTATTAGTTTTTACACATTTCAAACATTAAGTTATACCATTGATGTCTATAAAAGGAAAATAAAACCCACCAATGATTTTATTGCTTTTTCAGCCTTTGTTAGTTTTTTTCCTCAGCTTGTAGCAGGTCCTATTGAAAAAGCTACTAATTTACTGCCCCAGTTTTATAAAAAGAGAACATTTGAGTACAGCAAAGCAGTTGATGGACTCCGACAAATACTTTGGGGCTTGATAAAAAAAGTGGTTATTGCGGATAATTGTGCCAGGTATGTCAATGAAATATTTCTACATTCCAATTATTATTCAGGCAGTACATTGCTTTTAGGGGCAGTACTATTTGCATTTCAAATTTATGGGGATTTTTCAGGCTATTCAGATATAGCGATTGGAACCTCCAGGCTTTTTGGTTTTAATTTAAAACAAAACTTTGCATTTCCTTATTTTTCTAGAGATATAGCCGAATTTTGGAGACGTTGGCATATCTCTTTGACTACTTGGTTTAAAGATTACCTGTATATTCCATTGGGAGGTAGTCGTGGAAGTATTTGGATGAAAATAAGAAACGTCTTTATAATATTTATAGTTAGTGGAGTCTGGCACGGAGCAAATTGGACTTTTGTAATTTGGGGCGTATTAAATGCCATTTATTTTTTACCATTATTAATAACTAATGAGAATAGAGTAAATAGAAATATGGTAGCAGAAGGAAGGCACTTTCCATCAACGGTTGAGTTTCTTAACATATTAAAAACATTTGGACTGACACTTCTTGGGTGGATTTTTTTTAGAGCAGATGATGTTCAACATGCATTACATTATATTGCAAGAGTTACTTCTCCGTCTTTATTTACATTACCTAAATTTCTAAAAATGGGTGGTGTATATACAACGTTAATTCTCATCTGTATTTTTGTTTTAATTGAATGGAAAGGAAGAGATCAGCAATATGCGATTGCCAAATTTGCCTTTAAAAGGACTAAACTTGTTAGATGGTCTTTTTATTTATTTCTTGGATTTATACTCTTCTATTATGGAGATTTTAATAAAACCGAATTTATATATTTTGCATTTTAATAAAGAAAATAAAAGAAGCATGATTAAAATCATCATTAAATATGTGGCAAAATAACTGTTTTTAGTACTCTAAGGTAACACGTGACAATTAAAATCAATAAATATCAACACATGAAACGTTTATTTTTACAATTGATTAAGTATCTAATCATTTTAATTGTTCTTGTATGTACTCCAATTTCTATTGCGTCAATTCTTGTTAAAAATAGAGGTTTTTCAAACGACGAAACCGAAAGCAATCTTTTATTTTTAGAAGAAAATAATGAATATGATATTGTTTTTTTGGGTATATCGCAAGCAAGAAATTTTTCAAGGCACGGAAACCATGCTCGGGTTGAGGATATACTAAATAAAAAGATAGTCAATTTAGGACAAGGCGGAGGTGTTTGCGGAATAAATGAACAGTTATTTTATCTAGATTATTTTTATTCGAAAAAGAATAAGGCGAAAGTGCTTTATTATATTTTGCCACCACAATTAATGTTCTCGGATACACATCCGTTTGCCACCAATACGTTTAATATTGAACCGTTTGATATCTCTTTTCTAACAAAATATATGTTTTTTGAGTCAGAGAATAAATATGCACGCATTCATTCGTATTTAAGAAGCAAACTGACAGGTAAATGGATTAATTACTTTCCAGAAGCAAAAAGTAAGCAAACACAAGTTGTTGAAAAGTCTGATTATTTATTGAAAAAAAAGGGAGCATTAGACCACGACACCTGGAGTTCGAAACCAGACACAGATCGGTTTAAGGCAAGCAAACAGATTCTTGTAAAAACAATTGATTTGGCTAGGTCTCATAATACCGATATTACTTTCATTATACCACCAAACTTATTAGGAACAAAAAGAGGACTTACCAAGGTTTATAAATTTCTAAAAGAAATGGAAAACGAAAAGGGAATAAAGGTTAACGATTTTTCAGAATCAGTGGTTATCCCCAGTTATTACTACGACTATCATCATCTAAATTCAGAAGGCGTAACATACTTTACAGAAAATTATTTAAAAAAAATAGTAGAAAACTGATATATGAATTTATATCTAATCTATTTTGTTAATTTCTTAAGGATTCTCCATTTATAATATTCTGTAACCGATAGATGTGATATCTAACTATTGTAAAACTCCAATTTTTTAAAATTCAATAGTAGGAAATTCTCATCGTAAACTGTTATATAATTAATTAATCTCTACTTTTTATTTCTAGAGGTTTTTTGGGGTGCATTATAGTATTGTTCTCAAAAATCTTTTTCACGAAATATGGGGTATAAAAAATAAAATGATGAATTTATATTTGTTCATGAAGGCTAAAAGAAGGCTTCAATTATATAAGAAACCTAATATTTTTTAAATTTTAAAACCTTAACCTACAATGAGAAAATTATCCTATTTATTATTATGGCTGCTGTTTTCAAATCTATTAATTGCCCAAGACCACTCTGTTTATTTCGTTGGTCATAGTTTAATAGCCCACACAATTCCACAAATGATCGATGAACTTGTTAATGATGATGCGGATACAACTTATAATTTTGCCAAACAGATAATCGTTGGTTCTCCACTATGGAATAATTGGGAAAACCCTGAAAATGGAGAAGGAGACTGGGATTATAGTATTGATTTACCTACGGGGAATTACGATCGCTTAATTGTAACTGAAGCAGTCCCATTACAAAACCATTTAACTTGGTCTAATACCTATGTAATAGTTAATAATTTTAATACCTTTTTTCATAATCATAGTACTAATGGACAAATGTATATTTATGAAACCTGGCATTGTATTAATAGCGGACCAGGCTTAGTTGGCTGTTCTTATGATAATGATGATCAGATTCCATGGAGACAGCGATTGGCAGACGATTTAGTTAAATGGGAAGGTATTGCAGATTATACAAATAATCTGAATCCAGATAAAGAGGTTTTAATTATTCCAGGAGGTCAGGCTATGGGGAGACTTTATGATGCCATAGAGAACAATACTTTACATGGTGTTAGCTCAATTGAACATTTTTATAATGACGATATTCACCTTAATGAAATAGGCAGCTACTATATAGCCTGTGTGATGTATGCCACTATATATAAGAAATCGCCAGTAGGTTTAACTGTGGATACAAACAATGTTTGGGGGATACCCTATGATTCTCCAGGAGCAACATTGGGAAGACAGTTACAAGAGATAGCATGGGAAACTGTTAGTGGATATGCTAGAAGTGGTGTTAGCGGTAGGACACTTAGTGTTGTTGAGTCTGATTTATCAAAAATTAAGATTTATACCACTTCTTCCGATCTTGTTATTGATAATATTGAAACTGCACAAAGTGTAGCACTTTATGATATTAGCGGACGTATGATAAACAAACTTAAAGTTAATGAGTTTAATGAAGAAGTCCTGTCAATTCCAGTTCATGGGCTAAAAGGTCTGTATTTAGTATCTGTTATAAGTTCAAATGGTTCAAAAATCAATAAAAAATTGATATTATAAGTGCTTTTTAAGTTAGCATATAAAAAAGTTACCAAGTTGGTTTTTTTTAAAACCGACTTGGTATTTTATATAAGCTTTATAAGTATAATTTGCCTTATAATAATTAATGCTTTAGTAGTATTTAATTTAGGTCTATAATTTATTGATTTTTAAGATAAAAACTCTATTCATTTATTCATGTTAAAAAGCGAAAAGAGACCTTATTAAAGTGATTTCAAATTAAGAATAGATACTCTCGTATGGTTGCTGATTTCTCTCTTCAAATACTCCGAAACTAATTTTTTGCAATGCATGTCTATAATTAAGTACAATACGTCATAAAATATGAGCAAATTTTAGACATTTTTCAGGAAACAGAAAAAGTATAAAAGAGTTCATTAATAACTATTTTAATTTTGTAAATTTGCCTGCGTTTATAAGCGCAACATGACACAAACCACAAAATACATTTTTGTAACAGGAGGAGTTACATCGTCTTTAGGAAAAGGCATTATAGCAGCATCGCTGGCTAAATTATTACAAGCTCAAGGGTATCGAGTTACTATTCAAAAATTAGATCCGTATATAAATGTCGATCCAGGAACCTTAAATCCGTACGAACATGGCGAATGTTATGTTACTGAAGATGGAGCAGAAACCGATTTGGATTTAGGGCATTATGAGCGTTTTTTAAATGTACCAACAAGTCAGGCCAATAACGTAACTACAGGGCGCATTTACCAAAGTGTTATACAAAAAGAGCGTCGTGGTGAGTTTTTAGGAAAAACGGTACAGGTCGTTCCGCATATTACAGATGAAATAAAACGTCGTGTACAACTTTTAGGTAAATCGGGCGATTATGATATCGTGATTACCGAAATAGGCGGTACCGTAGGAGATATAGAATCGTTACCCTATATAGAAGCAGTACGGCAGCTACGTTGGGATTTAGGAGAAGATAATGGCATCGTTATTCATTTAACCCTTGTGCCATTTTTATCAGCTGCAGGAGAATTAAAAACGAAACCGACACAACATAGTGTTAAAACACTCATGGAGAGTGGGGTACAGGCAGATATATTAGTTTGTAGAACAGAACACAACCTGCCAAAAGATTTGCGTCGCAAACTAGCTCTATTCTGTAATGTTAAAGAAGAGGCGGTTATTCAATCTATAGATGCATCAACCATATACGATGTGCCTAATTTAATGTTGGAAGAAGGTTTGGATAAAGTGGTTTTAAAACGATTAAATCTAGAAAGTTCTGTACCAGATATTGATAGATGGAATAGTTTTGTGCACCGTCATAAAAATCCCAAAACGGAAGTTACCATTGGATTAATTGGAAAGTATGTTGAATTGCAAGATTCATATAAATCTATTTTAGAAGCCTTTATTCATGCAGGAGCGGAGAATGAAGTTAAAGTTAAAATAGAATCTATCCATTCAGAATACTTAAATAACGACAATATTAAACTTAAACTGGGACATCTAGATGGTGTTTTAGTGGCACCAGGTTTTGGAGAACGTGGTATAGAAGGAAAAATTACAGCAGTTAGGTTTGTTAGAGAAAATAACATTCCTTTTTTAGGAATTTGTTTGGGCATGCAAATGGCAGTCATTGAGTTTGCAAGAAATGTTTTAGATATAGCAGATGCGAACTCAACAGAAATGGATATCACTTCTAAGAATCCTGTAATTGATTTAATGGAAGAACAAAAAAGTATTACAGATAAAGGAGGGACGATGCGTTTAGGGGCTTGGTCGTGCGAATTAAAGAAAGGAAGTATTGTTCATGAGACCTACAAGACAGATGTAATTAAAGAACGTCACAGACATCGTTACGAATTTAATAGTACCTATAAAGAAGAGCTGGAAGCTGCAGGATTACTGGCAACAGGTTTAAATCCAGATACAGGTTTAGTTGAGATTGTTGAAATTCCTGAGCACCCTTGGTTTGTAGGTGTACAATACCATCCAGAATATAAAAGTACGGTTGCTAACCCACATCCATTGTTTGTGGCTTTTGTGAGAGCGGCTTTAAACCATAAAAAAGACCAAAAAGGTGTCAGTATGGCACAAAGTTAAAATTGGAGAGCTATTTGATAATCAACTTATCATTCCTTGAAGATTGGAATCTTATTAAATTTAAACGCGTATAATTGTCATATTGAGTAAATCGAGTTGTCCAACAAACAGATTTTTATATTACATTCAGAATGACACAAATTAAAATATGGAAGAAAAAAAATTAGATATTAATTCGGTAATAGGGTTTCTACTCATTTTCGGAATATTAATGTATATGCTTTGGCAAAATCAGCCAACACCAGAAGAGTTAGAAGCTCAAGAAAAAGCAAAGCAAGAACAAATTGAAGCAGAGAAAAAAGCTTCAGAACAAACCCAGACAAAAATAACTACGGCGGAAGATTATACATCTGGTGCAGCTTCAGATTCACTTCAATTAGTTAACCTAAAGAATAAACTTGGTGTTTTAGCATATTCGGAAACTTTGGTATCAGAGAAAGATGAAACACTGGTTGAAACCGATTTATTGGCTTTAAAGTTTAATAATAGAGGAGGGTATTTATCAGAAGTAAGGTTAAAGAAATTTGTAGATTTTAATGAGGAACCCATTTATATTATAAAAGAAGATAATGCTTCTTTTAATATTAATTTCGGAACTACCGAAAGCCGTATCGTCAATACAAAAGACAGATATTTTGTGCCTACCGTAACTAAAAATGGAGACAATACTGTAGTTTCAATGAAACTAAAAGTATCAGAAAGTAAGTTTTTAGAATACCGTTATGAGTTAAAGAATGATGATTATATGATTGACTTCACGGTCCGTTCTCAAGGATTTAGTGATGTGATTAATAGTTCGCAAGCAGTTAATTTAGATTGGAACCTTAAAACGTACCGCCATGCAAAAAGTATTTCTTATGAGAATAGGTATACCGAAGTGGTTTTTGAATATGAAGATGGTAAGGATGATTACTTAGGGCAACAAGAGCAAACAGAAGATACAGCAGAAGATGTTAGCTATGTAGCATTTAAACAGCACTTTTTTACATCTATTTTGTTAGCAGATACTCCATTTAAAACAGGGGCTTTCGAATCTAAAAACCTTGTTCAAGATGAAGAAGTAGATACGATCTATACAAAAGCGTTTGTTGCAAAATTACCTTTAGAATTAGCAGGTGGTGAGATTAATAAAACTATGGATTGGTATTATGGTCCAAGTGATTATAAAATATTAAATGCTTATAATAGAAATTTAGATGAAATTGTGCCATTGGGTTGGGGTATTTTTGGATGGATTAATAAATACGTTTTTATTCCTTTATTTGGTTTCTTAGGAGGATTTTTACCTTATGGAATTGCAATTATTGTTATGACGATATTAATCAAATTATTACTGTCTTTTGTACAGTATAAACAATTTTTATCGCAGGCAAAAATGAAAATCCTGAAACCAGAATTGGATGCTATTCGTGAGAAGCACAAAGACAATAAAATGAAAGCGCAACAAGAAACCATGGCGTTGCAAACTAAAGCAGGAGCAAGTCCATTGAGTGGCTGTTTGCCCGCATTAGTTCAATTACCAGTTTTTTATGCGTTGTTCCAATTTTTCCCTTCGGCTTTCGATTTAAGACAGAAAAGTTTCTTATGGGTAGAAGATTTATCATCATATGATACTGTAGCTAATCTACCTTTTAATATCCCGTTCTATGGAGATCACGTAAGTTTATTTCCTTTGTTAGCGTCCATTGCTATATTCTTTTACATGCGTTTAACAACAGGTCAGCAAGTAAATACGCAGCCGCAACAAGAAGGTATGCCAGACATGGGAAAAATGATGAAGTATATGATGTACTTTTCACCAATTATGATGTTGTTTTTCTTTAATAATTATGCCTCAGGTTTAAGTTTGTATTATTTCATTTCAAACTTGATTAGTATTGGAATTATTTTAGTGATTAAAAATTATATTCTTGATGAAGATAAAATTCATGCTCAAATTCAAGAAAACAAGAAAAAACCTAAAAAGCAAAGTAAGTTCCAGGCGCGTATGAAGGAAATGATGGAGCAAGCCGAAAAACAAAAGCAAGCGCAACAAAAAAGAAAAAAATAAGATATAAGCTTCTTTAAGTAAAAGAAGTAAAAAAAGGATTTGTACAAAAAGTTGTCATGTTATTTAAATATGGCAACTTTTTTGTTATACAATTTGAAAATAATATTTTCGTTTAATTAGTGTTGTTTTTAAAAATCGAACGCTCAAAAAGACAGTCTTTAAAATGAAAAAGATAATATTTACGTTACTTGTTATATTTATTTGTACTTCAAGTTTCTCTCAAAGTGTTAATCAATTTGATGAAAATGGAAAACGCCATGGTATTTGGAAAAAAACATTTAAAAACACTAATGTTCTAAGGTATGAAGGTGAGTTTTTACATGGTAAGGAAATAGGTGTTTTTAAGTTTTATAAAAATATTAGAAAGAAAGCTGTCCTAACGGCAACAAGGACTTTCAATGAAAATGACAATAACACTTATGTCAAATTTTTTACATCCAGAGGAAAGCTTATTAGTGAAGGAACGATGGATGGAAAGCTCTATGTAGGAACATGGAAATATTATCAGAAAAGCTCTGACAAACTATTAACTTTAGAGCATTATAACAATAAGGGGAATTTACATGGGGAACGTTTTGTTTACTATCCTAATGGACAAGTAGCAGAAAAACAAAATTATATTGACGGAAAGTTAGATGGCGCTTCAACCTGGTATTCTGTTAAAAATGTTGTTTTAAAATCCTTTATTTATGTTGATGGAGAGCTTCATGGAGATTCGAAATATTATAACCCTAAAGGAGAGTTGATAACAGAAGGAAGGTATAAGCAGGGAAAAAAACATGGTATTTGGAAATATTATGAAAATGGAAAACTAGTCAATGAGAAAAACTTTTCACCAGAAGGGAAGTATAAAAAAAAACAATAAAAAAAGCTCCTTTTTAAAAAGGAGCTTCCTTTTTCATAGACAATTTTAATCCGCGATTAAGAATGTCTACAATCAACAAATCAAACTAATTTGTCAAATCTGGAATAGCCACTTTGTTGATAACATGTATCACCCCGTTTCCAGCTTGAACATCAACAGCTATTATTCCTATATCTGAATTTCCAGAGCCATCAGTTAAATCTGCTATATTATTTCCAGTACCTGGTAGAGTAATTGTAAGGTTATCACCTTCTAAGCTTGGAGCCATTGTATCTCCTGGATTGTTTAAATCTCCAGAAGTAACGTTCATACCACCAATAACATGATGTAATAAAACCTGTGTTAATGTTGACTCTTCAGGAACAGTAATTGCAGCGAATGCATCGTTTGTTGGAGCAAATACAGTAAAGGGGGTAGGGTCTGTTCCATTTGCTGTAGAAAGCGTGGCAACAAAATCTGTAGTAGGCGTTAGTGTTGTTAATGCACTTACCAAAGTAGAAAAGGTAGGATCGGCAGTAGCAAATGTTACTACGGTTGGTATGCCTATAACGGCATCAATAGCATGAATAATTCCATTAGTGCATACAACATCAGGAGTTGCTACTGAAGATACGCCATTAAACTTAACACCATCGGAGGTATTAAAATAGAGGCTTAAATTGTTCATACCAGGACCAGTGGCTAGTGTGTTGGTGTAGCCAGAACCATCATCAGTTAAATTTGTAGAAGTTACTACACCGCTAATAACATGGTTTAATAAAATATTTGCTAAAGCATCGGTAGGTACATTTGCAAGAGGTGTGCCATCTAAAAAGTCGGTAAAAGCATTGTTGTCTGGCGCTAATACAGTAAAAGGGCCTGAACCACCTAATACGTCTACTAATCCACCATCTGCAGCACTCAGAGCTGCGACCAAGCTTGAAAAACCAGAGTTAACCAAAGCATGAGTTACTACAGTAGGCAATCCAATAACTGCATCTACAATATGTATAATGCCATTTGTAGCATTAATATTTGGAGTATCAACGTTAGAAACACCGTTTAATGTGACGCCAGAAGCGGTATCGACAAACATACTTAAATTTAGATTAGTACCTGCTTGAGTAGCCGATGTACTTATATAACCTGTAGATAAATCTGTAGAAGCAAATTCACCAACTATAACATGGTTTAAGAGTACTTGGGTTAATACATCAACAGGAACATCTTCTAATGAAGCAAAATTGTTTGCAGCTAAAAATGCAGTAAAAGCATTGTTTGTAGGTGCAAACACAGTGAATTTTTGTGTTCCGTTTAATGTGGTCACTAAATTGGCACGTTGTAAAGCTGCAACTAAATTGCTTAAGCTTGGTGTGGCTTGTGCTAATTCTGCAATAGTTTCAGGAACAAATTCTGTTACATTATCATCATCATTGCTGCACGATACTATCACTAGCAATGCAATGAATAGAAAGGATAATTTTTTAAAAGCATTTAATGGTTTCATAATATTTATAGTTTTGTTTAACAAAAATATGAAATAATTAAACAAAAATCCAAATTTTGTTTAATATTTTTAAAAATAAAATAAACAAAATGTGTTGTTAGGTGATTTATGAACCTGTATTTTAGAGATCATTTTCTGTAAATATGCGTATCTTTGCAGCCTAATTTATTTAAAATGAAACGAGTCATTATTGGACTTTCTGGAGGTGTAGATTCTAGCGTTGCTGCTTATTTATTAAAAGAGCAGGGGTACGAGGTTATTGGCTTATTTATGAAAAATTGGCATGATGATTCTGTAACGATATCTAATGAATGCCCTTGGTTAGATGATAGTAATGATGCCATGTTAGTTGCTGAAAAATTAGGAATACCTTTTCAAACCGTAGATTTAAGTGAGCAGTATAAAGAACGTATAGTAGACTATATGTTTAATGAATACGAAAAAGGTAGGACACCTAACCCAGATGTGCTTTGTAATAGAGAGATTAAGTTTGATGTTTTTATGAAAATTGCTTTAGAACTTGGAGCAGATTATGTAGCTACTGGTCATTATTGTAGAAAAGGAACCATTCAGAAAAAAGGTAAAGAAGTGTATCAATTGCTAGCGGGAGTGGATGATAATAAAGATCAGTCTTATTTTTTATGCCAGTTATCTCAAAATCAATTGTCCAAATCGTTATTTCCTATTGGAGAGTTAACAAAACCTGAAGTACGTGAAATTGCAACGAAGTTAGATCTGGTTACTGCAGAAAAGAAAGACTCTCAAGGTTTATGTTTTATTGGTAAGGTTAAATTACCAGATTTTCTTCAGCAACAGTTAAAACCAAAAGAGGGTGTTATCGTTGAAATTCCGAAAGAACAGGAAGTTTTTGCTCATGTCGAAACCGAATTTAGTTCAAAAGAAGAGAAATTAAAATACTTATCTCGTAAGATTGACTATAAGATTGATTATGGAAAGATAGTAGGTAAACATCAAGGGGCTCATTACTTTACCAAAGGGCAGCGAAAAGGTCTTGCTGTTGGTGGTACAGTGGAGCCTTTATTTGTTATTGATACCAATGTAGATGACAATGTTATTTATACAGGACAAGGTAAAGAACACCCTGGTTTATTGAAAAAGGCCTTGTTTGTTACAGATCAAGAGTTGCATTGGATTCGGGAAGATTTGGAACTAGAGTTAGATGAAACTTTAGAAGTTATGGCTAGAATTCGATATAGACAGCCATTACAAAAAGCAAAATTATATAGAGTAGAAGGGGGCTTGTATGTTGAATTTGAAGCGTTTCAATCAGCAATAACCGAAGGGCAATTTGTAGCATGGTATTTAGAAGATGAGCTTGTAGGTTCTGGAGTTATTTCCTAATAAAACATAGCTTTTACCATTTTTTAGGCAATAGAAAAGTCAAGAAGCGTTCAATAAATAATATGATATGAATAACAGAATTACCGATTTGTTCAATATTAAGTATCCAATTATTCAAGCGGGTATGATTTGGAATAGTGGTTGGAGATTAGCTTCAGCAGCAAGTAATTCTGGTATTTTAGGGCTCATAGGAGCAGGTTCTATGTACCCTGATGTTTTAAGAGAGCATATCCAAAAATGTAAAAAGGCCACTAATAAACCTTTCGGGGTTAATGTTCCTATGCTATATCCTAATATTAATGAAATCATGGATATTATTGTGGAAGAGGGTGTTAAAATAGTATTTACTTCAGCTGGAAACCCAAAAACATGGACATCTTGGTTACAAGAGCGTGGTATTATTGTAGTACATGTTGTAAGTAGTGTGAAATTTGCATTAAAAGCTCAAGGAGCAGGTGTTGATGCTGTGGTTGCCGAAGGCTTTGAAGCTGGTGGGCATAACGGTAGGGATGAAACGACTACGTTAACGCTTATTCCTATGGTTAAAGAGCAAATCCAGATTCCATTAATTGCTGCAGGTGGTATCGCTACAGGAAAAGCCATGTTAGCGACTATGATTTTAGGGGCAGATGCTGTGCAAGTGGGTAGTAGGTTTGTTGCTAGTATAGAAAGCTCAGCTCATGATGCATTTAAAAAAGTAGTGGTTGATATTAAGGAAGGCGATACGCAATTAACTCTAAAAGAATTAGCCCCCGTACGTTTGGTCAAGAATAAATTTTATGAAGAACTCCAAGAGCTTTATAAGTCATCACCATCTATAGAAGAATTAAAAACATTACTTGGCAGGGCTCGTGCTAAACGTGGGATGTTTGAAGGAGACTTAGATGAAGGGGAATTGGAAATAGGTCAAATTGCAGGGTTAATTCATGATATCAAGCCTGTATCTCAAATTGTTGATGATATCTTACAAGAGTTTGAAGCTGCCAAAATCATGGCTTCGAGTTTATAACACCTATTTTTTAGGTAATTCGCTCACCGAGACTTTATATAATCTACTCAATCCGTTATCATATTTGTTAAACTCTTTTAATAATTCATTAATAGATAATGGAGCCTCAAAATCTATTCGAGTATTATCCTGTTTACTAGTAAAATATAGTGTATTTGTTTTGCTATCCACAAAAGGACAATAATCCATTTTCTTTGTATTAATAGCCTCTCCTAAATTTTTAGCTTCTAACCATCCATCATCAGTATGATAGCTAATGTATAAATCACCACTACCATAACCATCCTGTTTATTATAACAACCATATATTAAATAGGATTCGTCTGGTGCAATAAAAGCATTGTATTCATATCCTATAGAGTTTATAGTATCTGGTAACATTTCTGGCTCAGAATACATCCCATTGGTAAATGTACTTTTATAAATATCATCTTTACGTTTTAAATTGGGATTATCCCTAGTAAAATAAAAATTACCATTATTAGCTATAGAAGGATAAAACTCTCCATGTTCTGTATTTATTGGACTTCCCATATTTATAGGTTGCGACCAATCATCGTTAAGAGAGCTACGCTCTGCATACCAGATATCAAAGTCTTTTGAGGTATTTAAAGAAGTATCTAAAGGCCTTGTAGAAACGAAATAGACTTTTAAACCATCATTAGAAAAAAAGGGCTCTAGATCAAAATACTGACCAGAAAATGAAGCGACTTCTGGAATACCCCATTTTTCTCCTTCCTTTTTTATAGTTATGATTGCTGATAAATTTCCCATAACACTCTGTCCAGAGAACATAATTTCATTGCCGTTGGGAGAGATGGCTATATCACGAACATTAGGAAATTGCTTTATAATTTCAGGTATAAAAGGTTTAGCTATTTGTTGAGAAAAGCCTAAAGATATATTAGAAACAAAAATAAATAGATACAAATACTTCATACACATGTATTTATTACAAGATACTAAAGAGGGGACTTAAAATTCTAAAGGAAATGTTAATCTTAATAATTAAAAAAGGAGGAATTTTAATTCCTCCTTAATTAAACGCTGAAAACTTTTAAGCTGCTATTACTTCTAATCCCTTTAAAATAAAAAGCTAAATGTTTCCTAAAGTGCTGTAGTTTATTTAGTTTGCTTTTTTTACAGCGTTACGAATGTATGAAAATACTACAATATATTAACTTAAAAGTTGTACGGAGTTATCAACAATTGTTAACATTTGTTAATTTTTAATAAAATTTAAAAGAAGACTACAAAATTCTTAAAAATATAAGGCTAAAGACTATTTTTGTCTAATGCAATTGAAAGACTATACCAAAGAATTTGAATATAATTGGAAATTAGCAGCACCAGTTATGCTTGGTATGTTAGGGCATACTTTTGTTAGTTTCATTGATAATATTATGGTAGGTCAGCTGGGAACAGCAGAACTAGCTGCAGTATCCTTGGGTAATAGTTTTATGTTTATAGCCATGTCCTTAGGTATTGGTTTTTCTACTGCCATTACACCTCTAGTAGCTGAGGCAGATGCAGCAAAAGATTTTATAAAAGGAAAATCGTCTTTTAAACATGGCTTATTTTTATGTACTGTTTTAGGCGTATTGCTCTTCTTAATGGTATTTTTTGCAAAACCTCTCATGTATTTAATGAAACAACCAGTAGAGGTTGTAGAATTGGCTATTCCATACTTAGATTTAGTTGCATTTTCTTTAATCCCATTAATTATATTTCAAGGCTTTAAACAATTTAGTGATGGATTATCCATGACCAAATACCCAATGTATTCCACATTATTGGGGAATATTATAAATATCATTTTAAACTATTTATTAATTTTTGGAAAGTTTGGATTTCCAGAACTTGGTATTGTAGGAGCAGCATACGGAACTTTGGTGTCGCGTATTATTATGGTTTGGTATTTATGGTTTTTACTTAAAGGAAAAGAAAAATCAAAAAGGTATGTGACAAATATTAAGTTTTTTGTTTTAAACAAATTAATGCTTAAAAAAATTATCAATTTGGGTGCGCCAAGTGCTATGCAAATGTTTTTTGAAGTGGCCATTTTTACAGCAGCAATATGGTTAAGTGGTCTATTGGGTAAAAACCCACAAGCAGCCAATCAAATAGCGCTTAACTTATCGTCTATGACATTTATGGTAGCCATGGGATTAAGTGTGGCTTCAATGATTCGTGTTGGCAATCAAAAAGGTTTAAAAGCATATTATGAACTGCGTCGTATTGCATTCTCTTTATTTTTAATGGGTATGATGTTTGCAATTAGTTTCGCATTGTTATTCTTTATATTTCATAATCAATTACCAAAATTATATGTTGATTTTAACGATGCTAAGAACTTGCTTGATAATACAGAAGTAGTACATATTGCATCTAAATTATTAATCGCAGCTGCCATCTTTCAAATAAGTGATAGTATTCAAGTTTTGGTTTTAGGGGCTTTACGTGGCTTGCAAGATGTTAAAATACCTACCATTATCACGTTTGTATCTTATTGGTTGGTTGGATTTCCAGTGAGTTGGTTTTTAGGTAAGGAAACGGCTTATGGTAGTTTTGGTATATGGTTAGGTTTGTTAGCAGGCTTATCTACAGCTGCAATTTTATTGTATATTCGATTTAATTATTTGACTAAAAAATTAATTGCTGAAAGCTTGTTGAAGAATTAATATAAGATATGAAATTATTAAAAACAATAGATAAAGTATTGGCTGCGTTTGGAAATATAAAAGCAATGGAACGTACGCATGTAGATACTTATACAGAAGGTTTAATAGCTAAAATAAAAGGGGAAAAGATCGCTGAATCAGAATATGGACAACTTTTTGTATCCTTTCAAAATTTAGCTAATTATGAATTTCTTAATGCTACAATTTTAAGTGGAAGTAATATAAAAACATTTAATGGAAGTAGTCTTATATTTGTCAATGATGGAAAGGAAACCATATTTTTATCTGATACTAAAGAAATAGAATCTAATTATTCTAACATCTCAAATAGATGGTTAACAAAAATTAGTTTTATAATTAATAATAATAATGATAAAAAAATGATACTTAAACGAAAGTTCGACAAGGTATATCTTAATTACAAGAAGAAATCTTTACCAATGCAAAAATGTAATTAATATTTCAACAATTTTTAAACTCAAAAAATGACACTCCCAAAATTTATATTAGGTGATAATACAGAATTTCCAAATGCTATTTTTGTAATTCATACCGAATTTCCTAGGTTTATTATAAACCTTGAAGATGATGAATTAGAATGGTTTGAGGACTTTGATACTGAAGATCAAAAAGAGCTAAAAAGTGAAGCTGAAAATGCCATAAAATTGGCTACAGAGTTTTACGATAGCGAAGTAGCAAAATATGAAGATTAATAGATAGTCATGATTGAAAAACTTTTAGACTTCGATACCGAATTATTTTTATATTTAAATACTCTAGGGTCTACACCTTGGGATAATTTATGGTTAATAATAACAGATAAGCTCACGTTTATTCCATTGTACGCTATATTGTTATTTATGCTTTATAAAAAATACGGACTAAAATCGTTGGTTGTTTTCGTAATAGTTGTGGCTTTAATGATCACTTTTACAGATCAAATCACTAATGTGTTTAAGCGAGGATTTCAACGCCCCAGGCCTTGTGGAGAAGATAATCTAATTGACCAAATGCGATTTATCGCTGTTCGATGCGGTAAATATGGTTTCTTTTCGGGACATTCATCAAACTCAATGGCAGCAGCAGTTTTTGCAGGTTTAATGTTAAAACAGTATTATAAATATCTCATTTTTATTTTGCTTTTCTGGAGTGCGGTAGTAGCTTATAGTAGAATTTACGTAGGTGTACATTACCCTTTAGATATTGTATGTGGATTAACATTTGGTGCCATTTCTGGATTTTTATTTTATAAATTGGCTAAATACCTTTTAAAACGATTTATTTCTATTTGATTATCTGTTTTTATAAATAGAGGAAGTAATTATTTGCATACAATTCACCATTTCATTTTGATTGCTCACCAAGAAAAATATGCTGTTCACCATATTAATTTTATAGAGCTCTTAGATGCGAATATCTTTGTTCCGTAAAAAATGAAAAATGAAAAATTTATTTAAAATAAGTCTATTTTTATTAGTTGGTTTATTAATAGGATGTAGTTCAGATGATAGTAAACCTTCTGAAGATAAAGTCCCAATAGAGGTAGATTTAACAACTGCAAGATTGAATGATTTTCAGTTATCTGAAGTAACCTATACAGATATTAGTTTAACCCAGCCAGAAATTGTTGCTGGGGAAGAAAAAACACCAGGTAAAATTATCATTACTGTTCCAACAGAGACAAACCAACTTAGTTTAAGTTTGGCTTCTGTTAATTTTGACGAATCTAAATTTGAAATATCGCCGTCAGTCGGTTCAGCACAATCTTTTGAAGTAGGTAGAGCTATTATTTATACCATTACTTCTAAGGATGATTCAGAAAAAAGTATAAGTTATTTAGTCTCAGTTGTAAAAGAAGTCCCGGTTGAGGATCAATTAAAAATTACAGGGTTTAGATTTGAGAAAAGTAAAAATTCAGAATTGCCCTCAGATATCGAAGCCACTAAAATAGTAGAATATTCTGGTTCCAATTGGAATGCTATATACATCCTTGTACCAAATGAAACAAATTTGAATGATTTAGTCCCAACTATAGAATTTGAAGGAGAAACTTTAGAATACAGACAAGGTAGTACAGATTTTATGGCTTATCCAGAAACTGACTTAGCTGTTGATTTTACCAGTGACTATGATATTATTAGTTTTAGAGATAAAAACGAATTTCTTTTATCGGTAAAGGGCTCAGGGGTACAAAAAAACTACCGTGTGATTGTTGATGTTCAAAACCCAATAAAACTACAAGATAATTCGGTAACAACTGCAGATTTAATTGAAGGTAGTGGAACTCAAAGGGATATTTTAAAATGGATTAATAAAGGAAATCATCCAATACAAAGAAATCTTAAGGCAAGTGAATATGTAGATAATACGTCTGATAAAATAGGAAATATATTCAATGCCTTTTTAGAAGTATCAGAAGCATTACAAGGAGCTTACATCAGACCAGGAGAATTTGGTTACGTTGTTTTCAGTGTCGATACCAATGGAGCTACAATTGGAGATTATAATGTAGATATTATATTTTCTCCAAAGTATGATTTAAATCGAGCTAGAATTAATGATATACGTGATGATTTAAATCCAATTGAAGATATTTTTGCACCAATAAAATTAAATATTAAGTCAACAATTAAAAGCGAATAAAAAGTTTTTTGAAAAATAAAAATTAATTATAACAGGAGGTTAGGCCTTATAAAGAAGGTCTAACCTCCTGTTATATTATGATGTGTGTCATATTATTATATTCTGGTATTTTTAATAATATGTAGATATGGAATATTGACTGGATTATTAGGTCAACATTTCATAGATAGGTTTCATTAATGCATACAATATTAATGCTTTTTTGTAGTTTTCAGTTTAGCTAAATCTAAAATGTGTTTATGGTAATTGATAATAAAAAAGTATTAATCGTTGAAGACGAATTTTCTATTGCATTAGATATTAAAACTAGTTTAAAAAAAGTGGGGTATGATATTGTAGGAATAGCGAACTGTTATAATGAAGCCATGATGTATGCTGAGGAAGCCACACCAGATATTGTTATTATGGATATTAATATTTCTGGAGAAAAAAATGGAATAGTAACAGCCAAAGATATTTATGATAGATATAGAATTCCTATTGTTTTCTTGACCGCTTATGGTGATGATCATACATTTAAAAAAGCCTTAAAATCTAGACCTTTTGCCTTTTTACTAAAACCTTTTAATACAAGGGAATTGTCTTTTACAGTAGAAATAGCATTGCAAAAGCATCTTGAAAACAATAAGCAGGAAAGTACAATCCCTAATGACAAAATATCTGAAACCATATTTGTAAAGGATAAATCACAGCTTATTAGTGTTAAGGTAAATAAAATTTTGTGGGTAGAAGCTATGGATAACTATACCCAAATTATTACTAAGGATAAAAAAATCTTGGCAAATATGTTTTTAAAAGAATTCTATGAAAAAGCACCACAAGATAAGTTTTTAAGAATTCACAGGTCTTATATGGTTGCTTTAGATAAAATAGAAAAAATAGAGAACAGGTTTGTTTTTATTAATGGGCACAGAATTCCCATAAGTAAAGCATATAAAAGCCAATTACTAGAACGATTAGATATTTTATAATATGAAGAAAACTTTACTTTTTTTTAAACATTTTTTTTATTCCTTTTTCTTATTTTTTTACGTTTCATCGATTGCACAAACCGATAGTTTAGAGCACAAATTAGCCAATGCTTCCAAGAAAGAAAAAATTGAGATATATAAGCAATTGGTTGATACATATAGTAAAATAAGCGTAGATAAAGCTATTGATTATGCAAATAGTGGGCTAGAGCTGGTAAAAGGAGAGAATAGTAAAAACACTGGTTTTTTTTATTTAAATCTTGGGTACTTCCATAATGATAGGTCCGAACATGCCAAAGCAATGTTTTATTATAAAAAAACATTAAAAGTGGCTGAAGAGATGGGTTACGAATTAGGAATAGGTAAATGTTATCAAAATATTGGAGTGACTCATATAAAAATGGGTGACTACAACGAGGCACTCGATTTTTACCTAAAGGCACTTAAAATTTTTGAAAAACATAATGAAGAAAGTCTTATTGCAGGTATAGTTGGTAACATGGGGTCTTTATATTCATGTCGATTAAAAGATGATGATAATGGTTTGTTATATTATAATAGATCGTTAGAAATTTTGAAAAAGACAGGCAATGACGAACTAAGATCGCATATTTTAGGGGCTGTTGCCGAAATGTATATGAGACAAAAAAAGTTCTCTAAGGCTAAAAATGTGTTAAAAGAAGCTCTGGATATTGCAGAAAAGGCAAACATTTCAAAAATTATTATATCTGTTTTAAGCAATTTATCTCAAATAAATATAGATGAAAAAGATTTTAAACAAGCATTAGTGTATTCAAAAAAAGTATTAAAAATGCGTTTAGAATCAGGATATACGCAAGACAATACCCTAACATACTTAACACTTGCTAACATATATGAAAAACTTAATAATACTAAGGAAGCTCAATTACATTATGATAAAGCGCTTTCTGTTGCTTTAAAATCGAAAGCTTTACCTCAATTATCAAAAGTATATAAGGCATTGTATGAATATGAGGACAGAAAAAATGATTATAAGAAGAGTTACGAGTACGTATTAAAATACAATAAGGTTCAAGATTCTTTATTTACTATAAAGAAAGATAAGCAACTCAAGGAAGTACAAGCTAAATTTGATTTAGAAAATAAAGAAAAAGAAATCTTGTTTCTAACTAAAGAAAATCAGATAAAAGCTTTAGAAAATAAGAACCAAAGTACGGCACAAAATATATTAATAATTGGGTTGACTGCGTTAGCAATCATTTTATTAACACTATTCTTTGCCTATAAAAATAAGCTGACAAACAATAAAATTCTGGAAGAGAAGAATAAGATTGTATCTCAAACCCTAAAAGATCGTGAAATATTATTAAAAGAAGTCCACCATAGAGTAAAAAATAATTTACAGATTGTATCGAGTTTATTGAGACTTCAATATAAGTTTGGTAATCATAAAAGCGCTTCAGAAGTCTTACAGGAAATTCAGGATAAAATACAAGCCATGTCTATTATACATGAAAGGTTATATAAGTCCAGTAATTTGTCACTCATTAATTTACAAACCTATCTTGATAATTTACTAAGCTATTTTAATACAAGTTACGCCCTTCCAGAACAAAATATAACGATAACTACAGATATAGATAATATAGATCTTGGTATGGACCGTCTAGTACCTTGTGGCTTAATTGTCAATGAAATAATAGCTAACAGTATTAAATATGCATTTCAGGATCAAACAAGCGGTAATATAAGTATAAAAGCTTCAAAAAATGAAGACAAATGTGTACTTACCATTGAAGATACAGGAGTTGGTTTTCCAGAGAATTTTGAGGTGGAAAATTATCAATCCTTAGGTATGCAGCTTATTCAGGGATTGACAAAACAAATAAAAGGTTCTGTAGAAATAATTTCTAACCCAGGCGTATGTTACACGATTACATTTAGTATGGCTTCATAACTACGAAAAGTATATTAACTCACCAGTTATTTAAGCTTATTTACCACAAAAGTAGATAGATTCACCATGTTAATTTAGAAATACTATAGAGATAGTATAAGTTTACTCCAAAAATTAAATAAAAAATTAATGAAAAGAACTTTTAAATTACAAAGTATAGGAATCTTATTGTTCACTATTATTTTCATGATGAGTTGTGATTCTAGTGATGAAAGCACCAATACCCCTCAAGAGGTTAGTATTGAAGAAGCCAAGCTTTCGAATTTTCCTTTATTAGGAATACAGAGCATAAGCGTAGACATTACAGATCCAGTTATTACAGAGAATAAAGAAGTTACCTATGGGGAAATAAAAATTACAGTTCCAAGTACTGTTACTTCTTTAGAAGATATAAGAGCAGCTATCACATCTGAAGAGCTTAATTTAAGCAAATTTAGTATATCGCCAGGTATTGATGTAGCATTATCTTTTGAAAACGAAAAAGTACATGTATTTACTATTAGTACAGCTACAGGTAATAAAGAAGCATTGCTGCATTATAATGTTAGTATTGTTAAGGAGCTGCCACCAGTTCCTGAGACTTTAAAACTAACAGGTTTTACATTTGAGAAAAGTAAAAACCCAAGTTTGCCTAATGATGTTACAATTTCTAAAAGAGCAGATGTTAATATCAGTTATGAAAAAATTTACCTTTTAGTGCCTGTAGGAACCGATTTTACCAATTTAGTGCCAACCGTTGCCTACGAAGGGTCGAATTTGTATTATAGCCAAGATACTTCTATTGCACCTGTAGATATGAACGTGGCATTTCCAGAAGGAGATACTAGTTTTGATTTTGAATATCCTAAGGAGTTTTTATTAGCAATTAAGGACAAAAACAATGAAGAAGTGAAACTAATTGGAGTTATTGTAGATGTTGTTAATCCAGTTAAAATAGAAACGGTATCTGTTACAACTCCTGATGCTACAGAAGGAGCGTTTAGATATTTTCCAAATGTTACAAAGTGGATTAATCAAGGGAACCATAAAATTAATTTTCAAAAAACAACGACTTATGAAGATGTAGATCCAGAAGGAGGAATTACTTTTAAAGCTATAACTGTAGAAAGAAATCTTCCTAGTGGCGGGTTAATTCCTGGTGAAAGTGCCAATGTAAATGTACAGGTATCTGCATCATATTATCCAGAAGGTACTTATAAAACAACTGCTGTTTTCTACACCAAAATATTTCAAGATAATGGTAGCGATGATTTATTTGAGTCAGCAAAGGTAACAGTGACATCAAAAATTGTTAAATAAATAGTTTAAAATAGCCTGTTAGGTTATTATGTGTTGAGAATTAATAGCAAAGATTAATCTCTTAGGCCTGGATAATGGTTATGCTATTTAGGCCTTTTTATTTAATATTGATATTTTGCTAACCTAAACCCAATAAATAATCAGCAGCAGCAAAAGGTGTTGTTTGATTGGTTTCTATAAGCAATAATTGATTTTTTAGTTCTTTTTTAATTTTTGAACGGTTGAAAAAATCAATTTTCAATTGCTCTTCAATAGTTTGAATAAGCCAAAATTTGTTTTGCTCATTTCGTTTTTCATGAAAGTAATTGTTTTTAGAAGTCATAGCGATATAATCTAAAATCAATTCCCAGATGGTATCGATGCCTTCATTTTTAATGGCACTACAAACAGTTACTTTAGGCTGCCAATTGGAAGATTTTTCAGGGTAGAGGTGAAGTGCTCTGTTAAACTCTATTTTTGCAAGTTTTGCCCGTTTTAAATTATCACCATCGGCTTTGTTGATAGCAATAGCATCCGCCATTTCTATGATACCTCGCTTTATTCCTTGTAGTTCATCGCCAGCACCAGCTAATTTCAATAACAGAAAGAAATCGACCATGCTATGAACTGTTGTTTCACTTTGGCCAACACCTACGGTTTCAATAATGATAACATCAAAGCCAGCAGCTTCGCATAAAATAATAGCTTCCCTGGTTTTTCTGGCGACACCGCCTAATGAATCTCCAGAAGCAGACGGACGTATAAAAGCATTGTTATTTTTTACCAAATCTTCCATTCTGGTCTTATCACCTAAAATGCTACCTTTTGTAAGTGAACTACTAGGGTCTATAGCCAGTACGGCAATGCGTTTTCCTTTTGAAGTAATATGTTTACCAAAGGTTTCTATAAAAGTACTTTTTCCAACGCCTGGAACACCAGTAATGCCTATACGAACAGATTTATTGGCATGTGGCAAACATGCTTTTATTATAGCATTCGCTTTTTTTAAATGCGTCGGATTTTTGCTTTCAACCAAAGTAATGGCTCTACTTAATGCCGTAATATCTTTTTTTAAAATAGAAGCTACTAAAGCGTCTGTATTAATTGCAGCTCTCCGTTTCTCTTTAATTGTTTTTATGGTAGATTGATTGGTGATTTCAGAAATTGAAACACCTTTTTTTTCCTTAAGTGCAGATTTTTTTTCTTTTGCCACGAATAACCAAATGTTTATCTAATTTACGACTTTCATTTTTATAAATCTAAGTAGCTACTGGTTAAAAACTTATTTGAGAGGTAAAGAAACCTTTACATCATCCCATGCCATGGTTAAAAATAAATTGTCGGTAGAATTATCGAAAGCAATAGTAAACTGCTCTACTGTAGATGATAATTTCTGTACAGGAACTTCAATGTTTAAAACATCGTAATTAGGGTCCCACATAGGTTTCATATCAGAATCTACACCCCATGGGTATTGTTTGGAATTAAATATAACTGTCCAAGTAGTATCTTTTGGAACTGTCCAAAGCGTGTATTTCCCAACAGGCAACGGCATGCCTTGCACATCAAGAGTTTGGTTGGTTTCAAAAGTAGTGGCTTCATTAGCTCCAGTACGCCATACTTGATTAAAAGGCACTAAAGCCCCAAAAACAGCTCTATTTTTTTTAGAAGGTCTATTGTAAAACACTTCAAGTTTTAAATCATTAAGTTTAAATTCTACAGTATCTTTAGGACTTAAACGTTGCGAAAAAATATTTTCAACAAAAAAAGAATATAAAAATAACCCCAAGGCTACTACGGATAAAAGAACTAATATACGCTTTAAGAAGGTGTTCATATAGAGAATTTTAAAGGGTATAAATATACTTTAAAAAGTAATGATTATTAATAATGTTAACGCAGATTTTTTAAGTTTTCTTATTTAAAACTAGAAAAAATATTTTTTTTTGCCACACTGCATTTTTTTTATCGTCTTTTAAACGAACTAACTTATTACCAAAAGTAAAATTAGCATGTTTCAAGTTGACATTATTGAACAATGTAAACAAAACAATCGGAAAGCACAATTACAGTTATACAATCAGTACTGTGATGGGATGTATATTGTTGCTAAACGGTTTTTAAAAGATGCTGCTGAAGCTGAAGATGTGGTGCAAGAAGCTTTTTTAAAGGCTTTTATTAAACTGGATCAATATAAAGCAGAGGTTACTTTTGGTGCTTGGTTAAAACGTATTGTTATTAATAAGAGTATTGACTTCTTAAAATCTAAAAAACAAGAACTTGTTGAGTTAGAAGAGGTGCACCTAAAAGTGGTTGATACAACTCATGATGACAAATGGTTAGTAGATGATGCAATAACGTTAAGCGATGTAAAAATGGCTATTAATAAATTACCAGATAAGTATCAATATGTTGTGATGCTTTATTTAATAGAAGGCTATGATCATCAAGAAATTTCAGAGATTTTAAATATTTCTGAAGTGGCATCAAGAACGCAATTATCTAGAGGTAAAAGAAAATTACAAGAACTGTTAACACTTAAAAAAGATGGCACGAGATATTAGAGAGTTGTTTAAAGATGATAAAATGACGCATGAAAATATGCCAAAAAATCATCAAGAAAGATTTCTTGAAAAATTAGATAAAGTAATGCCGATAGTAAGCAAATCTAAATTTAATTGGATGCGCATAGCTGCAAGTGTAGTACTATTTATTGGTTTAGGCTCTGCTGTCTTTAAGTTTTTTCAGCCACGAGTAGATAAACCAGCAGATTTAGAGGTCGTGACTACAAAAGGAACAGTTGAAACAAAAACTCTTGGAGATATTTCTCCTGGTCTTAAAAAAGTTGAAGATTATTATTTAGCGAGTATTAATTTAGAATTATCTAAAATGAAATATACTCCAGAAACCAAAGATCTTTTTGATGGCTATTTGCTGCAATTGGATGAGCTGGATAAAGAATACAAGCGTTTGTCATCAGAATTAACCGAGTCGGGGCCAAGTGAGTTAACAGTTAATGCATTAATTGATAATTTAAAATTTCGTTTAAACCTTTTGTATCGTTTAAGGGATCAATTAAAAGCATTAAGTACTTCAGATAATGTTACAGAAGAGGTAGGATAATCAATCTAAAAAATCAAAAAATGAACAAGACAATTATAAAAATCAAATTATTTGCTTTAGGCTTTCTCATTACTGGAGGGCTAATAGCACAGCAAAAGTTGACCAAGGTGTCACAATCTATCAAAGTAGACAAAGATGTTATTATTGATTTAAATACAAGCCACTGCAATATTGTATTTGATACATGGGATAAAAATGCTATTGAAATAGAAGCTTATATTGAAGGTGATGATTTAAGTAAAGAAGAACTAGAAAGTGTTTTAAAAAACTGGGATGTTAATGTTGAGGCGTCAAAAGAGCAAGTAGAAATTACGACGAAGGGAGCAAGAGTAAATACTTGGGTTTATCACTCAGGGAAAGGTGACGATGAGGCCGTTCATGCCATATTAGAAGAGCTAAAGTTTGAATTGGCAGACTTACCAGAAATTCCTGAAATACCAGAACTTCCTGAGATGCCAGAGCTCCCTAAAATGCCTGTCATGCCAGTACTTCCTCCATTGCCTGAATTACCTGAAGGGTTGAATGAGATTCATTTCGATTATAAAGCCTATAAAAAGGATGGTGAGAAGTATTTGGAGAAATATACACAGAAATTCGAATCTAAATTTGGAAAAGAATATGCTAGAAAAATGGAGGTATGGGGCGAGAAATTTGGAAAAGAATGGGAAGAGAAGTATGGTAATGAAATGGAAGAATGGGCTGAGAAATTTGATGAAGAATGGCAAGAAAAATACGGAGAGCGTATGGAAGAATGGGGCGAGCGCTTTGCTGAAAAAATGGAAAGGCAAGCAGCAGCTCAGGAACGTCGTGCAGAGCGGCAAAGAGCGCTACAAGAAAGGCAACATGAGTTACAAGAGAGAACACGTGAACAGCAAGAAAAAATACGAGAAAAAATTGTTGAAAGACATGAAAGACATGCCGAAGAACGGGAAAAGCTGGCAAAAAAGAGAAAAGTTTTAATTGAAAGGTTGGTTAGTAAAGAATCTAACTCTAAAGTAAAAAAGACCATTAAAATTAAAATGCCTAAAAAAGCCAAATTAAAGGTTAATGTTAGACATGGCGAAATAGAGTTTGCTGCTAATGTAGATAATTTAGAAGCAGACTTATCGTATACAAAGTTTACAGCATACAGCATTAATGGAAGTTCTACTTCCGTTAATGCTTCCTATTCGCCTGTTTATGTAACTTATTGGAATTTAGGAGAGTTAAATCTTCGTTATACAGAAGATGTTAAACTAACACATGTTAAACAAATGGTTTTAAATTCGAATTCTTCCAATACGACTATAAAACATTTATTAGGGAGTGCAATTATAGACGGGAATATAGGAGATTTAAAGATTTTAGATATTGATGATGCTTTTTCTAACTTAAATATTATTATTCAAAATAGTAATGCCGTTATTTCGCTTCCTAAAGTAAATTATAATTTACAGTATAAAGGGAATCGTTCGCATGTAAGTCATCCCCAAAAAAAACTTAACCATAATACTCCTAACTTCTCTATAGGTAGTTTGGCAAGTGGTAAAAGTATCCTTATAAATGCCAAATACAGTCATGTAGCTATGCAGTAATTTTACTTTACTATTTTATTGTTATTTTCTTCAACGCTTTTCACTACTTATTTTCCAGAAATTAAATTTTCTTCGGATGGTAAACCCAAGCTTTTTATACAACTGTATTGGTCCTAGATTGGTTTGATCTACATGTAAAAAAGGAATCTTATTTTGTTTAAATATACCTTCTACAGTATGTGCTATGAGTTGTTTTGCGTAGCCTCTGCCAGTATAATCGGGGTGTGTTATTACGGCGCTTATTTCTATAAACTTATTAGTTTGCATTCGTTCGCCAGTTACAGCAACAAGTTTATTGTCTTTATAAATCCCATAATAGTATCCTAACTCATTAGTTTTTGATTTAAAGTATTCTGGGTATACAAGCTTCACTAAATCTATTAAATCATTGTAATGCGATTCTGTTAACCTGATGATAGTTTCGGTAATAGGTAACTGTATTTTATTATATACAATCATTTGTAAACCTACATATTTTATAGGTTCTTTAAAGCCAAGTGGCATTTTTGGTTTGTCGCCAACAATAAAAAAATCATTAATCAATTTGGCATATTTTTCTATAGCAATACTGGTGTCCTCATTGTTTATAAAAGCGCCAAAAGGACCATAGTCTGGGTGAAAAAATTTTACATTGCCATAATCTATTGCCTGATTGGAGTGGCAATCGGTTAAAGAGAACCAAACTGGATTATCTAGCGCATCTTCAGGTATAGCCATTTGTTAAGAAATTTTTTGATTTATTTGATTAATAATAGTTTCTTTTGGTGTCATGAAATCAAACCATAAGGTTTCCTCGTTCTTTTTAAACCAGGTGAGTTGACGTTTTGCAAAACGCCGTGTGTTCTTTTTTATTTCAGAAATAGCAAAATCAAGTGTCCATTCGCCATTTAAATAATTAAACAACTCTTTGTAACCAACCGTATTTAAGGCATTTAAATCTTTATGAGGTATTAAATTTTTAACTTCTTCCAACAAGCCTTCCTGCATCATAATATCTACCCGCTTGTTAATGCGATCGTATATGGTTGTTCTTTCGGCAGTGAGTCCGATGGTAATCGTTTTAAAATGACGTTTTACTTTCCCTTTTTTTAAAAATGATGAATAGGGTTTGCCGGAGCCAATACAAATCTCTAAAGCGCGAATAACACGGTGCGGGTTGTCAATAGCAATCGTATTATAAGCAACAGGGTCAAGTTGCATTAATTGTTCTTGTAAATGCAATAAGCCTTTAGCCTTTAGGTCATTATTAAGTGTTTCTCGGATGTTACCTGCAACTTCAGGAAAATCATCCAGTCCTTTGGTAACCGCATCAACATATAATCCAGACCCGCCAACCATAATAGCGGTATCGTGCGTTTTAAAAAGTGTGTTTAAAGTATGTATGGCATCTTTTTCAAAGGCGCCAACATTGTAGATGTCCTTTATAGATTTATGGTGAATAAAATGGTGATCAGCTGCTGCTAATTCTTCAGGTGTTGGAGCAGCTGTTCCTATCTGCATCTCTTTAAAAAACTGCCGAGAATCTGCCGACAGTATTTCAGTATTAAAATGATTGGCTAATTTTATACTTAATGCTGTTTTACCTATAGCAGTAGGTCCTACTATGGAAATAAGTGTTTTATTCATCATGTAAATTATGCCCACATTTATAGCAAAACTTAGCTCCGTCTTTGTGTTTTTCTGCCATACAGTTTTCACAAGATCGAGAGTTTAAAGGCACGTTTTTATCTAGTTCTTTATCTGCTTTATTTTGTGTAGCATACTCTGCAGATACAATCCCAGTTGGTACGGCTATGATGCCGTATCCTAATATCATAACAATGGATGCTATAAATTGACCAAGCGGTGTTATGGGTGAAATATCACCATATCCAACAGTGGTAAGCGTTACAACACACCAATAAACACTGGTAGGGATGCTCGTAAACCCAGCCTCATCTCCTTCAACTAGATACATAATCGTTCCTAGTATGATAGAAATTATAATAACCGTAAATAAAAAGACAGATATTTTTACGCGACTAGCTTTTAAGGCTTTCAATAATGTGTTGGATGCGCCTAAATAGCGCGCTAATTTTAAAATCCTGAATACACGTAACAATCGGAAAGCGCGTAAAGCTGCTAAGGCATGTACGCCACCAAAAATTAGCGATATGTATTTTGGGATGGTAGCTAGCAAATCGACTATACCATAAAAACTAGTAACATATTTATAAGGTTTTTTTACAGTAACCATTCTAGCTATGTATTCTATGCTAAAAAGTATGGTAATAATCCATTCAGATATGTTGAGGAAATTGTGATATTTGGTATCAAAAGCTTTAACGCTTTCAAGCATTACCAATATAATACTTGCAATAATGGTTACAAGTAAAATAATATCAAATAATTTTCCAGCAGGTGTATCGGCTTCATATATAATATCATGAAGTTTTGTTTTCCAGTGCTTTTTTTTTGGTTTATCCATGTATTCAAAAGTAAGAAAGATAGATTACTTTTTCTTTAAAAGTATAAGCGAATTCGTTTGAATATCTATTATTTTGCTCATAAACTCTTTTAAAAACGGATAGTATTCTGGTCCGTAAATAGCTTTGTTGAAGTCTATTTTTAACATCATAGCTATAGAATTACCAATAACTTTGGTAGAGGTAATGATTTTTCCTGAGTTTTCTGGTAAGACTATGCTTTTATCTTCTGGGTGTTCCGCTATGGTATATTTATTGGCATCAAAATGAAGATTGAATAAATAAAAATAAGTATCCTTATAACCAAAATCAATAGGGTAAGTTCTATCTTGGAGCTTGAAAGGGTTTTCGTTGAAAAAAACAACAAAGAAAGGATTTAAATAAATATTGTCACCAGTATCTTCATAGTTATAGTCTATGTGATAAGATTCTTTAAAGTCTGTACTTGTTACATCATCACTGGTTACTTCAAAATCTGAAAGGTCTAAATAAGGAAACCTGTTTTCTAGTGTTTCAATGTAGGCTCCTTTATTTGGATAATACTTCTTTTTATAGTTTAAGGCGTGGTATCCAGTTCGTTTTGAAGTTATATTTCCTGAAATTGTTTCATTTTCATCAAGGTGCATTTCTGCTTTATAAAAAACATTTGAAGACTTGCTTGGCTTTAAATCTACCCATTCACTACCATTTTTAAAATCCATAAGCCTGCCATAACGATTTAAACATCTAAAAGGGATGTCCCCAAAAGGTAAGTAGCTATCTGTAGCATCTAAATAGTAGGTAACATCTTTTATGGTAACTTGATTGATTAGGTAGTTAAATTCTGAAATAACAGGAAAAATTTTTGTGGCAAATCCATTTTCTCTGGTCGACAATAATACAGGTTTTACATTTATATCAGATTCTTTTAATAAATTATGAAGTAAAATGTTTATGGATGATACATTTCCAGATTTATTTTTAATTAAATTTTTAACCGAAACATCTTTGAATATCTTATAATTTCCATTCCATGTATAGTTTTCTTGAACATACCTGTAAATAGCTTTTGCCTTTTTTAATAAATCGGTTTCATTGATAATTTCTGGAGTTAGTAAATCTTCTAAATTTATAGATTTTGTTAATTGCTTTCCAATATCTCTATCTGTTTTAAACTCTTTGTCTACGGTTTTCCACGTTTTTGCATAATTATATTCTCTGCCATCAAAATCCTTAAATGTTTGTAGTTCATACTCAATCCTTGCCAAATAATTACTTTTGGCAGTCATATGGTCTTCTTCTATAAAAGCAGGTATATCTTTCATAGTGTAAACGCTGTTTGCGCAATCGGCATGGCCACCTCTATAACCTTCCAGACATTTTTTCTTTACTTCTGTTGTATTTGTTGCCAATCTTTTGCCGCCTATTAACTTAATATTATAGTGCCAATTCCCAGGGATGCTTGTTCTATATTCGTTATATAAAGTAGGTACATCACTTTGAAAATCCCACCCTTTATAATTAAACATAAAAGGGGAGGTAAGTTCATAACTATAAGTTATTACGGCTCCCTCTTTAATATTAGGCAGCGTAAATTTTACAAAAGTGTGGTTTTCATCGTATTCTTCCTTAAAAATATCTTTTTTAAGTAGTTTAGTGCTAATAACATCTCCATTTACTAGATTATAAGTAGTTGCTACAATTTCTTCTACTTTTTCTCTTTTATCTCCATTTTTATATAAATGGATAGAAATATTAGCTTTATTGAAACCTTCCTTATTTAATATTTTTATTTTTTGTCTTACTTCGGTTTTCAAGTCATAATCGCCTCTATCTACAAAGCTATTCCCATATTTATATATTATTACAGCATTAGCAGTAGAATCTTTTTCAAAAGTATTTGTTTCCAGATCTCCCAGAGTCACTCTGTTTGATGAAGGATTGAAGTTAGATTGAGAAAAAAGGGTTAGATTGGAGATTAATAAAAAAAATAGTAAAGTTTGTTTCATACTTAATCGAATATAATTTGTTTTACCTTCTTGTTTTTACGAAGGTAACTTTGAATTATGTGTTGGGTATCCCGATTATTATTCATGGGAGTGATTATAGATTCTAAAACCTCAATATTATTTATTTGATAATTAAGATTGAAGAACCCTAAACCTTTAAATACACCATTTTCAATTAATATGGCACTGCGTTCGTCAACGTCCCGTCCTTTGTCAATAATAACCATATTTTTATTAGAGTAGCTGTTTTTAGATAATAATAATTCTACTCTTTTATTATAAGACTCAGTAGATTCTTCTTGTATGCACGCACCTTCACAAGTTTTTATGTCGTAATTAAAGCAGCTGGATTTGGTTTTATAGACACCTGTTAACTTTTGACATAGTTTATATTCCTCAATGGCTTTAATTATAAAACTTTTGCCACTTTGCCTATTGGTAAAAGTCGTTACTGGTTTTTTGCGTCCGTCTGCAATATCAATTTTTAAATTAATATAATCGTTTTCATCTTTAAAACTGTATAAAGCGTGTGTGAAGCTTGTTCTACGTAATGCTCTATTAAATATAGGTTTTACACGTTTTATTTCTTCACTTTCTTTTAAAAGGGCTACAAGTTCACTGCCTGTGGCTTCATAGGTTACAGCAGTAACTTGGGTTTGTATTTTTTTTGACTTTTGATTGGTGCTGGTAAAATGCTGATTGATACGCTTTTTTATGTTATTGCTTTTTCCAATGTATATAATATCTCCATCGGCTTTATGAATGTAATATACGCCAGTAATGGCTGGTAATTCACTTATAATATCTATATGCCTAGGTTCTAATTGATGTTTTGGATTTGCTCTTACCGATTCTTGTATAATACTTTTTGTAGTGTCCTTATCTAAAAGCATTTTAAACAGTTTTACCGTGGCTAAAGCATCACCAGAAGCACGATGTCTATCTGTAACAGGAATACCAAGAGATCTAACCAATTTTCCTAAACTATAGGAAGGTTGATCTGGAATTAGATTTTTTGATAGCTCGACAGTACAAAGTGATTTTCTTTCAAAATCAAACCCCAGACGATTAAATTCTGTTTTTAAAATGCGATAATCAAACTGTGCGTTGTGAGCTACTAAAATACAATCGTCTGTAATCTCCACGATACGCTTTGCAACCTCATAAAATTTTGGAGCATTACGTAGCATATTGCTATTAATACCAGTTAGGTTCACTACAAAAGGTTGTATCTCACGTTCTGGGTTAACCAGGCTTATAAATTGATCAACTACTTGGTGTCCGTCATATTTATAGATTGCAATTTCTGTAATGCCTTCTTCATTATACTTACCTCCAGTAGTTTCTATGTCTAATATTGCGTACAAAAAATATTTATGCGTTTATTTGTTTTTTGTTAGTATGGTTGTCTATTTTTCAATGCTTATTGATAACTTCTTGCTCCAAATATACTACTTCCAACTCTAACCATGGTGCTACCACATTTAATAGCTAATTGATAATCACCACTCATCCCCATACTTATTGTATTTAATTGATAGTTATGGACATTTATTTGTTTTAAATTTTCAAAAGTGTTTTTTAAGTAGTCGAATTCCTTTTTTACTTGGTTTGCATCATCAGTAAATGTGGCCATTCCCATAAGTCCAACCACCTTTATATTTTTTAATTCTGAAAATATGTCTGATTTTACAATTTCTGAAGCTTCTTCTGGTGTCATTCCAAATTTAGAGTCTTCTGAAGCTATCTTTATTTGGAGTAAACAATCTATAACCCTATCATATTTTATGGCCTGTTTATTTATTTCTTTTAAAAGTTTAAAGTTATCTACGCCATGAATTAAACGTACAAAAGGAGCCATATATTTTACTTTGTTACTTTGAACGTGTCCAATCATATGCCATTCAACGTCTTTAGGCATGACATGGTACTTGTCTACCATTTCTTGAATCTTATTTTCTCCAAAAATACGTTGACCAGCATTATAGGCTTCCATTAAATCGCTTATGGGCTTCGTTTTTGAAACAGCAACAAGGGTTACATGCGCTGGTAATGTGGATTTTATTTCATTAAGGCTTTGCTGTATACTCATTATTAAATAATATTAATCCCAGATTAAGGGTCTATCAATTCCAATAGTTCGCAGATAAGATAACATTTGTCCTGTGTGTACAGATTCATGGTATGCTATGCGGTTAAGATAATCTCCAAGTAGTTTACTTTGTCCAACTTCGCTACGTTCAATTCTTATTTGTTCTAAATCCTGATCGTTTAAACTTTTAATCATATTAGTAAAATCTTCTCTATAGGTTTCAGCAAATTTAAGCTCGGCCTCTATACTTTCATAGGGTAGGTTTCCCCAAGGGGATTTATAAGCTCCCAAGTTACCCCTTTTCTCAATGATCTTGTGGAATAAATGCTCTCCTTCGAGTACATGTCTAATCATTTCTATAATGGTAAAAGCTTGACCATCAGGTTTCCAATGTAAATGCTCTTTTGGAATCCCTTGCCAAAGTTTGATGCTACGCCTCCTAATTTCGGAAAAGTTCAATAAAATAATTTCAGTTGGGTGCATATAAGATATTTTTTAATTTAAGGAAAAATCAAATTTATAAAAATGAATCAAAATTCATAAATTGTGACACCACTGCGTAATTTCGGTTCAATAAAAGTGCTTTTTGGAGGCATTGTTAAATGATTGTTGGCAATGGCCTTCATTTCGGCAACGGTAATGGGAACTAAGCCAAACCCTACTTCAAATTCGCCACGATCAACTTTATTCTTTATCGTTACCAGATCGTTTTTACCATGTGAATAATCGATACGCTTGTCGTTACGTAAATCCTTAACTCCTAAAATAGGCTCTAAAATGGTTTTATAAAGAATTTGTGCGTCTAAAGCGTCAAGGGCATTTTTGAATGTATAATTGCTTTTTCTTAGATATAGTGAATAGAATTCGCCATCTAGATACATACTAAAATGATGTTTTCCAGTTGGTTTGTATAATTCACTACCTCTATTTTCAATACGATACATGGTATCCAATTTAATTAAAAAGGCCTCTTTGCTTAACCCGTTTAAATCTTTAACTAGTCTATTGAATTCATGAATTCTTAAGTCCGATTCAGGAATCAAATAGGTCATAAAATAATTATAGGGTTCATTTCCAGTATGTTTATCGTTTTCAGATTTTAAATCTTTAGCTAGCAAATAAGAGGACGCTGACCTATGATGTCCATCTGCAATGTATACAGTATCAATTTTTTCAAACTCATTGCTTATACGGTCTATTAATTTAGAGTCGTTAAGTTTCCATAAATAGTGCGTATCTCTATAAGTAGTTGTAAACTCAAACTCGGCTCTGTCTTTTTGTACTTCGGAAATAATATTGCCGATTACCTTATTATCTGGATAGGTTAAAAGAACGGGCTCTGCATTAAAACGAACCGTTTTTAAATAATCTTTAAATACGTTTTCTCGGTATTCAATAGTGTCTTCATGTTTTTTGATAATATCATTTTCATAATCTTCTGCACTAGCTGCAGCAATGATTCCTGAAAAAACATGACCTTCTCTATTTACAATTTTATATATATAATAGCTAGGTTCTTTATCTTGAGTAAAAATAGCATCTTCTTTAAATTCTAAATAGCGGTTCCTAACTAAGGCATAGCGTTCTTTTCCAGAGATATTTTTGTGGTATTTATATCCAGGGTTTATAATGTGTAAAAATGAAAATGGATTGTAGCCCATTCTAGATTCACGTTCGACCAAGGTATATGTTTGGTAAGAACGAGCCGCAACTAAACTAACTTTGTCTCGTGTTGGTCTTACTGCTTTAAATGGGATTATTTTAGCCATGTTCTTTCTAGTTGTTCTTAATAAATAGAGTTGGGTCTAAATAACCATTTGTATTATTTGAATATCCATTGCCAATATCTAAATTAATGGAATCTCGTATTTCTAGATGTAAATGAGCAGGGTACTTTCCATTACAATTGCCTATAGTTGCAATTTTATCTCCTCTCTTTACAAACTTTTTTTCAGAAACAGTTATTGTGTCACAATGCGCATATAATGATTGATATAATTTATTATTATAAAAATGATTAATTCTTATTACTTTTCCCCAGCCTCCTTTATAATCTTTAACTTCTGCTATATAGCCATTGCTAATAGCATAAATATTATCGCCTAAGTCTGAATTTCCTCCTCCTAAACCATTCCAATCATCTCCCAAGTGATTGTTCTCTTTGAATTTTTGAGCATTATAATACCCTTTTGCATTAGGTTTCCCAACAGGAAAATCAAATGCTTTTGAAATATATTCGGGATTGTTTTCAAAAATAATTTCCAAAGCTTTTTTTGTAGTATAGGCTTTATTATTTTCTTTTTTACAAGCTAGTAATACTAAGAAAAGACAACAATAAATTGAGAAGCGATTCATGGGAATGACTAATTAAGAAAACTGCTTTGCAACTTTCTCAGCTTTTCTGCTTTCCGAATAATCATAAAAACCTTCACCCGATTTTACCCCTAATTTACCTGCTCTAACCATATTCACTAATAATGGGCAAGGGGCGTATTTAGGATTTTTAAATCCGTCGTACATTACATGAAGAATAGACAAGCAAACGTCTAAACCAATAAAATCTGCCAATTGTAATGGTCCCATAGGGTGTGCCATACCTAATTTCATAACCGTATCAATTTCATTAACACCAGCAACGCTATTATATAGTGTTTCTATAGATTCGTTAATCATGGGCATTAAAATACGGTTGGCTACAAAGCCAGGGTAGTCGTTAACTTCAACAGGAACTTTTCCTAAAGTTTTAGACATATCCATAATACTTTTAGTGACTTCATCACTTGTATTATAACCGCGTATAATTTCAACTAATTTCATAATAGGCACTGGATTCATAAAATGCATGCCTATAACTTTATCAGGTCTTGAGGTTGCTGCTGCTATTTGCGTAATAGATATAGAAGATGTGTTTGTGGCTAAAATGGTTTCTTTTGAGCAAGTTTCATCCAATTGCTTAAAAATTTTGAGTTTTAAATCCACATTTTCCGTGGCAGCTTCAACAACTAAATCTACAGAGGTTACGCCTTCATGAATACTGGTAAAAGTGATAATGTTGGATAAGGCTTTAGCTTTATCTGCTTCAGAAATTTTTTCTTTAGCGACCATTCTGTCCAAATTTTTGGAAATGGTTGCGATGCCTTTTTTTAATGAAGTTTCACTTATATCTATAAGTTTTACTGTAAACCCACTTTGAGCAAAAGTGTGAGCGATACCATTACCCATAGTACCTGCCCCGATAACTGCTATGTTTTTCATTTAAATATTTTTAAAAACAATTTATTATTTGAGTTGCTACTCTTAGTGCTTCTGTACCGTCGTGAAGCGTTACAACGGGGGAGGTGTTATTATTTATTGCGTCTGCAAATGTTTCTAATTCGTCAAGAATGGCGTTGTTCTCTGATATGCTAGGGTTATCAAAATAAATTTGCTTTTTTATGCCTTCAGCATTTTGGAGAATCATATCAAAGTCTCCAGGGTTTTCTGGAGCATCTTTCATTTTAACAACTTCACATTTCTTTTCTAAGAAATCTACAGAAATGTAAGCATCTTTTTGAAAGAAACGAGCTTTACGCATTTTCTTTAACGATATTCTACTTGCTGTAAGGTTTGCTACACAACCGTTTTCAAATTCAATTCGAGCATTTGCAATATCTGGTGTCTCACTAATTACAGAAACGCCACTTGCCGAGACATTTTTAACTTTCGAATCTACAAGACTTAAAATAATATCGATATCATGAATCATCAAATCCAATATCACTGGGACATCGGTGCCTCTTGGGTTGAATTCTGCTAAACGATGCGATTCAATAAACATAGGTGATTTAATATCATCTTTTACGGCTATAAAAGCAGGATTAAAACGTTCTACATGTCCTACCTGGCCTCTAAGATTATGTTCGGCTAGCAGTTCTCTAATGTGTTCTGCTTCTTCTACCGTGTTCGTTATGGGTTTTTCAATGAAGATATGCTTGCCTTTTGCAATGGCCTGTTTTGCACAGTCGTAATGCGAAAGCGTTGGTGTTACAATATCTACTACATCAACAGCTTCGATAAGGGCTTCTATGGAATTAAAAAATTTATAACCGAATTCTTTTTCTACGTTATTACCATTAGTTTCATCGGCATCATAAAAACCGACGAGGTTATATTTTTCTGATTGATTAAGGAGTCTTAAATGAATTTTTCCTAAGTGACCAGCACCTAGCACACCAACTTTAAGCATATATTTTACGTTTTCAACAAAAATAAGATATTTACAACACGAATTTGATTATTTATAGCTAATTTTTTGCTTATTTCATGTGAAAATAAATTTTACGTATTTTGTTTTCATCTTGCAAATGTTTAACTAATTTTAGCATAACTAAAGCTCCCTAACATTGAAAGATACTTTTAAGCACAAAGGCTTGCGCCAACAATTGGTTAACGTTTTAAAGACCAAGGGAATAACAGATATAAATGTTTTAAACGCCATAGGCAATATTCCCAGACATCTGTTTATGGATTCTGGTTTTTTAGACCATGCTTATCAGGATAAAGCTTTTCCTATTGCAGCAGACCAGACTATTTCACAACCTTATACCGTAGCATTTCAAAGTGAACTGTTGCAAGTTAAAAAAGGTGATAAAATTTTAGAAATAGGCACAGGAAGTGGCTACCAAACTGCTGTTTTGTGTGAATTGGGTGCCAAGGTTTTTAGTATTGAACGTCAACAGGAGTTATTTAAGAAGACCAGTAAATTTTTGCCTAAGTTAGGCTACCGAGCCAAAAAACTTATTTTTGGTGATGGTTATAAAGGTTTGATTGATGAAGCTCCGTTTGATAGTGTTATTGTTACTGCTGGTGCACCCTTTGTGCCAAAACCCCTACTAGGTCAATTGAAAGTAGGAGGCAGGCTGGTAATCCCTGTTGGGGATGCTGTACAGATTATGACACTTTTTATTAGAAAAGGTCCTAAGGAATTTGAAAAGCAGGAGTTTGGCGAATTTCGTTTTGTGCCTTTATTAGAGGATAAGAATTAATGAGCAGCAATATAATTTAAAACATTTTGAGCTTGTACCAAATGCCTTTCGTTATGGTAAATAACAACTCTAAAGGTGTCGCCGAGTTTAAGTTTGATTAGCTTGCTTATACTAATGGCTGTTTTAGTTTTATTTAGATTCACGGTTCGTGCTTTATCTAGGAGTTCTAGCATTTTTTCCTGTTGCACTAAAAAACGATCTAAAGTTGTTTTGTCTAAATTACTTCCGCTTGGATTCTTATCCTTAAAGGTTTTCATTTTGTTTAGCTTTTCTTTTGGCAGCATACTTTTAGAAAAGTAGTTTCCAATGGTTCCCGATTTAAAATAAGCTTCTGGTTTGTATGAACTTTTGTTAATACGTTGTTCTATTTCTGGTAGGTAATAGTCTCCGTACAGGTTTAGATGTTCAATACATTCCAGAACACTCCAGATTTCATTATCTTCTTTCCAATTAAGCACATTGATTGGTTTTTGATCCAATGCTGCCACTTGATTGATATTTAGTCTTATTTTTTCTATTAACTCTGTAAATAATGCTTCTGATGTCACCTTCATAATATTTTTTTACAAAGGTTTTAATTAAAACTCATATAAATATTGATTCAAATTAAGATTTTTTAATTCTTGAAAGTGTTTCTGGAGTCATTCTTAGGTACGAGGCAATATATTTATTTGGTATTTCCTGAAAAAGCTGTGGACTCCGTTTTAAAACACGGTTATACCTCTCGACAGGAGAGGTTGTTAAAATATCTTGTTCTCTTTCCATTTGTTGAAGTGCAAAACTTTCCAGAACCAGCTGCCATATTTTGGTGTTTTCGGCAGATTCTGATATAAAATTCGTGAAGGTATCTTTATGCATAACTTTTAAGGTGGTATGCTTTAAAGCCTGAATGTATAAATCGGAAGGTTTTTCACTTAAAAAAGAGTCTAATGCTGCAATTAAATTATTCTTATAACCAAATCGAATGGTATGTTCTTCAAATTCATCCAATACAAAAATTCGTAGCGCTCCTTTTTCTACCAGATATAAATTGGTGTCAATACTGCCTTTTACTTTTAGATATTCGTTCCTTTTTAACTCTAATGTATTATGCCATAAGTTTTGACTGCTTAGTTTGTCTATTAGGGGTAGAATAGGGTTCATTTTGAAAGCAGTTTTTTAGGTGTTTTGAAACTTACTAAATACATCAAGTTTCTTTAATTCGATTAATACTTTTCTGTACCAATTTAGGCTGTTTGCTATTATATTGTAATCATCGAATACTTTAAATATTATAAAACCAATATTCGATTCTGTTTTTCCTTTTGGACATTTTAAAAATGTGATATGTATAAACTCTTTTGAATCATAAGACTAATAATACCAGCTAATTATATTAAGACTCTATTTTAGTTACCAAAATACCTGAACCATGATCAGTTTCTTCAAAATCGAGATATACATAAAGAGGGTACTTAATGTTTAACTGAGATAAATCAAAATTATCTAAAGATTCTTTTATACAACGTTCAATCTGCATTATTTTTTTCATATTAGGCAAATCCCAAAAATCGTCTAACTCAAGATCATATTCATCAACATATTCATTGTAAAAAATATCACTAAACACATCATCTAAATCTTCAAAGTAGTAATTTGCTATATCAAGCGCAATAGCTTCACCTTGTTGTGAATGGTCATTATCATTAACACTTTCAAAGGCTGATAAGCGAATTGAATAATTGCCAGATTCGATATTATAAAAGCTTAGTAATTGAATTGGATCTTCAGCATTTTTTGAAATAAGTTCATCCATCATTTCTTCCACGCCTTCTAGAATATCAGGATCATTGTCATTGAATAAGAGATCTATTTCACCAATAAGGTTTTGATAATAATTTTTAACGTCAGCTTCATAATCTTTTATAAGATCAAAACATTCTATTCTAGTCTTTAGATAACTATTAATTTCTGCTTCATTAGCTAAAGGCATTATTTTTTTTATTTCATCTTCTGTAAGTGATTTTTTAGGCATAATTATATAAGTATAAAAGTTATTAAGCAAAAATATGTATATGGTATCATTTTAAACACCCTGTATTCAGTATTTGTGTCTTAGGATATTTCTTTCTATATTTTTTGTGTTTGGTAGTAGGTGCTCTAGAATGTTGCTGTTTAGGCTAATAGTAATTTTTTAATTCCTCAAAGCCTCATTAAAAACATCAACACCACCAATAACTGGCAAAGTCAAGCTTGTTCCATCCAAATCAACTGTCAACTCGGTTCCTGCTTTTGGGTGTAAGGTAAATTCCTTATCACTGGAAAAAATCATCAAACCTATTTGCTGTCCAGCTTTAATAATTTGATCGTCTGGCATTAATTCAAAAGAGACCTCATAAAATTTTCCCTTTTTTAAAGGCTTACTATGGGTTAGCGATTTATAATTTTGAGGATCTGCCCAACCACGTGTAATGATGTTATCTGTAATTATAGCATCTTCTTGTTCGTTCCATGGTAGTGATACTAACCAAACGGATAGATTGGCAGCAGGTTTATTGCTTGCTAATTTTACGGTTACTTTAGGTACGCCCGAAATATGGATGTCTTGTTTCAATTTTGGTGTCACATACAGTAAGCGATGTTCTAACTTTTCGGCAGTTGCTAAATCTTTGCCAGAAAAGGAATAATCGTCAATGAAAGTTGCTTTACCCTGTTTTTTTATTTTAACAGTGCTTAACCCATGAATATTATGATCGCCAACTATAGGATATAATGTGACATGAGAAGCTTCTGGGTTGGGATAATCCTCATATGCTGTAGGTTCAGACATATTATCATGCTCTCTAACAATCCAGGCTTTGGCATCTTTTTCAACATCATTTTTAACACCGTGTAAATATCGGGTAAACCAGCGATTCATTATTTTGATAGGGGGTGGCCCGCCATGACCTTTTTGGTGATAATATATTTGAGTTGAAATACCAAGCTCTTTAGCCTTGGCATATAGTTTGTAGCTATGCTCGGTCATCACGTTCCAATCGTTAAAACCATGAGACATAAGCAGGGCTGCTTTCATGTTTTGGGCATGGTCTATATAATTACGTGTTGCCCAGAAATCATTATAATCTCCCGTAATTCTATCCATACCATTTTTCATTTCGGTATCTCTAATGATTTTGTTATTGTATGGGCGATTTGCTTCTGCACCACTATGAATAAAATCATAAAGTACATCTACATCTTCTCCAAGATAGCCACCAGGAGATCTTACCAAACCATTGGATCTATAATAGTTATAAAAAGATGTGACTGGTGCAATGGGAATAATCGCTTCTAAGCCTTCAACACCAGTTGTCGCTGCTGCCACGGGTAGTGTGCCGTTATATGAGGTACCTGTCATGCCTACTTTCCCTGTAGACCAATAGGCCGTAACCGTTTCGTTACCATCAATGGTTTCGTAACCTTTTATGCGTCCGCACAGCCAATCAATCACAGCTTTAGGGGCTAAAGATTCGTTTTTACCACCTACGGTTGGAGCTCCTTGAGAAAGTCCAGTACCAGGTGAAGAAGAGTGTACAACAATATAACCTCTTGGAACCCATTTTTTAATATGAGAATTGGATATAATAGGGCGTTTGCCCATTCGCTTTACTTCAGGGTGCACACGTTCTTTTGTAGCTTCACCAAGCTCATGTTTTACCTCCCAAAAAAGCCCATTAACATTAGGTGCAACACCTGCAAAGTATGGACTCGAAATATAAATAACAGGAAGTTTTAATCCCTCACTCTCTGTTTGTTGTGGTCTTGTAACAGCAACATGCATACGGTCTAACTTGCCATCGCCATCGGTATCAAAAGCCGTTTCAACCCATAAATCGTGCCTAATCCATTTGCTGGGGTCATTAAAAGCTTCTACAATTTGGGCTTCACCATCTTTAAAGAAAGGGACCGTTTTGGTAACTGTTTCTTGTCCGATACCAGAAAAGACACAAGCAATAAATAAGATACAGGTTAAGGTTATAGACTTCGGTCTAAAAAAGTTGTGCATGATTTTATATTGTTGATTTATTGTTTTGGAAGGTATTCTTCAGGGATGGCATTTTCTGTGGTTTCCTGAGTCCAATAAATATTGAGAACCCACCAGCGTTTACCATCATTAAATAACTGCATACTGTTAATACCCCTCATAAATGGCTTATCGTCAGATTCACTTTTAAAAGATTCGTAGGTACTAAATACTTGGGCAATATGACCAAAAATATCGACTTCTCTATGTATTTCTTTTTCAAAAAAACCGTTTTCAACCAGCCATTTACCAGAACTTTTAATATAATCATCTGGTGACATATAACGTGTTTTGTAGGCGCCTTCCTTATTTTTTCCAGATGGTATTAATTTGGCGTCAGGTTTAAATAAAAACTTAAAGAGTTCCCAGTCTCTTTTAACACCTTTTTCTCCCGAAATAACAGCATATAGTGTCTCGATTGTACTATCTAGGGTTTGTACTTTCTCTGAATATTTTTTAGCCTTTTCTTGTGATTGTATAGATAGTGTTGCCATACACAATAGTATAACCGATATCGTTTTTTTCATCGTGGGATATGATAAATATATTAGATTAACAAAATAAAGCTTTTGTTGGTCTTTAAACGTTAATGCTTTCTTAAATTTAAGAATATTTATTAGTGTAAGTATGGAAATATTTATGACGTTGAAACGAAAACGAAGATTATTTAAAATTTTTCTTTATCCTATCTAAATCACGTTTATTGTCACGATCCTTGATCGTTTCCCGTTTGTCATATAACTTTTTACCTTTAGCTAAAGCGATGTCCATTTTTGCATAGCCTTTTTCGTTGATAAATAATCGCAAAGGAATAATAGTAAGCCCTGTATTTTGAACTTCTTTGAGGAGTTTTTTAAGCTCTCTTTTATTTAGTAAAAGCTTTCTTTCGGCTTTAGGGCGGTGGTTGTAATAATTACCAAATGCATATTCTTCAATAGTCATATTAATAACAAAAAGTTCTCCTTGCTCGTTAAACTCACAGAAACTTTCGGCAATAGATGCTCTACTGCTACGTATCGATTTAATTTCTGTTCCAGTTAGTACAATTCCAGCTGTATACTTATCCAATATTTCATATTGAAAGCGCGCCTTTTTGTTTAGTATGTTAATGTTTTTTTGCATGGAGCACAAAACTACATAATTTTATGAAGTTATTAACTTGCCTTACTATTGAAATAATAATTTATGAGTTAAAGAATTATTAATTGATTATACATTTAAGTAAATAAAATTACTTTAGCGGATAGAATTCGATTAAGGATATGAAAAAAGCAATTTTATTGGTCTTGGTTTTTTTGATTTTAATGTCTTGCAAAAGTATTAAAAATCATAACGAACAAATAACAAAATTGCATGATGTTGTAGATCTACACGAAGATGTAGACAAGATATATAGCCAGTTAAAAAGACATCATCCCAAATTGTATCAATATACGCCTAAGGAGGTATTGGATTTTAAGTTCGATAGTTTAAAAAGGTCTATTAACTCACCAATTGATTCTAGGGATTTCTACAAAAAATTAGCGCCTGTAGTGGCAGAAGTTAAGCAGGGGCATGTTTCTTTAGGCTCAGCTAATAAATGGTATACCAAAAAAGAACGGAAACAACTATTAAAACGCAAGCTTGAATTTTATGCTTTAGATTTTGAGTATTTAGAAAATAAACTTTGGGTAAAAAATACCAGAGGAAAAGATTCTACGGTTGTTGGCTGTGAAATGGTGAAAATCGAAGATGACTTGGTTTCCGATTTAGTTGCTACATATAAAACACGTTTTGCTTCAGATGGTTACAATAAAACATTGTATGATAGATTTGTAGGGCGTCACTTTTCTACTTTTTATTATAAGGATAAAGGGTATGTAGATAGTTTAACAATTACTTTTAAGAAAAAAGACTCTTCATTTGTTAAAACGTTTAAACGTATTCAAAAGAAGGAGCAACCTAAAAAACGAGACTCCACTAAAACGAAAAAGCGCATAAAACTAACTTCGGTAGAGAAAAAAGCAAATCGCTTGGCTGCTAAAAAGAAGCGTAAGTTTAACCGAAAACATGGTTATATTAAAAAGAGCAAAGAATATACACGGAATTTTTGTTTTGTAGGTTCAAATAAAAGTATCGCTTATATGAAATTAAGAAGCTTTTCTAATGGGAATTATAGGAGGTTTTATAAGGAAAGTTTTGCAAAACTAGATTCTGCAAAAACAAAAGATTTAATTTTAGATTTAAGAAACAATGGCGGAGGTAGAATTGCCGAAATAGATTATTTATACGCATATTTAACCAATGAATACTATAAGTTTATTGAAGATAGTGAAGTGAATAGTCGTATACCGTTCTTAAAATTTTTAATGAGTAATACCACGCCAAATAGTATTAAAGTGTTATCGAGTATTGTTTCTCCAATAATTGTTGTTCAGAATTTAATACGAACGAGAAAGCGGGATGGTAAGTTGTATTATAGGTTTAGACAAACCAAAGTTAAAGCTCCTAAACCTTTGCATTTTACTGGTAATATTTATGTTTTGATTAATGGGAATTCGTTTTCGGCCTCCTCGTTAATTTCAACACATTTAAAAGCAACTAAAAGAGCCATTTTTGTTGGGGAAGAAACAGGAGGAGCCTATAATGGTACTGTAGCTGGTATTTATAAAATATATGAATTGCCAAATACGAAGCTTAAAATAAGGATGGGCATGATGCAAATAGAAGCACCTCAAAAACAAAGCCCTGACGGCTATGGTGTAATGCCAGATGTTGAAATATTGCCCACAATTATTGATAGAAATTTAAAAAAAGACCCTGAGTTTGATTGGGTTCTAAAAGATATCAAAAGTAAACGATAAGAATAACGTTTTTTATTGCCTTCCCATAAAACATTCGTATTTTTACGTTCGATTTAAAAATAAAAACATCAAATATATTTTATGAATTCATACGATGTAGCCGTAATAGGTTCAGGTCCTGGAGGATATGTTGCAGCAATACGTTGTGCGCAATTAGGAATGAAAACAGCCATAATAGAAAAGTATTCTACACTAGGGGGAACTTGCTTAAATGTAGGTTGTATACCAAGTAAAGCCCTTTTAGATTCTTCTCACCATTATGAAGATGCCGTAAAACATTTTGAAGAACATGGTATAGAGATACCAGGCGATGTTAAGGTGAATTTGGAAAAAATGATTGCCCGTAAACAAGCCGTTGTAGATCAAACAATTGGCGGGATCGATTTCTTGATGAAGAAAAATAATATAGATGTTTATCAAGGTCTGGGAAGTTTTAAGGATGCAACCCATATCACTATTTCTGGGGAAGAGACCACAGAAATTGAAGCAAAAAACACGATTATTGCAACTGGAAGTAAACCTTCAAGTCTTCCCTTTATAAATATTGATAAAGAGCGTATTATAACTTCTACTGAAGCTTTAAAACTTAAAGAAATACCAAAACATTTAATTGTCATTGGTGGTGGTGTTATAGGATTGGAACTCGGACAAGTTTATAAAAGATTAGGCGCCGAAGTTTCTGTTATAGAGTTTATGGATCGTATTATTCCAACCATGGATGCTGGTTTATCTAAAGAACTTAATAAAGTTTTAAAGAAACAGAAGTTTAAGATCAATGCTTCTCATAAGGTGAAATCTGTTGAGCGTGTAGGAGATGAGGTTATTGTTAAAGCAGATAATAAAAAGGGAGAAGAAGTCGAATTTAAAGGAGATTATTGTTTGGTTTCTGTAGGGCGTCGCCCTTACACAGATGGTCTAAATGCTGAAGCTGCTGGTGTAAAACTAAATGATAGAGGACAGGTAGAAGTTAATGATCATTTACAGACCAGTGCTTCTAATATTTATGCGATTGGTGATGTGATAAAAGGTGCGATGTTAGCTCATAAAGCAGAAGAAGAAGGCGTACTTGTTGCTGAAACATTGGCAGGGCAAAAACCACATATTGATTATAACTTGATACCAGGTGTTGTTTACACATGGCCTGAAGTTGCTGCGGTTGGAAAAACTGAGGAGCAATTAAAAGAAGCTGGTATTGCATATAAGTCTGGACAATTTCCAATGCGTGCTTTAGGTAGAAGTAGAGCAAGTATGGATTTAGATGGATTTGTAAAAATTCTTGCCGATAAAACAACCGATGAAATTTTAGGAGTTCATATGGTAGGTGCTCGCGCAGCAGACATGATTGCAGAAGCCGTTGTTGCCATGGAATACAGGGCATCGGCCGAAGATGTGTCGCGTATGTCTCATGCACACCCTACATTTACAGAAGCTATTAAAGAAGCCGCTTTGGCTGCTACTGAGGATAGAGCGTTGCATATATAGCTAAATTCCAAAGTATATTTTGATAAAAAACATCATTCTTTTTGTTTGTTTACTTGTTTGTACAAATTCTTATGGTCAATTTTTTGATAATATTGATGATTATGTTTTACATGATCAACAGGCTCAATTGGCTAAAAAATTGAAAGTAAAAAAAATCATTAAAGAAAGTTTTGGGGAAGTAAAGCATATACCGAAATATCGAAAAATAGTCGAGTTTGATACATTAGGAAATATTTTAAAATCAATATTTAAATCCAAAATGTATACGTTTATAACTAAGTCTTTTTATGATAGAAATGGTTATTTAATTGAGGAAATAGAAGATCGCAAAGAGGGAGACTATAAACTTGCTTCTACTGCTCACATAATTACTAGTGCGGATAAAGAAACATATCCACTTTATAAAACCTATAGTTATGACAGTTTAAATAGAGTTTCGAAGGTCAAAGAATGTGATTCGATGGGATGCACAAACGATTTATATTCTTATTCGGATAAAGGAGTAGATATTGTAACAAAAGCCGTAGATAGTCAATTGCTTAAAAGAAAATTTATTTCTGAAAATAAAAAGATAAAAACTATTACAGAATTTGACAATTCATCAAAAGAACTTAGTAAAAGAATAATGACGTTCTATCCTGAGGAAATGATATTATTAATAGAACGTTATAGAAAAGGGCAATTATCTAATGTTCAAAGAATAGTTTTTAATAAAAAAATGCGAATCATTGAAATGCAGGTTTTTAAAAATAATATTGACCGTTATTTAGAAAAATCAAAAACAAAAAAAGAGGTAAATACTTTTAGAACGGTTATTAGCTATATTTATGACGATGAAAATCGTTTAAAAGAGCGCGTCTTGAGTCAAAAAAATAGTAGAGAAAAAATTAAAATGGAATTTTCATATTTCAGTAACGGATTATTAAAAAAAACTTCAATGAAATATTATAATATTCAAGATCGTTTTGTTTATGAATTTCAAAAATAAGTACTGTTTATAATTATAATAGATTTCAATTTTAGTATTTAGAAGCAAGAAAATAGATATGGTCTTTATAAATTACCTTTAAAAGATCTTTAATAACATCTTGATATTAGTAGCCTTGGGCTATTTTAAAGATATTTTTTATCACTATTTTTGAAATATGCAGAACATTTCTACTCATATAAATAGTATTGGCTTAATTATTTTTGTGGGTATCTGCTTTGGGTTTTTCATATCTTATTTTTTAATTAAGAAATCGATATCCAATAAATCTCCAAATCTATACATGGGGATTCTAATTTTGGTTTTGTCGCTTATCATGCTTGAAGGTTGGCTTAATTACACCAGCTATATTTTTAAAGTATTATGGCTTACCAATTTTTCAGAGCCTTTAAATTTTGTAATTGCCCCGCTTATTTATTTGTTCATGACATCTCAATTAGGTGATAAGAGAAGTAGAAAAGATGTGCTTCACTTTATTTCCTTTGCACTATGGTTTGTCTATTGTCTGTGCTTCTACTTTCAGGAAGATATATTTAAATACAATGACAATATACATGTTATGAATTTAAATATCCCCGAACTTAAAATTAATGAAGCCTATACAGGGGATCCTTTAAGGATTCGTAACTATGTTAATTTAGGGACTATCATTCATATTCTAGTTTATATAGCAGCCGTGGCATTCAGGTTGTTTCAATCGGCTAAAAAAAGAGGGGAATCCATTTTTAAAACAGCGGATAAGACATTGAAATCGCTTAGAAATTCGTTCTATCATTTTTTGATAATTACCGTTATTTTAATTTTTGTAAAAATCACTTTCGAAAGCGATGTTGGTGACTATTTAATCTTTTTATATATCTGTTTTATGATCTTTTTGACAACATTTCAAATTATGAATAGATCATCGTATTACGCAGAAGTATCCTCATTCTTAGAAGGGCCTGTTCTGAAATATAAAAAATCATCATTACTGGAAAATCAAAAGGATTTGATATTAAAAAGGATTGTGAACCAAATGCAGCATGAAAAATTTTATGCAAGTAGCTCGGCCTCTCTTTCAGATTTGTCCAAAACAATAAAAGAAACCTCCCATCATGTATCCCAAGTTATTAATGAGCGATTAAATCAATCATTTTTCGAGCTGTTAGCAACTTACAGAATAGATGAGGCTAAAGCTATTTTAAAAACAGACTTAGGTAAAAAGCTAACCATTGAAGAAGTTGCCGAAAGGGTAGGATATAATTCTAAATCGGCATTTAATTCTGCATTTAAAAAAATAACTTCGCAAACACCTTCTCAATTTAGAGATTCGTAACTGTTTGATTATTAGTGTTCATTTGTGCTCCCCTATAAATCAGTACAACTCGCTTATAGGCTGATTCGTAAAAGCATTGTGACTGTTGATACTTTTGAGCCAAATCAAAAAATGAACAGTTATGAATGGACAGCTAAAAGCAAAAAAACAAAGACAGTATTTTATCGATTGGTTAAGAATAGGGCTCATTATAAGTGTCTTCTTTTTTCATGTGGGTATGATTTTTAGGCCAGAACAATGGCATGTTAATAGTGATAAATCATTCGAATTTATAGACCCCATGATGTGGTGGTTGCATTTATGGAGAATGCCATTATTATTTTTAGTATCGGGTGTCGGAACTTTTTATGCTATAGGACACAGAACCAGTTGGCAATATGTAAAAGAACGTTTTAGAAGACTTTATATTCCATTTGTATTTGGGTTCTTTACTTTGGTGCCGTTAATGGTATATGTTGAACGTATTGATGCCTATGATTCATTTTTGGATTATATACCGCATATGTTTGATGATGGTCCTTATCCAGTAGGAAATATTTCATGGCATCATTTATGGTTTATCCTTTATTTGTTAATTATTTCATTAATGATAGCACCGTTTTTAAATTATACGAAAAGTGAGCGCTATAATATGCTAAGGGGGAAATTAACAACTATTACTTCTAAACAAATGGGGTTAAATTGGCTTCTTCCAATTATTATATTATCTCAATTAATTTTGCGGCAGTATTTTCCTAAAAGCACCCATGCCTTATATAACGATTGGGCCTATTTTACATACTACCTATTATTTTTTATGAGCGGTTTTATATTGTTTACAAGTTATAAAGTGATTGATGCATTGGTTAGGGACAGAAGACTATATTTATATCAAACGATCGTTTTTACAACACTCTTATTTTCATTGCCATATATTTTTGGTACTCCCTCTGCTATTCAGAACTATTCTCGTGGAATTGTAGAAATGGTCATTTCATTATCCTGTGGGTTAACTGCCATTGGGTATTTTAAGAAGTACTTTAATAAAGACCATAAATATAGAAAAGTTCTTAACGAGGTGATATATCCTTTTTACTTATTGCATCAACCTGTATTAATATTTATAGGTTATGTGGTTGTGAAATGGGAAGTATCATATGCTTTACAAGCGTTATTAATAATTCTATTATCATTAGCAGGAATAATATTTTCTATTTTTATTATTAAACAATTTGATTTTTTAAGACTGATCTTTGGTATGAAAAGGAAGTCTTTAGTGGAGGCTGAGGTCCCCAAAAAAGAAGAAATAACTAAACCGCTATTCTTCAACAAATAAGTTTACTTTTTTGAATGCTAAAACAATAAAGGCGTTTTCGTTTTAAACACTTTTTATTTAACGATACACTAGTAAAGAAAAAAATATTACGTTATTTTGTTTCAATATTGAATTTAAAATGTTCTAATTACAGGTGTTTTTTATACTAGGAATATTTATTGCTATTTTTCTTTCGTTTCTTTTAATAATAAAAAAGAATAAATCCCGTGCAGATAAAATACTGGTATTTTGGTTGATATTAATTTCGATTAACCAAATATTTAATTATTTAAATATTAGGGAAATTACTTATCAGTACCCAAGTTGGCTGGGGGTCGATTTTGGAATGCCTATACTGATTGGTGTCTTTTTGTTTTTCTATGTAAGAGAGATAACAGGAAATCCGTTAAACAGTACTCCGAAAATAATATTACACCTATTGCCAACTGTTTTAGTTTATCTTTTAGCGATACCATTTTATAAATTAACTGGCGCTGAAAAAATATATGTTTACGAGAACGAGGGGATAGGTTATGAGTGGTTCGTAATTATGAATAATTTGGTTATCGCTATATCAGGATTAATATACTCTATTTGGTCTATAGTTTTAATAAAAAAGTATCAAATAAGAATTCAAGATCGTTTTTCCAATACAGATAAAAAAGAATTGCAATGGCTTCGGTTGCTTTCTTTTGGGTTTGTCATTATTTGGGTGTTTTCTGCCTTTTTCGACAATAATATTATTTTTTTGGTTGTAGTCGTTTTTGTTTTATGTATTGCTGTTTTTGGAATCAATCAGTTAAATATTTTTAATTCTAATTTAGAGCCAGAAGAAGCCGTAATCAAAACTAAGAGGCATGCCTCCAATAAAAAGATCAATTCAAAATCTAATGCCGTAGCTGAAAAATATGCTAAGTCTGGTTTAAATGAGGAACTTGCTATCGAAATTTATACCAACTTAAAAAAAATGATGAAAGAGGCTTCGGCTTATAAGGATGAAAATCTTACTTTGGTAGAGTTATCTAAACGATTAGAAGTACATCCAAATCATTTGTCGCAAGTCATTAATGAAAAAGAAGGAAAGAATTTTTACAACTATATAAATTCACTTCGAATTGAAGCGTTTATTTCATTAGCTTCACTACCCGAGAATAAAAAATATACCATGATTTCTTTGGCATACGATTGCGGTTTTAGTACTAAATCTACATTCAATAAGCATTTCAAACTACATACGGGCAAAACGCCGACAGCGTATTTTAATACAGTAAACATTTAGAAGAGATATTTTCTTTTTCCCTGCATACATACACTTATTTTCTTAGATGCAAAAATATTGATTAACTGTATTGTTTTTAAGAGATTACAGGTGTTTCCTTGTAAGCACGTACCCTTATTTTTATACCCCTTGTAAACTTTGTCCTTTTATAACCTCATTCGTCGCATTTTTGTCGAGAATTTTAAAGTATACAAAGATCATATAATACAAATAAACACTTCAATCCAAGCTCAAAGATGGATTTAAAATCCTCAGAGATGTTTAAGTCATAAATTATTCATAAAAAAAACGATTCATGCAACCCTTTAAAATTTGAGGTGTCAATAGGTACAGTGTGATAAAAACATTAAAAAAATAAATAATCAAAAATCGAACAATTAATTATTGAAATTTTAAAATCATTAATCAAAAAACGAATGAAAAATCTAGTATTATTATTTATGTTATTTACAGCTGTTCTGTCAGCACAAGAAAATTATACCGTCAGTGGTATAGTTAAGGAGGCAAAAAATGGAGAAACAGCTTTTGGGGCTTCTGTATTTTTAAAAGATACGAGTATTGGTTCCATTAGTAATGAGTACGGGTTCTTTTCTATTACAGCACCAAAAGGAACTTATACTTTGATTGTTTCTTATATGGGGTTTGAAAATATGAGAAAAGAAATAACTTTAGATCAAAACCAAAAAGTAAATTTTGAAATTAAAGAACTATCAACGCAATTGAATGAAGTCGTGGTTGTTGCAGAAGAAACAGAGCGAGTAAGTCTTAAGAAACCAGAAATGAGTGTTTCTAAATTAAATATAAGAACGGTAAAGCAAATGCCAGTAGTTTTGGGTGAGGTAGATGTTATAAAGTCTTTGCAAATGCTGCCTGGCGTTACTAAAAATGGAGAGGGTACAGGCGGTTTTCATGTAAGAGGAGGCGCTGTAGACCAGAATTTAGTACTATTAGATGAGGCAATTATATATAATACCTCACACATGTTGGGGTTCTTCTCTGTATTTAATGCAGATGCTATTAAGGATATCAAATTATATAAAGGAGGCATTCCAGCACGTTTTGGAGGTAGAACCTCCTCTGTATTAGATGTACGTCAAAAAGATGGGAATAGTAAAAATCTTGCTTTTACAGGAGGTGTAGGTTTAATTTCTAGTAGATTGGCAGTAGAAGGACCTATGTTTAAAGATAAAGGGTCTTTTATAGTAGCAGGTAGAAGTTCTTACATTAACTTGTTTTTGCAGGCAGTCAACGAAAAGGATAGATTGGGTTTTTATGACCTGAACCTTAAAACTAATTATAGGCTAAGTGAAAGTAATAAACTATATATATCTGGATATTTTGGTAGAGACGCCTTTAAATTTGGCAAAAGTTTCAAAAGTAGTTATGGTAATGCTTCAGGAAATTTAAGATGGAACCATATTTTTAACGATCGTTTATTTTCAAACCTATCTTTAATCTATAGTAAGTATGATTACGATTTGGAAATTTTGGATGATGAATTTGATTGGGTTTCTTCAATTAATAATTACAATGTCAAGTACGATCTTAAGTATTATGCTAGTGATGCCTTTAAATTAGATTTTGGAATTAGTGGTATTTATTATGATTTTGATCCAGGGCAGGTACGACCTACTTCAGATACATCACCTATAAATCCTTTAGCACTAGATAGAAAAAAAGCATTCGAAAGCGCTATATATGCTAATGCCGAACATAAGATAACGGATAAGTTAACGGTGCAATACGGATTACGATATAGTGGCTTTAGTCGATTAGGAGGCCAGTCGATGGTAGATTATGCCAACAATCAACCCGTAGTATATAATAGTTTGCTGGGAATTTATGAGCGTGGTACTGAAGTAGGGGAGACGGCTTATAAAAAAGGAGAAACCGTTAAGAGTTTTGGAAATATAGAGCCAAGAACTTCTTTGGCCTACCAATTAAACGAATCTTCATCTGTAAAAGCAGGTTATTCAAGATCTGCTCAGTATATACATCTATTATCAAATACAACTTCAGTTACACCTCTAGATGTATGGACTACTAGTGGAAAGTATATTAAACCACAGTTGTCCGACCAGTATGCATTGGGATACTTTAGAAATTTTAACGACAAAAAATACTCACTAGAAGTTGAAGCATATTATAAGACGACCGATAATAGGATAGATTATATTGATGGATCTTATCTAATAGGTCAAAATACCATAGAAACCGAGATTTTAAATGGAGAAGCCCGTGCTTACGGTTTGGAATTATTGGTACGTAAAAATGAAGGAAGATTTACAGGATGGGTAGCCTATACTTTATCTAAGGCAGAACAAAGAACCTTGGGAGGTAATGCGGGTGGTCCAGGGATCAATAATGGCGATTGGTATAATTCTTCTTTTGATAGAACACATGATTTATCAATCACTGGTGCCTATGAATTAAATGATAAATGGACGTTTAGCAGTAATTTTGTTTTTCAAACAGGAAGACCTGTCACATATCCTAATGGGCAATATCAATATGAAGGACAATCGATAGCTAGTTTTTCTGATAGGAATTCTGATAGGCTCCCTGCTTATCATAGGCTAGATGTTTCGGCAACTTACAAACCAAATAGAAAACCAAATAGAAGATGGAAAGGCGAATGGGTTTTTGGTATTTATAATCTATATAATCAAAAGAATGCGGCTTCAATTTCTTTTGCCCAAAATGAAAATTTAGGTATTAATGAAGCGACCAGAACAGCCATTTTTGCCATGGTACCTTCAGTTACATATAACTTTAAATTTTAATAAATGAAATGCTTAATTAAAGTCCAGAATTTTTTAGTTATGGCGTTACATGTGACAAATAAAAAAATAATAAAAAAAGAACCCATGAAAACATATTTTAAATTAGTAATACTGCTATTAACCGTGTCATTGGTATCCTGTGATGATGTTATAAGCGTAGATGTACAAACAGCTCCCAGCAGATTGGTTATCGAAGCCTCTTTAGATTGGGAAAAGGGCACTACAGGGAGCAATCAAACTATTAAATTAAGTAAATCGACACCTTATTTTGATACCAGCACCAATACTAGTGTTACAAATGCTTCCGTAAGAGTCGTTAATGATGGTGATGGAACAGAGTTCATTTTTACACATCAAGGTAATGGTGCATACAGAACAACTGGTTTTATTCCCGTAATAGGACAATCGTATACTTTAGAAGTGATTCATGAAGGAGAAACCTATACAGCAAATGAAACAATGGCACCTGTTACAGATATAACAGAGGTTAGTCAGTCTAAAGAAGAAGGAGATGAAGATATATTAGAGGTGAATATTATTTTTACTGATCCAGAGGCAGAAGAGAATTACTATTTATTTAAATTTCAAAGACAGGGTGATTTATTACCAATACTTATAGATATTGATGATGAGTTTTTTGATGGTAATAGAATCCCTATGTGGTATGAAAAGGAAGATGATGATGACACGGAAGATGTAGATGAATCATTCATGCCAGGAGATGTCATTGATATTTCGTTTTTTGGTATTTCTGAAGCCTATTCAAACTATATGCAAATCCTGATAGAACAGTCTGAAGGTGCTGGTCTTTTTAGCTCTACACCCGTGCCTTTACGAGGAAACTGTATTAATACAACAACCCCAGACAATTACGCTTTTGGGTATTTTAGATTAACACAAGTTGTAAAAACAAGCTATACGTTTCAGTAAGTTTAGTATTAAAATAAAAGAAGTCTAAAAAGGTTTAAAACAGAAATGCCACATTGACGTAGTCGAGATATTTTCTAATTTGGTATCTCGAAAAGTTATCGACTATGTCTCTTTAGACCTGTCAGGTTTTTAAAACCTGACAGGTCTAATCTCTAAAGGTAAGCCTTTCAACTTTAGTTTATCTTGAGCACATTCGAAAGTATCAATACGACACATTTCGACTGCACTACTTTAGACATCTCCCTCTTTTTAGACTTCTTTGCTTTGTATTACAACTCAAAATCTGCATATTTCCAGCTTTCATTAAAAAGAGCTTCATAGCGTTCAGCATTTTCCTGGTCATTTAATGCTTCATAAGCAGTTTTTATGCCATGGTAGGCCCATCCGTTTTTTGGCAAACGTTCAAGGTCTTCTAGATACAATTCAATAGCAAGTTTCTTTTGTCCATTAAGTATGTAAATTCTCCCTAAATGATGACGAATAGAAAAAAACCAATCTGGCGGTTCGTTATAATTTAAAGCATCTTCCATTTTAACAGCATCTTTTAAAAGAACAATACTGGCTTTTAAATCGTCTTCATGGGCAAGAATTTCAGCTTTTAAAACCTTTTCAGCTATTTTAACCAATTCGTAAACCGAGTTAATATCCCATACCGTTACTTCATTTAGTGTTTCATCTTTTGCTAAGACTTCAAGTTCTAATAATTCAGCTTTAGCTTTGTCCATATCCCCTTTACCTAAATAAGCCATCCCCTCTGCATAATGTCTAATTGCTTTGGGGTATTTTAAATTATAGGTTTCTAGTTTCATATTTAGAATGGTATCCCATTTTTTAAATTTTACAGCTACATAATATGGAATGGTGTAATAATGCTGTAAAGTGCCCCAGCCTGGTTGCTTCATAATTTCTGGATGCACATGCTCAGATACTTTATTGGCACCAATCATAGCCCAATGGCTATTGCCTTCTAAAGTAGCAGTAGCTGCTAAAAAATGGTGATTATGCGGATAATAGGCGAGTGGGTAAGCACCTTGTGCATGGCAGGTAGTAACATAGGCACTATCTGCTTTAACCGCAGCAATATTAGACAGGGTACCTTTATGATATGCTCCAGTTCTTATATAAGTATGTGAAGGCATATGTAATAAATGACCAGAGCCAGGAACAAGGCCATCATCAAAAGCTTTTGCGGAGATATTGGAACGTTCGGGTGTACTAGAAGCTTCAACCGCATGAATATAAAAATGGTGTGCGCCAGGGTGTTTTGGGTTTTGGGTAATTAGTTTTTCTAAAAGTGTCACGATTTCCACAGTCCATGGTTTTTCAGTGCCATCTTTTTCATTTAAGTCCCAAGGGTGAAGATTCATAAGCGATTCGGCATACAAGGCACTAATTTCTGTATCTTCAGGATATTGATCGTATAAAGCCTTCATGGCTTCAGAATATTTAGTATCCAATACAGTTCTGTCCTCTGGGGGTTCGGGAGCATAGCGTAATGCCATCGCATCAATAAATTGTTTTTCCTTTTTGGTAGCATTTTTAGATAATGATTTTGCTTTCTGTATAGCCTCGTAAGCACGTTCGTAATTATCGTCTTCCATGCCAGCATTATAATTAGGCCCTAATACATAAGCATATCCCCAATATGCCATAGCACAATCAGGGTCTAACTTTGTAGCATAATAGAATGAACGCGCTGCTTCGGCATGATTGAACCCGTATGCAAGTGTCATGCCCTGATTAAAATAACGTTGTACCAAAGTATTTTGTGTTGAAATGGGATAGTTTACAGCATCATAGCCTTTTAAAAGAGGGGCTATGTTATCTTTTTTATACCATTCGGCATCTGTAACTTGCGGTACACAATTATACTTAGATGACGTTGTGGTTTTGGCTATAAATTCTTTTGGTTGTTCATTGGACTTTTTACAAGAAAAAAATAAATTTAGGGTCATGATTAGTAGAATACCTCTTTTCATTTTATAAAGTTTTATTTTTTAGTAAATTGTTGTCTTACAAATTACTAAACTTTTTAAATGTCTATAATGTAAAACTTACTTATTTTTGCTTTTAGTGATTATTTATATTAATAATATTACATTTTCAAGATGCCTTGTGTATCAAATAGTTAATAATTAAAATAGCGAAACGCTACATTTGAAAACCCTCGAAGATATCAATAAACTGCCCGATGAAGATCTGGTAAAAGCCATTGTAAAAGACAATAATACATTGCTTTTTGAGATTTTATACGATAGGTATGCCATGTTGGTATATAATAAATGTTATGGTTTTGCCAAAGATGAGGATGAGGCTCAAGACTTAACTCAAGATGTCTTTTTAAAGCTTTTTGTCAAGCTAGGAAGCTTTAAAGAGAAATCGAAATTTTCAACATGGCTATATGCTTTCACATATAACCATTGCGTAAATTATGTAACTAGAAATACTGCTAAAAAATTCGAAAAACAATCTGTAGATTATAAAGATATTGAAAACCTTTCTGAAGACTATGATGATGACAATAGTTTTCTTGATATGAAAGTGGATAAGCTAAAAATAGCTTTGGACCTAATTTCTCCTGACGAGAAAATGATTTTATTACTAAAATACCAAGATTTCCTTACTATTAAGGAGATTGAAAGTGCTTTAGGAATTGGTGAAAGCGCCGTTAAAATGAGAATTAAACGCGCTAAAGATAAATTGATAACTGTGTACAACGATAATCTTAAATAATGGAAAATAATCCGTTTAAAGACATAAACAAGCCACTTAAAGAAGTTCCAAAAGAACTGAAGTCTAAGGTTATGAGTGATATCGCCATGGCAAAGTTGCTCATGGATCTTGCCGCATTGTTTTCTTATAATATAGGGGAGCTTATCGAATCTGTTATCAAACAACGAAAGGACAAAAAATAGCCAACCAAAACTTTAAACCTAACTAAAAGAATTAAAATATGGAACAAGTAACAGGATTGAAAGATAAAGCCTTAGAGTCTTTAAGTAATATGTGGCCTGAGGTAACAAAAATACTTTTTAATTTGGTAGTTGTACTTTTTGTTTTATTTATAGGATGGCTGGTTACAAAACTGGTGGTTCGTATTATAAAGAAAGCTTTAAAGCTAGCTAAAGCTAACAAGTTAGACGATAAATTAAATGATATAGAAATTGTTGAGGGCAAAAAATTGAATTTTGACACCATAAAAATTATTTCAAATTTTGTGAAATGGGTCATGTACATTATGCTGATTATTATAGTATCAGACATAATGAATTTAACAATAATTTCTAAGCAGATTAATAACCTTTTAGGTTACTTGCCGCAGTTATTTGCAGCACTGGTTATATTCACAGTAGGATTAGTTTTGGCAAATGTTATCAAAAAAGGCATTAAAGGCTTTTTTGAATCTATGGATTTATCTGGAGCGAAAATTATAAGCCAGGTTGTATTCTTTATCATATTGGTTTTCGTCTCAATAACAGCACTAAATCAGGCTGGTGTCAACACCGAAATTATTACCAGTAATTTAACCATGATTTTGGCCGCTTTTTTATTAGCGTTCGCTTTGGCATTCGGATTTGGAGCACAAAAAGTGGTTAGTGAAGTTTTAAAAGCTTTTTATGCAAGAAAAACTTACGAAATTGGACAGGTTATCGAATTTAACAATATTAAAGGGGAAGTTGAAACAATAGATAGTATAACTATCACGTTAAAAACAAAAGAAGGAAAATTAGTTGTTCCTATAAAAGATATAGTAGAGAGCCAAGTAAAAATTAAGGATTGACTTTAGTTAGGGTTAAAGTTTTGGTTGGTTACTTTTTCCTAGTTTTTAGCAACTTTCTATAACTCCCCTTTTCATTTGTTTGGAAAGGGGCATCTTTTTTAATAATTTTCTAAAATGCTTAATACTTCTTTTTTATAACCTCTGCTTATTGGCAGTGATTTATTGTTAATCACTATTTCTTCATTGGTAAAAGAAGCAATGTTATTTATAGATATAATATAGGACCTATGAATCCTAATGAACTTTTTAACAGGTAACTTACCTTCAACAGCACTAATGGTTTCTCTGGTTACTATAGTTTTCTCTGCTAAATGAATTTTAATATAGTCGCTATAACTTTCAATGTAAATAATGTCATCGAAATTTATTTTAATCATACGTCTATCAGATCGAACAAACATGAAACGGCTGCTATTCGACTTTTCAATAACCTTATCTTTTTGTTCACTGTATATTTCAAAATAATTATTAACAGCTTTTAGCAACCGATCAAAAGAAATTGGTTTTAGTAAATAATCGACAGCTTGTAATTCAAAACCTTCTACAGCATAATCCCGATATGCTGTTGTGAATATAATTTTGATGTCTTTGTTTATAGACTTGGCGAAAGAGATTCCAGATATTTCGGGCATGTTAATGTCTAAAAAAACTAAATCAATACGCGTGTACCTTATATAACCAAATGCCTCAATAGCATTATTGCAACTGGCAATTATTTTTATGTTTGGTAAGCTCTTTAGATGCGTTTCAATAACTTCTCTGGCAATAAGCTCATCATCAACAATTAGGCACGATATGTCTTTGCTTTTTAACAATTATTCTGCTGTATTTAATAATAAATGTACTCTAAAAAAATCATTTTTATTAGAAATATGGAGTTCGTAATTGTCTTTGTACAATAAATCCAATCGCTTTTGTATATTTTCTAGTCCTATACCGTTATCAAAAGTTTCAGGTTGTTTACTGGTATTCTCTATACTAAAATTGATGGTTTTTCCTTTACAATTCAGGTTTATTCTAATTGTTAATAAACCATTTTTAATAGCACCATGTTTAAAACTATTTTCAATAAAAGGGAGTAATAACATAGGAGCGACCTTAATATCTTTGGTAATATTTCTAGTTAGAAAAGTAATATCTAATGTTTCGTTAAAACGCATCTTCTCTAATTCAATATAATCTTTAATATGATCAATGTCGTCTGTCAATAAAACAAAGGGCTTATCAACTTTATAAAGTAGATAATCTAATAAATTAGAGAGTTTTAAAATCATTTCTGGAGCTTCATCTGCTTTTTTTAAAGCAAATCCATACATCGTATTTAATGTATTAAACAAAAAGTGCGGATGAATCTGCATTTTTAAATAATTAAGCTGCTGTTCTTTTAGCTTAAGTTGTGTTTCTAAAACTTTATTTTCTAGCTTATTGGTTTGCTCAACTTGTTTTAAATTAAGTTTTAGTAATTTAAATCCACTTACCACAATAACTACTAAATATACAGCAGTAGCCACAAAAAATAAATTTCTACTAATTGGGGCCATGTTCGCATATTTAAAATGGGATAAATAAATTAGTCCATAAAACACGGAAATTACTATGAGATAAGAAGAAATTATAATAGTATATAGACTATACAAACCAAACTGGAAGTATCTCTTTTTTATAAGGTAACTAGGGATGAGTTTATAAATAAAAACATAGGTGGTAGCAATCGTTATGGGCATTAGAAATAACGAAAATGATAATACATAACTAAAATCGATACTGTCAAAACCAAAAAAATATGTGTAGAATAAAAGCACACCACACCAAAATATGATATGGAGTAATAACTGTCCTATTTTTTTTAAAAAAAAATGTTTTGTGAGCATTTGTTTAAATAATCATTACAATATTACCATATTTTTAAAGCTAATTAGGTTTTTGTAGATGGATAACCAATTTAGCAATAGTTTTAACATACTGCTATTTTAATTACTAAATCTGTCATCCATCGCATTTTAATTAATCGATGATAAAAGCATTATAAATTTGCATCATGTTTAATTAAAACCATTAGTTACGATGATCACATTATCAATTTTTCTAGAAGATTTATTAATAGAAAGTAAATTTTTATTTAAACCTCATGATTTTAATGTAGAGGGAGGGTAATTGAGTACCTAGTTATAGATTTAATGCCACTACATGTTTAAAACTTCTAAATTATATTAAAATAAATAGCATTGCAAATGAAAAAACTACTATTAATACTGTTGCTAGTAACAGCAATAAGTTTTGCCCAAAATAATAATTATAAACAACGGGATTCCTTTCCTGGGGTATTAAATAAAAATGATAAAGTTATAGATAGCTTGTCTATTTTACAAAAAGGAAAACCAGTTTGTAATAAATCTGAGGGCTATCAATACATCAATGGAAACGACAGTAAATTAGTATCAACAGATACCATAAATAGAATTGAGTTAACAAAAAAAGAGATAAAGCAATACGAAGGTATTTATGAGTGTAAAGGCATGCCTTTCAATTTGGTATTTGAAGCACACGGAAAAATATTAAAAGGAGGAACAGATAACAGTGGACTAAAAGTATTATGTGCTACACAAAAAATAGAGTTTACTACAGAGGAGGCTTTAGGAGTTGTTTTAAGCTTCGATCTAAAAAATAAAACAGTCGTATTAAAAAATAAGGGACATACACCAAAAACATTCACTAAAAAAACAATAAATTTATAAATTATGAGAACATTATATATATTAGAAGGAAGAAGTTTTTTTTCAGAACTAGTTAAGAGATTTTACGAAGGAGGACCATTATTCATGTCGTTAATATTGATATGTTTTTTAGTAGCCATATTCTTTTTAATTAGAGGATTTCTAAGTTTAAATAAAGATGGAGGAGTATCTAAAAAAATGTCTGCTCTGGCATCCGATGCAAGCTTATTAGGATTGGTATTGGGGTTTTTAGGATCCATGATAGGTCTTATTACAGCCTTCGATATTATAGAAGCTACGGATATAATATCTACGCCTAGATTAGCAGGAGGACTAAAGGTTTCTTTTTTAACAACGGTATTTGGTAGTATTACTTTTGTTTTAATAAGAATAGGTATTATTATTTTAAAAACACTTCAGAAAACTTAATTATATTTTCACAGAATAATTTTAGAGGTCTCAAAAGTAAATATGTCAAACTATTATAAATACTTTTTGAGACCTCTTTTTTAAGATTTTCTATTTAAGCGTTTTTTTACGAAAAAGAAAAGTAGCAAGCCAATAATAACTAGTGGCCATATATGTATAATTCCAATAAATAAAGTTTCGAGAAAACCCCAACCAAAAGAGATACCCTCTTTAATTTTAGACCAAAATGTTTTGTTGTAAGCATTAGGTTCTTCCTTGTATTCAACAGTTTCGTATAAGTCTATTTGAATCGTGCTATAAGATACTTTGTTGGTTAGATACTTTAGTCTCCCTTGTGCAGCTTCAATTTCTTCTTGAATAATTCTTAGTTTATCTTCAGTAGCTAAAATATCTTCAACAGTAATGGCATTTTTACGTAAAATAGATTCATAACGCTGTTTTACTTCAAGTTTCGTTTTAAGTCGTGTTTCTAAGTCAATATATTCTTCTGTAATGTCTTTTGTGGTGATGTTTTCATAATCAGTGAATTCAACAAATACGCCTATGGAGTCCATCATAGAATCAAAATATTGCTCAGGAACTTTAATAGTAAAACGATTCTCTTTTTTGTAGAGGTTATCATTAAACCTTAAATCTGATATATAAGCCCCGTACTTGTATGCCATATGTTTAATTTGATGGGTTGCTTTTTTTACATCCTCTACTTTATATTTAGCATTGGCAGATTTAATTATTTTTAAATGTTTAGGAATACTATTTGTTGAAGCCTCTTGCTTTAAAACATCATTATCTTGATTATCATTAACGGATTCGAAGTTTTCATTTACTTCAACTTTCGCTACTGGGACCCTTTCTTTATAGTCGGAAGATTGGCTACATGCCAAAAAAGAAATAAAGATTAAATGAACCGATAAAATTTTAAATACCTTTTTTAATTGATTTACTTTCATAATTTTATATTTTTAATAATTATGTGAGCAAACATATGGAGCAATCAAAACAAAGAATTGTAAAGCGATTGTAAAAGGTTTGTAATCTATTTTACAATTTTTAATCATCACATAATCAGAAGCTTTTTAGTTTGAAAGAACAAGACCTTTATTATTTTAATCTTTTGAAAAAGAAGGTAGCAGTTACTTTTTTAAGTGCTAATAATGCGCCAGACTTAATTGAGGCATGGAAAGGGGAAGATATCGTTTCGTTTCAAGAAGATTTATTTATTAAAGTAAAAGCAAAGGTTAGTGAGAAATGGTTTTATACCTATTTTAAAAATGAAACAGAAAAGCTACCAAGAATAGACATGCTTAATTTATTAAGTGAATATGTAGATTTAAAAGATTGGAATACATTTAAAGCGACACATAAAAATAAGGCATCTTTGGCATCAAATAAAAGAAGTCATTTATACTGGTTAATATTACTAGTTCCAGTAATTGTTTTTTTTGTATTTGGAGTAAATTCTAAGAACCAATTTCATTTTTGCTTTGTAGATAGTATTAAAAATACACCTATTACCAAAACACCATTAGATATTAAGATTTTGCAAGATGAAGAGTCACCTTTATATTTTAAAACAGACAGTTTGGGCTGCTTCGATTATAAAACAACTTCTAATCGTATTGAGTTTGTAGTACAATCTCCATATCATAAAACCGACACTATAGTTAGATTTATAGAATCTAATTTTAATCAAACAGTAAAACTCATTACCGATGATTATGCTTTGATGTTGCATTATTATTCTAACGGAAATGTAAAAGATTGGAAAAAGCATAAAGAACAACTTAGTAGTCTTATAGCGAAAGATGCTCAGATATACCAATTATTTGATGTAAGTATAGGTGTTGAGTTATTTACAAAAGACGATTTTATAAGTTTTATTACTACACCAACAAGTCATTTAAGGCGTGTAGAAATATTGGATAAAACTTTGAAGGATGGAAAGATTACAAAACTTAAATTTATTGTAAAATGAGGATATTGATTTGTATAATAGTGATTCTTGTTTTTTTGTCATGCAAAAATAATGATGCTAATAAAGTCTCTGAAAGTTCTGTATTAGATGCAGAATATGAAGCTAAAGCACCTGTGTTTAACATTGATACTAAGGTTGATACATATCAAAATTTATCAATTCAAAAGCTTCAGGGCTATTTTGATTTAATAAAACTAAAAGAAAAACATCCAGAGTTTAAAAACGATATTTTACAACAGCTAAGAGAATTATCAAACGATTCAATTCCTAATTATAAAGGTGATTTTTCTATAGAAAATATTCACCAGATAGGTGATGCTGAAAGTGTTTCCGATTCTGTCCAAAAGATAAAACTAGCTTATCATGTTGTGTCAGATTCATATAAAGGCATAGATTCTATTATAGTCGTCATTACTTCTAAAAGGATTCTTATAGACGAAACTAACGTTATTTCTAATAAAGTAACCTTTACTAAGCCCTAATTCCGCTTACTCTTTCAAAAAAAAGATATTTCTACTAATTTTTTAGCAAAAATATTTGCGTAACCAAATGGTTACTTTTATATTTGTAACCAATCAGTTACGTAAGTATTATGAGAAGAGATGTTTTTCAAGCCATAGCAGATCCCGTTAGAAGAGATATTATAGAGTTACTTTCTAACGAAATATTAACTGTAAATACAGTAGCTGAAAAATTTGAAGTAAGCCGCCCGGCTATTTCAAAACATTTAAAAATTTTGAAAGAGTGTGGAATCATAGAGATAAATAAAAAGGGGAGAGAACGATTTTGTGAAATACAGCCTAGAAAACTGATTCCTGCATTTTTATGGATAGAACAATATAAAAACCTATGGGAAGATAAACTGGATGCTTTCGAAGATTATTTAATGAAATTACAAACTAAAAATAAAAAAGATGAGTAAAACAAATGACGCTAGTAATCGAACTGTTACCTTAAAAAGAACATTTAATGCGCCTATAGAATTGGTATGGGAAGCTTGGACGCAACCAAACCATATAGTAGAATGGTGGGGGCCAAAAGGAATGAATGCGAAAGTGATTGAGCACAATTTTAAAGTAGGAGGAAAATGGAAATATACCATGCAAATGCCAGATGGTAATGCGTTTATTTCTGAAGGTATGTATTTTGAAATTGTTGAGTTTGAAAAAATAATTTCATCAGCAGATTTTAAGCCTATGACCGAAGGTGTAGAAATACAGGCTTTCTTTGAGAAAAATGGTGATAAAACTAACTTTACGTTTAATATTGTGCACGATACGGAAGAATATTGTAAGCAACAGGAAGAAATGGGTATTCTTAATGGTTGGGGCTCTGTTTTTGATAGATTAACTGAACATTTGGGAATATTATTGGTGAAATAAGCATAGTAGGACCAGAAAGTAAAGGCATAGACATCGCTTAAAAAAGTTTATAAAGTGTTGTTACAATAACGCCTTGGTAGTCATTTAAAGCAACAGCTAATAATTGTTTTTCCTCAACTACCTTAAAATTAAATGGAGGTCTCATTAAGTTTAAACCGCTTTGTTTTTTTAACCTGATTCCTTGTCCTGAGATAATATCTTTATTGGGTATAAAATGGCCTTCGGGTAAATGTTCAGTTAAAATTACATATTTGAAATTGGTAAGCTTGCTTACAATATTTTGTACTTCGGCATTCGATAAATGCTGAAGTACTTGTCTTAATAAAGCGCAATCTCCAGAAGGTAGATTATCTGTTGAAATATCTAAACAATGAAATTCTAAATTTTCTTCTTTAAATTTTTCTTTATTATGTTTTATAAGGTCTGTGACTATATCTATAGCAACATATTTCTTAGTATGCTTTACCAGCTCTTTCCCTACATTAAAATCTCCACAGCCTAAATCGCATACTACAAGAGGTTTTTGAAAAGATGTTAAGAATGATGCTAAAATATCTACATATGGATTTACTATCATGGGGTCATGAGAGCCTATACCTGAATAAAAAGCAGATCGATTATGACCCCAAAGCTTCATTTCATAAACCTGTTCCATAGCATCTTTAGTCGGCCAAGCTTTCTTTACTTTTTTAAGTTCATTTTCTTTCTTCACAAACACACTATTTGTTTACCAGTTATAAAAGCATACTTAGATGCATTCAAATATAATATTAAAACAAATAAATAAGTGTTAGGTATTATATTCGAATTTTGCTAGAAATTGATATTTTGAAAATAATATAGTAATAAACCGTTGAGGATGAATTCTTAATCGGAATTCATAGTCATTTGTTTTCTTAAACCTTGGTGGCGTACGTGGTTTTAATCAAAAAACATAGTTTGTCATCTGCTTTACTTTTTATATATTCAGCGTTAAATAACATGTTACGCTAAACTCAATAATTAAAATTTAATATAATGAAAAAGATTAAGACTTTAAACTTACTATTTTTCTATTTGATAATCGGGAGCACCTCTTTATGCGCACAAGACGGATTTCCATTTACTCTTCCTAAAGAAAAGCCTAACAGGCCGCTTAGTGCAGCAATGGAGCGAAATTACACAAAATATATGGCGCCTAGACCCGAGGATAATGAGCTATATACTCAATTTAGATATACAGAACTAAAGGGGTTTGATTATAACAATTATGATGGTACAATTACGCGTCGTGATCCATCGAAAGTCATTTTTGAAAATGGAAAATATTATGTTTGGTATACCTATCGAAATACGCCTGTAAAGCCAGTAGGCATGCGTAGAGCGAAAGAAGCTAATGATACGATTCCTTCGGCAGATTGGGATCTGTCAGAAATCTGGTATGCAACCAGTACCGATGGATTTACATGGGAAGAACAAGGGGTTGCAGTGCCACGTCCTCCAAAGCCAAATGTAGGCTGGCGTTCGGTGACAACCTGCGATATTTTGGTTTACAAAGGCAAATACTACCTGTACTATCAAGGTTTTATGGAAGCTAGCGGCTTAAAAGGCGATTATTGTCCTGTGGCGGTGTCTTATGCAGATTCACCAAATGGCCCTTGGACCCCATACGATAAAGTTGTGGTAGAAAATGGAAAAAAAGGAGAATGGGACCAATATACAATTCATGATCCGCACCCCTTTGTTTATAAGGATAAAATTTATTTGTATTATAAATCAGATTTCGATGGAAATCCAAACTTAGTTCGTATGACTGGTTTGGCGATAGCCGACGACCCGTTGGGACCGTTTAAAAAACACCCTTTAAATCCAGTAATTAACTCAGGGCATGAAACAACTATGTTTCCGTTTAAAGAGGGGATGGCTGCTCTGGTAATAAAAGATGGCAATGAGCACTTTACCATACAATATGCGAAAGATGGGATTAACTTTGAAATCGCCTCTATTGTAGAGTTAATGCCTACTGCATCGGGACCTTATATTCCTGATGCCTTTTCAAACAATGGTGACGGAAGGGGTATTACCTGGGGTATTTCACACCTTGCTCCAGCATACGGTTGGGATCCGTCTGTAAGTATTCTTATGCGATTTGATTGTGATTTAAGCCTTGATATTCATGACCCTGAAATGAAACGTCATAAATATTATTATTTAAATCCCGAATTTTATTATTCGCATGCTTTAAGTGGAAAACAACGCAAACGCATCAAGGACGAGAATAAAAAACAAATGAAAAAATGAATTTATAGGATGGACTAAATAATCTAACTATTTCCGCTTATTACGTTTGTTATAATTTTTGTCTCCTTTTGTCTTAGGCTTTTTGTATTTCTTGGCGATTTTAAATTTATAAGAACCGCCAAGATTTTCCTTCTGGTTTTTGGCTTTCTTTTCATGAAAAGCAGGTCCAGCAACGTCTTCGTTTTTTCGCTTGGTTGGGTTGTTGCGTTCCTTTATTTGTGGGCGTTCTTCTTCAATCAATTCTGTAGATATTTCAACAACTGCAGGAATCTCCAGTAAAGGAATCTTCATATTCATTAAAGTCTCTATGTCTCCAATAGCCTCTTGTTCAGCCTCTGTAGAAAAAGCGATCGATTTCCCTTCGCGTTCAGCACGTCCTGTTCTACCAATACGGTGCATATAGTTTTCAGGATATAAAGGCGTGTCAAAATTGATAACATGCGATACGTTGTCAATATCGAGTCCGCGTGCCATCACATCGGTAGCTATTAAAATACGATTGTCCCCATTTCTAAATTGTTCTATACTCCGTAGCCTGTAATTTTGGGTTTTATTGGAGTGGATCACACATAATTCATCATGGAATAGTTCATCTAGCTTTTCAAACAAACGATCTGCCATACGCTTATAAGCGACAAATATTAAAACCTTATTATACGTTTCAGTATCATTTATTAAGTGTGTCAACAAATTGACCTTGGTATAGAAATTAGGGACATTATAACGTGTTTGAGAAATATTTTCAAGAGGTGTCCCCGAAACAGCGATAGAAACACGCTCAGGGTTTTTAAAGAAATCACTAATCAATGCATCAACATCTTGGGTCATGGTTGCCGAAAACATAATGTTTTGTCTACGTTCGGGCAGTATATCAAAAATATTGATTAATTGATGCCTGAATCCTAAATCGAGCATGACATCTACTTCGTCAATAACTAATTTCTGTATGGACTTAAGTTGTAAAACCCTACTTAACGCTAAGTCGTATAGCCTACCAGGAGTAGCTACCAATATGTCTATACCTTCAGCTACAGCTTGCTTCTGTGTATTGATGTTAGTACCTCCATAAACCCCTAAAACACGATTATTAATATATTTTGAGAGTTTTTCAATTTCATCTACAACCTGCACAACCAACTCGCGAGTAGGAACTAAAACTAAAACACGAGGGTTTTCTTGGGTAGAATATTTTAAGTTTTTGAGAATAGGTAACATGTAGGCAAAGGTTTTACCCGTACCTGTCTGTGCAATCCCTACCATATCTTTACCAGAACCAACAACATTAAACGCTTCTGCTTGTATAGGTGTAGGTGTTGTAAACCCCAAGTCGTCTAAAGCATTGTAAAGTGGGGTATTTAAATTTAAATCTTCAAAACTCAAAATAGTGCTATTTAGCTGGCAAAGTTAAGCTTAATATTTATAAATGACTATTGTGAATTTCAATGCTATAAGATGCTTTAAATACCTGTTGTGGTATCAATGTTAAAATACCTTCTTTTTCTGTTAAGTTTTGGTTGGTGGTTTCACTATCGGCTATACCTAACCAGGGCTCAATGCAAACATAATTGCCATCTGGTTTTGCCCAAATGCCTAAATAAGGAAAATCTTTATAGCTAACACTAAGTATAGCACCTTGCAATTTACTTTTTAACGTTACCTTTTTAGACTTCAGGTCTTTAAAAATGAGGGCATCTTCATTAAATAAATCATGTCTTAATGCTAAACTATTGGAGTTGTTAAAAATAGGTTTGGTTTTATTTGAGATAAGACCATTTTCCATATTTATTAGATGGGTTACAGAATTTTCGGGATGTTCAAATTCCAAAACATAATTTGCATAGTCTTCATTTTCAAACACAGGACATTTAAATGCTGGATGTCCACCTAACGAAAAATACATAATGTTATCACCATGGTTTTTAATAGTATGTGTGATATTGATCCTATTGTCTATGAGTTGATAGGTGATAAGAAACTCAAATTTAAAAGGATACATTTTTAATGAGTTTTCGTTATAACTTAATTTAAAAGTCAAAGTATCCTCACTTTGATCTTGCAATTCTAATTGCTCATTGTTTCTTATTATGCCATGTTTTGGTAATGTATATTTTTGTTTGTCAAAAATATAGGTGTTGTCTTTTAAAGCACCAATTATAGGAAAAAGGTTAGGAGCGAAGCTTCCCCAAACCTCTGGATTAGCATCCCACATAAAATTAATATTGTTTTTAACCGAAGCGATTTTACACAATTCTGCTCCAGTTTTTTTAATAGCTATTTTTAATTTTTCGTTTTTTAAAGTGAACATAAATATGGGGTATAGAAGTAGTTTAAATTTTTTTTGATTGACGTGAAAAATAGCAATTTTATTGTTTAGACTACAAAACTTATAATTTTTTAAGGATTCTAACTAACTTTACACATTAAATTTTATTATTGAGGACAACACAAATTCACAGTTTAGATAATCCAGACCAATTTAAAAGTCGATTACTGATTTGGAGTCAGCAATTTGATGATGTTGTTTGGTTGGATTCTAATAACTACGAGCAAAGCCATTCAAACTACGAAGCTGTATTGGCTGTAGATGCATTTACGAGTATCCAAACAAATTTTGATGGTAGTTTTGATATGCTTAAAGAATACCAAACCAATGTAAAAGATTGGGTTTTTGGATATTTAACGTACGATCTAAAAAATGATGTAGAAGATTTAAGCTCTAATAACTTTGATAGCTTACAGTTTCCTGATTTGTACTTTTTTCAGCCTAAAAAAATATTTTTATTCAAAGGTGATCAGGTCGAAATCAAGTATTTAAATTGTGTTGATGATGAGTTTGAAGATGATTTAAAAGATATTCAAAGTGAGAGTGCAGGTCATGCTGAGTCTTTCGACAGTACTCAGAGTAAACTAAGCGGGAAAATTTCAAACGATATCAAAATAAAACTTCGTATCCATAAAGACGAGTACTTCGAAAAAGTAAACAAAATGCTGGCTCACATTCATCGAGGCGATATCTATGAAGCTAATTTTTGTCAGGAGTTTTATGCTGAAAACACCAGTATTAATCCGTTAGAAGCTTATTTAAAACTGAATAGTATTTCAAAACCACCTTTTGCTACATTTTTAAAATTCGGAGATAAATATTTGTTGTCTGCTTCTCCAGAACGCTATTTAAAAAAGGAAGGAAATACAGTGGTTTCCCAACCTATTAAAGGAACGGCCAAACGTTCGGAAAATATATTAGAAGATGAAGCACTAAAATTAGCCTTGTCTAAAGATACCAAAGAACGTAGTGAAAATATTATGATAGTCGATTTGGTACGTAACGATTTATCTAAAACGGCCATAAAAGGGAGTGTTATAGTAGAGGAGTTGACCAAGGTGTATACATTCGATCAGGTACACCAGATGATTTCTACGGTAGTATCAACTATTGAGGAGAACACACATCCAGTCGATATTATAAAAAGTACATTTCCCATGGGAAGTATGACGGGCGCACCTAAAATTTCGGCCATGCGAATTATTGAAGATTTAGAAGAAACCAAACGCGGACTATATTCTGGGTCTGTTGGGTATTTTTCTCCAACGGGCGATTTCGATTTCAATGTAGTTATTAGAAGTATTCTTTATAATGAGACCAAAGAATATGTGTCCTATTCTGTAGGCGGTGCTATTACGGCAAAGAGCGATCCTTTAAAAGAATATGAGGAATGCTTGGTTAAAGCTAAGGCTATGCGAACGGTTTTAGAAAGTTAGTGAGTGGTGAGCAGTGTTCAGTCACGGTAAGCGGTGTTCAGTGTTCAGTAAGCAGTGTTCGGTCTTAGTTTGTAGTAGTATCTTGGTGCTTTTGCGACTTAGCGAGATAAAAAAGTACTAACTTTGGTTATATTCAAGAGTTCAAAAGAAATATTAACAAAAAATATTATCTCTTAAACTAAAGGAAACGAAAGAGAAAATTTAAAATGATAAGTTTGTATTATGAAAAAAATTATACACGTTTCAATAATCTGTTTATTGGTTTTTGGTTGTAAAAAAAATGTAAATGTTCCATTGTCTTTTGATTATGGTTCTGTAAAAGAAGGTGTTTATGATAATACTTATTTTAAGTTTAAACTCCCAGTAAATCCAGACTGGTATGTATTAAATAATGAAGAGGCAGAGGAGCTTTATGAATCAGGTAAAGATATAGCTTCTGGAGATAATGAATCTTTAAAAAAGGCATTGGATGCTTCTATGATTAATGTCGCTAAGTTATTCAATGTTTTTAAATCGGAACCTGGGACTGTAACCACTTTTAACCCTTCCATAATTATCAATGCAGAAAATTTAAAAAATTACCCAAATGTAGATACACCCGAAAAATACTTGGATCAAGCTAAAGAAATGTTTCGTCAATCTGCGATGGATATTGAATATATTGAAGAAAAAAAAGATGTACATATAGGGTCTCAAGATTTTGTATTTATGAGCGTGAAAAATAAGACTTATGGAGTAGAGGTTCTTCAGGATTATTACGTGACTTTAAAGGAAAGGTTTGCTGTGGCATTTATTATGTCCTATATGACCGAAGCGGATAAAAAAGAATTGTACGAGATGTTCAATAAACTTAAAATTTAAAAACATAACCGATTTTAAAAAACATATCAATCAAAATTTGGATTTCTTAAGTGATAGTAAGCTTCTTATTGCTATCTCTGGAGGTTTAGATAGTGTAGTTCTAGCGCATTTATGTCATCAATTAAACTTAAATATTGCTTTAGCACATTGTAATTTTAATTTAAGAGATCATGAGAGCGATGCCGATGAGGATTTTGTATTACAATTAGCAGAAAATTTAGACTTAGAAGTATTTATTGAAAGTTTTGATACTAAGGCGTATTCTGAAGCAAATAAGCTATCAACTCAAATGGCAGCTCGAGAACTCCGATATTATTGGTTTGAAGATTTAGCAGTACAATTGCAATTCGATTATATTTTAACAGCGCACCATGCAGACGATAACCTGGAAACTTTTTTAATTAATTTATCCAGAGGTACTGGCTTAGACGGTTTAAAAGGAATTCCAGAAGTGAACGATAATATTATTAGACCTTTATTGCCCTTTTCTAGACAAGCTATTGAAGCGTATGCTAAAGAACATCATCTTAAATGGCGAGAAGATAGTAGTAATGCATCAACTAAATATTTACGAAATAAATTTCGGCATGATGTGATTCCTATTTTAAAAGAAATCAATCCACAACTACTGCAAAACTTTCAGAATACTCTCAGAAATTTAAACGATACTTCAGATATTGTTGAAGAACGTGTAGAGTCGGTTATAGATAGTGTTGTAGAAACGATTGATAAACACCAAAAGGTATTCAAGATTTCTGAATTTAAAAAATTAAACAATCCTAAAGCTTATTTGTTTGAGATATTTAAGACGTATGGGTTTACAGAATGGCATGATGTGGCTAATCTGTTAGATGCTCAATCTGGAAAACAGATAGTATCTGCAACGCATCGTTTAATTAAGGATAGGGAACATCTTTTATTAAGTACTGTCAATTTAAAAACAGAGGAGCAGATCACTACAATTCTAGAAACGGATAAACAGGTGAAAACAGGCTTAGGAATGTTATTTTTTGATGAAGCCAATACTGTTTCATTAAAAAGTAAAGATGTTATTTATGTAGATAAGGCTTTGTTAACATATCCGTTAACCATCAGAAAATGGAGGGATGGCGATCTGTTTTATCCATTGGGAATGTCTGGAAAAAAGAAATTAAGCAAGTATTTTAAAGACGAAAAACTATCCTTATTGGATAAGGAACAAATTAGATTGTTGTGCTCTGGTGAGGATATTGTCTGGATAATAGGTAAGCGAGCAGATAATCGTTTTAGGGTAAATGAAAACACAAAAAATATTTTAAAAGTAGAATTAAAATAATGAGGTCATTCATTAAAGAAGAAACCTATTTAACAATGAATATAATTTGAAACTACAAGGGCAGATAGTCGATATACAAAACAAACGTATTTTTAAGGGAGAAATAACTCTTAAGGAAGAAAAAATTGTTTCTATTCAAGAAAAAGACCATAATACAAATCAGTATATCCTTCCTGGTTTTATTGATGCCCACATACATATAGAAAGTTCTATGTTGGTACCTAGTGAATTTGCGAGGTTGGCGGTAATGCATGGTACGGTTGCTACAGTTTCAGACCCGCATGAAATAGCCAATGTATTGGGTGTTGAAGGTGTTGAGTTTATGATAGCCAATGGAAAACGTGTGCCTTTTAAATTTAATTTTGGAGCACCATCCTGTGTGCCAGCAACTACCTTTGAGTCGGCAGGAGCCGTTATAGATTCAGATGGGATTAAAACACTGCTAGAAAACCCAGATATCAAGTATCTAGCAGAAATGATGAATTACCCAGGTGTACTGTTTGATGATGATGAAGTGATGAAAAAGATCGCTTGGGCAAAACATTATAAAAAACCTATAGATGGTCATGCCCCAGGTTTAAGAGGCGATGATGTTACCAAATACATTCAAGCAGGAATTTCTACAGATCATGAATGTTTTACTTATGAAGAAGCTTTAGAAAAACTTGAAAAAGGAATGAAAATCCTCATTAGAGAGGGAAGTGCCGCTAAAAACTTTGGCGCTTTAATAGATTTGCTACCAAAACATTTTGAAAATATGATGTTTTGTAGTGATGATAAGCATCCTGATGACTTGCTATTGCATCATATTAATAATTTATGTGCCAGAGCTGTAGCAAAAGGCATAGATGTTTTTAAAGTATTGCAAGTAGCATGTATTAACCCAGTAAAACATTATAAACTAGACGTTGGTTTGTTGCGAGAAAATGATCTTGCAGATTTTATTATTGTAGAAGATTTAGTCAATTTTAAAACCATTCAAACCTATATTAACGGCAAATTGGTTTTCGATAAAGGAGCATCTTTAATACCACCAGTTGCTTTTGAAAACCTTAATAATTTCAATTGTAACAAAAAAGAAGTATTAGATTTTAGATTTGAGTCCTCATCAAAACAAATCCGTGTTATAGAAGCTTTAGAAGGGCAATTAGTAACAAACGAACTTATTGAAGAGGCTTATACTCAAAGTGGAAACCTAGTTTCAAATATAAAAAGTGATATTCTTAAAATGGCAGTTGTTAATAGATATCAAAATCAAAAACCAGCCATAGCTTTTATTAAAAACTTCGGATTAAATGAAGGTGCTATAGCATCCTCTGTTGGTCATGATTCTCATAATATTATTGCCGTTGGCGTTAGTGATGAGGCTATTTGTAAGGCGGTGAACTCGCTTATAAACCATAAAGGCGGGATTTGTGCCGTTTCAGATACTGAAGAGAAAACAGTGCCGCTTCCTGTAGCTGGTATAATGAGCGACCAAGACGGTGAAACCATAGGAAAGCAATATGCCGAATTAGACGCCATGGCTAAAAAGATGGGGAGTCGTCTTTATGCACCATATATGACACTTTCGTTTATGGCTTTATTGGTCATTCCTTCATTAAAATTAAGCGATAAAGGCTTGTTTAATGGCATCGATTTTAAATTTACATCTTTAGAAGCCTGATTTTTATCAAATTTAAATCCAGGACATAGAACACCAGAATATGCCAGTAATAGAATCAAAATATAAACCATCTTTCTTTTTTAAAAATGGGTTTGTGTCAACTGTATATTCAGGTTTGGTTAGGCGTGTTGATCGTGTAGATCAAAAACGAGAACGTATCACGTTGTTTGATGGTGATTTTATTGATCTGGATTGGAGTTTTTCAAAATCAAAAACCAATAAACTTATCGTTCTGTTACATGGGCTAGAAGGAAACGGGCAGCGACCATATATGATAGGGGTAGCAAAACTTTTTAATAATAATGATATGGATGCTGTCTGTGTTAATTTTAGGGGGTGCAGTGGTGAAGATAACTTGAAATTCCGCAGTTACCATTCTGGAGCTACCGAAGATTTAGAGGCGGTTATTGCTCACGTTATTTCAGAAAAAGGGTCTTCAGAAATTTATTTAAAAGGCATCAGCTTAGGGGCGAATATGATTTTAAAATATTTAGGAGAACGAGATGTTGTGCCCAAGCAAATAAAAGCCGCCATTACAGCGTCTGTACCTTGTTATTTGTATGGTTCAGCTAAAGCTTTGCATACCTTAAAAAATAAACTGTATCATGATCGATTTTTAAAACATTTAGTAGACCGTTTAAAAATAAAGCAGCAAAATTTTAAAGCAGATCTAAGTATTGAAGACATCAAATCCATAAAAACGTTATTTGATTTCGATAATATTTATACTTCTAAAGCGCATGGTTTTAAAGATGCTTTAGATTATTATGAAAAGTGTAGTTGTCTGCAATTTCTCCAAAACATTAAGATTCCAACCTTAATCATTAATGCTTTAAACGATTCGTTTCTATCTCCAGAATGTTACCCCGTAAAAGAAGCTAAAAACAATTCTAATCTTTATTTGGAAATGCCTCAACATGGCGGTCATGTGGGGTTTGTAGATAAAAAGAATGTTTATTATAACGAAAAGCGCACTTTAGAGTTTGTTCAAGAAATCAGCTAGTTAAAGCTCTATTTTTTCTTTATTATATTCCATCCAGGATTTCATTCTTCCAGTAAACATTTTAAGATAATTTTCGGATAGAAAAATATTTGACCAATCATATCTCTGAGCTTGAACACCCAAATAAAAAACAAAAACGACTAGTCCAGCTTTAGGAATTAATTTCTGTTCATTTTCCGATAATGCCCTGATGCTTTGATAACCATCTAAAAAGCTTAGCATTTTAAGTTCGTACTCTTTTTTGTCACTTTCTACATGAAATAGTTGTTTGCAAAAATATCCAACATCTAAAACCTGCCAACCATTGCCACAAAAATCAAAGTCGAAAAACGTGATTTCTTTTTCATTTAACACAGCCATGTTATCATACCAAATATCCATATGGACTAGGCCTTTTTGAGTATTTTCGAAATCGGTTTTCTGAAAAAATTTACTAATTTCTTTAATAAATTTCATTTCTGGTAATTTCTCAGCAAAGAATTGAGTTAAATATTGATAAGGTAATTCTAAAAGTGATTTTTCGTCATAGGATATTCTTTTAATGGTTTTATTTAAAGTAATATTATGAATTTTAGCCATTAGTGATCCAATTAGGAAACAAGTCTCTTTTTTAAGAAACCTAACTTTTTCGCCTTGGGCGAACGAAAAAAGTACAGCATACCGAATGCCTTCTGGAGCATTTATTTCTTGGATATACTTACCGTTCTTATCTTCAATAGGGGTGGAAACACTTAAATTATGATCTTTCAACAACTTTAAAAGCTCGATTTCTTCGGTAATTTCAAGTTTAAACCTCCAGTTATAAGAATAAACCCTTAAGACATATTTTGTGTTGCTATCAGAAAGAAAATAAGTATGATTCATTCCTGTTCTGAATAATTTACAGCTGAAGTTTTTATTTAATGAATAGGCGTCTTTTATAAATTCACCTAATTCTTTTTCCGAAAGCGTGGAAGTTGAGACTGGGAAAATGGTCATTTTTATTATGATTAGCTAGCTAATATTTCGTTTATTGATATAAATTGGGTTGTTAGATATAAAATTCGGAGGAGTTTTTGATATCCTTCAAAACAAAAGTACTATTCAAAACCCCAATATTTTCAATTTTAGAAAGTTTATATTTTACAAAATTGTGATAGTCTTCTAGTCCCTTGGTATTTATTTTTAAAATAAAGTCTACCTGACCAGCCATATGATAACATTCTTGAACTTCATCTAAATTTTGAATTTGCTCTTCAAACTTCTCAATAAAAGCTTCGCTGTGATAGCGCATAGATACTTGGCATATGGTCGTTACCGATCGTTCAATCAATTTTTTATCAAGTATAGCAACATACTTCTTAATAAAACCTTGGTTTTCAAGCCTGCGTATGCGTTCGTAAACAGGAGATGGTGTTAAATTTAAAATTTTAGCAATCTCTTTAGCTGTTTTTTTAGAGTCATTTTGTAAAATTCTAAGTATCGTAATATCCGTTTGATCCAAATTTTCCATAATATGTTAAATAAAAATTATTGCAAAAGATAATTATTAAGTGTTTAAAAAGTAAATATAACTGTTTATTGATTGTTATTAAGATTTTATTGCTTATTTTTATTTAGTATTTTATTTTAAAAGCTTCATTATTTAATTTTGATAGTAAATAATGCTTTTAAATATGGATACGGTGATTTTAGTAATAGGAGCTAATGGTCAGGTAGGTAGAGTGCTTACCAAGGCCTTGCAGGACAGGTATGGAAAAGAAAATATTATTGCTTCAGATTTAAAAAAGAGTGAAGATTCAGATGGTATATTTGAAGTTGTAGATGCCACAGACATAGATAGAATTAAGGAAGTCGTTATACAATACCAAGTCGCAGAAATCTATCATTTAGCAGCTATTTTATCAGCCAAAGGAGAAGAAGCTCCTTTAAGAACATGGGATCTCAATGTAAAAACCTGGCTAAATGTTCTTGAAGTTGCTAGAATATATAGTATAGAAAAAGTATTCTACCCTAGTTCAATAGCGGTTTTTGGAAAAGCTGCTCCAAGAGATAATACACCCAATAATGCTTATTTAGATCCAATGACAGTATATGGTATTAGTAAAGTAGATGGCGAAAATTGGGCGCAATATTACCATGTTAAATACGGTTTGGATGTTAGGTCCATTCGTTATCCAGGTATTATAGGATATCAGTCATTACCTGGTGGTGGTACAACAGATTATGCGGTAGATATTTACCATAAAGCAGTTTTAAATAAAACATTTACTTGTTTTTTAAATGAAGATACTATTTTGCCTATGATTTTTATAGATGATGCTGTTAGGGCAACTATAGAGGTTATGGAAGCACCAATTGAAAATATAAAAGTGAGAACATCTTATAACATTGCAGGTATAAGTCTTTCTCCAAGAGAGATTACATCAGAAATACGAGAGCTTTATCCTGATTTTGAAATTGAATATAAACCAGATTTTAGACAAGAAATTGCTGAAGAATGGCCAAGATCTATAGATGACTCTGAGGCACAGATGGACTGGGGGTGGAAGCCTGAATATGATTTATGGTCCATTACAGAAACGATGATTCGTGAGTTGAAAGACCAATATGAAGTGATACTTTAAAACTTGAAAAAATATAAAATAAATTTAGGATTATGTACTCTAACATTAAGAATGATCTACAGAATGAACTAGAAGAAATTAAAGCTGCAGGGCTGTATAAATCCGAGAGAATTATTACGACACCTCAAGGTTCAGAAATTAGCACAACAGCATCCTCGGGTGTATTGAATTTTTGCGCTAATAATTATTTAGGGCTGTCGTCCCATCCAGATGTTATCGATGCTGGTAAAAAGGCTATTGATTCGCATGGGTATGGGTTATCTTCTGTTCGTTTTATTTGCGGAACACAAGATATTCATAAAGAACTAGAGCAAAAAACAGCAGCGTTTTTGGGGATGGAAGATTGTATTTTATATGCAGCTGCATTTGATGCAAATGGCGGGGTATTTGAACCTATTTTAGGAGCGGAAGATGCCATTATTTCAGATGCTTTAAATCATGCATCCATTATAGATGGAATTCGTTTGTGTAAAGCAAAGCGATTTAGATATGCCCATAATGATATGGCGGATTTGGAAACACAATTAATTCAAGCAGAAGATGCGCGTAGAAAGTTAATTGTTACAGATGGTTCTTTTTCCATGGATGGAACCATAGCTCAGCTTGATAAAATTTGTGATTTAGCAGATAAATATAATGCTATGGTAATGGTTGATGAATGCCACTCTACAGGCTTTATAGGAAAAACAGGTAGAGGCACACATGAGTATCGACATGTTATGGGGCGCGTAGATATTATAACTGGTACCTATGGTAAAGCTTTGGGCGGTGCTTCTGGTGGGTTCACGGCAGCTAGAAAGGAAATTGTTGATTTGCTAAGACAACGTTCTAGGCCTTATTTGTTTTCGAATACTGTCGCGCCATCTATTGTTGGAGCCTCTATTAGGGTCTTAGATATATTAAGTACATCTACACAACTTCGTGATAAACTGGAAACCAATACCCAATATTTTAGAAAGGAAATGACCACTGCTGGTTTTGACATCGTTCCAGGTGATCACCCCATAGTACCAGTTATGCTATATGAAGCAACACTGGCGCAAGAATTTGCTTCAAAATTATTAAATGAAGGTATCTATGTTATCGGTTTTTTCTACCCAGTAGTACCAAAGGGAAAAGCAAGAATACGGGTTCAGTTATCAGCAGGACATGAACGTCATCATTTAGATAAAGCTATTGAAGCTTTTACCAAAATAGGGAAGGAACTTCTTGTCATTTAGCTTTTTAGTTTAAGGAATACACCTAAAGAATCTTCGTTGATTAGATAACTATTTTTAGTTTTTTAAGTTAAGATTATTATATTTAAACAAAATTTTAATCTAACCTAATCTACATTTATGATCATTTTTGGAACTAGAGGTGTGCGTTCAACTAAAGCTACAGGAACATTTAATTGCCCGCAATGCGAAGCCGATAGAGGATACAGACACAGAAAAGTCACTCAGTTTTTTACTTTATATTTTATTCCACTTATTCCTTTAGGAAACAAAGGAGAATATGTAGAGTGCGACCATTGCAAAGGCACCTTTATCACAAAAGTTATAAATAATACAGCGTCTAATGATAGAGAGGCGTTTATGGCTATGTACGAGCAAGCTATACGTCATGTTATGGTGAAAATTATGTTGGCGGATGGTGTGATTGACAACAATGAAAAAGTGATGGTACTGAAAATCATTAATAAGTATGGGCATAACGATATGTCCTCTTTCCAATTAGATGATTATATAAAAGAAGTACAAGCAGATTCTAGCGATATTTCAACTTATTTAAAAAATGTAGGACCATCTTTAAACGAGCATGGTAAGGAGCTTTTAATTAAGTGTGCTTTAGATGTGGCATATTCCGATGGTCATTTTGATGAATCTGAAAGAAAAATGATTCTTGAAATGGGTGTCATCATGGAAATGTCTTCAGCACATATTAAAGGCATTATGGCAGAATTTGTTGAACAAATGAATTAAATTCCCTAAGGTTGAAAACCTAAAAACTAATCAATCATTAACCACCCTACTTAATATCTTATGAAAAATTCTTTCAGAGAGCGTTTAAACTACAGGGCTGAACGTTTTTTAAGCAAAGGAGGCGCATCCATATTTAAAAGCCTTTTAATTTTATTTATCGTTGTTTTTGTAGTCCTCACGGGGTTGCGATTGTTACTTATAAACCTATTTCCTAGTTTAGACTATACAGGTAATATTTTTCGAGATATATGGGTGACGTTTCTAGAAATGACAGATCCTGGAAATATGAATCAGGATAATGATGCACCAACTTATCTCAAGATTTTAACCATTCTTTCTGGTTTAACAGGCGTTATTTTGTTGTCTATGCTTATTGGTTTTATTACGACGGCATTAGACACCATGCTTTACGATTTTAGAAAAGGTAGGGGCAAGGTTATAGAACATAATCATACGATCATTTTAGGTTGGAATGAGCGTGTTGTTGATGTTATTAGAGAACTTATTTTAGCTAATGAAAGTGAAGCTAAAGCCTCAGTAGTTATTTTATCCAGAGAGGACAAAGAGATTATGGATAATCTGATTACAAAACGTCTTCCAGATACACTAACCACAGAGGTTATAACAACACAGGGGGATTATGCTAACATTAACGAATTGAAGCGTGTCAATTTAGAATCTGCACGCTCTATAATTATACTGGCAAACTGCTCTGAGAGCGCGACTACAGATAAAAAAGTAGCAAGCGATGTGCAATCTGTTAAGTCTATATTAGCCATTACAGCATGCCAGGATGGTAAAAATGAGCTACCAATAATAGCCGAAATTTTCACTAAGGAAAAACGAGATATCATTAGCTTTTTTGAAGATGAAAATATTATTGCCATAGATAGTTGGGATATAATGGGGAAACTGCTTATCCAGACATCTTTAACGAGTGGGTTGGATACCGTTTATAAAGAAATTTTATCATTTGACGGTTGTGAGATTTATTTTTATGAAGATGATTGGAATCATACTAATTTCTATAAGTTGAGCTATCATATGAAGGATGGGATTCCTTTAGGGATCTATTCTGAAGAAAATGGATTGATATTACGCCCACCTAGCGATACTGTACTTAAAAATGGAGATACCATAGTTATTTTAGCAGAAGATGATTCTACAATCGCTTTTGAAGGTAAGCAGTATTTTTTTCCTGATACCTCTAAAAAAATTATTGACAAACGCTTAGAACAGAAAAAGAAACGCATTCTTATTTTGGGTTGGCACAAGGTTGCTGAAGTTTTTATAGAAGAGGCCACAGATTATTTATTAGAAGGCTCGGGTTTTGATATTATGTTTGACGCACCTACTGAAGAACTACAAGGTGTTATAAAAGATATCAAGGCAGAATATGAAGACTTTAACATAAACCTCCATGATTCGAACCCATTAGATTTAGATAAATTACAAACTGTTAATCCTGAAAGCTACGATACAGTTGTTATTTTATCTCAAAGTATGGAAGAGCAGTCTGCAGATAAAATAGATTCTGATACACTTATTATCCTTCTACTATTACGAAAAGTGGTCAATAACTATAATGGCCTACATATAATTACTCAAGTTTTAAATTCAGAAAATCAAGAGATTATTACACAAACTAATGTGGATGATTTTATAATTAGTAACAAACTAATCACCATGATTTTAGCACAATTGAGTGAAGAATCATTAATGAAAAGTTTCTATGATGATATTTTCTCTGAAGATGGTAGCGAAATATATGTAAAACCAGCCACTTTATACTTTGATACGTTTCCACAACAGATCACGTTTGCAGATACTATTTTCTGCACTCATCAGCGTGATGAAATATGTTTAGGGATTAGAAAAGGGAACTTAAGCAAATCATTAGATGATAATTTTGGAATAAAACTTAACCCAGATAAAGATATGGCTATCGAACTTACAGAAAACGATTTCTTGATTGTTTTGAGTGAGGATGAGCTTTAGTAATTATTGGGAATTCGATTTAAAAAATATTTAATTTAGAGTTCGTTGTTATTTCTGTAAAGGTTTCAACTATAGTTAAATCAAGATATAAGCAGATCTGACAGGTTTTTAAAACCTGTCAGATCTCTAAAAAAAATGCAGATTATGTTAAATTATTATGATTTAGCTATAGTTTATAAACTTAGGTTTGACAAAATGATTTGCACGAATCCATAATTTTGCCTGATAGAGTTTAGGGTTATTGTGTTAAAACTAGAAAATGTTAGAAAACCAATGAGATATCATAGAAAGTAGCTTCGATATTTCATTAATAACAGGAATATCATAGCTAACCCCTTTTCCAATAGAGTACGCAACAAACAGAACATACAATACAAGTAATAATTTGGCATGAAGTTTCTTGATACCGTTTTTAGCAAAGACAAATATAAAGAAGACTATAATGGTTGAAATTAAAAGGAGCACGCGCAATTGTCCAACATTTTCAATGGTTTCAGAACTCATTTCAATAGGGCCATAAATAAGCGTAAACAGAAATAGCGGAAAACCAAGCGCAAAACAAACATCAAAAATATTACTACCTAAAGCATTGGCAACAGCATCATCATAATTACCTTTCATAGCATCTTTGTAAGAAATAATAGTATCTGGTACGCTAGTGGCAGCAGAAGCCAGAACTACAGAAACAAAATAAATAGGCATACCAATAGCCGTTCCAAATTGCTCACAAGCTTCAACGAGCCAAAAGCAAGCTATGCCAATAAAAAAAACAGAAAGCACTAATAAACCAATAGCTTTAGCTTTATTGATTTTAGAGTCACCTAAAATAACAGTCGATAAATCTCCTTTAAATAACGCAACAACCCTATTGCCACCATCGGCTTCATCTTCATAATCGTTTTCTATATCGCCAGCACCTTGACTTATTAGCATATAAGCTACATAGATAAAGTATAGAACCATTAAAATAAGCCCGTGAATCCAATTTAAAGAAGGCCCAGTAATTACGAAAATTAATGCTAATTCAGCAAGAATTAATGATATGCCATCACGTAATATAACTTTTCTGGAAATTTCAATTTTAGAAGAAATACCTTTTCCAATAACAACTAAAATAACGACAGCAGGTATAATCATGGCATTAAAAACAGCGCTACCAGCAGTTGTACCAATACCACCAGAAAACCCATCCTTATCTTTTAAAACAAATAAGAAAAAAAGTGTTGTGAATAATTCGGGTAAACTGCTTCCTATGGCATTGATAGTAGCTCCTTTAATGCCTTCTTTCATATTTCTACCAAGATAGTTTGATGCCATTTCAAAGCCATCACAAGCTCTCCAAATTATAATACAGGTAATTAAAATAAGTCCAAGGGAAGAAATTATTGCCATAAGTAGTTCTTGTATTTGACAAATCTAAAAATTAAAATGAAGAAAAAGGTCTCAAAAGATGATATTATGTTTATATAAATTTTAAAAACAAAAACGATTTATTTGTATTCTGAAAAGCTATTCTGTTGATATTTAAGGCGCTTATCGATTTCTTAAAAAGATAGATTATGTAATGTCTTAAGAGAATGTTAAAACAGTAGTAATAATTCATGCTGGCTTTTATATTTTTGTATTTTTAGAAAAAATACATTTAGTTTAATATTAATACTTTATATATGGCAACCTTCAATTTAAAAATTAATAATAAAAAGCATACTGTAGAAGTAGATGAAGACACTCCTCTGCTTTGGGTTTTAAGAGACCACATAGATTTAGTAGGAACCAAATTTGGTTGTGGAATAGGGCAATGTGGAGCTTGCACGGTACATGTTGACGGTAATGCTATGAGAAGTTGTTTACTTCAAGTTTCACAAGCAGAAGGTATGAGTATTACTACGATTGAAGGGCTTTCAGAAGATGGGAGTCACCCTGTACAACAAGCATGGAAAGAAATTGATGTTCCGCAATGTGGTTATTGCCAATCGGGACAAATTATGACAGCTTCCGCATTTTTGAACCAGAATTCGAATCCAAGCAATTCAGAAATAAGAGATGCCATGCATGGAAATATATGCCGCTGTGCATCGTATAATAGTATAGAAAAAGCTGTAAAAGTAGCAGCAGATAAAATAAGTTAAACCTCAATAAATAAGAAACAAAATGAATCTTTCAAAACAACAAACATTTAGTAGAAGGTCATTCTTAAAAACTTCGGCATTAGCGAGTGGAGGTATGCTTATTAGCTTTAACTTGTTTACAGCTTGTAAATCTGATGTAAAACCACCTATAGATATTAGCCAGTTAAACTTTAATGATTTTAATGCCTTTATAAAAATTTCAGATGAAGGGAAAGTCACTATATTTTCACCAAATCCAGAAATTGGACAAGGCGTAAAAACCTCAATGCCAATGCTCATTGCAGAAGAATTGGATGTGCCTTGGGACGATGTTTATATTGAGCAAGGTGTGCTGGATACTGAAAACTACACCCGACAGCTAGCTGGTGGTAGCCAATCCATAAGACTGGGCTGGGAACCCTTAAGGCAGACAGGGGCTACAGCGAAACAAATGTTGGTAAATGCAGCAGCAGCAAAGTGGGGGATTTCACCTTCAGAGTGCAAGGCTTCACAAGGTGTCATTACAAACCCTAAAGGCGAAACTCTTGGTTATGGAGATGTTGTAAAAGAAGCCGCCCTGTTAGACGTACCAGAGGATGTAAAATTAAAAGACCCTGAAGATTTTACCATCATTGGCAAGAATACAAGTAATGTAGATATTGATAAGATTATTACAGGAAAGCCACTGTTTGGTTTAGATTACAAAGAGGAAGGTATGGTGTATGCTTCTGTTTTAAGGCCTCCTGCATTCGGACAAGTACTTGAATCTTTTGACGATACAGCTGCACGCGCACTTTCGGGTGTTATAGATGTTGTTGTTATTGGCGAGAAAGCCAGAGCACATTTAGAAGGTGATAAAAAAAGCTGGACAGCACAATTAAGCAAAAGTGATAAAGTGGTCGTGATCGCTAAAACCACTTGGGCTGCCATAAAAGGAAAAAAAGCGATTAAAGCCGTATGGAAAAATGATTCTGAGCTAGAAAGTACAGAATCTCATGATAAAATATTATTGGATTTATTAAATGGTGAAAAGTTTGATACAAGGCGAAAAGACGGTAATGTTAAAAAAGCATTTGCAAATGCAGACAAAATCCTAGAGCGTACTTACGAGTCACCGTTTTTACCTCATAATTGTATGGAGCCTATGAACTTTTTTGCAAACGTAACTCCAGAAAAAGTCCATTTAGTAGGTCCAGTTCAAACGCCTGAGGATGCTGCAAAAGTCGTATCTAATATGTTGGATAGAAAACTCGAAGACATTCATTTGGAGATGACAAGAATGGGCGGTGGTTTTGGTAGACGACTATACGGTGATTTTGTATATGAAGCAGTTGAAATTGCAGACAAGATCAAGAAACCTGTAAAAATGGTGTCTACAAGAGAAGATGATATGACTACAGGTGTTTACAGACCAGCAATCAAATATAAAATTGCAGCATCAATTAAAGATGGAAAATTAACAGGTTACCATTTAAAAGAAGCAGCCGTTAATATTAATATGTACGGGTTGATCCCAAATTTCTTTCCAGCAGCAGCTTTAGAGAATTATCAAGTTGATACTGTAAACTATCAAAGTAATATCACAACAGGAGCTTGGAGAGCGCCATATACTAACTTTTTGGCAAGTGCAGAACAAAGTTTTTTTGATGAATTGGCTGAAACTTTAGAAGTTGATCGTGTACAATTGCATCTAGATTTATTAGAAAATGTAAAAAATAACCCAGAACCCAATATAGAGTATAGTCCAGAGCGTTTACAAGGTGTCATAAAAATGGTAGTCGATAAATCTAATTGGGGTAAAACAGATCCTGGAGTATATCAAGGATTCTCTGTTTATTATTGTCATAACACTCATGTAGCAGAAGTTGCTGACATTGTTATGGAAAATGGAAATCCTGTTGTAAAAAAGGTTACCTGCGCTGTAGATTGTGGTGTTGTTGTTAATCCACTGGGAGCATTAAACCAAGTAAAAGGAGGGGTTATTGATGGTATAGGTCATACGATGTACTCTGAATTAGCTTTTAAAGATGGGGTTCCTCAATCTAATAATTTCAATAGCTATCAACTAATAAGAATGGGACAAACACCGCAGGTAGATGTTCATTTTGTTAAAAATAATATCGCACCAACTGGTCTGGGAGAACCAACATTACCGCCTGTAGGTGCGGCAGTAGCTAATGCTATTTATAAAGCCACAGGAAAAAGATTGACTAAGCAACCATATATTAGTAATATGGATTTAGAAAAAGTGGTAGGGTAAGCTTCATTTATGACACATGAATTTAAAGACATTGTTAATCAAGCTAAAATAGCTGATGAAAAAGGAATCCAATCGGTTTTAGCATCTGTAGTAGCGCTTGATGGTTCCTCTTATAGAAAGCCTGGGGTGCGCATGCTCATTTTAGAAGATGGCAAAATGATTGGAGCTGTAAGTGGGGGGTGCGTAGAAAAGGAGATTTTACTACAGTCTGAATCTGTTTTTAAAACAGGGGAATCTAAGATAATGACCTATGATGGTCAATATAGGTTGGGTTGCGAAGGTATTTTATATATTCTAATAGAAATATTTAAACCTAACAATGCTTTTAAAGAAGCTTTTTCCAATGCATTGGAAGCACGAAGTTCATTTGAGATTTGGTCCTATTTTGATAAAAAAGAAGGTTTTGCTTCTGGCATAGGATCTTGGGTTAAAATTAAAGACGCATTTTTTTCATTACAAAACCATACGCAAAATATAAAAGCTAATAGAGCACCGTTACTTTTTAAACAAAATATGCCCCCATGTTTTAAACTTGTAATTATAGGGGCAGAGCATGATGCCGTGCAATTGTGTAAATATGCCGCTTTAACAGGATGGGAAGTGGCTATTATTTCGGGACCATCGGAGTCGAAATCCATTGCAAATTTTCCAGGAGCGACTAGTTTTCAAGCTGTTTCTGCAGAGCATATGGAAACTGCATCCATTGATGGCCAGACTGCTGTCGTTTTGATGACTCATAATTTTGCTAATGATTTAAGGTATTTAGTACAGCTAAAAGACACGAATCCTGTATATATAGGTTTATTGGGACCATCAAAACGAAGAGACGATTTGTTGTCTCAATTTATAGAATATTGCCCTGATGTATCACATAGCTTTTTAGACATAATTCATGGACCAGCAGGTATTAATATTGGTTCTGAGACGCCACAGGAAATTGCGGTATCCATAGTGTCAGAAATATTGTCCGTGGGCAGAAAACAAGATCCAATATCGTTGAGTAAAAAGACGGGCAAAATCCATTCTTAAATATTTTTAAAGTGTCTAAACACGTTTCAAATATTTCAATAGTGATTTTAGCTGCAGGCGCTTCAAAACGCATGGGAACTGCTAAGCAATTATTAGCTTGGGGACATACAACACTTTTAGGGCATGCCGTAGAAACAGCATTAAAAACTGATTCTAAAGACGTTTTTGTAGTGTTGGGAGCCAATTACACTACAATAAGTGACGAAATAAGTAAATTTCCTGTTTCTATTATTAAAAATAAGGATTGGGAGTTAGGTTTAGGGAAATCTATAGCCTGTGCAGCAGAACATATTTTAAACTTAAAACCTGAGGTTGATGCTGTTCTTATTTGTTTAGCAGATCAGCCATTCATGGATGCCGATTTTCTAAATACCTTAATTCAAAATTTCACACTCAAAACCAATCAAATTGTAGCAACTTCATATGCAAATGGTATTTCTGGAGTTCCCGTTATTTTCGACAAGGTATATTTATCGGAGTTATTAAAGCTAGAAGATGATAAAGGGGCTAAAATGCTTCTCAAAAAATATGCTTCTTTGGTAAAAGTCTTTAAACCAAAATTAGAAAATGTCGATTTAGACTATAAAGAGGATTATGAAAATTTTCGTAAAAATGAATTTTAAATAACATATCCACATTATTTTCCAATATCCGTATTTAAAAATTTATTAAAACCGTTCGGAAGTAATTATTTCATAGGGTAGTTAGAATGGCTATTTTAAAAAAACTTAATTTTACCAATAATAAAAAATTGAACATAGCATAGTTTTATGAGTGCATCTCCATTAGATAAAGCAAATACACCAGAAGAATTTAAAAACTTAAAAGTCACGCAACCAGCCAAAAATAGCGGAGGTTTTAAAGCATTGAAGTCGGCAGTTAATCATGCTTCAAAGTATATAAAACCTATTGATGCTATTAAGATTTCTACTAAAATAAACCAAAAAGGTGGTTTTGATTGTCCAGGTTGTGCATGGCCAGATCCAGACGATGAGCGTTCCTCTTTGGGAGAATATTGCGAAAATGGAATGAAAGCCATGTCTGAAGAGATGCAAAAGAAAACAATTGACCACGCGTTTTTTGCAGACCATTCCGTTGAAGAACTTGCTAAATTATCCGATTTTGAAATTGGTAAATCTGGGCGCCTATCAGAACCTATGTTTTTGGCAGAAGGCGCGTCACATTACCAGCCTATATCATGGGAAGCTGCCTTTAAAAAAGTTGGAGACCATTTAAATGCTTTAAATGACCCAGACGAAGCGGTTTTTTATACATCGGGAAGAACAACAAACGAAGCAGCTTTTTTGTATCAATTATTTGTTCGTGAATTTGGTACTGCCAATCTTCCAGACTGCTCTAATATGTGTCATGAAGCAAGTGGTAGCGCACTCTCAGAAACTTTAGGTATAGGGAAAGGTTCTGTAACTTTAGATGATTTATATAAGGCAGAACTGGTTATGGTAATTGGTCAAAATCCAGGTACCAACCATCCAAGAATGCTAACGGCTTTAGAAAAATGTAAAAAGAATGGTGGAAAAATTATAGCCATAAACCCTTTGCCAGAAGCGGGACTCATTAAATTCACAAATCCACAAAGTCCAATTAAATTATTAACTGGCGGTACAAAACTAACCGATGTATTTGTGCCTATTACCATTAATGGTGATGTCGCTTTTATTAAGGCCATATTGATAAAATTATTGGAAAAAGAAACGTTAGAAGGCCATGTATTTGATAAAGACTTTATTGAAGAACATACACATGGCTACGATGCTTTTATTTCAGATTTAAAGCGATTCAGTTTTGAAGAATGCCTGGCATTATCGGGCGTTTCTAAACCGACTTTTGATGCCGTTTTTGATTTAGTTTTAAACAAGAAAAAGATCATTGTTTGTTGGGCCATGGGATTAACGCAGCATGAAAATGCGGTTGATAATATTCGCGAACTAGTGAATTTATTATTATTAAAAGGAAGTATAGGAAAAGAAGGTGCGGGTACGTGTCCAGTCCGCGGACATTCAAACGTACAAGGCGATAGAACGGTTGGGATTTGGGAAGCAGCTCCACAAGCCTTTTTAGATAAAATTGAAAGTAAATACGGTTTTAAACCTACGACAAAGCACGGGTATTCGGTAATTGATGCCATAACAGCCATGAATGAGAAAAAAGCCAAGGTGTTTTTTGGTTTAGGAGGTAATTTTATTTCTGCAGTTCCGGATACGAACTATTCAGCTCAAGGCATGGCGCATTGTAATTTAACAGTACATGTTAGTACGAAACTAAACCGCTCGCATTTGGTTACAGGTAAAGAAGCTTTGATATTGCCATGTTTAGGCCGTGCAGAAAAAGATTATCAAAAAACAGGGGTTCAAACCCAAAGTGTAGAAAACTCTATGGGAGTTGTATCGTCTACCAAAGGTATTTTAGAACCTTGCTCGGATAAATTGTTAAGTGAAGTTGCTGTTGTTTGTAATATAGCACATGCTACTTTAAAAGAGCGCTCTAAAATTAATTGGCTACAGTATAAAGATGATTACAACCTAGTTCGTGATGATATTCAGGAAGTGGTTGATGGATTTCAAGATTATAACCAAAGACTTAAAACACCATCTGGTTTTTATCTGCCTAATGGAGCTAGAGTACGAAAATTTAAAACAAAGACTGGCAAGGCAAATTTTTCTTTAAATAAATTACCAGAGTGGAAACTTAAGGATTCAGAACTAATTATGATGACCATACGTAGTCACGATCAATTCAATACGACTATTTATGGTCTTAATGACAGGTATCGTGGTATCTTTAACGAAAGAAGAATTATTTTCATGAATAAGGAAGATATGAAAGCAAGGAATCTTGAAGAACATCAAGTCGTAAATTTAACTTCAGAATTCAATGGTAAAATTAGAAAAGCTAACAATTTTAAGGTTGTCGGTTACGATATTCCTAAGAACTGCTGTGCCACTTATTTTCCAGAAGCTAATGTATTGGTACCTATAGATAATTATGCCCATACGGCCAAAACACCTGCATCTAAAAGTATTATTATTACGGTAGCTGCTAATAAATAGTATGTGTAATTCTAATACAGGTTTTTTGCCTTATAAATAATTATCCAGCTCTGAATTTGAGAAATCTTTAATAATTCATAATTAACAGATAATTCACTTCATTTATGTATTAAAAATTAAGTATAATTACTTAGTTTTGTGACTTAAATACGTAAATATGAAAAAAATCATTGTAATCGGTAATGGTATGGTAGGTTATAAATTTTGTGAAAAATTTGTAGCTCAGGAAAACACAAAAGATTTCAAAATCACCATTTTTGGAGAAGAGCCAAGACCTGCATATGATCGCGTTCATTTAAGTGAATTCTTTGATAATCAAGATGCTAAAGCCCTAGAGATGGCGCCTAGAACATGGTATGAAGAACAGGGTATTGAATTGATTACAAATGAGCGTATTACGGATATACACCGTTCATCAAAGAAAATTACCACTGCAAAAGATGTAAATTATAAATACGATTATCTGGTATTGGCTACTGGATCTGTGCCTTTTGTACCCAACATTAATGGTATTGAGAAAAAAGGTGTATTTGTTTATAGAACTATAGAAGATCTAGAGGCGATGCTTGCTTATGCGGAAGCCATTCAAAAAGGTAAAACAGAGACTGTAAAAGCAGCTGTTCTTGGTGGCGGACTTCTAGGATTGGAAGCTGCGAAAGCAGTTATGGATATGGGATTGGAACCACATGTAGTGGAATTTGCACCTAAATTAATGCCGAGACAATTAGACAGAAGATCTAGTAAAGTATTACAAGAGAAAATAGAGTCTATTGGTATTAATGTACATCTTTCTAAAGCCACAAATAAGATTTTGGGAGATGATGCCATTACAGGTATGGAATTTGGTGAGTACGACAAGATAGATGTTGAAATGTTAGTGATTTCAGCAGGAATCAGACCTCGTGATGAGTTAGGTAAAACCTGTGACCTCGAAATGGGAACTCGTGGTGGTATTGTGGTAAATAACAAAATGCAAACATCAGACCCAGAAATATATGCTATTGGAGAAGTAGCGCTTTACAATAACATGATTTATGGTTTGGTAGCACCAGGTTATGACATGGCCGATGTCGCTGTAAATCAAATTTTGGGAAATACCGATGTAACTATGGTAGAGGATATTGATATGTCTACCAAATTAAAATTAATTGGTGTGGATGTAGCAAGTTACGGAGAGCCGTTTATGCCAGTTGAAAAAGGATACTCTATAGTTTATGAGAATAAAACGAAAAATTTATATAAGCGTATAAATGTTAGTCATGATGGTAAAGAGCTATTAGGAGGTATTCTGGTAGGTGATGCATCTGATTATAATATGCTGCACCAGATTTATTTGAATGGTTTGCCAATTCCAGAAGATGCAGAAGAATTGATTGTTGGTGCCAGAGGCGAAGGTGAAGGCGGATTTGGTAGTGTGATGGATATTCCTGATGCTGCACAAGTATGTTCTTGTGAAAGTGTTACTAAAGGCGATATATGCACTTCGATTACAGAAGGTGGTTGTAACAATTTAGGTGATGTGATTGCTAAAACAAAAGCAACAACAGGTTGCGGTGGTTGTAAACCTATGGTTGTTGATTTGGTTAATGAATCTCTTAAATCACTGGGGAAAGAAGTTAAAGAAACCATTTGTGAGCATTTCGACTTTAACAGACAAGAACTTTACGATTTAATAAAAATAAATAAGGTAAAGGATTACCAAGAAACCTTGAATCTATTTGGAGAAGGTCATGGCTGTGAGATTTGTAAACCTTTAGTAGCTTCAATATTTGCAAGTATTACTATGGAAACACCTAACCGCCAGGTTGGTATTCAAGATACAAACGATCGGTTTTTGGCAAACATTCAACGTAACGGAACCTATTCTGTAGTACCAAGAATTGCCGGTGGAGAAATTACTCCGGATAAGTTAATTGTTATTGGTCAGGTCGCTAAAAAATATGATTTATATACAAAAGTAACTGGTGGCCAGCGTATCGATTTATTCGGAGCAGAACTACATCAATTACCTCTTATTTGGAAAGAGCTTATCGATGCTGGGTTTGAAAGTGGTCATGCTTATGGTAAATCACTTCGTACTGTTAAAAGTTGTGTAGGTTCTACTTGGTGTCGTTATGGTATGCATGAAAGTGTGACCTTTGCCATTGAAATTGAAAATCGTTATAGAGGATTGCGTTCACCACACAAATTAAAAGGCGGTGTATCTGGTTGTATTCGAGAATGTGCCGAAGCAAGAGGGAAAGATTTTGGATTGATTGCTGTAGATGGCGGATGGAATTTATATGTATGTGGAAACGGAGGTGCTACACCAAAACATGCCGTGTTATTTGCAGAACAATTAGATGATGAAACAGCCATTAAATACTTAGATAGGTTCTTGATGTTTTACATACGTACAGCAGGTCCGTTAGTAAGAACAGCTCCTTGGTTAGATAAGCTAGAAGGTGGGATAGAGTATTTAAAACAGGTTGTTATTGAAGATTCTCTTGGGATTGCAGAAGAATTGGAATTAGAAATGCAAGGTTTGGTCAATAGTTATGAGTGCGAGTGGAAACAAGCGATTGAGAGTCCAGAAATGATGAAGCGTTTTAAACATTTCGTTAATTCTGATGATACAGATGATAATCTGGTTTTTGTACCTATGCGCGACCAAAAAATGCCTAAAGCTTGGAATTAAAAAGGCTCGACGGATAAGCCTGTGTTAGGGATTGAAGCGGCATCCTTTTTTATGACAGTTCGAATGTTTTGTGAAGTATGAGCAAAATGTATTGAGAACAGGTAAAAAAGATATAGCGTAAAGCCCGACCTGAAAGGGAACGCCAAAATAAAAATAATTTGATTTAAATAATATTTTATAACATGCAAAACATATTAGAACAATACCAATCGGTTTCAGAAGACAGTGTAAGTACATGGTTTAGAGTTGGAGAAGTATCCGATTTCCCAGAAAATAGTGGTGCCTGTATTAAATATAAAACGAAACAAATAGCAGTTTATAATTTTACCAGAACTTCTAAATGGTATGCCACACAAAATTTGTGTCCACATAAAATGGAAATGGTGTTGTCGCTTGGTATGATAGGAGATAAAGATGATATCCCTAAAGTAGCATGCCCTATGCATAAAAAGAACTTTTCTTTAGAAGATGGTTCTAATCTGGCAGGAGAAGATTTAAAAATAGCAACCTATCCTGTTAAAATTGAAGACGGAAATGTGTATATTGGCTTTGCAGATTGATGAACTAATCTTAACTTTTCGCCCTAAAAGCAAAAGTTAACGACCGTTCTAAACAATTAATTGACAAAATGAAGCCAACAAGATTTGAAACTACCATAGCATTAATAGATAAAAAAAACTCAGAAGATATAAATACTTACCATGTATTTGGTTTAGATTACCCAAAGGAATTGCTTTACTCTCAACGTATGTCTCGAAAGTTGCTGCAGTTTAATCCGAATGCTTCAAGAGCCCTTCAAATAGCCGCACGTGCACAGCACATTTGTCGCTGGAAGATCGCAAGAGATGAATACCCAATGAATCGCGTTGGTTATTTAAAATGGCGAGAAACCTTAAAAAAAATGCATGTAGAGTATACTACCGAAATTCTTAATCAGGTGGGATACGATACCCAATTTATAGAAAGGGTGTCTTTGTTAATAAACAAGAAACTAATCAAAAAAAATGAGGAATCTCAAGTTTTAGAAGATACGGTATGTTTGGTTTTCTTGGATTATTATTTTGAAGAGTTTGCTGCTAAGCACGATGATGAAAAGGTTATCGATATCCTAAAAAAAACCTGGGTTAAAATGTCTGATAAAGGACATGAAGCAGCCTTAAAACTTAACTTTTCGGACAAAAGTTTATCTTTAGTAAAGCAGGCGATAGATTAATTCTAACTGACATGAGTAAAAACGGTAATTCTTTAGATCAACGTACGTTTGATAAACTAAGCCGTTTGTATATTATTGCGTTAAGTGCCATTGCACTTTCAGTTATTATTAGTCAGATTCTTATTAGAAAACATTTAAATGCCCAACAAAGTGACTCTACGGTTATTAATGTAGCTGGTAGACAGCGTATGCTAAGTCAGAAGTTAACCAAAGAAGTTTTATTAATATCTATAGAAAATAACTTAGAAGCGCGGTTAAGATTAAAAAAAGACTTAAAAAAGACTTTTCAATTATGGGAGTCGTCTCATTATGCACTACAAGAAGGAAGTGATAGCCTTGATCTACCAGGAAATAACAGCGATGTCATTTTAGGTATGTTTAAGGATATTAATATGTCCTTCAATGCCTTAAACAAGGCGTCCTTTTCAATTATAAAAAAGATTGAAACTGATTCTACAGTCCCAACTTTAGCATTTACAGATGAATTAAAGTCTATTCAGCAAAATGAAGGTGTATTTTTATTGAAAATGGATCAAATTGTTAACCAATTCGATTTAGAAGCTGAAGAAAAAGTAGGGTGGTTGCGTAACTTGGAAACGTTCCTAATGGCCGTAACCCTGTTGCTTTTATTGGGAGAATTTCTCTTTATTTTTTGGCCAGCAGCTAAAACCGTTAAAAATAGCTTGTCTGAATTGTTGGAAGCCGAGAAACGCGCCAAAAAAATGGCTTTTGATGCAGATGTGCTAAGTGAAGCTAAAGAAAAATCTATAAAAGAATTGCGAGCTTTAAGCCATGCTATGGATGAGACTTTATTATTTGCTCGTATTACTCCCAATGGGGTTGTTACGCATATGGGTAATAAATTTTCTCGTTTATTTAAGTTTAGCAAATTCAATACCAGTGCCATTTTTTCCCAAGTGTTGTCAATTCATGAAAATGAGCAAATCATTATAGATGATATTGTTTCTAAGCACAAGAAAACAGGCTGGCAAGGCGAAGTTAAGGCAACAACAAAAGAGCATACCGAAGTATGGTTGGAAATGTCAATCATACCTTTTAGTCCTACAGACGATAAATCAGAATTGTTGATTATAGCATCAGAAATTACCTCGAAAAAAGCTGGTCAAATTGAAATAGAAAGATTGACCAAAGCTAGTTTTGAAGAGAAGATGAACCAGCAAAAAACCATTTCCAGTAAGATCATAGAAAATCAGGAAAAGGAGCAAAACCGTATTGCTAAGGATGTACACGATGGCATAGGGCAAATGCTTACGGGATTGAAATATAATTTGGAGAGTATAGATATAAGCGATATTGATAAAACAGCTGTAAAGATTAAGCATTTAAAAGAGTTAACATCTAATATCATAAAAGGGGTAAGGACAGCCACGTTTAATTTAACACCTCCAGAATTAGCAGATTATGGTATTGTTCCAGCTATTACTAAACTTACTCAAGAGCTCTCAAAGCTTACGGGAAAAGATATCGTGCTTTATAATAAAACAGATTTTGCTGAGCGATTAGATTCCCTTGCAGAAATTAATATTTACAGAATTGTACAAGAAGCCATAAATAATGCTATAAAATATGCAGATTCTACACACATTTTAGTGTCGTTATCGCATAGTAAACGTATACTAAGTATTGTTATTGATGATGATGGCAAGGGTTTCGACCCCAATAAGGTTAAAAATATAAAAACAGGAGAAGGGGGTATGGGGATGACCTTTATGAAAGAGCGTATAAAATATATAGACGGTCGATTATTTCTTAACTCTGAAAAGGGTAAAGGAACAAGGGTCACCTTAAACATTCCGTTATCTTAGTTTGAATTTTTTTATTCAGTCCCTCGAGCGCAGTCGAGAGGTTTTTTAATTTGTTGTTTAATATAAATAGGTCTTAACTGCGCTCAAGACATTGCATATACATATGAAAAGAAAATTAATAAGTTCAGGTTCTCCTTTTGAAACAAATATTGGTTATTCCAGAGCGGTTGTACAAGATAACTGGGTATTTGTATCTGGAACTACAGGTTATAATTATGATACCATGACCATTAGTGATGACGTTGCAGAACAAACGGAACAATGCCTTATTAATATAAAGAATACACTGGAACAAGCAGATGCTAATTTGTCGGATGTGGTAAGGGTGACTTATATTTTACCTAATGCTAACGAATTTGAATTTTGTTGGCCAGTATTAAAGAAATACTTTGGTGAAATTAGGCCAGCAGCGACCATGTTTTCGGCATCGCTTGCAGATGAGAAAATGAAAATTGAAATTCAAGTAACTGCTTTAAAGTCTGAAAATAAGTAATATTACTTAAAATTGTTATTTTTGTACTTAAATTCAAGTATATTAGGGTATGATAAACATAGTTTTAGCAGATGACCATGAGCTGGTAAGAGATGGTATTAAGGCGCTTTTAGAAGACCAGAAGGATATAGTCGTTATAGACGAAGCATCCAATGGAAAGGAAGCTTTAGAAGTTTTAGAACGTACGAAACCAGACTTGTTAATTGTAGATATAAGAATGCCAGAACTTAATGGTATAGAGGTGGTCACTGAGGTTTCTAAGAAACATAAAAATGTGAAGACTTTAGTATTGTCTATGCACGACTCAGAAGAATATGTTGTTCAAGCCATTCAGGCAGGAGCCGATGGCTATTTACTTAAAGGAGCTAGTAAAGATGAATTTTTAAAGGCCCTAACCAAAGTAGCTTCAGGAGGTAAGTACTTTACAGGCGATGTATCTGCCATTATTATGAATAATTTCGTAAATGGAAATGCGACAACTACTCCCAAGAAAGAATCTGTTACAGACCCTTTTCATCTTACCAAAAGGGAAAAACAAATACTTAGTTTGGTTTTACAACTTAAAAATAATAAAGTTATAGCTGAAGAACTCCAAATTAGTAAGCGTACTGCCGAAGTGCATCGTTTTAACTTGATGAAAAAGTTAGATGTGAAAAATATTATGGAGCTTAGTAATAAAGCTAAAGAATATCAACTTATTTGATTTGCCAATTTGTTTTTATTGGAATTTAAAAGATGATTTTGCCAAATCCTTAAAAGTTTATTTCGTTGAATTATATATACGTATTTTTTTGAATTGTAATCTACAGGTTCATAAAATATAGTTAAGGCATAATCATAAAAATCTCATAGATTTTACCCCCTATTTTATCAAATCCTCAAAATCAATAATACTTAATTATCAATCTGATATTTATTAAGAGTTACGTATTTTTTATTACTTAAATTAAGTAAAAATACTTAGTTTTGTGTCAAATTAAAATACGTAGTTATGGTTAATGCACAAGCTCAAAAAGCAACGAAATTAGCACTTTTCAATTTTAAAGATGTATCTATACGCACATTCTGGATTACTTCAGTATCATTCTTTATGTGTTTTTTCTCATGGTTTGGTATCGTACCTTTTATGCCAGATGTCGTTAAAGATTTAGGGCTTACCCCAGATCAAAAATGGAACTCTATCATTTTAGCAGTTTCAGGAACGGTGTTTGCACGTTTACTTATTGGTAAATTATGTGATAAATACGGACCAAGATTGTGTTATACCTTTCTACTAATTTTAGGTGCTATCCCTGTAATTTTACTTGGGTTGGTACAAACACCGCTTCAGTTTTTAATATGTCGATTGTTTATTGGGTTTATAGGTGCGTCATTTGTAATAACACAGGTGCACACTTCTTTAATGTTTGCATCCAATATTGTTGGAACCGCCAATGCAACATCTGCTGGTTGGGGTAATCTTGGTGGTGGTGCTAACCGCCTAGGGATGCCTTTAATTGCAGCAGCAGTTGTGAGTTTTGGTGTGGCAGAAGCAGAAGCGTGGAGATATTCTATGGTAGTCGCAGGTATTATCTGTTTTATAATGGGTATTGTATATTATTTTTTTACGCAAGATACACCACAAGGAAACCTTAAAGACTTAAAAGCTTCTGGAGTAGAGATAGCCAAGAAAAAGGATGAAGTTGGTTTTCTGGCTGTATTAAAAGATTATAGAATTTGGATTCTTTTTATCGTATATGCTGCTAGTTTTGGTATCGAGCTTACGGTTTACGGTACTATGGATGATTATCTTCAAAACACCTTTCAGTTAGAAAGACTTACGGCGGGTAATATTGTTTTATCATTTGCATTGATGAATATTTTTGCACGTACTTTAGGTGGTTTTTTTGGTGATAAATTTGGAAAGCTAAAAGGATTGAGAGGCCGGGTATTGTTCTTATCATTCATATTAACACTTCAAGGTATTATGCTCGTCACTTTTTCATTAACAACAAGTATCATTGTTGGTATTGTGTTCTTGATATTATTCAGTTTATCGGTTCAAATGGCAGAAGGAGCAACGTTTTCTGTAGTTCCTTTTATCAATAAAAAAGCGATAGGTTCGGTATCTGGTATTGTGGGAGCTGGTGGTAATGTAGGGGCTTTTTTAGCCGCATTTTTACTAAAATCTAAGTCTGCTTTAGCAGAAAAATCTGCCATTGCTACAAATCAAGGCTTAGGAGAAGAAGCCATAAAAGCAGCACAGTCGGCAGCATCATCCGCAGCCGTTTCACAAGGTTATTTTATGATCGGTTTAGTTGTAATTGTAACAGGTGTTGTGGCATTGTCGATTAAGTTTTCTCAAGCTGATGAAAAAGAAAATATGACAAAAGTAACTATTGATAACCCTGAACTTAAGGGATTAAAAACTATAAAGGTTGAGAGTTAAAAATATTCCTCGAAAACATGTTTTCGAGGTTTTCTTTGTGATTGTTATTCCTGCAATATAAAAATACTGGTCTGTTTCTTCAGTAGCGCAGGAATAACAAATCAAAGATTTTAAGAGAAATTAAATTATGTATTTAGTATACCTATTTTTATCAATTTAATGATTTAAAAAGGCTTTTTTAGGGTATTGCCAATAATTAAGGCAAGCCTTGTTTTCAATAAAAATAATGCTTTAATTCGTGTAAAACACAGTTGTAAATGATTAAGAATGAAGTAAAAACAACATGCTCTTATTGTGGCGTAGGATGTGGTATCATTGTTAAAAAGGACATCAATAATAAAGTTTTTGTCGAAGGTGATAAGGAGCATCCAGTTAATAAAGGTATGCTTTGTTCTAAAGGCATGAATTTGCATTATGTGGTCAATGATACATCAGACAGAATTCTATATCCAGAAATGCGATGGAGCAAATCTCATCCCCGAGAGCGTGTAAGTTGGGATGATGCTTTAGATAGGGCTAGTAGTGTTTTTAAATCTATCATAAAAAAATATGGACCCGATAGTGTCGGTTTTTATGTATCTGGACAAAGTCTTACCGAAGAATATTATATAGCCAATAAGCTAACAAAAGGGTTTTTAGGAACCAATAACATAGATACCAACTCGCGTTTATGTATGAGTTCTGCGGTAGTTGGTTATAAAAAAACATTTGGCGAAGATAGTGTGCCTATCTCTTATGAAGATATAGAGTTAGCAGATTGTTTTTTAATTACAGGAGCAAATCCAGCGTGGTGCCATCCCATTCTTTTTAGACGTATAGAAAAGCGTAAAGAGGAAAATCCGGATGTTCAGATTATAGTTATCGATCCTCGTAAAACAGATTCTGCTAATTTTGCAGATCTACACTTGCAATTGCTGCCTGGAACAGATATCATTCTTTATAATGCTATTGGAAGGCGTTTATTTGAGCGCGGTTTAATTGACGAAAAATTCATCAAAAATCATACAGAAGGTTATGCTGCTTACAAAGACCTGATCTTTTCAACATCTATAAAACAAGCTTCAAAACTTTGTGGTGTACCAGAAAAAGATATTAAAAAAGCAGCAGATATTATAGGGCTTTCTAAAGGTTTTATTAGCATGTGGGCTATGGGACTTAATCAAAGTGTTGTAGGAACCGATAAGAATGTATCACTATTAAACCTTTCACTTATAACAGGCCAGATAGGCAAGCCTGGTTCTGGGCCTTTTTCACTTACGGGGCAACCCAATGCTATGGGAGGGCGAGAAGTAGGAGGTATGGCTAATTTATTGGCTGTTCATAAAGATTTAATGAATGAGGAGCATAGGCGGGAAGTTGCCCAATTTTGGGGTGTCGATAAAATATCTGACAAACCAGGTTATACAGCTACCGAAATGTTCGATGCCCTGGAAAGTGGCAAATTAAAAGCGGTTTGGATTGTTTGTACAAACCCTTTAGTGAGTATGCCAAATACACATCAAATTGAACGCGCCATGAAGAACGCTAAATTTGTGGTGGTTCAGGATATTTCACATAAATCTGATACTGTAGCTTATGCAGATTTAGTATTGCCTGCAGCAGGATGGTTGGAGAAAGAGGGTACTATGACAAATTCTGAAAGACGTATTTCATACCTACCAAAAGAAATTGATCCGCCAGGAGAGGCGAGACCAGATGTTGAAATTTTTTGTGATTTTGCGCAACGCATGGGTTTTAGAGGGTTTAATTATAATAATGCCAGTGAAATTTATGATGAGTATGCATCCATGACCAAAGGGACCAATATTGATGTGTCGTTTTTAAACTATGATAGATTAAAAAGTGAAGGGACATTTCAATGGCCAGTACCAGAGCACAGACATCAAGGAACACCTAGGCTTTTTGAAGATAAAAAGTTTTACACTCCCAATCAAAAGGCGCAATTTAACTTACCGAGTACCATTAAAAACACTTCGGTGCAGCCTAATGAGGACTTTCCTTTAATTTTAACAACAGGGCGCGTTCGGGATCAATGGCATACAATGACCAAAACAGGAAAAGTGTCTAGGTTAAAAACACATTATCCGACACCAGTTTTAGAGATCAATCCAGTTGATGCTTATTTGTGCAAGTTAAAAGATGGTAGCATTGCTGAAATTAAAAGCGAAAATGGGGTTGTTAGAGTACGAGCTAAAATTACCGATACCATAAAAAAAGGAGTGGTGTTTTTACCAATGCACTGGGGCAAGCAGCTTCAAAGTGATTTGAACAGAACTAACAACTTGACCAATACACATATTGATCCAACATCAAAGGAACCAGATTTTAAATTCACCTGTGTTTCGGTTTCAAAATATAAAAAACCTATTGAAAAAATAATTATTGTAGGGGCTGGTGCAGCGGCATTCAGGTTTGTTCAAAATTATCGTGAGTTTAATGAAGCTGATGAAATTCACGTATTTTCAAAGGAACCTAATTTGTTTTATAACAGAGTATTATTACCCGAATATGTTACCGAGGAATTAACTTGGGAGCAACTTCTCAAAATTAAAAAATTAGAGCTTGATAAGTTAAATATTCATGTGCATTCTGAAACATCTATTTCAAACATAGATAAAGAAAATAAGGTTGTAACAGACAGCCACAATGAAAAACATACGTTTGATAAGTTGATTTTGGCAACTGGTAGTCGTGCTTTTATACCTAAGGGCGTTCAAATAGATTTACCAGGGCGTTTTACCATGCGTAATAAAATTGATGCAGATCGATTTAAAGCTTATTTGGATGCTACAAATTTACCACCAGAAGAGCAGCACGTTGTTATTGTTGGAGGTGGATTGCTAGGCTTGGAGTTGGCAGCTGCTATGAAGCATAAGAATGCCAAGATTACTATTGTTCAGCGAGCTTCTCGCTTAATGGAGCGTCAATTAGATAAGGTTTCTAGTAAATTATTGGCCCTAGATGTTCAAGAGCGTGGCATTCAAATTTATTTCGATAATGAAGTAAGTACTGTTTTTGATGATGAAGATACTGGAGAATTAAACATTACTTTAAAAAGTGGAAAGCTTATTACAGCGAATGCCATAGTATATGCTATTGGTACGATACCTAATGTAGATATAGCTAGAGAAAATGGTATTGATTGTATTAGAGGTGTAAAAGTAAACCAGCATTTACAGTCCTCGCATCCAGATATTTTTGCTATTGGAGAAATAGCCGAATTTAATAATCAGCTATTCGGAATTACGTCGGCAGCAGAAGAGCAGGCAGCTATATTGGCAAACTTCATTGCAGGAGATATTAGTTGTTCATATAATGGTTCGGTATTAATGAATATCCTTAAGTTTAATGACTTGAACCTTTGTAGTATAGGGGATATAATCGTTCCTGATAATGATGATAGTTACGAAGAGATTATTTTTACCGATATAAAAAAGCGCTATTACAAAAAATGTATTGTTAAAGATGATTTATTGATCGGCGCTGTTTTAATGGGTGATAAAAATGAATTTGCCGAGTTTAAAACCATGATCGAGAGTAAAATTGAAATGGCAGATAAACGAAATACGCTACTTAGAGGCGCATCGAATGATACTCCAGTGTTAGGCAAATTGGTATGCTCATGTAGTCAGGTGGGCTCGGGTAATATAGAAGAAGCCATTGCAAAGGGTTGTACAGATTTTACAGAACTGTGTAACAAGACTGGAGCTGGATTAGGTTGCGGAAGTTGTAAAACTGAAGTTAGAGAAATACTTCATAACGCAAAAGTATTAGCATGATGGAAGAACCATATAGATTAAGAATTAACGGAGGTGTAGTGTCACCAGGTGAACTAAAATATATTTGTGAGGCAGCAGAAGGCTTGGGTTTAGATGCGATCTCTTTTGGTTCTCGTCAAGACATTATATTTCCAGAAGAAATAGATAAAAGTAAGTTTGATACATTCGATAAAATCAAGTTTATTAAGCCTAAGAGTGATGGTATAGAAAATATAGCATCGTCTTATGTTTCGGCAGATATACTATCAAGCACTTCATGGCTTACTAGTGATAAGTATTTATATGTTCTAGAGCAATTTAAACATAAACTAAGTCTAAGAATAAATGTCACCGACCCCAAGCAACGTTTGGTTCCGTTATTTACAGGAAATGTGAATTTTATAGCTTCGGGACACGAAGATTATTGGTATTTATATGTTAGGCTTCCTGGTTGGGATACTACACATATGTACCCAGCACTCATTTATAGCTGGGATATGGATAAAATCGAACTTGCCATTGAAAATGTTTTACAAGAAGAACCAGAAACTATTGAAACACTTTTCGAATTAGTAAGTGATGCCGTTGATACTAATAACAGAACGGTAGATAAGCCTTTAGAAGTTCCTTTTTACCCATTTCCGTATTACGAAGGGATGAACCGTATTGGTACAGATAGTTATTGGTTAGGCTTATATTGGAGAAATAATAGATACGATTTAGCCTTTTTAAAAGCTATGTGCGATTTATGTGCTGAAAATAAAATTGGCAAAATTTCAATTACACCATGGAAATCCTTTATTGTTAAAGGAATTCCATCCAAGTCGAAATTACAATGGGAAAAGCTTTTGGGTAAATTTGGTATCAATGTGCGCCATTCTATGTTAGAGATGAACTGGCATGTTCCCGTAAATGATAAAGATGCCTTAAGTTTAAAAAAATACCTCGTTACCAATTTTGATCAAAATGATATTAGTACCTATGGGTTAACTTTTGGTATTACGAGCTATGAGAGTGATACTTATAATTTCACCTCTATTGTTATAGAGAAAAATAAGCAACCAGAAGCCATTGGGGATTTCAAAATAAGAGACACCTATAATTTGTTATACGCTAAAAATTTCGATCCGAATACGCGAGAATACATTATGCATGTTCAAGATGTTGATAAGGTTGAATTACCAGGGCTTTTAATGGAGTTAAGTCAGTTGTATTTTGAGCAATTAGGGACAGAACGTGAAGAGGAAAAAACTATTGAAGCTACCTCAGAGAAGATAGAAGAAGAAGTTTATCAATGTAAAGACTGCCTAACGGTTTATAATGAAATTTACGGCGATATTACTCAAAGTATAACTCCGAATACAAGCTTTGAAAGTCTTCCTGAAACTTATGAATGTTCACTTTGTGAAGCACCTAAGGGGCATTTTGAAAAGAAAGTATTGGTAAAGTAAACTTGGGTTTAACTAAGCTCTGGGCTTACTCAATCCTCTATCATACATCACTATACTTCCTGCAACGGATACATTTAAGCTCAATTGCGATTTAAATTTAACAAGGAAATGACTTTTTTGGATAGCTTGATTAGATAATCCGTGATCTTCTGCTCCCAATAAATAAACACAACGTCTTGGGTGATGAAAGCTTTCTAAATCTTCTGCTTTGTCGGTTAATTCTACACCTACAATTCGAGCGCCTTTAGGTAGGTTTTTAAAAAATTCGTCGAAATTCTCATAATGAAAATAGGGCATAGACTTTACGGCGTTATGTGTATCGCAGGCTTGTTTTGCATATCTGTTCCCAATAGTAAAAATAAAACTCGCCCCAAGGTTTTGAGCCGATCTCCAAAGTACACCAAGGTTTTCTGGCGTTTTTCCATTCTGGATACCTATTCCAAAGAATTCATTTTCGAAGTTGTCAATCATAATTTCAAAAGTAAGTATTCTCTAGTGTTTGCTAAAAAATTACACCAGTTCTTATTTAAAAAAAGTATTAACTTTAAAATTGTAAAACCATTCGTCGACACTTAATTGCTATTCACCTACACTTAAATTCACTCTAGCGAAGCAAAATAGTCATATCCTCTCTATTGCATTATTTTTACATCTACTTAAACTTATATGATGAAAAATAATTTAAAAGTTCTTCTTATCGAGGATGATATGATTGAAATTATGAAATTCAATAGAGTTGTAGCGTCTTTAGAGTCCAAGTATAATATCGTAGAGGCTCATAATGGAGATGAAGCTTTAAATATTTTAAAGAAAAAAGACGAATTACCTGACATAATTTTATTAGATTTAAACATGCCAAAAATTAATGGTATGGAATTTTTGTCCATTTTAAAAAAGGATAAAAACTTACAACATATTCCTGCAATCATATTAACAACGTCTAATAACCAAAAAGATTTGTTGGAATGTTATAAACTTGGAATTGCTGGCTATGTTTTAAAGCCTTTAAAATATGAAGATTATGTGACGAAAATAAAAAACTTGTTGGCCTATTGGAGTATTAACGAATTAATAAAAATTTAAATACATGAAAGGAATTGTTTTTACAGAGTTTTTAGATCTAGTAGAAGATAAGTTTGGTCTGGAGATGGTTGATACTATAATTTCACAATCAGAATTAGAATCAGAAGGTGTTTATACATCGGTTGGGACTTACAAATTTTCTGAAATGTTGCAGCTTCTTAAAAGCTTAAGCGCCAACACCAATATTTCTATTGATGATCTGTTACTTGTTTATGCAGAACATTTCTTTAGTGTTTTAAAAGCAAGTTACCCAGATCTTATGGGGATGTATAAAGACCCTATAGATATGCTGGCATCTATTGAAAATCATATCCATGTAGAAGTTAGAAAAATTTATCCTGATGCTGAATTGCCAACTTTTGTAGTAGAAGAAAAAACAGATAATTCGCTAATCATGGTTTATAAATCCAGTAGAGCTATGCATCATTTTGGTTTGGGTTTAATGAACAAAACGTTTGAACATTTTAATTCTACAGCTTCAATCGTTTTAGAGAAGATTAAGGATGATGGAACAGAAGTTAAGTTTATCATTAACAAAAATTAATGAGTCAAGATAACATTGACATACTTCAACGTGCTCTTAAAAGAGAAAAATCCGCTAGGAAAGCAGCAGAAAAAATACTGGAAGAAAAATCGTTAGAGCTATATAATACGGCTCAAAAATTAAAGGAAGCCAATGAAAAATTGGAGCTGCTTCTAGAAGAAAAAACATCGCAATTACAAGGTGTTTTTGAAAATATTAATGATGCTTATTTAATAATGGACCTAGAAGGTAATGCCTTAAAAATGAATGATGCAGCCATCGATCTATTTGGTTATGATATAAGTAAGGAAAAATTAAATGTAATAAATCTTATTTATAAACCAGATGCTAATTATGCGTTTAAATCGTTCAAGGAGTTAAGAAAAAAGGGAGCATTTACAGATTATACAGCTAGAATTATTACTAAAAGCAAAAGTATCAAATGGGTACACATAAATGCGAGCGTTATATATGATAAAAAGAAGATGCCTATAGCTGCACAAGGTATTATAAGAGATATTACTGATGCAAAACGAACAGCCTCCTTAATAGAAGAACAAAAAAGAAAGCTAGCTAAAAGTAATGATGAATTACAGGAATATGCACACATTGTATCTCACGATTTAAAATCACCATTAAGGAGTATTAATGCCCTTGTTAGCTGGATTAAGGAAGATAATGAAGGAAAACTGGATACTGCTAGTCTGCAAAATTTCACCCTTATAGAGACTACGCTGGAAAAGATGGAGCAACTCATATCGGATGTGTTAAGTTACTCGAGTATAGGTTCTGAAGAGAATGAGAAAATAGATGTTGATTTAGGAGGTGTGATTAAAGATTTAATAAAAATACTTTACGTTCCAGAGCATATCTCCATTAACATTTTAAACCCATTACCAACGGTAAAAGGCTATAAAACAAAATTGCAGCAGTTATTTCAAAATTTAATAAGTAATGCCATTAAGTTTATAGATAAAGATAAGGGGCTTATTGAGATTGAATGTAAAGCGCTAAAAAATCATTATCAGTTTTCTGTAAAAGATAATGGTATGGGAATAGATAAACAGTATCACAAAAAAATATTTAAAATTTTCCATACGTTAAACGAGAGTAAAAACTCTACAGGTATAGGGCTTTCTATTGTTAAAAAGATTGTCGATTTACACGATGGCGACATTTGGTTGGAAAGTGAACCTGGAAAAGGTACGACGTTCTTTTTTACATTAAAAAAATAGCATGATGGAGCAGCCAAATTTATCTTATATCCATAGTATGTCTGGAGGGGATAAGGCCTTTGAAAAGAAGCTTGTAGCTATTATTAAAGCCGAATTTCCAGAAGAAAAAAAAATATATTATGCGAACATAAATTCTGATGATTTTAATAAAGCTTCAGAAAATGTACACAAACTTAAACATAAAATTAGTATTTTAGGACTTGAAAAAAGTTATTGGGTAGCTGTCGATTATGAAAATAATTTAAAAGCAGGTAGTACCGAAGGCAGAAAAGATTTCGATATTATTTTACAACTCATAACAGATTTCATAAATACCTTATAATCATTTTTTATGAATTGTATTATTATTGATGACGAAGCTACAGCTAGGGCAATTATCTCTCAGTTATGTTCTAATATTTCAAGTTTAAATGTTCTCGAAGAGTTCCCCAATGCCATTGAAGCCATTAAATACTTAAATCAGAATGATGTAGAACTCATTTTTCTAGATATACATATGCCAGATTTTACAGGTTTTGATTTTATTCAAACACTTAAAAATCCACCTAAAATAGTTTTAACGACTTCGGATGTTAATTTTGCTATTGAAGCATTTGAGTACGATTGTATTGTAGATTATTTAGTAAAGCCAATTACTTTACCACGTTTTGAAAAAGCGATACAAAAAGCAGAAGCTACCACGTCTAAAATGGTCGAAAACTCAACGCCAACAGATGCTGTAGAAACAACTTCAGGTAACGATTTGTATATAAATATAGACAGACGTTTAATAAAGCTAGACATCCCCAGTATTTATCTTATTGAAGCCAAAGGCGATTATATCAATGTAAAAACTGAAGAGAAAAATTATACAGTGCATTCAACTCTAAAAAAGATTGAGGAAAAACTACCGGATTCATTATTCCTTAAAGTTCATCGATCCTACATAATCAATATTAAAAAAATCATTGACATTGAAGATAACAGTGTCCTAATAAAAAAAGATGTTATTCCCGTAAGTCGCTCTAACAGACCTGAGTTGATGAAACGGTTGAACTTGTTGTGAGTTTTAGGTAATAATAGATTATTCTTCTGTAGTGGTTTCTTCTTTATTTAGACTAAGCTGAACACAAGTCGTTCGACATGACTTCTGAATTTTGTTTAGATAATAGTACTAGTTCATTTAATTTATCCCAAAATCATTTAACCTTAATTTACTCCCATTCATCTACACTTAATTTTCGTCTACCGAAAATTAAAAATTAAACACTTATGATCATATAGCTTTGTGGTATTAAATCTAAATATCATGAAGAAAATATTACTATTACTTGTGTTCGTTTATGTAAATGTGTACACGCAAGACATCCCGTTTAATTGCGATTATAATGCCTACTTGTTTCAGTACAATGATGTATATGCTATAGATTTGGCCTCGGGCAATTCATATACAGTTGCAACAGATGTAACAGAAGGCACTATTAACGCAGCAGCATATAACCCAACAGATGGGTTTATTTGGGGGTCGTTAAGCTACCCGTCAAAATCTATTGTAAGGATAGGGAAAGATTTCTCAACCCTTACGTTTTATATAGACGAGTTGCCTACCAACGGAAGGTATGTTGGAGATATTAGTGCCGAAGGAATCTATTATTTAAAAGCAGGAGGAACACCATATTATGCTATAGATTTAAATCCAGATTCCGATAACTATGGAGGTTATATTGCAACAAAAAATTTATCAAAAAGTTTAAGCATCCACGATTGGGCATTTAATGCTGTAGATGGTAAATTATACACCGTAGAAAAGAAAACCAATATTTTATATCGTATAAATGCAGATAGCGGTTCCATAGAAAGTTTAGGAGAAGTCCCAATCTTATCTGGTTTAAACTATACGTATGGTGCTGTTTATTTTGATGCATCTGGACGTTTTTATGTATCGGCAAATCAAACAGGAACGATTTATGTCATAAAAAATGTTCAGGATTTAGAAGGAACGAACAATATGGATTCTAACCTATTTGCTTTTGGGCCTTCGAGTTCTCAAAATGATGGAGCGCGTTGCCCAACAGCACCAGTACCACAAGAAGATTGTACCAATGGTATTGATGATGATGGTGACGGTTTAATAGACTGTGAAGACCCTTCATGTTCTGGTTATGCTGCTTGTCCTGTTATAGAAGCACCAACATCTACTGCTAATTCAGGAGGTTTAGAAAGTAACAACAGATTGTCTGAGCAGATTAATAAAAGAAACTTTGATCGTGCTAAAAACAATTACAAATTTGATAAAGTGTCAGCAAAACGATTTACAAAATCAGCTAAATATGGTAAAAAAACGAGTAAAAAAGGATTACAATTATCAGATTTCGTCCCACTAGAAATTTTAAATGAAGATCATGTTATAGAGTCGTCTCCAACAGATTTGTTAAACATCACGAATGCCACGGACATTTATTCGGTAGATTATATGAAAGCAGACGAAGCTGTAGCATCAATTCTTGTTCTTAAAACCGATAAAGGGGTTTACGAACACACTAAATATATTTGTGATAGGTTATTAGGTGCGGAGTTAATTTCAGTATCAACCATAGAAATAAAAGAGCAAAAATTTATAAAAGCTTTAATTAGAAATATAGATGGCTCTTTGGAATTTGTATTGAGTTTGTCTGCAAAATCGATAAATGATAATACTAACTTCGGAATTGAAAGTCATTGGAATTTAGATAAATATGAAAGCAACGTGTCATTTTATAATTTCCAAATATGGTCTAATTCTTTAGATGATTTATTACGTCTTGGTGAAGAAGTTGTAAGATTATTAGATGTTCAAAAACCAGTGACCAGTTATAACAATTCAACACCCCCAACGGTTTTTGTTAGAAAAGGCAAGTATCATCACGGAAAATTGGAATTACAAATTGTAAACACCAATAGGAGTGAAGCCGTTAAGTTTGATGGTGGATTGCGAGCCACAGAAACCAATACTGTAGCGTATGTTTCGTCAACCATAGATTTATATGGTAATTATATTACGAATGTAGAAGTGGATGCAGGAAACTTGTTTGATATCGGATTTAGAATTGGAGATGGCATACAAACACCTGATGATTTATTTATGTCCGATGGTCCTTGGGGATACGATGATGCCGCGCCAAGTACCGTTGTAAACACTTATACTGTAGAACCTAACGAAGAGGTATTTAATGAAGATGAATTTCCAATAGAACGTAATATCAAGTTGGTAGCTAATACAAGTGAATATATAGCAGCTTATAGAGCCTTGACACCAAAGTTTAATCCTATAGATTTATCGGCTTATACTAGCTTTCAGTTTAAAGCCAAAGGCACAGGAACTTTAATTATTAGATTGGTTAAGGAACATGTAAGTAACTGGGAAGAACAATATAAAACCAGTATAGTTTTAATTAACGAATTACAAGATTATAGTATTCCGTTTTCTGAATTTACGTCTATTAATGGTCGAGATTTTGAAACCCATGATATAACTTCTATTGTGTTTACCATGCTAGCTGAAACAGGTGAGATTGAGACTAAGGAAATGACCTTGCAACAATTGCGCTTTTCAACAAGTAGTACACTTTCAGTAGAACCATTGCATGGTGATGAGTTGTATAAAACATTCGCTTCTCCAAACCCTATGGGAGCAAGTACAACGATTCATTTTACAAGTCAGAATTCAGAAAAAGTTGATTTGTTAGTTTACAATCAATTGGGAGTTGCGGTAAAAGTATTGGCACATGAAGCCAATAAGGGAGATAACAAAATAAAACTGGATGGCATGGATTTAAGTTCTGGATTGTATTTCTGTAATTTAAAAAGTAAAACGACGACTTATAAAACCATAAAATTACTTGTAAAGTAATTAATTACTACTCTAACTTCATTAAAAAGGTGAAAGACATGATGTTTTTTGCCTTTTTTGGTTTTATATAGTAATTTAGTTTTAATTATCATATGGTATTTACAAAAGAAATAAAGGATGGGGAGTTATATGTTTATGCTAATGGCAAACTAATTTATAAACGTTGGCTTCATACTGGGCAATCTTTTGTTTTTGATAAATTGGCTTACGATAAGTATACTTTGGTTTCAATTAAAGAGAATAACAAACAAGGCTCCTAAGCAACTATTAATAATATTATCAATTGGATCAAGACAGAAATTCATTAATAAATTTTATCCTAAGTATTGTTCCTATTAAGCCAATAGAAGCAGAAGAAATAGCCACTAGTTTTCATCCTATTCAACTAAAGAAGGGAGATTTTCTTTTACAAGAGAACCATATAAGCGACGACTATGTTTATCTAGAGAAAGGCCTTATGCGTACTTTTCTTTTTGATTTAGAAGGTAATGAAATTACGACCGATTTTTTTCTTGAGAATAATATCGTTCTCGAAATCACATCCTTTTTTAATGGAGTGCACTCAGAGGCTAATATTCAGGCCATAATAGATTGTGAAGGATTTAGGATCTCTTACAAGGAACTCAACACGCTTTTTCACCTAAAACCAACTTTTCGAGATTTTGGACGCGCTATTTTGGTCAAAGAGTTTATGGCATCACAAAAACGAAATTATGGGATGATTAATAGAACAGCCGAGCAACGTTATCAGGAATTATTAACAACTAAGCCGCAGATCTTGAAACATGCGCCTTTAAAGTTTATAGCCTCATATTTAGGAATTACAGATAGTACGTTAAGCAGGTTAAGAAGAAAAATATAAAAGGCATATTTCTTGCCTTTTGTCAAGTAATATTTATTGATTTCTATGGAAGTTTGTGTTATAAAAATTAATTTATGACAGAAATATCCAATCTAGTAACTATAGGTTTCGTTATCACGACGTTGGTCACGCTATGGTTTTTTTACAAAGCATTTACGAGTAAAAAGGTTCTTTTTGGCATTATTATTTGGATGGTTGTTGTAAGCTTGCTTGGTTTATTGGGTTTTTATAGAAATACAGAAGTTTTTCCACCAAGATTTGTTTTTTTGCTTGGTCCTGGAATTCTTTTTGTTTTACTCATTTTTTTAACTAAAAAAGGGCGTGAATTTTCTAATGCGCTAGATTTAAAATGGCTCACTTTATTGCATATTGTTAGAATTCCTGTTGAAATTATCCTTTTTTATGTTTTTATGGAAGGCCTAATACCCGAACTTATGACCTTTGGAGGGTATAATTACGATATTATTTCGGGGCTTTCGGCACCCATTATGTATTATCTGGTTTTTATTAAAAAATGGGTGAGCTATAAAGGACTTTTGTTTTGGAATGTTATCTGTTTAGTTCTGCTTATAAACATTCTAACAATAGCAGCTTTAAGCGCTCAGACCCCTTTTCAAAAACTAGCATTCGAGCAGCCTAATATTGGCGTTACTTATTTTCCTTTTGTATGGCTGCCAACCCTAATAGTTCCTATTGTTTTGTTTTCTCATTTGGTTAGCATACGTCTTTTATACAAGTCATAACGTATCTATTCAGCTAATGGAAGTACAATAAATAACTTCTGGTATTTTCACTGAAAACAGGGGGTATAGAAAAAACAATCATCTCTACATTTGCATATCTTTTATCAATAACGTAGACAGTATGTGAATCATATAATTAATAGTGACTATTTCATTTTGAAAAGGGCAAAAGATATTAACTTTTGCCTTTTTTTGTGTACCAATAGGCTTTTTTCATAAAATACCATCTAAACCTCACACCAATTTCCGTAAACGTAAATCCAGCAGCTGTAGTAGAAGCGATATTACTTCGGGTGCCGTAAACATTTAATAAAGTCTGCTTACAAAATCTATAGCCCAATTTTCCCTGTATACGGTAAGTACTTTGTTTTGTATTACTTTCAATAAATTGATAACCAGTAGCAGCCGTTAGCTCATAGAACCATTCCTTGGATTCTGTTATGACTTCATCTTTTATTAGGTTAATAAAAATTTCGGTCGCATTAAATCGCTCTGGACTAAAATAAATGGTTGGCACCTGGTTTTTAAAAGTGATGTATTGGTAGTTAAAACCAGCTTTCAAAGCTGGTCTGCTCAATATGTTGTAGTATAATGAGGTAAATAATAGATTTCTGGTATTATCGTCGTTTTGTGAGGTGTAGTAGTACTGCGTAAACCAACCCAGATTAAAATTGGTACTGAGGTTATAATTGGCATAAAAATGATTCATAACGATTTCACGGTCTAATAAATCGGCATTAAAACTTTGAATCTCCCTTTTATAGCCAATATCTAAAACCTGTAATTTAAAGGTTTTGATGTTAAACGACAGATCTGTTAGTAATTGTGTGTAATCATCAGTTTGGGCTTTAGCAGCAGTAACACCAGCAGTTCCTTTAAAAGTTATGTTGGGTAAAAATTGATAAGCCAGTCCCAATGATGCATTATTAGATGTTGCTTTGTTATTTGTGACTGTATTTTTGGTGGTTCGATATCCGTAACTCGCTAACCATTTAAATTTTGTTGAGGTTGGGAGTTCTAAATTCATATTAAAAGCATAGGCTTCATTATCCCCATTATCAAAAGAGTAAGTTCCTTTGGTTTCTAAAAAAGGTGTAAAACGCATGTTTAGGTTTTTTATAAACTGGGTAGCATCCTTTTGTTTTTCGTAAAAACGAAGTGTATTGTTAGCGGAATGATACGCCTCCTCATACTGTCCTAAAGCTTTTAAAGTGTTAGCTTTTCCCAGATTGCCATCAAATGATGTGCTATCGTTTTCTAAAATGCGATTGTAATCAACGAGCCCTTTTTTAAAATCACTTTTATAGGTGTTTAAAGTAGCTCTTAAGGCCAGAACCCAATTAGAGTTTGGTATACTTTCTACCAATTTATCTATTAGTGTATGGGCTTTTTTGTATTTCTTATTCCAAATTAGGGCTTGAATATGCCGTTCTTTAGTTTGTTTTATAGTAGTGCTGTCTTTTAAATTTGGTATAGTATTAAAAGCTTCTTCACTAATTTTTAAAGCAATTTTGTCTTTACCTTTTAAATGGTTTACAAGAGCAAGTCCGTTTAATGAGGTTGTTTTATGAGTATCATAGTTACCTAAAGTTTTGTACGTCTTTTCAGCCTTATCGTAAGTTGCCATGATTAAATAGAGATTAGCTAAGTTGACTAAAGTTTCTTTGTCATTTTTAAATAAGGCTAAGTTTTCTTTTAAAAGCCGTTCAGCTTCCATATAGTTTTGTTGCTGTTGGTTTTGATAAGCATAGCCTAAATAGATATATTTTTTAGAGATTAAAGCGTTTTGATTGTTAGGAGATACTTCCAAAGCTTTATTAACATATACTAAAGCGGTTTCATATATTTTAAGATTGGATAGCGTATTGGCATAGCCTAAAAGAGCAGGGAAACTAAGCTTATTTTCTTTGATAAGATTTTTATAATAGCTTTTAGCTTTATTGTAGTTTTTATTCCAGAGCAACGATTCTGCATAATTCAGTTTAATTTCAAAATCGTTAGGATAGGTCTTTAGTAAGTCGGTAAATATGGTAACTGCTTCTTCAGAATTTCCATTTAAACCTACAGCACGTCCGTAACATAATTTGGCGGTTTTATTCTCAGGATGGTCTTTCAAAACAGTTTTAAAATATGTTTCGGCAGCTTCATATTGACCAGTTTCCAGATAGGTAAAACCTTCTTGCATGTTCTGCGATCCGCCAAATACGCAAAAGAGTAGGAGTATTGAGATTAGATAAGGCTTAAAATTCATGAGCGATTTTTAGTACTTGCAAGTTAAGCAATAGATTTCAATCATTCACCTACAGCAAACTGCAACTCACCGAACTTGGTCGATAATTTTAAGGATTACGTAGCATCTTTACATCAGAAATCAAAATAATATTAATTAAAAAATAGAAATTATGGCACTTAAAATTACAGAACAAAACAGAACTTTTTTAGTAGAAGGAACTATTAACGCTTCTACAGCAATGAATTTTCAAAATCATTTAGAAGCTATTTTAAATACGTATGGAACTCTAACTATAGATATTGAAAACGTTACAGAAATTGATACTAATGGTATGCATGCTTTAAGAGCACTTTATAGCAATGCTCTAATTTATAATAGACCATTTTATATAATTGGTACTGGTTGTAAAGAAATATATGAAGACTTCATGTTTACAGATGCAGCATAATTCATTTTAGTATAAACCCAAATCTAAATATTATGAACTTCGAAATAATAAATAACAGAGGCATTTTTGAAATACACGGTGATTTTACAAATGTACATGCCAATCAAGTTGCTAATTATTTTAACAATTTATTAGATAGGTATTATGAGATCGTGATATGTCTTAAACAAGTAAAACATATAGATTGCGCAGCTTTAAATGTCATGCAATTTATTGCAGCCAAGGCAAAAAGACGTAGTAAGGTATTATTTGTTTTGGGTAAAGATAATAGTTGTGTTAATAAAGAGTTTAGGAAGCATGATTTAACTAACATATTTAGAAATGATTACGATAGTAAATAAAATCAAAAAAAGAATCTCTCCAGAGCAGTTGTTTATGATTAGTGTTCTGGCTGTAAATGGTGGGAATTATTTGTACAATCTAATTCTTGGTCGTTTGTTGGGGCCAGCAGAATTTGCAGATGCAGCTGTATTAATAACTTTTTTATTGGTGCTGTCTTTTGTAGCGATGACATTTCAGCTAGTGACGGCAAAGTTTTCGGTACTATTTGAAAACCAATTATTCAAAAGCTTTATTTCAAAAATTTACAAAAATGCCTTAGCCATTGGTATCATCATGGGAGTATTAATTGTTGGATTTGCTACCCAATTACAGCAATTATTTAATACTTCTTCATCAAGTATGTTTGTAATATTTGGTTGTGGTGTACCATTATACTTTTTAATGAGTGTGAATAGAGGTGTGTTTCAAGGAAAAAAGGCATTCAAGGCATTGTCGATTACTTATCAATCTGAAATGTTGAGTCGTTTGCTATTCACTTTGGGTTTCATCTTTTTATTAAACATACAATCTTCGGTCATTATAGCCATAGGTATTTTAATCTCTTTTATATTTGGTTTAATACCCTTTAAAACTAAGTCAATCAACTTTAAATCGAAATCATTAATGCCTATTTTACAGGCAAAGCAAGTGAGACACTTTTTTATATTGACAGCATTTTATGAATTAACTCAAATTATTATCAATAACAGTGATATCCTTTTGGTAAAACATTACTTTGAATCTTACGAAGCAGGTTTATATGCTTCCTTAGCTTTAATAGGACGTATTGTCTATTTTATAGCCTGGATGTTTGTCATGTTATTGTTGCCAACTGTAGTACAACTTAAAAAAGAGGGTAAGGAAACAACATCTATATTGCTTAAGTACATAGGGTATATAGCAGCTATTTCAATGATTATCGTTTTAGCATGTTTAAGTTTTCCAGAAACAATTATTAAGCTATTATTTGGTGAGCATTATATAGCCATGGCACCACTTTTATGGAAATATGCCATTGCCACAAGTATGTTTGCCATTTCTAACATATTTGCATACTACTATTTGTCTTTAGATAAATACATACCAGTTATTATATCTGGTGTATTTGGAATGCTTCAAATGGTATTGGTAATCTTTTATCACAATAGTTTAGAACAAGTTGTATATATGCAGATTTTAGCTATGATTTTATTGCTAATCATACAATTTATATTCTTCAGGTTAGATAATAAAAGGACCCTATAGCTACTTGTCGTTCAAAGCAAAGTGAATTTGTCTGTTTTGGACAAAGTATTGCATTAATTTCTTGCCAGATTATCAATCTCCTTCTGTATTGATAACTCAAAACTGCTTGTCATTTCTACGAAGGAATGAATTTTATATACATTAAACTTATAATTTTTAGCAGGCCCACTGCTCTTGTAAGGATGCCAAAACAGGTTAATCTAAAGCAAGTTACCATTCGTCTACAGTAAGTGTCAGCCTATCTATAACCACATCTTTTTAGGATATAAAAGCTGCAATTTTACACTATAACTAAAAAACAATTTATCATGAAATTAGCAATAGTAACAGCATATCCGCCAAGTAAAGTCACTTTAAATGAATATGCATATCATTTAGTAAAACACTTTAGACAAAGAGAAAATATAACAGAACTTGTATTGTTAACAGACACCACTGAAGGCAAAAAAGATATTGAATTTACAGAAGCTGGATGTAAAGTAACAATAAAGGAATGTTGGACCTTTAATAGCTATACTAACATTTTTAGTGTAACTAAGGCGATTAACCAAACAAAACCAGATTCTGTGCTGTTTAATTTACAGTTTATGAAGTTTGGCGATAAAAAAATAGCGGCAGCTTTGGGTTTAATGCTACCCTTGGTGTGCAGACTAAAAAGAATCCCAACAATAGCTTTGTTACACAATATTTTGGAGGAAGTAGATCTAGGTAGTGCAGGTTTTACATCTAATAAAATTATGCAAAAGGTATATGGATTTATAGGATCTACTTTAACCAAATTAATACTTAAAGCAGATGTTGTTGCGGTTACCATGCAGAAATATGTAGATGTTTTAGAAGCAAAGTATAATGCTAAAAATGTAAAACTGATACCGCATGGTACATTTGAAATTCTTGAAGAACCAAGTTTTAATGTTCCTTTAAAACCATTTAAAGTGATGGCTTTTGGGAAATTTGGAACCTATAAAAAAGTAGAAACATTAATTGAAGCTGTAGAGCATATCAAAGCGTATTCAAATCTAAATTTAGAAGTCGTTATAGCTGGAACAGATAATCCTAATACACCAGGGTATTTAGAGTCGGTAAAAAAGGCTTACAGCCATGTAGAAGGATTAACTTTTACGGGTTATGTTGAAGAACAGGACGTACCAAAATTGTTCAAAGAGAGTGCGCTTGTGGTATTTCCTTATACGTCTACAACAGGAAGCTCTGGTGTTTTGCATCAAGCAGGAAGTTATGGTAAAGCAGTTGTGATGCCAGATTTAGGAGATTTAGCTTTATTGGTTAAAGACGAAGGTTACAGAGGTGAGTTTTTCGAACCAACAAGTGTAAGTAGTTTGGCCTTGGCTATTCAGAAAATCCTTGAAAATAATGCTTATAGAGTAGAATTGGAAAGAGCTAATTATAGAGCCGCTACAGCGTACCCAATGTCTAGAATAACCAATATGTACATTAATGTATTTCAGTCTATCATCCTACAAAAGAAAAGAGAAACATTGCAAAAAGAACAAGTTATTGCTTAGATATATATTCGAAAGCGGGCTTAGTCTCTCCCTTTTGGTTTATAAACCCGAAATGTTCTTGAACCCGTTTGTGCCAAGGAAGCCGTCCAACGACTTCCTTTGGTATTTTAGTAAAATCATAAAGTGTCCAAGACATAAATGACATCTCATTTTTGCTGAAAATACTTTGCGCTTGTTTGTGATATGATGCTTGTTTGCTTTCGGAATTACCAAAAGGATTCCAAAAGCCTTTATAAGAAGACATTCCAAATTCGGTGATTATAATAGGTTTCTTAGGTATTTCTAGTTTTAAATTTTCATAGGTCTTTTCTAAATCATTTAAATCTTCATAATAGTGGAAAGTAATTAGGTCTAATTTATCCTTTAGAAGTATGGCACTTTTTGCATCAGACCAACCAATGGTAACTGGGTGTTTTCTATCAATAGATTTTACTAAATCTGCCATGTAGTCTAACCAGGCAAGCACCTGTTGTTGTCCGCGAGATTCAAAATCTAAATTAGGTTCGTTTTTAATATCCCATGCTAACAAGGCATTGTGTTTTTTTAGGGCAGTGACGATGGTTTCTGCATGACGTTGATTTAAAGTCCAGTCCAATACCGAATAATCACCATAAAAATCAAATAATGTTACTACCACTTTTAATTCTTGTGCTTCAGCGAGATCTAGTACTTGGATAAGCTTTTCTGTTTTTTTAGCGTCCACATTTGCTTTTCCGAAATCAACATAAGGCACAAAAATTCGAATACTATTGAGTCCAGCTTCTTTAATAAGCTTTAAATCTTTTGAAATAATATCCGTATTAAATGCATTACCAAACATATTCCAGGGCGTAGCTTGCGGATAGTAATTAATACCTTTTATTGTTATTGTTTTATTGGAAACGGCAACAGTATCTTCACTATAATTCTGAGTCTCTTTTTTTATGATATGCCTAATACGCCAAAACCCATCTTCTAATAGTAAAATAATTTTGTAAGTCGATTTTTCTTTGGTTTCTAAAACAATGTTTTCATTTTCATAAAGGCGTTTGTATTCAATAACGTCCTTATCGGTTATCACTACAAGTTGACCATCTTCACTAAAGAACTCTAGGATAGGGTGATGTTCTAAAGTTGTTCCTTCAATAGTGATGTTTTTGGTGGTATTGTGTTCTATGATATTGAAAATATTTTCACGGGCACTTTCAGTATAATAATCATCAATACCATTGGTCTTATTGGTTTTGTAAGCCATGTGTTTTACATACCAAGCATCCAAATAATCATTTTCAATAGTGTTTAGGGTCTGTTCATCCATAGGTCGCCCTTCATTATTTAAAGGAGCCCATACTATTTTAGGTAGATACTGATCCACTTTTTTAATTTCTGTATGCAACATAGAACTTCTATCGGCACCAGTGTTAAGATAGCTATATAAACTACTAACCCCAAAGATTACCAAAGCGATAACTGCTATATAAGAAAGCATTAAAATAATACGCAGTATGTGCCTGTTGATACTTACCATAGTTTTATATTTTGGTACGTTTTTTTTATACCTGCAGCTTCTATTTTAAAAGTATATATATTATCTGGGAAATTATCAGGATTCATATTAAAGTTAGCATAGCCAGAAAATGAATCTTTATAAAGTGTTTTAATTTTTATATGGTTTTGGTAAATATGTAGTTTTACTTCTAAACCATCAGGAATCATTTGTCCCATGAAACTTTTTAAAGGACCAATGGATACTATTCTGTTTCTTTCGGAAAAAGCAACCTCAAAATCTTCAACAGACTGATTGTAAGTTATTGATATACTGTTGCTTTCTGATAATCCTTCAATGAAGGCTTTAACTGTCCAATTGTCCTGGTGGTCTGGATGGATCATTTTAGCTGTTGCGATACCATTTACTGTACTACCAGACGTTTTAAGCTGATAGTTAGAAGCATTGGTTATTAAAAAATCTACATAGGTACCATCACTAACAATATTATCATACTTGTCCTTTATTATAGAGGTTGAAAAGTTTGTTATTTGATTGCCATCGGTATACTCATGGTTACGATTATATGTTATGGTAAAATCGGTTGGAATAGCTGGTAAGATGTTAACATCATATTCTTTTGAGTTTTTATTTAAAGATTCCGAGCTAATAAGTATTCTTCCTGTTTTAGTTTTGGAGTATATGTTTTTGTAACTGATGTTATTTTTCATATAAATACTATCTTGTCTTTCGTTTGCTGAAAATTGATGTTTTATTGAAACCTGAGTACTATCTTTTAAGGGATTATCATAAATATCGGTGGGAATAACAACAAGCATCGTATAATCGGTTTCTCCTGCTTCTATACTTGGAGGACCTAAATAGGTTTCCATAGATGCTACATCTTGTTTTGGATGTATATTTAATTTACCAGCGAGGGTACTATTTAATAGTTTCCAGTTAACAACTCCCGCTTTATTACTAAATGATTTAGGGAGTTGGTAACTTAATAAGCTTCTACTACGAACGGGCTTAATAATTATAGAACCATAGCTGTTGCTTAAATATAAATTTGGTTTGGAGCTGTTCATGGCAGAAAACTTCAAAACAATATCATGACCTGCTTCAAACTCGGTTTGAGGCGTTAGCAATCTAAATGTATCATTAATTTTTACGGTTTCTATAGAAACTGTGAATGATAATAATAGCATTGCTAGTGTAAGTAGATATGTAGATTTCAATCTCATTAATTGGGGTTTCCGATGTAACTGTTTATTTCAATTTTTATAAACTTATAATTTAGATGCGCTATGGATTGTAGTTTTGAATGCGTATGGTTTTTAATTCTATTCGGAACTATTTTATTTGAAATGTCCTCATTCGGTAAACCATTAACAAAACAATTTTTCATATCATCACTTATTAAGAGTATGTTGTTATTTTTTGAAAATGAATGTTCAAAAGCTTGTTGTCGTTGTTGTTTGATGCCTGTTTCTAAAAACAAATGATCTACCCAAATCATATTTTTATTCGCATCATAATAAGTAAATAATAATTGAGGAATGGTAATTTCTTCCAGTCCAGAATTAAATAATTTTCCACTAATGATGTCTTGTGAAATATCCAAATCACTTAGAGTTGCTTTTTTATATAAATCTGATCCCGAAACATTACCAGCAACTTGCAAATTGAATTTAGTAGGTTGTTCATTAAGCTCGATAGGTGTGAATTCGTCAGGATTAAAAGTTTTGGGAATGGAATCTTGGGTTTTCGACCAGGCTATGCCTTCAAAATTAATTTTAAAAGAACTTACTTCCTTTGGCATTAATTTATGTTTCACATGATATTTAGCATTAAAGGTTGCCAATTCTTTGTTCGCATCATTGTAAAGCGTACCTTTTAAAACAACATCGGCAGGAACATTGTCGATATTCTGAATCTCACCAATTAATGCATAACTGTTATTATATTTTATCAATTTAGCTGAAAGAACTTCTAAAACGGGCTGTTTTAAAACATCTTCATGGTGGGTTTGTTCTGTGGTAATACGTCTGCGACCTTGATTAAAATAGTTGGTAACATTATCTGAGTACAACTGGTCTGGAGGTAAATCTAAATCAATATCGTCTGGTTGTATAAACCACTTACCATTTAACTTAACTAATGATTTATAATCTGTTTTATTGATTTTCTCTAATGGCGTTATCCAATTCGTATGAACTTTAACCGTAGCTAGGCTGTCCGTTTTATGAGTTATTATGGTTTCTATAGCATCTAATTTAGCATAAGAGCTTAATAACCCATCAGTCACCGAAATCTCCAACATATATTGGGCAATGGATATATTGCTTTCTGGATTAATAAGGCCATGCGCTTTTTCAAATTCTTTAAAATCAAGCGCATCGTAATATGCTATAATTGTATTTTCTGGCGAATGGTGTACATCGTTTTTAATATAAAATTTATAAATGCCAAAACAGACAACAATTGCTAAAAAGATAGACCAAATATGTGTTGCTTTAAGTAACCCTTTTGAAAAATAATTATAATCATTCTTAAAATTTAAGTATTCTGGAATAGGTCTAACCTTAGTTTTTAAAGCACGAATCCATAGCAATTGAATGTTTAGTACAAATGCTATGATAACCGTTAAAAAAGGTACAATGCCCCAAAGGATTTTTTGCCATATAGCCACATCATCTTTTGGCAAAATAGAAGGCACAGGAGGGATGTTTAGCTTTTCCCATACTTGAATGCCATTTTCTAACTGCCTTAAACGTTGCCACCCACAGAAATACAAGATAGGGTCATAAAACTTATCATTAGAAAAAATATACTTGAGGTGATACTTTTCTGGTGTGGTTAAAAACTGCTGCAAAGATCCAATACCTTCAATGCCTTTAAATTTAGAATTCTCTAAACGCTCAATAGGTCTTGTGGTAAGTTCTGGTAATCGTCTGGCTGAATGATAATTGCCGTCTACACTCATCGCATTTGTTTGAGCAGATAACCATGCCATTTGATCACCAAAACCTAAAGTCATATAACGCCACTGGTCATGTTGGTCTTGATTAAGAAAATTGACAATAGGGAGCATTTTTATTTGTTGAGGTTGTGAAGGCCTAAAATACCCCAAACTCATGGTGAAAATGGTCATAAAAATAAATAGTCCAGCCAGTATAGCACCAATAATACGGTGATAAATGGCACCAAACCTTGTCTGGATCATGGTCTTTAAATCACCCTCTGCAAAACGATACGCAAACTCACCGAAAAGCGGTAAGGACATGATAGAAGCCCAAAGTGTAAATCGGTCTAATGTTAAAATATTAAAGGCAGTATCACCTAATACTAACTTCGGGATAAATGTTGTGCCACCAGTTCCTAAAACAAATAATATGGTTATGGATAAGCCAAAAAACAAATAACGCTTACTATAATATCTGTAAAAAATATAAGGGAGAAGTATGAGTAATATTCCCCAAGGAATTAAAAAGAAAACCAAACCAGAAGAAGTGATTTCTAGAAAATTATCGCGAGACCCATGTGGAATAGGTACTTGGGTAATGGGGTTGTTTTTAGAATTTATCCAATAAGGTAGAATGCATCCAATAATAATGACTAACGAAAGCATTCCAAAACTTACAATCCGTTTAAAAAGTTTGAGGAAGCTTCTTAAAAATATTTTTAATGTAATGGCTTTTGTTGATTCAGATTGTTCCCTTGAAGTATCCATAATAACCATACCTATTAAAGGGAAAATGAAGAATACCATGCCAAATATAGGAGTAACATGGTGCGATGTTACCGTAACGGCTATTAGTGATAAAGCGGTTAATAAATAGCGGTACCTACCCGTTTTTATCCATAGGTATATTTCTGGTAGTGCATGCATTAAAATAGAGATACCAATAATACTAGGTAATTGTCCAAAAACATGTAAGGTCTCAACAAATGAAGAAGATAGTACAGCTAAAATTGCGGCATAACCAGCAGCAGTTTTATTTGAAGTCATTAATAAAGCAAATCGGTAAACCCCAGTGATAAATAATATAATACTGATGATGGCTAACGTAAATAATCCAAATTTTAATCCGCCTATAAAAGAAAATGCTGCAATAGCCTGATGTACTAATGGAGGGTAGCTCATGACGGTGAACCCTGTATACCACTTGTAATTCCAAGGTTCAAACCAACTGTTGGCATAATGGTCTGCAAAAAATAAATGTATTAATGCATCATAGGTCGTTTCTAAAGTAAAGAATATAGAAGTCCCGTGAAATGCCAATCCCAAGAGTAAAGCAGCGATTAAATATTTATTAGACTTTTCTTTCATTAAAATGTAAGCTCTTTTCTACGAATTAAAGATATAACAAAGTTTTGTATCGGCGAGTGGTATTTATCGAAGTAACATTTTCATTCGTCTATACAACGTTTCCAACCAACGAATTACACCCCGAAAAGACGTCAATCGCAGCTACTTTTGACTAAGAAATCAAAACAAATTTATCATGAAAACAGGAATTATTATACCGTGCTACAACGAAGAGAAAAGATTAGACGTTAATGCTTTTGTTACATTTATTAAATCACACAGTCAATATCATTTATGTTTTGTAAATGATGGAAGTAAAGACAATACATTACAGGTATTGCAAGATATTCAAAAGCAAACTCAAACTAGAGTAAGTATTGTAGATGTAAAAAAGAATGCAGGTAAAGCAGCAGCAGTTAGGTCTGGTGCGCGTTATTTATTCAATAGACAAGATGTAGATTATATTGGATTTATTGATGCAGATTTATCTACCGACTTTAACGACTTAAAAAAGTTGGTAGATACGTTACATAAGAATGATAATTTATCATTGGTTTATGGTTCAAGGGGAAAAGGAGAAGGGCAAATTGAAAGAAATGTGTTTAGAAATATATTTTCAAAAATGGTTAAAATGATCGTATTCTTAATTTTAGGTTTGCCAATCGAAGATACACAGTGTGGTGCCAAAGTTTTTAGGCGCAATATTATTCCAGTGGCATATAATCAGGCATTTTTAACAAGATGGTTATTTGATGTTGAGATATTTTTAAGACTTAAAAAATACTTTGGTTCAAAAGATATTATGAACAGAATGTACGAGCAACCTTTAGATAGATGGGTACATGTTGATGACTCTAAATTAGGAATGAAAGACGCTTTACAAATTCCTTATATGTTAATGAGTATTTGGTTTTCTTATACTATTCTATCAGTGTTTACTTCTACGCTTGAAACTGGTAAAGTAATAACCTTAGATAACGTTAATGTGATTAATGGTTCGAATATAGAAATAGCAGCTTAACCTCATATTATTTTGTTTGATTTAAAGGCAGTACTCAATATGGGGCTGCTTTTTTTTATCCGCCTATAGTAATCATGCTTCTATTGTTATTGTGTAATTTAGGTTCTTGTAGTTTTTTTAAAGTATCCATACCTCCGCGAACTTTAAATTTGGCCTGTACTGCTTTTTGAATAATGGGTTCTATGGGGTTTCCTTCTCGAAGGATGGTCAGTAAATCGGATTCTGTTGAAGAGAATAAGCAGTTTTTTAGCTGGCCATTAGCAGTTAAACGAAGTCTGTTACAAGAATCACAAAACGGATTGGTAACAGAGCTAATAATAGCAAAAGATCCTTTGTAACCTTTTATTTTATAGTTTTTTGAAGTGTCGTTTGGTGCGTCTTGTAACCTTTCTACTTTATCTTCAGCAAATGTATCATTTACATAATTCATTACTTCAGCATAGGATACCATTTTGCTCATATCCCATTTATTGCCATCAAAAGGCATGAACTCTATAAAACGAATAGAAATGGGCAGGTCTTTAGTGAAATTGATAAAGTCTATAATTTCATTATCATTAAAGCCTTTCATTAAAACAGCATTTACCTTTACTTTAAAGCCTTCTTTTACCAATAGCAAAATGTTGTCATAAACTTTTTTAAATTCGTGCCTTCTGGTAATGTGTTTAAACTTGCCTTCGTCCAAAGAGTCTAAACTTACATTAATTTTATTAACGCCATTTGCTTTTAAAACTTCGATAAACTTATCGATGATGACTGCATTAGATGTTATAGAGAGTTCTACAGGAAGTGATGCCAATTTTTCTAAAATAATAGGGATATCTTTTCTAATTAAAGGCTCACCGCCAGTTAATCGAATCTTGGTAACACCATGATCTACAAAGGTTTTTGCTATATCGTAAATTTCCTCATAAGTCATTAAATGACTTTTAGGGGATAATTTAACGCCTTCTTCGGGCATACAATAGGTACAACGTAAATTGCATCGCTCTATTAAAGAGATCCGTAAATACGCGTGGTCTCTACCATGGGTGTCCTTTAATATGCTTTTATGTTTAGTCATTAGTGAAACTTAGTTGATTTTTGACTAGACCCTTGTAGGTCTAAAATTCTTTTTAATCGTGTCTTGCACCTTTTAATATTCTAAAAATATGTAGTACCGATGGAAATATAGCATCCATAGATTCTTTAGCGCCATTGGTAGAACCTGGTAAAGCCAATATCAATGTGTTATCCATAGTTCCAGCAACACTTCTGGATAGCATAGAGAAAGGTGTCCTGTCCTGTCCGTAGTTGCGAATAGCCTCTTCAATTCCAGGAATTCTTCTATCTAAAAGAGGTATTAGAGCTTCTGGAGTAATATCTCTAACCGAAAGCCCCGTTCCACCAGTATAAATAATTAAATCAAGACCTTGCTCCTGATAGCTTTTAGCTTTTTCCTGAATGATTTCTTTTTCGTCAGGAATAATGATATAATCTTCAATTTTCACATCGCTATCCTCTAATTTTTTTATAATGGCTTTGCCTGCTTTATCTTCTTTATGTCCTGCGGAAATGGTATCGGAACAAACAATGACAGCCGCTTTTAAATCTTTTCTAAAACGGTCTCTAAAATCAGACTTTCCGCCCTTTTTATTGAGCAATTTTATAGCATGTATTTCGATGCCTTTGTCAATAGGTTTTAACATGTCGTACATATTTAATGCGACAACGCTCGCTCCATGCATAGCTTCAACTTCAACGCCCGTTTTATATATAGTTTTAACAGTAAATAAAACGGTGATTTCCAACCCGTTTATTTCATATTCAACTCCTGTAAATTCGATAGGTAAGGGGTGACAATCTGGTAAAATATCAGGGGTGCGTTTTACGCCTAATAGTCCAGCAGCTTTACTCATAGCAAATACATTACCTTTCGGAACCGTGTCATTCTGAATGGCTGTAATAGTTTCTGGCTTACTAACCTTAACAATAGCCTGAGCAATTGCGGTTCTTAATGTGGTGTTTTTATGTGTGATATCGACCATGTTATGTTGATTCGTTGAATTGTTTAATTGTTGAGTTGTGATTTTCGTAATGCATTAAGCTTGTTGGAAATTTTTTCAATTTCTGCTCTGATAGTTAAATAATTGTTTTCGTCAATAAAATCTAATTCTTTTGAAATAATAATTTGGTTTAAAACTTCCATTAGTGAACTGAAGGCAATAGTGGTGAAATGCGCTTTGTCCTTGTTTGTATTTCTTGAAGTGCCTTCTGCTATATTCGAAGCTATAGATACTGATGCTCTTCTTAATTGGTTTATTAATCCAAATTTTTCTTCAGATGGGAACTTTTTAGTAGTTAAGTAAATTAACTTTACTAATTCTTTTGAGTCAACCCAGACATTTAGTTTTTCGAATGAAAATGTATACGCCATATTTATTTCTATTTATAATTAAACAGTTATACAATTAAACAATTAACCAAATTTTAGGTGTTTTTCTTCCATTGATGAGATTCATCCTCAAAAATTTCTTTCCCAAACACAGGTACATCAGCTTTTATGGCTTCTACAATAAACTCTAAAGCTTCAAAAACGACTTTACGTCTTGGAGAGGATACAAATACAAATAAACAGATTTCTCCAGCTTTTACGGTTCCTAAACTATGATAAATGTGCATACAGGTTAATTCGAATTTTTCAAAAGCAGCTTCTCTGATGTCATGAAATTTAGCATTAGCCATATCCTCATAAGCTGTATACTCTATGGCCGTTACCGTTTTATCATCAATAACATCTGCTCTTACTTGTCCTAAGAAAATATTATGAGCGCCAATACTTGTTTTGGTTTGATGTTTATGTATTGATTCTCCTATAAATCCTGAAGAAATAGCGCCTTGTCTAAATACATTTTTTATTTTTTTATCTGCCATTTGATAATGTTTTATGTTGTTTTTTTAAATATGATTCTATTTCTGGAGCGCCTTCAATGATGCTATAACAATTAGTTATTTTAAATGCATTTAATATGGAGACGGCTCGTTTGCTTCGAATTCCAGATTGGCAAAAAATTACTTTTTTCTTTTCTGAATCAATCTTTTCTAATTGAGATTCTAATGTGCTTAACGGAATAGATGTAACCTCTAAACTTCCAATTTTTGGGGTTTCATGGGATTCACGGACATCAATAACTTGAATATTACCTTGGTTGGTAACTTCTTTTATTGAAATAGTGTTGTTGTCCACTTCACAAAGTTCTTCTACATGATAGGTATGAAAATGCTCTTTTTTACTTAAAATGGTTTCAATTTCTGTCTCCGACCTGTTGATGTTTAGTTTGATGGTTTGGCTATTTAAAGCATTGTAACAAAGTAGTTCCCCAGAAAGTGTTTTGCCAATACCTAATATAATTTTTAAAACTTCATTGGCTTGCATATTTCCAATAATACCAGGCAAAACCCCTAGAACTCCAATTTCGGAACAATTGGGTACCGCTCCTTTTGCTGGTTGTGTTGGAAATAAACAACGATAACTGGGACCGTTATTGTAATTAAATACAGTGACCTGTCCTTCAAACTTATAAATAGCCCCAAAAACCAGTGGTTTGTTGGTTATTACAGAAGCATCATTGACCAAGTAGCGCGTTGCAAAATTATCGGAGCCATCAACGATGATATCATATTGGTTGAATAGGTCGATAGCGTTTTTATGTGTTAGTTTTTCAGGGTATGCTACAATTGAAATACAATCGTTTAAATCTTCTAAGCGTTTTTTTGCTGCAATTACTTTATTTTCTCCTAATGAAGATGCGCCAAATAATACTTGGCGTTGCAAATTTGATAGTTCTACCACATCAAAATCTATAATACCAAGTGTACCAATACCAGCAGCAGTAAGGTATTGCAAAACAGGGCAGCCTAGGCCACCAGCACCAATAACCAATACTTTAGCTTTTGAAATCTTGTCTTGACCTTCTTGTCCGATTTCGGATAGGATAATATGTCTGTTGTATCTCATATTAAATACTTATATTTTAATCAGATTGATGAACCCAATAAGGCTTGTTTTTTTTAAAAGTAATTATGCCTCCGCCAGCTTCTTCTTTTCCAATGTATATGCTTGGTCTATCTAAATCTATTATAGTGTCTTTGTCTATATCACCGTTCTCAGTAAAAAGTACTTCCCAAACTTTTTTATCAGCAACAACGCACCAAAGGTCTACCCAGCCAATTTCACTATGAAATCCATTATTAGGTTTATTTCCACATCCTAATGAAAATAATTCTTTATTATCTTCTTGAAAAATAATTTTGGGGCAATCTGTATTGTCAAAGAATACTTTTTCAAATACTCCGTTTCCATTTAAGTCTATATTTATAGTATCATTAATTTTATATTCTTTGTATTTTTTAAACTCAAAATAATTGTGGTGAGTCCAGTCAAGGTTTTCCTCATTTATTATAAGTAAAGAATCTTGTGATTTAGCTTTTTTGCTAATCATTTCAATAGAATCTATCGAATTAGAGTATTCTTTAGTTTTGCTTTTTTTAGTGTCGCAACTGAAGACAATGACTAAGATGACGAAATAGTATTTTTTCATTTCATTTCATATTTATCCCCCTGCAAAAGGTGGTAAAAGCGCAATCTCATTTCCAGAAACAGGAGTCTCAAAAGTCACTAATTCCTGATTTTGTGCAACTTTAAAATCTTTATTGCCTAATAGGGCATACTTTTTATAAAGTTGTTCTAAAAGCTCTGAAATCAGAGCCCCCGAGAACTCTAAAGACTCCTCTTCTTTTTGAGTCACTTCTGCTATTTGACCAAAATATTTAATCGTTATGAGCATCTTCTAATTGTTTTAATTCTTCTTTTGTATTTACGTTCATGGTAGTGTTATAATCATTAATGCCCAATGGAATGTTTTTAATATGGCATTGGCTGACAGCTACACGTAAACGTCTCTCGTCTTTTTTTAATAAATTACTAAATAGACCATAACATTGCTTTTTATAAAGCGCTATTAAAGGCATCGTTTTACCATTGCTTTCTATTTGAACAATATCAAAGGCGTTATTAGCACCTATAATTAGTTTTTTTAATATCTCAGTTTTAATTAGCGGAATATCACAGCTTAAAATGAGATTATAATCTGTATTAGAAACCTTAAGTCCAGAACAGATTCCAGCAACTGGTCCTGCATCTTTTATAGTGTCTGAGACTCTTTTATAGCCTAAAATGTCGTAATCTGGATTATCGGATACAATGATAATTTCAGATACCAGTGGCTTTATAGCATCTATACTATATTGAACAAAAGGTTTATTGTTTAATGTTAAAAAACCCTTGTCTGTTCCCATACGGGAGCTTTTGCCTCCTGCCAGAATAATACCTGTTATGTTTTTTTTGTCTATCATTTAGGTGAAAATTAATTTAACACAGGCAATCATTAAGACAAAGGCCAAAATATATTGTAAATTCTTATTGTTGATTTTTTTACTGCCATAATACCCACCTAAAACACCTCCAATTAATGCAATAGCAACTAATAAAAAAGAGGCGCTTTCAAGTCGTACACCGCTACTTAATTGTCCAATGAGTCCTGATGCTGAATTTACCCAAATAAATAAGGCAGAAACTGCTGCAGCTTCTTTCATTTTTCCCCAGTGTAATAACAAAATAACAGGAGTTAATATAATACCACCACCAATGCCAATGAGTCCTGAGAAAAAGCCAATAATGCTACCAATTATGAGTCCTTGCCAGAGCTTTATTTGTCTGATGGATTGACTTTCTTTACCAAAAACGTTTAGCATTTTCAATATGGCAAAAATCAATAGAACGGCTAATATCTTTTTGTATATCGAAGCATCTATTTCAATCATGCCACCTATAAAAGCGAACGGTATAGAAGCCATTGCAAACGATATAAACAACTCCTTGTTAAAGAAGCCTTCCTTATAATAATAGTAAAACGAAATCCCAGCAACAAATAGGTTTAGCAATAGGGCAGTAGGCTTCATACTTTCTGGAGTAAAGGAAAACAAAGCCATAAGGGCCAAATAACCACTGGCTCCTCCATGCCCCACACTAGAATACAGAAAGGATACTACTGGTAGTATGATTAGAAAGATATATATGTTCTCTGTTTGTAGCATTGTTAATTAAGATTGTCTAAAAAAGTGCTCTAAAATATTTAAAGTTATAAGTAGTTTAAAGTTTGTTTGAAATGGAAGTAAAAAGTGCTAAAAGTTCTTTTGCTTCTTTCTCTATAGGATTTAATGAATCTAACTCAGTCCATTTTAAATCATGAATAATTTCCAACCAATATTCTGTTTCGCTTGCTTCACTTTCAGATATTTTAATTTTGTTTTTAAAATCTTTTTTACTTCTCGACCGATTTGCTTCTCTATAATTTGCTCCAATACTAGTACCTGATTTAGTAATTTGATTTCTTATGACTTTCCCTTCTATAGTATTTGGTAATAAGCTTGATAGTTTGATAATTGATATTCCAAATTGCCGTGTTCTATATTCAAGTTTTTTAGCAAATTCTTTATTATCCATAATCTTGGCTTTTTAGATTTTAAGTACTTTGTATTTTAGTCACTTTTATAATAATTCAATTTTCTCCAATTGCTTGTCCAAAAAGGCCCAACAATTTTTATTAATTTCATCAAAGGCTTTGACTAATAATTTGCCATAATCGGTAAGTTCAGCACCGCCACCACCTTTACCACCAATATTATTAATGGTTACAGGCTTTTTAGCAGATTTATTTACAGAGTCTAAAAGCTGCCATGCTTTTTTATAAGATATGTTAAGTGACTTTGCGGCTTTTGAAAGCGAGCCTGTTTCTTGTATAGCTTTCAATAAATGCACACGTCCTTCACCTAATAATACGTTGTTATCAGATTCTATCCAAATTCTACTTTTTATTCTATAACTCATATACTTCTTAATTGAAAGGTTCTCTTATTTTGCTTTTTATTCAAAGAAGATGGGGTTAATTGTAATATTGTGTTTCTTAATTTAACTAAGATGGGATTAGAATAGTGAGCAATTTTGCCTATAGTCCAACTGGAATTAACTATATAATGCGCTTTTGGCAATCTTATTTTTTGAAATTGTTTAAATGCTTTATTTACTTCATGTTTGGCCAAGCATTCAGAAAGTACAAAAGCATCTTCAATGGCCTGACAAGCTCCTTGGCCCATATTTGGCGTTGCAGCATGTGCAGCATCACCAATTAAGCAAACATTTTTATCATGCCATATTTTTGTCGGCTTCAAATCTGAAATTTCAGCTTCATTGATATGCTGCATTGGTGTAGAACAAATTATATCTTTGATAATAGGGTGGAATTCATACAACCCTTCTTTTATATTATTAAAGGCCCATTCATTTTTGTTTTCCTTGTAAGGTTTTAGGGCATACCAATATACTTTGTCTTCGGAAATTTGTACAAAACCAAAACGTTCCTTTTTCCCCCATGCTTCATTTAGCTCATTTTTTAAGTTTTGTGGTAAATTATAATTTGCAATACCTCTCCAGCAAGTTTGGTACGCATGCCGAATGCTATTTTTAGGAAATAATTGCTGCCTAACAACAGAATTTATGCCATCTGCCCCAATTACAACTGACGACTTATAGGTTTTTCCATTTTCAAAACGCAGTACAAATTCATTTTCATTTTTAATGACGCTTTTTAACTTGTGGTTTAAAATGATTTCAGAAGATTTTAACTGGTCGACTAATATTTTTTGTAAAATCCCTCTATGAATTGCTATATTTTTTACTTTATATTTTTGTTCAAAATAGTTTAAATCAACTTTAGATAAAGGTTTTAGGTTTGATGTTGTAATATTTAGTGATGAAATTGACTGTCCATTACTTTTAATAATATCATTTAGTCCTAAATTTTTATAAACCTGCATGGCATTGTTGGCTAAAATAATACCTGCTCCAACTGGTTTTATACTTTCAGCTTGCTCGAAAATTCTCGTTTTAAATCCTTTTTTTTCAAGGGCTATGGCTGTTGTCAATCCACCTATTCCTGCTCCTACAATATCAATAATCATATGCTTTTAAGTATTAGGTAGTAAAATAACTTCAATTAAATTGTCCTTCTCTATTTTAGAAACATCTCCAGGAACAAAAACCAAAGCATTCGATAGTGCAAATGTTTGTAACATGGATGAATTTTGTCCTTCTAATATTTCAACCTCACCTTTATTATATATCGCTTTTAAAAACTGAGGTCTATCACCTCTTTTCTCAAACTTAGAAATAGACTTCGCTTTAATTCGTGGTAACTCAACAGTATCATGATCCATCATTTTTTGTAATGCGATATACACATAAGCATAAAAGCAAGATAGGGCCGCAGCAGGGTTACCTGGTAAAGCAAATATGGCAGTATCTTCTTTTTTTCCAAAGAATAAAGGCTTTCCTGGTTTTTGCTTTACTTTATAGAATACTTCTTTTACTTGCAATTCTTTAAGGGCTTTACCAACAAAATCGTAATCACCAACCGAAATACCACCAGTTGCAATAACTAGATCGTTGTTTTTAATAACCGTTTCAAGTTTGTTTTTGGTTTGTGTATAATCATCTTCTATTTTGTGAATGGTCACATCATAAAACTTAAGATTGTACAAAGCATTTAAAAGCATCTTAGAGTTGCTCTCATATATCTTTCCATGCGGTAACGGTTCGCCAGCTTCAACAAGTTCGTTGCCCGTAGTAATTAAAGCTATCGAAGGTTTTTTGTAAATATGAGCTTCAGTGATACCTAACGACGTTAAGTAACCTATGGCGGCAGGCGTTAATTTTGTTCCTTTTTTTAAGGCCAATTCACCTGTTTTAACCTGTTCCCCCATTGGACGAATATTATGACCTTCAGAAATATGCCCCTCAATAGTTATCTTAGAGCCATTAACCACCACTTTTTCTTGCATCATCACCGCATTAGCTGTATCAGGAACGGGTGCCCCTGTAAATATTCTAATCGCCTCGCCTGGTTTTAAAATGGGCTGGTGATCGTCACCTGCTTTTACCTCATCTATTAATGTGTACGATACATCATTATGTAAGGACAAAGCATAACCATCCATAGCCGATTGCCTAAAAGGGGGCATGTTTATAGGGGAGGCAACATCCTTAGATAGATAATAACTACCACATCTTTCTAAAGGTTTTACCGTTTCCTTGAAAAGAGGATTAATATTGTTTTTAACAGCATTTATAGCGTCACTTATAGATATCATGTAATAAAATCGTTATGTCTGTGCAAATATAGCGATTCTTGTTTTTAATTGAATATGATTTTTATCAGTTTTTTAACTGCCAAAAGGCAGCTTATTTAGACTTATTTTAAATTAACTCATGGTCTTATTCATATGATATTTGTCAGTTTTTATCTTTTTTAATTAGGATATTTTTATCCTATTATAAAACAAACGTATTTTTTATGCCTATAAAAAGTTACTTAGCGCACCCCGAAGAAGGTCAAAAAGAAACACTTATAAAAGCTTTGTCCAAGATTGACCATTGTGATGTTATTCCTGCTGAAAATGAGGAACTACTTATAGTGGTAACCGATACAGAAAATAAAACTGACGACGAAAAAGTAAAAGCATCCATCGAATCTATTGCGAGTTTAAAACTATTGGCAATGGTTTCTGGCTTTAATACACCAAAAAACAAATAATATGCAACATTCTTTAACTAGCAGAAGAAATTTTTTAAAAAAGATGGCAGCGGCGGCAGCTATGACGGCGGCAGCATCAATGTTTCCAGGAATTATATTTGCTTCAGAACAAGATGCCAATCTACCAAAAGGAGGTAATCTGGATTGGAAAAAAGGACCATGTCGTTTTTGCGGTGTAGGATGTGGTATCCTAGTGGGAGTTGACCAAGGTAAAGCAGTAGCCGTAAAAGGAGACCCTAATTGCTCTGTAAACAAAGGATTGCTTTGTGTAAAAGGATATCATCAAATCATGTGTACACAAGCCAAAGACAGGCTAACACATGCTTTAGTTAAGAAGAACGGAAGGTATGTCCAAACGCCTATTAACGAAGCTTTGGATATTGTTGCCAATAAAATGAAAGAAACCATTGAAAAACATGGTAAAGATTCTGTAGCGATGTATACCTCTGGCCAGTCTACAATCCCTGAAGGTTACGTCGCGTCTAAATTCATGAAAGGTGCTATTGGAACCAATAATTTAGATTGTAATGCGCGCTTATGTATGGCTAGTGCAGTGGCAGGTTTTTTAACCACTTTTGGCGCCGACGAGCCTATGGGTTGTTATGAAGATATTGATCATGCAGATTACTTCATTACATGGGGAAATAATATGGCAGAAATGCATCCCGTATTGTTCTCAAGAATGTTAGAGCAAAAGAATAGGAGAGGTGCTAAAATTATAGATTTTGCCACCAGAACAACACGTTCAAGTACAGCATCCAATAAATCAATTTTATTTGAACCCCAAACAGATTTAGCTGTTGCTAACGCTATATGTTATGAGATTATTAAAAATGGTTGGGTAAATAAATCCTTTGTGGAAAATCATGTGAATTTTAGTAAAGGATTAACAAATATGGGCTATGGCTTAGAGGATAAATATAAATTTAAAGACAAGCCAACCAAAATTGATTTTGAATCTTATAAAAAATTCTTAGAAAATTATACGCCTGAGAAGGTCGCAAAATACTCTAAAGTATCAGTGAAAGACATTAAGTATTTAGCTGCTATTTATGGAGACCCTAACAAAAAAGTAGTTTCCTATTGGTGTATGGGAATGAACCAGCACACCAGAGGTACCTGGATGAACAATTTGGTATATAACATCCATTTATTAACAGGTAAAATTTCACAACCAGGAAATGGCCCATTTTCATTAACAGGTCAGCCTTCCGCCTGCGGTACAGCAAGAGAGGTCGGTACATTTACTCATAAACTACCAAAAGGGGTTGTTATGAATGAAAAACACCGACGTCTAGCTGCTAAAATATGGAAAGTGCCTTATGAAAGAATTCCATCGAAGCCCACATATCATGCTACGGAAATGTTTAGAGCTGTAGATAGAGGTGATATTAAATTTATTTGGACACAAGTCACTAATCCATTGGTATCATTACCAAAAACGAGTCGCTATCGTCCAGGGATGGAAAAAGAATCTTGCTTTGTCGTGGTTTCTGATGTGTTTCCAACACCAACATCTGATGTCGCTGATGTTATTCTGCCAGCCTCTTGGCATATAGAGAAAAGTGGGCTATACGGAAACTCAGAACGTAGAACGCAACACTGGAATAAAATGGTAGAAGGACCAGGCGAGACGACACCTGATGCTTGGATGACCATTGAAGTAGCAAAACGTATGGGGTATGGTGATTTATTCCCATATAGTGAAGAAAACCACGTCGAAGAAATTTATAAAGAATACACACAGTTCCATGAAGGTGCAAAACATGGCATGGCACCTTTAGAGGTTCTTAAAAAAGAATCTGGAGCTATTTGGCCTTATGTAGATGGAAAATCCACACAATGGCGATTTAATGCAAAATACGATCCAGCTTGTAGTAATGATAAAGACTTCCACTTTTACGGAAAACCAGATGGGAAAGCAATTATTTGGCAGCGTCCTTATGAGCCAGCACCAGAAATTCCAGATGCAGAATATCCATTTTGGCTAAATACGGGGCGTGTTATAGAACATTGGCACACAGGATCTATGACGCGTAGAATTCCAGTATTACACAAAGCGATGCCAGCTGCCTATGTGGAATTTCATCCAGATGATGCTAAAAATTTAGGTATTAGAAATGGAGAAAAAATAAAAGTAAGCTCAAGGAGAGGTTCGTGTATATTACCAGCTTCAATAAACGAAAGAGGATTGCCTACCAGAGGGCAAGTGTTTGTGCCTTTCTTTGATGAAAATATGCTAATTAATGACGTTACATTAGATGCCTTTTGTCCTATTTCTAAAGAACCAGATTATAAAAAATGTGCTGTTAAAGTCGAAAAAGCATAGCAATGAGAAAAAGACTAGGTATCATATCGTTATTTGTAATCCTATTCATAGCATTTATAGCTATTTGGAATTACAGTTACCAATTAGGGTTGGAAGAAGCCTATATCCCAATTGAAGCTAGTAGCAATGTTCATGCAATCCCTTCGGAGTCGGGCGTTTTTAAGCGTTCAGAACATGCCTTAGATTATGAAGGTATGCCAATAGATGAAAACCATCAAAGATCATTAACTACTTACTATAAGAACAGAGCCTATCACGGCGCACCTCCCAGTATTCCACATCCCGTAGATGAACATCAAAATATGGGAGGGCAAAGTTGTTTGAAATGTCATGAAAATGGTGGATTTACGGGTAAATTTCAGGCCTATGCACCAGTAACACCACATCCAGAATTGGTAAACTGTAAGCAATGCCATGTAGAACAAAATACACAAACGTTGTTTAAAACAGGAAACTATGCTAGTGTGGTAGCTCCAAAAGCAGGCGTTAATAATGCCTTATTGGGAAGTCCACCAATGATTCCTCATCAAATTCAATTGCGGGAAAACTGCTTGTCCTGCCATGCGGGTCCTAGTGCACCTAAAGAAATTAGAGTATCTCACCCAGAGCGAGTTAACTGCAGACAATGTCATGTACCTAACAATAAAGAGATGACAGCAGTAGGAACATTTAAAAGAGCTGGCAATGAAGAATAATATAGATATTATGAGTAAAATAGTTTGTTTTTCTTTTTTCTTACTTGTATTTTTTTCTTGTAAGCATCATGAGAATGAATACCATAGCATTACCGACAAAATTGAGGCAGAAAGTAAAAACTATCATGGAACTTCCATATCCTCTGAAGCCTATATAGGTGATATAAAAACAATAGAAATTACAGAAGGGGGGCATACTTTTTTAATTCCCGAACGAAAAAGCCAAATAAAATCGTACGCCTGTACAGAATGCCATACAAAGCCTTTGTCACAGATGCAGAGTAAAAATCTTAAAAAAGCGCATTGGGATATTAAATTAGATCACGCTAATGCCAATACTATGAATTGTATTACGTGTCATGATGGTACTAACATGGACCATTTAACCAGTTTAACAGGGAAATCTATCGATTTTAATAATAGTTACAACATGTGTAGCCAGTGCCATAACAAACAATTTGAAGATTGGAAAGGCGGTGCACATGGTAAACGTATTGGAGGCTGGGCGCCACCCAGAGCATCTATGACTTGTGTGAATTGCCATAATCCGCACAAACCTCATTTTGAGTCCAGGTGGCCAGCGCGTTTTAACACCCAAAAAGTAAAAGAAAGAGAATAGTTAACACCATTTATGGCATTAATAATATTATAGGTATGAGTAATAATAACAAAAAATGGTTTTCATTAAATCTTGGCAGAAAGGAGAAAGTGTCTTCTGGTTCTTGTAGTTGTGGAAAAACTTCTGGAGGCTGTGGTACTTCATCAAATTCCCATCATATGACTGATGATGAGTTTGCAGCTGCAGCCATAAATGCTTCTATAGGAGAAGAAAGGACTAAAGATGGCTTCGAGCAAGTATTTGATGTTAAGATGGACCGCCGTACAGCGTTTAAAAAATTAACAGCCAGTTTGTTAATTGGAGCAGGAGCAGTAAGCACATCTTGTAGTGTGATTAGTGGTGATGAAAGTAGAGAAAAGTCACAAATAGATTGGGAAGAGCAATTTAAAGGAAACTATAAGTTAATGACCGATGAAGAAAAACAAGCGACCGTAGATCGATTGGTGCGCTCATACCAATTAAGAACAGGAAAGACTTTAAGTATGTCTTCAAAAAATGCAGAAGAAGATGTGTTATTTGGGTACGCTTTTAATATCTCTAAGTGTCAGGGTTATATGGACTGCGTAAATGCTTGCGTTGAGGAAAACAATCAAGATAGGGATTCGCAAATGCAATACATAAGAATTCACGAAATGAAGGATGGTAAGGGCTTCAATTTCAATGAAGCCGATGATAACTATTATCATGAGGTGCCTGCAGAAGGTCACTTTTATATGGGAACACAGTGTTTTCATTGTGATAATCCGCCATGTGTTGAAGTGTGTCCTGTACAAGCCACATGGCGAGAAGATGATGGTTTGGTGGTCGTGGATTACGATTGGTGCGTAGGCTGTAGATATTGTATGGCAGCTTGTCCTTATGATGGAAGACGCTTTAACTGGAGTAAACCAGAAGTACCAGAAGCAGAGATTAATCATAATCAGCACTATTTAGGAAACCGTATGCGTAAGAAGGGGGTTATGGAAAAATGTACCTTTTGTGTGCAGCGTTCCAGAGCAGGTAAAAATCCAGCTTGTGTTGAAGCTTGCCCTACAGGAGCGCGTATTTTTGGGAACCTATTAGATCCCAATAGTACCATTAGATGGGTTTTAGAAAATAAGAAAGTATTTAGGTTAAAAGAAGATTTAGGAACAGAGCCTAAGTTTTGGTATTTCATGGATTAGTCTGTTTTATAAATGCAGCTAAAGGTCTCACCGAATTAAAAAATAAATAAAAACAGATGAAACGATTAAAAGTTTTTGGAAGTTTAGTCAAAGACAGTTTAGATACAATCACACATGGTTCAAAAAGATATCATTTATGGATGGCACTTTTAACTTTTGTTATGTTGGTTGGCATGTACTGTTATTCTATTCAATTAGAACACGGACTAAGTGTTACAGGTATGACCGACAGAGTGAGTTGGGGACTGTATATCTCTAATTTCACCTTTTTAGTAGGTGTAGCGGCGGCAGCGGTTATGTTGGTGATGCCTACCTATGTTTTAAAGGATATCGATTTTAAACAGGCGGTGCTAATTGGAGAAGGATTGGCCGTGGCTGCCCTTATTATGTGTTTAGCTTTTGTAGTTGCAGATATGGGAGGTCCATCGGTTTTATGGCATATGATTCCAGGAATAGGTGTATTTAATTTTCCGAATTCGATGTTAACATGGGATGTATTGGTGCTTAATGGGTACTTATTTTTAAATATCACCATACCGTTTTATATTTTATTCAGACATTATCAAGGTAAAGAAGCCAAATCTAGTGTATACATTCCAGGGGCTATTCTTTCTGTGTTTTGGGCTGTAGCGATACATCTGGTAACGGCATTCTTATATCAAGGATTACAGGCACGTCCGTTTTGGAACAATGCCTTACTAGGCCCTCGGTTTTTGGCATCTGCGTTTGCAGCGGGACCAGCATTGATTATTTTGGTCTTAGCCATTATTAGAAACTTTACCGAGTTTAAAATTCAGGATAAGACCATTAAAAAGATAGCCATGGTGGTTACGGTGGCCGCCCAAATAAATTTAATCATGTTAATTTCAGAATTGTTTAAAGAGTTTTATGCCCCAACACACCACAGTGAAAGTGCTTATTATCTTTTTTTCGGACTGGATGGTAAAGATGCATTATTGCCATGGATTTGGACAGCCATTCCTTTAAATGTTTTAGCAACGGTCTTACTAACCTTCCATAAGCTTAGAAATAACTTTAAAGTGCTGTTTTTCTGTTGTTTTATATTATTTATTGCCATTTGGATTGAAAAAGGCTTCGGACTTATAGTACCTGGCTTTATTCCAGGGCCTTATGGAAAAATAGCAGAATACACGCCAACAGGTATAGAAATAGGCGTGACATTAGGTATATGGGCACTTGGAGCCTTTGTGTTTACAATATTAGCTAAAACAGCCATTGGTATAGAATTAGGTAAATTAAAATATAATAAGAAAGCGTAATTTTTTTGTGTTATATTTATGAGAATTTAAATTAAATATATCATTAAATATGATTTATGTCAGCTTATTTATTCTCAAAATATAAGAGATTTACACCAAGTTTAGGAGAGACATAATAATGCTAATAAAATTATTTAAAGTAGCTCATTATAATCAAAAAATGAAGTTTATTGGATACTTTAATCAAGATAGAAATTAAATAACGTGAATCTTAAAAAAAACATATTACCAGATAAAAAATCGAGATGGAGAACTGTTGCGGTTTTTTTAATTGCTGTCGTTACGGGATTAGGTTTTTTTATGGCAAAAGAAGCTGAGTTGGTTTCTTATATGTCAGACGATCCTCTAGCCTGTGTAAACTGCCATGTTATGACACCCGTTTATAATAGTTGGATGCATAGCTCGCATAGAGAATGGGCAAATTGTAACGATTGTCACGTTCCTCATAATAATGTATTTAATAAATATTATTTTAAGGCAAAAGATGGTTTATTTCATGCTTCGGTATTTACCTTAAGAGCGGAGCCTGAGGTTATGTTTATGCGGGAAGAATCTCAAGAAGTTGTGCAAAATAATTGTATCCGTTGCCATGTACAGCAGGTTACTCAAACCAAATATGATGGTTGGATAGATGATCATGCAAAAAACAGAACAGAAAGAAAATGTTGGAGCTGCCATCAAGAAGTGCCACATGGTACGGTACATGGAATTTCCACAATAAAAAATAATATAGCGCCAATTCCAACAGATACAGAAGAAACAGTGATTCCGGATTGGTTAGAAAAACAAATAGCAGACAAATAATTATAACGAAAATGAAAAACAAAGTATTATTTATTGTTACCGCAATAGTGGTGTTTCTATTGGGGTTGTTAGCATCCAGCATTGTTAACAGAAAAAATGAAGCGAAATACAAATATGTTCCGCAAGTTGAAATAGGTGAAAACGAACCACGAAATGAAGAATGGGGTAAAAACTATCCGGCCGAGTATCAATCGTTTTTGCAAACTGCAGAAACTGATTTTGCATCACAACAAGGTGGGTCTGCTATGAGAGATGTATTGCATGAAGATTCACGATTGGTCGTGCTTTGGGCTGGCTATGGGTTTTCTAAAGATTACAATCAGGGTAGAGGGCATCAATACGCTATTGAGGACTTGAGAAATACGTTAAGAACAGGTGGACCTAAAGGAAAAGGCGATGGACCTATGCCTGCTACATGTTGGACCTGTAAAAGTCCAGATGTACCTCGTTTAATGAATGAAAATGGTATTGCCGAATTTTATTCTGGAAAATGGGCAGATAAAGGAGCTGAGGTTGTTAACCCTATTGGTTGTGCAGATTGTCACGATTCAAAAACAATGAAACTAACCATTTCTAGACCTGCTTTGGTTGAAGCTTTTGAAGAAATGGGCAAAGATATTAATCAAGCAACCCATCAAGAAATGCGCTCACTAGTTTGTGCACAATGCCATGTTGAATATTATTTTGATAAAAAAATACCTGGTAAAGAAGGTGTGCCTTATTTAAAATTTCCTTGGAAAAATGGGATGTCTGTTGAAGCTATGGAAAAGTATTATGATGATATTGAATTTAAAGATTGGACGCATAAATTAAGCCGTGCACCGATGCTTAAAGCACAGCATCCAGGGTATGAAACGTATTTAACTGGCGTACATGCCGATAGAGGTGTATCCTGTGCAGATTGCCATATGCCTTATAAAAGTGAAGGCGGACAAAAATTTACAGACCATCACATACAATCGCCTTTAAACAATGTGTCTAATGCATGTCAGGTTTGTCATAGAGAAGATGCCGATAAATTAAAGCAAAACGTATATGAACGTCAGCGTAAAGCCACAGAAAACAGATTGAAATTAGAAGATTTTATAGTAAAAGCCCATATAGAAGCTAAAAAAGCATGGGATTTAGGAGCTACAGAAGAACAAATGAAGGATATTTTAATGGATATTCGTCATGCACAATGGCGTTGGGATTATTCTGCTGCTGCACATGGAGCTTCATTCCATTCACCTGTAGAAACCGCTAGAGTTATGGGAAGTGCGTTTACAATTATTCAGGAAGGACGTTTAAAATTAGCTCGTTTATTAGCCGAACTTGGACATAATAAACCTGTAGAAATGCCAGATATTTCAACTAAAGAAAAAGCACAAACCTATATTGGTTTAGATGCCGAAAAAATGAAACAAGAAAAAGAGGCGTTTAAGGAAAACCTGGTTCCAAAATGGTTAGAAGAAGCTAAAGCACGCGAGGCTAACTATGGAGCCAAAGAAGTATCAATGACTACTAACTAGAATTTTTATTTGTCATATCTATAGTTTTTTTAAAAGATAGCATTTGATGGGTAAAACCACAAATGTTATCTTTCTTATTTTAATACACACTCATGCAAAAATTATACAAATTCTTTTCATCTTCAAGTTTAGCACTGTTGCTACTATTAATTTTCGCAATTGCTATGGCTACTGCCACGTTTGTTGAAAACGATTTTGGTACCGCTACTGCATGGGTTGCTATTTATGATGCCTGGTGGTTTGAACTAGTCCTACTAGGATTGGCCATTTCTTTTGCAGCTAATATTTTTAAATATAAACTACTGCGTAAAGAGAAATGGGCGACTTTATTATTTCATCTGGCATTTATTGTTATTATTTTGGGAGCAGCGATTACAAGATATGCTTCTTATGGAGGTATTATGAGAATTAGAGAAGGGGCTTCCTCTAATATTGTTATTTCAGATACTAATTTCTTAACCGCAACAATAACCGATGATACCAATACAAAAACAATAAAAGAGAAACTCACATTTTCACCTATAAGCAATAATGATTTCACATTAGAAACGAGTTTCAATGATAAACCCGTTATTATTTCATATAATAATTTTATTGCTGATGCCGTTCCAGAGGTTGTTAATGACGATACTTTGGGTGAGCCACTTTTAGAAATGGTTGTAACAGTTGGTAACGGTAGAAATACAGTATATCTTAAAAAAGGAGAAATTGAAAAAATTGGAAAACACCAACATGAAATTGGGTTTAATTCCAATAAAGAGGGGATTATTAATATTCTAGAAAAAGATGGAGCTTTTAGTATTAAAGCACCTCACGATCTGGATTTTTTTATCATGTCTTCACAACAGGCAGGGAAGATTGCTAAGGATAGCTTGCAGCCTATTACATTAAGAACATTATATAGAGATGGTGATATATCTTTTGTACCCTTGGTTTATCATGAAAAAGGGAAATTTCAATTGAAAAGCGTTTCAGAAAAGCCCAAAGACAATGATAAAACTAAAGATGATGCGCTTATTGTAAATGTTTCTGTAGATGGAGAAGAGAAATCTGCAAATATTTTATATAGAGAAGGTTTTTTACCTACACACCATAATCTGGATATTAATGGAACTCGTGTCGTATTATCCTATGGAGCAGCCGCTATAAAAACACCTTTTTCAATTCAACTGGACGATTTTCAATTAGAAAGGTATCCAGGATCTTCAAGCCCTTCTGCCTATGCCAGTGAAGTGACTATTTTAGATCATGATACCAAGACCCCATTTAGAATTTTTATGAATAATGTACTCGACTATAAGGGCTATCGTTTTTTTCAGGCAAGCTACGATACTGATGAAAAAGGAACGGTTCTTTCTGTAAATCATGATAGATTAGGGACTTTTGTGACTTACTTAGGGTACTTGTTGATGATGATTGGTATGTTTTTTACGCTTTTTGGAAAAACATCACGTTTTAAATTCATTAATAAAAAATTAAAACAATTAAAGAAAAAATCTGTTGCCGCAGTATGTCTGATTCTTTTTGGGTTAACGAATGTTTTTGCACAAACCCCAACAGATTCGTTGACTCTTGTCGTAGAGAAAGCTATTGAAAAACAAGAAATGGATAAATCCCATGCCGATTTTTTCGGGCGACTCTTAGTACAGGATTTAGACGGACGTATAAAACCTATAAATACGTTAGCATCAGAATTTCTTAGAAAAATATCTAGAAAATCTAAATTCATATACCCTTTAGCTGATAAGAAGGTCGTGTTAGATGCCAATCAGACCTTTTTAGCAATGCATATGCTGCCTCAAATATGGCAGCGTGTACCCATTATAAAAGTAGATTTTAAGAAAACAGGAAGTTTGTTTGACAGTATTCCTAAAGGAAAGAATAAGCTTATAGCGTTCACTAATTTATTAAATAGTGAAGGAAATTACCTTTTAACCAATGAAGTTGAAACTACCAATAAAAAGAAACCATCTGAACGTAATGAATTTGATAAAGAAGTTTTAAAAATAGATGAGCGTTTTAATATTCTTTACAATGTTTTTATAGGGAATTATCTAAAGGTTTTTCCAAATAAGAACGATAAAAATAATACTTGGTTTAGTTATACACATCATTTTAAAGATTTTCCAGATGAAGATGCTCAGTTTGTAAAAACTATTATATCATCTTATTTTAAAGATGTTGCTACACAAAACTATGAAGCTGCCCATGAGAAACTTATCTATATTAAGAAATATCAAGAGGTTTTAGGTGCTAAAGTCATTCCAACACCAGAGCGTATTGAAGCAGAATTGTGGTATAATAAGGCGAACATTAATTTCTGGCTATTTCAAGTGTTCTTTACACTTGGTTTTGTCTTATTGGTTTTGGCTATTGTTAGGATGTTTTCAAAGAAAAAATGGATTGATATTTTAAATAATACGTTTATCATTTTAACATTGATTTCTTTCTTATGCTTTACAGGAAATATTCTACTACGTTGGTATGTAGCACAGCACGCACCGTGGAGTAATGGTTACGAGATGCTCATTTTTGTAGCATGGGTATTGGTGCTATGTGGCTTGCTTACATTTAGAAAATCAGATTTTTCATTGCCTTTAGCCACTTTGTTTTCTGGTGCCTTATTGTTTGTAAGTTATTTAGATTGGCTAAGTCCAGAAATCACTAATTTAATGCCTGTATTAAAGTCCTATTGGCTTAAAATTCACGTTGCGACTATTGTAAGCAGTTATGCCCCTTTAGCGCTTTCTGCAATTCTGGGACTCATGGCTTTGCTATTGTTAATCTTTAAAACATCAAAGACAAAAGACATTATAGAGATTAAAATTAAAGAGCTTACCTATATTAATGAAATAGCGATGACTATTGGCTTGTTTGTATTAGCTGTAGGTACTTTTTTAGGCGGTATTTGGGCAAATGAATCTTGGGGACGTTATTGGGCATGGGATCCTAAAGAAACCTGGGCTCTGATTAGTATTATTGTGTATGCCATCGTTTTGCATTTACGTTTTATTCCGAAATTGAATAACATATATGTACTCAATGTAGCTAGTATGTTTGCTTTTTGGTCTATTATAATGACTTCTTTTGGAGTCAATTATTATCTCTCTGGTTTGCATAGCTATGCAGCAGGCGACCCTTTGCCTATTCCTGTATTCGTTTATGTATTGGCTATATTTATGATTGCTGTGGCTATTTTAGCAGCTTTTAGAAATAAAAAGCAGGAAATTACTTAAAAGTAACCAGCAGGGAGTGTTTTTTATTTTACGAATATGCCATAAATCAATATTCAAAATTCCTATGTTGTGAATTTGGATGTTGATTTTTAGTTTTCTCTTAAAAGTATATGCTCTATTTATGAATATACGTATTAATACTTATATTCGTGATATCATATTATACTTAAAAAGATACTTTTAGATCATGCAAGCACCTTATAAAAATATAAATGAGGTAAAACAAAGAACAAAATCATTGTTTGGTTTAGCTTGCAATTCATGTGAGAATGTTAACTGTTTGATAAAGAGAAATTTAACTGCTTTAGAACGTTCTAATTTTACAGGAAAAAAGAATGATATTAAATGTAAAAAGGGACAGCAATTTATTATAGAAGGCGCTCCAGTAAACGGTCTGTTTTTTATTTTAAAAGGTACCGTAAAAGTATTCAGGACAGGTATTAATGGCCGAGAACAAATTGTAAGGTTTGCTAAAGAAGGCGAAATTATTGGTCATCGTGGTTTTGGTACGGAAGAATACTACTCTATAGGAGCTATTGCATTGCAAGATACCGTTTTGTGTTATTTTTCAAAAAATGATTTGCAAGAAGCATTACTTGCAGATTCTAGGTTTTCTTATGATATGATGCTGTTTTATGCCAACGAACTCAATAGGAGCGAGAGCAAGGTGAAATCTATTTCGCAAATGACCGTTCGCGAGCGTGTTATTGATACCTTATTATACATCCATCGAAAATTTGGTGATTTAAAAGGGTTTTTAAACCTCCCATTAAGTAGAAGAGAATATGCCGATTACGCTGGTACGACAGAAGAACAGGTGATTCGCGCATTTTCTGCACTTAAAAAAGAAAAGCTCATCACAGCGAAAGGAAAGAAGATAGGTATAAATGATATACAGCTGCTTAAAAAAGAAATTAGTGAACATAATTACTTCTTAGATACCTAATTCTATTCCAAACATTCTAAAAATCTACTGTTAGGTCATACTCTTTAAAAAAGAACAAAGTTTATATAAGTTTTGAGATTTGCTAGTAACCATATTAGTGGTTATTAATATCTAGTTTTTTTACTCAATATAAGTATCAATATTTAAACATTTCCTTGGAACTTGAAGTCCCGTTTTTTCTTCATTCTTAAATATTTTTATGCGTTTTGACAGTTTTTAACATGTGGTAAAAGACCATTTTCAACTGTATTATTTCATAATTAATTAAGGAACTCCTATTTATTTTTGCCTCAAATAAGTACTAATACTTATTTTTTATAAATACAAACCAAATACACAACATTTATGGAATCAAAAACCATCACCCTAGTTCAAGAATCATTTGAAAAGGTAAAACCTATAGCTCCAACTGCAGCAAAAATATTTTATGACAAACTTTTTGATTTGGACCCACAACTAAAGCCATTATTCCCTAATAATGAGGAATCTATGAAAGTACAGGGAAACAAATTGATGAGTATGCTTGGTGCTGCTGTTGCAGGCTTAAGTAATTTGGACAGTTTAATTCCGATTTTAAAGGATTTAGGTAAAAGACACGTAGAATATAAGGTAGAAGCTTTTCATTATGATACCGTAGGTGAAGCATTGTTAGGAACACTTGAAGTTGGTTTAGGTGATGACTTTACGCCTGATGTAAAAGAAGCATGGACAACGGTATATGGAACCATGTCTAATGTCATGATTGATGCTGCTTATTAATAATTTAAAAAATCAAGAATATGAAAACTATTTACAAAACCATATTATTATTTACATGTACTATTTTGGTGGCCTGTGGCGGTGTTCCAGAAGAAAAGTCTAAAACAGCGAATACCGAGAATGCCTTTTCGGTAGAAGAAGTATTAGAAATGGTAGCCAAAGAGAATGATGTAACAAGAACATTATACACTAAAGCTATAGTAGGAAAGGGTAAAGCCCAAGGAATGAAGTTTGATGAAGATTGGAGAAAAGATGATGTGGAAGCCGGACCACTACCAGCATTATTTCTTAGAGGTGTAGCAACGAGTATAAGAAAGAGCCCTGTACCCTTAGGCTTGTATTTGGGTTCTGATTTTCCAGTTAATGCAGCTAACAAATTTGAAGGAAAGCAGGCCGATTTGTTTGAACAGATAAAAAAGGATCAAAAACCACAATTTTTTTATGATGAAGAACAAAAACTGCATACAGCTATGTTTGCAGATTTGGCTAGCGCTGGAGCCTGTGTAAGCTGTCATAATAAACACCCTCAAACAACAAAGTCCGATTGGAAATTAGGAGATGTTATGGGAGCAACAACATGGCAATATCCTAAAGATTCATTAACATATAAAGAAACCGTAGCAGTTTTAAATGCTTATGCTAAAGGGACTGTAGATATATATGTACAGTATCTGGATGAAATTAAAGCTTTTGAAGCAAATGAGAAACCAGAAGTAGGAGATAAATGGCCAGCAGAAGGAAATTATCTGCCAACAGCTGAAGTTTTTCTTGATAGTGTTAAGAAGTTATCATCTTACGAAACTATGAAACATCTTGTAGTAAAAAAATAAGTTAAAAATTTAGTTTTGATTATTCAATTGCAACTTTGCTCATTTCTAAGGCCTCAAAAAAGTTATGGGCAAGTTGCATTTGTTTTCTAAAAAAACCTTGATAGTTTATGGTAATTAATAGCAAATCCACTTTAATCGGATTGGTTTTACTAAGTGCTTTCTTTTTACAATTCTTTTTAAAATTAGAATGGCATTGGTTATACGATCTTCAGCAGCAAGAAATGTATAAACGCTGGTCTGGTCTAGCATTGGCCTTGTTTATAGCCTTTCAATGGATATTAACATTAACCCGTGTAATCAAGAGATTAAAAAAACATGCTATGTCTATGCAGACCATACACAAATGGTTGGGAACAGTTAGTCCATTGTTTTTTTATATACATAGTATGGCTTTAGGTTATGGCTATTTGTTACTGCTATCATATATATTCTTTTCAAATACCTTGTTAGGGTATTTTAACCTTGATGTTATAAAAAACAATAGCGATTTATTATTTAAAGGATGGATGATTGCTCATGTTGCACTTTCCATAATAGTTACAATTATGATGGTGTTTCATATAACCATGGTATTTTATTATAAATAGATAATGTATGAAATTACTAGTAAAAGATATAATTAAAGAAACCAATGATGCTGTAAGCGTATGCTTTAAGAATGGAAATTTATTCAAAAAATTAAAGTATAAACCTGGACAATTTTTAACCATTCATGTCCCCATTGATAAGGTGGTACAAAAAAGGGCTTATTCATTTAGTAGTAACCCCTATACCGATAAAGATTTAAAAATTACCATAAAGCGTGTTGAGAAAGGTTTGGTATCTAACTTTGTTCACGATCATCTTCACGTAGGGGACAAGTTGGTAGTAGATAATCCAGCAGGTTCTTTTTATATAGAACCAGTAAGTGGGCAAAAAAAACAATACGTATTATTTGCAGGAGGTAGTGGTATTACACCAATGTTTTCTATTGTAAAATCTGTTTTAACGGAAGAAAAAGACTCGAATATATTATTGATTTATGCGAACCAAAGTATAGAGTCTATTATTTTTCATGATGAAATTAAAGCATTGGAAAAGGAGTACCCCGATACGTTTTTTGTCGAACATATCATTTCTTCAAATCAAGCTGATAGTAATAATTACCACTCAGGTTTGGCAACTCATAAATTATTAAACAAGATATTTTCAAGACATAACTTGGCATATGACGATCATACTTACATGATTTGTGGGCCTTTTGGTTATATGGAAAAGATAAAAGAAATCTTAAAAGATAATGGAGTTACCAGAGATAAGATAAAGATTGAAGTTTTTAAAAGCCCAAAGGTAAAAGTATCAGGTAAAAATTTACTCAGCGATGTTACTTTAAAAGTTAAAGGAGAAGTACATGATATAAAAGTAAGAGGAGATAAATCAATACTGCAACAGGCTATGTCAGATAGTATTGTTATTCCGTATTCTTGTAGAGCAGGCATGTGCTCTACTTGCAGAGCAAAATGTGTTTCAGGTGAAGTAAAGATGACCGAAGGGCATCTATTAACAAATGACGATGTAGATAACGGAGAGATTCTTACATGTATTAGTTATCCTGTAAGTGACAAAGTTGTAATTGAAATATAATTTAAAAATATTAGTTGACGCATGTTTAAGGTAGGACCATTACGTAAAAGACAATTTTTAGGAGGTATTATAGGTATGACCTTGGGGGCTTCCATATTTTATATTTTAACTCTAGATACTACCGAAAAATATGTGTCAATTGGTCCTATGAATACAGGGCATCAGGAGCTTTCGTGCTTTGCATGTCATACAGATGCTAAAGGGAATTTATTGCAACAGATACAATCTAATATTTCCCATGCGTTTGGAGCTAGAGAAGAAAGCGTCGATTTTGGTACCAAAGATGTTACTGTAGATAATTGCATGCAATGTCATGACAGGCCAAACGATAGACATCCAACCCATCGGTTTTCAGAACCTAGATTTAAAGAAGCTGTAAAGCAGATTGACGCCACAACATGTATTACTTGCCATACAGAGCATCAGGAAGAGCGTGTATCTGTAGCTTCAATTAATTATTGCATGAACTGCCATCAAGATTTAGAAGTGGAAAATGATCCATTAGACATATCGCACAAAAGCTTAATAGCTAAGGAAGAATGGTTTACCTGCATACAATGTCACGATTTTCACGGTAACCATAAATATGATGTACCCGAAAAACTATCTGATACGATTCCTATGAAATCTATTCAAAATTATTTTGATGGCGGGAAAGATCCATATGGCACCACTAAAAAGTATACGGCTTTATCTCAAGAAGCTTGGTTGAAGACTTTAGAGGAATAAAAGTTTTATCCCTCTATATAATACAATTTCTACGTATTTTTTTCTTCTAAACAAGAAATAGTTATCAAATATTTAAAAAAATTGATGCCAATAAATATGAATTTATTGGTTTTCACCAATTGATTACAGGTTTTGAAACCTGTTTTTTTTAGTTTTATTTGGTTTGTTATTAGTGTGTTATGGTGTTTTTATGTTTTTTGTCAGGTCGGATTATGTGAAAAAAGATGATTGAATATGTGTATTTACATAAGGGTTAAGTGTTACTACTTATATATTTGTATAAAATAAGTATAAATACTTAGTTTAATTAAAACTTAAAATTATGAAATCTCTAATTAAAAAATCAACTTGGATGCTACCAGTAGCAGTTTTACTGTTTGCTTGCGGTAACAAGGAAAAAAAGCAGACCATTGCTGAAAATGTAACGACTGAAACGTCTAAAACAAAAACTCTAAATATTGAAAAACCCCAATTAACTTTTGGTTTTATCAAATTAACAGATATGGCTCCATTAGCTATAGCTAAAGAAAAAGGTTTTTTTGAAGATGAAGGCCTATTTGTATCTGTGGAAGCACAATCAAACTGGAAAAATGTATTAGACCGCGTTATTGATGGTCAGTTAGACGGTTCGCATATGTTGGCAGGGCAACCAATTGCTGCAGGAGCAGGATTTGGTAGACAAGCAGAATTAGTAACCCCATTCTCTATGGACTTGAACGGTAATGGTATTACAGTGTCGAATGATGTGTGGTCTAAAATGAAGCCTAACGTGCCAAAAGGAGCAGACGGAAAACCAATTCATCCTATTAAAGCAGATGCTCTTAAGCCAGTTATTGAAGATTACAAAAACTCAGGAAAAGCTTTTAAAATGGGGATGGTATTTCCAGTATCTACACATAACTACGAGATTAGATATTGGTTAGCTGCAGCAGGAATCCACCCAGGTATGTATACAGCCGATAATGTACAAGGACAAATAGATGCTGAAGTTCTGTTATCTGTAACGCCACCACCACAAATGCCAGCAACGTTAGAAGCGGGGACAATTTATGGATATTGTGTAGGAGAACCATGGAACCAGCAAGCCGTATTTAAAGGTATTGGAGTGCCAGTAACTACAAATTATGACATCTGGAAAAACAACCCAGAAAAAGTATTTGTAATGACTAAGAAGTTCGTTAACGAAAACCCTAACACAGCTATTGCTGTAACCAAAGCTTTAATTAGAGCAGGTAAGTGGTTAGATGAACCAGGAAATAGAGCAGAAGCAGTGAAAATATTGTCAATGTCTCAATATGTTGGAGCAGATGAAGCTGTATTAGCGAACTCTATGACAGGAACTTTTGAATTTGAAAAAGGAGATAAACGTGAGATGCCAGACTTTAATGTATTTTATAAGTATAATGCAACGTATCCGTTCTATTCTGATGGTATTTGGTTCTTAACTCAAATGAGAAGATGGGGACAAATTCCAGAATCTAAACCAGCTGAGTGGTATGCAGAAACTATTAAGGACATTTACAGACCAGATATCTGGAAAAAAGCAGCCGAGCTTTTAGTAGAAGAAGGAAATATTCCAGCAACCGATATACCTAAAACAGATGGTTTTAAGCCAGCTACAACCGATTTTATAGACGGGACAACTTATGATGCTAAAGACCCAATTTCATATATCAATAGTTTTTCTATTGGAAACAAGGACAAGGCAGTACAATAACAAACAAGAAATTAAATAAAGAGCCATGAAGCAAAGTATAACATTAGGAAAAGTAACCAAATTTATGGGGTTAGGGTTTTTAAGTACTTTAAAAAGCCTATTCACAGGGAAGCTGGAAAAAGAGGATTTTATAAACTTCTTACGCAAAATAGTCGTGCCTATTGCTTCCATACTATTATTTATTGGATTATGGCATTTGGGAGCTAAATCTCTATACAATAGAGAGGCCGATTTTAAAATTGAAAAAGCACTCAAAGATCAAGGGCCTGCTGCAGCAGAAGCTATGCGTGAATGTATTGCATCTGGTGATATTAGCTGCCAACCTAATACTTTGCCTTCTCCTGGTCAGGTTTGGGGTTCTTATAAATCATTGTTGAGAGATCATAACATTATTAGTGCAGATAAAGCGGCATTTAAAGAAAAAACTGCCGCTTTAAATGCCCAACGAATCGCCGATGGTTTAGCAGCTATAACCTATACTGGTAGACCTTCCTTTATAGATCAAATCATCATGAGCTTAAAAACGGTGTTTGCTGGTTTTCTGCTAGCTTTGATTATTGCCATCCCTATAGGAATTTTTATAGGCCTAAGCCCAACTTTAAAAAGTGCTTTTAATTGGTTCATTCAAATTTTTAAACCAGTATCTCCAGTAGTTTGGTACCTATTAGTATTTATGATAGTTAAAACCATCTTGATAGATTCTAGTGAAGATAGTTCGTTCATCATTTCATTTATAAGCGTAGGATTGTGCTCAATGTGGGCAACCTTGGTAAATACAGCTATGGGCGTATCATCAGTAGATAAAGATTATATAAATGTGGCCAAAGTATTAAAGTTAGGCACTTTTCAAAAGATTTTTAAGGTGATTTTACCGTCCTCATTGCCTTTAATATTTACGGGGTTAAAAATTACTTTGTCTGTAGCATGGATGGTATTAATTGCTATCGAATTATTGGCGCAAAGCCCAGGTTTAGGGCTCTTTGTTTGGGAAGAATTCCAAAATGGAGCTAATGATTCAAACTCTAAAATTATTGTAGCCATGTTTGTAATAGGTATCATAGGTTTCTTATTGGACAGAATCATGTTAACTATTCAAAATACAGTGTCATTCAATAAAAATGATGGCATATAAAATATTTAATCGTTCAATTGTTGAACGGTATATATGAAGCAAACGATTCAACAATTAAGCAACTAATAAATCAACATTAAAAATGGCATATCTAGAATTAAATAATGTATCTAAAACCTATGGCCAAGGCGATAACGAAACCGAAGTACTTTCGAATATTAATTTATCGATTGAAGAAGGCGAATTTGTAGCTATTGTTGGATTTACTGGAAGTGGAAAAACAACCTTGGTTAATCTTATAAACGGATTACTAGAACCTACTAAAGGAGAAGTGCTGTTTAAAGGCACTCCAATATCTGGTACCAGTCATGAACGAGGCGTTATTTTTCAAAACTATTCCTTGTTACCATGGCTAACCGTAGGTCAAAATGTCTATATGGCTGTTAAAGAAGCATTTCCTAAAAAAAGTAAATCGGAGTTAAATGAACTCGTGGCAGAATATGTTGAAATGGTGAGTCTAACTCCAGCAATTAATAAACGCCCAAAAGAATTATCTGGAGGGATGCGTCAGCGTGTAGCCGTAGCCAGAGCCTTAGCTATGAAACCAGAAATGATTATCATGGATGAGCCTTTAGGAGCATTGGATGCTTTAACACGTGGTAATCTTCAAGATGAGATTTTAAATATTTGGGGAAAGGATAAGCGTACAGCTCTATTGATTACAAATGATGTAGATGAAGGTATTTATATGGCAGATCGTATTATACCACTGGAGCCAGGGCCAAATGCAACTTTAGGACCTGAGTTTAAAATTGATATAGAACGCCCAAGAGATAAAACCGAATTAAATGACAATCCGAGTTACAAGAAAACTAGAAATGCCATTATAGAATACTTAATGGGTATAGGGGATGAAAGAAAATCGCAGTCAAGTGAAGAATTTGCGCTTCCAGATTTGAGCCCAAAGGACTTTGTCAATCAATTTAAATAGGGAAATCATATGAATACTATAATAGAAGATAAAAAAACAAATAGTTTTACAGACAATGGGCTTTTCCCTTCATCAGAGGTTATGTTGGATTTAAAAAAGCTAAAAAAAGTATATCCAACACCAAAGGGGGATTATGTTGTGCTTGAAGACTTAAACCTTCAAATAAAAAAAGAAGAGTTCGTTACTATTATTGGGCATTCAGGTTGTGGAAAAACAACAATGCTTTCCATGATTGCTGGACTTAACGAGATTTCTGGGGGTAATATATCGGTGTTAGGGAAACATATAAAAGGACCAGGGCCAGATAGAGGTGTTATTTTTCAAGCGCCTAGTTTAATGCCATGGATGACTTCGCTTCAAAATGTATTATTGGGAGTCAATCAAGTTTTTCCGCATGCCACAAAATCGCAACGTAACGATATCGCCAAATACTATTTACAAAAAGTAGGACTGGAAGATGCTTTTTATAAAAAAGCTTCAGAATTATCTCAAGGGATGCAGCAGCGTGTGGGAATTGCCAGGGCTTTTGCCATAAAACCAAAAGTATTGTTATTGGATGAGCCTTTTGGTATGTTGGATTCTTTAACAAGAGGAGAACTTCAGGATATTTTAATCGAAATCTGGAACAAAGAGAAAATTACTGCAGTTATGATAACGCACGATGTAGATGAAGCTATTTTTTTAGCAGATCGTGTGGTGATGATGACTAGCGGACCTAAAGCTAAAATAGGAGATATTCTAAATATTGATTTTGAAAGACCAAGAACTCGTAAATCTGTTTTAGAACATGATGATTATTATAAATATAGAAAACATTTAATAGATTTTTTAGAGCATTAATAAAGAAAATGCCATAAAAAATGATATCAATATAAAGATAAGCTTATATGAGATTTATCATAAACTAAAAGTTAAGCCAACTTTATATTTGTAAGATAAAAATTAAGAATAAAGATTAAATCAACTCAAACATAAAAAAACTTAAAACAAAAAAGATGAAAAGACACTACGTGATTTTGGGACTACTGTTAGGGTGCTTACAATTTGCACAAGCACAATTTACTTTAGATGGCGAATTTAGGCCACGCACAGAATATAGAAATGGTTTTGGAAACCTTATAGCAGACGATGCAGATGCAGGTTTTGGTATCTCAACAAGAGTACGTTTAAATGCAGGATATAAAACGGATGCTTACAAAGTATTTGTTAGTTTACAGGATATCATGGTATGGGGTGAAAACAGACAGATTTTACCTTACGATCAGAATAACTCATTTGCCGTTTTTCAAGCTTGGGCAGAAATTAATTTAGGAGAAGGATGGTCGACCAAATTAGGGCGTCAGGTATTGTCTTACGACGATCAACGTATCCTTGGTGGTTTAGATTGGGCACAACAAGGGCGTAATCATGATGCCGCTTTGATAAAATATAAAAAGGACAAATTTTTACTTGATGTAGCATTAGCTTTTAACCAAGATTATTCGCACCCAACAGGTTTCGTATCAACAGGAACGGGCTATAATACCACAGGTTTTTTCTCTTATAAAACCATGCAGTATGCTTATTTAAAACAAGCTTGGGATAATTTTTCTGGAAGTTTGTTATTAATGAACAATGGTTTTCAAGAATTTGATACTAACAATGCCCCAGATGGTGTAAGTAACCTTCAAACTTTGGGGACACATTTAAACTATAAAGCAGGAAGCTTTGGTTTAGCCGCAAATGCCTTCATACAAACAGGTAAAAGACAAGGTGAGATAGATGTTAAAGGTGCTTACCTTTTAGGTCTAGATCTATCATACAAAGCATCAGATAAAGTTGGATTGGGAGCTGGTCTGGAAATTATTAGTGGAAACGATGCAGACCCTGGGGAAACAGGAGCATTTTTCCCTCTATATGGAACCAATCATAAATTTAACGGATTTATGGATTATTTCTATGTAGGGAACCATGCCAACTCAATTGGTTTATTTGATGTTCACGTGAGTGCAAACTTTAAATTAAGTGATACGTCTAGCCTTTTGGTTAAAGCCTTAAATTTTAGTGGAGAGCAAGAACTGGCCAGTGGTGAAAAATCATTAGGTACAGAGATTGATCTGGTTTTCAAAAAGAAATTCAAAGGCTATGCTTTGGTTGCTGGATATTCACACTTATTTCCATCTGATGGTATGTATGAATTAAAAGGAATTACTGAAGATCTTGCGTCAGACACACAAAACTGGGCTTGGGTAATGTTAGTATTAAAACCTAAGTTTTTAAATACAGCAAAATAATTATTATAAAAACATAATCTATTTTTAGATTTTTGAGAATGACTAACTCAAAATAAAAGAAACCCGCTTTAAGCGGGTTTCTTTTATTTTAAACAGCCTTTTTCAAAAATTATAACTTATAAATTCCATTCTTAATAGCGTATAAAACAAGGCCTATTCTGTTTTTAACATTTAATTTTTGAAAAAGAGTATCCCTGTAACCATCAATTGTTTTTGGGCTTAAAAACATTTTTTCGGCTATTTCTTTATAGGTCATTTCAGAGCAGGTGTGTATGATAAACTCGATCTCTCTATCTTTTAGCCGAATTTTACTTGAATTATCATCGCTAAGAGAGTTGATTAAAATATTAGAAACATCTTTGGTGTGATAATAACCATGCTTTATAGTTTCTATTAAGGCTAATTCTAAAACATCTTTTTCAACATCTTTTAATAAATAGCCTTTAGCACCAGCTTTAAGCATTTTAATAATCGTGGTGTCGTTTTCTTCTACAGAAAGTGCTATGACTTTTATTTTTGGATACTCATTTTTTATAATCTCTGTGGTCTCTATGCCATTTAAGATAGGCATATTAACATCCATAAGTATAATATCTGGAATATTACTTGGGGTTTTTAGTTTAGTAAGAAGTTCTTGGCCATTTTTGCAAGTAAAAAGCACATTAAAATCTTCAAAAGAATTTACTAGACTGGCTATGGCCTGTGATAATAAAATATGGTCTTCAACAATTACAACGGTATGTGGTTTCATGGTTAAAATTTGTAGGTGATCGTTAATTTTGTGCCTATATTGGGTTCAGATAAAATTGTGGCATTGGCATTTACCAATTTTGCCCTATTTTTCATGTTGGTTAAACCCAGTCCAGAATGTTTTTGTTTGTCTAAATCAAAGCCCAAACCATTGTCTTTTGCTGTAATAATTAACATATCTGTTTGGTAGTTTAAAATAATACTTAAATGTGTTGCTTTTGCGTGCTTTATGGTGTTTGAAAAAAACTCTTGTAAAATTCTAAAAAACACGATTTCAGTTTTGCTATCAATCTTTGTTTGTTGTCCTTTAATCGTGAGTTGCGATTCTATAAAATTAAGTCTATTAAACCGATCGATTTCACCAGATATGGCCTGCTCTAAAGACATGTTTTTTAGAGCGTCTGGACTAATTATTTTAGATAAATCTCTTAACTCCTTAAGACACTTGTTTAATGTCCCTTTTACATCATCAACAGGCGAATTGTTTTGCAACTGTATTTTGGCCAAGGTTAGTAACTGACCAATATTATCATGCAATTCCCAACTAATATTTCTAAATGTTTCTTCTCTAATTTCAATTTGTGCTTTAGATATTTCTTGTTCAAAATGTTTTTTTTCAAACTCATTTTTTAAAAGTAAAGCGTTTTTTCTTTTTTTAAAAAGAATAAAAAGTGAGATCATAGTAATTATTACAATGAATAATACAACTGACGATATAATTAAAAATGATTGTATTTCTTTTTCGTCCATGTGAAGCCTATTATATACGAACCATATAAAACTAAGTTCAGGAAAAATAGAATAATGATAAATATAGAATTGCCAACCCAAATATTAAAATATTTAGACAATAATATAAATGGGATCATACCTATATTGAACAACAATAAAGCAATAGTTATCCAGAAACTTAATTTATATTTTATTTTTAAAGTATAGTCTGAGTTAAATAACTGATGTAGATGAAACCCTGCTAGAATTAATACAAAAGAAGCACCTATTACAAAACTATATTTTTGAAATTCAACATTTGTACCATTTAAAACATATAAAACCATGAATACAACACTTAGTACCTTTGTTATTGTTTTAAATAGTTTTTCAGCTAAAATAGTATGGTACCATAAATAATAAAACAAAAAACTTACTCCAGTATATCCATAGTAAAGCCAAGTATTATCTATGTTAAAAAAGCTTGATAAAGGCCCTAATATACTATCTATGAAAAAAGTTGCCCATAAAAAAAGTAAAAAATAACGTTCAGATGAGTTTGCATACTTTTTATAATGTATTAATGCAACAATGGCTGCTATAAGCTCAAGTGCATTAATTGAATATGATAAAAAGTATGCGTAAGAACTACTCATTTTACATCATGTTTTATTTTAAATTTTTAGGAGGCCTACCAGCCTGGCCATAATTATAAGCTGGAATTTCATGAATGTTGTCATTTTGAACAATTATTGTTGAATTTATAGGCGAAAAACTAGCTTTAGAGGTTATTCTATTTCCTGTTGGAACTAAGAATACAGTTGAGTAGCCAGGATCAGGATACTTTTCATCCTTTGGATAGGCACCCTTATATATACGAATGCCTAAATTTCTATAACCTAATGGCTTGGCCTCTTGTTCTACATAAGCAATGTATTTTTTTAATTCTTCCAGATCAAACCAGAATTCACGGGGATCTTCTTCTTCTAAATTTAGATACTTTTTTATAATTGCTCCTCTAGTTTTTATAAATTCATCTTCTAAACTACTGGCATACTTGTAATCAATAGTTTGTTGTGGTGCTTCAATTTTTTCTTTACATGATTGAAAAAACAGGGTTATGATCGCTAAGAAAAATACTAACTTTTGAATTGATTTTGTTTTCATCGAGATTTTTAATTATACGGTTAATTCCAAAAATACATATTAATATTTGAAGTTTTTACGCTTCTTAAGTACTAAGCAAAAAGTTTAATATGTGTAATTTATTAAAAATCAAATTGTTGCATTATTTTTTTGAGTAATTTCAAGGTGTTTGTCTTATTAAAAAAGGGGGAAAACCCCTTATTTTAAAAAAATACACCTGTTCTATTTTGGAATAATCCCCTGGCTGTTTTTCAGGCTTTTCTCTCTTGAGTTCATATGACTTAAAAAATACCTTTGGATTAATATTTTAAACTTAAATTTATGGAAGCAATTAGTAGTATGTCAGCTACTACAAATACTATTGATGGTACTTGGATTAATAGTGATGAGGAGAAAAAAAGAACAACAAAAATCATTATTTCTAACCGAGGTAAAAATGTTCAGGTAATAGATGAAGGTGGCTCAAAGAAATATAATTGGGGAACAAAAGTACTTACTCCTGAAACCAATAGTACGAATATGTATTGGGCTATTTTCGACACTCATAAAGCGAAATCTACATTCATATTTATCATTAATAATCATAAAATGGAAGTAAGGTATGAGCAAGACTATAAATCGCCTTCTATGGAGACAAAATTATTTGTTGAAAATTTTACCAAACTTAACCTACATGCTTATGAGTCTATGGTTTTATCGTCACCTTCCGAGGTTATGATATCCTCACCGACTGAGTTTGAAAATCTACCCAAGCTGCACCCAGATACTACTCCCATTATGCTTAATGATGACTCAGTGACTAATCATGATTTTAACTCTTTTCATTATTGTTTACCAAGTACGTATCATTTAAAATATAAAGAAGAAAAAAATTATGGGTTACGTAAATGGGTATTAAATATGTCGACATTTATTGGTTTCATTTTAAACAGAATACGTCATACCGTTTCTATTCGTAAAATAATATCATTAACAGATATGACTATCTAACACAGCAATGGGTGCTAATTAGAGTAAGCTCCCCAATAGCTGTGAAGTAAGGTTTACGAAAGAAACTAAATTACTTGGTATATTATATTGTAGAACGGTTGTAAATTTTTTATGCTAAGTATTAATTAAGGCTCTGAAATTATTTCAGAGCCTTATATTTTTAGTTTATCTGCGAATGGATAGATAAGTCCGACAAAGAGCTTTTTTAAATTTTAATTAGTAAAAAACCTTCATTTTAGTAAGAAAAAACATCGTTTTTTAATTATTTTTCGATTGTTTGGAAATTATTCGTGCATAAAAAGTTTCTAACCTAGAAACTCTAAAAACAAATAATATTACTACAAAATATGTGTAGTAAGTATACAAGCAAAAAAAATAAATATAACCCTAAATTTTACTAGATGAAATCTAAAATTTTCCCTATCAGTATGTTGGTCTTATTGATCACATTCACACAAGCGTTAGCCCAACGCCCTTTTTTTAACAAGAACAAAGACATTTTAATTGCTCAGTTTGATAGCAAACCAGACCCAGATGACATCCATGCGCAAGCAGCATTAGGCTGTATGTTAGATCACCCCGATCTTGAAGGTGTTAATTATTATGCTGTTGCGGGTGCCATTGGTACTCAAGGCGGACAATTTATTGATTCTGATGCACTGTTTACCATGGCGTTTGGAAGCAATAACTGGATAGATGCTGATGCAAACTGGTCTGCATCTGTAACCAGCATTAAAAATAAAGTGATCCCTATTTTACAAAATGGAGGAAAGGTATGGGTTCAAGAGGCAGGTCAGTCCAACATAACAGCAGATTGGATTGCTCAAGTATTACAAACCGTTGCTTCTAATACTGTTAAGAACAATGTCATTGTTGTTCAGCATAGTAATTGGAATGAAGACAAAACTGCGAGTTCTGATCTGAATTATGTGAAAAATAAAACCACATATTTTGCCATTGATGATGGTAATGCTCCTTTTGGAGCCAATTGGGGAGACCGTGGTCCCTGGGAAACTCCCGAATATAGGTCTAGAGCTAATACATGGATTGCTGAAGCAAAATCTTCTGTAAACCCAAAAGCAAAGCAGCTTTGGAGGGAAGCAGATAGAATTGTTGATACCATGTGGCCTAATGGTTACCCGCATGATTGGTCTCACATTCATTATGATGGTGTCGATTTTTCAGATTGTGCAGAGAACTGGTGGATCTTCAATATTGGAGCGGCTGCTAATAGCACTACTAAATTCTGGAGTAGATATGTAACCAATACGCCAAATACACCTAATGATGATGTGACAGGTGTAACTGTTTCTCCAACATCTTTAGCGATAACAGAGAATCAAACATCAAGCCTTACTGCAACAGTACTTCCATCTACAGCAGGTAACAAAAATGTAACATGGAGTTCAAGTAATGAGTCTGTGGCAACGGTTAACTCTAATGGAGTCGTAACAGGTGTTTCTCAAGGGGCTTCAACTATTACAGTAACTACACAACAAGGTAGTTTTACGGCGTCCACTTTTGTAACAGTAACGGCTGGAACAGGAGAAAACACTCAAACATTTAGTGCCATTAATGATGCTTATTTACAAGGTAGTACACGTTTTAATACTGCCGACCTTAGGGTTGAGTCTGGTAACAGAGTTTCTTATCTTATGTTCGATCTCAGTTCAGTTTCTGGTACAATTAGTAGTGCTAAACTCAAGCTATCTATAAGTAATGATGCAGGAAATGGCACAATTAATATAAACTTAGGTGCTGGTAATAATTGGACAGAAACGACATTATCTAACACAAATAAACCCAGTTCAGGAATCCAATTAGGTACACTAAATTCAACTTATGCATTGAATCAATCGTATACATGGACATTAGATCCAACTCAAATTAATGGAGGCGGGAAATTAAGTTTGATTGTAATGGCTACAGGGGGCAATGATGTGTCTTTTGCTTCTGATGAAAATGCATCTAAAAGACCTGTATTAACAATTACTACAACAGGCAATTCGACATCAATAGAACCTACCAGTGTAACTGTAGACTCTACTTCTTTTTCACTTCAAACCGAAGAAACAAAAACTTTAGTTACCACTGTACTTCCTAATGATGCGACAAACAAAAATGTTACCTGGAGTTCAAGTGATACAGCAATTGCAACAGTAAGTAATAATGGCCTTGTTACAGCTGTTGCCGAAGGAAATGCAATAATTACTGCAACAACAGTTGAAGGCGCCTTGACAGGAACAAGTGCCGTTACTGTTAGTGCTACCAATACGGATTGTGATAAAATTTTTGAAGAACAAAATGGTATTGTTGCCGTTGAAGCTGAAGATTTTATTGGACAAGTTGAAATTAATGAGAGAGAATGGTTCACTATTGGTGCTGGAGCCACAACACCAACACCAGATCCAGATGGAAACCATGCAGGAACAGCCAGTGGAGGTAAATATATAGAGTTGCTACCTGACACACGTGTAACACATAGTGACCCATTAATTAATGGTGTGAATTTTACTAATACCCCTGGTGTTGCAGGTATTATAAATTATAAGGTTAAATTTAACTCGCCTGGTAAATATTTTGTTTGGGTAAGGGCTTATTCTACAGGGTCTGAAGATAACGGAATTCATGTAGGCATTGATGGTACATGGCCTGAATCTGGTAAAAGAATGCAATGGTGTGGTGGCAAAAATGCCTGGACATGGGAGAGTAAGCAGCGTACAAACGCTAACCATTGTGGTGTCGCACAACAAATTTTCTTAGATGTACCATCTGCAGGGATACACACTATTTCTTTTTCAATGAGAGAAGATGGTTTTGAAATGGATAAGTTTATTTTGTCAAAAACATATACTAAGCCTTCAGGTAAGGGTATTGCTCCTGTTGCTGCAAACTGTGAAGGTCATGTAGAAAATACGGTTACGCTTTCTCCTATTCATGATTCTTATTTACAAGGTTCGACTAATTTTAATAATACAATTCTTAGAGTGGAATCTGGCAATAGAGTAGGCTACCTGCAATACGATTTAAGCAGCATTTCAGGAACTATAACTAATGCAGAACTGAAAATGACTTGTAATGGTGATGCAGGAAATGGTAATATTAATATTAACCTTGGTACTTCCAATAACTGGACAGAAACTACGCTTTCCAATGCTAATAAACCAGCATCAGGAGCTCTTTTAGGAAATCTAAATAGTGCGTATAGTATTGGGACGACTTATACTTGGTCACTTGATGAAAATACTTTAAGTGGCGGAGGAAAAGTTAGCTTGATTGTCGCTTCAACAGGAGGCAATGACGTTGCTTTTGCTTCAAAAGAAAATAACGCGACCGAACCTCAGTTGGTGATTACTTATAATACTTCTGGAGCAACTCTAAATACTGTAGGTAAGCTTAGAGACTCTAATGCAAGAAAATTTGATGCCATAGGTAAATCGACATCAAACAAGTTAAAAATTGAACTTTTTCCTAATCCAATTTATGGAGCATTTAAAATTAATTTACATGGGAACGGTAGTTCCACATATGTGGCCATATTTAATAGTGTGGGGCAGCTGATTTACAAAACAGAGACTATTGAAAATCAATTAGAGCTTGACTCAAATATTTTTACTTCAAAAGGGGTTTATTTTGTCAATATTTCAAATAAAAATGGCAATGAAACAATAAAAGCGGTAGTTAAATAAAGTGATAAAAGAACAGAAACTTATTGAAGTAAAAAGATATAACAATATGAAGACTAAAAAATTAATTATACTTATATATGTGTTCTTGATTGGCACAGTGGCATTTGCAGATCCTCCGCCAGCACCTGCTGGTTATAGGTGGCAATTAACAGCATTGTACTCAGACGAATTTAATGGCAATAACCTAAATCTTAATAAATGGAGAAAAGAACACCCATTTTGGAATGGAAGAAAGCCTGCTTGGTTCAATCCAGATGCTATTTCTGTGAGTGACGGATATATGAAGATTACAAATGGTATTCTAAGCGAGCCTTTTAATGGTTACAATATCTATGGAGGAGCTGTAACGTCAGTAAATGAAAATACCAAGTTTGCTTATTACGAATGTCGGTTAAAAGCTTCTTCTTCTAGAATGTCGACTACCTTTTGGTTGGAAAATAGAAAAGCTCCTTTGCCCGGCGGTTGTAATGGTGATACTTACAGTCAAGAATTGGATATTGTAGAAACCGTTGGAGATGCAACAAACTTGCCTATTTTTGCTACACATCAGAAATCGAATACTCATTTTAGATGGAAAAATTGTAGCGGAGGCAGTAATGAGCAATTCTTTTCCAAGGGAACTACTACGGGGCCTATAACGGCTATAAATAGTTCTGGCCAAGAGGTAAACCAACAAAGTGATGAAGGTTTTCATACTTATGGTGCTTGGTGGCGAGATGCTAAAGAAGTCACTTTCTATCTCGATGATAGACAAGGAGAGACGGTCCAATTTAGAACGGACAAAACCCCTACACCGTTTAATAGAGGCATGTTTATATGTATGGTAACAGAAACGTACGATTGGGAACAAAGACCTACAAATGCATCATTAACAGATCCTAGTAGAAATACGTCATATTACGATTGGGTAAGAGTTTGGACACTAGTCCCAGATGATGGAAGTGCAATTGCGGTGATGGATGTTTCAGTTTCACCAACAATGGTTTCACTAAACACTAACGAAACCGAACAGTTATCTGCTGTAATATTGCCTTTTAATGCAACAAATAAATCGGTTACTTGGAGTTCAAATAATACTTCTGTAGCTATTGTGGATACTAATGGCGTTGTAACAGCGGTTGCGGCGGGTAGTACAAAAATTATAGCGACTACAAATGATGGTGGTTTTACAGCAACAAGCAACGTTACAGTAAATGCTGGTTCAATTCAAACAGTAACACTTTCTCCTATTCATGACGCATACACTCAAAATGGTGTAAATAAAAATAATAACCTAGTTCGTGTAGAGAACACAGGTAGGAAGCGAATAGGATATCTTAAGTATGACCTGAGTGGCATCTATGGTGCAATTTCATCAGCTCAGTTAAAAATGACATGTAATTCTGATGCGGGTAACTCGGCTTTGGCTATTACAGCAGCATTAGGGGATAGTAATAACTGGACGGAGACCAATGTGTCCAATGCTAACGCGCCATCATCCATAGGGGTTTTAGACGTTAAACAAGGGCCATTTAACCCTGGAGATACTTATACATGGGACTTAAATACTAATTTGTTGAATGGTGGAGGTGATGTTAGTTTAATTATTACGGCATCGGGCAGTGCAGATGATGTTGCTTTTGCTTCTAAAGAAAATAGTGCAACCGAACCGCAATTGGTCATTACTTATAATTCAGCATCTACAAGTAAAGGGTTTAAAAAACAACAATCAGATGTTTCTACGTTAGGTAATTCTGTATTGAAAGTTTATCCTAATCCAATTGCTGGAAGCAGTTTTATGGTAGATTTAAGTGGGTATGATAGCGATGTTCTAATTAGTATTTTTGATATTCATGGCAGGCTTTTATATAAGAAAGATGCCAGTCCTCAGAAATTGAACTTAAAATCAGATATATTTCAAGCAACAGGACTTTACATGCTTAATGTTCAAAGCTTTTCTTCAGATGAAGTAAAAACATTGTTGATCGCAGTTGAGTAAGTAAATAATTTATTGGGGTTGTCTAAAAAGTATTAGAAGCTAAAAATTGTCTCATCGAACGCAGTCGAGATGTCTTCAAAATCAAGACATTTAAAAGTTCTCGATTGCTCTCTAACGGACATCTAAGTACTTTTTAGACAACCTTTTTCTTTTTTATTCTTCAATTTTAATTGAATAACCCTTAGAATTATAAATATTAGACCTGTACAATTAGATATTAAATACGGTAATTTTTCTTACATTTAAGCGATAAAAAAATAATATGCTTAAAAAAGTTTTTGGAAGTGCCGTGTTTGGTGTAGAAGCCACAACTATTACAGTAGAAGTCAATGTAGATTCAGGAATTGGGTATCATTTAGTAGGGCTTCCAGACAATGCCATAAAAGAAAGTAATTATCGTATTGCAGCCGCACTTCAAAATAACGGTTATAAAATTCCAGGAAAGAAGATTACTATTAATATGGCGCCTGCCGATTTACGGAAGGAGGGAAGTGCTTACGACCTTACATTGGCTATTGGGATTCTTACAGCTTCTAAACAAATACAAGCAGAAGATTTAGAACGTTATCTTATTATGGGAGAACTTTCCCTAGATGGAAGTTTACAACCCATAAAAGGAGCTTTGCCTATTGCAGTCAAGGCAAGAGAAGAAGGTTATAAGGGATTTATTCTACCAAAACAAAATGCCAAAGAGGCAGCCATTGTAGATGGGTTGGAAGTTTATGGGGTTGATACCATTAAGCAGGTTATTAATTTTTTTGATAAAGGTGAACCACTTGAGCAAACCATTATAAATACTCGTGAAGAGTTTTATAAAAATTTAGAATTTCCTGAGTTTGATTTTTCCGATGTCAAAGGACAAGAAGGCATAAAACGCTGTATGGAAATAGCAGCAGCAGGCGGTCATAATATTATTTTAATAGGTCCCCCAGGTGCAGGAAAAACCATGCTGGCAAAACGTTTGCCTAGTATCTTGCCACCTATGACACTTTATGAAGCTTTGGAAACAACCAAGATACATTCGGTGGTTGGACGCATTAAAGATTCAGGGCTTATGGCGCAGCGTCCGTTTAGAAGTCCCCATCATACCATAAGTGATGTCGCTCTAGTTGGAGGAGGCGCATTTCCACAACCAGGAGAAATTTCTTTGTCTCATAATGGCGTGCTATTTTTAGATGAATTACCCGAATTTAAGCGTGGTGTGTTAGAAGTGTTGCGCCAACCATTGGAAGATAGGGAAGTCACCATTTCCAGAGCTAAATTTACGGTAACTTATCCATCGTCGTTTATGTTAGTTGCGAGTATGAACCCAAGTCCAGGAGGCTATTTTAACGATCCTGATGCACCCGTAACGTCTAGCCCAGCAGAAATGCAACGGTATTTAAGCAAAATTTCAGGGCCTTTATTAGATAGGATTGATATCCATATTGAAGTCACACCCGTACCTTTTGAAAAATTGTCTGATGATAGAAAAGGAGAAACCTCTGTAGATATTAGAAAGCGTGTAACGAAAGCTAGAGAGATTCAGACCAACCGTTTTAAAGAGTCTGATTTGGTACACTACAATGCACAGATGAATACCAAGCAGATACGGAAATATTGTTTGTTGGACGAGGCTTCCAAAAAATTATTAAAAACAGCAATGGAACGGCTTAATCTGTCTGCCCGTGCCTACGATCGTATTTTAAAAGTTTCTAGAACCATTGCTGATTTGGAAGGTGTTGAAGATGTTAATGGAACTCACATTAGTGAGGCGATTCAATACAGGAGTTTGGATAGAGAAGGTTGGTTGGGGTGAACAATTCCTGCGGAGGCAGGAATCTTGGGGCTATTTTAGGATTCATGTAAAATACGTTAACTTTTTTTAGGGCGAGACATCATGAATACCACTAGTTTTGGAAATTAGCGGTAGCTCATACTGGGGAACAGCGGGGATTCATTTTTATGTATATACTGAACTTACCTTTTATAGAAATTTAACTATTAATTAGGGAGATACTCGTCCCTATGAAAGCTTTATTATCTAAGAGATAAATAGAAATATGAAAAAAATATTGGTTTTATAATTCTTGCAACCAATAAATCAATTAACAAGTAATTTATTAAGTTAAAACCGTATTTCTAAAAAAATGACTGTTTAACGAAAAGAAAAGAGGCTGTATATTATAAATAGGTACTTTTATTTGTTTATTAAGAGTAACTGACTCTTAATGGGTTTTAACACAGCTACTAAGACAATTATCAAATGACCAAGCGCCTTTCAATTAAGCACTGTATCTCTCTTCTTTTCGTTCTATTTTTTTTAATTACAAAATCACATAGTTCAATACTTTTTGGAATTACCCCTTTCATTACAACATGGAAAACTGATAACCCAGGGACTTCAAACAATGACCAAATTACCATTCCTACAACAGGCGGAGGTTATAATTATACAGTAGATTGGGGTGATGGCACAGCAATGTCAACAAATATAACAGGTAATATTACTCATACCTATGCTGCCTCAGGAACTTATACGGTTAGCATTACGGGAACTTTTCCTGCGATTGTTTTTAATAATACTGGAGATAAAAATAAAATATTGACTATAGAGCAATGGGGGGATAATCAGTGGGCGAGCATGAATGGTGCATTTTTTGGATGTAGTAATTTACAGGGAAATTACTCTGATAGTCCAGATTTGTCAAATGTTACAGATATGTCTTATATGTTTAGAAATGCATCAACGTTTAATTATGATGTTAGTTCTTGGAATGTTAGTAATGTTAATGATATGAAGGGATTATTTTTTAGTGCTTCTGCCTTTAATCAAGATATTGGTTCTTGGAATGTTGGTAATGTCACCGAAATGTCTGATATGTTTCGTGCAGCCACCGTATTCAACCAAAATATTGGTAATTGGAACGTAGGCAACGTTATCAATATGAGAAATATGTTTTTTGATGCTATTAATTTTAACCAAAATATAGGGCTGTGGAATGTAAGCAATGTGGTTAACATGCTAGAATTATTTAGAAATGCAGTAGCGTTTAATCAAAATATAGGAGTGTGGGATGTAAGTAGAACCACTAACATGTACGGAATGTTTTTAAACACTAATTTTAATCAGGATATAAGCGGTTGGAATGTAAGTAGTGTTACCAATATGGGCAATATGTTTGGAGGGACAACAGCATTTAATCAAGATATAGGAGGTTGGAACGTTAGTAATGTTACAGAAATGAGTGACATGTTTATGGGCGCTGTTTTTAATCGAGATATTGGGAACTGGAATGTGGGTAACGTAACAAGAATGCAAAATATGTTTTACAGAGCAGCTGCGTTTAATCAAGATATAGGGAATTGGAACGTAAGTAATGTTACAAATATGTCGTCCATGTTTTATGGAGCAACGGCTTTTGATCAAAATCTTGAAAACTGGGATGTACAAAACGTTATTTACATGTCAAATATGTTTAGAGATGTTACATTATCATTGAATAATTACGATGCTCTACTTATTGGTTGGGACATGTTAAACTTAAGGCTTAATACAAATTTTCATGGAGGAAATAGTGAATACTGCATGGGAGAATCTGCTCGGGACAATATAATTGCTAGCGATAATTGGAGTATTGTTGATGGGGGACCAGCTCCTAGACCAACTATTAATGATTTGTCAAATCAGAATGTGTCTGGAAGTTTTACCGTACCGTTAATCACTGGTGTAGATCTTTCAGGAAATGAAAAATATTATACAGGAACTAACGGAACAGGAACGATTTATAACGCTGGCGATGTCATTAACTTTTCCGATTTTGCATCATATCCAGTTACACTTTACATTTACGATGTAGGGGCTTCCGGTTGTAGTGCTGAAGAAGATTTTCAATTAGTAATAAATAGTGGTGTAAGGCCATTTATTACAACATGGAAAACTGATAATCCGGGGACTTCAAACAATGATCAAATTACCATTCCTACAACAGGTGGAGGTTATAATTATACAGTAGATTGGGGTGATGGCACAACAATGTCAACAAATATAACAGGTAATATTACTCATACCTATGCTGCCCCAGGAACTTATACAGTTAGTATAACGGGAACTTTCCCGAGAATTATTTTTAATAATTCTGGAGATAAGGATAAAATATTGACTATAGAGCAATGGGGAGATAACCAATGGGTGTCTATGGGAGGGGCTTTTAATGGTTGTAGCAATCTACAAGGGAATTTTACAGATAGCCCAGATTTGTCGAATGTTACTAGTATGGCTGGAATGTTTAGTGGAGCGGTTTTGTTTAATCACGATATAAGTAATTGGGATGTAAGTAACGTTACAAATATGTCTACGATGTTTAATAATGCCATATCATTTAATCAAAATATAGGCAATTGGAATGTAAGTAATGTTACAAGTATGTCAGCTATGTTTGCCGATACAAATTCATTTAATCAGGATATTAGCAGTTGGGATGTTGGCAATGTTGTTAATATGGGAACAATGTTTATGAGAGCAACATCGTTCAATCAAAATATAGGTAATTGGAATGTTAGTAGTATTACCAACATGTTTTCAACGTTTAGTGGCGCAACCTCATTTAATCAAAACATAGGAAGTTGGAATGTAAGTAACGTTGTAACTATGAAAGATATGTTTAGGGGAGCTACGTTGTTTAATCAGGATATAGGAGGTTGGAATGTTGGTAATGTTGTAGACATGAGTTATATGTTTTTTGGAACTGCATTTAATCAGGATATAAGTAGTTGGGATGTAAGCAAAGTAATTGATATGCGGAGCATGTTTCAAAATGCCATTAATTTCGATCAAAATATAGGGGCTTGGGCTGTAGGCAACCTTACAAGTGCTAATAATATGTTTGTAGGTGTAAAATTGTCTACTGTTAATTATGATGCCTTGCTCATAGGCTGGGATGCTCAAAATTTAAACCCAAACGTTTCTTTTCATGGAGGCAATAGTAAATACTGTGCAGGTGCAGTTGCTAGAGCAAATATGCTTAATAGCGATAACTGGAGTATTATAGACGCTGGAATAGCGGCACCATCAATAAACGATTTAATAAATCAAAATGCTTCAGGAAGTTTTACGTTACCTGCTATTACTGGAATAGACCTAGTAGGGAACGAAGCCTATTATACAGGAGCTAGTGGAACTGGTACTGCTTTTAACCCAGGAGATGTTATTAACTTTTCCGATTTCCCTAGCTATCCGATTATGCTTTATATTTATGGCGGAACGAATGCCAGTTGTAGTTCAGAACAAGATTTTCAACTAACTATAAACAAAGTTAATCTTCCTTTCGTAACAACATGGAAAACAGATAACCCCGGAGTATCTGCCAACAATCAAATAACCATTCCAACATTTGGAACTGGATATAACTACACTGTCGATTGGGGAGATGGTACATCACCAACATTAGAAACAGGAGATGCGACTCATACTTATGCAACTCCAGGAGTTTATACGGTAAGTATTACTGGTACTTTTCCTGCGATTGTTTTTAATGATTCTGGAGATAAAGAAAAAATATTGACCATAGAGCAATGGGGTAGTATAGAATGGGGTACTATGTTTGCTGCATATCATGGCTGTATAAATTTACAGGGAAATTTTACCGATAGTCCAGATTTGTCCAATGTTACAGATTTTGCTTTTATGTTCGATTCGGCATCGTCCTTTAATCATGATATAAGTAATTGGGATGTTAGTACTGTGAATAGGATGTCTTCGATGTTTGCAGGTGCAACATCATTCAATCAAGATATTAGTAGTTGGGATGTGAGCAATGTAACCGGTATGACGTTTATGTTTCGAGATGCAATAGTCTTTAATCAGAATATAGGCAATTGGGATGTTAGCAATGTACTTCGAATGACAGCTATGTTTGCTACAGCTAGTTCATTTAATCAAGATATTGGGAATTGGAATGTGAGCAATGTTAACGATATGGCGTTTATGTTTTATCAAGCCACGGTATTTAATCAAGATATTGGTCGCTGGGATGTAGCTAATGTAAGGCTTATGGAAGCTATGTTTGGCGAAGCATTTGCTTTTAACCAAGATATTGGTAACTGGAATACAAGCAGTGCAGAGAATATGAACTTTATGTTTTATCGAGCCAGTGCATTCAATCAAAACATTGGTAGTTGGATTACTAGTAACGTGACAACTATGGGGTTTACGTTTTCTGAAGCTATATCATTTAACCAAGATATTGGAAGTTGGGATGTGGGCAATGTAACCATAATGGAACAAATGTTTTCTGAAGCTGCATTGTTTAATCAGGATATAGGGGACTGGAATGTTAGTAATGTTAACTATATGAATTCTATGTTTGCTAATGCTGTTACCTTCGATCAGGATTTAGGTAATTGGAATGTAATTAATGTTTCCGATATGAATTTAATGTTTGATGGTGTGGAGCTATCAGTAAGTAATTATGATTCATTGCTAATCGGTTGGAATAGTATAGTTTTACAGTCTAATGTACCATTTAGTGGTGGGTTAAGTAAATATTGTTTAGGTGAAGCTGCTAGGTCTAATATGATTACTAGCGATAATTGGATGATTACTGATGCAGGTACGGTAGCACCTGTAATTAATGATATAGCAGATCAAACCGCACCAACTAATTATGTATTGCCAACAATTACTGGAGTAAATCTCACAGGCAATCAACGATACTATACAGGTGTTAATGGTACAGGAACGGTTTATAATGCTGGAGATGTTATTAGTTTTGGCGATTTCTCCTCTTATCCTATCACCATATATATTTATGATAGTTTTAGTTCGGGTTGTAGTTCTGAACAAGATTTTGAATTAACAATAACTTCTGTTCCGTTATGTACCACCTTGTCCTCCCCATTGGCAGGAGACACAAATGTTTTGGTAGGAACGGATTTAACGTGGAACTCTATTTCGAATGCAACAGGATATAAACTAACTATAGGAACCAATCTAGGAAGTGCCGACATACTGAGTGCATTAGATGTTGGTCATGTATTGAGTCATGATTTAACAACAGATTTGCCAGAAGATAAGCGTATTTACGTTAGCATTATCCCGTACAATTCAGTTGGAGAAGCAATAGGTTGTGTAGAGGAAGACTTTACCACAGAACTTTTAATGTCCAGGCCATTATGTACCACCTTGTTCTCTCCGTTGGCAGGAGACACAAATGTTTTGGTAGGAACGGATTTAACGTGGAACTCTGTTTCGAATGCAACAGGATATAGGCTAACTATAGGAACCAATCCAGGAAGTGCCGACATACTGAATGTATTAGATGTTGGTCATGTATTGAGTCATGATTTAACAGCAGATTTGCCAGAAGGTAAGCGTATTTACGTTAGCATTACCCCGTACAATTCAGTTGGAGAAGCAATAGGTTGTGTAGAGGAAGACTTTACCACAGAACTTTTAATGTCCAGGCCATTATGTACCTCCTTGTTCTCTCCGTTGGCAGGAGACACAAATGTTTTGGTAGGAACGGATTTAACGTGGAACTCTGTTTCGAATGCAACAGGATATAGGCTAACTATAGGAACCAATCCAGGAAGTGCCGACATACTGAATGCATTAGATGTTGGTCATGTATTGAGTCATGATTTAACAGCAGATTTGCCAGAAGGTAAGCGTATTTACGTTAGCATTACCCCGTACAATTCAGTTGGAGAAGCAATAGGTTGTACCCAGGAACGCTTTACTACAGAAACGGTTTTCTCTAATAGCGATTTACCACCAAAGTTCTTCACGCCGAATAATGATAGTATAAATGATTATTGGATAGTTCCAAACCTCTCAAATCAAGTAATAAGTATCATTATTTATAACCGCTACGGAAAGCTGTTAAAACAAATAGGTAATATTTCTACAGGATGGGATGGTACTTTCAATGGTAGTCTAATGCCAGCTGATGACTATTGGTATCTAATAAACTATAGAGGTGGTAAGGTGTTGAAGGGGCATTTCAGTTTAGTAAGGTAAGAATATTAGCTAAGGTTTGATAGAAAAAAATAGTTCTGAACACTATATGTATTTGTGTAACTAAAGTTTCTAGAACCATTGCTGATTTGGAAGGTCCTTCAGACGTTAATGGTACGCATATTAGTGAGGCTATTCAGTATCGAAGTTTGGATCGTGAAGGGTGGTTGGGCTGAACAATTCCTGCTGAGGCAGGAATCTTGGGGCTATTTTAAGATTCATGTAAAATACGTTAACTTTTTGAGATGATATGGCTTGCTCATGAATACCACTAGTTTTGGAAACTAGCGGTAACACTCACTCTTGCTCGGATATACTAGGACGATCAGAGGATAAATTACAAGAGTAATTGATAACACTACAAAATAAATTGCAATTATTTCTTCTACTTATTCAAAAAATCTTTTTAAAAAAGAGTTTCCCTTTTTAAAAAAAGGGTGTTTTCTCTTTTTAAAAATAGGGTTTTTCTTCTTGACGGAATTTCATTAAGTAAGTACTTTTATAAAAAAAATATTATGTGCTTAAAAGCAATTCTTTCTCGTGGTATGTTGATCTTAGTAGTTTTATTAATAAGTTGTAAAAGTGTTATTACTGGAACTTCAAATACTATTAAGACAGAGTTAAACTTAGTAGTTCACCAAAATATTAGCGGTTTTAGATCCGCGATGGTAAGTTCCATTGAAAATATAGATAAGACTTTTGATGCTTCAAGTGAAAGAGATTTTTATTTCACAGCAGGAGCAATTGATTCCGAAAGTGGCCCCAATAGGCTTACTGTTAAAGTAATAAGAGGCGGTAAAATAAAAGTATTAGAATCTGGAGGGGTAGAAAGACTGGTTACAGAGTTCACAGTAACTAATATTGAAGAAGATGGTAAAACAAAAGATAAATTAATTTCTTTAGGTAGTTGTTTTTTTGATAATGAACAAAATTCTATGTTTATTCAAGCCGAAACAGTAGACTTTGCAGGAAATATTACAATTTCTCCTATAGTTACTGTAAACCCAAAAAAGGAACCAAAGATTGTCAAAATAGAAAGTAGTATAGAGAGATCTACTGCTCTGGATATTGCAAGGATAGAATTTGAAACACTTTATACAGATATAATAAGTGTATATTCTCCTTTTGATGGAACTCCATTAACAAGTAATAATATGAATGATAATGTAAGTTTTCGTATTAGTGAAGGTGGTGTATTCAAATTAGTTGCATCAAATTCTGTTGCTACGATTTCAGAGACTATCAATGTTCGATATTCTAGACCAGGAGCTCCAGTCATTGAAAGGTTTCGAGCTATACCTAGTAGAATTTATGAAGGAGAAAGTTCAGTAATTGATTTTATGGTAGATTGTAATGCCCCCTGTCTAACTGAAATAAGTGGTCCTCGTGGTGAAAACCACCAGTTTAGAACGACCTCTGGAAGTTTAAGAGTAACCCCTACAGGATCATTTGAGTATTTTTTGCGTTCATCGACTGCAGGTCAGACTTCTACTGCAAATGTTTTAATAACTGTTTCACCAAGACCAACGCCACCGCCACCTTGTTGGACAACTCCAAATCGAAATATAATTGGAGCAGGGTTTACATATAACTCTAGACTTAATGGATTATACAATTGGAATATGGACCTTAGTGACTATATAAGTGATGGACGAACTATAAAAGGAATTATAAATAAAAATAGAATAACGGTTCGTCTTTGGACTGGGGGTACGGCTTATGATATATCACCAGGAGGAAGACTTACAGGTTTTGATGGTATTACTGTGAATAGAGGTTGGACATTAGAGGCCGCTGAACGCATTGGTATACCTGCTATTGAATTTTGTTTTGAATAAAAAACAATCAGCTACACAATATAATAAATCCATTTACTTAACTCTATACAAAATGTGTATTTTGTATAGTTTTTTCTTTTTATATCAAACTGTTTTTATTTTTGATAATAAATTGTACTAGTGAAAATTCAATTTTGCTCAGATTTACATTTAGAATTCGCACGTAATCAAAGTTGGATTGCGCTAAAGATGTTAATGGTACGCATATTAGTGAGGCTATTCAGTATCGAAGTTTGGATAGAGAAGGTTGGTTGGGGTGAACAATTCCTGCGGAGGAAGGAATCTTGGGGCTATTTTAAGATTCATGTAAAATAAGTTAACTTTTTGAGATGATATGGCTTACTCATAAATGCCACTAGTTTTGGAAACTAGCGTTAGCACTCACTCTTGAGTGGATATACTAGGACGATCGGGGGGCTACGCCTACTTCAATTGGGGTGTTTTTACAAGAAATCGCAAACAACTATAAAAATAAAGTGAGTTTTATTAAATCAAAAGATTTAGAAATGGAAAACTATCAAAAAATAGTTGAAAAGGAAAAGCTGCTTTTAATAAACCAAATCTCTAAGCAAAATAAATCACTGAACGTCTTTTGGATTGTTCTTACAATTTGCATTTTAGTAATAATATATCTTTTGTTTTTATGAAGTTATAAAATTTCTATTAACAAAATTGATATCATTCAAAAAGTGATTATAAAAAGCAGTTTGCCAAAATATTTTGTTTATTAAAATTAATGATTGTCTAAATTGTAAGTGTTTTTTTGAATTAATATAAATTATTGCTTTTATTTTTGTAAGTTTATACTTCCCTGTTTGCTTAATAGCCTCATAAATTATTTAGTCACAATGCGGTTATTTATAATATTTACATTATTCTATTTTTCTTGCTATTCACAAAAAAACAGTTATGACATTCTCGAGATACAGGGATTTGTTTATAAAGACTCTATTGTTCCAGTTAAAGATTATCTCGTTATGTTTAATGGATATAGAACTGAATCAATAATAGATTCCACCTCTAGAAAGGGCAGAAATACTTATCCAATCTCTTTCAATACAAAAACTGATAGTTTAGGGCATTTTCAATTTGAAATAAAAGAAAGTTCTAACTATTTAAACATTTCTATGAGGGTTGCAGGCGAAGATGATTACGAGTACATTGCTCAAGATATTACTATTGATTTAAATGACATTAAAGATAATTATAATTTTTACTTAGAAAAGTGGGAAGTAGCATTTCCTGTTTATACTGAAAAACAACTTGATAGTATTTATTTCAGTAATAATGACAAAAGTTTTGTTTATTCAAAAGAACAATGTTATAACTTTTTCAATAAAAATTTCAACGTTTCAATGCGTGATTTTTTAAATGAATCTCTAAATACAATAACTTATTCTAATTTAGTTGATGATTTATTTATTATCAATAAGGATAGGTTAAAAATAATTAGAAGGAAAGAAATAAAAGATTACGAACACAACTCATCATATGCTTTGAGCAATTTGGATATAGATTCTACAAATTATGATTTCGGAAAGTATTCACATGTTTTGATTGATAAAAAACTTAAAAAATCCATACAAAGGAAAATTGAGAAACAAATTGAGAATGTATATGAAAGTGTTGATAAATATGCCAAGGATTCTTTCGGTATAGATACTCACCGAATAAATGTAAAATTAATAGAAGCAGATGAAATTGGAATTTTTCAGCCAAAGGGTAATGTTCAAAAAATTCCAATTGAAGTTTTAAGGAGGTTTATCAAGAGGTCACTTTCGGAGTTTTTTAGAGAACAAGAGGAGATAGCCATAATGTATGAAACTACTCCTATTTATGATTTTTTTGAAGAAAACTCATTGTATGAATTACTTGATATAAGGTTCACATTTACTGATTTTCTTAATATTCTTTATAATACAGAATTCCCTAAATTTTATTTTATTGAATATAAGGATATTAAGAAATTAATACAGAAAGATATATGGGTAGATGGCTTAGATGAGGGCGATAAAAAATTATTAACAATTCAAAAAGAAAAATTATTAAACAAAGAGTTCATTGACATGAATACTGCTGAAGTAAATAAGTTTATAAAAATAAAAGGTAAACATGGCTATTTTATAGGATTTGAAGACCAATTATTTTTTGGGCTTGAAGATTTCATTGACTTGGAGAAAGTAAAAAGTAAAAAAATTAAGGAATTACTGAAACAACTAAAAGAGAACTATTTTCCTGACAATTTTTTTAGTAATGAAGTCAATTGTTTTGAATCATCGTTAACTATTTATTTATATACCTTACAAGCACATATAAGGCTTAGTATGGAATTACAAAAGTATTTAATATTTACGTTAAGTCATGAACTGTTTCACTCTTATATCCAACCAACATTAAGTAATTATGATGGTTGTATGGAAGCTGAATACTTAGCTGACAGATTTGCATTAGATGTATATTTAAAATTATTCTTTGATGATATTTTTCAATATTTAACAAGCAGTGCATCTGGGGTTTCTGATTCAGCGTTTAAATATGAAATTAGTTCTTTTTTAGGTAAATCCATATATGAGATATTTGATAATTATTTTTTTGAATCAATTGAATATTCAGGAAATGATTGTCATCCAAAAATAAGTGATAGAGTAAAAGAGCTTAAGGGATATATTACATCAAAGTTTGACTCAATTGAAATATTAGCAAATTATAAGAATTTTTATGAACAAATGAATAAAAACTAAAACTAATTATTATGAACATTAAACAAAAAGTCACATCAATTTTATTAATCACGATAACGATGGTATTTATTGGCTGTAAAAGTCCTCTTCAGAAATTTATTTATGAATTAAATTATATTCCTTTTGAAGTAATTAGAAGTGATTGGGGGGCAGGAACAATAATAACTAAAAATAATGGTGAGTTAATAGTAGCTTTTAATGATGAATGTATTAATCAATCTGCACGAGTTACTGATGCATCTATACCTAATTATTCTTATGAAGTAAAGAGGGATAATAAGTTAGAGCTTAATTTAGCTAAGATATTAGATGAAAATATTAAGTTAGAGTCGGCATTTGAAAATAATAGAGTAAAAAAAGTCAATATAAAAATTGAAGATGCAAAAGAATTTGCTATATCTGAGGTATCAATTAAAAATAAAATAAAGGATTTTATCAGGAGCATGTTTAAATGCAATTAAAGATGATAACAATGTGGTAATTTCAAGGGTCTTACAAGCTGGAAGCATTGAATATACATTTTATGATTCAAACAATAGTGTTATTAGTCTTGACGCTGCGTTATTAAATGACATTAACCTAAGCTCCAATCTTAAAAATGAATACATAGGAGAAACAAGTCTTAAGATAAGTAAAAAATCATTTATTGGTTATAGGTTTTCTAAGGTTGAACTTGAACAAGGAATAGCAGATACTAAAGTCTTTTTAAATGATTTAACGGACAAAGAGTTGAGTGAATTATTAAAGAATTAGAGGAGTGGTTTACTTTGTAATAATAAGCTTGTATTTTAAATAGCTGACTAATCTGTTGTTGCGAGACCTATACATTAGATAATATCACAAATGTCGCTTTGGTTGGAGGAGGTGTATTATTTATATTTAGGATAATTTTTTAAACTTTAACATTTGTTTTAAACCTCAAAAAATATGTGCTGTTTTTAGATGAATTAACCGAATTTAAGTGCGATGTTTTAGAAGTTTTACACCCACTCAAACAAAAAATCATGAGTTCGTTAAAACTCATGATTTTTCAAAAACTAATATACTAAATATCGAGGCTATTTTTAAGAAACTAGCATTCTTTTTAATATTTAAAAATTATATTTCACGATCATCATAAGCTCTTCAATATTAGCCTTATCGGCATCGGAGACGGATAGTGCAAACTGGGTATCCAGATCAATGTCTGAATTTATTCCAGTGCACATTTCCAAATCGTCAACTCTTGATAGGTTCGTGGCAACCGCATCTACATTAACTGTAAAACTTGCTGGATTACCGTTTACCTTGGCTATAAACATAACACTTTCAATGGCTGCAGTATTGACAGATTGCACCATATAAGGCAATCGGTTCTTATCAATCGTCAGATTGACCGTTCCATTCGTTTTTAGAAGCAACCATTCATTGGGCAGATCATGAACCATATTCAAGGCAACATGTAGACCATTCTGACCTAAATCCTGCTCAATGGCAGCCAATAAACCTTTAAGGGCATTGTTGGCAAGCGTCTTCAAACCAGACCCTCCCTCGCGGGCTGTATACTTCACATGAACCACAACATCGCTGATCGAGTTGTAATCAAATTGACGGACCTCTGTAGGAAGTTCTAATCTCCAACCACTAATGGCACCCGTATTCTCGAAAGGCAAATAACGCTCGTCTCTGAAGTCCAATTCAAAGACACCACTATCATTTTGAGCGTCACTGGTGGCGATGGATTGAATGGCTCCAACGTTGTAAATAAATCGTTCGTCATTATTTGGATCTTCTATATACCCTGTAGCTGCCGCGTTATCTGGATTGGTGTTTTTTCTGTATCTGTTATTTACCAGAGACATCTTGGCACTTATTGAAGTATGAGGGCCTGCAACACAAGGAATACTAACACTTACAGTTTTAAGCCTTCTGAAATAGTGTCCAGAGTGATCCATATCATAGAGGGCTTCGGGAATTTCGAAATCACAAATACCTGTGGTTCGTAGTCGTATCAGAGCTAGCGGATCAAGCTGTGCCAGAGATACGTGTTTGGTAATTTCATATTCTCGTTTGTTTTTGTCCAAATAATCTGTTTGCATCCGTTTGATATCGTGGATGAGGTTGTCTGCAGAGCGCAAGCCTTTTTTCATGCTATCCCAGTAACCAAATGAAATAAACGAGTCGTCATTACCTAATTCAAAACGATAGCAACGTTCGGCTTTTTTCGCATAGTCATGAGCCAATTGGTACGATTTAAAATACACAGAGCTAATTTGTCCTACCATCCAATCGTACAGCTCTTTATTTGTGAACTTGTCTTGCATGAACGCTCTGGCCTTCTCGGAATTCTCGATCTGTAATTCATGATTCTTATAATCGGCTTCAGCAATTTGTTTACGAATCTCGGCAACCACGATTTGTTGCTCTATCTGTTCAATTTCCTTTTCAGCCAAACGTTCCTGTAATTTCCAATCACTATAGCGTCTGTCGTAGCCTCCCAATATGGAAGCTCTGTTGGCTTCATAGGATGCAGCGGTAGAAAGCACGCCTAATACACTGGAAGCCGCATTTGCAGAATGTGCTAGGAAGGAACCTCCCCATTTTCCAGCAGCATGAGGGCTGCCTCCAAATCCTGAGGCACCTATGGCGAAATCGGGAATTAAAGCCATTACCGCAGCAGAGGCTTGAATAATTTGAGAAGCCATCTGGTAGCCGTGAGATTCACTAAGCTTATCCAAATGCAACTGCTCCTTGGAAATAATCTTCTCAATTGAAGCATAATAGCTATTTCTTTCTTCGGCAGTAGCTTTGGCTCGTTTTAGTACCTCGATCTGCTCTTCGGTTTCTTCAATGTGTATTTGCTTGGTTTCCAAAACAGAGTTAAGTACTTTAATTTCCAGCTCATTACGCAACAATGTCATGGCCTCTCCGTCCTTTTTCTCTAGGGCTTGCAATAAGGCAAGACCTAATCCGCGTACTTCAACAGCCAATTCCTGTGCTTTACGTGAAATGATGGTAAAACGATAGTAGGGTGTTGGTGCATTGAGTCCAGCCATTATGGACGAGATATCCAGTCCAGAAGCAAAGGCTTTTACCAGCATTCCTGGGTCAATAGGTGGTGCGAAGAGTGCCAATGTGCGCTCAACACCATCGATATTCTGACAATGACGGATCTTGAATAACCTGTCTGCCACGCGATCCCAATACGCGTTCATTTTTTCATTATTCGGAATACAGAAATAGAGCATCGATAAAGTGACTGGAGGCGCTGGTAAATCATGGTCTCCTTCACTTAGCGACAGTAGGTCGGGCAAAATATTCTCTAATTCGATAAGGGCGTTGCCAAAACCATCCAGTTTGGCTTCAATCTGATTATAGGTCTCATAAGGTGGTTTCACCAGAGCTGGTACGATTCTGGGTTTTGGTCCCAATAACTTATCGGCCAAAATATACATCTGGGTTGCTTGAGCCACAGATTCCATCGTGTCCTGTCTGAATAGGTAATCTCCCCACTCAACAAGGTTGTCGATGTACTTCATAAGGACGGCCTTTTGATAGGCAACGGGTCTGAAACGAGCAATAGCATCTGGACGGAAGGGTTTTTCCCGCCACTCGTCGATGGCAAATTCGAGTTCGTTGATATTTGGATTGGTGGCATCTGAAACGGCATACATCAAATTATCGATTCGCTGAGCCAGATAATCGGCATCCTGATTGAAATAGAAAGGTTTGGTTACCCAATATTTCTGAACTCCGTTACCTGGTAAAGCCCCTGTTGGGTTGAATATATAATGAAACCAGGTTAAAGCTTCTTCAAAACGCTGGTTTTGTGTAAGGCTGCCAGCAATGTGTAATGGTAACCTGTAAAACAGGTCCCAGTTATATGCACTGTAACTTCCGTCACTGGTGAAATCGACATCTTCAATGGGGAAAGATGGAGTTACCGTACCGCCCGCATTCTTCATCATAATCTCTGATACAATCTGCTTATTGGGCAGATAATAATTCTCAAAATTGAAAGCACTTTGCTGTATTTGGGTTTCCCGTTTCATCAAAGCGGGAACACCATCTTTATTAAGGATGGTGCGTAATGCGCAAACTAACGGATGGTACAAGTTCTTAAATTGCTCGCCGTATACTAACCCTTCAGAATCTCTAAGACTCGTTAGCATGGCATCAAACTCATCATTGCCAGTATTGCCTATCAGGAAGTTGAATATGAAATCCAAGGCCTCATATTTCGATATTTCCTTGAGAATATCTTGGAAATCGGCATCTGTAATAATCATATCCACAGCAGCTTGTGCATCTGCTGGTGGATTGGTATTAAACTCATGTATAATTTTCTTCACCCAGTTCATGATATCCTCTAAGAGTTGAAACACATCTGAAGCTGTGCGTTTTTCCTCATCGACGAGGGTATGCGTGCTTGCAGTGCCGATACCATTCTGTACTTTTTTATAGAAACCAGGAATTACAACATAGGCATGCTCACTATCCTCATCAAAATAAGGCAGCATAGTCCCTAGCGGAATTTTGAGTCTATTACGATCTTTTACGCTCGTATTTTTACCCCATAGTAAGAAAATAAAGTATTGGAAAAGAAGCGATAGCAGATCAATAGTCGTAAACTGGTGTGGGTACGTTATTCTGAATTTGCCAGGTGTTTTGTTCAGCAAGTTATAGAAGAAAAACATGGACACGCCGTTTCGTACTGCCAGTTCATCGGGCAATATGTCTATAATTTCATTGTATCGCTGCGATAGTAGTTCTGCATCTTTAAAGTCTGGCAGAAAATCTGGGAACCCAATGCTGCCCTGAAATACGAGTTCGGGATACCCTTTACATCCAGTTATATTGAAGATTCCGTTGAGCGTATGATAATCTACGCTGTCCCAGTTGCTGCTAAAAATCATGATCTGATCGGTTGGCTGCAAGTAGATCATGTTATACTTCGTCATATCGAAATAGATGTCTTCAAATGTGTACGAGTTTGGAGTCAATATATAATCTTTGGACAGTTTTTTAGGCTTCCAAGTATTATTGCTATACTCGCTAATGGCCAGTTGAATCTTCAGTTTTCGCTTAGGTTTGTCGTTGTCCACTACAGCATTGGCTGTACTTTCAGGTATGGTGGACTGAGGATTAGGATCAGCCTCTTCACTGGTTATAGGCCAAGCTAAAGTTAATCGGTCGTTTCGCATAAAGGCTAAGAGGATGTCGCCCGAAATATCCAGATCTACTTTTTCCCAAGGCGTCCAATAACGTTCTTTTTCAAATCTTCGGTAGTAATATTGTGCTGGATCTCCACCCTTGGTACGAGCAAACACATGCATGTGCTTGGTCTTGGTATCGTACCAGGAAGCCATGACTTCCAAGAAGGCTATACCATCGAGTTTTTCGAGATATTTTTTTAAGGCCTCTTCTGCGGTATCATTAGTGAGTTCGTTTTGCTGTAATTCGTCAATAAACTCGGTTAGCAGATAAGATTTATTGTCTGATAAGGTAACATCATACCAGTTTTCTGGGTATAGGAACACCTTGCGGTTGGCTTCCCAAACGCGGTAATTCTTCATCCATTGCCACTGGTTCCAGTTTGGGTCATTATCCACATCGGCAATGGCATCTGGTTCCAGCCCCATCAGGCAGCGTTGTACAAACAATTGTATGCTATTGTGTGCCAGAACGATTCGGGAAGATGGCATGCAAGCCTCCATTTCGACATCAATAAGTAAATATTCGTAAAGATCGTTTTCATCCTTTATTTCTGGATTGGTTGCTAAAAGGTAAGCTACCAGTGCATCCCGTTTTGGACCGCGAACCGCATCCATGATTTCCTTAAGTGTATTCAACCAGGTACTTTCGTCGTAGCGAGATTTTAACGTTGTGCGCAAATTGAGCACGTCTATAGCAGAAAGGGTTGGCTGTATGTAATTGGTTATCTGGGCTATTGATGCGCTAAGTGTACGAATGTATTCGGCACATTCAAGTACACGCTTCCAGGTTTCCATATCGCGATAATTGGCCTTATCAAAGGCAGCAAACAAATGAGCATCTATGGCGTCTAGGTCATCTTTTTCATAAGAGGTGAGCAGTGCAAGTGACTTCATAAGATCGTCCTTTGTGGATGCCGAAGCTGGAAGTAACATGTCCAGTACACCGAAAAAGGTAATTGGGTTTTCTGCATCCGAAGGATCGACAACTGGTCGGAACTCATTGCTATATGAAATAACTCTGATGAAGTTCAGGTATGTTGAGAAACCAATGGTAGTATGTGCTGGGTCAAATGGAATTCCATCCAACTCGAACCATCCCATATTCATATTATTAGTGAAATACCATGCAACATTATCATTACTTAATGCAAGGGTATTGATCACATAAAGCGATTTGTGCAATAGACGTAGACAGTCATATTGTGCTGGATAGTTTGCAGCACTAATAGCATTATTAAAATGGTCCAGAAGTAGATTGACAATAAGTTCTGTTCCTGGTGCCGTTTGCTTGAGAATGGCGTGTGATAATACGGTATTTATCAGATCCAGTTCCGCTTTAAATGATGAAGACAATACCTCTTCCAGAGCTGTCCGTTTCGCGGTTAGGATTTGATAATCGACAATAGCATCAAGTAAAGCCTTTGCCAAGTCTTTTTGTTCTGCACTGATATCCATTCCCGCTGCTATAGCGTCCAAAGCATCAATGGCTGCATCAATTTGAGTACGATTTATACCTTCATTAAGAGTATCGTCAATAAAAGTCTTGGCTGCGGCAGCCGAAACCCAATCCTTATCTAGGAACTTGAGTATTGTTTTTACATCGTCCTCACTTACATTTTCTAGTGCTGATAGCACGTTCATAAGTGTTTCAGACTGCTCTTCTGCTGTTAGGTTGTCATCGTATTTAGAAGCAAGATCTGTATGGATTGCCTCATATGTATCTTTTAGACTGGTAAGAATCTCTTCAATCTTCTCGTCACTAATGAATCTGTCGTCTAGGTTAGCGGCATCGTGTTCAAGTACGTATTTAACATCTGCAGCGTCAAGAGCAGAAAAGCTAAATGTATTGGCAACTTCGATGAAGTTTAATGCGTTTTCTGGAGAAGATTCAATATTAATATCGCTAAGATCAACTAAAATAGCAAAGTCTTCTGCTTTGTGCTTCAACTTTTTCATCAATCGGGTTGCCAATAGAAGGTGGCTAAGATTGGAAAAGGTTAAATCATCATTGGGCAATAGAGGTAGTACAAACTCTAGGTCTTTTTGTTTTAACTGAAGGCAGGTGGCAATACTTTCTATATGGGCAGTCACCTGTTGTGAACCATCTACATTTTCGGGTAATAAGACCTCATCAATAACACCATTCTTGGCTTTATTCAAAAAGATCTGATGGTAAAGAGGGGTATCGTAGTCTTCACCATATATCTTATGTGGAATTTCACCGAAGCAACCTATGAGTTCCTCTAGCTTAATACCAGTTTTATCGGATATCTCTTTTAATTGAGCAGCTTTAATAAGGCTAGCATCGTCCAGTGTTCCATTGCCCAGATTGGCCTGAGTAATGATGGCGTCTAGTACTTCAAACGACCAGCCTGTTTTCTTTTGAAGTCGTAAGAAACGATGTATTCGATCCAGCGCATCCAGATCGAGATTGGCAATTTCTTTTTTGGATGTATCACAACTTAAGTCATCATGACTGATAAGGAGATTGTTATTAGGATCAATGAATTCAAGTTTTAACAATAGCCCTAGTTCTCTGTAGGATAGTCCAGTTCTATTCAGGAAGTGATCTACTTGTCTCAAATGAGCTACTACATTACCAGGCGCGGGTACATTCCAATATTCCTGCTGTGCGGCATTGTTGTTTGGAGCTGGTGGACTGGATATAATAAGCCGTTCGGCTTCAGAGAGTCCCAATCGTTCTGAGGCAATTACCTCATTTGCTGGAACCATAGCAGTTTGAAATGCCTTCATAAGATCTGCACGGGCTATATCAAATCGATTCAGGTAGGCTTTGGCTTCGGTGTGGTTCAAATCAAAGGGCAGGGTAAAAGCGAATGAACTGTTTAGTAGTTCGGTATAGGCGTTTAAATTTACATATTCAGGTGCAGCGTCTAATTCTTCAGCAGTACCAAAGGTTTGTCGTAGACGGAAGACTTTATAATCGTTGCCTCCCACATTTACGATTTTACATACCAAGCCTTCATCACGTAAATAATGTGGTAAGGACGTTGCTGGAAGCAGTTCAGATTCCGTTTCATGAATAATGGCATTGGAAGTTACAGGTAGGCCTTCAGCCTGAAGCGTTCCCAAAAGCGCATTTGATATCTCCCCAACCAACGGATCGGCTCCAGAGGAAAGGTTTCCTGTGAAATCTATTCCTGGATCGGGTGCGATAGCCTCTTCGAGAAGCTCACATACCAGATCTATATATTTTACTGGGGTATTGGCATTGGAACAATTAAGGTCAATCTCTCCAATATCTGGCCTACGGTCGAACAATACGCTTTTTGCATTTCCAGCCACAACGGTTCTTTTATCAAGGAATTGTAGGATTTCAACCATATAGGCAGCTGGACTGTATACGGAACGACAGTGTTCACATTCGCAGGTATCTACAACCTTGAAAAGTGATTTCAGATTTGGGAAATCGGTACTTACAGCCTCCAGTTTTTTTGACAAGGATTTGGTTTCGAATGAAGCGATATCCATGACACTCATATTGTCATAGAGATCTCCTATCATTAACATGGCTGCTGTATGTCTTGTTTCGGCTCTTACATATATTTCATTAGCTTCACTAGCAGTTAACCCAGCTTTAGGAGCAATTTCATCAGTGAATTTTACTTTGCCTAGGGCTACTATATTTTGAGCAGAATGTATTTTCTCTTTTCGGAGTGCCAGGGTCTTGCTATAGTTTGGAGTTAGTTTGAAAATCCGTTGAATGGATTTCAATTCATTACGAGCGCCTTCTTTAACCGCGATTTTTTTGCGTTTTACAAAGAGGTCGATATTGTCCTTTGTGAATTCAAACTCCTCATGTTTGTTGAGAAATTGAATAATTTTATCCTGTTCTTTAATAACGGAGTCTTTTTCTCGCTCTAATTGGGCAGTAAATGCCATTGTAGGATACTCCTTTTCGAATTTTCGTACCAGTGTTGATGCATAGGTGCTAATAGATTTCTTGGTGGCTTTTTTTGAATTTCCTTTACTGAGTTCGTTTACCCAATCGGCTTTGTTTAATTTTGCTAGCCTACGAACGTCTTTGGGCGTTTTGATCTTTCTTTCTTTGGTTATACGAGGAACGATGTCATTGCCCATCCCCATTAATTTATTGAGCAAAAGATGGGTTTTGCCCTGTTTTTCTTTTTCTTTCGATTTGAATGTACCTTGTACCTTATCAAAAAACCCGTTCAGATCATTCTTGTTCTCGACAAAGAGTTTTTCTACTTCCTGTAGCTTGTCTTTTTTGAAGACTGAAGAAAGTAGTTCAATGATCTTCTTTGGGTGTTTATTTTGATAGTAAGCTTCTGCTTCATCTTTATATTTATATAAGGTTTCTAAGCTTTGTTTTAGATTTTTTACAACCTTACCAGAGACTAGCATATCTTTATTGGCACTACGTATGTCAGCTTGTATCTTCTTGGACTCTGTGAGTGCTGCATCGTATAAAACAGGTTGCTCTTCTGTGGCAACACCTATGGAAAGTCGGGCACTAAAATGAGTTGCCAACTTGTTGTTGAGCAATGTGTCCTTTTGTAGTAACCCGTAAAAGAAACCAGGCTCAATTTTAGAAATTTTGGACAGTCTATGTGCTACGATCACATGTTCTATTTTTTCTGGAGCTACGTTGAGTTCTTTTGCTAGAAATGTGACGTCACGATTCTCTTCATTCTCTGTTAGATCGGTAATAGCAACCTTATCAGCAAGAAAATTAATCTCCTGTACGAGCCATTCAAATTCGACCTGATCGGGTTTGACTTGTTCTTTGAGTACAATATTAATCTCCTCGCTTCGGGAGGCGTTAAATCTCACCTCATCTATAGATGATTTATAGAGCTCTATATTTTTCTTGGGTGTAAGTACCTTAATGGCGATATCACCTGTTTTTTTGCCTCTTCCGCTAAGCTGATCGTGTGTCCACTTAAGTTCATATTTACCAGTTCTGTCGGTTTGAACTTCCGAAAGAAGTTCCCATTTACGCATATCTACATCGTAGATTGCTACTTTTAGGTTGGCTAAAGGCTTACCTTTTATATCGGTTACGATGCCTCGAACAGTATTGGTGATTTGATTTTTTGTTATCATGATTCTAAATTTTGAGGTGAGTTTATTTCCTATTTATGTTGCCCAGGCGTCTGCCCATTGTTCTGTATAAAAATTGCTGTGATTTCCAGGATCTGCAATTGCACTAATGAGACTAGGAATGCCTATGATGAGTAGGTAAAGAGGCCCTAGTAAGCGGCTTTGCCAGGTATGCCCAAATTCGTGCGGGTAATCAGAGAACCCGTGACCACCTAATACAACTGGCCCAAGAGACATACCTCCTGGATTTCCCATATAGGCGGGCATCTCAACGATAGCTCCCAGTCCCCATTTTGGCCTTACGTCTGCACCTAGTAGTGTTAAAACAATTCCAGCTCCTAAGCCTAGAATACTCTGTGGTGCTCCCCAGGTGAAATCCAAGGCACCAAAGAGTCCTCCTGGATTAAGTATGGTAACAGATAATACTAGGACGATGAGGTTGACTATAACATGAGCCAACCAGGCCAGAAGAAAAAGAAATCCGTATCCAACCTTGCCTGCATCCGAGGCATTATTATATCCGTCCCACCAAGCTTGTATAATGGGGACATTACCTGATGGATCTGTATAAATGATCGGATTTAAGGCGCCGTAGGCATATAGATTTAGGTTTTTTAAATTGGACATGCCGTCCTGACTTTCTGTGGTTTCTTGTGGCTGCTGTTTTGAGTGGTTTCTTTGATGTTCATGTAGCTGTTTCATGGCTGCAGAAGGATCACAGTCGTTTCCATAGCATGCATCTGTAGATGTGTTGCCATTGGACGTATCAACACCATGATTTGGTGTATTTTGAGTCTCTTTATTTTTTTTATTCTTGTTATCTGTATTTGAACCTTTATTTGAATTTTGAGGATCGGAGAGTAGAGGGTCACAAGATAGCCACCTTCCTAACCAAGGGATGTAGTATCTTGCGCTGTGATATTCTAAACCAGTTTCTTCATCCCGTTCCATACCAGTATAGCGGTAGCGCTTAGCTGCTGATCGTATGGCTGTGTTTTTAGCCTGATAGGCCGTAGTTCCATAAGGATGGTATTCTTCGTACGAAATGATGTTGGCTTCAAGAGTTCCGTCTAACTCTATAGAGCAGGAACCAAGATGGTTGTGCAGCTGATAACGGGTAAGTTGCTTTTCTGTTCCGTCGTCCACATTATTTCGAGTTTCAATGGTTGCGAATCGATGGCCTTGGTCAGAGAGATTGAGGCTCGTTCGTTCCAGTCCCCCATGAGGATTGCTGTATTTTTTATATAGTTCGTATTCTCCTATGTAAATTCGTTCTTCCTTTTTAGATGGTATATTACCTTCAACAGTTTGGTTTTCGGTTATTTTTCGAATACGCTTACCGTTACTATCGTACTGATAATATGTGATGACGGGAATATTGTCATTGGTACAACGTTGGCGGCTAGTTAGTATGACTTCTTCCTTGAAGTTCCATTTTATGGTCTCAAGATGCGGTAATGCTGTGAGAAAACCATGCTTTTCGTGATGGGTGTACTTTGTATAAGTAGCTGGATTACTATGGTCTCCAATTTGAGTGCTTTTTAATCGGTTATTGCCTGTTTCGTATGTGTAGGCTCTTGTCCAATTTCCACCTTGAACCCTATGCTTCATTTCCATAATGTTTCCAACGGGATCGTATTGATAGCGTCGGGTATAGTTTCTCACTGCCATAGGATCTCCAGGACTTAAAGCGTGCATAAATGGTTTGTCATTCCAATTATCGCAGCTATTAAAAGAAAGAGTTGAGTCATTTTCCCGACCTGTGGCCTCTATCAATCGGTACAGAGAATCGTAAGTATAGGTGGAAATACCTGTTACCTTTTGGTTGTTGAAGAAAGTTATAGGAACATTTTTATCTTCTATATGAGTGATGTTTCCAGTAGGATCGTACGTATAGTGCCAGTCTTGCAAGGGATCTCCATTGAGGCGTTTACTTTCCAGTCTTTTTAACCTGAATGTTTCCCGATCGTAGTAAAACCTGGTACTAACATTATTACCATATGTGATTTTGTTTCGCTGTCCTTTTTCATTATAGTCAATAGAAAGAATGTGTGGGGAAGCAGTCTCTGATCCTGGAGGTAATACACTTTGAGTGTTTAAAAGACCAGACTGATTATAAGAGGAGATCGTGGTGCTGCCATCGGGAGTCGTTTGTTGAGTTGTTCTGCCCAAGGCATCAGTTTTTGTAACCGTGGTAAATCCATTTATAGGTTCTAGGTCATTAGCCAGATTGGCTTGCGTCCAGTTTACTGTTTCTTTATACTTAGCAAATAGTTTTCTAGTAGTGGAGGCGGGTTGTCCCTTGAAATCATACTCAGAAGTGTCTAATAAGCCAGCGGTATCGTAATGCTGAATGACTTTGCCAAGTACATTCTTGGCCTGTAATTCGACCTCATTACTACGATTTTCCGTTAACAAGCTCTCACCATATATAGTCCGATCAAAAATATGGTCTAGTATACTATCACCAGAATTACCCACAGTATTTAACACTTTACTGTATATTGGACGGCTCATAATATCATAGTAATACTGGAGTTCATGATCTCTTTCGTCCCAGGTACGAAGTGGGTTATCCAGTATATTGGAAAGCAACCAACGTTGCCCTGCATCTACACATTTCTGGTAGACCAAATTGCCAAGCATGTCATATTTATATTGTATTACGGAGTTGCCACGGGCATCGGTGAGCCCTCTTAGATTGCCTTCAACATCAAGTTCGATTTTTGTATAGTGCTGTTCCTCTGTGCCATTGATGCTGTTTTTATAGTAATCAATAGATAAGATTGGTCTACCAAGTGTGTCAAAACACATAGTATTTGGGGTGTTGGCATGTATAACCGCACTGTCTGCGGCTTGTTTTTCCCTAATGGGATCCTTGCCTTCTTCCAAGAGCTGAGTATCAATAAGGCGGTTGGTTCGATCGTGATACCATGGAGATTCGAGTACCGTATCCGCCGTATCGAAAATGGTTTGCTTCCAAGAATTGAATTCTACTTTCATGAATGTACCATCAGGCATTTCGGCTTTCGTTAATCGATCGAGTCCGTCATAGTAAAATATGGGGGTTACTCCAGTTTCTACCAGTTCTTTAAAATCTTCATAGTGATGAGTTACTGAGAAGTATGGCTCATATTGCTTTACTTCACTGCCTTTATTGTTCTTAATAATCCGTCCACTACCAATCCAGCGAAGTTGTTTGGATTCTGAGGCTGAGGTATCTACCTCGGTTACGGTTATAGTGTTGTCTGGATTCACAAGTGCCAGTTTGGCCTTACCAGGTTCAGCCTGTGTTTTTTTCATTATTACTTCACCCATGCCATTGGTATATTCGAAACTAATTTGGACAGGAGAATCGGATTGCTGTTTAAAATGCTGTTCGCGTTTGATTGTTGTTGTAACGACTGGAGTGCCAGAAATGGAGTAGGCATCAAGATCGTAAACAAACCGAGAAGAAGCACAGTTTAGTAATTCCTTTCCTAAAAGGGTTAGGCTTTCAGAATCTGAAGCTTCAAAGAAGCTATTTGTGGAATCTAATTCGATAATGTCTGTTGTTTCTGTAAGCCCAGTCAATGCATCGGCTTCGTCTCCTTTGCCCATCAAAGCCATGGCCTTTACAAAACCTAGTTCGTCACTAATGACTTCTGATAAGTTTCCATTGTGATCTCTTACCAGTTGAGGCGTAAGTGTTCGAAAGTTAAAATTGATGGCATCGGACGTATTCCCCAGAGCGTTTTTAGTAGATTGAATGAACAGATAATAATCACCATGGTACGAGATTTGGGTTGTGGCGCCGTAAGGATCTATATATGAAATCGGGGCATAAAATCGGTTTTTAGCATCGGCCTGGTTTTCTGATTCCAGTTTGAATTGCGTTGTGCCGGACCGCACCCACCAGTTATCATCGCTCTCGCTATTTGTGAATTTACCTTCGTTCATCAATGTATTGTTGACCCTATCGCCGAAAATGTTTGCCAGTAATGCTGGAGTATAGGCTAGTTGATAGTTTTCGAACGAAAAAGCAAAAGATTCTAGCTCATGTAATGGTAAAGGGCCAGTAAGGTCGTTGCGATAATAGATGGAACGGGTATGTTCTATTAACCTTCTTTTTGCTTTATTGGTGGTATGAGGGGCATTCATTTCATGATACGGAATAGCACGCGATTTTTCATTGTTAAGTAAGTCTTTGAAATCCTCAATAGCGTAATAGGTATTGGTTTTTGAAACGTCTTGTAGTTCAAATGTTTTTTCTTCTGAGGGCAGTCGCAATCTATACACTTCATCTTCAATCACATCGTTTGTGAATGTATTTTCTATATAAGTAAGCACCGTTTTTTTCTGCTCCATTCGGGTTTCAGAGGGGAGCGTCATTTCTGTTTTTTTTCGGGGGTATACGACCTTGGCAGATTCAAGAACATTGCCATATTTATCCGTTTTAATATTTAGGGCGTGCGTGATTCTGGGATCTTCTGGGTTGCGTTCGTAGGCGTAGGTGATTTTTTCGCTTTCCTTGACTGTAAAAACCGCATGTTTGTTGTGGCCTTTGGGTTGTAATAATTCTATGATGTAGTTCTGTGCTGTTACCGAAAAAGGAGTAAGTTCTTGTTTGCGAGCCTTTGTGGTGTTTCTGGATTTATTAGTGTCCTTAGTGAAAACTTCTGAGCGTAAATGAATTCCTTTACAGGCTCTTTGTGCTTCTTGCCATTCCTGTTTGGAAAGCAGGTTGATTGCTTCAGGATCAATTCCAGGAGTCGCGACCAATTGTGCATCGGGGAGAGGGGCTTCATGATGGGGTGTTGTATAGCCTTCCCTTTCGAGGGCTTCATACCAATGATCTTTTGCATACTGACTTAGTATCTTATCTTGTTGTAGGAATGCCCCTGTATGATTCCATGTTTTGGTAACTACTGGTTCTTGGTGTAGTGGTTCTTCAACAATATTTGAAGCAGCTCCCTGTACCCAGTGTTCAAAACTTTCGGCGTCCAGTTGTTCTATCATTCCAAAACCTCTAAACTCTCTTTCTGCATGGTCATAATAGCCATGGTGGTATTTATATTCACTTACAAATTGATGGCCAGAAATTTTATCTTCGATCAATGTTTTAGAGACACATTGTATGGGGAAATGTAGTTTAGTTACCCAGGGCTGTCCTGCTAGCTTATCATCGAGATAAAACTTGGTTGATGGCGTATATTCCATAGCTACTTCCTTTCCCATATTATTTGCATATTTGGTAAGGATATAGGGCTTTTTGCCCTGCATCAAGTCTATGTATTTTAACGGTGCGTTTATGTCTTTAGATAAAGAATTGGACCAAACGATGCACGCCACACCATCACCTAAAAGGTCGGTTACGGAGATATTGGATTGGTCATGAACTTCGGGAAGGGATTCAATTTTAAAAGGCGCTTTGCAAAGACTATTTCCACTCAAGTTTTTCCAACAAGTAAGCTGGTTTTTTCCTAGGTAAACGATATCTGATGTACCAGAGCCGTCAATATCTGCCAGTCGTAAAAAGGAAGGATTGAAACTATCTGGATTATCAAAGATAGGAGCATTGTCCAAGTTTACTTTCGATCCGAATTTCCCGTACCCTAGATTGGGCCAATAACATACTTCACCGTTCCGTATGCGGACAATATCTGTCATTCCATCGCCTGTCATATCGGAGAAGTGAATGGTTTGTCGGGCATCTGCGAAAACTACATGAGGGCCTTCTTCTTCATCGAATGGTTTAGCTGTTTTTCGAGCAGCCGAAAATCCGTTTCTGCCTTCAGATGGGTACCAAGTAAGTACATGGTCTTCAGAAATAACAATCTCAGGTTTTCCGTCTCCATCCAGATCCAATAACCGTGTGTTTTTATTTCCAAAATCTATATTGGGGATAGATGTAAAGGAGCGCATGCCCTGCCATTCACTTTCTTCATCGAGTTCAAAATATCCAGGAGCATGACTATCAAAGGAGGCAAGTTGCTTCCTACCATCTCCATTGAGATCAACCAGCTGCATAGATGAGCCCGTTCCTGCTAAGGAAGGCATTGGGGATATCATTTTGGCTTGTTCAAAATTCCCACCGCCTAAGTTACGTTTATAGTACCAGCTGTTTGCTTGCTCGGTCAATATACCAGAGAGTCCTTCACTATACAGGTCTACGAACTGATATTTTCGGTTTTCAGGACCTGTAGATGTATGAATCATCGTATCGTCCGAAATGACCTTTATCTCATCATCCCAATCAGGTTGCTGGTATTCAAATTGCAGAGGAGGAAGTGCTTTGCTTGAGTAGGTTCCATCTGCTTTTTTAATATATCCCTTCGAACATATCTTTTCCAAAAAGGCAAATGGGGCATCTGTATCGGTATTGTATACGAAATCAAGGCTTTTGACCAAGCCTTCGTATTCATTTTCGTTTTTGAAGTGATGGAACAACAACACTCTTTTACAGAGTCGGGTGGTTCGTATTTCAAATCCTGACTTGTAATTTGAGAAGGCATCCCATCTATAATCCCAATTGTTCAAGGTTTCTGGAGACTCTTCGGGACCTAAGGTACCATAGTCAAGGATGATAGAGAATAGATAATCAGTTTTCTGAGGAAATGCATCATTAGGAAAATAATATGGTGTTTGATTTCCATAGAGAACTTTTTCTAAATAGGTGTTGGTGAAGGTAATCTCGTCTTCCTTGTATCTGTTTCTATTGTGAAGCAAATCATGATCGAAGCCAGTTTCGTCCTCTTTCTTATATATATATTGTGAACAATTTCCAGTATCATCAAATACAAATTCTGGGAGCCACTCAAATATTTTTGTAGGATCTTCTGGGTTTGAGATAATCGAATTATCAGTCCACCCAAATAGAGTCGTTACGTTTTCACCAGTGGTTACTCTCCATTTGATTCGTCCATTTGATTTCTCTGTCCAGCGCTCAATTCGGTCGTAACGACCCTCAATACGTGGGATGTAGTTACGGATAATAAACAATCTGTCTGGCGAATCTTTTTCCTTAATGATATATGCGCCTTCATCGTTTGTCTCGAAGCTTCCATCATTTAATTTTCTGAATTCGGGAATAAGATCCTCGGTTTTTGAAAACAGGAAGGTATCCGAATCTATGGTGTCTTGGTATAGGGGAAGACCTTTATCTGTATTTCTCTTAATGGATGGCAGGTCCAAGCTCCAACCTAATCCAAAAATACCATTACCAACTCCAGAGTTATATGATAGGTTTAATGATGGTGATACACCTCTTGAGGGTGAAAGGGGGAGAGGTACTGAAAACGAAGCTGTACCATTTATGGCATTTACTGAGAATTTTTCATCTATACCGCTTATAGCGCCTCCTCCTTTTGGTAATGAAATAGAAGGGATTTCTATGGCGATAGACTTTGTTTTTCCTCCGTTGGTTTTAAGTAGGTCTTTGTTTGTATTACTCCGGTCTTGATTTTGCATGGTTCGGCTTTAATATTATGAGTTTGAATCTCTGATTATTTCTCAAATCGTTAATAGACAGATATGGGGGCATTAGCTTATGAAAAGGAAATTATTCCTTTTGTATTGTACCAAATAATAGTAACTGGTTACTATTCACATAATCAGAAAATTAACACCACTAATTTCTCAAAATTCCAACAAGGTTATATTAGCAGAATTCCCTTTTTTGGAGGGGTTAAATCCCCTTTTTTGGAGGGGTGAAAACCTTATTCGTTTTTCAATTGTCTAGAATATTGAAAATTATTAATGGATGGTATATTGGTGAAACTATTTAATGTAAGTCCGACATAAAATTTATAAAGAAATAGACAAAAGTTCAATACAATAAAGTTTGTCACCTTGAGCGCAGTCGAAAGGTCTTAAAATTCAGTTGTTTCAATTAGGTTTCGACTGCGCTCAACCTGACATTTGAATAAAACTAAAGTTGTATCGAACTCACGTTATTTAGTATAGTGGTTTGGGTAGTGTTGGAGTGGTAAGCTTTTATCATGGCCTTATAGGAAAACTCTAATTTGACTTTTTCTGTTACATTAAAATTTATACATAAATCTACCACCTGACTTATGATATTGATTGTATATATTATAGACTACCAGGTATTAAAAGCAATATTAATTTATAGAGATATGTTGGTACAAAATACAAAAGAATACGAAATTATTCGAGAGGCTATAGAGTCTAATCGACATAGATTGACTACTCACTTGAGTTTTGCCATTGGCGGTTCGGGAATCCTTTATATAGCTATGACAGCCTTAATGAATCCAGATTATAATGTATTAAGTTTATCACTTATATGTATGTTTTCCACTACAATAATTTCATCTTTTTTCTATCTTGCCTTGTACAAATTCAATTCAATTAACAGATATGCTGGTTATTGTAAACTAATTAATCTTGAGATAGCCTCAAGTAAGATAGATAAGACCCGTAAAAAAAAGTCTATTGAACATGTAATTACATGGGAGGTATGTGTGGGAAAATTAGAAAACTCAAAGGTTCATATACAATTTCCTAAGGACTACTGGAAAGAGGTTTTAAAATATAAAGGTCTTAATATTGATAATATTTGCAAAAATTTTAAAAAATATAACCTTCTTAAGCCAGAAGTGGATAGACGAGGTGCTTTAAAGGGTATAAAACTATTGTTTAGCACATTGTTTAAGAAATATAGATCCAAGAGTTGGGAATATCCTTTGTACTCATCTTATGTTTATTATATACTCATCCTATTTTTCTTTGTGCTTTCATGTGCAAATTTATATGCCTTTTTAAAATCAAAACCTTGGGGAGATATATTAAGAATGGAGTTATTTCAAATAGTGTTGATAATGGGACTTTCTTTCATTGTTTTTATGGTTATCATTAAATCATTTGCTGAATTGTACAAGTTAATGTTAGGAAGTAAGACTGTTAGTGCGTACTGTTGGAAGCTTCTTCCTTTTAGAATTAGAATACTCAATAAATTTAATATAAAACCACACTATTATATTACTGAGAAAGAAAGTATATGCTAAATAAATATTCCTGCTTTTTTATATAAATTTTGTATGAATTGAAGACCACAAGATTTACAGTTAATTGTAGTTAACAATAAGGCTGAATAGATAGCAAAATCATTACAATCTGGTTTTAGGTTAATATATTGTATTGTTTTGAATGATAGGTGTTTATATTTTTTTTATTAACTTTAGATGCTCTCCCTTAAGTGTTTAGACACTATAATTGATTTTATTTAATAGCAAAATATTGACTTCTCTCACTAAATATGTTTCATTGGGATTATTATGCTGATTTATGTATTTGGTGCTGTGATTGGTCATGCTTAATAAACATAAATTAATTAATTATGAAAAACTTAATGTTATTTGTTATGATTGCTGTCATGCTAGCCGCTTGCAATCAAAAATCAAAGAAGGTTACGGGTGTTCCTAATCCAGAACCAGAAGTGAAAGTAGTAGAGCCTACATGGCCGATGCCAGAAGGGGCGGCTACTATTAAACTCAGTGCGGAAAAAGTTTCCGAAAAAGGCGAACTCATTGAAGGCAATGTGACTTTAGAAGGGTTAACCCTCTTAAAAGATAGTATATTTTCAGGAGGCTTTAATGATGCTATTCCTCTTATTGTTACTGCTACAATAGCAGATGGTGATGTTGCAAAATTTAGAGATGGTCTTAGTAGTTATGAGCATCATGTAAATATTGGTAACATACAGGTAAATGGAGTTTATTCTTTCCCTATTGAATTAATAGGTTATCAACCTGGAACCGTATCTATTGCGCTTTCATGGAAGTGGACTGTTGCAACTGAAGGTTGTTGTTCCATAGCTTTATTGGCGGTGTTGGCAGGATGTAATAACAATGCAGCTTGTATTTGTAGAACATTGGCAGCTATGGCAGCACCAGGTTCTTGGTGTTGTAGTATACACCCAAAGATGTTTAGGTATTATTGGGGTTTTTATGGATGTACGGGACCGTCTCCTTATTAAAAGAATAATAAAGGAGGCTGTATAGGACAACCTCCTTTATTTTTATTGGTTATTTTTTAAATAGAACAAACTATTTCTTGACAAATTTAGTAGAGACACTTTCTCCATTTTCTTGTGTCACCGTTACGAGATATATCCCCGCTGTTAGGTTGCTTACATCAACATTGTTTGTTTTTTCGTTATTGATTTTTACCTTTTTTACTTGAGATCCCATTAAATCGTAAATAGTAGCTTCTATTGTACCTTTCCCTATGCCTTCAAGTGTAATTTTATTGTTAGCTGGATTGGGGTACACAGCAAAACCAACACTCTTGTCATTGTCTATGGCCTTGGCATCACTTTCGATAGTATTAGGGGATTTACCAGAAGATTTAGCTGAACTTCCGCTAAATAGCCATTGCTGATTGCCATTGTTGTTATTTGAAGCCCATAAATAAACGTTTTGAAGATTAGCACCCCCGTTACCCCCATCAATTGAGAACCCTGGAGCATTTCGTTTTTCTAAGCGGAATTTACCACCGCCTACATTGACCTTTTTCCAATGTTGGTTTTGATTATTATTTCCGCAGGACCATAATTTTAAATTTTGGCCGTTTGCACCTCCATTTCCACCATCTAAACAAAAATTGGTGTTTTTTTTCTTGTAAGAATAAAAACCGTTGCCTCTATTGATTTCGACCCACTGCTGATTAACATTATTACTATTTGTAGCCCATAAATAAACGTTTTGATTATTTGCGCCTCCATTGTTGCCATCTATTGAAAAACCATTTGAGTTTCCTTTTCGCATAGTTACTACATTTTCACCACCTCCAGTATCATCATTCTCAAGTTTCCAAGTTTTAACCCAATCCACTCTCATGGTATTGATTGAATTATTGTTCAAATCAGATCTAAGGACAAGGCCACCAAGCCAAGTAGCATCTTTGGTCCATAAATCCCAAATCAGATTCAGGTTTCTTGTAAAATCTCTCGCTGAGACAACGCTACCTGCTGGTTGTCCATTTAAATAGAATTGAATATTTCTGGCATCTTTCCACCAAACACCTACAACATGAAATTGTTCATTCCATTTCACGCCTTTTCCAGGGGTTCCATTAGGAAGATTTCTATTATCGAAGTTCCCTGTTGCTCTTTTTACATCTCCATTTACAACATGGAAATATTGAGAATTCATTGTCCATGGAAAATTTGGTTGGCATCCGCATGATGGCTTAGAGTTATTTTCAATAATATCGATCTCATTTCTATTGTTGATGTCTCCATTGTTCATCCAAAATGTATTATAAGCTGAAATATGAGCTGTTTTTATTCTAGATTCGGTATACATGGGGTATTTAATTTGAGCATTAGATTGTACCCTAGAAGTCTTAAACCACCTTGAACCACTTGCAAGTGTCGCTTTAATTCTTAATTCTCCATTTGTGAATTGAGCATTTTCAGCAGCCATTTAAACAGGCTCATCATAGTTCCACAAAGGCTTAAACCACTTGCTTTGTGTCCATTCACCATTAACACCATCTGTTAATTGATCAACTACAACCCACTTTTTTCCTGCAGGAGGTGTAGGTTGCGCTATAACTGAAGTCAAAGTTATAACTGCTAGTAAAAAACTAAATTTAATTTTTTTCATAAGTATTTAATTTAAAAAGGTTAATGGCTGTAACTAATGTCTTTTTAGTTATTTTGGGTATTTTGTATTTTTTTATGTTAATAGTTGTTTAAATTTTTAATTTTTTGCTCAATTTTTTATGATTAATTTGTTTTAATTGTTAAATATATATGATTAATAATTTTTATGTTTATTTTTTAACTTGACAAAAACTAGATTTGTTGTAGTTTTTTTATTTATATATAAGAAGTCTTAATCTTACATTTTTTGATTTCAATTAAAACCTATAATTATCGTGGTGCTGTTTTATAGAGGAAAAGATGCATTGAAATCTAAATGTTTACCAAACAAATTCGAAAAATGTTATTTACTAGAGCTAACAGTTGTGGCAGGATGCAGCAATAATACAGCCTATATTTGTATAATAATAGCAGCTATGGCTATTTCAGGTATTATTGGAGTTTTTGGGGTGTACAGGATTTTCTCCTTACTAAATAATAATAAATTGAGTAAAGAGTATTCATTTTCTGCTAGATTGTGGATCAAAAAAGGCCTAGTATATTAAATACTCCAGACCTTTTTGTCTCATTATTTCAACAATAAAACTTGATATATTTTGTTTTATTTTGTAAGAACCCACCCACTTTTGTTTTTTGTTGTATTAAAAACATAAAGCTCTAGAAATTTTATAAAAGAATCAATGGGAGAAACCAAAACCAACTGGACAAACGAAGAATTGAAAATTTACATATTGATTTATTGTGCCAATGCCGATTTTTATGAATCGACATTTGAAATAGATTTTATAAAATCGAAAATACGTACTAGTAATTTTGAAAAAATTTATCAAGAATTTAAAGAAGATAATGATTATCAAAGTATTCGAAAAATTCAATTATCCATTAAAAACCAGGGCTATACAGATAGCGATATGGATACCTTGTTCAAAGAAATAAAAGAACTTTTCTTAAGCGACAATAAGTATGATCTTTTGGAAAAAAATCTAAATAGAGGATTGAGTCGTATTTTAAATAATAAGTTTTACTAACCCTAAAAAGGTTTTATCTAAAAGCTTTAAAGTATTTAGGTTATTCTTTGAACCGTAGATACGCTAGCATACAGAATATAAACTGCTTTAATTCCAGGTTAAAAGTATTCAGAAGGGGCTTTCTGTTTAACATAAACCCTAAAAGCAGTTTCTATTCTGTATTCAAGCAATTTAAAAAGATAGTCATAAGATATAAAATGTATAAATATTACCCAAATTTTAAGAATTCATCCCTAAATTTACAGTATGCAAAAATACATCATACTATTAGCAATAGCATTAGCTTTTAGCTGTAATATTTCAAACGAAAGCAAACAAAAAAATGAATTTGTTTTAGCTTTAAACTCAACCTTTAATGATACAGAAGCGTATAACATTCCAAAACTTAATTTGGAAGGTGCCAATACTTTAGCAGAGTTACCTCTGCATTGTATGAATACAGAGTATCCAAACAGGTTATCTCAAACTTTAGGGAGTGATAATGATTTAAAACCACCAAGTATATTGCACCCTGCTTTTTATGGTTGTTTCGATTGGCATTCGGCAGTACATGGACATTGGAGTCTGGTGAGTTTGCTAAAATCCTTTCCAGAAATGGATAAAGCTGAAACCATCAAGAAAAAATTACTTCAAAATATATCAAAAGAGCATATAGAAATAGAAGTAGCTTATTTTTTTGGCAAACATAACAAATCTTATGAGCGGACTTATGGCTGGGCATGGTTGCTTAAATTGGCAGAAGAATTACATACATGGGAATCACCTATTGCAAAAAAATTAGAGCACAATTTAAGTCCTTTAACAAATCTAATTGTTAGTAAATATGTAGAGTTCCTTCCTAAATTAAATTATCCAGTTCGTGTTGGAGAGCATCCCAATACAGCCTTTGGACTTAGCTTTGCATGGGATTATGCCAATACCGTAAATAACGACGTATTAAAGGGTTTAATAGAACAACGTGCTAAGGATTTTTATTTAAAAGATGCGGGTTGTCCGATAACATGGGAGCCAAGTGGCTATGATTTTTTATCGCCATGTTTAGAAGAAGCTGCTTTAATGAAGCGTGTGCTAACTACCGTTGAATTTAAAGCGTGGTTAAACCTATTTTTACCACAATTAAGGGACAAAAACTTTGTGATTGAAACAGGGAAAGTATCAGATAGAAAAGATGGCAAATTGGTACATTTAGACGGCGTTAATTTTTCACGTGCATGGAGTTTAAATAAGATCGCTGAGGGGTTGCCAGAATATGAGCATCTTAGGGAGATCGCCAATCACCACATAAATTATTCGTTACCAAGTATTGTAAACGATAGCTATGAGGGAGGGCATTGGCTTGGTAGTTTTGCTATTTATGCATTGAATTCTGTTTCGGAATAATCATTTAAAATAATATTCTCGGATTATAAGGCTCTAAAAACGCACGACTTAAAAATAGAGGTGTTTTATTAACCCAAATAAAGTGATATATTTAGGCGTTATCATTAATCTTCTAACGGTCTGAAAAAGTTTTTAAAAAATGTAGGCCCTGGGCCATTAGTTGCAGCAGCCTTTATAGGGCCAGGTACTGTGACTGTTTGTACACTTGCTGGGGTAGGCTTTGGGTATGCATTACTTTGGGCGATGTTATTATCTATAATAGCCGCTGTAGTGCTTCAGGAAATGTCAGCGCGCTTAGGCATTATTTCTCAAAAAGGTTTGTCAGAAATTATACGAACCGAAATAAAGCATCCAGTTTTAAAAGCATTCACCATCATATTAGTTCTATCTGCCATAGTAATTGGCAATGCAGCTTACGAAGCAGGCAACATTACTGGAGGTGTTTTGGGACTACAAACCATTATTGGGAATCCAAATATAGAAATCAATGGGGTTTCTATGAATTTTTTGAGTGTTATTACAGGATTAATAGCCTTTGCTTTATTGTATATAGGTAACTACAAACTACTTGAAAAAGTATTGATAGGATTGGTTATATTAATGAGTTTTGCATTTTTAGTTACAGCAATTATGACGAAACCAAATGTATCAGAAATTTTTGAGGGTATTTTTATCCCGAAGGTTTCAAACGATAGCTTATTAACGGTTATTGGGTTAATTGGAACCACGGTTGTCCCATATAACCTGTTTTTACATGCATCTTTGGTTAAAGAGAAGTGGCATAAAATGAGTGATTTAAAATATGTACGGAATGATACCGTTATAGCTATTGTTTTAGGCGGGTTGGTATCTATGTGCATTATTATTTCGGCTGCTGCTATTCAATCGAAGGATATAAATAATGCATCAGATTTGGCAAAAGGACTAGAGCCTTTGTTTGGCAGTTTCGCAAAATACTTTTTGGCTATGGGACTGTTTGCAGCAGGTATTACCAGTGCAATTACGGCGCCTTTGGCAGCGGCCTATGTAGCTAGTGGTTGTTTAGGATGGCATTCAAATTTAAAATCTAAAAAATTTAGAGGTGTATGGATGTTTATTTTGTTATTAGGCGTTTTGTTTTCATCTTTAGCAATAAAGCCCATAGATATAATTAAATTTGCTCAAGTGGCTAATGGTATTCTATTGCCTGTTATTGCTGGGTTTTTAATTTGGATCATGAATAAATCATCCGTCTTAGGAGTGCATAAAAATAGTATAAAACAAAATATCTTCGGATTTATAATTTTAGGAATTAGTATCTTGCTATCTGTAACAACACTCAACAAGGTTTTTCAGTTAAATATTTTTTAGTGACACCAAATGCTATTGATATTAATGTAGATGTAGGAGAGGGGATTGGTAATGAATCACAGCTCATGCCGTATATTTCTTCTTGTAATATTGCATGCGGTGGACATGCAGGAGACAAAGACACCATGCGAAATGTTATTCGGTTAGCTAAAAAGCATCGTGTAAAAATTGGTGCACACCCATCGTTTCCTGATAAAGTGAATTTTGGTCGAATTCGTATGGAAATGTCCTGTGCTGCTTTGTTTAAAAGTATTAAAGGACAAGTTGATGATTTATTTAATATTCTCCGAGAAGAACATAGATCTTTACATCATATAAAACCACATGGTGCCCTGTATAACTTGGCTGCTGTAGACGAAAGAATAGCCAATGTTATTATAGAAGTTATGAAAACCATGGTATTGCCAATTAAACTTTATGTGCCTTACAAGTCGGTTATTGAGAAGTTGGCCATAACTCAAAATATTCCAATTATCTATGAAGCTTTTGCAGATAGAAACTACCATGAAGATTTAACCTTGGTTTCAAGAAAAGAGGCTGCTGCTTCTATACACAATGAAGCGCATTTGTTCACGCACATTTTTAATATGATTTCTAAACAAAAAGTAAAAACCATTACGGGTAAAATCGTTGATATAAAGGCGCAGACATTTTGTATTCATGGAGATAACCCCAATGCGGTAAATCTGATTAAAAATTTAGGACTCCGTTTAAAAAATCATGACATACAAATAAGGTGATTTATAAGCTAACATACAAACCTTTTGGGGAACGGGCTGTGTTAATTGAATGGCCAGCAGTTATTGATGAAAATACCCTTTTGGATATTAGTTTGTTTAAAGAAAAAATTAAAAATGAAGATCTTGAATATATAGTTGAGATAAGGAATGCATATGATTCATTATTAGTTGTTTATGTGAAAGAATTAATTTCGTTTAGAAATATTTTAAATAAATTTGGTGAATTATACCATCAAGAAAAAAAGCATTTTAAATTAAGGCCAAAACTATGGAAAATACCAGTATGTTACGATGATATTTTTGCTATTGATTTAAATGAAATGGCTCTTGAGAAAGGAGTGTCTAAGGACACTATTATAAAGCTTCATGCTAAAGCGGTTTACACGGTATATTTTATTGGTTTCTTACCTGGATTTATGTACTTAGGCGGATTGGATAAAAAGCTTCATACGCCACGTAAATCGACACCTAGATTAAAGATACCAAAAGGAGCAGTGGCTATAGGAGGCGAGCAAACAGGTATTTACCCTAGTGAAAGTCCTGGGGGCTGGAACATTATAGGCAATTCCCCTATAGAATTTTTTAATCCTAAGAATAACATACCTTGCTTTGCAAATGCAGGGGATCGTATTGTTTTTAATCCGATATCGATTAAAGCATATAAAGATATCACGACATTGGTTGAAGCGGGTGTATATCAATTAGAAAGTGAGGTGATTGGTGATTAAGGTCTTAAAACCAGGTTTGTATTCTACAATTCAAGATTTAGGACGTCATGGATATCAGGAGTACGGTGTACCATATTCAGGCGTTATGGATATGCATTCGGCATCTATGGCTAATGTATTGTTAGGAAATGATAAGCATGCTGCTGTTATTGAGATGACCATGACAGGACCAACCCTCAAATTTAGCTGTGATACCAGTATTTGTATATCTGGAGCAGATATGTCTCCTAAATTAAATGAAGTTCCAATAAAATTAAATAAGCAAATTTCAATAAAAAAGGGAGATCTGGTATCTTTTGGAAAGCTTATTTCTGGATTTAGGGGGTATTTAGCTGTTTTGGGAGGTTTTAAAACCGAAAAAGTCATGAATAGTTATAGTATGTACCATGGTATAACGGATCAATCTACATTATTTAAAAACTCTAGTTTGTTAATTGATACATCTTTGAAAAGTCTTGGAAAGAAACATGCGGTAATTAAAATGAGAAACACACATTTTAATGTTAAGAAAATAGAAGTTTTTAAAGGACCAGAATTTCAGAAACTCTCCCAAGAGCAGCAGGAGTTATTATTATCGCAAGATTTTACTATTTCTAAAGAAAATAATAGAATGGCTTATCAATTAGAAGAACTTTTGGAAAATAATCTGGAACCCATTATAACATCATCCGTTTTACCAGGAACAGTACAATTAACTCCATCGGGAAAACTTATTGTTTTAATGAGGGATTGTCAAACTACTGGAGGTTACCCAAGAGTTTTGCAATTAAAAGAATCTGCAATTAATATTTTAGCACAAAAATTTACAGGACATACCATATGCTTTGACCTTAAAGCATTATTGATATAAACTAAAAGTTGAAGCCTGGCTATAAAATTTCACAAAAAAGTATAGTTAAGCTTCAAATTAAATGTATTGGATTTTAATCTAATAATGGCATTTTAAAGGATTTAGTCCTTTAATGGTTGTTCGATTTTCTTTTTTAAATGCTTGGCGTAGAAGCCCATCATAGATTTATAAAGCGCAATACTGTTTTCTTCCTTGGCAAAACCATGTCCTTCATCATATTTAACCATATAAGGCACTTCAAAACCTTTGGCTCTTAAGGCACTTACTATTTGATCGGATTCATCTATATTAACCCTTGGGTCGTTAGCACCCTGAATTACAAAAAGAGGCTTTTTAATTTTGTCCATTTGGAATACTGGTGAAACTTCTTTCATAATGGCTTTTTCTTCTGGAATATCCTCATCATACCAAATTTCTTTGATGATTTTTAAATAAGGTTTCCAATACGGAGGAATTGTTTTCATGAAAGTAAATAAATTGGATACCCCTACATAATCAACTCCGCAAGCATATAAATCTGGAGTTTTAGTCAGACTACGTAATACAGCATACCCACCGTGGCTGCCACCATAAATTGCGGCATTGTCTTTATCTACCCAACCTTGGTCTATAATATATTGTAATCCATCTTCAACATCATCCATAGCCTTTCTTCCAATTTCTTTAAATCCCGATTTTAAAAATTCTTTTCCGTAACCTCCAGAAATTCTAAAATTCACTTGTAGTGTAGCGTAACCACGACTGGCAAACAATTGGGCCTCTGGGTTAAAGCCCCAAGAGTCTCTTATTCCTTGAGGTCCGCCATGGGGATTTACAATAACAGGTACCTTTTCTCCATTAAGGGCTTCTTTTGGTAATGTAATGTAGCCATGAATGGTTATACCATCTCTACTCTTAAATGTAACAGGGCGCATTTCTGCCATATCTTTTTCAATAAGATTAGGCATGAGGTTATAAAGTAATTTAAATGCATCCTTTTTGGCATCATATGAATAATAAGTACCATATAATTTATCACTTTGAAGGAAGATTAAATATTTACTTTCATCATCGGTTACATCTGGGATTGAATAATTATATCCAGCAAATTTAGAGGTAATCTTATGATGTAACTTTTTGTAATACTCACTTACAGGTACAATGTGTCTTTTTTCGCCCTCATAATAAAAATAATCTAGTTCATAGCCTCTATGTCTTGATAGTCCTAATCCCGAAACATCATAATTGTCATTAGAAAAAAGCTTTTTAATAATTTTATCTTCTTTAAGATCATATAAATATATTTGAGTTTTATCACTATCTAAATTTGATGTGATATAGGCCTCATGTGGATTACTAGAAGCATAATTAAACGAAGAAATATTAAAGTTGTCTTTCCAGCTTAATTGCTTCTTTATTTCGTAATTTTCTCCATCTACAGTATAATATAAGTCGATGTTTACGCCATCACGTAATTTAGTAAATCCGCGTAAGTTCCCATCTTTATCAAATACATAATTATTAATTGGATTAGCAGCATCCTCATTTTTGTATAATTGTTCTAAGGCTCCAGTTTCAATATTGATTTTGTAAGGCTCGAATATTTGAGGATTGTTTTGATTCATAGAAATAATCATATGATCTTTATCTTCTTTAAGGCCTTCTAAAATATTCACTTTCACGCCTTCAAAAGGGGTTAGTTCTTTTGCGTTACTACCATCTATATTTACTGCAAACAAGTGATAATCTTCATTGCCACCTTTATCCATTACATAAACTAATCGGCCTTCATTGGCCCAGCCAAAGCCTCGAATTAGTTCTTCTTTTTCTTCAATAACTCTTGTAATTTCATTGGTTTCAAGATTTTTTACATACACATGATTTTTTGTATTTTCATCTTTTTCCCGATAAGATAAATAGGTGCCATTAGGTGAAAAACTAAAAGATCTGGCTTTTGGTCGTGCAAAATAATCTTCAACGGCATATTTATAATTAGTAGGATTCCAATTGGCTAGTTTTTCCAAATCTTCGTCAGAGGTAGGAAGTGCCGTATTTCCAGGAAGTGTTTTTTCTGTTTTCGATAATACTAAAGGAAATTCCTGACCGCCTTGGTAAAACGTGCCAGACAATGTATTTTCTTTTAACGAGGCTACATATTTGATTCCTGCCTGTTTGAATTTAATTGTTAGGGTATCGTTTACATATAGCGTTTCGTCCATTGGTATTCCTGTGGTACCTTGTGATGGACTATCCATAGTTGAGATATAGCCGTTATCTTCACTTTTAATATCAAATAGTAGAGGGATTTCTGTTCCTTGAACAGATAGTTGTCCTTTCCAAGAGCCAACTAGCTCCTGAGCATTCGTTTGCGCTATTGTGCACAAAAAGCATATTAATGCACCGCTTAGTTTTAAAATAGTTGTTTTCATTTGATTGATATGGATTATAGAATTGTTATTTTAAAAACAAATTATCATATTACAATGTACTGATATTTAGTTAGAAGAAAAAAAATGAGTTTTGTTACAAACTCATTTGAAAATATAATTCCATATGAATAAATATCAATTCCTAATCTCGGATAATTTAGTAGCTAACGCATCTTTTATCTCACTATCACTACTACTTAAGGGTAATTGATTTGGATTTAGAAGATTGGGACTTTCTAATGGATTATTGCTTAAATTGAATAAAGCTTCAGCGCCATTATCAAAATAAATGTATTTATGTGTCGCATTTCTAATGGTAAAATCTTCATTTTCGGTATAGACATAATCCCGCTTATTAGCATCAGTATTCATGAGCAAATCTTTAAAGCTTTTGCTATCGTTAATGTCTGTTGTAGATGCTCCTGTTATGTTTGCTATGGTCGCAAATAAATCAGTAGTATTTATAAGGGCACTTTCGGTTTCATTAATACGTGTCACATTTTTCCCAGAAATAACCAGAGGAACATTAACACCTCCCTGATATACGCTTCCTTTCGCTCTTGTTGATGGGTGTTCTTGCACAACTTGATTTGGAGTGCCATTGTCTCCTATAAAAATGATAACTGTATTATCCAGTTCTTCTTTGGGTATTGAATTGATCAATCGGCCCATTTCGCTATCCAGTGCTTCGAGTGCAGCCATATAGTAGGGGCGTGGGTTACTATCTATACTCGCCTGATCAGAAGGTAAAGCCCTTTGAGAATGTAAATTGTTAGGAGGTAGGTGAAATGGCGTATGTGGTGCATTATAGGCTAGCCATAAAAACCATGGGGTTGTTTGTTCTGCTATCCAATTAATAGCTAAATCGGTGAACTTGGTAGTCGTATATTCTGTAGATTTTGTTGTGATACCATTAGTCGTTAAGTTCCAATTCCAATATGATTGAACACCACCACCAATAAGACCTGCGAAATGGTTTATTCCCATGTTGTTTGGATGATTCACGTTATTTGACAAGTGCCATTTACCAATAACGGCATGATTGTATGATGTGCTAGCATTGGTATTTATATAACTTTGAAGAGAGGTTTCAGAAGTTGGCAATACATCGCTTGCATTGAGTACACCTGTTCTAAATCCATATTTTCCTGTTAAAATAGTGGCCCTCGTGGGAGAACATGTTGGATTAGACCATAAGTTTGTGAATTTTATGCCCGAATCCATCAAACTTTGTAAGTGCGGCATATTAGGTTTCTCGCTTCCTATGTTATAACCAGGCGTTGCATCGAGTCCCATATCGTCTGCAATAATAAGTAAAATATTTGGAGCTGCATTTTGAGGATTCTCTTGGTCTTCTTCAGCATTATAAATGGTCTCTATAGAATTGCTACAGGAAAAAAATATTAGTATAAATAGATAAATAAAAATATAACGAATCATAGATGTCGAGTTTTTAGTTATTGGGTATTATGTGAATTTATATTGATGTATGACTTGAAAAAATTAAATAAGTTTAATTTGCTGTTTAACTTATTCATTTTCAGTATAAAAAAATAATCATTTACAATTTTCGTAATAAACATTCGTGATAAACCCTACAAAGGTGTTATTTTTGCACGTCATAAAATTATAGGGATGTCCGTTTCAATAACAGAATTAGAAGAAAGAAAAGCAGGAAAAGACTTGTATAGCTACCAAAAAGGAGCTATCGATAAAATTTTTAAAAGTTTTGATGAATCGCCACAGGATTATCATTTATTGTACCAATTGCCAACAGGAGGGGGGAAAACTGTTATTTTTTCTGAAATTGTTAGACAATATCTTAAAACCCATAAAAAAAAGGTATTGGTGATGACCCACCGCATCGAATTGTGTAAGCAGACCTCTAACGTACTTACAGAATTTGGAGTAAACAATAAAGTGGTTGATAGTAAAGCCGATTTAAGTGATCAAGCAGAATATAGCTGTTTTGTGGCTATGGTTGAAACCTTAAATAATAGATTGCAAGACGATAAATTGGATATTTCGGATATTGGATTGGTCATTATTGATGAAGCACATTATAACTCGTTTACAAAACTTTTTAAATTTTTTAGTCAATCGTTTATCTTAGGAGTTACTGCTACGCCTTTAAGTTCTAGTATAGAATTACCTATGACCGATAATTATGATGAATTAATTGTTGGTGAAAGCATTGAATCTTTAATTGAAAATGGATTTTTAGCACGTGCCGAAATGTTTTCTTATAACGTAGGTCTAACCTCGTTAGTAGTTGGCGCTAATGGGGATTATACAGTAAAATCTTCTGAAGACTTATATACTGATAACGATATGCTTAGCAAGCTTTTACAAGCTTATGAAGAGCGTTCGAAGGGTAAAAAGACATTGATTTTTAATAATGGAATTAATACCTCATTACATGTTTACGATACTTTTAGAAGAGCAGGATATCCTATAGCTCATTTAGATAATACAAATACTAAAAAAGAACGTGCACTTATTTTACAGTGGTTTAAAAAAACGCCTGATGCCATTTTGACTTCGGTGAGTATTTTAACCACGGGATTTGATGAGCCAACGGTTGAGAGTATTATTTTAAACAGAGCAACTAAATCATTGACGCTTTATTATCAAATGATAGGTCGTGGTTCTCGTATTTTAAAAGATAAAAATACATTTAGTGTTATTGATTTAGGAAACAATTTTCATCGATTTGGTCCTTGGGGTGACAATTTAGACTGGCAACGCATTTTTAAATCACCAAATTACTATTTAGATGCTATTTTAAGTGACGAGGAATTAGAAAGCAATTTTAGGTATGAAATGCCAGATGAATTGCGTAAAGAATTCTCCAAGTCTAAAGAGGTTTACTTTGATATACAAAGGACCTACATAGAATCTATTAGGAGCGGACAGTCCTCAAAAGTTGTTTTAGAACGTTCTATAGAGCAACATGCAAAGATTTGTATTGAAAACAGTGAGGATGTCTATGATGCTTTGGGGTTGGCTAAAATGTTGGGAGATGATATAGATTTTAGAATACAGCGCTACACAAAGTGTATAAGTAAGAGTACTTATAATTTTGTAGAGTGGTTAAAAGGAGACTACAGGAAGAAATTAAATGCCTATTTACGTTCAAATTTTGATGAAGTTTTTGAGGCTATTCATGGGTATCCGCCAGAAGATTAGAGTTTTTTTACATTAATTTACTTCCAAAATATTATAACATCCTTAAAATAAGGCGTATCTTTGTTTATAACTATTCACATTAAACAAGCTCAGTATTATAAACTATGGCAAAATCTCAAGTTACTTTTAACAAAATTGAAAAAGAAAAAAAACGCTTAAAGAAAAGAGAAGAAAAACAAAAAAAGAAAGAAGCTCGTAGAGCAGAAGCTAAAGAAAACCCTCAAGGGATTCAATTCGCTTATGTAGATTTTAACGGCAACTTAACAGACACGCCTCCTGATCCAGCATTGCGCGAAAAAATTGAAGCCGAAAGTATCGAGTTAGGAATTCCTAAAAAAGAAGACCGAGAAGAAGAAGAACCAGCAAACAAAGAAGGTAAAGTTTCGTTCTTTGACCATTCTAAAGGTTTTGGTTTTATAATTGATAGTATAAATCAAGAAAAATACTTCGTACATGTTAGTGGTTTACTTGATCCTATTGAGGAAAACGACAAAGTAACTTACGAATTGGAACGTGGTCAAAAAGGAATGAATGCGGTTCGAGTGAAAAAGATTTAATATATCTTTTAAACTTTTTCTAATAGTATTTCGGGGCTCTCTATTATTTCTAATTACAAACATAAATGAGTATATCGCGAAAAACGATTCTTATTGTATTAGCGTTCTTTGCCATTTATGTTATTTGGGGATCTACTTATCTTCTCAATAAAATTGCCGTAACAGAAATACCACCATTTTATGTAGCTGCCTTACGTTTTATCATGGCAGGAACCATTATATTGATAATAGCTAAGTTTATGAAACTTAAATTAGCAATTAGCAAAAAGCAATTTATTAATTGCACCATAGCAGGTTTTTTATTTCTAGTATATGGTAATGGTGTTTTTGTGTGGGCCTTAAAATATTTAGACAGTGGCTTTGCTGCTCTTGAAGCTTCTACCCAGCCACTTTTTGTATTATTATTAATGCGACTTATAGATGGTAAAAAAATGCAACCAAAATCCTTAATAGGTGTTACATTAGGGGTTATTGGGATGTATCTGTTGGTAAGCCAAAAAGAACTAATTACTAATGATGAAACTTTGCTCGGTATGTTCATGGCTTTTACTTGTGTTTTAGCCTGGAGTTATGGTAGCGTATTTGTTGCCAAAGCAGATCTGCCATCAAATTTTTTTGTTAGTACAGCCTATCAAATGAGTATTGCAGGCGTACTTTTAATATTTATAAGCTTCCTTTTAAATGAAAATTGGGTATCACCCATAGATTGGAGTCCAAAGGTACAAGGGGCTTTAATTTTTTTAGTTGTATTTGGAGGTGTTATAGCCTTTACAGCCTTTAATTTTTTGCTTAAGGTGGTTTCTACCGAGAAAGCCTCTACATCGGCTTATGTAAACCCTATAGTAGCCATAATATTAGGTTGGTACGTTCTTGATGAGGCTATTACGGCTCAAACCATCATAGCAGCTTGTGTCCTTTTAACGGGTGTTTTCTTTATTACATCAAGAAAAAGAATAAAAACCAGAACTATTGGAAGTTAAGAACGCTATAAAGTTTATGCTAATTAGTACGTTAGCATTTGCTTGTATGAATGCTATTGTAAAGCATTTATTGCATATTAACGCCTATCAAATTGTATTTTTCAGATCTATAAGCTCTCTGGTTTTTACATTTACTTTTCTACTTAAAAATAAAATTCCTTTTCTAGGGAATAAAAAAAAGCTTCTGGTTATTAGAGGACTTGTTGGAGTTACTTCGATGACTTTCTTTTTTATGTCTACCAAATATTTACCTATAGGTACAGCCGTTTCCTTACGATATATGGCTCCTATTTTTGCAGCTATTTTTGCTATATTCTTGTTGCGTGAAAAGATAAAACTATGGCAATGGTTATTTTTTGCAATGGCATTTGCTGGTGTTTTGGTTTTAAAAGGTTTTGGTACTGAGCTAAATAGTTATGGACTATTTTTAGCTTTTATATCGGCTATTTTTAGTGGGTTGGTTTATATAACTATTAGTAAAATAGGTAAAGAAGATCACCCGGTAGTCGTCGTTAATTATTTCATGATTATTTCAACCATAATAGGAGGGGTGTTATCTATAAATAACTGGATAACTCCAGAGGGTGTTGAATGGTTGCTATTATTTGGATTGGGAGTTTTTGGGTATTTTGGACAGTTGTTTATGACAAAAGCTTTTCAAATAGCTAAGACAAACCAAGTGGCTCCGCTTAAATATTTGGAAGTAATATATACTGTTTTGCTTGGTGTTTTCATTTTTAGTGAAGTTTATACCTTTTGGAGTTTATTAGGTATTGCACTAATTATTGGAGGGTTAGTTTTGAATATCTTGTATAAAGGAAAACAAAAATAACCCGTTGCACATTTTGAAATCTATAAACCAAAAAACGTGTCGGTTCTTAAAGCATTAACCCAAAATTTGTTAAGAGCTAGAACCAACCAGCCAAAAACCATATTAATAGATTTCACTTTTAATGAACAACGGGTAAAGTAGTAATATGTTTATTTGATTTTAATGACTTTAGAATCTGCTTTCAAATTTTTATGGATAATAGTAGCATTGCCTTTGTAACGTAATGTGCAGTTTGCTATGGCATCGATATCTATGGTTTTTGTTATCGTTACGCTGGCTTGACAATCTGATGACATTTTCATTTTTAGATCTTCAATTTTTAGATCGTAACCCGAAAGTTTTGTATCTGCTGAAAGATTTGCATTTAAAGTATTTACAGAGCCCAATAAATCTACATGAGCATCAGCAGCAGCTGTAAGCTCCAAGTAATCAGCATCAACTCTACCAGTAAAAAAACTATCCGAGGTTACTTTTATTTTCACATAATCTTCAGCTAAAGTGTTTTCTAAATAAATTTGAGAATCATCAACCGCAGTAAAGCTCTTAATAGATTTTGTAGTAATGTAGACATTTAATGTTCGTTTACCTTTAATTTTTAGATTGTTTTTAAGGCATATCAGGAGCTCATTGTTTTTTTTAGTAGCAATAATATAGTCATGCAAATTATCATTTGCTTCTATTTTAATGGATTCTTCGGTATCAGAAAATGTGATATAAGCTATAAAATCGTTAGATACTTCTACAGAAGAGTAATTGGTAATATCTACATCCCTAGATGTTACTCGTTCTTTTGCCTTTGTAAGGAGGCCATCACTGCATGATGATAAAATAAGGCTTAATAGCACTAATGCTAAATATGATCTGTTCGTTTTCATTGTGATTGATTGATTGATTGATTGATGTATGGATTATACTACTGATTCATGTTTTTATTAAGTTCTATTACAGGAATCCATTGAAAATTAATAGGATACCATTCATTAATCTCGTTGTCGATTTTGAGATATACTTTGTTGTTTTTAGTATGCACAAATTGTGAATTCATACTGTTTGTTTTTTTCTTATTCATCATTTATATTCTTTTTATAACGATTTCTTCCCATGTTGAATACACCTATTTTAATTCCAAAACCTCCCGAAACACCATTTATTCTTTTTATACCAGATTCAGGTGTTAAACTCACTCTGCTAGATAACCTATATTTAAGCCCAGCTTCTAGTTGTATGTATCTATTTATATTATAAAGTACATTTACCCCAGGTTCTACAACAAAAACATGTTTCCAATCATTCTTATTGATAACAACTTGCTCATCATCATTACCAACATCATCTATTAGTGCTACGGCACCTCCTCCAATAAGTAATGGGAATGAGAGATTCACTTTAGATTTACTAAATAATATTGGTTCTAAATGTAAACCTCCATACACACTTGCTAAATCTTTATTGCTATTATCTATACCAAGTTTATTTATGTCTGAGTAAAGCCCTACTAATATAATACCAATCTCAAATTGTTGATTGGCGACATAGGCCACTTTAAAACTGGAAGAGTATGTTTCAGCATTATTAATTTCTCCATATCCAAAACCCAAGCCTAAATAAACACCATGTACCGTATTTTTACGGTCGTTAAATTCAATATAATCTTCAGGCCCTTGAGCGTTTAAACTATTTTGTAAGCCAGATAGTATTGTTAGTAAAAGAAAAACACCAATGTGTTTCATGATTTTCAATCTAGGTTTATATATATAGACATCAAAGTTTGTAATTGGTTGCATCTCAAAATGGTTTTTTTTCAAATTGTTTAATTTTTTTAAGGTTTATAGTTTTATTCTTTTAAAATGATAACTCCCTTTTTTCCTTTGAAGGAGAATATACCAGTGGTCGTCTTCCCGTAAGCACCACTTATCTCTCTTATTCGTTTGCTCTTATCAATCATATTATTTTCAATGTTATAAAATGTTTTAGGTAGCCTTAGCAGGCCTTGCTCCAAGGTTGCATTAAACATAAAAGACAAACCTGTAATATTGATATTAATATCTGATGACTCTTGACTTATAGAAACAAAGGCAGCGGGTTGGTTTATTTTTGCAACACGTAGCTCGGCAACTTTCATACTAAGGTTAATTTTTTCTTCTACATTTTCTATTTCAGTATTAGAAAAGTTTAATTCGCCTTGAATTTTATCCACCTTTTGAATAATTATTTCGTCTTTGCTTGAAATAATTTCTAAATCTTTCGCATGACCAATTTCAATTTTTGTTCCACTTGTTTTTAATAGTAATTTGTTAGACGATTGGATGTCTAAATCACCATTCTTTAAACTAACGGTTCCATATGCAATAGATTTACTTCTTAGTTTACCAAATTTCATGGCTATTCTTGCATTACTAATATCTTCATTAATCCATAAATCTCCATGTTCTATATTGGCTTTTAAGCGCCCTGTCCAATTATCAATGATAACATCACCAAACTTATTCGTAATATCAATTTCGGCGTTTGTTGGTAAATAAATAGTACAATTTATTTCAACATTACTTTTATCAAATTCAAAAGGGTTTACCTTGTTAAAATATTTGGAAAAAAGGCTTGTATTCTTTTCTGAAATTTCCGAAGTAATACTTACAAAATCGTCTACTGTTTTAATGTTGGCGACAATACGATTTAGAAGGTTTTTAGCATTTTCTTTTTTCTTATTGGTAACTTTAATATCTATTTTTATGGAAATGTCATTTTCTTCCCAACCGTTAATAGTTACGTTACCATATTTATTATCTATATGAAGCTCTCCAGTATTAGTCATTTCGTATATTTCTTCAATAGTTTTTGTCAAAACCTCTTGCGAACACATCGAAAAGCTAATTAGAAATAAAACGATTGGAGTTATTTTTTTATAAAATATATACATCATCGTTGTCCAATTTTTTAGAACTATTAATTTGCTCTAATAAGTTCTCTATTAATTCAATTCTCTTTTTGTAATTAATTACAATAGCTTCTAAAACCCGTTCACTATCTACGTTTTTTTGAAGCTCTATTTTTAATAACCCATATTCAATATCTAATTCGTCCATAAAGGATAAAAACTCTTTTTTCTCTTCAGAAGATAATTGTGTGCTTTTATTTACAAGCTTCACCTGGTAAGCAACTAAACCTTTGTAATGGGAGTCAATATCATTTAGTTCTTGTAAAGCGATATTGTTTTGGGTGTTTTTATTGGCTTGGCCAACTATTAAAATGTTAATTAGAGAAAACAAACCTAAGGTTATAACTACTGTGGCAGCAACTTTTAAGATAGGTTGGCTCCATAATTTAATGGTCTTGGTTTTAGGTTCTGGTTTATTTAATCCAGATTCAATATTTGCCCAAAGTTTACTTTTATCTGCTTTATGTACATCAAAAAGTGCTTTGTTTTCTTTTATATATTTTTCGAAATTATCCATTTATAATGTCTTTACAATTTCAATTAATTTTTTCTTTGCTCTGTGATACTGTGATTTAGAAGTAGATGGGGTTATCTCCAATATTTCTGAAATCTCTACATGATCATAGCCTTCAATTAAATATAAATTTATTATTTGCTGATAACCAGGTGGTAATAGCCTGATACCTTTAATTATATTTTTGATATCAATTTCTGGAGGAACATCTTCTATGTCTTCCTTTATATGAAACATTTGATTTTCTATAGGCACTACTGGTATTTTTTTCTTTTTTAATTGATTGATACTTTTATTAATTACAATGCGTTTTAACCAGGAGCCAAAAGTACTTTCATATCTAAAAGATGATAAATTATTAAAAGCTTCAATGAAACTATCTTGTACAACATCTTCAGCATCTTCTTTTATATGCATCATACGCATACTAATATTATACATAGCGTCGACGTATAGCTCATACAGTTTGTATTGCGCATTTCTGTCACCTAACTTGCTTTTTTCAACAAGTGATTTATGAGTGTATAATATATTGGTCACCAATTATTTTGCTAGCTCTAATTTGCCCTAAAATTAGTTTTATTTTTCAAGCTACTATTATAGACAACAAAATAAATAAAGGGTTGCATTTAATGTTAAAAAATATTTTTAAAAAGTAAAGTTTGGAAACTAAAAAAGCTACATTTTTGTATATAAGAATGATTTATTGAACACATAAAGTCAAGATGAGTTTACTATTAAAATATAGTTATACTAATGGATATTAAAAAAAAATTAAAAGCCTTAGGGTTGGAATTACCTAACATATCAACGCCAGGAGGCTCGTATGTATCTGTGAATATTAGAAGGGAAATTGTCTATGTAGCCATTCAGTTCCCCATTATAAATGGAACATTACATTATCAGGGGAGGTTGGGAGCAGATCTAACTACAGATGATGGTTATAAGGCCATGCAAATGTGTGCACTAAATGTGATTGCTCAAATAGATAAAAAGGTTGGTTTTGATGCTATTGAAGGCTTAAATCATTTTGATGCATATTATCAATCTTATGGTGATTGGAATGATGCTCCAAAAGTGGTTAATGGGGCTTCAGATTTATTTATAAACCTTTTAGAAGATAAAGGAATACATTCTAGAGCGATTTTTGGCGTAGACAAACTTTATGGTAATTTGAGTGTTGGACTAACTTGCACATTTACCCTGAATAAGTAAAATTTTTAAATTAAAAAGTAGGTTGGGTATATTTAGAAAAGCATAGATTTAATTTCATATAAATAAGCATTTGGCTAGCTATTGGCTTATTTGTATTTTGCGCGTTTCTGAGACTAACCATCTAACGATATTAATTAAACTTAATGAAAATACCTAGAAGAATAAATGTTTTTAGACGCAAGGCGATGAAAGGGCTTACTAAAAACATAGGAAACTCTTATTCTATACCTGAAATTGATCCAAATAGCAACATTGAAATAAAAAATATATTGATTTCCAGACCCAATCACAGATTAGGAAATCAATTACTATTAACACCTTTGGTACAGGAAGTTATTAACACTTTTCCAGATTGTAAAATAGATCTGTTTGTTAAAGGTGGTGTGGCGCATCCTGTTTTTGAAAATTACGAAGAAATCGATAAAATCATTCAATTACCTAAAAAACCATTTAGTCATTTATTAAATTATGGGTGGTGCTGGTTAAAATTAAAAAAGAAACGTTACGATTTAGTGATTAATGGTGATAAAAATTCATCATCGGGTAGGTTGTCAACTCAATTTGCTAAAGCGACTTACAAGGTTTTTGGTGATATTGATGAAGCTGTTCATGCTGGTTATAAGGATTATGAGCATATTTCTAAATACCCAGTTTATAATTTAAGACATTTTCTAGAAAAATTGGGCTTTCCTAAAAACCATGCTGAAGTCCCCGTTTTAAATATAAAGCTGAATGAAACGGAGATAACGAATGGAAAGAAAATTTTAGACGACATTGTTAAAAATGATAAAAACACCATTTGTATTTATACAAATGCTACTGGAGCAAAATGTTATTCTAAAGACTGGTGGGAAACTGTTTATGAGCGTTTAACGAAGGAATATCCTAATTACAATGTTGTAGAAATGCTGCCTATTGAAAACATTTCAAAAATTTCATTTAAAGCTCCAAATTTTTATAGTAAGGATATTCGTCAAATGGGTGCAATAATTAAAAATACTTCGGTGTTTATTGCAGCAGACAATGGCGTGATGCACTTAGCGAGTGCCTCATTAACTCCAACGGTCGGTTTCTTTTCTGTAACCAATAAGAACATATACCAACCTTATGGTAATGGCAGTGTCGCTTTAAATACAAACGAGACTACCATTGATGACTGGTTTGTTGAAATAGATAGAATACTTAAGTAGAAATATATAGGTTTTATAAATATTACTCTTCGAAATGATCTTCAAATAGGGCGGTACCTTTTTTATCGGTAAGTTTGGCATAATCAATAAAACCAGTACCTTCATACATATATATCAACCCTACGATATCTCCAAAATTCTTTTTGAATTTTTCTGAATAAACTAAAGAGTCATTTATGAAAATTTGAGCATTTTTATCTCGTGCCCGTATTTCTATTTCCTGCCATTCAAAAAGATTTCTTCCCAATAAGGAAAGGTTGTGGTTTGAGCCCCCTTTATAGATTTCTCCTAATTTATATTCTGCGTAAGTTTCGCATCCCTTTTGAATTAACCTTACATAAAAAATATGAGCTTCAGTAACTATAAAGACCTTAAGCCATTTACAATTTCTACCCTTAATAATCTTTTCATCTAGTTTCGTTTTAGTTCGAAAACTAAAATCATTAGAAGAAATGCCATATTTTTTACTGTGGCTTACTCGTGTATAAAATATCCGAGTAGTATCTACGCTCATTTTTTTTAAAAGGTCTTTCGATATATGAAACTGACCATTATCTATAAATGATTCTCCTTTAAAATGAATAAAACGGTCATCCGATTCGTTATAATAGATATGTGGTTCCCAGCCATCACTTAAGATATGAATTGGGAGTTTTGCTATAAGGCTATCATTAGCATACAATTTAGCTCTGTGGTAACCAGCTTCATAATAAATTTCAGAATGTATATTTTTTGTGGGCTCTATTCTTTTCCTACGCCATCCATTCCATGATTGTTGGATGAAAAAGCTATCTGCATCTATATTTGTAAGGTCATAATTAAAGATAACAGTATTTGGTGTGCCACTGGTTACTGTTTTATTTGCTTTAAATGTAATAGGTCCACGAAAATTAATTTTTGCTCTATTATTGTAAATAAAAAATAAAAAGAAACCAGCAATAAGGAAAATTAGTCCAATACCTATTACAATTTCTAGTTTTGATGTTTTTTTATTTTTTGATATGGTTGGTGCGTTAAGCTCATCAATAATACTTTTTTCCTTTTTATTATCTAATTTGAAGTGTTGCCAGTGGGTGTAACCTAGTATATTTACTAAAGCATTTAAAGTTGCTAACTGAGGTCCCTTCTTAAAATTATTTTTCCATAGCCTTTTAAGCGTTGATAAACTTATATAAACGCCTATTTGTTCTTCTATATAGTTAGAGAGAAGTTCTAAATCTTTTTGAGTGTAACCATGTCCGTTTCCAAAAGAAAACTTTTCCTCTAACTGTTTTTTACAAATTTCAATATAGTCAGATTCACTGTATTCCATAGAAGGCAAATTTAAAACATTCTAATGCAAAATATTTAAGAAAACCAAAATGACCGAAGTTTGACCGCTTTTTAATTGGGCTTAAAAAAGGGCTGGATGTATTTTTGGAGCAACCTAAAACATAGAAAATGAAATATATAAAAAAACTAAGTTTGTTAACTACTCTAATTTTTACAAGTTGTGCATTCGGGCAAAAAGGAATACATATAAATGCAGTACCAGATAGTTGGACTGCATTTAATTGCTATGTAGTCTATAAGGCCAATACCATTAATTTAAAAAAAGAAAATAAAGAAGATGGTTTGCTATGGCTCAATAATACCAGTTTTAAGAATGGCACTATAGAGCTTGACATTAAAGGAAAAGATGAACGAGGCAATAGTTTTGTTGGTGTTGCTTTTCATGGGGCAGACGACACTAATTTTGATGCTATTTACTTTCGTCCTTTTAACTTTAAAAGTATAGAAAAGCATAGTCATTCTGTACAGTACATTAATAAACCGAATGAGCCATGGCATGTTTTAAGAAAAGAGTTTCCAAAAAAATATGAGAATTCTGTGTCTCCAGTTCCAAATCCTAATGATTGGTTTCATGCAAAAATTGAGATCAATTACCCACATGTTAAAGTATATGTAAATGAATCTGAATTCGCTTCTTTAGAAGTTGAACAAAGAAGTTCCAGAACACAAGGTAAAATAGGTTTATGGTTGGATAGTGATGAAGGATGGTTTAAAAATATAGTTGTAACACATATAAATTGATAGTACAGGCTGTTGCGCGATAAGTTCAAATCTTAAGTCATTTAAAATACATACTCAAGAATTAACTTTTGACCAATTTTTATTGGAGTGGTTTTTCTAATATAATTGGATTTGCATATAGAAGCTATAGAGACATTGTTTCTTGATGAAATTCCAGATAGTGTATCACCTCGTTTAACAATATAAACTTTTTTTTGTTTTTCTAAGCTTGCTATGGCTTCTTCCTTGGTGTTTAAAATAGTTAATTTTGTTTGTCTTTTAGAATTGTGAAGACCAGGTTGCACCCAGTTTTTGGTAACCCAAATGTTTTTGGCGCGTATTTTATTCTTTTCGCTAAAATCAAACAAATACTCTGGGTTTATGGATACACCTTTGTAGTTAACAACCAAGTGCAAATGACTTCCTCTGGCATTACCAGAAGCGCCACCGTGGCCAAGTAACTGCCCCCTTTTAACGATATCGTTGGTTTTAACAGCGTACTTAGACAAATGTGCATAGACAGTTTCCAATCCATTTTGGTGTCTTACTATCACTGTTTTTCCATGCCCTCTACTATAATTGGCAAAGCGAACAACACCATCAAACATGGCTACAACACTATCTCCAGTAACAAGATCGATGTCTATACCTCTGTGCGGCCTGCCTCTTCGCCATCCATAACGAGACGTAACCACTTTTTTAAAATTAATGGGTGGGGTATACGTACTGTCATTGAACTTAATTTCCACAGGAAAATCAATCTTTACATTTTTATAAGAATTGTAGGTTGTAGTATCCCAGTATTTTTTTGTTATGCTTAGTAAATTGGCATTAACATGATTACTATCACTACTGGAATTTTCAATATTTATATTTGTTTTAGCAAATGGAAAATCTGAATAATCAATTAATTCAATGGTATTGGGGTTAACCTGCCCGAAACTGAATATAGACAAGGTTAAAAAAGAGAGAGAGACTAGAAATTTCATATAAATACTTCGATACTTTAAAAAAGACAACACACTATCTTTTTATTTTTCGCTGGGCGAATTTATATAAAAATATCAGAATATGATGTTAATATACTGTTAGAGTTGCTAATAAAAATTTGCAATACGTTATTAATAGCATGTTAAATAACCTTAAGTTTTATATTAAGCTTATAAAAAATATTAAACAAATTGCTCTAGTATAAGTTCCAAATCTATTGAATGTTTAATTGTCTTTATTCACAAAAAATGAATAATAATTTTTAAAAAAACGTTCATTTTGTCGATGATTTTTACCAGCAAAATCATTTCATCGTGTAATTTAAGAGTTCACATGATTTTTAATTTTTTATGGATTTAATGCCTTAATTTTAAATAAATTTTAAGTGTTAGTCCTATGAAAAATCTAATATCCTATCTTGGTTTGGTATGCATAATATGCTGTTGCCATGCAATCACCGCACAGGAATCTGCGAGTGTTTTAGACGAAAAGCCTGAAGATTATAAGAAACGTAGTCCTATTTATGATTATTCAGAAAAAAAATTAAATAATGTAGATACCATACCTGGTTTTGCTTCAAAGAAGAATAAAATAAAGATTGTAGGTACTATTTATGAAAGTGATGGCGTCACTCCTGCAAAAAATGTACTTCTTTTTATACATCAGGCCGATGAAAACGGAAATTTCGAATTAAAGAGACATAATAAAAAACGTTATGTACACCACAGAGGCTGGATAAGAACAGATGCAGATGGTCATTACACATTTTACACCTTTGTACCTGGGAAATATATATACGGTAACGAATTAAAACAGATATTACCAATTGTTAAAGAGCCAGGAAAACCTGAATATAAAATTGAAACCTATTTGTTTGATGACGATCCGTTATTAAGCAACAGACGTTCGAAAGTAAAGCGAGCGGACGTTAGTCATAGAATTTTAAAACTGGATAAAAAAGAGGGCTTGTATATTGCTAGAAGAGACATCGTATTAGGTAAAGAAATTGATTCGTATGCTGAATAAGGATTTTACCTATTGTTAAAAACCTTAACAACAAATTTCAAAAAGAGTTTTTTAACTCAATCTCATATAGAACCATTCTAAATTTAGGATGGTTCTTTTTTTATAGTTCATTTGTTTAAGTATTTAGAAGATTCATATTAAGCACAGTGCACCAAGGATTTTAAAATATTTTTATTATATTTAACCAATCACTTAGTTATTGAGTGATTAATCTCTCCCTATTAAAATAGTAATACAACTTTCTATCTAACAAATTACCTTTTGTTTAGTAGTTAAGAAACCATGTATTTAATAAATTTTGCATTATACATCATTTATTAAAACGATTAGTAGCATATGTTTTGAATACTTAAATTATTTAAAAATGAAACTACTTAAATATTTACTAATAGCTCTTTTTTGCTGTGCTTTAACAGCCTGTTATTCCGTGAGATTGCGTAATGTAAACGGTGCGCCACAACCAGATCCATTTTCAGACAGAGATGACTACTACAGAGGCATGACCGTTGTAGAGTTTGATACTGTTATTAGCATTAAAGTCACTTCAGAAGATTTTACCTATTTGATTAAGGAAAAAGAAGCTTGCGAATCGGGAAAGTTAAACATTATTGAATATCGTAACACTTTCGGAGGTGTTTTGTTAAGCGCTATTACCTTTGGGAGGAAACGAAAGGTGAAAATAAAGTATGTATGTGAAAAATCAACAAATTAAGTATTATGGCTACTACAAAAAGCAAATTCTTAAATGAATGGAATACATTACATAAAAACGGACCATTTCCATTAAAAATTCTTTATCAGACCAAGCTAGAGGGCGAACGTAATATGCCTGAAAAGTTAGACCGCTATAATGATGCGGCTAAAGAAATTCAACGTTTAATAAAGGAAACACATGCAGATGGTGATGGATTTCGTGCCTATGGTTCGGCATGGTCCATGAATAATATAGCCAGTCATAAAGATAGGATGCATTACAATGGTTTTATGAATATTTCCATGCCCATTCATAATAGTGATTGCCATTCAAGTTCCAATTACGATGCATCAAACCTGTTTTTATTTGAATGTGGAACAACGATAAAGGAAGTATCTGAAATTTTAGCAGAAAATGGTAAATCACTCAAAACAAGTGGCGCAAGTAACGGTCAAACCTTAGCAGGTTGCATTTCTACGGGAGTTCATGGTTCTGCTTTAGATGTAGGGTCGGTACAGGATTATGTTGTAGGACTGAATTTAATAATTGGCCCCCACAAAGAAGATATTGTATATATAGAGCGCGATTCTAAACCAGCTTTAAATAATGAGTTTATTAAAAAGTTTAATGCTAGGGTTATAAGGGATGATGATTTATTTCACGCTGCTTTAGTAGGATTAGGTGGTTTTGGTTTTATTCATGGAATTGTTATTGAAGCAGAGCCTATTTTTTTACTGAAACGTTATGTGAAAAAAATTAATAAAAGTGTTGCTTACGAACTGGCGAAAACAATGGATTTTAAAAATACTTCGTTTACTATTCCTGAAGAAACAGATTTAAATGGAAAAGGGAACAGGCCATATCATTATAAAATTTTTATCAATCAATATAGTAACGATCCAGAATGTGTTGTAGAGTTGATGTACAAAAAAAAGTATGAAGAACCATATCCCGACCCATTTCCAGTAATAAAAGAATCGCTTTATAGAGACCTTATTTATCTATTTGTAAAACTAGCCGAGAATTTACCAAAGAGTATTCCGTGGCTGGTAAAACGGTTACGCAAAACCATTTTGCCCAAGGTAGATGATAAAACCACGGGCATGTTGAAAGAAATATTTTGGGATGCTCCCTATCAAGGACCAGCTTTTGCCTGTTCATTTGGAATAGATCATAAAGATGCTCCAAAAGCTATGGAACTACTAGGTAAATTAACAAGAGACGAGGGGCCCATACCAGGGATTTTTGCGATGCGATTTGTTAAAAAATCCCAGGGCACCATTGCCTTTACCAAGTTTCCAATGACATGCATGCTAGAAATTGACGGCGTTCTTTGGAAAGAAACGAAAAAGATTATGAGTTTAAAAAAGTTTTCCAAACGTATGATTGAAGTACTAAAAGAAAATAATATACCCTTTACCTTGCATTGGGGCAAAAACAGTGATTGGGCTTTTTCTGGACTGGTAGAGCATATGTATGGAGAACAAGCAAAAAAATGGATTAAACAGAGGCAATCATTGTTATCAGATGATATGTACGAGCTATTCTCGAACAAATTTTTAAGAACTACTGGTTTAGCACCAAAATCTACCACATAATATCTACATAAAATAGTCTTCGAACAGAAGTTATTTCAATTAAACTTTCTTTTATATATTTTAAATTTATAAGATAAATCTTATAAATTGTAAGTTTTTATTTATATATTTACAATCTCCCTATTTAATTAATTAAGCAAAAAATCATAATGTAATATGTATGGTATCACTCATGGTGGTATATAGATATTAGTATGTTGTAACCTATTTAATCTTAATTAATACCAAAGTTATGGAAACCGTAGATTCAGTAAAATTTGATGCCTCAAAACATGTCGAACAAACAAAAACACAATACCAAAGACGATTTGGTGTTATAGCTGGTTATTTGCCAAAAGATATAACACATATCGGTAAATGGTTAAGTGATCTGGTTGAAGTCTCTTATAAAGAAAAGGAAACCGCTGGAGTTACTTATACTATGGCACCTTCAATTTTAGAGATGAAGGCTATGTTGGCTAAGAATAAGGAATTAGAGCGTCAAGTTAACAAAATGATTCAAGAAGGGCTCGTAATTCATAAAAAGTACGAACCCGATGTAAGATATGCCATTAAATCATTAGATGACCTTTTTGTGGCGATGAACTATATCTTAAATCACGCTCCAAAATTTCAACCAGAAGTAAGCCATTCAGCTTTTCCTATGTCTGGACTATTTGTATACATGATGGCTACTCCATCTGGATGGATTGTTTTTAAAAACCAGGCATTTAATGATGCTTTACGGAAAATTTTACAAGCTTGGTGTGATTTTCTGGATAGTCCCGAAACACTAAGTGTTGTTACTACGCAGCCAGATGGGTGGTTATCCCCAGCATCAGTAATTGCTAATAATTTAGATGAGTTTGTAACTGAAGAAACAAAAATTAAAGACCCTAAACATTGGGGGTTTAAATCTTTTAACGATTATTTCCACCGCCAAATAATTCTTCTATGCCGCCCTTTAGATGGACCAAATAATGATGCTGTAATCGTTTCAGCTAATGACGGTACGATTTATAGAGTAGCTCGAAATGTTAAACTTTCGGACAATTTTGAAACTAAAAGCCAGAATTATTCCTTAAAAAATATGCTAGAAGGGTCTCCATACACAGAAGTGTTTAAAGGCGGAGATGTGCTGCAAACATTTTTAAGCGGTCATGATTATCATAGATGGAGAGCACCAATAACAGGAAAAGTTGTTGAGGCACGCGTTATAAACGGCTATATGTTTAGCGAATTACCTGTAGAAGGTTGGGATCCAACAGCAGGAACCTATTCGCAAGGCTATGAAGCTAATGTAAATACCAGAGGGCTTATCATTATTAAACACGAAGATCCAAAAATAGGATTGGTGGCTGTTATGCCTATTGGTATTACCGAAATTTCATCCATAAATATGGAAGTGAAGGTAGGGGATTATGTTAAAAAAGGCGAAGAACTAGGAACGTTTAGTTATGGAGGCTCAAGCTTATGTTTGGTTTTCCAAAAAGGAGCTATAAAACAATTCACAGTTGTAAACCCTAACCCAGATATAAACTCCGATAATGGTCCTTATGTTCGTGTAAGAGCTCAAGTTGCTATAGCAAATACATCACCAAAAATTAAAACCCACTTAACCAATTAAACAATTTATATTATGAAAACAACCGCGTTTACAAGTACTAATGATGCCATTGACTATGTAGAAAAATGGCTAAAGAGCAACCCAACTCTTTCAGAATTATTAGTGGAATCTATTAATAAGGCCGAAAGTTATGCCAATAGTAAGTTGGACAAACAATTATACGATGTGTTGGATTGGCCAACAACTGTAGATGAATGGATAAGCTATATCAGGAAATTTAGTCGTTGGATACCACACCAAAGTGGTAATAAAGGTTGGCAAGACCCAGATACAGGTTATTCGCAAGAAGTATACGATTGTTTGTGTCATTTTTATTTTCTGATCGATCAAAAGGTTGGGCCTAACGCTAATACTATAGTACAAAACATTGATGGCTTTAAACAATGGCTGGTAGACTATGCTAACCTATGGGGTGATTTTCTAAATACACCAGAATCTTTCAATGATGATATTTGGAGGTCTTTTAAAGAGTATGCACCATATTATAGAATAGAAGATTCATTAGTGAACGGAAAACCAAATAGCCCAAGTGGATGGTTAACTTTTAATCAGTTTTTTGCACGAGAACTTAATCCTGGATTACGTCCAATAGACGCACCAAACGATAACACAGTGGCGGTAGCGCCTGCAGACTGTACTTATAGAAAGATGTACAAAATAGATGCCCATTCTAATATTACAAATACTGTTTTAAAGAAAACACATGTTATAGGCAATATTGCTAAATTATTAGAAGGAAGTCCACATGCCGACAAGTTTGCTAATGGTACGTTTGTTCATTACTTTTTAGGACCGTATTCATACCACAGATTTCATGCCCCAGTATCGGGAATTGTTGATGAATGTCGAGCGGTTAATGGATTGACTTATTTAGAGGTTAACATTAATGACAAAAACCAATTTGATGCTCCAGATAATTCCGATTCACCAGCGCCACCAGAAACTGGATACGAATTCAATCAGTCCAGAGGTATTATTACTATTGATGCCAACAAGCCAGAATATGGCAATATGGGGATTGTAGGTGTAGTTCCTGTAGGTATGTGTCAGGTATCTGGTGTGCACATGACTGCAACAGAAAAAAGAGAAATTGCCAAAGGTGAAGAGTTTGGTTATTTCTTGTTTGGGGGATCCGATATTATTTTACTATTCCAGGAAGGCAAAGCACCTACAATAGACGAATGCAATACGTATCGTTATTATGGTACCAGTATAAGTAGGTGTCCAAATAGCCCAAAATAATGTGACTGATTTTTAGCAATTATTTTATAATTCAGTCGTTATATTAGGTCAAATAGCATTAGTTATTTGGCCTAATTTTTTGTAATACAATAGCTTAAAGCCTAAATTTAAAGTTAATGGTACAATATTTGTATTGTAATATTTTGTAATTTAGGACTGTTTAATACCTCATTAAGATGAAATTTCTATACTTTTTTATTGGTATTTTAATGCTCTTTTCATGTGGGGCATCAAAATCTGTAGCAACACAGGCTGAGATTGATGCTTTAAATGCTATTGTGAAAAATCAGAAGTTTCATATTGAATCAGATTGGGCTTACCCTCAAGTTACAAACGCAGTGCAGCAGGTTCTTAGTTCTGGGTTAATGCAACCTGGTAATACACCCAATGCTATTAGTTTAATTGGAAATTATAATTTTTTAACCATATCTGGTGATAGTATTTCCTCTTTTTTGCCATATTATGGAGAAAGGCAGATGCAAGTTGCTTATGGTGGTGGTGATAGTGCCATACAGTTTGATGGTGTTTTTAAGGATTATAAAGTAACTCAAAATAATAAAGATAATAGCTATACTATCTCATTAGAAGCAACGAGTAAAACTGAAAACTTTCAGGTATTCATAAGGCTGTATCCCAATTTAAAAGCACGTATGACATTAAGAGGCATGTCTCGATTTTCAATTAGCTATTCTGGTGATTTAGAGACGACAGACCAAGACAAGTCGCTTTAATCGTAGGCTTTCCTTTATGTTATAAGCCATCATTGCGCTAATATATACCCTACGTATTATATTATGATGATTAAAATCGCACGGTATCTCAATTTAAAATAATAAATTAGATAGAGACTTCTTATAATTTTCACCAATAGGAAGTTCTATTTTTCCTATTTCAATGTCTTGTTTTGTGTATGCCGTGATTTTATCACGATTTGCTATATATGATCGGTGGATCCGTATAAACCTGTTATCCAATTTTTTTTCGAAAGCAGAAATACTAAATTTCACAGAAATAGATTCGTTCGTTAAGTGAATTTTTATGTAATCCTTTATACTTTCAACATATAAGATGTTTTCAAATATGATTTTGATCTTCTTTCGATTTTTGGTAACAAAAGTGTAATCCGCGTTTGGTTGGTAACTAACTGAGTTTTCTTCAATAGATATTTGTTGATGGGCCTTAAACTTTTCAATAGCATTAAAAAAACGCCCAAAAGAAATAGGTTTTAACAAATAATCGACTGCATTTAATTCAAAGCCATCTAAAGCATAATCACGATAAGCAGTAATAAAAATAACCTTGGGCTTATTGATTAGATTTCTAAAGAATTCAGTACCCTTTAAAATTGGCATTTCAATATCCAGAAATAATAAATCTACGGTTTGTTGCTGTAAAATTTTGCTTGCTTCAATAGCATTTGCACAAGAAGCAATTAATTCAAAACCATCTAATTGCTCTAAATGTGTTTGTATAAGCTCTCTTGCTAACTCTTCATCATCAATAATTATGCATTTATACATTATTTACTCGCTAGTTTTAATGTGACATGATATTTTTCCTTTTCATCTTTAATATATAAAGCATATTGTTTCTCATATATTAACTCCAGCTGCTTTTTTACATTATCTAAACCTATACCTTTTATTTTATCTACTTCAACTTTTAGATTAGGTTTTGAATTTATAATATCGAAAATAATTTGATTTTTATCGGTACTGATTTCTATTGATATATAAGCTTCCTTTAATTCTTGGACAACACTATGTTTAAAAGCATTTTCAATAAAAGTCAATAATAGAAGCGGCGCAATTTTAACATCTTTATCGATTTGCTGGGAAAAGCTAATGTTTACACGTTTTCCATAGCGTAATTTCTCTAAAGATAAATAGTTTTTAATGAGTTCAATTTCTTTATTAAGCGGAACAAAAGTTTCTTCACAGCGATATAACATATAATCCAGAATATCTGATAGTTTTTCAATTACTTCAGGAGTTTGATCGGATTTTTTAATAGCTAATGCATATAAATTATTTAAGGTGTTAAATAAAAAATGTGGATTTAATTGATGTCTCAAAGCGGTTAACTCGGCTATCTTTTTTTGTTCACTAAGTTTTAAATACTTCTGCTGGTTTTTATAAAAACGAGCCATTAATAGCAATGCAGCAGGTGTTAAAAATTTTATTGACTTGCTTAAAAAAGCAGAAATGCTAGTAAACCGCTCCCGGAATGATTGCCTTGCTTGTTCTTTTAATATAGGGCTAAAATATTCGAAGTATTTTGGATCATAGTAATAAGATTTAAATACAAGGTAAAGGGCATACATAGCTATTAACAGAATCAATAACCAAAAGATAAATAGAAATGTTTTTTTCCTATTTAAAAAATGAGGAATTAAATAGTATATACTTATGTATGTTGTTACTATTTGTAAGCTAACAATAGTTATAGAGAACTCAAACAATTGCCTGTAACCACTATAATTAGCAATATTCATATAAAAAACAAAATACAAAAAGACACCTAACCAAAATAACAGGTGTTTAAAGAGAGGTTTGTTAAAAAAATGGTATTGGGTTTTTCTACGATTCATATTAATCTTCTAAAATACAATTATAAAAACCAATCTATTATAAAAGTAGACAAAACAGAACTTGTAGATGTAGAATAAGGTCTTTGAACAGATAAATAGATGAATTGACAAAGAATAGCTTTCTAAGGGTGCTAATAATCTAATCATCTGCTATTTAAAAAAAGTAAAAAAAGTCAATCTATCTTTGATTAAATAATGGTATAAGGACGATAAGCTATTTTATATAAGAATTACTCAGTGTATGATGCATAAAAACATAAAAAATGTAGCAGGTTTAATAATTACAAAAATGATGTATTATGTCATTTTAGTTTTATTAGGAAGTATTCTTGTAACTGGTTGTTATAACAGTAGTGTAGTCAATTTTAAAATTAAAGTTGAAGAAACAGAAGGATTTGATAGATCTTTGGAGTATGTAGAGGTTGGTTTAGCACTTTTTAACACTGATGAAGAAAATCATAAAATATATGTCTATTCTATTAGTGATAAAGATACAATTTGCGCTCAAATTATAGATAAAGCTTTCGAAAAAAGAGCATATAATAAAGAAAAACAAATCGTATTTCCAATTTCCATTAGAGCCAATGAGGTTAAAGAATATATCATCACGACTAAACCCAATAAGCACATTAAAACGGAGACCGATTTACGTGTATTTGGTGACACATTGGATGTTATAGTTGAGAACAAATATTTTTCTGCGTCTTTAAAAGAGTATATGGGTTTCAAACAAGAAAGGTTAGGAGCAGGGCACCTAGGAAATATCATATTAAAAGAGTTCGATAATTTGATTTTAGAGCGAAAAAATCCAAATTTAAAAATTCATTGGTCACCAAACTTTGGTAAAGAAGATTTAAGCTATAGAACGATGGCTCATATGATTTCGGTAGACTCATCGTTTACCTCAACTAAAGGGCCTTTTTATTTTAAACTGTTTAGACGGGGTTGCATAAAAGGGTACGAGAAAATACTGTTAATGGGGGCATATGAATTTTATGCAGGTCTTCCTTATTTTATTTTTAGTAGTGATATGCTTTTTACAAACAGTGACACTCTAAACCTTTTAAGAAATGATGAAATGACCATGGACAGTCTATTTACTCACGTGGTTTTCCCACGTCCTAATGGAAAAACTGTTTATTTACCACTTTATAATGAGGATGCCATGACCTATTTAGAAGAGCAGCTCATAGCAGATGATGCTCTCTGGCTATTTTTTTATAACGCGCATGAATCTTATGCCTTTGGCTCTATGCGTTTGCATTATGACAACAAAAATATTTATGGCAAAGATTCGCCCACAGAAAACAGGCATACAAAAATTACAGCAAGTATTAATTCTGGAAGATATTGGAATAGGAGGCTAATTAATAGCAAAAATACTTTTATACCTAAAGGAAGTAAATACAGTGAAAAAAATGCATATATCGTTTTTAAGGTTGATAAAAATGATCCTGCCAAGACGATAGAATATTTTTATAAATGTTTAAAAAATCCAGTTAAAGTAAGCTATATAAATTAAGCCAATACAAACACTTCTAAAAATGAAAACAAAAACAGATATCCTATTAACCTTCTTAATTTTAATAAGCGTTTATGCCTGCAAAACTCAAAAATATTATGTCAAGGAAGATGGTACCATTCATGTTCCAGCATATGTATTGCCAGAATCATCTTTTCTAAGTGATGAAAGTAAGGCTATTATCAAGAAGCAACGTGAAGAAGAAAGAAAACTTTTTCAAGAATGGTCTGTAGTTTGCCCATATCCCGAAAATCCAGATGAGGATGAGATCATGACTCATGAAGTGTGCAAACAGGAATATTTTTATAAGTCTCCCATATATCTTAACACACAGGCTCGTTATAATGTTAATGTAGAAATCGATACCATAAATGGAGTGTATACAGAAGTATTCACACCATTGGAAGGTATAAGGGAAGAGAACCGTGATCGCGTTTTAATTAATCTTCATTCTGGAGCATTTATGTATGGTTCGCGAACATTTAGCCGTGTAGAATCTATCCCCATTGCATCAATGTTAGGTATAAAAGTTATTAGTATTGATTATCGAATGGGGCCAAAATATCAGTTTCCAGCTGCCAGTGAAGATGTTACAGCCGTTTATAAGGCATTATTAAAAACATACAAACCAGAAAATATTGGAATATATGGATATGCAGCTGGAGGCGCTTTAACTTCCCAAGCTCTCGCATGGTTTCAAAAAGAAAATTTACCACTTCCAGGCGCAGTAGGTATTATTTGCATGGCAGCTGCCGAACCCCGCCCAAAAACTGATTCTATGCATATGGTTTCTGCTATTCTTGGCTATGAAGGTATTGCTCCTTTTACTTTTTTTGAGCCCTATTATGGGGCTAATCCCGATTTTGAAGACCCGCTCCTGGTACCATTAAAATCTAAAAAAATACTATCCAATTTTCCGCCATCATTACTAATTGTATCTACCCGCGATTTTCACCTTAGTTCTGTAGTATATACACATACACAACTTATAAAGCTAGGAGTAGAAGCAGAGCTTCATGTCTGGGAAGGTTTGGGACATGTGTTTTTGGCCAATTCTGAGCTTCCAGAATCCAGAGATGCGTATCGGGTTATTGTTAATTTTTTCAATAAACATTTTAATTGATACTAAAGCTCGAGGAAGCCTCTATGTTATGGAATTTGATATCTATTTTATATAATGGAGCTACTAGAGTTATTTTAATTGACCCATTTCCTTTTAAAAATAAAAATACCCATCAATGGGTATTTCTTGGTTAAAGCATTGAATATACATTTACAAAAAACTAATTTAATCATGAAAAAAATTATTTCATTAATTGTATCGTCTTTTTTAATATCTAGTTGCTGTGGTGTGAAATCATTGGGCGACGGCAGTTATTTAGCAAAGTATGATGCAGAAAAGCGAGGCGCACTAATTTATAAAGATAATAATGGAAAGGTACATACGGTATCTGAGGTTCAGCCAGACGTAGCCATAAGCTCTATTCTTGAGCTTAGCAGCAACATAAGGAAAGGTGAAGAATTTACTGCCGAACAAACAGTTAATATAACGAGAACCGTAGCACAATTAGGTGAGCGGACAGAAGCAGTTAATATTCTTAGAGATGCTTTGCATAGGCTTTCTGAAATAAGAAATAATAGCGATTCTATCGACAAGGAAACTAAAGATATATTTGAAAATATCTTATCTACGGTCAAAGAAATAATTTTAACAGATAAAGTCAAAGCTGAAACAGAACTGGCTAATAAGCAGTTAGAACTTCAAAGATTCTTAGCACAATAAATTAAAATAACGAATAAAAACTTAGGATATGGATAATGAATTAATCACGGTGTCTTCTAAAGTAGGGCCTCTTGTATCGACAAAAAAAGCAAATAAAAAGATTACAGAAATGAACGATAAAGGGTATAAGGCTATTCATTTTGATTACTTTTCTGAAATAAAACCAGAAAATGAGGAGAAAGAAATTTATTATTTTATTTCAATTCTTTTTGAAAAGGTCGTCGTCTAATAATTAGTGGTTTTTATTGTTTTTTGGCAATACTTCTTCAGGAAAAGGGAAAAGAATAGTAGAGTTCTTCTCTGCTGCAATGTTTGATAACGTTTGATAAAGTCTTAGTTTAATGGCTGAAGGCGACTGATCTATAAGTTTTCCAGCTTCAAGTAGTTTTCCAGCAGCTTGCTCTTCTGCTAAAGCTAATATAATACGTGCACGTCTGGAACGTTCTGCTTCTGCCTGATTGGCCATCATACGTCTCATGTTTTCTGGTAATTGAATATCTTTAATTTTTACATCATTAATGTCAATTCCCCATTCTTTGGTCTCTATCTCCACTATGTCTTTTATATTTTTTCCCATCTCTTCCCGTTTTGATAAAATAGTATCCAACTCTACTTTACCGCAAACGTCTCGTAAAGCTGCCTGTGCCAATTGGGTAATAGCAAATTTATATTCCTCAACTTCCAGCACGGCGCGTTCAGGGTCATTAATTTTAAAGAATAAAACACCATCGATACTACAAGGGACATTATCTTCAGTCATAACTTCTTGAGAGACAATGTTTATGGTAATAACACGAATGTCTACAATTTGAATGGTTTCAACAATTGGAATAATCCATCTAAAGCCAGGTTTTAAGGTCTTTATGTATTTACCAAACCTGAATTTGGGCGCTCGCTTATATTCGTACACGATACGGATGCCTGCCAAAAGGAAAATGACAAGTATGATACTTAATATTTGTATTGGGTTCATGATTACAAAGTTTTAGTAATAGGTTATAGTCTGTAATTAAAAGTCTGGACAATATACTAGATCCATTAAGCATAATACAAAGTAAATGCTTATAACGTAGCACTTTAAGATACGAAAAATTTCCGAATTATATGAAGGATACTTGCTTGAATAAATTCATGTTTCTTACAGAAAATATATACAGTTTTTGGAGGTGATTAACAATATTACTATATCTTAGATAGTTTAGAATATAGTTAAACTCTAGAAAAATGAAAAAAGTACTTGTTATTCGTGATACTATAGGTAGAAAATTAAGTTTAGGTCTGTGTATTGTAACCGATGAAAACAATAATATTTTATTTTCATCTCAAAGTTTGGAAAGAGGTTGGTTAAATAACGCTAGAAACATATCGTGCATCCCTGCGGGTATCTATAAACTAAAATTAGAATGGTCGCCTAAATTTCAAAAAGATCTATGGGAGATATATGATGTTCCCAATCGTAGAGAATGTAAGTTCCATGCTGCCAATTTTTCAAGACAACTAAATGGTTGTATTGCTCTAGGAAAAGAACGGACAGATATTGATGGAGACAGTTTTATTGATATTACTAATAGTAGAAATACGATGAAACTATTTCATAAAGCCATGGAAGGAGAATCGATTTCTACATTACATGTCATAAATTCGCAAAATAAATAGCAGTTAGAATAAATACACTTTATCTAAAGCTATTACTAATTAAGTAGTGAACTTATAATTTTAAATGCGACCATTATTAATACAAAATAACCTAGAATTTTAAATAAAGTTCCTATTGAACTAAACAGCCCAGAAAACAGTCCTTTTGTTGAGGAATTTCGATGACTATAATTGTCATTGTAATTATTTCTTCCTCTTTCCCATTCTCTTTGCCTCATATTTTCTGCATCAATATCAGCTTGCCTTTCGCCATTATCATTATATTTTTGACCAAACATAGTTTTTTATTTAATACTAATGTAATAATTTACTATTAGAATATCTAAAAATCAGAATCAAATATTTATAAAATTTCTTATTTATAGCATATGATTAATCTTTCAAGTGTTTTTCAAATGCTATTACACCTTTGAGGCTTTTCGAGATGTAAAAAATATTTGAAGTTTTTACATTGTTATTACAGAAAAGTAAGGCTCAATATTTTATTTCGACATAGCTAAATCGAACTTTTTTATGACCAATCCAAATATGAAAATTTTGAAACCTTATTTTTTATGTCTTATAATACTATGTTCTTGTAGCAAAAATGATTCTTCAAATACTATTAAAGAGGAGAATGAGGATGTAGAGGAACTTATAGCTGATTTTGATTCGGATGTCCAAAAAATTAAAATTAATAATAGTATAAAATTTAAGGACTTGTCCAAAGGCAAAATAATATCCAGAGAATGGGCTTTCCCTGGTGGAGATCCTGCTATATCTACTAATGAATCCCCTGTTATAGTTTACAAAAACACAGGAATTTATGATGTAAGTTTAAAAGTAAAATCTACTGATGATGAAGTTGTTGAAATAAAAAAAGGATATATTGAAGTTTCTAAGGAACAAACAAGCGGTACAATTCCTGAGGATTATGTATTACGCATTGATTTTGATAATAGTGTGGTCGACAAAAGTGAAAATAATAACTCTATAGAGCCTATTAATTTTATGTATGCAGCAGATCGGTTTGATGTCGAAAATGCATCAGGAGCCTTCTCGGCAGATTCAAAAAGCAATATAAAAATAGTGCATAGTAATGCTATAAGTTTAGATAAAGAACTAACAATCGCTTTTTGGTTTTACTATCAGGAGCAGCAAAATAATTCGTTTTTTACTCTTATAGAGAAAACAAATCCCGCAGATGGCGGACATTCAAGGTATGGAATGTGGCTATATAATGGAGGTATTGTCGAATTGTGTATAGAGCCAGATACTTGTCCACAAAGCCTTTGCCAAGAATGTTTAGATACAACACAACCGCTAACTGCTAATATTTGGTATCATTTAGTGGGGACTTTTGATGGTAATACGCTTAAAATTTATATCGATGGAGTAGAGGAATCATCAAAAAGTATCAGTAATTCAGGCATTTCACAAACCCAACATGAACTTTACATAGGCACAGATCCTTACAGTGCCAATCAAAATTTTGTTACTGGACGCATGGACGATTTAAGGCTTTATAACAGAGCTCTTTCTAATTCTGAAATTCAAAGTCTTTTTAATGAATAGAAAATAATAGCCTGGGCAAATTTTATAGTTATTCTCCATGACATTCTCAAATCGTTTTACATGAAAATTAGGGGTAAACACCCTTGTTAATTAGGTTTTTTCCCTATTGACAGTTGTTTATATTATTTAGAAGTTTGAGTTAAATAAAGATAATCACTTTTAATAACTCATTATGAAAACGGAGAATACCTTTAAGTTTGTTTCTATTCGACCGCCTCAAAAAGTTCCTGGAATCAATCCAAAATATGATTTAACAGGAATAAGGTCTGTGCTTAGAGAAAAGCTTTCAAAATCGCATAACTTCAAAGAAAAAGTAAAGTTAGCAAAAGCCTATCAGTCATCAAATACTTACTTCAAGAATTCAAGAACTTGGGCTGCTTATGAGTCCAATCTGGATAATATCGAAAAATTAATAAAAAGTGCTATTAATTTAAATAATGCCAACGATTTAAAGGTGTTTAAGGAAAAGTTAGTAGAAGAAATTGGATTAGATATTAAAATTATTAATAAGGATTTCTTAATCCTTAAAGATCAAATTTGGGATAGCTTTTATGCAAACCTTTTAAGTCATGAATCACCAGAAGATAGAGATGTTATTGTTAGGTGGATTAAGCTTTTAAGATTATGGGAAGGTATTAATTCAGAACAGATTGCAAATGATAAAATTGAACTGGTAAACAATTATAATAAGTTAACACCAATCATTCCAAAGGAACTTTTTACCAAAGATGAAGATGATTCAAAAGAAATTGATAAAACTAAAGATAATGATAACCCTTATTTATCCAGAATAAAAGAAATTCATCTTAAAAGAAAAGAAATTGAAAAATTAAACCTTGCTAAAAACGAAGTAGAAGAAATATTTACTGCTAGATTAAAAACGCAGATAAAAGGCGATGTTAAATGTGATGATTTAAAAAGTGAAGACAAGGCTTTGGCTAATGTACAAGCTTCCATTGATTCTCTCAATCAATCGCTTGTTAATTATCAAAAATATGTTGACAAAGAATTTAAAAATTTAAGGTCAGAAAGCAAAAAAACATCAGAAACCAACACCCAAAACACTTCAGACAACGTTCCTTTTAGTGCTTCAAATTTTGGTACGTTAGATGCATCCAATTTAAAAAAAGGCTCATTGTTTGCATCGCCGCCATCAAAAAACTCAGAGCAGGTGTCTTGGATGCTAAAAATGAGCGAAATAAAGTTAAAGAATACCAAAAAGGTTTTATCTAGAAACAAAATAGACTTAGAGCTAACCACATCGCCTGAGGTTGTATCAAAATTAGAAAATGAAATAGCAAAAAAAACGGCAGAATTGGAAAAACTAATGACTATAGAAAGGATCATCCCTAAAGGAAAAGTTTTTGTAAAGGTGAAAAGAAAACTTTCAGAATCAGATATTAACGAAATTAAAAATTTAAAATAAGATGACTTCTCGAATAAAACCATTTATAGGCGACCTTCAAGTGGTCAAGCAAAAATTAGTAAATTATGAAGCAGGAGAAATTGCTCATATTGAAAATGTGCTTAAAAGTGAAAAAAGGAATAGAAAGCATAGGCAGTTAAATCAAAATGAAGATATTATTTTTACCTCTTCAGATCTTAGCGAAGAAAACTTAAAAGATTTACAGAGTACAGAACGGTTTGAGCTTCAAAAAGAATCACAAAAAACAATTCGTTCAGACTCTTCCTTTAAAGCAGGAGTTGATGTTTCTGTAAGTTATGGACCTGTTGAGGCAAGTGCTTATGCAAAATTTGCTTCATCCAATTCTACAGTAGAATCTAACAAAAATGCTGTGAATTACGCCAAAGATATTTCAGAGCGTTCTTTATCTCGAATTATAGAAAAAACAAGAGAAGAAAGAACCAGCCGTTCTTTGCATGAAACCGAAGAAATAAATGAGCATGGTTTCGATAATTCTCTAGGAGAAGAACATATTTCAGGGATTTACAGATGGGTAGATAAATACTATAGAGCTAAAGTTGTAAATTATGGTAAGCGCTTAATGTATGAGTTTACAGTACCAGAACCTGCAGCATTCTTTATTCATGCCCAACAATATAAACTAGAAAACTTAATATTGCCAGAAGAGCCCATAAAACCAACTATAACCGCAAGTGGTTTAAGTCGTACAAATTATTTGGCAGAGATTGAAAAATATAATGTTCAAGGGGTTAGTCCGCCGCCACCTCATAGTATTACCTTATCAAGAGTTATTGCAAGAACTTTTCAAAAAGAACAAGCATGGTCTATTTCAATCGACGACCTCAAAATTCCAGATGGTTATTTTTATACAGGAGGCCATACTGCACAAGCAGATTGGTGGTATTATGATGGTTCCTATTTTAAAATGAATTGGAATGCACTTTCAATAGCATCTCATACCGATAAAATACCAATTGGTGTTTATGGTAAAAAAGTTGAGAATTTCCTTCTCCATGTCAATATCTATTGCCAATTAACGACTGAAGCTTTTGAAAAATGGCAAATAGAAACCTATAATGCTATTATGAATGCTTTTCAAAAACAAGTTTTAGACTATGAAGAAAAGTTAGCAGCGGCAGAGATCCAAGATGGCGTACAAATTACAGGAAGAAACCCAGTAATTAATAGAGAGGTAGAACGCCAAGAGCTTAAAAAAAGCTGTATCTCTTTGTTTATGTATGGTGCAAGAGGTCTATTTTATAGATTTAATGATTTAAACCGAGTTTTTGCAGGTAGTAATGGATATCCAGATATAGCACTTTCTAGAACTTTTGCCGAAAGTGATAAAATCCAATTTTTTGAAAAGGCGTTTGATTGGAAAAATATGACCTATGAATTTTTCCCCTATTACTGGGGACGTAGAGGTAAATGGTTAGACACACTAGCTATAGAGGATACTGATCCTTTATTTGAAAAATTTTTAAAATCAGGAGCGGCAAGAGTTTTAATCCCAGTTAACCCTGTATTTAATTATGCTACATTATTTTATCAAGCTACAGGTAGATACGATTGGGATAGTAGTGTACCATTTGCATTTGATACACATTTTGATCGTTCTCTGGTTGAAGAATTAGCAAGTATTACTGTCGATGATATGGATAGAGATGTAGAAATAAGCAAAGATGATCCTTCCACTTGGCTCATGAAAGTACCTACCAGTCTTGTATGGCTGGATACAACGACAGATGAATTACCCATTTATTTAGCAGAAGATGAAGCCCCTTAATTTAATTTTAAATGAAACTACATGTCAACATATAAACAATATTACAGTGATAATGAGCCCATATTAGTTGAGATAAGTCCTGGAGGAGATGATCGTATTTCTCCTGGAAGCAATTTATCTGGTTCTATGGGGGTTATTAAAGATATTGCTATTATTTCATCTCAAGAAATAAACGCCATGTCTCCAAATCATAAACCACAAGAGTTTGAAATAACATTTGGTATAAAAGCAGTAAATGGTCAAGAGCGTTTTGCCGTAACGCAGGGAACAGATGAGGCAAATTTTCATGTTAAAATTAAATGGGCCGAAGGAGGAACAGGCGATTTAACTTCAATGGTGCCAACTTCATAAGTGTAAACACATTTAGTTATGGGGGAAATAAAAAGGCATGGAGAGATCTATAAATATTACCAAGAAAAGATTCGTGATATTAGAGGTGATGAAGATTATGCCTTTATGGAGCTCGGTAATTTTTTAACCGATATTTCTCAATTTAGAGACCCATATGCACATCTTTCTGCAAAAAAAACAATATTTAATCAAGCTAGAGCTGCATTTAGGGAAAACCCATATGTTATTGGAACCAATATTGTTTTAGCGGGTGTGGCACTTATTCCATCAATCATAGATTTTATTGATAAAAAAAATAAAAGTGGTGCAGCAAAATCTGCACTAGCTGTGTCCAGTCTTCTTATAACAGAATATATTCTGTTTCCAATTGCAGCAATAGGTTTTGGTAAAGCGACACAGTGGATGGATGTCTTAATGGGAAAAGCAACACCCAAGAACAGACGATATGGAAAACTGGCTCAATTTTTCGAACAGCTTTGTTTGGGGATTACACATATTATATTTGCAGACGATATCCCTAAAAGAGCGAGGATAGATACCATGCTACCAGGTATGTTTTCTGGAATAAACATAGCTTCTGCAGAAATTGATAGGGTTTTTAAAGGGGGTGGTCATAATGATGAATCAAGATCTTACACGCAATATTACCCTCATGAGCATGTAGATTTTCCACCCTATACAGAATCTGGAATTGCTAGACAGCGCAAGCGCAGATATCAAAAAGGACGCAGAGGCTTAATCATTTATTTGGAAGAACAGCTAAAATATATTGTAGAAGAGCTTATATTGATCGAATACGATTGGAAAAAATTTAAACGTACATCATCACAAAACAGAAATAGGCATGATGTATTGGCAAGAATGGGGCATATTTTACATGCTGTTGAAGATTATTTTTTTCATTCTAATTATGTAGAGTTAAGACTTTGGAATGAGTTAAAAGCAACCCGTTCCAGTATGTCCGTAGAAAGTTTTGAAAATTGGTTTGCCGAGCACGCTTTGGATAACTATCGAAATTATAAAGTAGATAATCCACCAGATAGTGAAGGAGGCTATAGTAAAGCATATGACTTTTCTAGTCCTCATAATTATTCAGAAGATGCCGAAGAAAATAGAAGAATAAGAGAAATAGTAGGTGGTAAAACGAGATGGCTTAGAAAACTTTATAGAAGACTACGTTATCCACTTTTTAAATCGAAGTCCGATCAAAGTACTGATGATTCGAAACCAGCGTATGATTTAATATATACAGGAGGTTTTGGAGAAAAAGACATGTTTCATACTATGATAGGTGCTATTGGTAATTTAGAATTTGTTGTAGAGGATATAGATAAGTATATAAAACGAGCCAATACACCAGGGAACCCAGAAAATATAGCTCAGGATGAGTTGCCGTTTAATACACCAATATCTGAATCGGAGTTAGTTTTAATGCAGGCACTTTTTAATGAAACATATCGCAGGGAGATGGTAGAAGATGCAGATATTCTTGCTGCTAGACAGAGAGAGCATCGTGTTCAATTAGAGGAAGGTAAATATGAAGATGGTATTACTAAGCTTAAAGAACGGGGCTATTTAAACGATCAGGCAGAAGAAGCATTTCGAAAAGCTTTTGAAATTGATTTGAAAATGGATAAACAATTTCAATCTTCGCTCTCTGATGCTGTTGGAGGCGTAGGAAGGTTTCTTTTACAATTTTTGACCATGGCCCAAAAAGATTTTGATATTAGTATAAAAAGAAGCGTTGAATTGGACAGGCGTGGTAAAAGAGAAATTTTAAATAAAGCTTCAGATAATGGTGCATCAGGTGAAACGGTAGGTAACCATTCAGTTTTGGCAAAAGATACTCCAAAATCACAGCCCTTATTTGAAGAAGCAAGAGCTCTGGCAACCATGGCCTCAACTATTGTTGCTACTATTATGACCACAGAAATACAAAACGGCGGAGCAAATAGAGGAATAAGATGGTCTTCCATCATACGTCATCTGCTTAGGTTCCCTCATATAAATCCTAATATGTGGGAACGCGAAGTGTTGGAAACATTTAGGTCTACAGGGAAAATTCCAGATTATGAAGATATTAATGACAAACCTCAGATAGGTTTTATAACCAATAATTTACAGGCCATAATCGATAGAATGCGTAACCGAAATGCAGAAGAAAGAGAGCGAGAGAAAGAAAAATTAGAAAAATTGTATATCAAATTAGAAAAAGATGTAGATCCAGCACCTTGGGGAGATAATGTTTTGAATCCTTTGAATAGTTAATTATTGATACTTAATGTTTTAAAGTGTTTTTCAGATAATTAAAATAGTGATAAGCATATACAGAGTTAAACGAAGCTTTTGTTCTACGAAATGCATTTTATTAACTCTTTATCTTACAATAAATGTAGCTTTTTTTTTGTTAAATAGATTTTTTTCCTATTTTTAGGATGTGAAAATAGAATCTACCAAAATTAACCAAGACCAAAATACCACCTCAGATCTTAATCAACCTGCCATTAGATTAAGTCAATCGCAGCTTGATATAAATGATCCAGATTTATCTGTTGTTTTTGAAGATCTTCAGGGTAATATTTTAAAGAGTCATGGGCGTTCCCACTCCAGGCATTTGTTTTTACAATTTATTGGTGATTCTGTCCGCAATAGGGAATGGGTAGGTAAAATAGGATTAAGACTAACGTCTGCTTTAGAACAGCATAAAACATCACTAGATTTTAAGGATACAGGAAGAGAACATCTATTTACTGGTTTTATGTTAAGTTATTCTGGCTTTAAGGCTCTTGGAATAGAAGATAAAAATATTCCAGATGATAAGGCCTTTCGAGCAGGAATGAAAGACTTTGAGTTTAGATATGATACAGGACCAGATGGGTTGCACAAGCGTACTATCAATCCCTTGAATGATAATCCTAATAATTGGGAACTACCTTTTAAACAAAGCATTGATGCATTATTAATACTTGCTTACGGTGGAGAAAGTTTAGAATCTAAAAAGAGTGAAAACTATTTAGACAAAGCTGTAGAAAAGATCAAGGCCGAAATAGAAGGAACAGCCACTATTATATCTATTGAAAAAGGTTATACATTAAGAAACGAAAAGGGAAAGGTTGTAGAACATTTTGGATTTGCAGACGGCATTAGTAATCCTACATTTTTTAAATCCGATTTTAAGAATTGGGAGGAAAAAGAAGGAACAGATCTGTACGATCCGTCGGCATCTTTTGGTCTAATTGCTGTTAATGACCCAGGAGGGCGTTCTGCAGTAAATAGTTTCGGATCCTACTTCGTATATCGTAAAATGCAGCAAAATATAAAAGGTTTTAATGACCAGACAAAACAGTTTGCCTCATTAATTTCTAATGCGGTTGAAGGTGAGGTAGATCAAGAACTTGCCGGTGCTCTTGCATTTGGGAGGTTTAAAGATGGCACTTTAGTAACAACAAACTCAAGGGAAACCACAAAACCCTTGTTAAATAATTTTAATTATGATAACGATACAGAGGGTTTAGGGTGTCCATTTCAGGCACATATTCGAAAAACGAACCCAAGAGGTGATACCAATAGGAAAAGCCGAGTTCCAATGCGCAGTGAACGTAATCATCGTATTGCCCGTAGAGGCATAAGCTATGGTTCTAAAGATATGTCACCATCTTCTGAGTGGACAGATGCTGGATTACTTTTTCTCTCATGTCAAAGTGATATTGAACAACAATTTTTAGTCATGCAGTGTGCTTGGTCAGATAACCCAAACTTTCTTAATGAAGGAACTGGTACAGACCCGATTACTGGATGGCAAAATGCAAACCCAGACAAAGTAGCAAAAAAATGGCAGCTTCAAATAGAAGGAAAAAAGGTCGTCATTGATTTTAGTTATCAGGATCTGGTAAAGGTACGAGGCGGCGAATATTTTTTTGCACCAAGCATCTCCTTTTGCAAAAACTTCAAAATAAATCATTCTTAACACTAATCATTAACAAGTAATTATTATGGAACAAGTTATTACAGAAAAAGAACAAGGTTACAAAGATTGGAGAGTTGTGCAATCTATAGAAGTTGGAGCTTCAGCAGAAAAAGTTTGGGAAGTTATTGGAGGTTTTTATACGATTCATGAATGGCATCCCGATATTACCGAACTTGAGGTTATCAAGGAACAAACAGAAACTCGCCAAATGCGTAGGCTTCTTACATTTCCTGGTCAGCCTAAAGCTATCGAAGAATTAGTTATGATGGACAATGATGATTTTCACTATCGCTACAAATGGCATGCGGGTGAATGGGGCGAGATGATTCATAAGTATTATTCAGATTTGCGAGTATTCGATCTAAAGGGAGGCACAAGCATAGTACAATGGATTGCAACATTTTATTATAAAGAAGATGCTATTTCCGATTTCTATCAAAGAGGTTTTGACGAACTGTTAAAACGGTTCCCACTATAAATAACTAAAACAAAATTAAATAGAAAATCTATGAGTGAATCAAGACTAGTAAAACCGAACGAGGGGCAAAAAACGAAAATTACAGGTTTCGATGCCATTTATCGAACTTATAAAAGTGTGACAGGCGATTTGCTTGACTATTTTGAGTTAATAGTACCAGCAGGAAAAGGAGCCCCATTACATATCCATCATAAAAATGATGAGAGCCTTCATGTTCTGCAAGGCGAGTTTACATTACAGGTTGAAGAAACCGAATCAGAGGCTCCTACAGGAACATTTCTTTATATACCAAGAGGTGTGCCTCATAAGTTTACAAATGTAGGTGATACCGAAGGCCGTTTAATAGGAACATTCACCCCCTCTGGAACTTTTGATTTTTTCGATAAATTGACGCAATTGTCGCAGGATGATTTTGAAGAAATTCAAGCTTATTCCAAGAAATATGGTCATGAAGTACTAGAAGAAGGAAGTTATTGATTATTAATGGCAATGGGGTAGCGCTAGTCGTTTCCACATAGCTTAAAAATAAAGCTTTTTAATTGCCGTGAGTTTAAAAACAAATCTATTTTAGAACAACCTTACTAATATTGGTGTTGTCATTTAGAGCATAGCTGAACTGTAAAATAAATTTTGTTGTGAGGGCGGCAAATGCATTTTGTCGGAAATCATAAAAATCAATTTTATAGGTTTCGATTTTAGTTTAAGCTAATCGATTTGTATTGAGTGTAGTCAAAATAAATTGAAATGCTTGACTTGACACGAAAAGATAAGGATTATTTTAAATAAAATGGTCCTAACTGTTTAGAACTCACGTTAGTTAGAGAGAAAAAAGCCGAACATATTTATGTTCGGCTTTTTAATGGCACTGAAATACCATTTCTAATTTGAAATCATCACGAATAAACGTTTCATATTAGTTGCCTGAAAAAGCAATTCGATCTTGAAACTTATGGCTATAAGGTGTAGAGTTAAAAGTCGTTCTACTCCATGAAAAATCAGCTGATAGATGCGTAGGGATCGTCTTTAAAGGCTTTGGTTCTTTACCTTGTAAAATACGCTCTTTGTTCTTCTCTTTAATTTTTTTATTTTGACCTTCAGTTCGTTTAATATAATATCGTGATTTATAATGATCGTACATACGCATAAATTCAACAGTCATAATGGCGGCTAAACGTTTGTTGTTGACTATAAGCATAGCATTTTCGTCATTGTCTGAGCATGATGCTTTAGAGAAATTAGCCGAACCAAAAAGCACTTTTGGATGGTTTCCGTAAGGATCAATTATAATAACTTTTGCATGAATTTTATGTGCACCAAAGGCTTTAGCATCCCAAGAACGTCCCATATATGTTTGTAAGCGGCTTGGTGTGAAAAATCTAGTATTCTTATGATTTAAGCCTTTAATTCTCTTTTTGGCTGTACTATTCACAATACCATATTCTATAATAGAATCATCATTAGCTGCCATAGCCTCAACTAATTTTTTATCCATTCCAAAAGGCGCGCTAATGAGTACCATAGATTTTGCATTTTTGATCAAATCGCAAGCTGTAATTAAGATGTCTTTTTTCGAAATAGGAGAGAAGAAGGTTTTTTCAGCATATCTACCTTGAATTGCATTAATAGTATCCATATGTTTTCTATTTGCAATTTTGGTATCTTTCTTTGTCGGGTTGGGTTTTAAGATTTGGAAAGAGACCTCGTAATTTTTTGCCACGCTAACATCATCAATTGTGATCGCTGCATTTGTTTGAAAATTAAAGGCATTCTCACTAAAATTAGCTGAAGCCGTCCATACTTTTTTTGCTTTATTATTTCTTAAAAGTATCACCACTTTATTATGGCTTATATTCACCATATCTCTAGCTATTGTTAAGTGTGACATATGGTTGTCATGAATAACTTTCTCGGTTTTTTCTGTAGAATGCTTACCAGCTTTGGCATCGTGAATAATCTCTACGTTAACACCTTTAGTTTCAGCTGCTAAGAAAGCTTTGGCAACTTCATTATCATGAAATTCATAAATAATACAATGCAATGTGTCCCCCGATTTAGCCGCTGAAATAAAATTAAGTAGCGATTCCTTTAAACCACGAGATAACCATTGGTAAGCTTTTTTTCCTATATCTTTTGGAGCCCTATTTTTAAACCTGCTTAGATAGGCCATAGATGATGTTACACCACGATTGACGTAGACCCCAAGTTTGTCTTCAACTTCTTGTGATGGTCTAATTTTAAAAATTAATGGAGCTTCATCACGTGTTAACTTTTTTGGCGTTCCTCGCATAGGGTAAACTTCATAAATGTAAGCACGTTTAGGGTTAAGCGAATATTCGTTCCAACGAAACCTTTGAAAAGGTGCTTCTAAAGAACTCACATCTTCAATTTTTCCTGTATCAGTGACCTCAAAACGTTTATGTCCTCCAAGCCATTTAATGCTCATAATTTCGTCTGTTTCGGGATCTAATGAAATACGTTTAATGCCAAAGCCATGAAGTCCTTGGCGTAAATTTTTGTCATCAAAAGTCCAGCCTATAATTACAGAATAGGTACCAACTAAAGCAGCTCCATAATAATCACCGCTAACAGCTCTAACAACGGGTTTGTAAGAATTACTCATAATATATTTGTGTTTTGATTTATCATCATGCACTAGTTGCTATCAAAGGACAGCCCTGATACTAATTACTATTTTTGCTAAACGAATAGTATAGCAACCTTTCAAGCTATTATGATAATTATTTAGGAAGTGTATATTTTTATAAAAAAATACTTACGTAAATATATGAAAATATTGTTTATCAACACATTATAATATGAATATGTTTTTCATAGAAACTTCTAAAAACGAGAATAAAATACATTTCTTTTAAAAGAAATGTGTAAAGTCTTATATGATATATATATGAAAAATATATAGCGGTCATGTTTTTTTTTATATATTTAGCCCTCTCGCCTGAAAGCATTTAAAATTAAATTAATTTATGAATAGACGTAATTTTTTAACAACTGGAGCTTTAGGCTTGAGTTCTGTATCCATACTTCCTGCCTCCATTATTTCAAACAAACAGATAGTATCTCTAGCGGACTTTGGAAAAGGTTTTTATAGTTTGTACAAAAGAACAAATCAAATTTATGTTAAATCATTATCAGGTACTTTTTTAAAGGCCCATAAAAAAATGGTAATGAACCTTAATAATAAAGGTTATGTTTTTAATGAGATGGAAGTGATTGGATTAAGTCAAAATTGTTTTATTCTACCTTTAAACAAAACATCAATATTAGGCTATAAATCAAAAGAACTTGCCCTGATCATAAAAGAACAAGGTTCTTTTTCACATTATATTTTAAACCAATATCATAGTATGGGTTTCAACAAATTTATTGAAGATCTAGATGAAAATATAAAGTTTTTAAAACTGGATATTAATGTATTAGAATTTATTACTCCTGTGAAAGTTAATAAAGAATCATTTGGTAGGGTAAGTATTTTTGCATTTGAGAATACTTATAAGAATAATATTATACTTAAGAGTTCTTCAAAAAATCAATTAGTTAGTATAAGTTAAAGTTGTTAATACGAGTGTCTTTTAAAGATTAAAACACGCAACATTTCATGAAAATAATTCTTATAGGTAACTTTCCTACTTGTATATCTCTTTATAAATATTTAGCAGATACCAAACAGTTACAAGCTGTTTGTTTTGAAGCACCCAAAGGAGATATTCCTAATGGTGGGTTTTGGAGGCGTTCTATTCAAAAAGAAGGCTATAATTCGTATGTAATAGATAAGCATAATATCCACGACGGTTTTAAAGATTGGCTTAAAAATGAAGCTCCAGAATTAGTTTTAGTATGTGGATTTTCATTGAAAATACCTAAAGAGCTTTTAGATATTCCGAAATATGGTTTTCTGAATATTCATTTTGGAAAATTACCAAGCAATAAAGGTCCTAACCCTATATTCTGGACTATAAAAAATGGAGACAAAACAACAGCGATCACAGTTCATAAAATAGACAAAAATTGGGATTCTGGTACTTCTATTTTAGAACAACCTGTTGGAATAGTTATTGGTGAAACTTTAGGCATGGTTAATTCTAAGATGAGTTATATGTTGGGACAATTAGCCCAAAAAGCTATTGACTTAATTAATAATCCAGAAGCCATTAGTATTGAAAGAAGTACCTCAAAAAGTCACTATAATAAACGACCAGATAGTATAGATACAACTATTAATTGGGAGTTTTATACAGCAGATGATATAGAGAATTTAGTAAATGCCTGTAACCCAGGTTATGGAGGTGCAACGACATACTATCAAGGCTCCATGATGAAAATAGTTGAAGTGTCGCCTGTTGATGATTATGCTCCTATATTAGGTAAAGTTCCTGGAGAAATCGTACATGCGCATCCTCAAGAGGGGCTTTATGTGTCTTGTAGATATGGAAAACTACTAAGGTTAAATATTATTAGTTCAGACGCTGGAACTCTTACAGGTGCTAAATATGTACACTTAGGCATTCAGCAAGGACATCGATTTACAACAACGAGTAAAGACATAAAAAAAGAAACGATTAAAATATAACAAACCAAAACAATAAATTATGCAAGGAAATATTGGAGAAGTTCGCATATTTGCAGGCAATTTTGCTCCCAGAAATTGGGCGTTTTGCCAAGGACAACTACTTGCCATTTCTCAAAACAACGCTTTGTTTTCAATTTTAGGAACAACTTATGGTGGGGATGGCAGAACGACTTTTGGTTTACCAGACCTTAGAGGTCGTACTCCAATTGGACCAGGTACTGGTCCAGGGCTACCTACTTATCGACTAGGACAAAAAAGTGGTTCGCCTACTAACTTTTTAACCGTGAACCAATTACCATCACATAACCATGCAGTGACAGCTAATGTAAGTTCTGGTAACGCTACTCAAAATGCAGCAACCCAAGGCGCATCTATAGCTACTCCAGGATCGGGAGAAGGTAGGTCTTTTACGCAAACGGCTGGGTTTAACGGATCGACGCCAGACATCACTCTAAATGGAAACTCTGTTGTTGTAGGCAATACAGGAGCAAATCAAGCTATAAACAATATGCAGCCATTCCTGGCGACATATTATATAATTTGTCTATTTGGTGTTTACCCATCTAGAAGTTAGAATTATTTTATGATAAACCAATCAATTTTAAAACTATAAATTATGGAAGGAACAATAGGCGAAATACGTATGTTTGCGGGCAATTTTGCTCCCAGAACATGGGCGTTTTGTGAAGGACAGCTACTTGCCATTTCTCAAAACACAGCTTTATTTTCAATTTTAGGAACGACTTATGGTGGGGATGGCAGAACGACTTTTGGTTTGCCAGACCTTAGGGGGCGTGCCCCAATTGGTCCAGGGAGTGGCCCAGGGCTACCTACTTACCGACTAGGGCAAAAAAGTGGTTCACCAACTAACTTTTTAACTGTTAATCAATTACCATCACACACCCATGCTGTAGCTGCTAATGTGAGTTCTGGTAATGCTACTCAAAATGCGGCGACCCAAGGCGCATCCATAGCGACTCCAGGTTCGGGAGAAGGTAGGTCTTTTACACAAACAGCAGGGTTTAACAGATCGACCCCAGACGTTACTCTAAATGGGAATTCTGTTATTATTGGTAATACAGGAGGAAGTCAAGCCGTAAACAATATGCAACCTTTTGTTGGAATATATTATATTATTTGCTTACAAGGCGTATTCCCTTCAAGAAGCTAATAATTATATTGATAGATAAGTAAACTATGACTTAGTTTCTTGGTATAAAATGCTAGATAAAACTCAAATATTACATCGCATTGCAGGAAAGATCTTAACATCAACAACCGAAAATGAAGTTGGAGTTGTAGAGGAGCTTGATGAGTTTTATAATCAATTTGAAGTTATTGATGATATTGAAGGTGAAATACATTTAGCAAATGGTATAGCATTGTCTAAAAAAAATGCCGCCAATTGTATTAAGGATTATAAAAGAACAAGTCGTTTTTTAAAAGGTGTATACAAAGCAATTGTTAGATGTATTGAAAATTCTCCAAATATCAGATTAAATGTATTATATGCGGGTAGTGGTCCTTATGCAACGTTGTTATTGCCTTTACTGTCATTTTTTAAGCCAGAACAGTTAAATATAACATTGATAGATATAAATAAAAGTTCTATAGAAAGCATTAAAAGCATAATTTCAGAATTAAAACTTGATGACTATTTTAGGGATATAAGGATTGCAGATGCTACTAAATATAAATTTCCAAAGACATTAGATTTGCACTTAGTTATTTCAGAAACCATGTTTCATGCATTGACAAAAGAACCGCAAGTAGCCATTACTTCTAATTTAGCACCTCAATTAACAGATAAGGGTATTTTAATTCCTGAAGAAATTGATATTTCTATAGGCTACTCCTTTTTTTCTAAAGAACCGTTTTTGAATCAATACGGTAATGAATACTATATTTCAAATATTTCAAATGAAACGATAGAAAGAATATCAATAGAAAACTTATTTACCCTAAATAAATTAACATCTAAAAAAGTAACCCGTTTAGAGACAAATTATTTTGAAAGTAAGCTATTTACAATTCCAACAGATTTTCAAAGTACACCAGATATCTGTCTTTACACTAAAATAAAAATATATGACTCCTTAATGTTACAATATGAGGATTCTCTAATTACAAATCCATTTTGTATAGCATCATTATATAATTTACCTAAGAAATCTAAATTCAAAGTAAAATACTATATAAAAAACACCCCAAATTGGGAACTTACAATTTGTTAAACCAAAATAATTATGAAAAAAAACTACTTAACCTTCTTTTTTGTCAGTCTTCTCGGAATATTTTCAGGACAAGCACAGATAGAAAATTTTGAAGGCTTATCCAATAATGCAACGACGTTTACCAATAACTCCCAACCCTTTGAAACAGCAGGAGGGTTTAGGGTTCAAGCTAATTTCCCAGGAACTGGAGCAAGTGGTTCGAATAAATATTTAGATAATGATACTAATGTTGGAACAGGTACCACTTATTCAATTGAAACGACCGATAACGCCCTGTTTACAGCCAAAGATGTAGATATTTTTCTATCTGTAGATAGTGGAGGGTCTGTTGGTGGTAGTGGTGGTATTATAATTAGAGGAAAGCAGGGGGCTTCTACCATATTCACGATTACAAAAACAACAGGGATTCCAACCACATTTTCTCCAGACAATGGTTTTTTTAATGTTGATTTTTCAACTGAAGGAGGTGTAGATAATAGTGAAATCAATATTAATGTATTAGAATTTGAACTTACAGGAAATTTTAATTATTTGGCTGTTGATGAATTTTCCTTTGGCCCAGAATCTGTCGCAGCAGATACTGCACCGCCTATCGTACAAACTATTGAAGTGAGCGGTACGCCAAGTACTACAGCAGATAGTGTTGATTTTACCGTTACGTTTAATGAAAATGCCAGTAATGTAACGACAAACGATTTTGTATTGGATCCTTCTGGTAGTGCTACTGGAACTATTTCTGCAATTAGTGGTTCTGATGCTGTTTATACAATTACAGTCAATGGGATTTCAGGAGAAGGGACACTCAGTATAGATTTATTGGGATCTACAGATATTATTGATGATTTATCAAATGGAAATGGTACAAATGGTAATACGCCATCTTTTACATTGGGAGAAAACCACACAGTGTCTGCGTGTTTTCTAGAATCTTTTGAAAACTTTAATGTTTCAGATAATACATTTACCAGTAATGGTTTACCGTTTGTTTCTAGTAATGGTTTAGATGTTTTCAATTTAAATGGAGCAGGAGCGAGTAGCTCTCATCAATATTTAGATAATAATGGAACAGGAGGAACCACGTTCTCAATAAAAACTAACGCAGGTGAATTGTTTACAATGAAGACTATAGATTTATATCTATCTTCAATTGTTAATGGGTCAAGTCCAACCAATGATGGAACATTAACTATTAATGGTAAAGTGTCTAATGGTGTTGTATATACCATTACAAAAACTACAGGTTTTCCAACAAGCGTATCAAATGGTGATAATGGATTTTTTAACTTAAATTTTGCTACAGCAGGTGCTTCAGATTACTCTACCATAAATGTTGATGAAATTGAAATTATACTAGGGTCTTCTTTTGTATATCTAGCAGTTGATCATTTCGAGTTTTGTGAACAAGGTATTGTGGATTCGTTTCCACCTGAAATACAGAGTATTGTTGTTGCAGGCACACCATCATCTATTGACTCTACTGTAAACTTTACAGTCAGTTTCAATGAAAATGTTGTAAATGTAAGTTTTGATGATTTTACACTAGTTACAACTGGAACAGCAACTGGTAATATTACAGGGGTAACAGGAGGAAATAATATATACACTGTGACTGTTGAAAATATTGATGGAGAAGGAACGATAGGAGTGAATTTAAACAGCAGTACAAATATTCAAGATTTATTGGGTAATAGTGGTGTTTTAGCTTTTACAGGCTCATTACATTCTGTGTCAGATTGTTATATTGAAACTTTTGAAGCTTTTACAGATAACGATGCTAATTTTACAAGTAATGGAATACTGTTTGATGTTACAAATACTTTAGCCGTTAAGGAACAAACGGGAGCTGGTATAAGTTCTTCAGATTTCTTTTTAGAGAATGCTGTTAAAGGATTGGGAATTTATGCAATCAATTCAACCAATAGTACCCCTTTTAATGTAAGTAAAATACAATTGTATGTGTCGTCAGATAATGCGGGAGTCGCTCCCACTGCAGACGGTACGCTTACCGTTAGAGGTATAAAAGAAGGCAATACACTTTTTACAATTGACCTAAATAGTGGAAATACTACATTTCCAACGTCCTTAGCTCAAGGAAACAATGGTTTTTTTGAAGTTGATTTTGCAACTGATGGTGCTTCAGATTATAGTGGTATTGGTATAGATAAAATTGAAATAGAATTAGTAACAGTATTCCAATATTTAGCTGTTGATAATTTTGAATTTTGTTTAGACACAACAGGACCTACGCTTGCCATTCAAAATGTACCAGCAACAACAAACGGAGCGTTTACAGCCACTTTTGAGTTTGATGAAGATGTCAATGATTTTGTCATTGGAGACATAGTGGTAGGAAATGGTGCAGCGAGTAATTTTGTTGCTGTAGACGGCAATACTTATACAGCACTGATCACACCTACATCGGACGGTAATGTAACTATTGATGTTAATGCGGGTGTGGCTACCGATGATTCAGGAAATAGCAATACAGCAGCAACACAAGCTGTTACTGATTTTGATGGCACACAACCTAGCGTTGCTATTAGTTCTTCAGAAGTTTCTCCAACAGGCGCGAACCCAATTGCTATAACAGTAATCTTTTCTGAAAACGTAACAGGATTTGACTTAGGAGATGTAGCAATAGGAAATGGTACAGCAAATACTTTTTCAGGCACTGGAGATACTTATGCATTCAATATAGTGCCTACAGCAAACGGAACAGTAACTGTTGATATTAGTAATAATATAGCTGTAGATTCATTTAATAATGGGAATACTATGGCTACTCAATTTAGTATTGAATATAATAACACTTTATCGAATCATGACCTATTGTTGGAAAAAGGCTTAACTATTTATCCAATTCCTGCTAATTCTTTTGTAAATATATTAAATAAAGCAAATTTGACTTTAACGGGCTTACAATTAATGGACGTACATGGAAGAACGATTCGTTCTCAATCAATAAATTCCAATGATGTTAGTCAAAAAATAATAACATCAGAAATTAATCCAGGGACTTATTTTATTAAAGTAACTACAAAAGATGCCTCTTTAGTGAAGCGCATCATTATTAAATAGTTGCTAAAAACATTTAATTATAAATTAAGAGAAATGGGGTTTGAAAAAGTAAAACGTAAATTATTTTTCAATCCTCATTCTTTTTTAATATAATGGGCTATCGTAAAATAATACGAAAATCTCTTATTTGCTAATTGTTATAAAATGTAGTGTTATTCTACGCTTCTTACTGGTCGATAAGCAGCCATTACTTTCCTTTAGAAAAACTGAAGCATTTACTTAATTCTTTTTATCCTTAAAACCATAAGAGGGAAACACTGAGGAGTTAATGGGTGAATTCCCTTTAAAATAGGAGGTAACACCTCTTTTTATGATATAAAATAATTCTGATTTTTATTACTTAATTATAAAAAATATATCATGAAATTAACAGAATTAAAGTTAGACGATCGTTCTGGTTTTAAAATTAATTTATTATCCAATTTAAATTATTATGGAAATTTGGATATTAAAGCATTTGGAAAACCTGTGAAGAAAATTATTTCTTCGATTACTTATGAAGAAATAGAATGTGTTAGTTATCACCCAAAAACAAAAGAACTACGGTGTACGGTTCATATTAAAAATCAATCTGGATATTTAGGAGATCACTGCCAATCGGGCAGTTATGAATATGTTAGATTTTATGTAGACTACGAAAACAATGGAAACTGGGAAGATGTAGGCGTTACAAGTTTTAAAATACATGACATAGAAGACCATAAAGGCCTTTGCTATGGTCTTAAGCTAAAAATAAAGCCTAAAATCACTAAAAGGTGTAGCTCGGACCCTGTTTTACCTAATGTAAAAGCCATTTTATCATGGAATATAGAACCGCCTGCAAACACGCCAAATTATATCCCTGTATGGGGAAATGTAAAAGAGGCTAGAATTCAAATAGCACCTAGACCACAATTTCAAATTCCACCATTTTTTGAGAACCCCGTTGGTTTAGGTGATATTATTAATCCTGAAATTAATTTACCGCCCGTATTAAGTAATAACAATCCTTTTGTAAATATTGATAAACTAAAAAAGATTTATAAAAAAGAGGTAGATGACGCGCGTTTGGTTTCAATGGCATTAAAAAACATAAATACAGATTTTAGTTTAAATGACATTATAAAAAGTAAAAACAAATTTGAACTTGCTAAAATTGATTTTTCAAACATCTTAGACATTTTAATACACCCACAATTTAATACAAGTTACGAGGAATTAAAATGCATTGGTTTAAATAGAAAATTTAGTGAGTTACATGCCGATATTCATATTAAAAAGGCTTCAGGGTATTCTGGCGACTTGTGTAGTGATGGAAGTAAAGAATACGTTGCTTTTTATATGGATTTTGGATCAGGATGGCAATTTATGGGTACCTCTTCGGTTACTGTGTTTGATATAAATCAAATACCAAATGATGGCCTTTGGTATAATACATTCTTACCAGTAGATTTAACCCCACATCAAAAAAAGTATTGCAAAGAGGGTAAGGCAAAAATTAAAGGTATTCTATCTTGGAATACGCCACCTGCTCCCAATAACCCCAATTATGTAGCTACATGGGGAGATTGGGAAATTTGTACTGCAGAAATTAAACCTTTACCGCAAGGATTCCCTGGTTTTGTTAATCAGCCTTGGATAGAAAGTGTAGGGGGTGTAGACAATGATATTATCAATCAAATAACAGGATTGGCTAAAGGACCAAGTGGTATGGCAAATTCTATTGTTGCCGATTACAGCCCTTTTGATGGTAATGTGTATGTTACGGGAAAAATTTTAAATCAAAACCCCGTTTCTAAATATAAAATGATGATTAAAGAGCCAGGAGGGGCATTTCTACCCTTCAATAAGAATTTTAATGTTGTGGTGACTACATTCAATACGTTTTTAGGAACAGAATCTGATGCCAATGTACTGCAATCACCAACTGGAGATTTTTACAATTATTTACCAAAACCTACAGGGATTATTCAAAAGCATGTAAATGATGATATTCTGGCGTTATTTAAACCAACAGAGCATGGAATTCATGAATTGTATGTAGAAAGTGATACAGGCCAACAAAGCGAAATTGTTAAGTTTATGGTAGATAAAGACATACCAGAAGTTGCAATAGACATCACTACAGGAGGTGGAAATTGCGGTAAATTTACTGTTGGACAGATTATTGAAGGGACATTTGAAGTTAAAAAGGACACACATCTTGATTATGTGAGGTTAAGTTTGGCTCCTTATAATCCCGCGGGTACTATTCAAACAACGAGCATATCATCAAGTGATACGACGATATCTTCGGGCAGTCTTACCATTTCTTTAGATGATCAGGATAGTCATTTAGATTATATCACAGGAACTTGGAGAATTGATACGGCTAGCTTACCTGCTTGCGGTTATACCATTCATATTAGAGCAGAAGACAGAACGGTTTTTAATAGCTCTTATGTGGGTAAACATTCTCCGAATGTATCCAGAGGGTTTTGTTTAGAATAAAAAAACGGATTAATTAAATAAGGCTAAGGCTCCATTTAAATGTATGGGGTCTTATTTTTTAATTAACTTATTCCATAGAACAAAGAATAATTATTTTATGTTAATAAGTCACTAATTGTAACAATTCAATTAAATTTGCTACTCATAAATTGATATGCACAAAAAGATAGGAAAAGTTTTTTTTTTAGGATTATTCATTCTATGTACGAGTTGTTTCGAAATTATAGAAGAAGTTAGTTTTAATAAAGATGGTTCAGGTCATGTGACACTTACCATGAATTTAAGCCAAAGTAAAACCAAGTTAAATTCTATAATGTTACTTGATAGTGTTAACAACTATAAAGTACCTTCCAAAACAGAAATTAAAAATAAAATCACTCAAATAATTCAGAAAGTAAAGCAAATTGATGGTATTTCAAACGTTCAAAATACTTCTAATTTTACCGAATATATATTTACGGTTTCCTGTGATTTTAAGAATGTTGAAGCCTTAAATACAGTAATCTCTAATTTTAGCTCAAAAAAAGATGCAGCCATTATAAAACAGCAAAAGCATTTTAGTTTTGATTCATCTCAAAATACGTTTACGAGAAATTATCATTATAATCTTTCCCAAGAATTTAAAAAAACAAATATGGAAGATCGTAAGGTGTTTGAAACGGCTACAATGACTACTATTTATCGTTTTGAAAATTCAATTGTTTCATCAAAAAATCCCACAGCTAAAATATCTGGGAGTAAAAAGGCAATCATGTTAAGAGTGAATGCTCAAGACGTTATTAAAAATAAAAATTCAATCAAAAATCAAATAAAACTACAGGAGTAACTATTATGAAAAAAAACCTACTATTAGTGGCTATTTTTACATCATTTGTAAGCATAGCACAAAACATTGAAAGCAAAATACCAAACAGCTCAGATGCTATTATTTCTATAAATGGAGACCGTTTAATCGAATTAATTCCCATTACCGAATTTGATGACTTTAGTTTTGCTAAAAAAATATTTAAAAAGATAAATAAAAAAACGGATTCTACCTTCAATGTAAGCAGTATTAAAGATTTGGGCTTCAATATAAACTCAAAAGCATTTTACTTTTATACGAAAACAGATAGTATAAGTTATCATAATTTCTTAGTTAAGTTAACTGATAAAAATAAGTTTGAGAACTTGTTATCTAAAAGGCATAAAGAAAAAATTGTTTCAGATGGAGGTATCCACACACTGGTTAACAATAGAGAGATTACATTATGGAACGATAATATACTTTTACTTACATTGTATGAAAGGCAGTCTGCCTATTTTAAGGAACATGAAGAACACTTTATGGCTAAACCAGAAAATGAAGGGCTATCATATTATGAAATGAAGAAAAAAATGACTTCTCAATGGTCAAGAACCCATGCTCTAAATATTTTTAAGGGACATGGTGGAGCCTCTATTATAAATAATAAAAGCTATACAGCAAATAAAGATAAAAATGCAGCAGCATCCCTATGGGTTCGAAATTACGGTCAATTAATTTATGGAACAGTTGCTGGTATGTATGGTAAGATGGGTATTCCTGGTCTAGACGCATTAAAGTCTGCATCTAATTTATATGGCGTTAAAAGTATAAGCACTAATTTATTTTTTGACGAAGATGCTACAAGGTTGAATACCCAGGTTGAAGTGAGTCCTGAATGGCAAAAGACATTTAAAAGTATCTACAATTCTAAAATGGATAATAGCTTTTATAATTATTTCAATAAGAACGATATCTTGGCTTATATGAGTTTTTCTATGAATACTCAGGCTCTTTTGGAAGAATACCCTGCATTAATGACGAGTTTATATGGTGGAATTATGCCAAAATATAAGGAAGAAATGAACCTAAGTGGTGAATTTTTGTCCCTTCTATTAGATGAAGAAGCCATAGGAGAATTAATGACAGGTAATATGTTATTTGTATTGAACGATTTTGAAGAAAAAGAAGTAAGCTATACAACCTACGAATATGATGAGGATTATAAAAAAAAGGAACTTACAAAGACAAAAAAAGAGGTCGTACCCGATTTTATGATCATGATTGGGTCTAAAAAAGAAAAGTTGCTAAATAAAGTTGTCCGTTTAGGTATCAAACACAAACTTGTTGGAAATAAAGAAGGTTATTATAAGATAAATGCTCCAAAAAAAGAAATTCCATTCGATTTATATACTGTAGTAAAAGATGATATTTTATTTTTTACGAGTTCAGAGGAAAAAATTTCGAATATTGTAAATAATCGTTTTGTTAAAAATTTAGGAAAGCATCAAAAACTAATAAAAAATAATAGCGCTGTATTTTACATAAATGGAGAAAAACTAATATCTAAAGTCCCTGCTTCAGAATTAAGTAAGAAAGAGCGTAGATATTTTAATTCTATTAAAGATAATTTTAGAGATGCCTATTTTAAATCCTCTAAGATGAAAGGAAATAAAATACAATCTGAAATAAAAATCAATACATCAAATACAGAAGGAAACTCGTTAAAAACATTTTTTAATCTTATTGAGACTCTAGCAAAGTAAAAGTAGATGAAAAAAAAGTTAGGCTATCTTTTCTTAACTATTACTATCGTAGTTCTGATGTTATATGTTTTTAGGTATAAGCGTCCTTTAGTAATAGAAAATAGAATACCAATTTCAGCTACGGAGATTGTCCATATCGACCTTCGCCAAATAGAACATCATTTGTTGGTTGATGCTGTTAAGAATCCGTTTAAATACATCAGTTTCGAATCTAAAAAGGAAAAGAATACGCCTTCGTTTAATAAAACAATTGAGATACCAAGAAACCTGTTCTTTTTCACCAATAAATCTAATTTTAAAGCGGCTTGGTTTAGTAATACTATAAAGATTACAGACAGTACAGAGTTTAAAAAATTTTTATTACAAAAGGGGTTTGAAAAATCGACAGATAAAAAGTTAGAATTGTTTAGTAAGGGCAAAGTTGTGATAGCAGTATCTGGCGAGGATGTGTTGATGGTATATAAAGAACAGCAGGATATATCTGTAAATACAGTTATTCAAAGTATTTTTAAAGAAACTAATTTTTGTAAAAAAGATCACGATCTACTTAAGTTAATTTCGAATTCAAAAAGCGATATTAGCTATACTAATTTAGATAGCGATTTTTTCGAAGGAGATTTTAAAAAGGGGTTCTTTGAAATTAGAGGAAATGTACATTCCAATTTATTTATAACGGATACCTACTCTGAATATTCTAAAAATTCGGTTGGATTTCTTGCGACTAAAATAAATAGATACCATAAGCTCTTTAAATCTTTATTGTCGGATAAAAACAAGAGAAAATTCAATCAGTTTACAAAACTATCGGTTGATTCTATCGTAAATAATTGGAATGGAAGTCTAGTGCTTGGTTTAAAAGCTGTTAATACGAAAATTGATACTATTGTCACATATGAATATGATGATGATTTTAATAAAATAGAGAAAAAATCGATTCAAGAATTAAAAATACCTGATGCAACGATAGCATTAGGTAGTGATGCGAGCCTTTATGAGTATTTTTATACTCATAAAGCCGTTCAAATTCTTGAAAAGGATACTCTTTTTGTAAGTATACCTCTTTATAAAATGTATGCCCAAAGACAGGAGAATAGTCTAAATATTTTCACCCTAAAACATTTTGATAATAGCTTATTGAAAGAAAAAAAGTATAAATTAAATGCATATTTAGACATAAAAAAGTATTTGGAAAACCCATTAGAATTTTCTTTAATACCAGTTAAAAATGACTACTTCAAACAATTAGACAAAGCTTCTGTAAACCTAACAACACATGATGAGTTATTGATACAGGTAAGCTTGAAGGAAAACAATCGTAATTTTCTTGGTCAATTGATAAAGCCTTGATTATTTAGGTGATATAATGTTCATAAAATTATAAAGGATACTGCTTATATTACTAATAATTAGTATTTTGTCATATCGGCTGAGTGAAGTATGGGAGATGAAACTCCTTAGAAAGTATGAGACTTCTCCTTGTTCGGAATATATGATTTTTTATATAAATATTTAATTATCAGATTTTAATGCATCAAAACCACATTAAGCTACTCCTGTCTTTTGTTTCTATGTTCCTATGGCTAGGTTGTGTTCAAAACAAAAAAGCTGAAAACAAACAAACAACGCATGAAATTCCTAATCAAGTACAGGTAGATACTATTTTAAATACGTATCGTTTTAAAATCGTAAATGACACAGCGACATTAGGCATTAAAAAAATAGTGGTTAACTCTAAAAATAGATTTATTCTTGATTTAGATTATAGAGGTTCTAAAATTTTAGTTCAAGAACTATCAAAAAAAAATGTTATTGATGAAAACAAAACAAAGCTTTTTCTTGATACATTAACAAATGACTATACCAACCAAGCTATTTTAAATGATATCAAATTTAAGTTCACTCGCGGTAGTACTTTATATTTTGATGCTATTTTAATTGATACAATACAAAAGAATAAAATTTTTGGTCGTTTTAATTTATTTTATAAAACCCAAAGAAAAGGAGATGTTTACGGATGGATTACAGACGAAATAAAGAAATAGTAATTTATCCATTTAATAGAGTTTACTTATAGAAATCATCTTAACTTTTTCCATTTCTAAAATTTTCTTTAAAAATATAGTCTTTATTAGAGGGCGTAAGTACTTATTTATCAAATGAGATAGAGAGTATATAGCATATATTTTTCCTGTGTGTAACCATAGGAGTAAGGTGGGTATGTGTATGAAATGGATTGTATAGGTTCGATTATTTTAAAACAAGTTCAATTTTAAATTTATTCGTTTTATTTCTTTACCAAAATCTTCTGTTAATAATGATTGCATAAATCCTTGAAAATTTACAAGAAAAATCCCCTATGAAAAACAGGGAAAACCCCTATTGGTATTTGACCAATGTTATAAACCTTTGATCTTTTCAGAAAAGTAATAATAAGGAGAAATATCATAACCTCTTGATTTTTAAATAATTTTAATTAAATAATTTGTAAAAAAATATCGTTTTTTTATTTTTTGTTGTAAATTTATTACAAAATAATATCTTTCTTATGAGTGTACCATCAATTCCAACAAACTTTACTCACAATATAAAACCGAAAGGAATATTTGACATAGACTCCAATATTGAAGGCGGATTAGATACACGTTTATCTGGTGCTTTTAATGCTGTTCATGGAGGTGCTATAGAAACAAAAGTGAGTGGCAATTTAGCAACTGATAATGTTTTAAAGTTAACAGGCGACCCAAAAGAGCCAGTAAGTACAGACAGTAAAATAGAAATTTTAAATCTACCTCGATTTACATTAAAAGATATTAAAGATTTAATGAAAGTGCGGGTAAGAATTCCAAATTATTCCAATGTATGCTTAAAAGTACTTGGCGTGGAATTAATGAGTGTCTGTATGGGGGGAGAAAGTCAAATTATTACTGAGCCTTATGTGCCTAATGAAGCAGAACAATGTAAAGACGATTGTTGTGAACCAGATACCAGACCTTTTCCTAAGTCGAAAACTAAGAGAACGACTTCTGCTAGTAAATAATAAATAGTACTAAAAATTTAAGGTTTTATGATTACTGTAACTTCCGAAACTTCTCAGGAAAAAATAAAAATTGTAGAAAAAGAAATTATTCTTAATGGTTCACCTGGAGACCTTAAGGGGTATGTACAATTTGTAAATAAACAAAAAGAAGTATTGCGAATTAAGTCTTTAGCTCTTGTAGATAAAAACAAAAAAAGATTTAGTAAAAAAGGAGCAGATTTTATTAGGGTAGCCATTAGATTAAATCCTGGTGAAGAAAGGCTAACTGCAATAGATCATGAACTCCCTTCAACAACACCTCCAGGGACTTATGAAAACTATATGATGTTGGGTAAACAAATGCACAAAGTAAAAATGATTGTGCAGCCTACATTAGATATTGAAATATATCCAAACAAGTTTACATTTTTAAACAGTGCTCCTGGCAAAAAACATACAGCCGTTTTAACACTTACTAATACTGGAAATATACCTTTTCAAGTTCCTGTTTTAAAGCATGGCGCCTTATTGGATATGGATTTATTATGTAGAGCTTTTGGAATTGGTTTTAGAGAAAAAGGTGTTGATGGTTTGATGTCTACATTAGATGAAGTATCAAAAAATATTAAAACGCATCTCATAGACTGGATTTCCGTTTCTGTAGATGAATTTGGTCAAATTGTTCAACCTGGAGATTGCTTGGTACTTCATGTTAATTTTATAATTCCGAAAAATGCAAATCCTAAGAATGATTATGATGGAAGTTTCAGGTTATGGAATAAAGAAATATCTATAGTTATAAAATCTCATATAGAACAAAATAAAACGAGAGGCCATGGAAAAGCAAAGTGAATCATCCTTACAGAAGACCCTTACTGATAACTTTCAGAAAATGTCAAAGTTATCTATTGATGTTATGAAACCATTAGTTGAAAATATGTTTGAAACAGTTTCAAACATGAACAATGCAGTTTTAGAAGGAAAAATACCAACTTTAGACCTATCTTCTTTTCAAAATAACAAAAATAGTAACTGTTGCCCACCAAAAGAGGAATGCCCTCCGCATTGTATTTCTGCAATTTCGAGACAGGCCATGAGTGGAGAACGTATTATTGTTCCCTTTTTGGTGAAAAATAACTGTTCTTCTACAAAGACATATCGCGTTGGTGTTCGAGAATTAGTGGATAATGATGGTGCCATAGCACCTAATCAACCTATTTTGAATAAAGCATCTGTAACCTTACAGCCAGGAAGAAGTGAAAGCGTCTTAATGTCCTTAGATTTAAATAAATTTAATACAGGAAGTACATATGTAACTGAAATAGTTCTAAGAGAAAAAGAAATCAATCAAAATATCTGTTTTACACTCCATGTAAATAATTCAACGCCAACAGAGGTTTCTCCAAATGATGAAAAAAAGTATAAACAAAAATGGCTTAATTGGCAATCTCATTTTTATTGTGATCCACATAAAAAAAGGATTGATGTTAGACCAGATGTAGCCCAAAATAAATCTTAATATCAAATAATAAAATATGAGTCAAGAGCAAGATAGTATTGCTAAAGATCTTGAAGACATTCTAAAAAAGACTATAGAAATTAATACACAATATTTTAAAGAAGGATCCAATTTAGTTGGTCAATTAAGTAATTCAAATAAACAGAAAAAAACGATCAATCCGTTTCAGCCAGAGCTTGTTGCTGGCGCATTTACTGCATTTGCTAAGCTTAATTTAAACCATTATAAAAACATGGTTGATCTAAGTTTTGAATTTTCTAAAAAAATTATAAATAGTGATTTTGAAGCAAGTAATGATCATGATGTTACCCATGAAGAAAATATAACAGAGCCAGCTTTTGTTTTAACAGAAACTGTTTTTATTGGAAGTAGTGCACAGTTCCAGTTTGTATTAGATAACACAAAAGAGGAGGAAGCGATTTGTACTTTGAAAAATTTCGCATTTATTAAAGAAGAAGACTCCAATAATACGCATGATTTTAAAACAACATTTACTCCCCAATCGTTTCAGCTAAACCCTGGAGAGTCGCAAACCATTAAAATAAAAGTAAAAATAGGAGCGAAGGTAGAACCTGGAAATTATCAAAGTAAAGTTCAAGTATTAGGTTTTGAACCAGCTCATTTTCTTATTAATTTGAATGTCGTAAAAAAACCTACTAAAACCTCAGCAAATGAGCAATAAAAAAAAAGAGCCGTTTAGAAAAACACTAACCGACGATTTTTTAAATGCTATAAAAAGTGAAGAGCTACTATCTGGTGCTCAGAAAGTAGTAAATTCTGCTGTAAATGTTCTTGAAGAGGAAATAGCAGCTGGAATATTAGCAGCAAAAAAAATTGAAAAAAAAATTATAGATGTAGAGGATATTAGGAGTGATCCAGATGATTTAATGAACCGTATAAGAAGAGATACGCACGAAGCTGTAGATCTTTTTTTAGACGCGCTCTCGGCAATTTCAAAACAAGTTGGTAATCTGGCATCTTCTGCCGATAAAGAAACCAATTCCAAAGACAAACCCGTTTCAGAAACAAAAAAAGAGAGTACGGTAACGCTTTTAGAAACTGAACACCCCTTGAAACCTGGACAATTAGAAGTTTTTAAATTTACGCTTTTTGAGGATTCAGAAAAATCAACAAGAATTAAGCTTCAAAAATCCCATTTAATAGGACCAAATAATCGAATCATAAATTCAAGAGCTCTAAAGGTTATTCCTAAAGACTTTAATTTAAAAGCTAAGGAAGAAAAAGAAATCGGTATTCAATTAAAACTTCCTAAAAATGCATTGCCTGGAAATTATAATGCATTTATATCTGATGCCAACGACAATGTTATCAATGTTCTTCTTAAAATCGAAGTCATATAAGCGATGGAAGATTTTTTTATGAAATCTATGCTTGCCGATTATGGTGCAGAAACGTTAAAAGGTATTCATAACTATATTCCAGACAAAGAGCCAAGAAAATATCTTTATAATCTTATTTCAGATTATCCAAATCGAGGCGGTAAAGGGTTTAGACCAGGATTATGTATAGCTGCTTGTGTAGCATACGGAGGCAAAAAGGAAGATGCCAGTAATTCTGCTATTTGTTTAGAATTACTTCACAATGCTTTTCTTGTTCATGATGATTGTGAGGACGAAAGTTATATAAGAAGAGGAAAACCTACGCTTCATGAAATGAATACGAATGCCATTGCTATAAATATTGGAGATGCTATGCAAGCTTTGGCATTACAGCCTTTATTAAAAAATCGTCAAACTTTAGGAGACAAAGTATCTTTAAGTGTTTATTCAGAAATTCAGCATTTAGTTTTAGAGTCTGTTGAAGGACAAGCCATGGAATTAGGGTGGAGAAAAGATAATGTTTGTAATTTAAAAGAAAAGGATTATTTACAGATGATACTTAAAAAAACATGTTGGTACACATGTATACATCCCATAAGAATTGGTGCCATTATAGGAACTAAGGGTAAAATAAATCCTGATATTTTTAATCGATTAGGCTATTTTATGGGAACCTCATTCCAAATACAAGATGACGTGCTAAATTTAGTGGCTAACGAGGATAAATATGGTAAAGAAATATGTGGCGATATTATTGAAGGAAAAAGAACGCTTATGCTTATTCATCTGTTAGAAAATTGTAAAGCTTCAGAGTTAAAAATGGTTAAAAAATTTCTATCATTTCCTATCAAAGAAAGAAAGCAAGATGACGCTATTCATATTTTACATTTAATGCAGCAATACCAGTCTATAGATTATGCAAAAAAAACATCTAAATATTTAGCTGGTGGCGCATTAAAAGAATTCTACACGATCTTTTCCAGACTACCAGAAACTGAAGATAAAAAACTCATAGAAAGTATTATCCTTTATATGATTAATAGGGACTATTAAAAATATGATAACAGTTAAACCAAAAATAGATTATGATTGTGATGCGCTTATTGTTGGTGGTGGACCAGCAGGAAGTGGATTGGCTTTTCATTTGGCTTCAAAAGGAATTAAAGTCATTGTGGTGGAAGCCTGTGTTTTTCCGAGGGATAAAATTTGTGGCGATGGGGTGAGTCCGATAGCACTTGCAGAATTGGAAAAAATGGGCATTACGAGAACCAAAAAATTTAAAAAAGCAAATGAGATAAAAAGGGTAGGTTTATTTTTAAAAAATAGTAATGCTTTTATTAACCTTTCGAAACCAGATAGTCTTCCTTTTCATGCCAGAATTATTCCTCGATTAGAACTAGATAATTGGATTTTTGAAGCAGCAAAAAAAGCTGGTGCATCCTATTTAGAAGGAACACGTGTTGTAAATTATTCGATTTCTTCTAATTCGGCTTTAGTGCAATTAAAAGATGCAAAGAAAACTTTTTCCCTTAAAACAAAACTAATTGTTGGTGCAGATGGGGCTAACTCTATAATAGCAAGGAAATTACATCATAGAAAACCAAAAGATGACTACCAATTACTTGGCCTACGTGCCTATTATAAAAACGTAAATGGCCCAAGAGACCGTGTAGATATTTACTTTGATGAAGGTGGGTTTCCTGGTATTTTTTGGATGTTTCCAAAAGGTTCAAATGGAGCTAATATTGGAATAGCAATGATTTCTAAAACACTGCCATATAAGCCTCCTCATATTAAGGAGTTATTGATGCATCATATTTCTAATAATCCTGATATTTTAAAACGCATAGGGAAAGGAGAAATAGAAGGGAAAATTGATGGTTGGCCAATTACATTTTTTAATTCCAAACAAAAAATTTCCGATGATAGGCTCATGTTGATAGGGGAGGCTGCAGGTTTAATTAACCCCTTAAGTGGCGATGGTATACAATATGCCTTATTAAGTGCCAGATGGGCTTCAGAAACCATCGAAACATGTTTAAAAGCAAATGATTTTTCTTCAGACTCATTATATGGATATACTAAAAGAGTGCATAAAGAAGTTGGTTATGATTTTGCTTTATCGGATTTACTTGTTCAATTCCCAAGAAATAAATCATTTACTAAGGTTTGGATGCAGATATTAACCGTAATGATAGAACGTGCAAAAGAAGATCAAGAATATGCTGATGTTGTTGCAGGCATTTTTGAAGGCACGTATCCTTCGTATAGAGCACTTACAGCTTCTTTTGTACTAAAGTCTTTAAAACAAGGCGGTGTAGAAATTGGAAAAGTATTAAGCAATAGTATAAAAAAACCAAATGCTTCTATAGATACAAGTATAGAAGCTACGCAACAATTATTTAAGCTCATTGAAGATTTAAAAAACCATCCTAAAGAACATTTAGATTGGGCAGGTCGTACCGCTACCAAAGTTTTTGTTTTAGCAAAACATATAGCGAAAACTATAGACTTAAAAGATTTAAATTTGAGGTAGTAAGTATAGAGAAATTATCTTGCAGAATGAAAATAACCTAAATTATAAAATAAAATTAGGGTAAATTCTATTCTACACTCCAAATACATCCCTTGTCTCTTATTTTCCATGCTTGTGTGCCTAAAATATATTTTCTACCACAATCTTCATTATAAATAATACCGTGGTGTACGTTATTTGGCCTAATATCGGTAGGTTTAATTTGCTGGTTTTCTATTTGAACAAACCCCATAGGACTAGGAGTACCTTTACCACCAAAAATACTTGGAATAAAAACTCTTACACCTTTATTAGGATCTTCGTCTCTTGAAAGAGTAAAATGAATCCTACTATCACCTCTTCCAATTCTATCTCCTTTGGCATTTACTTTCCTTGATCCAGTTACTAAATTTCCACCAATAACTATTCCTCCTAAAAAATCTTTTGTAAGGTGTGCACCTTCATTTCCACAAGCGACCCAAGTCGTGTAGTCTACATTATTATTTTTAATAGGTATATCTGTTGCTTCAGAATAGTATCCATATACCATTTGATAAGAAACATTCAATAACTCAATACCCACTTTACAGCTAATTACTTCACAATGATCGATAGTCGTAACACTTGAGTCGACACCATCAAATTTAATTGCTATATCACAAAGTTTAATATTTAGATCTCTAAAACTAGAACTATTGGAATTATGGACTGTTTGTTTGCCTTCTGCATTGATAGCTATCTTCCAATAATAAAAATTGACATTGCTTAGTCTTAATCCATGACAATGACTTAATATACCGATATCAGAATAATTTGAAGGAGATTCCCCATGAAAATCAAGGTCTCTAATGGTAGTATAGGTTGAATCCAAAAAGGGTTTTCTAAAAGCATCTGCTTTTGAATAATCCTCACCAATTAGAAAACAAGGTCCAGAACCAACCATTTTCAAAACAGAACCTTGACCTTCTAATAAAACTTTCTTTCTTATCCAAATCGTTTTTTCTATTTCAAATGTTGTATTGGGAGCAAGTCTTATCAAATTTCTTCCGAAAAAATTGATGTTTGGATCTGGAAGCCCCTCTAGTGCATTTCTTAATTCTTGTACATTAGTTATTAAACTCATAATATTATTATTAAATATTTACGTAATAATAATTTATTAATACTCTGGAATCAACGGAAAACACTCCCTTTTTTCATGGTTTTTTTCTTATACAAGTTAGGGTGTTTTCCTCTAAGATTTTATTAATTAAATCTTTAACTTTATTAGTTTTTTTTGACTCAAACACCAGTACACAATTAAATTTATAAATACCTTTTTAATTCTAAAAGGCTTAGCCCTCACATTTTAAAGAACTAATTAATTCTAGAGGTTTCATCTTTAGCTCCAGTTCTTGAATTTCCAGCTTTAACTTTAGAATTCCCAAGGTTATAAGTATAACTTAACCTAAATATGCTAGACCTTGCAGATTCAGGTCTGTAACTTACATTAAACACATTATTATAAGCTTCTCTTGTTAAGCTTCCTATGGAAGATTTTATATCTATACTTTTTAAAAGATCTGTGACAGTAAACTGAAGACTTGATCCATTTTTAAAGCTTTTTTTAATGCCAGTATTTAGTGAACCAAAACCATCAACTTTGTAGGAACCATTATAGTGATTTGAAGTATACCATCCAGATAATTCTAAAGATAACTTATCAGTTATGTTAAATGTCTGGTTTACATTGAAGTTATAGTGAAAATAGTCATTAGTGGTTTCTATTGGTGTGTGTAGTAACTTGTATGCTCTATAACCAAAAGTATTATTACAGTTAATGTTCCACCAATTTGCGATACGCCAAGGCATATTTATTTGTAAGTCTAAACTATTTTGATATTTTAGATTTTGAGGGGATATAATAGCCAAATCACTACGACGGTCTTCTGTAACCTGATAATATGCAATAGGGTTATCTTCTAAAGTGCTCATTAAAGAAAAACTGAATGATTTATAATTATAGGTAATGTTTAGTGTATTTGTTATGGCGGGTGATAATTGAGGGTTGCCCGTAAAAACAGAGGTAGGGGAGTTGTACCTTAAGTAAGATGCCAAATCAATGTAGTTAGGGCGTGTAATACGTTTAGTATATGCTATATTCCAGCTTGTAGTGTCTGATATGGTTTTAGTGAGAAAAATTGATGAGAATAATTTGCCAAACTTTCTATCTAAATTGGATTCATCAAAAGCTTGGTTCCAATACTCGTAACGCATTCCCATTTGTAGATTGAGTTTACTACTTATATTGTAATTTCCTTGTGCATATAGGGCAGCAATTTGCTCTTTAGTCTCTATATTACTTAAAAAGCGATCATCAGTAACAAAAACACCACCTTCTTCAATTTCTATACGAGCTGTATTTTTTGTTTTAGATATTGAACCTTTTAGACCTGTTTCAATCACCAGTTTTTCATTAATAGTAGTTTTATAATCTGTTTTTATCACACCTACATTTATATTGGTTTCATTAAAGCCACGGTTTCCTGTATTATAAATATCGCCTTCAGGTTGAAACGGTTCTCCTAACTCATTAAAATAACTACTGTTAACAAGGTTTGGTGATTGGTTATTATAATTAATATAATCTGTAGTTACTGTAAATGTATGAGTATCACTAGAAAACTCGTAAAACGATGATGTATTATAATTTTTCCAATTAGCATTACTTTTCAAATGGATGCGAGCATCCAAATAAGGATTCACCTGAAAATCATACAAACCTCTATTTTTTCTATTAATTGTTGGGCTAGAACTGTTCAATAATATACTAGCACCTAATGTTGAATTTTTGTTTAATTGATAATCAACACCTAAATTCAGGTTATGGCTTCTATTAATTCTTGCTGTTTCACTATTAAAATCAATAAAAGTAACACCACCAAAAACAGGAAGGGTAGTACTTCCTATGCCTCTAAAGCCATCTAAAGTATCATCATAAGCAAAAGAATAGGCACCAAATGCTACTACTTTTTCAGTACCGTAATTTAAGGAGACACTACTAGTTTGTTTAACACCCAAACCATAACCACTAGAAATACTAGCATTACCAAGAAACCCTAAGTTTTCATTCTTTTGCAGCACAATATTTATAATGCCAGCATTACCATCGGCATCATATTTAGAAGAAGGATTGGTTAGTAGTTCTATACGTTCAATATTATCTGCGCTCATTCCGTTTAGCATTGTAATAACATCGGCAGTAGGCATACGAATTACTTTTCCATTAATCATTATAGTTGTATTATTTTTTCCATTTAAAGAAAAACTATTATTTCTTTGATCTAAGATCACTCCAGGAGAACGCTCTAACAGTTGCAATGCAGTGCTTCCTTTTGTTAGTAAACTTTCTTGTACATTAATAATACTTCCTTCTTGTGTGCGTTTTATAAGCTTCTTTTTTGAAACTAATGTAATTGCATCTAATTGATCTATTAATTCATTGAGAACAATCTCAGGCATATGTTTTATACTCCCAGATGAATAGCTAAAAGGCATAGATCCCCATGTTTCAAAACCCAATAGACTTACTTTTAAACGATATTCAGTAGTATTTAAGCTGCTTGCTATATTAAAATCGCCATTTTCATTAGTTATTACCCCTTTGATTAATGTCTCACTATCATTTGCATGTAACATAACATTGGCAAAAGCAATTGGTTTTTTGTTAATGTCTACTACTTTTCCTTTTATTTGTGTATGCCCTTTTAGAAGGCAAAGTAGAATGTAGCATATTGATAATAGCCTCATAATATTCTTGTTTTTTCCAAAGATGTATGATTGATGATTTAGAAAAAAACAGGATTGATAAGTGACTATAATTTATTGACAAGCTGTATACAAATTATAAAAAGCATAAGTTTTGGTCAGTTGTCAATTAAATCCAACAACTTATCAAAATCTAAATTTTTGCACTACATTTAATGTATTTTAGATGTTAATATGTTAGAGACAAATAGGATATACCAGAAAATTGCAAGATATAAAGGGCATCATATTCTCTTTTGGGCGGTTTATCATTTTATTTGGTGGGCCATATATGAAGGAAATGTATTTAGTATATTAAAAACGCTTACATTACCACATCTTTTAGTAAAGTTTTTAGGCTATGTTATTGTACAAGCTTTTGGTGTATATTTTTGCTTATATTTTTTAGTACCCAGATATTTAGAAAATAGAAAGTACTTTCTATTTTTATTGGGTTTATTAGGAGTTCTATCCTTAATGTGTGTGTTAATCACTAGCAATTATTATCTGGCGTTAGCAATAGCAGATGAAGCACATTATGAAGGTTTTAAAGCATATATTATTTCTCCTGTTAAATTATTTAAATCTAATGTTTTGCCGTCTTGTGTCGCATCTATAACATTGGGATTAAGCATAAAGCTGTCTAAAAATTGGTTAGAAGTCCAAAAAAAGCAACAAGAATTACAAAAGGAAAAACTTGAAACAGAACTTAAGTTTTTAAAATCACAGTTTAATCCTCATTTTTTATTTAATACTATCAATTCAATTTTTGTACTTATAAATAAAAATACAGATATGGCTTCAGAATCTTTAGTGAAGTTCTCTAGTCTTTTACGTTATCAATTATATGAATGCAATGCCGATGTTATTCCTTTAAAGAATGAATTATCATATATTAAAAGTTTTATTGAATTAGAAAGTTTACGTCAAAACAATGATTTTCATTTAGAAGAAACGTACCCAGAACATACCAACAACTTATTAATAGCACCTTTTGTGTTAATTCCTTTTATAGAAAATGCTTTTAAACATGTAACCGAAGACGAGCATCAAAATAAGTGGATTCGTATTCAAATTCAAATTAAAGACAAGAAGCTAATTTTTAATGTATCAAATAGTTCTAATTATAACCTGAATGGCAGTTTAATAAATGATTCGGTTTATAAAGGTTTAGGACTTAAAAATGTAAAAAGAAGGTTAGATTTATTATACTCAGATAATTATCAATTAAACATCACAAAACTAAAAGATTCGTATGCAGTTAATCTTGAGTTAAATTTAGAGAAACAAGTAAATGTAAAATCAAACAAAGTTGCTGTATGATGAAGTGTTTGGTCATAGACGATGAGCCTTTAGCGCGTGAGTGTATAGAAAACTACATTAAACAAGTTGATTTTTTAGACTTTGCTGGCTCATGTAAATCTGTATTAGAGGCAAGTTCTATTTTAGAGAAAACAAAAGTAGATGTCTTGTTTTTAGACATACAGATGCCAATAATGAATGGGTTAGAATTTTTGAAAATTATTGAAAATCCACCAATAACCATTTTAACAACGGCTTTCTCTAATTATGCCGTTGAGGGGTTTGATCTAAATGTGTTAGATTATTTGTTAAAACCTATTGAATTTAATAGGTTTTTTGCAGCAGCTATGAAAGCTAAAAAGACTTTTTATTTACAGCATGAACAAACCCCATCTTTAATAAAAGAAGAAGCAGATTGTTTTTTTATAAAATGTGATGGACGCTATGTTAAAATTTTCACTCAAGACGTTCTTTTTGTTGAAGCCATGCAAAATTATGTTATTATACAAACTGAGGAAAAAAGGTATGTAACACATTTGTATTTAAAAAATGTTGCTGAAAAATTAAATAATGAAGATTTTTTACGAGTGCACAAGTCTTTTATCGTGGCCAAATCTAAGATAGAATCGGCTAGCACCACAGAAATTCAAATTCAATCTTATAAGATACCAATAAGTCGCAGCTATAAGAAAGATACACTTTTAAAAGTATTAGATGGTAAACTATGGGATGGTATAGGGAAAGGGAAATAAGGTCAAATAAGAATAATGTGCGAAATTAGAATTAACCATTTTATAATTTTGCTAAAACCTCTAATTTTTTAAAAACTATAACCTTATACATTGCACTCAAAGGGATTTCAATATTTTCTACTAACAAATGTGTTTTGGTTACTTTTGTAACCCTATCCAGATTAGCGATGTACGATTTATGTGTACGTTGGAAATTCTCAGATAATAATGTGGTCATATTAACAAGTGTTTCAGTAATTAAGTACATTCTAGAATCTGTAAATATTTTTAAATAATTTCCAAAACTTTGAATGTAAAGAATGGATTTAAACGAAATATTAACAGGCAAGCCATCATGTTTTATTTGAAGGTGTTCATTTTCGTTATTTTTTTTAGGCTGAATTATTTTGGAAGCTGAAACTTTGTTTATCGCTTTCAAAAAGCGTTCAATTTTTATGGGTTTCAATAAATAATCTACAACACCGTAATTATAACTTTCTAATGCATATTCAGAATACGCCGTAGTTAAAATAACCTTGGGTGGTTTTATCATAGAACGCAAAATTTCCATGCCATTAAGTTCTGGCATTTCTATATCCAAAAAAATGAGATCAAGGTCATTTTGCTGAGCAAAATTGATAAATTCAAGCGGATTCCCTGTGTTTAATACTATTTCAAAATTGTCAATTTTAGAACAATAATCCTCTAGCACTTTACGTGCTAATATTTCATCATCTATAATACCAATTTTAATCATTAATTGTTTTTTGATATTAAATTTTTTAAATCAATAGATAAATTTACATGATACATTTTATCTGTATCATTCGTTTCCAATACATGGGAATTAGGATATAGTAGATTTAAACGTCTTTTTACATTTTCAAGACCCATTCCTTTTCTTTTTGATTCAGAAGCCATGGAAGGTTTTGAGTTAATTACACAAAAATGAAGGGTGTTATTTTTCACTGAAGCAGAAATATCAATGGTACTTTGATCATTAGTACTTTGAGCGCCATGTTTCACAGCATTTTCAACAAATGGAATCAGTAGCATTGGAGCAATCTTTAAGTTGAATAAGTCACCTTCAATTAAAAATTCAATAGTACAACGTTTACTCAATCTTTTTTCTTCAAGTAACAAATAATTTTCTATAAACTCAAGCTCTTCTTTTAATAAAACGGTGTTTTTTTTAGAACTTTCCAATTGATATCGCATTAATTCTGAGAGCTGCATGACAACATCAGGAGTTTCTGGCGATTGCTGCCTGGAAAGCGCATAAATACTATTTAAGGAGTTAAATAAAAAATGGGGATTCACCTGTGCTTTTAAATAATTAAGTTCCATCCCTTTTTGCAATTTTTCTTTTTCGTCATTTTCTCTTCGTATCATGATATTTCTCCTTAAAAAAAAAGCAGCCATACCCGTTCCAGTGGTATAGATAAAAAAGAAAAATGATTTAAAAACACTATGCCCGTCTGTATATCCTTTTATGTAAGAACCAATAAATATACTCCCAATGAGTAGTATTCCGTATAAAACATATCGTTTCTTATCTAAGAAGAAGGGAATGAAAATAAAATGATTTACCCATATGAGCCCCATAATAAAAATGGCAAAACCCAGTTGCCATCTATAAAAAGAAAAACTATCATCAAATTTATCTCTTAGTGACCATACACTCAAAATTTCAAGCATAGCAACCAGTAAAAAGGCTCCAGCATTAATGAGTATGGTATTCTTCAAAGACTTTTTAAGCATAAACTGTTTTCAAGATGAGTTCTATTAATAAAGAATATAAAGATACTATCTATAAATGCAGAATTCCATAATTTCTTTACAAAAGCGATATATCAATGACGAAATGGTTTTGTCATTTAACTGTTGCATACATCCTTTTTATGGTTTTAGACATGGATTATAATATACTTTTATCCAATAGTTGCCAGTCATTGTAAAACTCATACAAAACAGAAAATCTACCTTCAATGAAAATTAAAAATTTAAAACATATAAAAAAATTACTCATTTTAACTTTATCACTTAGCTTTAGTGTTTATAGTCAGGAAAGTGGGAGGTCAAATCTTACTTTACTTAGCAATCAAGTTCCTATTGATAGCGCCTTAACGTTTGCACCAGGCATTATTTCGACAGAATATGCTCATGAATCTTCAATCACTTTTAATTCGGATATGACCGAGTTGTTTTTCGGACGCAAAGAACCAAAAGGAAAAAACAAAATTTACATCATGAAATTAATTGATGGTAAATGGTCAAAACCAGAATTGGCATTATTTTCATTGAACAATGCATATCCAGATTATCGTCCTCGTCTAAATCCTAAAGGCGATTTACTTTACTTTAGCAGTGACAGACCATTAAAAGTAGCTACAGAACCATCAGGAACACATCAATGGCTGATTAAAAAAAATGAAAATGGTTGGGAACACCCCATTCTTATAGAAGCACCATTTGTAGGTAGTTCTATAATTGATTTGATAGCTTCTGAGAATGGCAATCTATATTTTAGTTCTAACGAGAAAGGTGACAAGCCCCAAGGTGAAGGTATTTATTACGCCATTAATAAAGACGGTGAATATTCAACTATTAAAAGAATGGGTAAGGAAATAAATTCTCCTGACAATTGGACATGTTGCCCCTTCATAGCGCCAGACGAAAGTTATATTATTTACGATAGCCCAAGAACTTCAGGGTTTGGAGGCGCTGATTTATATATAAGCTTTAATCAAAATGGTAATTGGACTACCTCTTATAATTTAGGACCTAAAGTAAATACTAAATATGGAGAAGGAATAGTAACTGTTTCATCCGACGGAAAGTATTTGTTTTTTTATAGAAGTGAGGTAAACCATGGAGATATTTATTGGATAGATTTTATCCAACTAAAAAAAGAAACCCTAGAAAATATAAACAACAATTAACATGAAAAATCTAATAATTAAACGCTCAGTACTGGTATTCGCAATATTTTTAAATGCATGTAAAACTGAGACATCAGAAACAAAAAAGAATGATGCTTCAATAGCCGAAAATCTTTACTTTGGCTATAAGCCTCCAGGGCTAACTCCTGAAGTTTTTGTTCCAAAAAAGAGTACTTCTAAAGATTGGGAATTAGGGAATGCGGGCGCTTTGGATATGCAGGAGTTTTACTTCACCTACACAGGGAACAATCCCTTTGAGACAGCTGTTGTCGTTTATAAACAAGGAGGGAATTCCTATAAAACTAATAAATATAAATTTCGTTCTGGAGGCTCTAAAAATAGCAACATATTATACTCTAGACATAACTATATTGAACGTACGGCTTCGGGTTGGTCTAAAATGAAAAGCCTAGGGCCTATGTTCGACAGGCAAGATTGGGGGATAATGGTGTCGTCTGTTTCCGATAAAGGAACTATAGTTTTTGACGATTATAAAAGTAATGATGTCATCCGTATGTCAAGAGTTATAAACGGTAAGCGAGAAGCACCAAAACTACTCGGTAAGGAGATTAACTCAGGTAAATGGACAGCGCACCCCTTTATAGCACCAGATGAATCCTTCTTAATATGGGGTAGCGAGCGAGAAGATGGCTATGGCAGGTCTGATAATTATATCAGTTTTCAACAGCAAGATGGTTCATGGGGACCAGCTGTAAACATGGGAGATAAGATAAATACAGAATTGGTAGAAAATGGTGCATTTTTAACACCAGATGGAAAATACTTGCTTTTTTCAAGGTCAGAAGAAAAAGTAAAGGAAGATGGAAGTACCTATTGGGAGTCAACAAAATTTTGGGTTGACGCTAAAATCATTGATGAGTTAAGACCTAAACAGTAATCGATTAGCACTTCATTTATAAATAGTAAAATCATGAAAAACAAAACAGAACTACTACTACTTTTAATAGTACTTATATTTACAAATAGTGGTTTTGCGCAACAGGGTAATAGTGTTGCACCTAAGGCTACAACAGCCGAAACCACACTCTCATTCTGGGATATTCCTGAACTCAAAGACGCTTTTGTAGATGCAGTTCCTTCTGATGAAAAAGATGATATCCCAGTGGGAAAATTGGGTATTGATGGGGGGGATAAAGCAATGATTATTAAGCTAGCACAAGAGATTGCCAACAATAAACTTGACCCTAATGACAGTTTTCTTATTGCTTACAAAGGCAAACTGCTTTTTGAATCCTATTATAGAAAAGGTCGCATTAATCTGCCTCATTTTCAAGCGTCAGCAACTAAAGCCTATACCTGCTTAGCACTAGGTCGAGTTATTCAGTTGGGCTATCTGACTATGTCCGATTTAGACAAGCCGTTAATTAGTTTCCTGAAAGACTTGGACCCCACAAAATTTGTTGAAGGTATAGAAAAAATCACGCTGCATAAGGCAATGACGATGCGTTCTGGTATTCGTATTAGTAAAGAGCAACGGAAAGCATTTGAGAAAACGCCTGCTCAATTAAAAGGTCAAAAGCAAGTTCAGACTTTTCTTGAACACAGTGCACCTATTACATCAGCGTCTCAAGGTTTTTTATATCAAGATGACCCAAGGTTGGTGATGCAAATTATTGAAGCCGTAGTACCAGGAACTGCCAAAGATTTTATTAAAAAAGAGCTCCTTGACAAACTGGGTGTAACAACTTACGGTTGGGAGACTGACGTTAATGGTCTTCCAGTGTCTGCAAGCAGGTCTAGTATGACATCGCGAGATATGGTTAAATGGGGTATCTTAACTGCGAACAAGGGCAAATGGAAGGGCGAACAGTTAGTTCCTGAAGCCTTTATCACTAAAGCAACCAGTAGAATACTCTTAACTGGTGATGATGATGTTTACGGTGGTGGTACTAATGTTTCAAATCAAGGCTATGGTTATTATTGGTGGAGTGCAGATTTAAAATACGATGATAAAAGCTATTTCTGCGTATCCGCTCAAGGTGGTGGTGGCCAATATATTATTCTAATTGAAGAACTTGATTTAGTAATTGTAGTTACTTCTCATGAAAACGATAACAGTACCCTGCAAATAGTTGCGGAGAGAATCTTACCGGCTTTTGCCAAGTAATAATAGTAAATAATATAAAATCTAAATAATGAGAAACGTCTGTTTTGTTTTTACATTTCTTATAGCATTAAGCCATGTTTTTGCTCAAAAAAGTAATAATGGCCATATCAAAAAATCGTGTTTAGAATTGCCTCGCATAGAGGTAATCCCTATTACGGAGACTAACACAAATAGGCATTATGAGCTTTATATAAAACTTCCAGAAGGATATTCAGAAAATAATAACAAAAAGCACTCTGTGATATATTTTACTGATGCCATGTGGCAAATAGAAATACTTTCGGCTACTACTCAATACATATTAGAAGATGCTATTTTGGTTGGAATTTCCTGGCAAAAAAACATTGATGAAAATTTAAAGAAGGAAATAGGGGAGCACCTAAGCAGATACAGAGATTACTCCATTAGAAAATCAAGCAACAAAGAACGACAAACTAAATATCAGTTTGGGGAAGCAGATGGTCATTTAAATTTTATTAGAAAAGATGTATTTAGATATGTCGAAAACAAGTATCGAACAGACGATGATAACCGTAGCTATTTTGGCTATTCTATGGGAGGTGAATTTGGAGCATACATATTACTAGCGCAACCAGATATATTTAAAAACTACATTCTTGGTAGTCCATCGCTTAACAATGATATTCCGTTACTTTCTGAACTTAAGTTTAAACACAAAAAGCTGAATGCTAATGTTTTCATTTCATATGGTGGCTTAGAAAAAGAGTTAGGTTCAAGTGTCGAAAAATTCATTAGTATACTTAAATCCAGAAATGATACCAGTTTGTTTTTGAAGCATGTGGTTATTGAAGGTAGCCATCAAACGGCATTTCCTATGACTGCAGTACAAAGTATGTATTGGTTATCAAACAGGCAATTGAAAATTTAAGATCCAAACAATAATCCATAAAACAAATTGAGATTATTGGCCATCAAAAGTTTTATTCCTAAAGATTAGATTTAAGTTTTCAAAAAAAGGAAAGCGCTGTTCTTAAGATTTCTTTTTTTGCTTTACTTTTCTTACAAGTAAGTATGTTGTATGGAAAACGAGTTAAAAAGATATTTGTTCAGTTTTTGTCATGTTAAAACTTACTCTTTTTTAGGGAGTAATTAGTAATTTTAAAAAAATCTTTTTGAAAACTGGTAACACATTATAAATATAATATGAAAATGAAAAAAATTACTTTCTTTATAATTGTTGGTAGTTTGCTTACTTCTGGCACACTAATCGCTCAGGCAATTGATGTATCAATTCATTTCAATCGTAAGCAAAGGGTTGGTAATATTGATACCTTTGAAAGGTCTAAATTTATCACACTTCACTCTGCTAATTATGAGCAGTTAAGTAATGGCCAACAAGTATTAATGGATTATTTAATTAACGATTTGGAGGTCTATTACGGTAGAGAAACGGGAGCTATAACAGGTTTTGGAAACCAATATCCAAATCATTCAAATGCTCTAAATTCTTGGAAGAATAATTACATCAACAATACAACCGCACACACTTACGAGGATTCTCAAGATTTAGTTGTTACTGGTCAGTATAACTTATACGACGTCTTTGTTTCTAATGCAAGTAATGATTATGCCTTAGCAGGAAAAAATTATGGTGCATTTATAAGTGATTATTTGCGTGATGCTACAGGGACGGGAGGTATTAATGGTATGCCACGCCCTGGATTTATAGAATTACTTAATGAACCTTTATGGGAACAAATAGATAAGTATCGTTTATGGTTAGGGGGTGGACCAAGTCAATTAGAAGAAATAGATATACTAAATGAAATTTTTCTTTTCCATAAAGAAGCTGCTAAAGAAATACATAGTCAGTTTCCAGAAACTAAAGTAGGAGGTTTTGCTGAAGCATTCCCTGATCCAGAACTCAATAACTTTTTTAACTGGGATACCCGTTGGAAAACGTTTATTGACGACTCAGGAGCAGATATGGATTTCTATTCGTTTCATTTTTATGATTTGCATTGTTTAGGATCGGACCAAAAATATCGTAAAGGTGGAAACTTAGAAGCTTTTATGGATCTTATTTCACATTACAATCATTTAGTATTAGGTGAAGAAAAACCATTTTTAATTACTGAATATGGTGGTAGGGCACATTGTCATGAAGGTAGTGGAACAAGAACTCAAATTCACGACTGGTTATTTACCAGCTCTATAAACTCTATGATGATGCAGTTTATGGACCGTACAGATATGATGGAAAAAGCAATCCCTTTTATGATGGCTGTCTGGACACCCGAATGGAATATTTTTAGACTCGATCAACCCAATAAAGATGTTTTTTCAGACTATATAAAGTTCTTTGAATTGTGGAAAGGGGTAAATGGCACTAGGCTTGTTACAGAAACTTCAGACTTAGATTTACAAGTAGATGCCTATACCCATGGCAATAAAACCTATTTAATTTTAAATAATATAGATGATAATGATGTAACTGTTAATGTTGAAGAATTAGGAATTTTAGCAAACGATATCTCAAGTGCCACAACAAGACATTTTCACTACAGTAATTCCGAATTTAAATTAGATACAGCAAATTATAATGGTTTACCAGCAAGCGTTTCAGTAGGAGGGTTGGGAACTATGATTTTAATATATGAAACTGGAATCACCCCAGCAATAGATTTTACATCTACCGAAACAAGAAACTACGCTACAGAATACAAAAAAAGTATTCAAGCCAATACATCAGTGATTTTCAATATAAATAACCTTGATTTAGGTACTGAAGGTTCTGCAACATTAAGATTAGGATTAGGTAGAGCACATAATTTATCTTTACAACCAACAGTGACTATGAATGGTACTACATTGGTCATACCATCAGATTTTCGAGGTGATGCACAAACCGATAAAGATTCTTTCTTCGGTATGTTAGAGCTCGAAGTTCCTTACAATATCCTGAAGGAAAATAATACTGTAAATATACAATTTCCAGATAGTGGAGGCTATGTAACAAGTGTTGTATTGCGATTATTTAATTTAGAAGCAGGAAGTCTTAGTATACAGGATATTACAAATTCTACTTTTAATGACTTAAAGATTTATCCTAACCCATCCAATAATAAAGTCATTATTGATTCAAAAGATCTTGATGGCGTTACCTATGAAATTTACACACTAGAAGGTAAAACAATTATTAATGGTGCTTTAAATGGAAATTCTATAAACATATCTTCATTCAACGCAGGCATTTACATGCTAAAACTTACTAGAGGTAATGAAGTAGATGTAAAAAAGATTGTAAAGATTTAAGTATAAATTATTTGTAATTTAGTTTCTAGGTAAATTCTAACTTGAGCCCGATCTAATAATTTAGCAAAACAATACTAATCGCTGAGAATTATGTGTTTAAAATTTGATAGCGGTCTTTTTTGAAAAAAATCATCAATAGCATAAAAAATTTCAGTAATCTTAGGTCGAACTCAGGCTAATTTTTTAATAGTCAATTATTTAAAAAAATAATGTTCTGCGTTATGTAACTTTGCTCTGGTAAAAGCGAAGTTCTTACCTCAAATTTTCTTTGATTTTTTTCTTTAAAAAATGTTTCTTTAGAATGTTAATGGAACACTTTTTATGCGACGACGTATGGATGGAAGCATAATGTGTGTAGAATAACAATTAAAATATTTTTTGTACTTAATATAATTGCTTTATTACAAGTGATTACTCCTCTCATTTAAGTAAAATTCACAGTTTTTATTAATTACCCATTATTGGGTATGTTTTGGTTTTAACTAAAGTCATAACATTGTTTGTAATATAACGAAACCAACGAAATTATGTTAATAACATAAAGAAGTTCTATACAAAGTTAATCTTGACATAGCTGTCTATGCCAGTTATCCGATTGATAATCTAAAGAATGAATTTACATTCCAATAAACCTTAAAATTAAATACAAATGACAAAACTATTTTTAATTAGATTTTGGGCGCTTATCGTCTTGATTTCTATTACAACAAGTTGTAAGCCTAGTATTAAACGCCTTGTAAATGAGAATTTTGAACCTATAACTGTTAAAGACCAACAGTTACAATCACTTGATGACAATTTAAAGAATGTTGATTCATTAAAACCAAATATTGGAGTGCGAATAAGTACTTCAATGATTAAAGAATTTCTACCAAAAGAAATTGAAACAAGAGTGAAAAAAATAACTGATTCAAAATTCAAGGTCCATCAATTTAGTCCAAGTATAGATTTGGTAGATCAAGCTATTGTTCTGAATGCGGATTTTTCTATTTCCTTAAATGAAATAGAAACAAAAATCACTGGATCTCTTCAGGGGTATGTAGCCATATCTCCTGTTCAAGATAGTATTTTCTTTTTGCCAGCCTTTAAATCTATAAAAGCAAAGAAAATTGAATTCACTTCTGAAAAACCTAGTTTAACTAATAAGGCAATAGCAGCATTAATTAAACCAGTGACTAAGCATTTTTTAGATAACATTAATGGTCATTTTTTTAAAAAAACACCTTCTCTCTATTCAGGTTGGGGTAAATCTACAGAAATAAATACTAGTGAATTATTTAGCAACAACGAAACAGTCATTTCTGGACCAAAAGTTGAAATTTCGAGGTATATAAAAAAAAATGCTCTACTTATTGATAAGAGTGGGATTTCTATAATGCTTGAGCTTGAAAAAAGTAAACAAGAGCAAGATTCTAGTAGTACTTTTGTATACCAAAAGACTTCATCTTTGAAAGATTTAAACCAAAGCTATGAAAAATATTATGTTAAATATGTTGAACTCTGGGTCTCAAACTTTAAAGCGTATAATGATTCTACTAAATTGGCAGTCAGTATAACAAAATCAACTATGGCAGGTATTTTTAACGATGGGTTATCATCATCTGTCTTAGATATTTCACATATAATTACTATTCCAAAAATTAGTAAGACTGATGAATTGGAAATTGATCGTTTGAAGCTAGATTGCAACTCTGTAAGAGAACGTTTTAGTTTTCCTGATTTTAGTTACCCTCATTCCTGCAGTCATAGTTGTATGAAAAAAATAAAAATTGATCTTGGTTTTTTTAAGACCACGAAGAGAATCGAAGACCCTATCTGTGCCGCAGCAAGATCTGCTTGTAAAGTAGCAAGAGAAACAGCAAGAATTGCTTGGCAAACCTCTAGAGAATCTGCAAGAATTGCTCATCAAGTATACAATGAAGGGAGAGTCGCTGCCTGCAAAATAGCAACAGAAGCAAGTGAATTAATTGATTTCGGTAAATTAAAAACATCTAGTGAGGCCAATGGAGTGGCTCGTTTAAACTTAAAAAATATTATTATGAGTAATGATCTTTCTGTTATGCATTTAAATCTAGAAGGAAGTGTTATGCTAGAGCTTAAATCTTATTTAGGTTTACGTCCTCAAGATATTGGGCACTTGGTTATGTGTACTGTTGATTACGATAAAAGTATAACTACAGAGTTAACTGGTAATATTTTGAATCAATTTTCACAAATTAGCTTTAACCCCGAAAAAGTAGGTGATAATATTATTTTAACAGGGCGTGTTACACCCATTGGATACAAAGCAACAGCTGATATGAGTCCTTTGCACGAATTATTGATTGATCCGCTTTTAGCCACAAAATGCTCTTTGCTTTATTCTACATTATTGGCTGGTGGTAGTGTTGGTGGTGTAGCTGCTATATTAGGTATGGTAGATGATCCTAAACTCCAATTATTATTAAAAGGTACTGCAATTGGAACTTATAAATTAGAGCCCTTTACTCAAAAAATAACACCAATTATCTTTAGAATAAATAATGGAAAAGATCGAAAAGCTAATGTTGAATGGGGAGAGAATAGTATAGATTATAGCTACTAATTAAATTTTAAAATGCAAGCAGGTTACTTCTGTAGCCTGTTTATTATAAAAAATAGTTTTCAATTTTCGAAAATAGAAAGAGAAGTTGGTGAACTCTAAGTGAGCAAAATTGGTTCTACAAATTTCTAATATACAAGTTATAAATAATTTCCGAAATAAAAGAATTCTAATATCTGCTGACGAAAATGGACTTATTCAAATTAAAAATGTACTATCACCTGATGTTTTTCATATTGAACCTGTTATAGATCACAAAAAGATGTAGCCTGTAGATCATTAAAATAAAGTTTATAAAGTAATCTTACATGATGTCAGATTATATTAGAAATGAATAATTGTGTTTAAAAATAAATGTCATAGGAGGTTTCTTGAAAAAAATTTACTCCAAAAGTTTCTTTAAGGTGTGAATGGAACACTTATTACGCAACAACGTAGGAGAGAGAGGCATAATGTGTGTGGAATGACTATAAATGGTTGCTATTCACCAACCTTTAATTGTCGCGCTCTAATACTGGTACCATTACCATCGCCAGACCATGACCCCCAAACAGCAAATAGATTACCATCTGGAGCAGCGGCAATAGCTGGAAAAACTTGATAGCTGTCTGTGTTACTATTAACTGTAAAGACATCTCCAATGAGTTTGCCTGTGTCTAGCAAACGTATCCCGTATATGTCATCGCTACTATCATTAGATGACGCATCGGCTTGCCAAACTACAGCAAACCCACCTCGGTGGTCTCTGGTAACTCCCAGATTTTGATCTCCACTGGTATTTTGACTCAATATAATTTCATCCGTTAAAGCAGTGCCATCACTGTTGTACATTCGTGCCGTGATATCGGTAGCCATGGTTTGAACGCTGCTGCATTTATCTGGATCTTCAAGGTGTTCCCAAACAATTACAAAGGTTCCATTTGCTAGTGTTGCAATATCTGGGTTTTTTTGATCGCAGATTTGACGCGTGTTAACTTGCTGTTCCATTGTCATTAATGCAGTGCCTTCACTATTAAAGCGTTTAAAAACGATTGCGAGTCTTTCGTTATCAATATTTAGACTTTCCCAGACCACAATAAAACCACTTGGGACGGTTGCGATTCTAGCCGTATTTTGCCATCCGTTTATAACCGTATTTACCCGAAATTCGCCGTTACTTATGTCATTGAATTCATCATCGTAAACTCGAGCGTAGATTTCACCTGCCTTTCCATCCTGGTTTTCACTCTCCCAAATAACCATCAAGTTGCCATTGCTATGATATGCGGCATGCGCAAGGGCTTGATTAGAGTTCGTTTCTTCATTTATTCTAAATTCGGTGCCCACTTTATTACCAACGTTATTATAGCGTTGAGCATACACACCAAAACCGCTACCATCTTGATCTTTACTGCGCCAGAGAATAATATGCGAGCCATCATCTGCCACCGCAACGGTGGGTTGGCTTTGAGTAGATTTAGTTTCTGTATTTACCACAAATTCATTACCCCATTTAGAGCCATCAGAATTATAGCGCTGTGCTGCTACCGTATGGCCATCGCCATCTAACCCTTCGCTTTCCCAAACTACTATAGCCTTACCATTTGGAGCAACAGCGACTTTGGGATAGTTCTGATTATTATCTTTATAAGTATTCACTTGAAAATCGTTACTAAGAAAAGCGTACGTGTTACTACTTTCTTCGCCATTCCCATTAGTATCGTCTTCCTCAATGACCTCACTATCGTCATTAGAAATCTCCTCAGTATTGTCTTTAGAGCAGGAAACAAACATAAAGACAAGGCAAAGCATAACAAAAGCTAATCTTTTCATAGTTATTTAATCTAATAGATTTGGTTGGCTAAATTTTGCAAACATTATTCATAGTTGTGTGTCGTTCGTCGAAAAATCGACGAACGTACTGAAATTCTTGTAGTTCATCGATGGTAAGTCATATTAAAAATGCTATATAATGTACTCGTATGGCGTTTACCCCGGGCGTAAATGCAATGACATTTAGGAGCTTATAGCATCTGTTTATCAAGTGGTTATGATCGAGTGAATACTCTTTTTTCTGAAATCGAGGTACGAGATTCACGAATACCTATTTTATTAAAACAGTATACAATGAGTAAAGGGGAGAGGAGTGGAGTGAGGATGTGTGCGGAATGGGAATAAAAGTAATTATTTTCTTAATGTTTGCTTTAATCTCTATATCTATCTCTAATGATTTCTTCTACGGGTTTGTCATTGACATACCATCCATTTTCTTTTGGATTGTTGATTTCTCCATTAATTAGTATTTTCCATTCCCAAAAAAAACCTCCAGCTACCCAATCTTCACCCCAAAACGTTTCAAAAAAAGCGATGTACGAGTTATTCTGGACCTCATAATTGTGATTTGAAGTCGTTACATTCCCCAACAACCATGCTTCCCAAGCGCCATAATCTATGCTCCTAAAGCCGTACTCTGTAAACAGGATAGGTTTTTCAAGTTGGCATGACAATGTGTTTAATGTGTTCTTTACTGGAACTAGAGCTTGTTGCACATCAACTATAGAAGGGGTTTTCTTGTTCACCAAGGGGAAATAAGAGTTTATCCCTATATAATCTAAATCGTCCCAAAAAGAAATAGACTCGTACTCGTCCCAATTGGCTGCGTATGTTAATTTTAAATTAGGGAAATCTGCTCTAATCTTTGCAATCAACTCCTTAAAAAATTGAGGTCGTCTTTTACTAAACTCTTTAAGCTCATTACCTATGGCCAATAGCTTAACTTCAGGAAATTCTTCAGATAGTTTTGCAAATTCGTAAAACAGCTCTGTATATGTTCTTTCTATGTCTTGCCACACGTCTTCTCTATCTACATAAAAATCTCCCCAAAATGAAGAGTCTCTTATATTTTCATTTACATCGCCAAAATGCGTTAAAGGTTTTAACATGATATTATACAACCCACTATTGACCATTTTAGGGATAATAACTTTCATTTTTTCTACCTCTGCACTTACTGGAAAATCATATTTAAAAGGTGGAAATTGTTCGGACTTGTCATCTATAGCGATTATAGGAGATAAAGAAACCCAGTTTGCATTTGTTTTTTGCGAAATGGTCGTCTCTTGCTTTCCACCAGAACTTGCAAACACCCATGTTTGAAGAATAGAACCGCCATTTATTTTGCTGTCAATTGCAATGCTTTCGGTAAAACAATCATTTGAAAATACCACATCATCTTTTTCACAGGATAAAAAAAATATGGCAATACAAAATATAAACAGTTTTTTCATTTCTGTTGTTTTAATGGTTTAAATAGTTTTTTCAAAACTAAACTGGTTTCTAAAAAAACTAATTAACGAGAACCATCCTATAAAATGTGCCGAATATGACTAAAGCAGGGACGAAAAAGAGGTTGTTAGAAATTATCAGTTGAATTAGGGACAGTAAAGGGATTGGTGAGATATTTTCATCGAATACGAGAATTATAATATGCAGCAAATGTTTAATGACCTCAGACGCCGTATAAATTAGATAGACAAAACATTTTGGGGATATTTGACATAATGTAGAATTATAGATATCAAATGTACCTTTTGAAAAAAAACAATATAACTACAAATACACTATAATGTTCTAGCCTGGAGCCTGTTCCGAACTTGATTCGGGATAACTTGAGCTTTACTCATAGATTTTAATTTAAATTAAACTAGATAATAGAATAGTAAGGAAACTCATAAAAAGTTCTATGAATGTTATTAGTTATCTAAATAGGAAGTCATTTTTTTTAATAATTCAGAAAGTAGGTGTCTTTCTTTTTCATTAAGCATACCAACAGAATTATCAGCTTCTTGAAATCTAACTTCTATAGCTTTATCTATAACCTTAATGCCTTTCTTAGTTAAACCAGCACGTTTTATACGTCCATCTAGAGGGTCTGGAGAACGATAAATCAATTCCAATTTTAGTAATCTATCCAACAGAGCAGTCATAGCTCCAGATGTAATTAAAACAGATTGCATTAATTGTTTAGGGGTTAGCTCATAAGGCTTCCCAGATCGTCTTAAAGTTGCTAATACATCCAAGTCTGTGTAATATATATCGTTAGAACTTAAGGCTGAATTGGCACTCTTTTCTAAGATTTTGCTAAGTTTTAAAATTCGACCAATTATTAACATGGCAGAAGCATCTAAATCTGGCCTTTCTTTTTTCCAATCACTGACTAGACTATCTAATAAATCTTTGTTTTCACTCATTATATTAAATTATTTAACGTGAATCTTGTTTAAGGTTTAACACGTCACTTCGAGTAAAATTCTACAAGAATTTTGTATCGAGAAGTGCATTTTTGATTAGAAATTTTCTTGTTTTCGATACAAATTTCACTCATTTCAATCGTGAAATTCACTCTAACTGACGAAAATTTCTTATCCAAGATTCACATTATTTAGATAAAAATGCAACGTAAAGTATCTTTATATAAAGATATTTTGTATTATTGCTTCATATATCTTTATGTAAAGATAATTAAATAATAAGATTATGAAAATTATAAATTCTAGGATTCCTTTACTACAGCAATATTTAGTATTATTCTTTCTGACAATTTTTTGTAATTGCGAATCACAAAATGAGCTAAAGCAAACTGAGGATCATTTAGCATCTAGAGCACTAGTCACAGATCTAATAGATGCCTATATGGAATTACCAAGCACACCTCTAGGTATGTCGGTGGCTATTGGCATAAATGACAGTATAACGTTTGCTGAAGGTTTTGGTTTTTCAAATGTTGAAAACAAAGAAAAAGTCACTACAAAAACGCAATTTAGAGCTGCTTCTGTATCTAAAATTATTACAGCTACAGTCTTTGCTAAATTAATAGAAGATAAACAACTAAGTCTTGATGATTATGTACATAAATACATTCCTACATACGCACAAAAAGCGTATCCTATAACTATTAAGCAATTATCCGGACACTTATCAGGCGTACCCCATTATTCTTATCAAGATAAGCGCGAAAAACGTTACTATAGTAGTGTTGAAGACGCTATGAATGTGTTTTCTCATATTCAACTTTTGCATGAACCTGGAGCGCAGTATAAATATAGTACTCATGGGTATACATTACTGTCACGTGTCTTAGAAAAAGCTTCAAATAAAAGCTTTCTTGATTTGGTTAATGAAACTATATGCAAGCCATTATCTATGAATGCCACAGGTCCGCACATGATTAGTAATCCTCCTGAAGATATGACACAACTTTATGGGTTTCAAAAAAACGTAGGTTATGTAAAAATTATGGCTCCAGAAGACCCAAGTTATAAGTGGGCGGGGGGAGGACTAGTTTCTACACCATCAGATCTGGTTAAAATGGCAAATGGATACACGAATGGATTCATAAGAAAAGATATAGTAGATACTATGTTTAGAACACAAACCTTAAGCTCAGGAAAAGAAACAGGCGTTGGAGTTGGATGGCGACAAAATTGGGATATAGATAATCGTGAAGTATATGAACATGCAGGTTCAATGGAAGGCACGCGTACTGTAATAAGCCTTTTTCCAAAAGATAAGCTGTCCATTGCCATAATGTTCAATGCTTATGGCGTTTGGCGAATAGAAGAAACGGCTCATATGCTTGCATTGCCTTTTTTAACGCAACCATCACCTAAGCCTCAGCCTAAAGGTTCTGCCAAACTAAATGTAACTGAAAATAGAAACGGAAAGTCAATTTTAAAGAAAGGGGATCTTCTTTTAGATGGTGAAAATGATCGTCTTATTTTAGATACTGGTACTGAAAAGGAGGTAAGTTACAAGCTTAAATATATGCAAAGAGATAATACATATGCATTATTGCATCCTCATGGTATACTATACACAGAGATTTCATTTGATAGTGACATTATTACAGGGAAAACCATGTATTATGAGAGCCCCAATATTAGTAAACCATCTAAAAAACAACCTTTATTTATATTTAAGGGAAATTTTAAAAAAGAAAATTAGGTAGTATATGAAACGAACATTAATAAATTTTAGACATTTTTTAACAAAAGGTAATGTTTAAAATTTTTAATGTGAGAGCGTAGCGGTTACATACGCTCTAAATTTTATAATTTACATAAAATCAAATAATTATGAAGATTTAAACGTATGAAAACCTGGTATGACATAGACCATATAAATGTTATTGATTCCCCTTCCATAGTACTTTATAAAGATCGTTTAGAATACAATCTTAATAAAATGATTTCTATGGTAAAAGGTAATACAGCTTTACTTATGCCGCACGTAAAGACTAATAAAATGCCAGAGGTCATAAAGATAATGGTTGGTTTGGGAATCAAAAAGTTTAAGGCCTCTACTATAGCTGAAGCTGAAATAGCCGCAAAATCTGGAGCTGAAGGTGTTTTAATTGCGCATCAATTAGTTAGACCAAAAATAAAGCGATTTTGCGCTTTATCTAAATATTTTCCTCAAACTTCTTTTTTTACAATAATTGATAATATTGTTTCACTTGAAAAACTTAACGCGGCAGCTAATGAGTATGAGCTTAATGTTGGTTTCTATATTGATATTAATAGTGGCATGAACCGTTCAGGAATTATGTTAGGTTCCGATTTAAATAAAATGATTAAAGAAATTCCTAAATATGATTCTCTTAGCTTTAAAGGATTTCATGTTTATGATGGTCATTTAAGAGACAAAGACTTTGAAAATAGAAATAGCAAAATTGAAAGTGAATTAAAACCCATAAAAGCTTTATTTGAAACACTTAAGAAACGGTATTCTAGTATAAGCTTAATATGTGGAGGCACCCCATCATTTACATCACATTTGCTAAGTGAACAACGAATTGCCAGCCCTGGGACTTGTGTACTTTGGGATTGGGGGTATAGTGAAAAATTAACTGAGCAGGAATTTAAATACGCTGCGTTACTAGTTTGTAGAGTTATTTCTAAGCCTAAAGAAGGCATATTAACCATTGATCTTGGACATAAATCTGTAAGTTCTGAAAACCCGATTCACCAAAGAGTTAAATTTTTAAACCTAGATAATAGTCAACTAATGTCCCAAAGTGAGGAGCATGGTGTTCTAAAAGTGGAAGGTTGGGACCATATTAATATTGGCGATGTTATTTATGGGCTTCCTTACCATATATGCCCAACTATAAACTTACATGATGAAGTTTCAGTAATCATAAATAATAAATTTATAGATACTTGGCAAATTACTGGAAGAAAACGTAAGCTAAGTTTTTAAGCTGATTGATTGAGAAAGATAAAAGAATCAAAATGTTCAATTATCCCCAGACGCCGTATATATGGAACAAACAAAATATTCTGGGGATATTCGACAAGCTCAGCAACCTCTGGATAATTAAAAATATTGGCTCATGTTAAGTTATTTTATCTTCGCTGACCAGAGAATTGCATGGCTTCACCTTTACCGAATCCATAACTAATTCCAAAAGAGACAAAGCGTCCACGTTGGCGACTGTTATACAAGTAAAAATCTGATTGAGAAGTTACCGTTTCATCTATTCGAGAAGCAAACAGGTCACGAATACTTAAATTCAGAATGATTTTGCCTTTCACTATTTTTTTTCTCAAACCAATATCAAAAAATAAATTTTCTGAAACTACTTGTTGTAATGTTTCATATTCAGATCTGTAATCGCCAGAGAATTCAAAATCAAATTGAGCAGGAAGTTTGACTTTTGAGGTAATACTCGTTGACCATCTGTTACCATTAAAATCAAAAGATTCAGATTCATAAACACCATTCCTATCAAAATAATTAATATTAAAATCTCCGTTTATGCTGAGCCAATCCAAAGGATTGTATTTACCATTTATCTCAAAACCTGTGGTGTTATTGGTACCAATATTTTCGGGTCTGGAAACACTTACATTGTCTTCAAAAACAGTTATACGTTCTACAGCATCTGTAGTGTGCCTATAATACAAACTAAAGTTTAAGGATGCTTTATCGAATTTATGAATGCTTGTTAACTCGTAAGAATCTGTATATTCTGGTTGTAGATTTGGATTTCCTTCAGAAATATTGAAGTTATTTCTAATATTCGAAAACGGATTTAACTGTCTTAAACCAGGTCTATTGATACGTTTGGAATAGCCAACTTGCAACGAAAAATTATCTGAAACCGTATACGAAGTATGTGCACTTGGAAATACATTGGTATAATCTTGTTTACTGGATTCATTTGTAGTTTCCAATAAAGTATTAATCTGTGTACTCTCAAGGCGAAGGCCTATTTTAATTCCCCATTTTTCGCCTTCATAAGCTCCTGTTGTGTAAAGCGCTAATACATTCTGATCCAAAGCGAATATATTGGTGAAATTAGTGTTGTTAACCCATTCGCCATCAATAAAATCACGTACTGCAAAATCATTGGATACATTGTTAATAGCGTATTGTGTACCAGTTTCTAAAGTATATTTTTCTAAAAATGGATGCGTGTAATCCAGTTTAAACGTGTATTCTTCCAATTTATAATCCGTTCGGGATTCTTGTTCTTCATCTGGTAAGTCTCCAATTATAGTAGTATTATTAAACACCGATGATTGGTCCTTTCCAAAATATCTTCCCAATGCACTGAATAACAAGGTTTGATCCTTGTGTCTTTTAAAGTCGGATTTATATTGCAATTCGTAGCGTATTTTAGGATTGGTTGCTTCGGTTTTTTCATCACGGTGCCATTGATCTGTTATAGAATTGGAAGCATCAAACGCAGCGAAATTAGTTTGAGCCCATTGATCTTCAATTTCATAAGCATACGAACCAGATAATGTTAAAACATTCCTGTCGTTTAAATGATAATCTGTTCCAATTAAAATATTACCAAATTTTTCATCAAACTCACTTTCACCATTACTATTTATAGTAGTATGATTCACTAAATCCTTATTTATGGATTTCCTTTCATCTGGAAATGTTCGTATACCGAATCCCAATTGGCTAAACAGGTTAAATTTTTCGGTTCGTTTATTTAAACTCAATCCAAAGCTATTGCTGTTTGGCACACCAACATTTAGCGTTGCAGAACCGTTTAACCCACGTTTTTCAGACTTTTTAATAATGATGTTAATGATTCCTGCAGTTCCTTGTGCATCATATTTTGCAGACGGATTGGTAATGACCTCAATTTTTTCAATCATATCTGCAGTAATCGTACCAAGAGCATTACCATCATCACTTGCTAAAACCGAAGGTTTGCCATTAATTAATACTTGTACACCTTGGCTACCTCGTAAACTAATTTCACCTTCAATATTCACATTAACAGAAGGTACATTGTTTAAAACCTCATATGCACTGGCTCCAGTAGCACTTAAATCTTTACCAACATTAAAGACACGTTTATCCAATTTAAATTCGGTCTGTGATGTTTCAGCGCGCAGTATCACTTCATCCAATCCTGTAAAGACTTCATCTAAAAATAGGGTTTGTAAATCGATCGTTCTATTTACTATATTAAAATCTGCAATAATCTTTGTTTCAAAACCAATAAAACTTATTTCTATATAAAAGTTTGTAGCTTCTGTTGTTAATGAAAATGAGCCATCTTCTTTTGTAATGGTTCCTGTAATTGCCTTTTTAGAGTCGTTATCAAATATAGCTATAGTAGCATATTCAACAGGAATATTGGTATTGCTCTCTAAAACCTTACCAGTAATATTCATGGTGTTTTGCGAAAGCATAGGAGTGAAGTAAAAACATGCTAAAACTAAAGCCAGTATGTGATTTTTTTTTACAATCATAAATAGGTGTTCTTTAATAAAAACAAGTGAACATAACTTTTAAGGTAGTAAGTTAATAATCATATGTATAAGTTTATTATTTAAATTAATAAATAGTACTTATAGTATTGTTTTTATTAGATTAGACAAAAATTACTTATAACTTATCTCTATTTTATATAACGTCGGATTATATAATATTTATGTTCTAGCATCAATAGTATGATTATTTAAACAAAAAAAATATGTCCATGATTAGAAAAACAATAACATTTACAGAAAAACAGGATAAGTGGATAAAATCACGAATTACAATAGGAGAGTTTACTAATGATAGTGAATACCCTCGTGATCAAGCAAAAAACGCCAAATTTTCAGCACTCAAAGCAGCTATAACTGAAGGTATGGAAAGTGGTGTTAGTATTAAATCCGTTCCAGATATCATGAAGGAAGTTGAAGACCGTATGCGGGCAGATGGGCGTTTATAAAGTATCAAGAAGCGAAGCGCCGAGAAATTGATCTTGGCAAAATGTATGAATTTGGTATCGAAACATTTGGACTAAAACAAGCCCAGACCTACTTATTAGGAATGCCAAGCTTTTTCATATATTAGCTGATAATGTTACTCTTGGACGTGATGCATCAGAATTAATACTATCATTAAAAAGGTTTTCTTATAAATCTCACACTATTTTTTATTTGGCTACAGATATTGATATTTTGATTGTTCGTGTATTGAATCAAAGTATGGATTATGAAAATAATCTATAAATTATAACTTTCCTTACTATTACAATAAAACTCAAAAAATTAAAGTTTATTAAGCAATTTTATATAATGTCTGATTATAATATTGAAAATGAATTATAATTAATATTATGTAAAATAGTATTTAAAACAACACACCTCCTTTAGATTTCAATTAGGCTTATTCTATGTTAAATTTGCACTAAAAAATAAGTTCTCCTTTTATTATACGACAGATACTATTATATTTGTTAGCCTTTTAAATTTACATGAGTACATGAAATCTAAACCTAAGTCTAAGACTGAAAAAAATCGTTTACACTTACTACATCAGTATTATAGCTATACTGGATTTTACAGTTTTGTTTGGGAATCTGTTAAAAAAGCGTTGCCTGTAATCTTGCTGCTTGTAGCAGGGATTTATGTTTTAAATCACTTTTTTAATATTAATGATGCATTGGTTCGTATGACCGAAGCTTTGCCAGCTTATGGCGTATTGGCTTTTTTCTTTGTATCTGAAACGTTTTTAGGAATTATACCACCAGAAGTCTTTATTGCTTGGTCTGGTAAAATGCCAAGCCCTTGGCTATATCTTAGTTTTTTGGCTTTTCTATCGTATTTTGGAGGTCTTATATCTTATTGGCTGGGCGTTTTTATTACTAAAATCCCGAGTGTTCATAACTATTTGGAGGTTAAAATGGCTAAACAGCTTAAGAACTCTAAAAAATGGGGCGGTTTTCTTATTATTGTCGGTGCTCTTTTGCCACTACCCTTTTCTATGTCTTGTATAGCTGCAGGCATTATTCGCTTTCCGTTTAAAGGTGTAGTACTTTATGGTTCCTTGCGCCTATTACGTTTTGTGATCTACGGACTTATTATCTTTAATGTTTTATAAAAACATCTAAAATCTAGGCTTTTAGGCTTTCTCATTGTATTTTTGTACTTAAAAAATATTTATGTTATCATTTATCAATATATTTCGACTGGTTGCCTTTTTAGAAGGTGTTTCCTATGTTCTTTTACTCTTTATAGCCACACCCATTAAATATATTTCTGGAGATCCACAATATGTGAAAATGCTGGGAATGCCGCATGGTATGCTGTTTATGGGTTATGTTATTTTAGCTTTCATGTATAAAAAAGAAACAAATTGGAATAAAAATCAGTTTTTAATCATATTAGTGGCCTCTATAATACCTTTAGGAACCTTTTATGTCGATCATAAATATTTAAAACGCCTCGCTTGATGCAAGAAACTGTTAACACTGAAATTGTCTCCACTGTACAAGACACTATTCAAACGACTAAAATTGTTCAAAATGAAGTCGTAGCTGCTGTACAGTCTGGTGATAGTTACCGTCACTTGATTTATAAATACCTTATAGAGCTAGGTGTTTCTGAAAAAACAGCAGAATACCTCAATATGTTAGGACTTCTCCTCATACTACTTGTTGTTGTTTTTATTATTGATTTTGTGATTCGAAAAATTCTGGTAAAAACTTTTAATCAGTTTGCTTCGGTATCAAAAACAAATTTTGATGATTTTCTGGTGGCCAATAAGGTGCCTCGTAATATAGCGCATATTATTCCGCTTCTGGTCGCTATGGAATTCACGCCTATTATTTTCAAGGATTTCCCAAATTTCGATGGAGTTATTGAAAAAGGACTTCAAGTATTTGCTATTGTATTAACACTTTGGATAGTAAGGAGTTTTTTAAATACCTTAAAGGATTACTTTAAGACTTTGCCTCGCTTAAAGGATAAACCCATAGATAGTTATATTCAGGTTTTTATGATTTTTGCTTGGGTAGCAGGATTTATGTCGGCCATTGCCATCATTACAGATACCCCTTTCATCAAATTCTTAACAGCTCTTGGTGCAGCTTCTGCTGTGATTATACTGGTCTTTAAGGACACGATCTTAGGGTTTGTAGCCAGTATCCAAGTATCTATTAATGATATGGTACGTATTGGTGATTGGATTTCGTTTGAAAAATATGGCGCCGATGGTGATGTGATTGAAATTAACTTAGCTACTGTAAAAGTTCAGAACTTTGATAAAACGATAACAACCATTCCAACTTATGCGCTGATCTCCGATTCCTTTAAAAACTGGCGTGGGATGGTGAGTTCTGATGGTCGACGCATTAAACGCTCAATATCGATTAAGATGGACAGCGTGCACTACCTCACCAAAGAACAGTTGGAAACATTTAGTAGTATTCAATTAATAAGTGACTACATAAAGAAACGTCAGGCGGATATTGACAGCTATAATAATGATCATCAAATTGATAAAACCATGTTGTTAAACGGTAGGAATCTTACCAATTTAGGTGTTTTTAGAAAATACACGCAAACCTATATTGAGAAGCATGCCGCTATTAATAAGGATATGACGATTATGGTACGTCAATTGGCGCCAACAACCCAAGGAATTCCTATTGAGATTTATGCCTTTAGTAATGATAAACGCTGGGCAAATTACGAATATATTATGGCAGATATATTCGATCATTTAATTGCAGCACTTCCCTACTTTAATTTGGAGATCTTTGAATTGCCTACGGGTTCTAGTTTTCAAGCAAAAAGCCTTACAGAGTAATCAATTTACTAGACTTTATTTTCTTTTGAAGTAAATAAAAACGCAAACTCAATAAAAGAGTTTGCGTTCAAATATAGTTAGAGTAAGTATTGTGTTAATTTTAAATATTTTCAGCTAACCAGTCCCCTACTTCTTGAGTTCCGTAAGCTTTTCCTCCATCGGATAAATCTTCAGTAACAATACCTTCATTTAAAGCTTTGTTAACCGCTTCTCTAATAGCTTTCCCTTCATTTTGCAAACCAAAATTTTCGAACATCATAGCTGCAGATAAAACGGTAGCCATTGGGTTTGCTATATTTTTTCCAGCTGCTTGTGGGTAAGATCCGTGAATAGGCTCAAATAAACCAATATCTGATCCTAAAGATGCAGAAGGCATAAGCCCCATAGATCCTGAAATAACAGAAGCTTCATCTGTTAAAATATCTCCAAATAAGTTTTCAGTGATTAATACATCGTAGCTATTAGGCCATTGTACCAATCGCATCGCTACGGCATCAACAAATTCGTAGCTTACCTCTACCTCTGGATAATCTTTTTCCATAGCCTGAACGGTTTCTCTCCATAAGCGAGAGGTTTCTAAAACATTAGCCTTATCAACACAGCATAATTTCTTAGAACGGCTCATGGCCAGTTCAAATCCTTTTTTAGCCAATCGTTGTACTTCCGCTCGTGTGTAAACACAATTGTCGTAAGCAGTTTCTCCTTCATCTCTTCTCCCCTTTTCTCCAAAATAGATACCACCTGTTAATTCACGCAAGAATACTAAATCGGTACCTTCAATACGTTCTTTTTTTAATGGCGACTTGTCTAATAAAGATGAGAAGGTAAAAGTTGGCCTTACATTAGCAAACAAGCCTAGTTTTTTACGCATTTTTAATAAACCTTGTTCTGGACGAACTTTTGCAGATGGGTCATTGTCGAAACGAGGATGGCCAATAGCACCAAATAAAACTGCATCAGCAGCAGCACAAATATCATGTGTAGCATCTGGGTAAGGTTCTCCAACAGCATCAATAGCTGCTGCACCAGTTAATGCTGGTTTCCAAGTTATTTCATGTCCAAATTTTTTAGCAACAGCATCACTAACCTTTACAGCTTGATCTATTACTTCTGGTCCTATACCGTCTCCGGCTAAAAGCGCAATATTAAATTTCATTTATTTTGTTTTATTGTAATCTTAATTAATAATAATGTTTAGCATTTTTTCGGTTGCTTTAATGGCAGATACCGTCTGATCCGAATCCAAACCACGAGTTTTAAATTCTTTATCTGCATTTTTCCAGGTAATAATGGTTTCGCACAAAGCGTCAGAATGACTCCCTGGAGGGATTCTTACAGCATAATCTACCAAGCCAGGCAATACCATGTCTTTCTTTTCGAAGACCGCTCTTATCGCATTCATAAAAGCATCAAACTGTCCGTCACCTTGAGCATTTTCTTCAAAAGTTTCATTATTTATAGTGATAGAAACTGTTGTAGAAGGTTTTAAGCCTTTAGAATGTGTTAGTACATAAGAGTTGACTTTTACTTTTTCTTCGTAAGTATAGTCTAAAACATCTGAAATGATATATGGTAAATCCTCTTTGGTAACCACTTGTTTTTTATCGCCTAACTCAATGATACGTTGTGTAACTTGTCGCAAATCATCATCATTAAGTTGGAGGCCTAGTTCTTGTAAATTCTTCTGAATGTTCGCTTTTCCAGAAGATTTTCCCAAGGCGTACTGTCGCGTTCTCCCAAAGCGTTCTGGTGATAAATCACTAAAATACAAGTTCTTTTTATTATCACCATCTGCATGTATTCCAGCGGTTTGCGTAAATACATTGGCTCCAATAACAGGTTTGTTAGCTGGAATCATAACACCTGAAAATGTTTCAACCAATTTGCTAACAGTATATAATACTTTTTCATTGACGCCCATTTCTATTTCGGGCATAAAATCATTAATAACAGCAATAGTACTGGACATGGGTGCATTACCAGCACGTTCACCCATCCCATTTACAGTTAAATGAAGTCCGTCTGCACCCGCTCTAAGTGCTTCCATAACATTGGCGACACCCAAATCGTAATCATTATGTGCATGAAAATCGAAATGTAAGCTTGGATATTTATCCTTAATTTCTTTTACAAAATCGTAAGATTCTTTTGGTGTGATGATACCTAAAGTATCTGGAAGCATGATACGCTTTACTGGCTGCGTAGAAAGGAATTCTAAAAACTCAAAAACATAGTCTTTAGAATTGCGCATACCATTACTCCAATCTTCTAAATAGATGTTGGTTTCAATACCTTTTTTTTGAGCAAACGAAATCGTTTCTGATATTTCTTTAAAATGCTGATTAGAAGTCTTTTTTAGCTGATGAGTTAAATGATTTAATGAACCTTTTGTTAGTAGGTTTTGAACCTTGGCTCCTGCTTCAATCATCCAATCTATTGAAACCCCTTTATCAACAAAAGTTAGGACTTCAACCGCTTGCAAATAACTATTTTCTTTGGCCCAGCTAGTCACATCCTTCACGGCTTGAAGTTCGCCTTCTGAAACTCTGGCAGAAGCTATTTCTATACGGTCAACTTTTAACTCTTCTAATAAAAGCTTGGCTATGGTTAATTTCTCTGAAGCAGAAAACGACACGCTCGAGGTTTGTTCACCATCGCGCAATGTCGTATCCATTATTTCTATTCTCTTCATTGCCATTTATAGCATCAAACCATTTGCAAATGTTTCTATTTCGCCTTTCATGTTTTGTAAATAGTCAATATCATCAAAACCATTAAGCATATTTTCTTTTTTGTAACTATTGATATCGAAAGACTCTTGAGCACCAGTAGATTTAATAGTAATGGTTTGCTCTTGCAAGTTCACTTCTATTTCTGTATTAGCGTCTTCATATATTGCATTGAAGATTTGCTCTGAAAATTCAGGACTCACTTGCACTGGTAAAACGCCTATGTTTAGGCAATTATTTTTAAAAATATCGGCAAAGAAACTAGATACCACACAACGAAATCCATAATCGTAAACCGCCCAAGCAGCATGTTCTCTAGAAGAACCAGAACCAAAATTCTTTCCTCCTACTAAAATCTTACCACTGTAAATAGGGTTGTTTAATACAAAATCCTCTTTTGGTGTGTCATCTCCATTGTATCTCCAATCTCTAAATAAATTATCTCCAAACCCTTTACGCTCTGTAGCTTTTAAGAATCTAGCTGGTATAATTTGATCGGTATCAACATTTTCTAACGGTAATGGAACTGCTGTACTTGTTAGTATATTAAATTTATCGTAAGCCATGTTTTTTTAGTATTCTGTATGTCAGTGTTGACCTGACAAAATATTATTCAATTTTTTTAATATCGTCTTTAAACTTATAAAAGATCTCTTGGATCGGTTACTACACCTGTAACTGCTGCTGCTGCGGCAACTAAAGGACTAGCAAGTAATGTTCTAGATCCAGGTCCTTGACGTCCTTCAAAGTTTCTGTTAGAAGTACTCACTGCATATTTTCCAGCAGGAATTTTATCATCATTCATTGCTAAACAAGCAGAACAACCAGGTTGTCTTAATACAAAACCAGCTTCAGTAATAATATCTAAGATTCCTTCTTCTTTAATCTTATCTTCTACTTCATGAGAACCAGGAACTAACCAAGCGGTAACATGATCTGCTTTTTGTTTGCCTTTAACAATAGAAGCAAACGCTCTAAAATCTTCGATTCTACCATTTGTACAACTTCCCAAGAATACATAATCAATCTTTTTACCAAGCATGGAATCGTTTTCTTGATATCCCATATAGTCTAAAGACTTTTTATAAGTAGCTACACCACCTTCAATTGTATCGGCATCTGGAATGTTGTTAGAAATACCAATGCCCATACCAGGATTAGTACCATAAGTAATCATTGGTTCTATATCACTAGCTAAGAATGTTAACTCCTTATCGAAAGTCGCGCCTTCTTCAGTTTTCAAAGTTTCCCATTGTGCCACTGCAGCATCCCAAGCTTCTCCTTTTGGAGATAACGGTTTATCTTTTAAATATTCAAAAGTAGTTTTATCGGGTGCGATCATACCACCACGAGCTCCCATCTCAATAGAAAGGTTACAAACGGTCATACGTCCTTCCATAGTCATATTTTCAAAAACATCACCCGCATATTCTACAAAATAACCTGTAGCACCAGAAGTTGTTAATTTTGAAATAATATAAAGCGCCACATCTTTAGGTGTTACGCCTTTTCCTAATTGCCCATTCACATTGATGCGCATTTTTTTAGGTTTTGGCTGCATGATACACTGCGTAGATAATACCATTTCAACTTCAGAGGTTCCTATACCAAAGGCAATGGCACCAAATGCACCATGAGTTGATGTATGCGAATCCCCACAAACTATCGTTGCACCAGGAAAGGTGATACCATTTTCAGGCCCTACTACGTGTACAATACCATTTTTTTTGTGACCAAGCCCCCAGTGACTAATACCATATTCGTTAGAATTATCTTCTAAAGCTTTTAATTGATTTGCCGATAGTGGGTCTTCAACTGGTAAGTGCTGGTTAATGGTAGGCGTATTATGGTCGGCAGTAGCAAATGTACGTTCGGGGTACATAACATTCATTCCTCTGTTCTTTAGGCCTAAAAATGCTACTGGACTTGTTACTTCATGTATAAAATGACGATCTATAAAAAATACGTCTGGTCCGCCTTCAATCTTTCTAACAACATGCGAATCCCACACTTTGTCAAACAATGTTTTACTCATAAATATCTTAAATTTTATATTAAAAACCCCTCAATGCCAAAGAAAATCCAGCATTAGAAGCTATAAGTGCCTACAAATTTATGCTTTATTGCAGATATTTAAAACTTTAAGAGGCTTTGCTATAAAATTTTTATAAAATTGCTAATGGATATTATCTTTATTGAATTTAATGCAATAGAACAATGGAATTGATTACAATTTTTAAAACAAGGTGTTAAAGCAATGTTTGTTGTTTACTTTCATTAGGAACAGTAAGGGCATATCCTAATTCTTTATTTAGTTTTTTTATAAAATAAGCAGATAATAAAGGGGATTCTTTTTCTATATTTTGGTGAATAAAAAAATCGATTTCTTTAATTCCAGAATCTTTCCAAAATTTTAATCGTTTCACCCAATCATCTAAACGCGTATAGTCTGTTTCATGATTTGCCCCTACGTATCTTACAAAAGCTGTAGCATTGGTTAAACGCATGTGCATTAAATCGCGTCTGCCCGCAGTATCTACAATAACATTGGATATGTTATTTGCTTCTAACAACTGGTATAATTCTTTAGATATAGAAGCATCGTTATACCAGTTTGTATGCCTAAACTCAATAGCTAATGGAATGTCCTTTGGCCAATTTTCAACAAAAGTAACAACCCTATTAAAATCTTTAGGCGCAAAATTACTGTGCATTTGTAAAAAGACAGTGCCTAGTTTTTCTTTTAAATTAGAAGCGTTGTACAGGTAATCTTCAATAACTGCTTGTGTATCCTGTAAACGTTTCCAATGACTTATCTCCTGATTTAACTTAGGGAAAAACTTAAACCCCGAAGGTGTTTTACTGTACCAGGTAGCAAATTGTTCTGCTGGAAAAATTCTATAAAAAGTGGCGTTTAACTCAATAGCATTGAATTGTCTTGAATAATATGCCAATTCGTCTTTTGTTCCCCTAGGGTAAAAGCCTTTTAGGTCTGCCCTATTCCATTTAGCGCAACCTACATAAATTTCTGGGATATTATCATATTTTACTTTATTTAGTACTTTGAGAGTACCTAAATGGTCTTCAGGTAAAGTAAAATCTATTATTTCTGGGTTATCAACACTTCCAAACTTCATATGGTGTAATTGTTTATTCAAAAGTAAATATTTTGAACGTATTTTGAATGCTTTGGTTTTGTTGAAATAGTCTGATTTTTTTGAATAACAAAAATTTAACAGTGCATGTTAAAAATATTTTATACATTTGAAACGTACATTTCAAATAAAAATGCCAAAAGTAGAAACATTTGATAAGGAACTAGTTTTAAAAAGGGCTAGCAATGTCTTTAATGACAAAGGGTTTAATGCCACATCTATGCAAGATTTGGTAGATGCTACGGCTCTTAACAGATCCAGTATATATAATTCTTTTGGAAGTAAGCTAGATTTGTTTTTGGAGTGTTTAAAATCATACCAAGGTATTTATACTATAAAAATTTCTGAAACATTGCATAAGGCTCATAGTCCATTACACGCTATAGAGCTTCTTTTTGAATTTTATATAAATGAAATTGTTGAAGATAAAGATAACATGGGATGTTTAATTACTAATTGTACGTCAGAAATGGCCAATCAGGATAAATCTATTGTTAAGTTTTTAACTGATAATCAACGTTCTTTTATTGCATTATTAGAAGAATTTGTTAATAAAGGACAAGAAGAATCTATTATTAATCTTAAAAAAACTGCTAACGAATATGCCTGGTATTTATATACATCTATACTAGGTTTCAGAACCATTGGTATTATGATATCTGATAAGAAAGACTTACAGGGTATTGCAAAAACGATTACACAAACATTAATTTAATTTTTTTTTTAACCTTATTTGGAACGATTGTTTCAAATAAAACATGTAAATCATATGAGTAAATTGAAAAACAAAGTTGCCGTTATAACGGGCGCAAACAGTGGAATTGGATTAGCTACGGCTAAATTATTTTTAAAGGAAGGGGCCAAAGTTGTTCTTTCTGGAAGACGCCAAGAGGCATTGGACGAAGTAGCTAAAACTTTAGAAGGCGAATTTATTACTGTTTTGGCAGATGCTTCAAAATCAGAAGACAATGCTAACTTAATAAAAAAGGCAACCGATACATTTGGTAATATTGATGTGTTATTCCTCAATGCAGGAGTTGCTCCAATTTCTCCAATTGAATCGATTGACGAAAATCATTATAATGCTGTTTTTGAAACTAATGTTAAAGGACCTATTTTGGCTACTAAAGAGGCTTTGCCTTATTTAAATGATGGCGGTTCTATTTTATTTACAAGCTCAATTGTAAATCAAAAAGCATTTGATGGTTTTGGTGTATATTCTGCAAGTAAAGGCGCATTACGTGCTTTTTCAAAAGTATTGACTTCTGAAGTGAAATCAAGAGGAATACGAGTAAATACGATTGCGCCAGGACCAATTGAAACCCCTATTTTCGGGAAAATGGGTTTACCAAAGGACGTACTTGAAGAAACAGGAAAAGGGTTTGCGGCGATGGTGCCCCTTGGACGTTTTGGAGCTTCTGAAGAAATAGCCAGAACGGCTTTATTCTTGGCTTCTGAAGATGCATCTTATATAAATGGTGTTGAATTAGAGGTTGATGGAGGTCTGAGCCAAATTTAAATGTCCTGCTATCAAAAATGAAAAGTTCAAAAGAAGCTTAGGAACCAGATAAAACATAATGTATTTTAATTAAAAGGCTGAAAATGAGTATTTTCAGCCTTTTTGTTAATAACCTCGTTAACAAGTATGGGCGTAGTCATATTTTTTCGGTTTTAATAATCAATATTTTTATAAAAACCAATATCATGAACACAAGACAATTCAATCTAAAAAGTATTCGTCCAGAAGTTCCTTCTACTACTATTAATGATACTATGAGTAGTGATGAGCGTTTTCAAAACTTAGTTTTAAGACCCATTGTCAAACTGCAAAGTGACCTTTTGATTGCTGTTTTTAAAAATTATATAGTTAAGCATAAATCGGTTTTTTATGATTTATCCATGGAAAAACGCTTAATCTATATTGAAAATGCGATTCAAAAAGATATGAAGTTTAGAAATTCCTTAAAAGGAATGATTATTGGCCAGTTTACTGTAGAAGAATATCAATTGTATATACAAAACTCATCAGCTTTAAATAAGCGAATGATGCGTATTGTAAAAGAGCGGTTGCTCAATAATATTCAGCTTTTTGAAAAACCAGAATTACTAACTGCTGTTTAATTAAAGATAACTGAGATTAAGAGAGTTTTCGATTCAACAACGTCCCTAAATCAAAGAAACCCCATTTAAATCGGTAGTAAGTACATCACTCATATAGTCAAAATAAGGTCTAATAGTTTTAAATGATTCATTGACATCATTAATGAAGTTAGTATTCAACACTTCTTTGTCTGTATATTTCTTAGTAAAAATATATTGCTTCTTTTTTATAAGGTCTATAGCTTTATGATCTTTACTAAAGCCTTTTGGAGCTGTTTTTACCTCGTCTCCTATAAAAGTATCCCCCCAAACACTATTAAACTTTTTGTTTGCTAATATTTCACGAATTTCACTATCATCCATTTCAAACTCTTTTCTAATTCGTAATAAATCAGCTGGAGCTGGCTCCCAAAAACCTGTAGCAATAAAACTTTCATCGTTTGGTTGGATATGGAGGTAATAACCGCCTCTTAGTTTTGGTTTTGTTCTATGAAACGAACCACCAAAATGTGTTTTGTAGGGGGCTTTGTTTTTAGAAAAACGTACGTCTCTATAAATCCTGAACATTTTTATCTTATCGATTTCATCATGTGTATTTAAGGTCTCAAAAATGGTGTTATACACCTGCTTAACTTCAGCTTCCACAGCTTTAAATGCTTTCTTTCGTTCGTTAAACCAATCTCTATTATTGTTTTTTTCTAGTTTTTTAAAAAAATCCAATGCTTCTTTTGGAACCTTTACTCCCATATCTGTTCGTTTTTATAGTTTGAATAAATTCAGTAGTCTAAATAATGTGAGGTAAATTACAAAAATCACTTTATTATTCAAACTCAATGTTGTTAAGAATAAGTCCTGATGCAGGAGCGATATATGTCATTTTTATATTGCTATTGGGCAAAAGGCTTATTTTTATATCGTTTAAGGTTAGTTTGCCTTTTCCTAAATCGATTAGTGTCCCCATCATCAATCTTATTTGATTTCGCATGAACCCCTTTCCTTTTACTCGTAATAAATAGGTGTTTTTTGGAAAGTAATTAGCCGAATAGATGGTGTTTTCTACTAATTCGCACAGTAAAATTTCTCGATCATAAATACCAGTATCACTAGGTTTGTAGCAGTAAGATTTAAAATAGTGTTCGCCCTCAAAAAGCTTGGCCCCTTGTTTCATGATGTTAATATCTAACGCATCAAGAACAGTCGTCATTATAGGTGCACAGAACGGGTGGCATTTTTCTCCACAAGTAAATAAATACAGATATTCTTTAATTTTTGAATGGTTAATAATGTTGAATTCTGCATCAACTTCACGTATACTGGTAGCCCTTATGTCTTGAGGGAGGTTATAATTAAATAGTTCTAAAAATGATTGTTCATCTTCAATGGGTTCGAATAAGAACAGTTCGAAGGCAGCATTTTCGGCAGAAACCATAGCATCGGTTCTCCCAGAGCTTAAACTTTTAAAACGTTTTCCTTCTAGAATAAAATTTAGGGTTCTGTCTACCATCAAATGAAGTGTTTTAACATCGGGCTGCTTTTGCCAACCATGAAAGCGATATCCTAAATATTGGATAGTAAAAACATAAAAATACTTCTTCATTCTTTTAAAATTGGGCTGTAAAATAGGCCATTTTACCAACTAATACTAGCTTAAAAAGCAAAAAATGTGTTTAAAAGCTAAGCAATCTCAAAACTCTTTATTTACAGCTATTTACGAATATATCAAGTAAATAATTGTTTACAAAAAATTAATAAAAATTTAAGATTTAGAACATATGTTTTAGTTATAAGTACATGCGTTTCCTTCTTTACTTCATTAATTAGCAATATTTGTCACTTAAACTTTAACTAATATAAAATATGAAAATTAAATTACTTGAAAAGAAGCTATTTAAAAGATGGCAATTCAAGGCTTTTCTAATTACGTTTATTTGCTTAAGCAGTGTAGGTGCAGTTCAAGCACAGTCTACAACTATTAAAGGGAATATAACGGGTGATGGACAGCCTTTGGCAGGAGCGACAGTAATAGTAGACGGAACTACAACAGGTACTGTGTCAGACTTTGATGGAAACTATGAAATTAAAGCAGCTCCAGGAAGCAAGTTGAGCGTTAGTTACCTAGGTTATATTGACAAGACAGTTATTATAGGTGATCAAACGACTATTAATGTAGATTTAAAAGAGGACCTTTCTACATTAGAGGAAGTTGTTGTTGTTGGATACGGTACTCAGAAAAAGAAAGAATTAACAGGAGCCGTTGCCAGAGTAAAATCTGAAGACATTATCAATACTGCCACTTCAGATGTAGGTGCTGCCCTTCAGGGACAAATAGCAGGTGTTACCGTTTCTGCTAGTTCTGGAGCTCCAGGTGATGAAGCTAATGTACAAATTCGTGGTCTAACATCTGTTTTTGGTGATAACAGACCTTTATATGTTGTTGATGGTATTCCTTTTGAAGGAGATCCAAGAATTAGTATCGAAGAGATTGAAACTATAGATGTCTTAAAAGATGCTGCATCTGCAGCTGTTTATGGTACAAGAGGTGCTGCTGGGGTTATTATTATAACAACCAAAAAAGGAAAAGAAGGCCAGATGAAAATAAGTGCCAATGGTTATTATGGTGTACAAAGTATTACTTCTGGTGTGCCTATATTAGGACTTGAGGACAAAATTTATCAATTATTTTTAACTGGTAATGCTCAAAATAATTCGGTTTTTGGAAATACATGGACTATTGTAGAGCGTGCGCCTCATTTGTTATCAAATAATACAAGTCTAAAATCTCTTATCGAAAATGATCATGCGCCAATCCAAAACTACAGTTTAAATGTTTCGGGAGGAAAAGATGGATTAACTTATAATGTTACTGCAAATTTCTTCGATCAAGAAGGGGTTATAATAAAATCTGGTCTTGAAAGGTTTAATGTAAGATCCAATGCTTTTTATAGTAAAGGGAAATGGGACATTCAATCATCTATGTCATTCAGAATGGAAGAGCGGGAATATGCTCCATGGGGATTAACTAAAGAAGTTATTAGTTATGCGGCTTACCAGCCACAGTTAGAAATAGATAATACACAAAATGATGATGCTGGTGATGGGTCTCAAGCCCAAAACCTTTCATATTTAGGGACTAGACTAATTCAAAGAGATAATTCTGAAAATCATTACTTTGATGGAGCATTAAGCTTGACATATAATTTTAACGATAATTTAAAATTAACTACCAGAGCATCTGTTAGTAGAGATAATGGTACACGAATTACCATAAACCCTAAATTTAGGGCTTACGATTGGGAAGGTAATGAGCTTACTACAGATAGATCAAGAATATATAATGAAAGTACACTTGCTAAAAAGAATACTTGGGAAAACATTCTTAATTTCAAAAAGAGTTTTGGTAACCATAACTTCCAATTGACAGCAACATATTCTGCAGAAAAATATACGTATTCTCAATTTTTTGCTTCAAAGTTTGATATAGCAGATAATGGAATTACTGTACTAAATGGAGCTACTGCCGATCCAAATGCAGGTACAGGTACCAACAGATGGACACAAGATAGGGTAAACACTTTAATAGGTATGTTTGGTAGGGTTCAATATAATTATAAAGGTAAATACCTGTTTAGTGCTGGTGTAAGAAGAGATGGGTCTTCAAAATTCAAAAAAGAACCTTGGGGTATTTTTCCATCTTTCTCAGCAGGTTGGAATGTATCTGATGAAACTTTTTGGGAATCAATAAAGCCTGTAGTGTCTTCTTTTAAAATAAGAGCAAGTCATGGAACAACAGGTAACCAAGGGATTCAAGAATATGCTTTTGGACCCGTTATTATTTTGGAAAATGATTATGTGTTTGGAGCAGGTACTAATCAAAACTTACAGTTAGGAGCTACACAGCAATCTTTTGCCAACGAAAATGTAAGATGGGAAACGTCTGTCTCTACAAACTTTGGGTATGATTTAGGTTTTTTCAATAACCAACTTACTTTCTCTTCTGAAATTTACAGAACCAATAAAAAAGATATGCTATTCCCTGTAAGGCTTCCTCCTACTGTTGGAGGTGGTAGTGGTAACAACTCTGAGGTAATACTTAATATTGGAGATATGGTTAATCAAGGAGTAGAATTGACAGCAAATTACCGAAGTAAAGGTAAATTTTCGTGGAATGCTGGTTTAACCTTTACTAAAAATGAAAATAAGATTACTAGAATGAGTGAAACCAATAAAGAATTTTATTTTGGTGATAGTACTATTTCTGGAACAGATAATGATACTGATCAGGTATCTATAGTAAAAGAAGGTATAGAAGCAGGAGCCTTTATGTTAATTAAAACTGATGGTGTTATACAAACAGATGAAGAACTGGCTGAATATTTGCTAGAGTTCCCTACGAGTCAAGCTAAGCTAGGTGATTTAAGAATGATAGATGCCTTAACTGTAGATACTGATGGAGATGGCATAGCAGATGCAGGAGATGGTATCATTAACCTTAATGACAGGCAATATTCTGGAAGTGGAAATCCTGAGTTCGAAATGGGGTTCAACTTCTCGTCATCGTTTAAAAACTTTGATTTTTCTATGCAGTGGTATGGTGCCTTTGGAGGAGAAATCATGAATGGTAACAAAGCTTTTGCTTACCAAGTAGGAAACCACCAAGATTTAATTTATGGATGGACACCACAAAACCCAACATCTCAAATACCTATATATAGAGGATCTCAAACACATGACAACGTTAGAGGCCGAACTGATTACTGGTTAGAGGATGGCACTTTTGTTAGATTACGTAATATCACACTAGGTTATAGTATCCCTAAAAGTAAATTAGAAAAATTTGGATTGTCCAAGTTGCGATTTTATGTAACAGGACAAAATATTTTGACCCTTACCGAATATGATGGATTCGATCCAGAAGTAGGTAATAACGGTTTAAGTACCAGAGGTATAGATAAAGGAACCTATCCGGTGAGTTCTCAAGTAAGAGCTGGTTTACAATTTGAATTCTAAACTAAAAAAATGATTATGAAAAAAATATTAAATATTAAGATAATCCTGATTTTGGCATTTAGCTCGATTATAACAGGATGTAAAGACGACTTTCTCGAAGAATCTAACCCTAATGCTATATCAACTGAAACATTTTGGGATGATATTCACGATCTAAGATTAGGAATTGTTGGAGCCTATAAAGGAATGGCTTCTCCACACAATTACCATTTGGTAAACGAATTGTCAAGATCAGATTTAGCTTGGTCTAGTGGTTGGCAAAGACCCAACAATACCAATGAGTATTATTTGCAAACCTTTAATGAAGCTTCCAATGTTATTAATCAAAAATGGGGAGCTTTATATACAACTGTCTTTAGAGCCAATCAGGTTATTGAAGCTACAGAACGGTTAGGAGGCACTTTTGGTAATGAAGATCTTGAAGAAGAAAACGACCTGATTTTAGCTCAAGCCAGATTCATTAGAGGGTATGCTTATTTTAATCTTCACAATTCATTTAATGGTGGCTCTGTTCCTATTTGGGATATTGTAGCTGGTGGTGATAATGGATACTATAGACCTGTTAGTACAGCTGATGAAGTAAGACAATTTTATCTAGCAGATTTGCAGTATGCTTCAGAAAACTTACCTGCTACTTGGGATGATAAAGAAAAAGGTAAAGTGACAGCTGGGGCTGCCGTTGCCATTATGGGGCAATCGTATTTATATGCTGGAAATTATACTGAAGCAGCTGTTCTTTTTAAACGTGTTATAGATGAATTTGGATATAGCTTAACACCAAACATAGGAAGCAACTTTACAACACTGGACGAGCTTAACGAAGAGTCTATTTTAGAGTTGGTATATTCTATAGATTATAAAAATGAGTTAAACCCTTGGGATGCTAGAGATACGGCCTCAACTAGTGGTTATGACAGACAGTTTACAGGAGCACCTGGTCAATGGTTTGGTGCAGTAGCAGCAAACTGGTTGATTTTAGAATATAGAAATGACCCTTTAGACTTCTCTGATCCTAGAAATATGATTACAGAAGAAGATGGAACCCAAAGATTTAGAAGGTTTAGTTTAAGAACGTCTTGGTCTGTAGCATTGGTAGATGATGATGATATGGAATATTATGGATTTTCTAAAACAGGACAGGCCGCTAATTTTAATGTTAAAATGACATGCTTTTGGAGAAAACACACCAATTGGGATTTAGGCTTTGAAAAAGAGGCAGATATTACACCAGGAAAAGTACGTTCTGGAATTAACCAAAGATTAATACGTTTGGCTGAGATTTATTTACAATATGCTGAGTGTATGGTTCAAACAGGTGATGTTAACGAAGCAATGCTATATATTAATAAAATAAGACGTAGATCTGGTGTTAGACTATTAGGACCTATAGGATCTGGAGAATTTCCATTAAATGATCATGATAATGAGGTTTATGATGCAGACAGATTAATGAATCATTTAATGTATGTAGAATACCCGCTTGAATTATCTGCCGAAGGTGATGGTGGAAATAGAAATATTGACCTTAGAAGATGGGGTATTAAAAAGCAACGTTTTGAAGAGTTAGCTACCAAAAGATATGCAGCAGATCATTATGAAATTGAAAAAGAGGACGGTTCAATGCAATGGAGATGGGCCTCTATTGTTAAAGAGCTAGATGCATCTGATCCTGAGGTAGATCTTGATTGGAATGAGTTTCAAGAAGCAGCGGTAAACTATAATGAAGCGAACCATGCTTATTGGCCTATACCAAATAGTGAAACAATTGCTAATCCTAATTTATATAATTAAAAAAAGATTATGAAAAATATATATTTAATAGCTGTCATACTAGTTCTAGCCTTCTTTGGGTGTCAGGATGATAGTTACGATGCACCAAATGAGTTTTCAGATACTGGATTTTATACCAGCCAAGGTCAAAAACCTTTAGAAATAAATATCTTTGAATATATATCCTTTACTAATTTATCTCGAGGATATACACACCATGAGTGGACAATTGACGAAGGGAATTTCTTCCTAAAAGGACCTTTTAAAAGTAGAGATTCCTCAGATATATACGAACAGAAAATTATCAACCCTGGAGACACAACTTCAACAGATAAAACGATACATGTATACTTTAAAAAATCTGGACAACAGAAAGTAAGATTATTTAATGTCTTTGATGAATATGTAGAGTTTAGAGGGTTTAGAGATGGAAACCCATACACTTTAGCTGCCAAAGAAGCAGGTAACACCTGGGTTATTGACACAACATTTAGTGTAAAAGTTTACGATACAATTATTCCTGAAATCCAAGTTAAACAAAATGATATAGTTATTGAACACGAAAGTAACGATACTATTTATGTTGAAGCTGGTGACTTTCTAGAGTTTACAGATCTTACTACAATTGGTGAGCCAACCGACAGATGGTGGTTTGTAAGAAACGCTTTGGCCGAAGGTGTTGAACAGCAAGAAGATGATGTTATTGCTTCTAGTAGCGATGAAGTGGCACAAATTATATTTAAGAGATTAGGGAATTTTGAAGCTGGTGTAAACGTTTCAAGACAAGGACAAAACATCCCTGGAGATTTCGATCAATACGTTATACCACGACCTATTAAGGTTATACCTTCCAGTAAACCGTTTGAACTTACGGGTGAAATTGCCGAGTCAGAAGACGAAACTATCAGCATTCCTTTTAATGGTGAATTTGCACCATTTATAAACAAAGAATCTTTCTTTGAGGTTGATGTTAATGGTGTCATTTTCCCAGTTGCATCGGTTACGATTAATGAAGATGATGCAACTTTCTTAGACATTGTATTAGCAGATCCTATTTATAGACCAGATGTAATCACAGTAACACTTTTACCAGGAAGTGGTATAGAATCGACAGATACACGTACTCCAGTTGCTTTTGCAGATGCACCTGTAATTATGCACGATGTAAACTTATTAGGTGATGTTTTTGGTAGTTTTGAAGACTTTGGGGCACCATGGCAACCTTTTGCACCTGCTTGGGGAGCAAATGAAGGTGGCTTAGAATGGACCGATGAAAGAGCTTATCATGGCGATTATAGTATGAAAATGAGTATGGCTAATGGTGAAAGATGTGCTGCTGAAGTATATTTAGATGATCCAATAATTTTTGAAACTGGTGTAACTTATGAAGTGAAATATTGGATGTATGTTGAGTCTAGAGATGTTCTTCCTTCCGAAATTGGTTTGTGGTTCCTAAATGAGTGGAGACAATTCTGGAACAGTCCAGACAAACCTGTAGGACAGTGGCTAGAACAAAGTTTTGAAGTAACTAATGCACAACCATTAGCAAGAATATATTTTAGAATTTTAGGTCCTGGGCAAAATTATGTAGCGTATTTTGATAACTTCTATATTGTTAAAAAAGAAGTTAGACCTTAACAGTTTTAGTTTAAATACAATAAAGAGCCTATTTGAATTTTCAAATAGGCTTTTTTGCTTTTTTATTATTACCAGTTCTTTAATTAAGATGATACAAGAACGATTTATTGTATGATTACTAATGCTTTAATATTAGCATTAAAAGGAATACTCTTAATTAATTATTAGAAAAAATTTATAACTTGTATAACAAAATAACTAATTAAAAACTAATATTATGACTGAAGCATCAACAATTAAACCACCTGTTTGGTTCTGGATAGTAAGTGTTATTGCACTTATCTGGAACGGACTTGGAGTAGACGGTTATTTAGGGCAAGCTTACAATACAGAAAGATATCGTAATGCTTTCTCTGCCGAAGAGCTTGAAATAGCTGCAAGCGCACCTTCATGGCTTACCGCTGTATTTGCCATTGCAGTTTTTGCAGGTGTTATTGGTGCTATTGGGCTTTTATTGAGAAAAAAATGGGCGACAATCTTTTGGTTAATTTCATTAATTGCTGTAATTCTCCAAATGGGGTATGCTTTTATTAGTGGAAAAGTTACTAATTTATGGATGACAGTTATGATTATCATCTTTGCATTTATTTTTCTTTGGTTTTCCAGAAAATCTCATGCAAAAGGATGGATTTCATGATATAATAGCTTAACTGATTAACTAAAAAAAGGGTATTAGAATATTTCTAATGCCCTTTTCTTTTTGTTTTAATTATGATTAATAGAAGTTGCTATTTCGCTCCATAAGCGTTATAGGCTGCCAACTGTTTGGAAGTTAACATTTTTTTTATTGCATCTAAGGTTTCTATACGTTTAGCTTGCAATTCCTTTTTATAGCCTTCTTTCTTTTTCTTTGATTTAGATGTTTCTGCTTGAAAAAGAATAAGCGCTTTATAAATTTCCTTAGCCTTAGCTTGTTGTATTTCTGAAAGCTTTAAACTTTTATCATTCTCTGTCAGCATAACATTATCACGTTGAATGAAGTCATTTACTTTAGTATCGATATCTTTTTGAGCAAATACAGCTGATGACGTAATTACAAAAAATAATAAAGATAGGATGGTTTTTTGTAGATTCATGGGGCAATAATTTTAATTATTATAATGTAAATATAATGAAATTTAATTATTTGTGTCTTCCTTTTAATTCTTCCTCAATATCTTTTAAGCTGAATCCTTTAGCTTTAAGTAGCATTAAATAGTGAAATAATAAGTCGGCAGATTCATATAAAAACAGTTCGTCGTTATTATCCATAGCTTCAATAACAGTTTCTACAGCCTCCTCTCCTACTTTTTGGGCTATTTTATTAATGCCTTTATCAAATAGACTTGCAACGTATGATTTTTTGGTGTCTTTATTAGAAATACGTTCTGTAATAACGTTCTCTAAGGTTGAGAAAAAACCATACGATTGTTCGTTCTCTGTTTTCCAACAAGTGTCTGTGCCTTTGTGGCATGTAGGGCCAACAGGGTTTACCTGAATTAAAAGTGTATCGTTATCACAATCATTTTTTATATCAACTAGGTTTAAAAAGTTGCCACTCTCTTCTCCTTTAGTCCATAACCGTTGTTTGCTCCTGCTAAAAAAAGTTACCTGTTTGGTTTCAATTGTTTTTTGATAAGCATCTTCGTTCATATATCCCAGCATCAATACATTTTTAGTGGTAGCGTCTTGTATGATTGCTGGAACGAGAGCCCCTTCTAACTCCCTCCAAGAGGGAGAAATAATATTTATATTTTTTTTATTTATCATAACTTTAATTTTTTACTCGTAAAATTCCCTTTGGGGCAAGGGGATTATAGTCGCACTTCTATATTATTCGCTTTTAATTCTTTTTTTAAGTCTGGAATTGGAATTTCACCAAAATGAAATACGCTAGCAGCCAAAGCAGCATCAGACTTGCCTTCTTTAAAGGTATCTATAAAATGCTGTACATTTCCTGCTCCCCCAGAGGCTATAATTGGAATGTTTAAAGCCTCAGACAGCTTGGCTAAAGCCTCATTAGCAAAACCATTTTTAGTACCGTCATGATTCATGGAGGTAAACAGAATTTCTCCTGCACCACGTGTTTCCACTTCTTTTGCCCATTCAAACAAATCAATATCGGTTGAAATACTACCTCCAGCCAAATGTACTTTCCATTCACCATCTACTTGTTTTGCATCTATAGCAACAACAACACATTGACTACCAAATTTATCGGATAGTTCATTAACCAGTTCAGGTCTTTTAACGGCTGATGAATTTATGGAGACTTTATCTGCCCCACATTTTAATAAAGCATCTACATCTCCAATAGATGAGATCCCACCGCCAACGGTAAATGGGATGTTTACTTGCTCCGCGACATGTAATACCATATCTAAAGTAGTAGCCCGCCCTTCTAACGTTGCCGAAATATCTAAAAAGACCAATTCATCTGCTCCAATATCGGCATATTGCTTGGCCAATTCAACAGGGTCACCAGCATCACGTAAATCAACAAAATTAACACCTTTTACGGTTCGGCCATTTTTAATGTCTAGGCAGGGTATGATTCTTTTTGTTAGCATGTATTATATAAATTTTTCTAATTCGTACAGGCTTATTCTATTTTCATAAATAGCCTTTCCTATTATGACACCTTCACAGCCAATTTCTTTTAAAGCAGGTAACTCCTCAATAGATGAAATACCACCAGATGCGATTAACCTAATGGATTGATCATTACTGCTGTTGGTACATTCTGAAATAATTTGCTTATACAATTCAATTGATGGCCCTTCAAGCATACCGTCCTTTGAAATATCTGTACAAATAACATATTTGATGCTTTTCTTTTGATAAGATTTAATAAACGGAATAACGTCTTCCTTGCTTTGCTCCATCCAACCACTAATGGATATTTTCCCTTGGTCACTATCGGCACCTAAAATAATTTTTTCGGCGCCATATTTATTAATCCAACCTTCAAATGTTTCAGGGTCTTTAACAGCAATGCTTCCTCCTGTAATCTGTTTTGCACCAGAATTAAAAGCAATATGTAAATCTTCATTTGTTTTCAAGCCACCTCCAAAATCTATTTTAAGACTTGTTTTAGACGCTATTTGCTCTAGTATTTTGTAATTCACAATATGTTTTGCCTTTGCGCCATCTAAATCAACCAAATGCAGGTATTCAATGCCAGAGTCTTCAAACATCTTCGCAACCTCTAAAGGGTTTTCATTATACACTTTTTTAGTGTCGTAATCTCCTTTGGTTAATCGAACGCATTTTCCGTCGATTATGTCTATGGCTGGTATTATTCTCATGATATTTCCTGCGAAGGCAGGGGACTTTTTTAATTAATACTACTTTATAATTGAGACATTTTGGCGCTCATTATGGTCTGTCAAATATTTTTAACAACTTCTCTTATCTTCTTAATCAAGAATGTAGTTTCTTCTATATGATGCTTTTCTAAATTCTTATAGCGTTCTTCCCAAGATAAATTTTCATCATCTTTATACTTTTCAACTTTAATTCATTTGTAAGTTTCAAGTATCGTTTTTTTATCTATTTCATTCATGAAAGCTAATTAATATAATTTAGAGTTCTAAAAAATTCTGTAAAATCTTAACACCTGCTAAACTACTCTTTTCTGGGTGAAACTGTACACCATAGAAATTATTGTGTTGCAAAGCTGAAGCATAATTAATACCATAATCAGTTTTTGCAATAGTTTCATCACAGTGTTCTGCGTAATAACTATGTACTAAATACATATATTCATTCTCTTTAATCCCAAAAAATAAATTAGATTTCAGGTCTTTGATAACATTCCACCCCATTTGTGGCACTTTTACATCATTGCTAAAGCGTTTTACTTTTGTTCTAAATATACCAAGACCTTTTGTATGTCCCTCTTCGGTTGATTCGCATAATAATTGCATACCAAGACAGATCCCCAAAACGGGCTGTTTTAAATTAGGAATAAGCTTATCTAATCCACTCTCTTTAAGCATGGTCATGGCAGAACTTGCTTCACCAACACCAGGGAAAATAATTTTGTCTGCAGCTAAAATTTCTTCTGGATTATTTGATAAAACAGCGTCAATCCCTAAGCGTTTAAAAGCAAATTGAATGCTTTTAATGTTTCCAGCACCATAGTTAATAATGACTAATTTCACTTGATTTTTTGGTTTTTATAATATCAGGTTTACGAGGTGTAAATTCGTAATTCGTCTATCTGAATTTTTAAATTTTATAACATGCCTTTTGTCGACGGTAAAATCATTTTCTCTATATCACGTTTTACCGCCATCTTTATGGCCTTTGCAAACGCTTTAAAAATAGCTTCTATTTTATGATGTTCATTTTGTCCTTCTGCCTTAATATTTAAATTGCATTTTGCACCATCTGTAAACGATTTAAAGAAGTGATAGAACATTTCTGTTGGCATTTTTCCAATCATTTCACGTTTAAAATCAGCTTCCCATACGAGCCAATTTCTTCCGCCAAAGTCGATAGCCGCTTGGGCATAGCAATCGTCCATAGGCAAACAAAAGCCATAACGTTCTATCCCTAATTTATTTCCTAGAGCTGTGTTAAACACCTCCCCTAATGCGATGGCAGTGTCTTCGATCGTGTGGTGCTCATCAACTTCTAAATCCCCATCTACATTTATGGTGAGATCAATTTGTCCGTGACGCGCTATTTGATCTAGCATATGGTCAAAAAAGGCTAGTCCTGTATTAATTTCACTTTTCCCTGTTCCATCTAGATTTACTTGAATGGCAATCTTCGTTTCATTAGTATTTCTAATAATTTCTCCAGTACGTGCACTGGTTTTTAAGAAGGTATATATTTTTTTCCAATCATTACTTTCTAAAGCTATAAAAGGATCTAACTGGTCTCTTTTTACAGTGATTTCATTAGTTCCCAAATGTGTTTCATCATTTATAAAGATACCTTTTGCTCCTAAGTTTTTAGCCAATTCAATATCTGTTAGCCTATCTCCTATCACAAATGAATTCTCTAAATCGTAATCATCAGAAAAATATTTTGTCAATAACCCTGTGTTGGGCTTTCTTGTTGGCGCATTATCTTTTGCAAAAGTTCTATCTATGAACTGCTCCTTAAAAACAATGCCTTGGTCTTCAAAGCATTTAATTATAAAATTATGAATAGGCCAAAAATCACTTTCAGGAAAGGCATCTGTACCTAAGCCATCTTGATTGGTTACCATAACCATTTCATAATCTAATTCATTAGCTATTTTAGCTAAATATTGAAACACTTTAGGGTAAAACTCTAATTTGTCCAGTGCATCTATTTGCTCATCAGCAGGTTCTCTGATAATAGTACCGTCACGATCTATAAATAATACTTTTTTCATATAACTTTGTTATATGATCCTGAATTTATTTCAGGACCTTATTTAATTAATAGTCAATGTTTTTAACTCTGAATTGGAATTCTTAATAAGATTCCATTTCCATTCTTTATGCCAATTCTTTAATTGTTTTTCTCTTGATTTGGCTTCTGATATATTTTCAAATGCCTCATAATATATTAAGGATGAAACATTGTATTTTTTTGTAAACAATGCACCTTTACCTTTTTGGTGCTCACTAATCCTTCTATTTAAATCATTTGTATAGCCAATATTTAACACCGTTCTATTTTTATTAGTTAAAATGTAGCCATAGTACTTTTGTTTCAAATTATTAACATGCCATTTTAATTTTAAAAACTCCTGAAACAAGTTCAGGATTTCGATATTAATAAAAGCATTTTTATCAATATTTCATTTTCCTCTTGGGTTCCAACCGTTAATCTTAAACAATTTTGGCAGCCTGGTTGGGTGGTTCTATTTCTTACTACTATACCTTTTTCTATAAGTTGGTCATAACGTTTGGTTGCATCATCAACCTTAACTAATACAAAATTGGCATCTGATGGATAAATTTTTGAAATAAAATCAATCGATTCTAATTCAGAAATTAAATTAGCGCGTTCTTTTAAAATAGCATTGATCTGATTTTTAGCCAGATCCTTTATACTTAATTGTTGAACAGCCTTTTGTTGGGTTAATTCATTCACATTGTATGGCGGTTTTATGCTATTTAAAACTGAAATGATTTCAGCGGATGCATAGCAAATACCAAGTCTAATTCCAGCCATCCCATAAGCTTTAGAAAGCGTTTGGGTAACTATTAAATTAGGAAACTCTTCTAGCCTATTAATCCAACTAGCTTCTTCTGAAAAATCGATATAAGCTTCGTCTATGGCTACAATTCCATTAAACTTGTTTAGTAATTCTTCAATGGACTGATCTGAAAAACTATTACCCGTTGGATTGTTTGGTGAGCATAGAAAAAGAACTTTACTATTATCATCTGCTGTATCCAAAATAGTTTCAACTTGTGGTTGAAAACTGTTTGATAGATGTACTTTTTTTATGTCGATAGCATTAATATTGGCTAGTACACTATACATGCCATAAGTTGGTGGTAATATGATAATATTATCTTTATTTGGCTCACAAAAAGCTCTAAAAATAAGATCTAATACTTCATCACTACCATTTCCTAGAAGGATATTTTTGGTGTTGACACTTTTCATTTTAGAAAGTATCTGCTTTAGGCTGCCTTGTTGCGGATCTGGATAACGATTCACGCCATTTTCAAATGGATTTTCATTGGCATCCAGAAATACCATAGCATCACTATTCCCTTGAAATTCATCTCTTGCCGATGAATAAGGTTTTAGTGCCTTGATGGTTGGCCTTATTAAGTTATCTATATTGAAACTTGATGTTTTCATTTTTAAAAATAGATTCATGAGATTCCTACCTAAGTAGAAAAAACAAAGTTATTTCAAATCTTTTAATCGAATAGTTACAGCATTTTTATGTGCTTGTAAGCCCTCAGCTTCTGCCATTAACTCTATGGTTTCGCCAATGTTTAACAAACCTTCCTTAGATATTTTTTGAAAGGTCATACTCTTTAAAAAACTATCCAAGTTTACCCCAGAATAAGCTTTAGAAAAACCGTTTGTGGGTAAGGTATGATTGGTTCCTGAGGCATAATCGCCTGCACTTTCTGGTGTATAGTCTCCTATAAATATAGAACCTGCATTGGTTATACCGTTTATATAGAAATCTTCATTTTTAGTACAGATAATAAAGTGTTCTGGACCGTATTCATTGATTAAACTAAGTGCTAATTCATTGTTTTTTATATAAATGAGTTTAGAGTTCGCAATTGCTTTTTCTGCAATGGCTTGTCTCGGCAATTCTTTAATCTGTTTTTCAATTTCTTCTGAAACAGAGTTAATCAAATTTTTAGAAGTCGATACTAAAATAACCTGACTATCCTCACCATGTTCTGCCTGACTTAATAAATCTGAAGCAATATAGGATGCATTAGCTTCATCATCAGCAACTATTAACAGTTCACTTGGTCCTGCAGGCATATCAATGGCAACTCCAAATTTTGTAGCAAGCTGTTTGGCAACGGTAACAAATTGATTTCCTGGCCCGAAAATTTTATAAACCTGAGGAATGGTTTCTGTCCCAAATGTTAATCCAGCAATGGCTTGGATACCTCCAACTTTAAAAATTTTTGTAACGCCACAAAGTTGTGCTGCAAAAAGAATTTCTGGTGCCAGCTCGCCTTCTTTATTTGGAGGCGAACATAATACAATTTCTTTACAGCCAGCAATTTGAGCGGGAATAGCTAACATTAAAACTGTGGAAAATAAGGGTGCTGTCCCTCCAGGAATGTACAGGCCTACTTTTTCAATAGGGCGTTTTTCCTGCCAGCATTGTACGCCGTTTGTGGTATCAACGGTTATTTTAGATGTCTTTTGAGCTGTGTGAAACGCCTCAATGTTTTGTTTGGCATTCTTTATAGCTTTTTGAAGCTTTTCAGGAACACTTTTTATAGCTTTTTGAATAGCTTCTTTAGTAACGATATTTGATTGTAAATCAACTCCGTCAAAACGCGTAGTATATTCATTTATAGCAGTATCCCCATTTTTAATTACATCATTAAAAATAGTACTCACTATATCCTCAATATCATCTACTGTTTGTGTTGGTCGTTCCAAAATTTGCGACCAATTTTCTCTATTTGGATTATTTATAATTTGCATATTGTATCAATTTGAAAGATACTGAAACATACTCGGCTTATTTCGACTACGTTTAATACCAGCCGTTCAGCATTAAAGCACCATTTTTTCAATTGGACAAACTAAAATACCTTGAGCACCATTCGCTTTTAATTCATCAATAACATCCCAAAACTCATTTTTACTTATAACGGAATGTACAGAGCTCCACCCTTCTTGTGCTAATGGTAGAACGGTTGGACTTTTCATGCCTGGTAAGACATTAATGATGTCTTGAATTTTCTCGTTAGGAGCATTTAACAGAATATATTTTGATTGACGTCCTTTTAATACGGATTGAATTCTAAACTGGATCTTATCAAGAATCGCTTGTTTATCGTCACCAAGAAGCGGTGAAATAGCTAATACGGCTTCCGACTTTAAAATCATCTCAACCTCTTTTAGGTTGTTTTTAAACAAGGTACTTCCGCTAGAAACAATGTCACATATAGCATCTGCTAAGCCTATATTTGGTGCAATTTCTACCGAGCCATTGATGATATGCAGATTGGCAGTAATATTATTCGCTTTTAAATACTGATTAACGGTATTGGGATAAGATGTAGCAATGCGTTTGCCCTCTAAATTTTTTATGCCTTTATAATCAACCGATTTTGGTACAGCAATACAAACTCTACAGGTTGAGAATCCTAATTTTTCGGCAACTTTAATATCATTCCCCTTTTCGATGAGAACATTTTCACCAATAATAGCTGCATCTACAACACCATCTTTAAGGTATTGTGGAATATCTCCGTTTCTTAAGTAAAAAACTTCTACGGGAAAGTTTTTGGCTGATGCTTTTAATTGATCTTTACCATTATCGATAGAAATACCGATATCTTTTAAAATTTTCATCGAGTCTTCGTTTAAACGTCCCGACTTTTGTACTGCAATCCTTAATTTACTCATTTTGTTGTTTTTATGAGTTTGAAACAATCAATTTGGAATTAAAATTAAAAAACCCGCTTGATTGTCTCAAACGGGTTTAAAAAATATGTTGATTTTATTCAATACATTTTCACTTCGCTTGAGAGCAAATATGAAAATGATGATGTAATTGAATAAAGTTCATGTTTTCTTTTATTTGTGCAAATATCTATAATTTATAACCATAGTTCCAAATTATAGTTTGAAAATTTAATAATTATTATTAAATAGACTTTAAAATTTATTTAATTTTAGAGAATAAATTAATCTAATGCATAATTATGAAATTAAAAACCGTATTTACTTTGTCTAGCATTTTTTTTATTAGTCATAATAATGCTTTTATTCAAGAAAGTGCCGAAAAAAATCTTGAAACCGCAAGCTTACAAGCTAAAATAGAAATGTTTTTGTAATTTTTCATGCCTCTTAGTGTGGGTGGTGCAAAAAAAATGGATGATTCTAGATGTAAAGAATTGTTTAATAAAAATTACGTTATTGAGCACTTAGTAATCAATCGAGTCTAAAAAAATAAACATATAGAAAATGCTGGTGTTAGGGATGTACAAATCTGGTATTCCGTTTTGTTTGATTTTCAATAATAAATGAGAACTCTTAGTCGATTCTTTTGATGCTAACGGTCAAAATTTAGGATGCCCAGTAAGTAAAGAAATTAAAAAAACTTTGTCGTTGACTCTGAAGAATTAGCTGTTATTTCGGAAGTCTTTTTTAATTATAAACAGCAACTACATATAAATGTAATTACTGTTTATAATTATTGAGAATATTATTTTTATTGATTTCCAAGTATTATTGGTAATCCACTATCGCCAGAACCAATAACGATCACCTTGCTATTTGGAGACTCTGCTAACTTCATTGTAGCATCAATACCTTTGTCTTGCAAAATTTTATCTGTCAAAGACGCGCTCAAAATCCTGTTTGATTCTGCTTTCCCTTCTGCTTCAATAATTACTTTTTCTGCTTCTTTAGCAGCTGTAACCAATCTAAATTCATATTCTAAAGATTCTTGCTCTTGCCTCAATTTACGCTCAATAGCTTCTTTGATGGTATTAGGTAAGGTAACATCTCTTACCAAGACTTCATTTAATTGAACATATTGCTTATCGAGAATCTTTTTTGTTTCAGCAAAAATTTCATCTTGAATAGCGTCACGCTTACTAGAATACAGTTGCTCTGGTGTATATCGACCAACAACACTACGAGCTGCACTACGGATGGCTGGCTGGATAACACGTTGTAAATAATTTTCACCTAATGATTGATGTAAGTTTCCTAAATCATTATAAATAGGCTCGTACCATGCAGAAGCATCAATTTGAATTTCTAATCCGTTTGATGAAAGTACTTTCATTTTTTCAAAAAGCTCTTGTTGACGCACTTCATAGATAATAACTTTATTCCAAGGCGCTACAATATGAAAACCTTCTCCTAATGGCGGTTGATCTGTAACAACACCATTGTCGAATGTTTTATAAAGAACTCCAGCTTCACCAGAACCTATGGTTACGGCCGATTTAGCTAATACCACAACTAGTATTATTGCAACAATAATTACAGGTAATGCAATTTTCGGTAATTTTTCCATTATTTATTTTAGTTTAAATTAATCCGTTATATTTCCTAATGAACCACTCTAAGCCTAAGCTTAATGCGATGATTATAAGTAGATATTTCCAATCTATCAAAGGTATGATATTTTTATTGCTTTTTTGAATAGATACAAAGCGATTATCGGTTAACAAATCGTTTATTAAGTCTTCTGTATTGTCAATAAAGTAACTCTTACCTTCACTGTTAGTAGCTAACTGTTGTAACTTTGTTACATTGGCGTTTAAAAATTGTTGCTCTACATTGTATTCTAAAATCTGAAAACTCCCAGATTTAGCTATATTCTCATTGGTGGCTCTTACTGTAAAATTATACTTTGAAGGCGGTAAACTACTTAAGTCTACTTGGAAGTTATTATTTTTAAGAATAAACGGAAATGTTCTTTCTTCTTTAGAGATATTATCTGTTACTGAAATATTAAGTGTTTCTCTAGTGTCAAAAACATAGTTCTTATCAAAAAACTCAGCTTTAATTATAATACTACCACTGCCATTATAAAAAGACTCATAATCAACATTCAACCGATCTTTGGTTTTGTTTGAAGCCAAATATTGTACAAGTTTTCCAATAAAGTCATCAAATGGGTTGAATGATTTGTTGTTTATATAACTTTGGGCTCGCCATTGCCAAATATTTTCTCCGAATAGTACACCTTCCCTCCTGCCATTAGTTTCATAAGTTACTAAAAGTGGTTCGTTAGTTAAAATTCCATTGATGCTTTTATTCAAAAGGGATTCGAATGGTATTTTGAAAGATATCTGCCCGTAATTTGAGTTTAAAGGCGGAAATGATTCGAAGTTAATATCGTCAACTATAAAAGGAGAAAAGCTATTATTTAACTCTGCTTGATAACTTTCGGTTTGATTTGTTATTTCACTTGAAAACTCACGTTTGGTGTTATTTAAAAAATTTAAATCGGTTTTAGCACCTACAATCGTAATATGATTCTTGTTTTCTTTCTCTAAAACCTCAAACAAATCCTTAAATTTATAGTTGGGTTGGTTTATTATAATTAATTGAAAATCATTTATTTGGTCTATTATTTCTTTTGGTCTTAATAAGTTTACAGAGCGTTGCTCGTTACTTTCAATACTTTTTTTAAGCGTACCTAAATCTGGGTGTGAAAAATCATTAACTATTGCGATTTTTGTTTTCTGATCAATAACTTCTACTGCAAAATTTTTGGAATTATTTACCTTGTTTTTTTCATTGTCAATAGGTACAATAGTTGTTTTGTAAGCACTAACGCCAACACTATTTGCTGGTAATGTGAAATTGACAACTTTGGAATTGTTTTCTTTTGAAAGACGAATCGATTCAGAATAAACAGTTGTATTTCCTCTCGTTACCACAAAACGAGAATTTATAGTATTATTTCCATTGTAGACTAAAATAGTTTCGACAGGAAACCTATTTTTTAAATAGGTATACCTATTCACGTTGAGCTGTTGGATTTTTAAATCGGTATATGTAACCGTATCACCTACTATTACAGGAAAAATATTTTGTTTATAGACAGATGTAGCGAACTGATAATCGTTGCCATAGGTTTGATTGCCATCTGAAATTATTAATGTAGGCGCTGTAGTTTGCCTATATATTTGAGATAATTGTTTAAAAGCGTTGTTAATATTTGTTTGGCTTTGTGAAAAAGTGATGGAATCTGATGCTTTGAATACTTCACCAAATGTATATAGCTCAATATTGAATTTATTATTTAAATTATCATCGCTGGATAGTTTTTCAACCAAATCAAGAACTTGTGTGTTTTGATTAAGATATGATATCGAACTTGAATTGTCTATAGCAATAACCAATTGGGGTTTTTCAACAGAAAGCTTAATTTGTTCAAACTTTGGATTTATAAGTAGTAAAAGGATAGAGAAAATACTAAGAAACCTTAAGAAAGTGAAAAGCATGTTCAACTTAGACATGCTTTTCTTCTTATTATAATACTGGAAAACTGCTAAAAAAATAGCTATGGCTCCAGCAAGTATGATATAAATAATAGTTTCTGTTTTCATTTACGATAAACCATTCTTTCGATTGGCGATTTTTAAATTCGGAAATCGCGGTTCGTAAATTTATGTTAGCATACCGCCATCAACATGAAGTGTTTGACCTGTGACATAAGCACTCATATCACTTGCTAAATACACACATGCATTTGCAATATCCTCTGGAGTTCCACCACGTTTTAAAGGAATACCAGCTCGCCATCCTTTCACAATTTCTTCATCGAGTTTCGCTGTCATTTCTGTTTCAATAAACCCAGGAGCTACTACATTACTTCTTATGTTTCTGGAACCTAACTCTAGGGCTACTGATTTTGAAAAACCAATAATACCAGCTTTAGAAGCTGCATAATTGGTTTGTCCTGCATTACCTTTAACACCAACGACTGAACTCATATTTATAATAGAGCCTTTTCGTTGCTTAAGCATGGTGCGCTGTACAGCTTTTGTCATATTAAAAACAGACTTTAAGTTTACTTCTATAACAGTATCAAAGTCTTCTTCACTAATACGCATTAATAAATTATCTTTTGTAATACCTGCATTGTTTACCAGAATATCAATACTTCCAAATTCAGTAACAACTTCGTTAGCCAGTTTTTGGGCTTCATCAAAACTTGCAGCATTACTTTGGTATCCTTTAGCCTTTATACCTAGTGCATTCAATTCTGTTTCTAGTGCATTCGCTGCTTCTACAGAAGAACTGTATGTAAATGCAACATTGGCACCTTGTTCTGCAAATACTTGAGCAATGCCTTTACCAATTCCACGACTTGCTCCAGTAACGATGGCTGTTTTTCCTTCTAATAACTTCATATGGTTAAATTTGTTTTCTTTTAGTTATACGTAACATTCCAATCAAATCAGGGCTTACAGATGAAATACCTTCATAATTAATATATGAATATTTCATGTAATTCGATTAAAATAGTTGAAATTCAAATATAGTAATTACAAGTTGTAAGAAATAAAAAAACCTCACAAGATTTTGTGAGGTTTATAATAAATTTAAGGAAGGTTAGATTTTAATTATTTGCAGTAAATTTAATATCCACCATTCCTAAGTATGAAGTTTTTATTAATTGGGTTGGTAAGAATTGATTAAACCCTGGTTTTACTGCGTACCCCATAACTAGAATATTATCACTTTCTACAGGAAACATGACATTTCCGTCATCATTAAATACATAATAGTCGTTTGTATTTATGGATACGAAATAGGTAATGCCAGATTCTATATTTATGGGTTCAATGTCTTCAAATGATAGTAAACCAGAAGTTGAAATAACATCAACTGTTTTTAAAATTTCTTCGGTATCTACATTCCATAAAGTTACTCTGTAGGTATCATTATCAGGAACACGAACTCCTAATGCTGTTATTTTGCCATTTTTAAAGGATTTAAATTCATAACCAAGTTCAAAAGTAACAGGGAAATCTATTTTGGTGCTTTTTAATGCCATGACACCGTCTTCAATTAAGGTTTTCATAGGATATTCAGGGGTCGCCTCGATAATTTCTGCATGGTCATCACTTTTAGAACAACTACTAAATGATAATACTATAATTATAAGTTTTAAAATTATTTTTTGTGTTTTCATGATTTCTATTTTTTAGCTTTATAATAGTATATCAACACGATCTTATTTTTGTTACCCCATATTTTACTTTATTTCATAAAAAAATCCGTTAACTAATAAAAGTTAACGGATTTATATTTAAAAAAAACTATTAAGTTTATCCTAATACTTCTGCTACTTTTTTTCCAATTTCGGCTGGTGAATCTACGACATGAATTCCACAAGCCCTCATGATTTTCTTTTTAGCCTGGGCCGTATCATCGCTTCCTCCAACAATCGCGCCTGCATGCCCCATAGTACGTCCAGCAGGAGCTGTTTCACCAGCTATAAACCCTACAACAGGTTTTTTGCTTCCACTTTCTTTATACCAGTTTGCAGCATCGGCTTCTAATTGACCTCCTATTTCACCAATCATTACAACGGCTTCGGTTTCTGGATCGTTGATTAATAATTGAATGGCTTCTTTAGTTGTAGTTCCTATAATTGGATCACCTCCAATACCTATAGCTGTAGTAATTCCTAAGCCTTGTTTCACAACTTGATCTGCTGCTTCATAGGTAAGTGTTCCAGATTTAGAAACAATGCCTACTTTTCCTTTTTTGAAAACAAAACCAGGCATAATCCCAACTTTAGCTTCCTCAGGAGTAATAACACCTGGGCAATTAGGACCAATTAATAGACAATCTTTGTTTTTTATGTAACTTGATGCTGTTATCATATCTGCTACAGGAATCCCTTCGGTAATCGTGATAATGACTTTTATACCAGCATCAGCTGCTTCCATAATAGCATCAGCAGCAAAAGCAGGTGGTACAAAAATAATGGTTGTATCTGCTCCAACTTCGTTAACAGCTTCTAAAACAGTATTAAAAACTGGTCTATCTAAATGTGTTTGCCCACCTTTTCCTGGGGTTACACCTCCAACAACATTGGTTCCATATTCAATCATTTGACTAGCATGAAATGTCCCTTCACTACCTGTAAACCCTTGAACTATAATTTTTGAATCTTTATTTACTAAAACACTCATAAGTGATTATTTGTCTTTTATTAATTTTAATTGAGCAAATGTAATTTTTTGTATTAAAATTTTAAAGTAAAAACGAACTTTTTATTTTAAAAAAACACAAAGCTATTTTTTATCTTGTATCTTCAATATGTCAAGTATTTCAGGTATCTTTTTTATAGATGCTATTTCCTTATACTTTGAACGGAAATCGTCCGCTGGAATTCCAAAATAACTTTTGCCGCCTTCTAACGACTTGCTAACTCCTGCTTTTGCAGATATTACCGCTTTTTTCCCAATGGTTATGCCACTGGTAATTCCAACTTGCCCCCAAATGGTTACTTCATCTTCAATAATAACACAACCAGCAATACCTACTTGAGATGCAATTAAGCATTTTTTTCCAATAACAGTATCATGTCCTATTTGTACTAAATTATCAATTTTTGTACCTTCTTTAATCGTAGTATCAGCAGTAACACCCCTATCGATGGTACATCCAGCACCAATATCGACATAGTCCTCTAAAACAACACGGCCACTAGATTTTAATCGATCGTATCCTTCTGGTCTATTTTTATAATAAAAAGCATTACCGCCTAAAACCGAACCAGAATGAATGGTAACATGGTTTCCAATTACTGCATCATCATAAATGCTCACGTTAGAATGGATGATACAATCATCGCCAATAACTACATTATGACCAATAAAACTATTAGGCTGAATGACTGTGTTTTTACCAATAATTGCAGTACTCGATATTTGACTATTAGCAGATTGAAAAGTTTTGAAATGGTCTGTAAGTTTGTTAAAATCTCTAAAGGGATCGTCACTAATCAATAATGCTTTTCCTTCAGGACAAGCAACTTCTTTATTAATTAATATAATAGTTGCAGCCGATTGAAGGGCTTTGTCATAATATTTCGGGTGATCGACAAAGACAATATCTCCAGGTTCTACCACATGGATTTCATTCATCCCCAAAACAGAGAAATCATCATTGCCAACGTAAGCACAATTTATTAACTGCGCAATGTCTTTTAGGGTGTGAGGGTTAGGAAATTTCATTTATAAATTATTCCTTAACACGTTCTTTGTAAGTTCCCTTTTCGGTTTCAACTTTTATTTTGTCTCCTTCATTAATAAACAAAGGTACATTTACAGTAGCTCCTGTTTCTACGGTTGCAGGCTTTGTCGCATTGGTAGCTGTATTCCCCTTTACGCCTGGCTCAGTTGCCGTAACCTCTAATATAACACTTGCAGGCATTTCTACTGAAAGTGGCATATTATCTTCAGAATTAATAATAACTGTTACAACTTCACCTTCTTTCATTAAACCAGGATTATCCAAAGTACTTTTTTGAAGTTCAATTTGAGAATAATCTTCTGTATTCATAAAATGAAATGTTTCCCCTTCATTATATAAATATTGAAATTTGTGAGTTTCCACACGAACATCATCTAATTTATGACCAGCCGAAAATGTATTATCAATTACTTTTCCTGTAGTAACACTTTTTAATTTTGTTCTTACAAATGCTGGGCCTTTACCAGGTTTAACGTGTAAAAATTCAATAATTTTATAAATATCGTGATTATATTTAATACATAATCCGTTTCTAATGTCACTTGTAGTTGCCATAAATTCTTTTTTGTATAATCGTTAGTTTAGTTAATTTGATTTGAAATACCCTTTCATAATCCCTCGATGCGAATTTTTAATAAATTGAAGAATTTCGTCACGTTCTGGTGTGGCCTCCATTTCGGCTTCAATAATTTCTGAAGCTTGGGTATTATTATAATTCTTTTGATAAAGTATTCTGAAAATATTTTGTATTTCTCTTATCTTTTCTGTTGAAAACCCACGTCTTCTCAGACCTACTGAATTTATACCAACATACGATAACGGTTCTCGAGCAGCCTTTACATAAGGTGGCACATCTTTTCTAACTAAAGACCCACCTGTTACAAAGGCATGGTTACCTACAGATACAAATTGATGGACAGCGGTCATTCCTGCTAAAACAACATAGTCTCCTATTGTTATATGCCCAGCTAGGGTGCTATTATTAGAAAAAATACAATTATTTCCAACAATACAGTCGTGTGCAATATGGCAGTAAGCCATTATGAGGCAATTATCTCCTATAATGGTTTTCATTCTATCGGCTGTACCCCTGTTGATGGTTACACATTCTCTTATGGTAACATTATCACCAATTTCTACAGTGGTGTCTTCATCATTATATTTTAAATCCTGAGGAACGGCAGAAATAACTGAACCAGGAAAAATATTGCAATTTTTACCAATACGGGCACCTTCCATAATGGTTACGTTGCTACCTATCCAGGTTCCTTCACCTATTTTTACATTATTGTTAATAGTTGTGAATGGTTCAATTACTACGTTTTTAGCAATTTTGGCTCCTGGGTGAACGTATGCTAGTGGTTGGTTCATATTTATTTTACTTTTGAGATTTGAGCCATTAGTTCTGCTTCTGCACAAAGTTTGCCATTGGCATAGGCATAACCTTGCATGTGACATATACCACGACGAATAGGTGTAATTAACGAACATTTGAATATTAAAGTATCACCTGGCATCACTTTTTGCTTAAACTTAACTTTATCCATTTTCATAAAAAAGGTCAAGTAGTTTTCTGGGTCTGGAACCGTATTAAGCACTAAAATACCTCCAGTTTGCGCCATAGCTTCTACAATTAAAACACCTGGCATTACTGGGGCACCTGGAAAGTGGCCAGCGAAGAACTGTTCGTTCATAGTTACATTTTTTGTAGCAGTAACATAGTTATCTGTTAGCTCAAAAACTTTATCAATTAACAAAAATGGTTGTCTATGCGGAAGCATGGCCATGATTTGAATGATATCCATTAAAGGAGTTTGGTTCAAATCAATATTAGGCACATTATTTCGACGTTCATTTTTAATAATTTTAGATAGTTTTTTAGCAAATTGGGTATTTACAAAATGCCCAGGCTTATTGGCTATGACTTTTCCGCGAATCCTTGTTCCAATAAGTGCTAAATCCCCTAAAACATCAAGTAACTTATGTCTTGCTGCTTCATTAGGATGGTGTAAAGTTAAATTGTCTAAAATACCGTTTGGTTTTACAGCTATAGAATCCTTTTTAAAAGCAGCCCTTAATTTTTCCATGGTTTCAGGAGACAATGCCTTATCAACATATACGATGGCATTGTTTAAATCGCCTCCTTTAATTAGACCATGCTCTAAAAGCATCTCTATTTCATGTAAAAAACTGAATGTACGTGAATTTGAAATGTCATTCTTGAAATTTGAAATTTTATTTAGAGTAGCGTTTTGTGTGCCTAAAACTTTAGTACCAAAATCTACCATGGCAGTTATTTGATACTCTTTTGCAGGCATTACTAAAATTTCACTCCCAGATTCTTCGTCTGTGTATGAAACAATATCTGTAATAACAAACTCTTCTCTAAATGCATCAAGCTCTACAATGCCTGCTTTTTCAATAGCATCAACAAAAAACTTTGATGAACCATCCATAATTGGTGGCTCTGAGGCATTTAATTCTATAATAGCATTGTCAATATCTAAACCTACTAATGCGGCAAGTACATGCTCTGAGGTTTGAATAGCTACACCATTTTTTTCTAAACAGGTTCCCCGTTGCGTATTAGTCACATAATTAGCATCTGCTTCAATTACAGGTGCGCCTTCTAAATCAATTCGTTTAAAAGCTAATCCAGCATTCGCGTTAGCTGGCTTGAAAGTAAGTGTGACATCTTTTCCTGTATGTAAACCAACACCTGTTAAAGAAATCTCATCTTTAATGGTCTTTTGTTTTATTTCAGTATTAACTATTCCCATTTATTTTTTCTAATTCATTAATATGTTTCACAATTTTTGGTAAGTTTTTAAAATGCACATAAGATTTATTGTAATCTTTAATTGGCAGTGCAGGAGACCCCTGAAGTACCTCGTCATCTTTCACATTTCTAGCAATTCCAGATTGGGCTTGTATTTTAACATTATTGCCTATGGTGATATGCCCTGCGATACCTACCTGTCCGCCAATCATACAATTTTCGCCAACTTTAGTAGAACCTGCTATGCCCGTTTGAGCAGCAATAACGGTATTTTTACCAATTTCCACATTATGTGCTATTTGAATTTGATTATCCAATTTAACACCTTTTCTTATAATTGTAGATCCCATTGTAGCCCTATCTATAGTAGTGCCAGCTCCTACATCAACATGGTCTTCTAAAATAACATTTCCTATTTGAGGAATCTTTTTATAACTACCATCTTGATTTGGTGCAAAACCAAATCCGTCTGCTCCAATAATTACACCTGAGTTTATAACACAGGAATTTCCTATAATGGTGTCTGAATAAATTTTGGCACCAGAAAAAACAATAGAGTTTTCTCCAATAACAACATTATCGCCTATATGGACATTTGGAAATATTTTAACATTATTACCTATACTAACATTGTCTCCTAAATATGAAAATGCTCCTAAATAAAGATTGTCACCATATTTAGCAGAGTCTGATATAAATGAAGGCTGCTCAATACCTGTTTTATTAAGCTTAACCATGTTATAATACTCAAGTAGCTTTGTAAAAGCTGCGTAGGCATCTTCAACTTTGATTAACGTTGTATCAAGGTCATTTTCGGGAACAAAGCTTTTGTTGACTATAGCCACCGAAGCTTTTGTAGAATAAATGTATTGCGTATATTTAGGATTAGATAAAAATGTTAAAGAACCTCGGGTACCTTCTTCTATTTTAGATAGTTTTGAAACTTCTACGTTTGGATTACCAACAATATCACCTTCTAATATTCCTGCTATTTGTTGTGCTGTAAATTTCACACTGAAAAGTTTGTAGTTTTTTGTTTGATTGACGCAAAAATAGGAAAAATGTGCTAAAGTTCTTCATGGGCAGAAGCTTATTGTTTCCTTAGGGACTTATAACATTTTAATAGTCATATTCTTGTATACAAAAAAAGACTGCTATAATGTTTCTTTAGGATAACATATATAATATTTAGTTACTGGTTTCGATAATGCTTTAAGGTTGAGTTGATCTGAAGCTTTAACGATATCTTCAATTTTACCAGACTTGTGTAAAATATTGATGCCTTGATGTTTTAATTGATACGCTTGATTGGATATCTCTCCAGTAAACACAAAATATTGAGCCTCTTCTTCACTAATATTATGTGTGCTAGTTAAATTTTGGATATGCTTTTCAAGGTTTTTCTTTTTAATCACTTTATTCTTTAATTTAATCTTTAACAAATCTCTGTTGATTATCATTTTGCTTAAATTGCTAAGCACAAAATCATCATGATATTGCCAATGTTTCATAGCTGAAATAATATCAAAATCATCTAATTGAGAAAAAATATCAAGCGTATCGTTATCGAAATTGTCAATGGCTATTTTGTTCTCTAAAAAAAACAATAAAGCTTCACTGGCTACCAATTTAATACCGTTATTATGCAATTCCTTAGCACGCTTTAAAACACGAATCAATAATTGTTCTGCGGCCAATCCTGTTTTATGTAAATAAACTTGCCAATACATAAGGCGTCTTGCAACAATAAATTTTTCAACACTATAGATGCCTTTTTCTTCAACTACCAATTCATCGTCTACTACATTAAGCATGGTAATTAATCGTTCGCTATTAATATTGCCTTCTGCCACACCTGTATAAAAACTATCTCGCTTTAAATAATCGGCTCTATCCATATCCAATTGCCCAGAAATAAGTTGACACAAAAACTTTCTAGGGTATTCTCCTTTGAAAATTTGGATGGCAAGCGTTAAATTTCCGTTAAATTCTTCATTTAATCGCTCCATAAAAAGCAACGAAATGTCTTCATGAGAGACATCATTAACAATACTATGTTCCATGGCATGAGAGAATGGACCATGACCGATATCATGCAATAAAATAGCAGCGTAAAGCCCTTTTTCTTCATCATCAGAAATTGTAACCTCTTTGAAACGAAGCACGTTAACAGCTTGTTGCATTAAATGCACACAACCTATGGCATGATGAAATCTTGTGTGATGTGCTCCAGGATAAACCAGATAAGACATGCCCATTTGGGTAATTCTGCGCAAACGCTGAAAGTATTTATGCTGAATTAAATCGAAAATAAGCGAATTTGGAATAGTAATAAATCCGTAAATTGGGTCGTTTAATATTTTAAGTTTATTCAAACTTGAAAAAAGTTAATGTTTAGTAGACACAAATATAATTATATGAAGCTCTATATAAAAGACATTATTGAAAACTATTAACAATAAAAATGATTACTAAAAACATTTGAATGAATACAATACAAATACTTTGGGTAGATGATGAAATTGATTTACTAAAACCGCACATTCTATTTTTAGAACAACGCAATTATAAAGTGACCACCTGTATGAGTGGTACTGAAGCTATAGATGTTATTGATGAAAAAAGTTTTGATATTGTATTTTTAGATGAAAACATGCCAGGACTTACTGGTCTTGAAACCCTAAATGAAATAAAAGAAAAACAAGATAACCTTCCTGTCGTTATGATCACTAAGAGTGAAGAAGAATATATTATGGAAGAAGCTATAGGCAACAAAATAGCCGATTATCTTATCAAGCCCGTGAATCCTAATCAGATTTTACTGAGTTTAAAGAAAAACTTGGACCATTCTCGATTAGTGTCCGAAAAAATGACTTCAAATTATCAGCAAGAGTTTAGAAAAATTGCGATGGATTTATCTATGGTTAATTCATACGAAGAATGGGTGAACTTATATCAGAAGCTTATCTATTGGGAAATTCAGCTAGAAGATATTGAAGATGCAGGCATGTTTGAAATTCTAGAATCTCAAAAAAATGAAGCAAATACCCAATTCGGAAAATTTATAGAAAAGAATTATGCTGACTGGTTTAAACCGAATATGGAGTCGCCAATCATGTCTCATATGCTTTTTAAAGAAAAAATAGCCCCTGAGATTAGTAAAGAACAACCAACGGTTTTAATTGTTATTGATAATTTGCGTTATGACCAATGGAAAGTTTTTGAGCCAGTAATTAATAATTACTATAAGAAAACTAAAGAAGAGGCCTTTTTTAGTATTTTACCTACAGCGACTCAATATGCCCGTAATGCTATTTTTTCAGGTTTAATGCCTAGTGAAATGCAAAAGTTATTTCCAGAGTATTGGAAAAATGATACGGATGAAGGTGGTAAAAATATGCATGAAGCAGAATTTTTGGATGCTCAAATGAAGCGATTAGGGTTAACGCATTTAAATTATGATTATCATAAAATTACAAACCTCAAAAATGGCAAAAAACTAGCCGATAATTTTAAATCGCTTAAAAACAACAACCTAACCGTTGTTGTATACAATTTCGTTGATATGTTATCGCATGCCAAAACAGAAATGGAAGTTGTTAAAGAATTGGCTTCAAACGATAAGGCCTATCGATCGTTAACCCTAAGTTGGTTCAAGAATTCGCCACTTCTAGAAATGATACAACAGGCGCAGCAATTAGGGTTTAAGCTCATTTTAACTACCGACCATGGGACTATTAATGTTAAGAATCCATCAAAAGTGATTGGAGATAGAGACACGAGCTTAAACCTTCGTTATAAAACAGGTAGGAGTTTAACTTATGAAGACAAAGATGTATTGGTCTTTAAAAACCCAAAAGAAGCCCATTTACCATCAATAAATATGAGCAGTTCTTATATCTTTGCAAAAAGTGATTTGTTTTTTGCGTATCCCAATAACTACAATCATTATGTGAGTTATTTTAGAAATACCTATCAGCATGGAGGTGTTTCGCTTGAAGAAATGATTATTCCCTTTGTGGTGTTTAATCCTAAATAATCTATTAAAAGCAAAAAACATCGACAAAATGCGTTTTTTTATTGCTTTTTTGCTTTTTTATGCTTATAATTGTGTGTAAAAACATGGTGGAATTGGAAATTTGTTACGAACTGAATGATCTTGAAGATGTTGCAAAGCGGCTCATTCAAAATGTGAAAACGAAAACATTGTTATTTTATGGTGACATGGGTGTTGGTAAAACGACGTTAATAAAAGCCATAGCAAAAGTTTTAGGCAGTGATGACGAAGTGAGTAGTCCGACATTCTCTATAGTAAATGAATATCAATTACAAAATGATAAAATTTATCATTTTGATTTATATAGAATAAACGATTTAGAAGAGGCTTATAATTTTGGAATAGAAGATTATTTTGACTCTGAATATTGGAAATTAATTGAATGGCCAGAAAAAATTGAACCGATGTTATCTGATCATTTCGATAAAATAAATTTAGAATTAGAAGCTAGCAATAGAATTTTAAAACTAAATAGTGAACGAATTTACTAACAAAACAATTAGCTTAAATACGAATAAATAACATAAAAAACACTCCAAACTTTGAAGTTTTACGGGAAAACCACAATGAAAAATTAAAAAAAGTGTTTTTTTAACATTTTTTTAACATTTCACCAAATACTTCAAAATCGCCTTTAGTTACATTTGGGATATTAATTAATTAATCCCTATTAAAATGAAAACTAAAAAGTACTTAATTGCAATCGCAATTCTCGGAGGAATGTTGTTTATGGCTCAAGCTGCTGATGCTTATAACCAAAATGAACAACAAACAGCAAAAATCGACAGAAGCAAAATCAAAATACCAGGCCAAGATAAATAAGAAAAACCTTGTTTTGGGTAGTGTAATAGCTACACTAATAGCTATTACTCCCTACTTGTTTGATTTATACGAAAGTGTTCCAGATGTTAAAGTCTGGAACACTTTTTTATTTAATTATGATAGTCAATATTATGGAAGTGCTAGAGTTTTAGCTTGGACTTTATCCAATAAAACCATTCCTTTGATTTTAATTTTTATTTGGTTTTTTACCTGTAGGCATTGGTGGTACCATACATTATTAGTTCCAATAGCAATGTATATATACCAAATTATAATTATACTCAATGACGATTTAAATTATGTTGATAATAACCAGATTCTATATTTAATACCTGTTATGGCTATAGTAATTCCTACAATATATTTAATTAGGGCCAGAATATTTAATAAGATTAATGAAGCAACTAAAAGTATGCAAGAATTAGAAGATGAATTTAAAATATCCCCAAAAAACTTTTGGGAGAAAATAAAAGAGTATTTTTAATCTATTTTATTAACCTCTTTCTCTCTTTTAGATCAATTACTTTTTCATTTGTATTTAGCCTAAAATTCCCAAATTTATAATTAAAACTAAATGTAAATAATCTATTTTCTATTCTGGAATTTAAAAAGACATCTTGGTTTAAATATTGGGTCGTTTGTGTAAAATTCAGTGTGTTAAAAATATCTGTAATTCCAATGCTAATCCTTCCTTTATTTTCCCAAAGGGTTTTTCTTAAATTAATACCAAATCCAGACCTATCACTTATTATAGAAGGGCCATTTGTTGTTTGAGAAATATATAAAAAAGAAATATCAGCAATTAGGCTTTTATCTTTTAAAAAAGAAAAATAATTGATTATTTGTCCATACAGAGACCATTTGTCGTTAGTTTCTATAGTATTGCCGCTTTCCAAGGCAAAAAATTGATTTTCATAATAGAATAAAGACGATAGTACGTATAAATTCCAGTCATTTGCTACTTTAGTATATGTTGTAAAATCTACCCCATAAGAAATACTCTTATCAATATTGGTATTTATATATTTTAAGATGTTATCATTATTATCTTGAAATACTATTTCTAAGGTTGGATCATTTTCATTACGATAATAAAGTTCAAAAGTATAAGTGTTTTTTAGTGTATATCCTAATGTATAAACATCGTCTATCTGAGGCTGCAAATTTGGATCTCCTGAGGCATATGCATTGTCATTTAAAAAATATCTAAAAGGGTTTAATTGACTATATCTAGGACGATGAATACGTCTGTTGTAGTTAAAATACAATTCATTATTGTCATTTAGTTTATGTAATAAATAAAATGATGGAAACAATTTTAGATAGCTATTATTCGTATTTTGATTTGTTGATAATGAATTCCCTTTTATATCTGTATACTCGCCTCTTAAACCAGATTTTAAACTCCATTGCCCCCAATCTTTCGAATAACTTAAATATGCTGCATAATTAGTTTCGTCGTATAAAAAAGTATCCGAATTTTGTAAGTCCATTTCTTTGATATCATTTACAAAATTAAACTGGTTTAAAATACTCTCAGAGTTAATATTAGAAAGCTTCCCTCCTGCCTCAAATTGTGACGAGCTATTTATCGGTAACTCATAATCTAACTGGCCTGTGTGTAATTTAATTAACTGACTTGAAAATGTTTGAAATCTATTGCTGCGTATAAGGGTATTATCTGGAAAAAGATAGTCTGTATCTACATTCTGAAAGCTAGAAAAGTCATAATTAGTATGGTGTGCACTTATAGACAGCTTCTCTCCTGCTTTCTTGAATTTATGTGTATAATCTAATGTAAAAGCAAAATTAAAGGTTTCGTCTCTTAGTTTGTTTTCTGTAATAAATAAGGAATCTAGAACCATAGTATTTCCAAAAACTTTGGTAATAGAATTGACATCGGTTTTTGTGTTATTTCTAGGAGAAACCAACATGTTTGTGGAAAACCCAATGTTATTATTCTTATCTAATTCATAATCGATGTTGGCATTTATATTATGATTTGCATTATTTCGGACTTTTTTATAATCTGTTTCCCAGCTTGAAGTATTTTGCCCATTATCATCTATAAAATTTATAGATTCATTATTATTCCTAAAATCTTTTCTTGGGCTTGCACTATAATTCAGATAAGTATTGAGTTTTTTTGTTTTAAAGAAATGGCTACTACCTAGGGAATATTTTGGAAACCTATGGCCTTGTTTGTATGTTCCAAAAATACTTCCATGATAGCCTGCAATAATATTTTTACTGGTTATAATGTTAAGCACCGCACCTCCTTCTGCTTCATATTTTGCAGGCGGATTTGTAATAACCTCAATAGATTTTACGTTACTGGCAGATGTACCTTCTAATAGTTGTTGTACTTCGTTAGAGGATAAATGCACCCTTCTATCGTTAATATAAACTGTAGGTGTAGCTTGTTTTACAGTTATAGCGCCATCATGTACCAAAACGCCTGGCGTATGTTTTAAGACATCTAAAACATTATCATTTGATAGTGTCGAGTTTTCAACATTAAAAACCAAACGATCTACCATACGTTTAACTGTTGGTCTTTTAGCAACCACAGTTACGCCATCAAGTGTTTCTAAATTTTCGTTAAGTGTAATGGCATCAAATTTGAGGTTTCTGTCAAGTTCAACTCTAGTAGAATAAGCTTCAAACCCAAGGAAGCTAATCTTTAATATATAATCCCCTGTTTTTAAATTTTCTATTATGAAATAACCCATTTCATCTGTAGAAGTGCCATTAGCAGTTTCAGAACCTCCTATGCTTGTGATAAGTACATTGGCATATGCTATTGGGGTATTCTTATTATCTTTAACATAACCGTTTAACCTATATTCTTGAGAAAAGGATGCGAGAGAAAACAGCAGAATAAAATGATAAAATAAATTTTTGGTCATGTATGTATTTGTAGTGCAAACTTATAAATAATTAATTTAAAACATTTTAAGGAAAAATCATAGATATAATCATTTTTTTCTTACATTTCAACAAATCTATATGTGAATTTTTGATAGCTTTAAAAAAACTCAAAATAATTATTTTGAGTTTGTATTAACAATAGAAAATTTATTTGTAATTTGATTTTTTATTAATTCACTAACCATGTCGAAACCACTTTCGCCCTTTACTAAACAACAACTTTTACCACAGGAAGAAACTCTGGAGTTATATAAAAGCAAAGGAGAACTATTTATTGGAATACCCAAAGAGACTGCTTTTCAAGAAAGACGTGTATGTTTAACGCCAGATGCAGTATTCGCTTTGGTTAGTAATGGTCATAAGGTATTATTAGAATCTGGAGCAGGAAATGGCGCTAGTTTTAGCGATAAAGATTATAGCGAAGCAGGTGCTGAAATCACCAAAGATACGGCTAAAGTATTTGCATGCCCTATGATTCTTAAAGTAGAACCACCTAGTATTGAGCAAATAAAACTTATTAATCCGCAAACCATATTAATATCTGCACTGCAAATAAAAACCCAATCAAAGAAATATTTTGAAGCACTGGCATCAAAACGAATCACAGCATTGGCTTTTGAATTTATACGTGATGAAGATGGTGCGTACCCAGCCGTTAGGTCATTAAGTGAAATTGCAGGTACTGCGTCTGTGCTAATCGCATCAGAATTATTATCAGATACTAAGGATGGTAATGGGCTAATGTTTGGAAACATTAGTGGCGTACCTCCCATAGAAGTTGTTATTTTAGGTGCTGGTACTGTTGGAGAATTTGCCGCTAGAAGCTCAATTGGACTTGGAGCTAATGTAAAGGTCTTTGATAATTCTATTACAAAACTGAGGCGAATACAAACAAATTTAGGGAGGCCGTTTTTTACATCTACAATCACACCAAAAAGTTTAACAAAAGCCCTGAAACGCTGCAATGTTGTAATTGGTGCCGTGCGGGGTACCAATCGAGCACCTGTTATAGTTTCAGAGGATATGGTACGATCTATGAAAAAAGGAGCTATTATTATAGATGTTAGTATAGACATGGGAGGCTGTATTGAAACCAGTGAGGTGACGACACATAAAAAACCTACGTTTATTAAGCATGACGTTATACATTATTGTGTCCCCAATATTCTAGCGCGGTATTCGCGGACGGCTTCTGTTTCTATAAGCAATTTTTTCACACCTTATTTATTGAAAATAGCTGAAGAAGGTGGTATAGAAAATTCTTTAAGATTTGATAGAGGTTTGAAAAATGGATTGTATTTTTACCACGGAATTTTAACCAGTAAATCTGTGGGTGATTGGTTCGATTTAGATTTTAGCGATGTTAATTTGCTTATTTTTTAATTGATGCAGCTCTGATTTATTTCACTAAACACATTAAATGAAACTTATACAACGCGTTGGCTATTATTTGGGCGGGTTTTCTATCGGATTAATAATTTTGGCTTTCTTTTTAAATGGCAAAAAAACCTCGTGCAGTTATGGTCCTGATGCTAGAGTTTTAAAGAACATTAGGTTAAAGAAAATTACTTACAGTAATCATATTCAATCTAATTTAGAAAATCATAATTTAGATACAGTAGCTATAAACTATGTTTTAAAAAAGGGGAATATTAATTTTTCTGAAAGCAATGCAAGACAAAAACCATGCGGAATGTATACTGTTGAAGGGGATTTTGAAAAAAAAGAGATTGTTTTTACTGTTGAAAATTGTGATAGCATTGCAACCATAACTAATTTAAAAATAAAATAGACAGCATGCTTAAACGTTGTTTTGATGTTGTTTTTTCTATACTAGGCTTGTGTATTCTCTCCCCTATTTTAATATTTATTGCTGTTTTAATAAAAATAGACTCAAAAGGGCCTGTCCTATTTGTTCAGGAACGTGTTGGTAAAAATAATATAGATTTTAATATTTTTAAGTTTCGTACCATGCGTGTCCAATCTCAAAAGAAAGGACTACTTACATTAGGTAATAATGATTCTAGAATAACTAAGATAGGATATTTTTTAAGACGTTATAAAATTGATGAATTTCCGCAACTTATAAATATTCTAAAAGGTGATATGAGTTTTGTAGGACCGCGGCCAGAACTACGTTACTATGTGAATTTTTACAATGAAGATGATATGCAGATTTTTGCCGTGAGACCAGGTATTACTGGATTAGCATCTTTAAAATATAGAAACGAAGTAGAGCTGCTAAAAGCTGTAGAAAACCCTGAAGATTTTTTTATCCATACGATTATTCCTGATAAGCTGAAATACAACAAGGAATATATTAGAAAACGGAATTTCTTTTTTGATCTAAAACTTATAGGTATCACAATAATTAAAGTTATTACCAAATAATTTAAGTACTTGCTCTTTTTGTACGCCATTTGGTACAAAACATTATTATTCATACTTTGTGCATATATAATTCACCCCACAAAGTACATGTTTAAGCTGGGTTAAAGTTTGAAATGAATAAATCTACTTCTAATCATATAGATCAATTATTAATTGATTCTGGATTGTTTCCCATTAAAAAAGCACAACAAAAATTTGATGGTTTTGACTTTTCTAATGAAACTATCTTAATAACAGGGGCAGCTGGTTCTATTGGTAGTGGGCTTTCAAAGTACTTGATAGCATGTAATTATAAAAAACTTATCCTTGTTGATGTAGCCGAGTCTCCCTTATATGACCTTATAAAAGATTTGGAATTTGAAGATACAAACGGCATTGATTACCGTCTATTAAACATTACAGAAACGCAATCATTACAGCTTCTTTTTGAAACTTATAAACCAACACTTATTTTCCATACAGCAGCTTACAAGCATGTTCCTTTAATGGAAGAAAATGCGTATGAAGCAATTAAGCTCAATATTTTAGGAACAAAATTATTAGCAGATTTATCTGTAGTGCATGGTGTGAAAAAATTCATTTTTATTTCTACAGATAAGGCCGTAAACCCTATTAGTGTTATGGGAATGTCGAAGCGCATAGCAGAAAACTATTTGAGTTACTTATCTACAAAATCGGAAACACGGTTCAACACAACTCGGTTTGGCAATATATTAGGCTCTAACGGATCGGTTTTACCTCTTTTTAAGAGACAAATAGAATCTGGTATGCCACTTACAGTTACAAACAACAGTATATCGCGCTATTTTATTAGTAAAAGTAAAGCCTGTGCTTTAATACTACAGATTGCAGCTTTTAATGATGAACAAGGCAATACTTTTACTTTTAATATGGGAGAACCAATTAAAATAATTGATTTAGCAGAACGGCTAGTGGTTTTTTATGGTAATAATATTGCTGAAAAAGCCGAAATAAAAATTACAGGATTACGTCCAGGAGAAAAACTTCACGAAAATATTGTTTCAAAACATGAAATATTAGTACCAACTAAGTATGAGGATATTTTATTGGTAACACCTAAAGATCAATTCGACACTAAAATGATTGACTTTACTGAATTAGCAAATGTTACGCCCAGTATGTCTAATTCTGAAATTAAATCTGTTTTACAAAAGTATGTTTAAATTATAGTGCCTTACGACGCTTCTTTTCCTTGGTTAAAAGTGTCAGCTCTCTACCTGTTTGTCCTGCAACAGAGGTGTTTTCTTCTGCCCTTCTAATTAAATAGGGCATCACGTCTTTTACAGGTCCAAAAGGTATATACTTGGCAACATTATAGCCTTTATTGGCTAAGTTAAAACTAATATGATCACTCATACCATACAATTGGCCAAACCAAACACGATTATCATTGTTTTCAAGGTTTTTACTAGCCATTAACTCCATTAGCAGATATGAGCTTTTCTCATTATGGGTACCTGCAAATAACGAGATACTATCTAAGTTATCAATAATATACTTTAACCCCGCATCAAAGTTCTTATCTGTAGCAGATTTATTTATGCAAATGGGAGACGTATATCCCTTTTCTTTAGCTCGATCATTCTCCTTTTCCATATAGGCACCTCGAACCAATTTATAACCAAGATAATAATTGCCTTCTTTTGCTTTTTGGTGTTCGTTTTTTAAAAACTCTAATCGGTCATGTCTATACATTTGCAAAGTATTATACACAATAGGTTTTTCGGTGTTGTATCTTTGCATCAAAGTGGTTACCAAAGCATCGGCGGCATCTTGCATCCAGCTTTCTTCAGAATCAATTAAAATGGCGATATCATTTTCTTTGGCCTTCTTACAAACAACATCAAATCTATTTGTAACATGAGCCCATTCCTTTTGTTCACTTTGGGTTAGCTCCTCTTCGTTACTTACTTTTTTATATAAATCTAATCTACCAAAGCCCGTTGGTTTAAAAACTGCAATAGGAATAGCCTTTATATCTCTAGCAAAATTAATGATATTAAGTACGGTATGCATTGCAGAATCAAATTCCTCTTCATTTTCCTTACCTTCTACAGAATAATCTAAAACTGAGCTTACACCTTTTAAAAACATTCTATCAATAACAGGGAGGCAATCTTCTTCATTTACACCGCCGCAAAAATGGTCGAATACAGTAGATCGAATTAGTCCTTCAATAGGTAAATTAGCCTTAATAGCAAAGTTTGTAGCTGCCGTACCGATTCTAACTAAAGGCTCGATAGATATCATTTTAAATAAAAAATAAGCACGCTCTAATTCAGAATCATTCTTTAATGAGAATGCAATTTCTGTATTGTCAAATAATTGATTAGAACCCATATAATAAATTTTCGCAAAGATAATTATATCTATACTACCATTTTATATAAAATCTCCTTAATTTCGCTGCCTTAAAGAATGATAATTATTTTATGGATTCCATTACCACCAATGACTGTACAATTCATTTTAACGATGCATGTTATAAGCCTCTAAACAAGCATATTAAAGAAAAAAACTTTTCTAAAATTTTCGTTTTAGTTGATGAGAATACTCATCAACATTGTTTGCCTTATTTTTTAGAAAAGTTGGAAACTAATAGTGTTGTTGAAATTATTGAAATTGAATCTGGTGAAATCAATAAAACAATAGACACTTGTGTTGGTGTTTGGAATACACTTTCTGATTTAGATGCAGACCGAAAAAGTCTACTTATAAATATTGGAGGTGGTGTTATTACAGATTTAGGGGGTTTTGTTGCCTGTACTTTTAAAAGAGGCATTGCTTATATTAATGTTCCTACTACCCTACTATCTATGGTCGATGCTTCTGTAGGTGGGAAAACTGGAGTTGATTTAGGACATTTAAAAAATCAAATTGGTGTTATTAGTAACCCCAACTTAGTATTAATTGATACGATATATCTGAATACTTTACCGCAAAACCAAATGCGATCTGGGTTGGCCGAGATGTTAAAACATGGTTTAATTAGTGATGAAATTTACTGGGATAAATTTAAGGATTTGTCCAAATTAACTTTGAACGACCTAGATATTTTAATTTATGAATCTGTATTAATTAAAAAGAATGTTGTCGAAAATGACCCATTTGAAGATAATTTACGTAAAACTTTAAATTTTGGTCATACATTGGGGCATGCTATAGAGTCTTATTTTTTAAGTAACCCTAAAAAAACAACATTGCTGCATGGAGAAGCCATTATAGTTGGTATGATTTTGGCCTGTTATATTTCTACCGAATTAACAGGATTTCCAAAGCAAACAACTATAGACATCAAAAACTTGTTTGTTAATTATTATGGTAAAGTAGATATTAGTGAAGATGAACATCCTACCATCATTGAATTGCTTAAATATGACAAGAAAAACAATCATGGTAATATTAATTTTGTGCTTTTAGAGTCAATAGGTAACCCCAAAATAGATTGCTTGGTTGATGACAAAATAATAGTAGAGGCTTTTCGTTTTTATGCCTATTAATAATAAGTATTAGCACAATATATATTGTAACTTTATAAATGCTTCGTTTTTTTTCTAAGAAATTATTTTTAAAAGATTTATTGGAAGGTTTTGTGGATATTCATAATCACATACTTCCTGGTATAGATGATGGAGCAAAGACTATTGAAGATTCTTTAAACTTATTAAAAAAAATGAAGGAATTGGGTGTAAAACAGTTTATACCAACACCTCATATCATGCAGGATTTTTATCCTAACACAGACGATACGATAGGAGATGCTTATCAAACGTTATTAAGTGCTTTAAACTCGGACTTACTTGAGGGGATTACGTTAAACCCAGCAGCAGAATACATGATCGATAATCATTTTGAAAGTTTATTAGAAAACAGAAATTTATTTACTTTAAAAAGAAGCTATGTGCTTATAGAAATGTCATATTTTCAAGCCCCAATAAATTTAGAGGACATTATTTTTAAAATCAAAACTCAGGGATATATACCTGTTTTAGCTCATCCTGAGCGTTATTCATTTTATCATAACAATCTAGATTATTATAAAAGGTTAAAGCAACTAGGGTGCTGTTTTCAGCTTAATTTGCTATCGTTAAGTGATCATTACGGCAAAAATGTTGAGAAAACTGCTCATTATTTAATAGAAGAACAACTAATTGATTATGTGGGAACTGATATTCATAATGAAAACCATATAAGTAAATTATCTAATCTTATATTAGGTAAAAGAATAAACGTACACCTAAGTGAGATCATAGAAAATACGAATCAAACATTTTCAGTAATTTAAGCTTTTCTTCTAAAGAAACCTTTCTTTTTAGGAGCTCCGTAATAACCATACTTTGCGCCATAACCAAAATTAGATTGTTTTACATCATTCACTACAAGCATCATACCGTTAAGTTTATTTCCTGTATGTAATTCTTTAGCAAAATTCAATATACGTTTTTCGGTATAATCTGCTCGCGTTAAATAAATGGTATGGCCAGCATATTCACTTATTAATAAAGTATCGGTAACAAGCATTGCTGGCGCGGTGTCAACAATAACGTAGTCATACTGGTTAGACACAGCATCAAATAGGTCTTTAACTCTATCATTCATTAAGAGTTCTGCTGGATTAGGCGGCACCTTTCCAGAAAGTAAAATATCAATGTTTATATCATTAATATCATAAGTATTAATAGCTTCTCCAACTATTATGGATTTATCAACTAAAAATTCTGTAAGTCCAACTTTTGAATGCTCTTCTCTATCTTTTTTATTTTTTATTGCAGAATAAATTTGTGGATTTCTAATATCTGCTCCAAGAAGTAAAACCCTCTTACCCGTATTCGCTAATGTAAGCGCCATGTTTAGACTAAAAAAAGATTTCCCTTCACCATTAATAGTTGACGTTACAAAAATAACATTCCCGTAATTTTTGGTATCCCTACCTCTTTTTACGTAGTCAAAATTTGTTCGTATTATTCTAAATGACTCAGATAAAATAGATCTATCATTGCGTTCTACCAATGTATTTTCTCCGCTTTTTACTTTTGGTATCTCACCTAGAACAGTTATATTTTTAATTTCATTTTCTAAATCTTCCTTATTGTGAATTTTTGTGTCAAACAAATTTCTTGCATAAATAATGAAAAAAGGAATAACAAACCCAAAAAATAAAGCTGTTATATAAGCAACCTGCTTATTTGGTGATACAGGACCTCCATAGCTATTATAGGCTTCGTCGATTATTTTTGCACTAGGAGAAGTCGCTGTTAAAGATATGGTAGCTTCTTCTCTTTTCTCTAATAAGTATAGATATAATGATTCTTTTATGCCTTGCTTTCTTTCAATGGATCTCAATCGACGTTCTTGTCCTGGTACTGAGTAGATTTTAGAGTTAATTCTTTTGGATTGATTTTCAAGGCTTCCTATTTGAATTCTAAGCGATTTACTTGAATTATTAATACTTTGTTGAAGGTTTTGTCTTATTCCGCCTAATGTTTGATCTAACTCTTTAACTATAGGGTTTTGCTCTCCAGCACTTTTTAAAAGCGTTCTTCTTCTTTCAAGGAGCTGATTGTACCTTGATGAAAGCTCAGTAATTGCCGCATCTCCCAATCCTAAATTGGATGGAATAGCATCATATTTCCCAGATGCATCTCCTAACGCATCTTTCATATAGCTTAATTGGTTCAACTGCATCCTACTGGCATCTAATTGTTGCTCGTTTAATGCACTTGAATTTAAAAATTGACCCGCTTCAGAAGCAACATCTGTTACTTTGTTTCCTGTTTTAAATTTCACAATACTATCATCAACATTCACTAAGTCTGAAGCAATCAACTCAACACGTTCATTAATGAAATTTGCTGTGTTTTTTGATATTTCATTTTTCTTTTCAATGGTAGAAATATTGTACTCATCAATAAGTGTATTTACTATATCTTTAGCTTTTTGTATAACAGGATCAGTTATGCTCACTTCAATAACTTTTGATGATTTTCCTGTAGGATAAATTGAAATTCTATTTTTAAGAGACTCAGCTAGTGACTCCAAAGGTGTTATCCTCACCCTAATATTGTTTCCTACATAACCCTCTAAATTTTTATCCTTTGGAGTAATTATAATACCTCCAAAAAATGTAGGAATGGTTTCGCCAAAAGTGTATTTTTTAGGAGCATCTTCTTCGCCAATTCTAAAATTGAAATCTGTCGAAGAAAGAATTTCTGTATAAAAATTAAAACTTGTGTTATTTATAATTGAATCGGCTTCAATGAAATTTATAACTATTGGAGAATTTTTATAAAGTTCAGACTCGTTAACTCTTCCTTTAACAAAATAGTTAATATTTAAATGTAATCTTTTAACAATGTTTCTTAAAAAACTTCTAGATTGAATGACTTGTATTTCATCTTCAACCATGGCGTCTTCCTTTTCAGAAAAAAGAGATAAATCTTTTAAAGCACTAGCAGAATCATCTCTATCATCTAAGAGCATTATTTTTGCAACAGCTATATATTGAGGCGTTGTATATCTTAAATTTATGTAAGCGAGACTTAAGCATATAATACAGCTTAATGCAAACCATTTCCACTGCTTAATATAAACAGAAAGCATTTTCTTCAGATCAAATTTGAAGCCTTCAGAAGTATTGTCAGATAAATTCCTGTTGTCAATTAAAGCCATTTTAAATTTCTTTCTAGTTTCTAGTAATTAATAAAAGTGTTGTTGTTATAAGAAATGATGTAATTGAAATTAGAGTACCAATTCTTGCATCACCAGAAGCACCACTTATTGCTGAGTTGTTAGGCTCAACATAAACATAATCATTTTGTGTTAAATAATAAACAGGCGAGTTAAAAACTTCTTTGTTCGTTAAGTCTATTCTAGTATATGTTTTTGTGCCATTAAAGTCTCTGACAACTAATATATTGTCTCTTCTTCCTTTTATGGTTAAATCGCCAGCCATACCAAGTGCTTCAAGAATAGATATTCTTTCTCCAGAAACGGGATAAACACCAGGATTATTAACTTCACCAGCTACAGTAACTCTAAAATTAAGAACACGGAAAATAATTACAGGGTCCTTTAGCAGCTCACCTTCTGCAAATTTTTTCTTAAAAAGTGCTTTGGCTTCTTCAACGGTAAGACCTAACAATTTTATTTTACCTAAAACAGGATAATCAATATTTCCTTCAACATCAATTAGGTAATCTATCAATTCTCCTTGTGCTCCAGCAGACCTAACGAGATTATAAGGCTGCGTAACCGTTTGATCTAATGTGGAAACATAAATACTCACAACATCCCCAACTTTTAGTTTAGCAGTAAAAGTATCAGTATCAACAACAGTTTCAAAACTCTTGGCATTTTGAAAGTAGACTATATCCTGTCTTGATGCACATGAAGTAAAAAGCATACCAATTATTATGGTAGCAATTATCATCTTACTTCGTATAAGTGGTCTATCCATTTTTAATATTATTTGGGGAAAATAGTAAAATTAAAATTGATTATTAAAGGTTTCCGTAATTTTTATCGGCTCTTTCCTCAGAGATTCCTTTAACTTTTTTATAAATCTGAACTCTTTTATCGAAACGTTCGTAATCAGAATTGTTAGACTTATATTCTGGAATTAATCGTTTCATTTTCATAACAATATTGTTATTTTGGAAACGATTAGTTATGCACAATTCTTCTATTTGTGATTTAACTTTATCATAATCTAATTCCCTAGTTTTACTAATCATTATCTTTTTATGATATGTAGATAATGTATTTTCGCCATTGGCCAATAGCTCTTCATATAGTTTTTCTCCTGGCCTTAACCCAGTAATTTTTATATCAATATCTTCAGGGAATCTTAAACCTGAAAGTTTTATCATATTTTTAGCAAGATCATATATCTTAACAGATTCACCCATATCAAATATAAAAATCTCACCTCCTTTACCCATGGTTCCTGCTTCAAGAACTAATTGAGAGGCTTCTGGGATAGTCATAAAATATCTAGTAATTTCTTTATGCGTTAAAGTAAGAGGCCCATCATTTTCAATTTGTTTCTTAAACAACGGAATAACAGAACCATTAGAACCTAACACATTACCAAATCTTGTTGTAATGAATTTTGTTTTACTTTCTTTTTGAAGACAGCTAATGTACATCTCTGCCATTCTTTTAGTGGCTCCCATAACGCTTGTTGGGTTAACAGCTTTATCTGTAGATACAAAGACAAATTTCTTCACATTATATCGAGATGCTGTATCTGCTAAAAGCTTAGTACCATTCACATTGATTTTAATAGCCTCGTAAGGTGATTTTTCCATTAACGGGACATGCTTATAAGCTGCGGCATGAAATACCATGGTTGGTTTATGGTTTTGAAAAATAGTATCTATTCTTAAACCATCACGAATATCGGCTACTATAGCGGTAAAATTATGTTTTCCATTTTGCTTTAAATCTTGTTGTACATCATAAAGAGCAGATTCTGCTTGGTCCACAAGAATTAATTCTTTTACATCAAAATTAGAAAGTTGTTTAACCAATTCACTGCCTATAGACCCTGCAGCACCAGTAACAATAACTGTTTCTCCTGTAAACTCGTTTATCAAATTTGGATTATTAATTTCAATAGGAGGCCTTCCTAATAAATCTTCAATTTGTACTTGTTTAATTTGCTTAACATTTAATTCTCCATTAATCCAGCTTTCAATAGGTGGTACTTTAGTGATCTTTATATCAAGGTTTACAAAGCCAAATAAGTTTTCCTTTTCTATATTTTTAGAAGCTATAATCAATTCATCAATTTGATTAGCCTCAATATAAGCATTAGTAATTTTTTCTTTTGAAAAAATAGAAATACCGTTTATTGATTTTCCTTTTTTTCTTGAATTATCGTCAATAAAACCAACGACTTGAAATTTTGTACTAACATTGCTTATTAAGGCATTATAAGTAACAATTCCTGAGTCACCAGCCCCATAAATTAAAACTCTTTTTGAAGACATTAATTTGCATTTCAAGTATTTATAAGTCATTTTAAAAAGTAATCTACTGGCGCTAAGCATAACAAAACTCAACAAAGCATGCATGATTACAATTGATAATGGTATTGTAAATTCTGGAAATATTTCAAATATTCTGTTTATAAATACTGCAACAATACATGTTAATGACATAATGGTAACAGATTTGAATAAGTTTACAACATCTGTAAATCCTGTATGTCTAATAACACTTTTAAATGACCCTATTAATAAAAAGCTAAAGGTAGCTACTGTAGCCAAAAAAGGTAATTGGATTAAAAACTGTTTTAAATCAAAATTTAATGTAAAATTAAACCTAATTAAATATGCAATAAAAAACGTTGACAAGACAGTTGCCAAATCAATAGCTAAAACGAGCCATTTCGAAGCATATTTCTGAGAGAAATAGGAAAAGTAATTATTTATCATAAGTTGGGGGTTTTTAAAATATTATTAAGCACTCTATCTAAGTCGTCTTGACTTAAATTAGATCCACTTGGTAAACAAAGGCCTTTATCAAAAAGATCTTCTGAAATTCCATTTGTAAAATGGAGATAGTCTTTAAAGACTGGTTGCATGTGCATTGGTTTCCATAATGGTCTGGACTCGATATCATCTTTCAACAATGTGAGCCTTATTTGTTCGCGAGTCTCAAAAGAGTCTGTTTTTATACAAGTAATCCATCTATTTGAAAAGAACCCTTGAGGTTCTTCTAAAAATTCAATAGTACTACATTGCGATAAATTCGCTTTATAGAAATCGAAATTTCTTCTTCTAGCTTTAACTCTCTCATCAATCACTTCCATTTGGCCTCTACCAATACCTGCTAAAACATTACTCATTCTATAATTATAACCTATAGATGAATGCTCATAGTGAGGCGCATTATCTCTTGCTTGGGTCGATAGAAAAACTGCTTTTTCTTTTAGACTTTGTGTATTTGTAATCAAAGCACCTCCTCCTGAGGTGGTTATTATTTTGTTACCATTAAATGATAATATACCAATATCAGAAAGTGTTGCGCAATTTTGATTAAAATAAGTACTGCCTAGAGCTTCAGCACTATCTTCTATGACTGGAATTTCATATTTTTCAGCAATGGCATTAATTTCATTTGCTTTATATGGCATTCCATATAAATGAACTGCTATAATTGCTTTTGGTTTTTTATATTTTTCTATTCTATCTTTAATAGCTATTTCCAATAACTCTGGAGACATATTCCAAGTATCAGATTCACTATCTATAAAAATAGGTGTAGCGCCTTGATATAATATAGGATTTGCAGAAGCAGAAAAAGTAAAACTTTGACATAAAACTTCATCTCCATTAGATACATTAAGCAATTGAAGTGCTAAATGAATAGCGGCCGTACCAGAACTTAAAGCTGCAACATGCTTGTCTTTACCTAAATAAGTTCTTATATCATTTTCAAAACCATCAACATGAGGCCCTAATGGAGCGATCCAATTAGTATCAAAAGCTTCTGTTACAAATTTTTGCTCCGATCCTCCCATGTGAGGTGATGATAAATATATTTTAGTTTTGGTCAACATTTATAAGTTTTATAATTTCAGTTTATTGCATACAGAATCCGTATAACCTTTTACGGTTACACAATTAATTACATATACTATTTCTGAATGATTTCCCTCTTTATTCATAAAACAAAATTAATTACCTATTATTAGCTTAAATTAACGTTAGTATTAAGTGATTTTTAAAATATTTATATTAATCTATTTAAATGGATTAATTGAGAGATTTTGGAAATATTTTATTTTTATCATTTTTAATACAATTAAATTAATTTGCTATTAATCAATTCAATTTGTGTTTTACGGCGTAAATTTAGTAATTGTTTTAAAGCAATACGGTTAGAATCAATTTATTTCGCTAAAAGAGTAATTAAAATCGGTTAACTACACCTCCGGTTTTAATTGAAAGCAAAAGTATGCATATCATCGATTCTATAATTTCAATTTTTGGTTTGACTAATTTGTTTAAGGTTTGTGTTTTTGTGGGTTTTTTAATACACATAAAGAATGCGATTATAAATACAATTCAAAAGGGAAACAATGGTCAGGTTTTTATCCAGACCTTTGTTTGATCGTTTATTTTTACACATAGATGAATTTCATCGGGAAAAACGGGTATTGATATAAATAGTTGACCCGTTCCGTTTATTTTTTTAATATTTGCCTCGAATTAAAATAAATCCTAAATCTAAAAATGACCGAACAACAACTAAAAACTTTATCAGGAAAAACAATACTTATTACTGGAGGTGCAGGCTTTATTGGCTCTAACCTATGTGAAGTTTTATTAGACCATAACATAAAGGTAGTTTGCTTAGATAATTTCTCGACAGGAAAACGAACTAATATAGCCCCTTTTTTAAATAATGACAATTTTAAATTAATTGAGGGAGATATTAGAAACCTTGATGATTGTCATAATGCATGTGCTGGTGTAAACTACGTATTGCATCAAGCCGCTTTAGGATCTGTACCAAGGTCTATAAATGATCCTATTACAACAAACGATGTAAATGTTTCTGGGTTTTTAAATATGTTAGTCGCTGCTAGAGATGCCAATGTAAAGCGCTTTGTATATGCAGCCAGTTCTTCTACATATGGAGATCATGAGGCATTACCTAAGGTTGAAGATACCATTGGAAAACCATTATCTCCTTATGCTATTACCAAATACGTAAACGAATTATATGCAGAAATCTTTTTTAGCACATATAAATTAGATACTATTGGTTTACGTTATTTTAATGTCTTTGGTAGAAGGCAAGATCCTAATGGAGCATATGCAGCAGTAATCCCAAAGTTTGTTCAACAATATATGAACCACGAATCACCTGTTATTAATGGAGATGGAAGTTATTCAAGAGACTTTACTTTTATTGATAATGTGGTTCAAATGAATATTAATGCATTAACTGTTGATAACAAAGATGCATTAAACACTGTGTACAATGTCGCATACGGAGAACGAACTACATTAATTGAATTAGCGACTTTACTAAAAGAATATTTATCTGAATTTGATAGCGTTATAGGTAATATTGAAATAAAGCACAGAGATAATAGAATTGGAGATATCCCTCACTCTTTAGCTTCTATTGATAAAGCAAAACAATTATTAAATTATGACCCGAAATACAATATTGACAGTGGTTTAAAAGAAGCTGTAAAATGGTATTGGGAAAATTTAAAATAAAGTTATATTATCAAAATAAAAAATGAAGGATATTAAAATTGCCGTTATCGGATTAGGCTATGTTGGCTTACCATTGGCTAGACTTTTTGCAACGAAATATAATGTTGTAGGCTTTGATATTAATCAAAGCAGAATTAATGAATTATCTGAAGGAAATGATGCCACTCTTGAAGTGGATTCCGACACCTTAAAATCAGTTTTAAAAAATCATGCAGGAAATGGTATCGGTTTATTCTGTAGTGCCTCACTTGAAGATATAAAAGACTGTAATTATTATGTGATTACGGTTCCTACTCCTATTGACAAAAACAATAGGCCAGATTTAACGCCTCTTTATAAATCTAGTGAAACTGTCGCTAAGGTTTTAAAGAAAGGAGATATTGTTATCTATGAATCAACTGTCTACCCTGGCGTGACAGAAGATGAATGTGTGCCAGTTCTTGAAAAAATAAGTGGTCTCGCGTTTAATAAAGATTTTTATGCGGGCTATTCACCAGAAAGAATCAATCCTGGCGATAAATTGCACACAGTTGATAAAATACTTAAAGTAACGGCTGGCTCTACCCCCGAAATTGGTAAAAAGGTGGATGCTTTATATGCTAGCGTTATAACAGCTGGAACTCATTTAGCACCAACAATTAAAGTAGCTGAAGCTGCTAAAGTAATCGAAAACTCGCAACGCGACATAAATATTGCTTTTGTTAATGAATTGGCTAAGATTTTTAATTTAATGGATATCGATACACATTCAGTTTTAGAAGCAGCTGGAACTAAATGGAACTTTTTACCTTTTAAACCTGGGTTAGTTGGAGGACATTGTATTGGTGTAGATCCTTATTATTTGGCACAGAAAGCACAAGAAGTTGGATACCACCCAGAAATCATATTAGCAGGACGTCGTGTAAATGATAGCATGGGACAATATGTAGCTTCTGAGATTATCAAACTAATGGTGAAGAACGATATTCGGATCAAAGACTCAAAAATATTAGCTCTTGGAATTACTTTCAAAGAAAATTGTCCAGATGTTAGAAATACAAAAGCTGTTGATGTTATCAACCAGCTAAAAAGTTACGATACACAAGTAACCGTGTACGACCCTTGGGCAAATCCAGAGGAAGTAAAACATGAATATGATTTACAAACGGTAAAACAATTACCAGAAGGGACATTTGACGCTATTGTTTTAACTGTGGCACATAAAGAGTTTCTTCAAGAAGACTTAAAATCATTGTTGAAACCAAATGGTATCTTATACGACGTTAAAGGCATACTTAGCGAAAATGTAAATGGAAGGTTATAACTTTATATAACCTGAAATAATTTTTAACTAAAAATCAAACATTTTGAGCCAATTAAAAAAAGGTGCTTTTTTAAATTATACAACTATTATATTAACAAATGTAATAGGTCTGTTAATGACGCCTTTTATACTTAATCATTTAGGCAAGGACGAGTATGGTATTTATCTAACAATAGGTGCTTTAGTCGGCACAATTTCTCTATTGGATTTTGGTTTGAACAACACCATAGTAAGGTTTGTTGCAAAATATAAAGCAGAGAAAGATAAAGTCGGTCAAGAAAACTTTTTAGCAACTACTATGCTAATATATCTTGGGATCTCTACTTTGATTATTATAATAGGTGTTATTTTTTATGGATACATAGATTCGTATTTTACTAAAATGACTCCAGAAGAAATTGAAATTGCTAAAGTGATTTTTGCAATATTCATTTTTAATCTGGCCGTAGGGTTGCCCGGAGGTTCCTTAACAGGGATATGCTATGGGTATGAAGAATTTGTTTTCCCTAAAACCCTCAACATTGTAAGATATATTTTAAGGTCTGTGACCGTCGCTGGTGTCTTACTATTTGGAGGCAAGGCTATAGCCCTTGTAATTGTGGATTCTATTTTTAATCTTTTAATTATATTAATTACAGGATACTACGTATTTAAAAAATTACATATAAAAATAAAACTCCACTCATTTTCTATTAATTTTATAAAACATATTTTTAGTTATTCTACGTGGATATTTGTCTTCGCATTAGTTTCACTATTTCAATGGAAAGCGGGACATTGGGTACTAGGTAGAATTGCACCTCCCGAAGTATTAAGTATTTATGGAATAGGGATTGCATTGGGAACTTACTATGGTGCCTTCTCAACTGCTATTTCAAGTGTTTTTTTGCCAAGAGCCACTAAAATGTCGGTAGATAATGCCTCAGGAGAAGAATTAACAGATATGATGATTAAAATAGGCAGACTATCTTTCATTATCTTGATGTTTATACTAACTGCTTTTATTCTTTTTGGCAAACAATTTGTTTTCCTTTGGGTTGGTGGAGAATTAGAAAAAGAAGGTAGTTACCAGTCTTGGTTAATTGCTTTAATGATAATGGTTGCTTACACCCTACCGCTTGTTCAAGGCTTCGGAAATTCTATTTTAGAAGCTAAAAGTAAATTAAGGTTTAAAGCCATTTTGTATCTTTCGTTTATGATATTAGGAACCATTTTAGGAGCCATTTTAGCACACCATTACGGAGCAATTGGTATGATGGCAGGGTCTGTAGTTGCTTGGTTAATTGTTCAAAACGTTATGAATTTTTATTACCACAAAAAAATAGGGCTTAATATTATTCGATTTTTTAAAGAATTATTTAATAAAACCATTTTTTTAATCTTATTGGCTATAGGTTTAGGGTATCTCATTAACATGATTCCAGGAATAGGATGGCTAAATTTTGTATTAAAAGCTGTTATTTATAGTATTGTGTTTAGTATTCTTGCATATAATATTGGATTAATCGATTTTGAAAAGGATTTAGTCAAAAGGACAATGAATCCTCTTTTTAAATTAATAAAACTCACAAGATAATGCTTAAACTTAAAAACATAAATCTTGAAGATGATGGTAAAAAAGTTGTATACAACTACGAGGCCAGCAATGATATCCAGAAGTACTTTAACTTAAAAGACTTATTTTATGCTAAGTACGACATTGATGTAAGCAAAGTTCCAGATAGTATTTTGGTTATTCCTTTTTTGTCAAATATGCTACCTATCGCTTGGTTTGCTGGTTTTGATATTGAGGTAGAGTCTTTAGATACCGATTTTTACGAAGCTATTAAATTGGTTAAAATTGAATTTGAAAAGCAATTTTTAGACTATAATCTAACAGGTGACTTAATTGCCAAACAGTTAGTCGAAAATAAAATAGAAGGTCAAAATACAGCGATGCTCTTTAGTGGTGGCGTTGATGCTTATGCTACATACATTAGAGCTTATGATAAAACCCCTGACCTTGTAACCATACTGGGAGCAGATATTGAAATTGAAGATCAATCGCAATGGAACGACTTCACCAACTTTGTAGAAAATGAAAAACTTCTACAAAAAAACAAGAAACAATATATAGAAACCAATGTGAGATCTTTTTACACGTATCAAGTAGAACTATTGCTAAAAGACATTGGTTGGTGGGGAAAAGTTCAGCACGGTTTATCACTCATAGGATCCCTTGCCCCTATTTCGTACATAAACTCATATAGTGGTATTTATATCGCATCATCGTACACAGAACAAATTGACATTGCTTGGGGCTCAACACCTCAAATTGATGAAAAAATTTCTTGGGCTTCTATTAAAGTTTTTCACGACGGTTACGAGCTTAAAAGACAAGATAAAGTTGATTTAATAACAAAATTTTCGGCTAATACAGATTCGAATTTCAAGTTACGTGTGTGCTATTCAGAGCGTAGAGATGGTTTTAACTGTAGTAGCTGTGAAAAATGTTATCGAACGATATTAGGCATTATATTAAATGGTAAAAACCCTAATAATTATGGTTTTAATGTAGATGAGCATGTTTATGCTGGTATTTTCGAAACACTAAATATTGGAGGCGCTAGTAGAGGTATGCAATATTTTTGGTGGGAGCTCATGGAAAAAGCCAAAACAACGAAGTCTATTTTCACATTTAATGATGAAGCATTAGAGAAAATTCAACTAGATAGGATACGTAATGGAGAAATCCATAATCTTTTAGAAGACAAAATTAAAAACTCTAATGGATTTACAGATAAAGTTAAATTTATAGTAAGAAACAAATTTTCAGCAATATACAGGCTGTACAAAAAAATAAGATATTAAAATTATGAAATACGGACTACTTAAATACGACGAGAATAAGCGTTTTTTTAATGTTGGCGATAATATACAAAGCTTAGCAGCTAAACAGTTTTTACCTAAAGTTGATGTATTCTTAAACAGAGAGCGATTGGCTGAGTATAAAGGAGAAAAAACAAAGCTTATTATGAATGGTTGGTTTACTCACAACATACATAATTGGATCCCTTCAGACGATATATCACCTGTGTTTGTGTCATTCCATATGAATAATACGGCTGCGCCTGCCATGTTAAGTGATAAGGGCATTGCTTATTTAAAAAAACACGAGCCAATTGGCTGTAGAGATCAATTTACTGCAGATACATTAAAAGAAAAAGGTATCGATGCTTACTTTACAGGTTGTTTAACATTAACACTAGATTCTTATAAGGTTGATGATTCTGAAAGAGACGATAATGTTTATATTGTAGACCCACTATATAGTTATCCACGACCAGAAAAAATATTTTACAACGCGAAAACTACAGTAAAAAACATATTAAATGGCACTGCTTTTCAGCTTTCAAAAAAGAAAAAACATTTAAAAAACTTTATTAGTGAAGAGCTATTAAGTTCTGCAGAATTTATAAATCAAGAGCCCCCTTCAAACACATATACAGACGAAGAAAAGTTTGAAATGGCCGAGTCTCTATTAAAAAAATATGCAAAAGCAAAACTAGTAATAACTTCTAGGATTCATTGTGCACTCCCATGTTTGGCGCTGGGAACGCCTGTTATATTTGTTAACGGCTTCGATAGTTTTGTAGACTCATGCAGGTTTGATGGTATTTTAGAATTATTTAACCGAATTGATATCAATAGTGAAACAGGAACTTTTACATCAAATTTCGGGTTGGAAGGCAAGATTGATAAAGCCACAGATATAAAAAATCTTGAAAAACACCACGACTTAGCTAATGCTCTAAAAGACAAAGTTAAAAATCACTTAAACTAAAGTTATTGACTAAATGAAGCTTGTATACATAGTTAATAGAATAGACGGTCCTGGTGGGTTAGAAAGAGTCTTATCTATTAAAGCAAGTCTGTTAGCAGACAAACATAATTACGATGTGCATGTTATTACGCTAAATCAAGATAACGACACACTCTTTTATGATTTTAGTCCAAAAATATCCTATCACAATATTATAGCAAGTGGAAACCCCTTAGTTCATACTTATAAGTATATATTTGAACTAAGAAAAATGGTAAAAAAACTAAATCCAGATGTTATAGCTGTGTGCGATGATGGGTTAAAAGGTTTTTTTGTTCCATTAATTTTAGGGAAGCCTTGCCCGATGATTTACGAAAGGCATGTTTCTAAAAATGTGGCACTTGTAAATGAAAGCCGTTCTGTTCTAAGTAAAATATCGACAAGTTTAAAATTTGGACTCATGAATTTTGGCGGGAAATTTTACAACAATTTTGTTGTACTTACTAAAGGTAACCTTAATGAGTGGAAATTTAAGAATCTTAAAGTAATACCAAATCCATTATCCTTTTACCCACAAGATAAAAGTTCATTAAAAAATAAAAAAGTATTAGCAGTTGGCAAACAATCTTTTCAAAAAGGGTACGATAGACTTTTAAAAAGCTGGAAAGCCATTTATGCCAAACATCCTGACTGGAGCTTAGATATTTATGGGACTATTAGTAAAAAAGAAGGCTTGGATGATTTGGCTAATGACTTGGGAATTGCTAGCAGTATTAACTTTTACCCGCCTGTTAAAAATATAGCAGATAAATATAAAGAAGCATCTATCTATGTTATGTCATCTAGATATGAGGGTTTTGGCATGGTGTTAACCGAAGCTATGGCTTATGGCGTACCTTGTGTTTCGTTTGATTGTCCTTATGGGCCATCAGATATAATCACAAATAACGAAAATGGTATCTTAGTAAAAAATAATGATACTGATGGTTTAGCAAATGGTATTAATTATTTGATAGACAATGATGAAATAAGGTCAGAAATGGGAGTAAAAGCTAGAGAAAATGTACAGCGTTATATGCCAGAAAAGATAGTAGAAAAATGGCATGTTTTATTTAAAAGTTTAAAAAGACAGTAAATTAAAATGAAAATTATTTTCATTATAGACCAGGTTTATCTTCACGGGGGTATAGAACGTGTGCTATCTATAAAAGCCAGTTATTTTTCTAAAGAATCTAATAATGAGGTTCATATAATAACCACTGAGCAAAAAAACAACAAACCATGCTACGATTTTAGTGATAAAATCATCTTTAAAGATATTGAGATAAATTATAATCGAAATAAGTCCTATTTTCACCCAACCAACCTACTAAAACTTCCCAAACATATACTTAAAATCAGGTCTGAGATCAATAAAATTAAACCCGATGTCGTTGTAGTTTGTAGTCATAGCACAGACACTTATTTTATGCCATTTATCGCTAAAAGTGTTCCGAAAATTAAAGAATTTCATTTTTCAAAATTTATAGAGGTTGCTCCTAGAGCTAATCCACGAAATTTTTTAAAAAAGTGGTTTTTTAAATTTACCGATTATGTTGAAAGTAAATATGATCAATTAGTAGTTTTAAATCCGAATGAGATAGGTTATTATAAATCTGAAAATACCACGGTCATCCCAAATCCTTTAACCTTTTTTCCTGACACAACTTCTAATTTAGAAAATAAGGCGATAATTTCAGCTGGTAGGATTGCGCATGTAAAAGGTTATGATATATTGATAGACATTTGGGAGTTGGTTTGCAAATTAAAAAATGATTGGCAAATACATATTTATGGTGATGGAGACTCCAATTATGTTAACCATCTTAAGCGTAAAGTTAAAGAAAAAGGACTTCAAAAAAGTTTTATATTTAAGGGGGCCACTTCAGATATAAAAGGAAAGATGCTAGAATCTTCAATTTATGTAATGTCATCACGAAATGAATGTTTTCCACTCGTTTTATTAGAGGCTCAAGCTTGTGGATTACCAATTGTTTCTTTCGATTGCCCTCATGGACCTAAAAGCATTCTTAATCCCGATAATGGCGTACTAGTACCTTTAAATGATAATGCTTTTTTTGCAGAAAAATTAGTAGAATTAATGAAGAATAACGAACAGATTCAACGTATGGGAGATTCTGCTAGAAAAAATGCACAAAACTACAGTGTGGATAAGGTTATGAAACTGTGGGAGGATATGTTTATTGATTTAATTAACAAAAATAGCACACCATGAGACTACTATATAATACCATATTCAAAATACTTCTCATCCCCCACCTATTTGTGTATATGAGTAGTAAAAATAAAAAAGATATAGATAAAGATATAGAAAGATGGGCTGTTGCTAAAGGGTTGAAAAAATCAAAACGATCATTATTGTTGTATTTTTTAACCAATTCTCCAGATTTTAGAACTGTTTTCTATTTTAGAAATCGTGGTTTAATTTCTCATATTTTAAATATTTATTGTAGAAAAGAAAAATATTTTAGGATTGATGTCACAACAAAATTAGGTGGCGGCATACTAACAGGTCATCCTTATAGCACCATACTAAATGCAAATTCAATTGGAGAAAACTTTTATGTAAACCACTTGGTTACTGTTGGAGAAATTAATGGAAAAAGACCAACGATAGGTAACAATGTTTCCATTCATACAGGTGCCATCGTTATTGGAGACATTGTTGTTGGTAATAATGTTAACATTGGTGCTGGTTCAGTAGTAGTAAAAGACATTCCCGATAACGCTACAGTAGTAGGAAATCCTGCAAGAATTATAAAACAAAAAGAAGAAGAAATGTAAACTGTTATACGTTTCTATTTTTAGTCAATAGATCTAAGAACCATTATTACAACGAAATTTTTGTTAATTCATAGATTAAAAGTGGCGCAAGTCCCTATATCAATTATTTTAGCCTTATTATTATTTCATCCCTCGGAAATAGCTAAAATTTTATTTGATTGCTTAAGAAAAGATAATAGCACACTCAATCGTAATAAAAATGAGATAAAATAATAATAAAATGAGCTTGTTAACTGACCTACAAAATTCTATTCAAAATAATTTTGATAATAATGCCTTCTGCATTAATAATACTTTCTATAGCTATAAGGAGTTTGCTCAAATTATTTCAAACATTAGGAGTTTAATTAAAAACTCTGTAAGCGATAATGAAATTAACGTTGGTTTAATCACAAACGATGATATTGAAACGTATGCATCAATAATTGCTTTATGGTTTGAAGGAAAAGCATATGTACCTTTAAATCCTGAATTTCCTATTGAAAGAAACTCTATGGTAATAGAGCAAGCAGATATTGTTTCTATTCTTGATTCTTCTTCAAAAAAACAGTTTAGTGACTATAATTCTTTGCTAACAAAAAATTTAGACAATACTGAATTAGGCATAACTCCAACTAAAATATCAAATGAAACTTTAGCCTATATATTTTTTACCTCTGGTACAACTGGAACTCCAAAAGGTGTTCCTATTACTTTTGGCAACCTATCTGGTTTTATTGAGGCGCAATGGGCATTAGATTATACAATTACAGAGCATGACAGGTGCTTACAGATGTTTGAATTAACATTCGACTTATCTGTTGTGTCGTATTTAGCACCCTTACTTAAAGGAGCTAGTATTTTTACGATTCCAAAGGACGAAATTAAGTATAGCTATATTTTTGAACTTATGGAAGATCATGAATTGACTTATTCGTTAATGGTCCCATCTATATTACATTATTTAAGACCCTATTTTGATGAAATAAATTGTCCATCCATGAAATATAGTTTATTCTGTGGAGAAGCTTTACCGTTGGACGTTACAGAAGAATGGAGCAAGTGCATACCTAATGCAACCATTGCCAATGTTTACGGACCTACAGAGTGCACAATTTACTGCATGGATTATACATATAAAAGAGAGGAAGAAAATAAAGCACATAATGGTGTTTTAACCATAGGAAAAGACATGAAAAACACATCTACCATAATAGTAGATGACAATAACAACGAAGTTGAAACAGGAAAAGAAGGTGAACTATGCTTAAGCGGCGTACAGTTAACCCCTGGGTATTGGAAAAATGAACAAAAAAACAAGGAAGTCTTTTTCAATAAAATTCATAATGGAAAAGAAACCAGGTTTTATAGAACAGGTGATTTATGTCGTGCCGATGAAGATGGGGATGTACTATATTTAGGTAGAGTTGATTTTCAAGCTAAAATTCAAGGATTTAGGGTAGAATTGTCTGAAATAGAATTTCATGCTAAAGCTGCATTGAATAAAGTTAACGCAGTAGCTATTGCTTTTACTAATAATATTCATAATACAGAAATAGGATTGGTTATTGAATCGGAAACTTTGGATACCAAACCATTAATAGAAGACCTAAACCTTAAACTACCTAAATACATGATTCCGACTCAAATAAAGTTTATTGGAAACTTTCCTTTAAACACGAATGGTAAAACAGATAGAAATAAATTAACAGAACTTTTTATTTAATAAAATAGAAAATATGGAAACTTTAACGATAAAAGAAAATATAAGCGATGTGTTAAAATCTATTTTAGGACACAATAACTTTGAAATGCACGATGAATTAACAGCTAAAGATGTAGATGGATGGGATTCATTATCACATATGATGATTATTACTAAAATAGAGGAAGCTTTTAATATTAAATTTAAGCTTAGAGACTTGAATAAACTTAAAAACATGGGCTCGTTAGTGTCTGTGATACAAAGTAAAATATAATTAACAAACCGTGGTATTTAACTCGTTTAATTTTGTTGGTTTTATAATACCAATACTAATTGTTTACTGGATATTTTTTAAGAAAAGTAAGGTATCTCAAAATATACTATTATTAGTCTCTAGCTTGGTTTTTTATGCATGGGCAGACTGGAGGTTTTTAATTTTACTTTTGATAAGTATCCTGCTTAATTATTATTTAGGAAAAAAAATCAGCAATACTACAAATGAGACTATACAAAGGCACTTTTTGTATATAGGCTTAATATTTAATATTGGGCTTTTGCTATATTTCAAATATTTTAATTTTTTCTATGAAGGATTTGTAGAAATTTTAAATGTTTTTGGAGCCTCTGCGAGTTATAATACACTTTCTATATTACTTCCACTTGGAATTAGTTTTTTCAGTTTTCAAACATTAGGTTATCTTATAGATATTTATAATGAAGAAACTGAACCTAGTAATAACCTTTTGGAATTTTCAGTTTTTGTAAGTTATTTTCCAAAAATTCTTTCTGGCCCTATTGAACGGGCTTCAAAGATGATGCCTCAAATTCAAGAAAAAAGGAACTTTACTTATCCTGTTTTTGTTGATGGGCTCAGGCAGATTTTATGGGGGCTATTTGCTAAAATAGTCATTGCAGAAAATTGTGCAGCTATAGCAAATCCTATTTTTAATGACTACGGAAATCAATCTGGAAGCGTATTACTTTTAGGAACATTTTTTTATGCGATCCAATTATATGCCGATTTTTCTGGATATTCAAATATGGCAATAGGCATATCAAAACTCTTCGGTATTCAATTGATGCGTAATTTCTCAACTCCCTTCTTTTCAACTAACATTAGTGATTTCTGGAGGAAATGGCACATTTCCTTAACCACTTGGATGATGGATTATGTATTTACGCCATTATCATTTAGCTTAAGAAGTTATCAGAAAAAAGGATTGATTATTTCAATTATTGCAACATTCGTTCTTGTTGGTTTTTGGCATGGAGCCAATTGGACATTTGTTTTTTATGGACTGCTCCATGGCATATATTTTATTCCTTTAGTATATTCTGGTAAAATGAATACATCAGAAATAGTAGCAAAAGGCAAGCTGCTACCATCTTTTGTAGAGCTTATAAAAATGATTTTGTTATTTATTTTAATAATGCTCACCGATGTCTTTTTTCGTACTCATAATGTTTCGGAAGCTTTTGACTATATATTTTTAATTTTTTCTAATAATATTTTTAGTATTCCAACTGAAATATTTAGTTCAAATTATTTAATAACAACTGCTTTGTTATTTCTATTTATAGCAGTTGAATGGTTGCATAGAGAAAAAAGTCATGACTTTGAAATAAGTCATTACCCTTTTATTTTAAGATGGATATGTTATATTGTTCTTTATTTGCTCATTTTGATTTTTGGTAAAAGTGCTGAAACCTTTATTTATTTTCAATTTTAAACTTTATGAAAACTTTATTTATAAAATTAGGACTGTTTTCTGTGATATGTTTAGCTATTCTAACCTATATTTTAATGAGTTATGGAGGTCATGTTGATTATTTTTATGAAAAATTCACAACTCCTAAAGCAAAATCAATGATTATAGGTGACTCAAGAAGTTTTCAAGGCATTCAGCCTAGCGTAATCAATGAATACTTTAAGGACAAAGATTATGAGCTCCCTATGTTCAACTATAGTTTCACAATAGCACAGGCTTTAATTGGCCCTCTTTACAATAAAAGTATTCTTAAAAAGATAGATGAATCAACAACAAACGGTATTTTTATAATTTCTATCACTCCCGAAATGCTCACCGAACATGAGGGGTTTAACAATAAAGAAGGTGAGTTTAGGGAAGCAGGGCAACCTCCACATAACATGGAACTTGTAGATGTTAACCCGAATTACGAATATTTTATTAAGAATTTGTCTTTCTTTCATTTTAAAGCCATGTTCAAGAAAAATTCTAAAACCCACAAAGATGGTTGGTTAGAAGAAAATAATTTACCAGCAGATGAAAAGGTTTTTGAAGATTGGAAAGAAAATCAAATAAATCTTTTCCTAAAAGATGTAAAAACAGCTAAACTATCAGATACTAGAATTCAAAGTTTAAATGACCTTATATTAGAGTTAAAACAACGAGGACATGTATATTTGCTTAGAATGCCTATTAGTGAAGCGTTTTATGGCTATGAAGAAAAATATTATCCGAAATTCAACAATATCGTTGATTCAATTTCAAAAATCACCAATAGCACTTATTTTAATTTTAATAAATTAAACAAGTCTTATCAAACATACGATGGACATCATATAAACAAATTTTATGGCAAGACATTCACAAATGATTTGTGTAATTTGATCAATAATGATTTAAAGCAAACGAACCATATAAAATGAATACTTTAGTTCCAATAGACTGGTATTATCCCCTATATTTGAATTTGTGCTTTTTTTTAGTTCTTTTTACTCTTTTGCACACCATGCTATTAGATATAAATGATAAAAAAAACTTGACATATATCAATGCTGTAGGTTATTTGTTATTGTTTTTATTAATTGTACATATTGGACAAAGACCAGCCAGTCATAGATTTGGTGATACCATAAATTATTACAGAACCTTTATGGAGTATTATAATGGAGCTCCAATAACTACTGTAAATGATTATGGTTGGCATGTATTCATGAAAACAATGTCTGGTGTATCATCTATCCATACTTTCTTTACTATTTGTGCTTTCATTTATGTTTTCCCAATGTACCGAATCTCGAAAGAATTTTTTAAAGAATATTGGTACTATGCATTCTTTATGTTTATTATATCGTATTCTTTTTGGACATATGGCGTTAATGGTATGCGTAATGGTGCTGCTTGTTCTTTGTTTTTATGGGGTGTTGTTTATCGGAATAATAAAATGCTTATGGCTTTCTTTTTTTTATTAGCCTCTTTATTCCACAAAACAACGCTGCTCCCCATTTTTGCTTTTATATTAACACTATTTTATAATAATCCCAAAGTATACTTTAAGGCTTGGTTAGCCTGTATACCTTTATCATTGGCACTAGGTAGCCTTTGGGTGTCTCTTTTTGCTAATTTGGGATTTGGTGACGATCAAAGGCTGGCAGGTTATTTAACCAGTCAAGCAGAGGAAGGTACTTTTTCGCAAACTGGGTTTAGATGGGATTTCTTATTTCACAGCTGTTTTGCTGTATTTGCTGGCTGGTATTTTGTATTTAAGAAAAAATTTAAGGATAAAATGTATTTTCAATTGCTGAATACCTATTTAACCTGTAATGGGTTTTGGATTTTAGTAATTAACGCCAATTATTCTAATAGGTTTGCATATTTATCATGGTTCATGATGGCAATAATCATCATATATCCGCTTTTAAAAGAGCGTTTCTTTAAAAATCATCATTTAATGATTGGAAAAATAATGGCCGTCTATTTTTCTTTTACTTTTTTCATGTATTATTTATTCTGGGGATAAAAATAAAAAAACCAACAATGAAAACAATTACAGTATTTACACCTGCATATAATAGAGCTTATTGCCTTGATCAATGCTATCAAAGTTTAGTAAGACAAACAAATAACGATTTCTTATGGCTTATAGTAGACGATGGCTCTACAGATAACACCAAAGAATTGGTACAGTCTTGGATTGACGAAGATAAAATTCAAATCAAGTATCATTATCAAGAAAATCAAGGGATGCATGGTGCTCACAATGCAGCCTATAGGCTTATTGATACCTTTTTAAATGTTTGTATCGACAGTGATGATTTCATGCCAGATGATGCCATTGAAATCATTCTTAATAACTGGAAAAAAATAGAAAACAAAGATCATTTTGCAGGCTTAGTAGGGCTAGATGCAGATAAAAATGGGAAGATTATTGGATCTCAAATGCCAAGTGATTTAACAGAGACGACCCTAAATGAAATTTATGACAAACATGGTGTTAAAGGAGACAAAAAACTTGTTTTAAAAACGAGTGTTGTTAAGCAATACCCGCCCTACCCTATTTTTGAAGGCGAGCGATTTGTTCCACTTGGTTACCTATATCAGCTTATTGACCAAGATTATAAGCTATATCCAATAAACGAAGTCATGTGTATTGTTGAATATTTAGAAGACGGATCTAGTATGAATATGTTGAAACAATACCGAAGACACCCTAAAGGGTTTGCTTTTTCTAGAAAAAGTAGAATGAAATTATCTAATAATTTTAAAGAAACGTTTAAAAATGCCATACACTATGTATCAAGCGCGATGTTTACTAAAAATAGCGGTTTTTTAAAAGAATCTCCCAAAAAAGGGCATACTATTTTGGCTATTCCTTTTGGCATACTATTAAATATATATATAAGAGTAAAAACTAAGAACGACTTTTAATGAAACCTATAAGAGTTTTACAAGTTTTTACAATTATGGATCGAGGCGGCTCCGAATCTATGATCATGAACTATTATCGAGCAATCGATAAATCAAAAATTCAATTTGATTTTTTAGTTCATAGAGAAGAAAAGGGCGTTTTTGAAGATGAAATTACGAGTCTGGGCGGAAAAATTTACAGACTAAAAAAAATTAACCCATTATTCCCTAAAAATTATTATCAAGCGTTAAGAGCATTTTTCAAGGAACATAAAGAATTTAGTATAATACACGCTCATTTAAATACATTTAGCTTTTTTACTTTAAAAATTGCTAAAGAATATAATATACCTTGTCGAATAGCACACGCCCATATAGCCCTTGAACCTATAAATTTCAAGTTTTTCGTTAATGGTAACGAACCTTGGATAGAAAAGATAAAGCATCTCATTAAAATGCTTTTAAAGAGAAGAATTCATAAACATATTACACATCGTTTTTCTTGTGGAAATCTGGCAGGCAAATGGTTATTTGGCAGTACACCATTTATAACCATGAATAATGCCATTGATTCAGGGAAATTCAGTTTCAATGAGTCAACCTCTAAACAATATAAAAAAGAATTAGGTATTAATAATGAAATTATAATTGGACATGTTGGAAGATTTGATAGCCAAAAAAATCATTCCTTTTTATTAAAAATATTTTCGGCGGTTATTAAAATTGAGCCTAACTGTAAATTATTACTAATTGGAGATGGACCAATGAAAAGCAAAGTTGAAGAGGAAGCTAAAAGCTTATCAATTCATGATAAAATTCATTTTTTAGGCGTAAGACAAGATGTAGATAAATTATTTCAGACTATGAATGCTTTCGTTTTTCCTTCATTATATGAAGGTTTACCAGTCACCTTAATAGAAGCCCAAGCAGCTGGAATACATGTAATTGCTTCAAGTACGATAACTAATGAAGTTGAAATAACTAATTTAATCAAGTTTCTTTCTTTAAATGATACTCCAGAATTTTGGGCAAACAAAATAATTGAAATTTGCCGTTCAAATCATAAAAAAGTAAATACGAAAGATTTAATAATAGAAAATGGGTATGATATTTTTTCTAATGCTGTAAGGTTACAAGAGTTTTATCTTCAACAAAATATAAAGACGCATGGGAGGATTAGCTAAAAAGGTTTACGATAAATCGCCATATTTTTTTAAATATCTTTTGTTAAATTTCAAAGGGTATTTAAATGCCAAACAACGTTACAATAGTAGATTTAAAAGCTCTTTACAAGAGCATATAGACCTTTGGGGAGCAGACATTCAAGATATTAATGATTTCCAGAAAAAAAAATTATCTAAATTATTAACAGAAGTACACCAACACTCTCAATGGTACGCTTCCATAATGAAAGAGCATAAAATTACTTTAAAAGAAATAGAGTCAAATCCCATAGAGGTATTGAAAAGAATGCCTATTCTTGAAAAGAGCGATAGAAAAAAACATGTAGATTTAATTGTAAATACTAGCAGAAAAACAGATATGGTAAATCATACCAGTGGCACAACGGGGTCACCTACTATGGATTACCTAGATCAAGAATCTATCAACGATTCGTTTGCAGTATGGAAACGTTTTCATAATGTTATTGGTGTAAAAACTAAAGACAAACAAGTGCGTTTTTCAGGAAGGTTGGTCATTAATAACGATGCAAAAAAACCTCCTTTTTGGGTATACAATTATTTTGAGAAGCAGTTGATGATGTCTACCTATCATTTAAAATCGGAAAATTTCAAATTCTATATAGAGAAATTAAACAAATTCAAGCCTAAGTTAATAGATGGTTATCCATCTGCTATCTTTATCATTAGTAAATTCATAAACAAGAATAAAATTAAACTAAGCTTTGTACCTAAGGCCATAGCAGTGACTTCTGAAACTTTATATGATTACCAGAGGATAGAAATAGAAAAAGCCTTTAGATGCCATGTACACAATCAATATGCTTCAAACGAAGGCAGTCCTTTTATCACAGAATGTACTAATGGTAATTTACATGTAAATCTTGATTCTGGAATTTTCGAATATGTTAATAATGAAGGTAAACCCGCTAAACCTGGAGAAATTGCAAATCTAGTGGTTACGAGCATCATTAGGTTTAAAACGCCTTTAATACGTTATAATATAGGAGATACAGTGCTTTTACCTTTACAAAATGAAATATGTAATTGCAATTGCAATATGCCCATTGTGAAAAAAATAATAGGACGAGAAGATGATATTTTGTGGACCGAAGAAAAAGGCTATGTGGTTAGTGCAGATACTGCTTTAATTGATATTGAAGGCATTATGGAAGGACAGATTATACAAGAAAACCCAAAATTAGTTGTGGTTAATTTGATCGTAGATGATGCTTTTAATAAAAAAATGCAAGATAGATTGTTGAACAATCTTAAAGATAGATTGGGAGAGCATATTGATTATACAATAAATATTGTTGATAATATTCCATTAGGACCCAATGAGAAATTTGATGCGCAAAAACGAAATTTTGAACTTAAATTCTAAAAAAAAATTAAATTGACTATTTTACATTTAATAATAGGTTTAGATGGTGGAGGCGCAGAACATATGGTTCTTGAGCTAGCAAACCAATGTCAAAATAAAGGAAACAAAGTTATTGTGGTTTCCCTGTCTAATAGGGACTTGATATTAAATAAATTTAATTCAAAAAATATTGAATGCCACTTTCTTAATGTTGTTTCTATTAAATCATTAATAAAAGGACTATCCAAGCTAAAAGAAATTCATAGTAAAAGCACCGACAAATTTGTTTTTCATTGTCATATGTTCCATGCTTTTATAGTTGGGTTCCTTTACAAAGTTTTTTTTAAAAATGTTCCGATAGTTTTTACTTTACACACAAACCAAGTCAAGCAGCTTTACAGAAAATGGATACTTTTTTTAACCAAAAAATTTAGATCAAAGGACATAATTTTTAGTAAAAACTCAAAAAAATGGTACTTAAAAAACACCATTGATATACCTAATGGAGTCGATCTTTCTAAATTCAAACCTATAGAGAAATTGGATGCAGAACGTCCTTTTACATTTCTATTTTTAGGTAGGTTAACCGAACCAAAAAACCCATTATTTTTAATTCATATCGTAAATCAACTTATTGAAAATAATCACAAAGACTTCATCATTAATGTTGTTGGAGATGGTGGTTTAAGAAAAGAATTAGAAACTGCAATAATTAAAAATGAGCTATCAAATTATATTAAATTACTGGGGTTTCAAAATAATGTTTCAAAATTTATAAGTGAAGCCAATTGTTTAATTATACCTTCACTTTGGGAAGGTATGCCTGTATCTATCATTGAAGCTGGAGCTTCTAAATTACCAGTAATTTCAACACCTGTAGGAAGTATTCCTGATTTTTTGAATGATGACAATGCCTATGTTACTGATTTAGAAAAATTTCATGAATCAATGATTTCAGTTTTAACAAATTATAATGAAGCTATTAAAAAAGGGGAAATCCTTTTTGATCTGGTTAAAAGCAAGTATGATATTGAAAAAGTATCAGACCTGCATATTAAAATTTACAAAAGTGCGCTAAACTAAAACAATAATAAATGTTATTTAACTCTATAGAATTTCTCTTGTTTTTCCCTATAGTATTTATACTGTATTGGATGCTTAAAAATAATTATAAGTATCAAAATATTTTATTATTAGTTTCAAGTTATATCTTTTATGCTTGGTGGGATTGGAGGTTTTTATCTTTAATAATCTTTAGTTCTTTTGTTGATTATTTAGCTGGAATAAAAATTGCTGCTTCAACAACCAATAAGGAAAGTAAAAAATGGCTCATTTTAAGTTTATTTTCAAACTTAGGGCTTTTAGGAGTGTTTAAATACTATAACTTTTTTGCAGATTCGTTTGCAGATTTAATGCTTAATTTTGGATGGGAAGTAAATGACTTAACCTTAAATATAATTCTTCCTGTTGGTATTAGTTTTTATACTTTCCAGACACTAAGCTATACTATAGATATTTATAGGAAACAATTTAAGCCTACAACTAATCTAATAGCCTTTTTTACTTATATAAGCTTTTTTCCTCAATTAGTTGCTGGACCCATTGAAAGAGCTTCAAATTTACTTCCTCAAATAGAAGGTAAAAGAGAATTCAAGAAACGTTTTTTTAGCGAAGGTATATTTCAAATACTTGTTGGACTTTTTAGAAAGATAGTTATAGCAGATAATTTAGCTACTTATGTCGATGCCGTTTATTATAGTCCAGAAATTCATAACTCATCTACGCTTATTATTGCAACATTCTTTTATGCTTTTCAAATCTATTTTGATTTTTCAGGATATTCAGATATAGCTATAGGAAGTGCCAAATTATTAGGTTTCAAATTCAATCAGAACTTTAACCTTCCTTATTTTTCTAAAAGTATTACAGAATTTTGGAGAAAATGGCATATGTCATTATCGTTTTGGCTTAGAGATTATCTTTATATCTCTTTAGGAGGTAATAGAAAGGGGATAAAAATTACTTATAGAAATTTAATGATAACTATGCTGTTAGGGGGACTTTGGCACGGTAGTTCATGGAATTTTGTTATTTGGGGAGGTATTCATGGAATTGCTTTGAGCTTTGAAAAACTTATTTTTACATATAAAAAAAATAAGAGCTTTGGCTTTTTAGGCTACATTTACACATTTATGGTAGTATTGCTATCATGGGTCTTTTTTAGAGCAAAAGATCTAGAAACATCCTTCACGATAATAAAAAGAATATTAAGTTTTGACTTTATAATGCCATTTATAGGTGATTTTAATAATGTAACAATATCGATTGCCATGCTTTTATTAGGGATTGGCTTCGATTTTTATATTAGAATTAAAAATGTAGATTTAGAGATAATTGGAGGCCAATTTAGCACTTTGAAATTGATTGTTCTTGCAACGACCATCATTATGCTTCTTAATTTATTTTATTCTACCTCAGACAACTTTATTTACTTTCAATTTTAAAACTATGAGCAAACCAAATTATACATACATAATTAAAATTACTTTAGGCATCATAGTTTTATCTTACTTGACTGATAAGACTATCTATTATTCTCTAAACATAGTAAATGACAAAATTTTGTCGGGTCAGTCTGGAGGTAAGCTTAACCATTTTTTGCTAGTTAAGGATTCTGTCAAGGTAGTTATTTTAGGTAATTCAAGAGCAAATCACCATGTAGACCCTCAAAAATTATCTCAATCTGCTTTTAATATGGGAGCAGATGCAAGGTCTATTGCCTATTGTACTGCTTTAACCAAATTACTTCCCGAAAATAAGGAGCAAACTGTTATCATAAATGTTGATACGAAAAACTCATTTGATGTAGACTATTCAGGAGAAGACGTTGGATCATTAAGGGTTATGTACCATAGAAACGAACTTCTTAAGACAGAAATAGACAAAGTATATGGCTATGATATTATTCAAAACTTTTTTTGGTGCAAAGCATATAATGGAAGGGTTTTAGGTCTTTTTAAAAATTATTTTATACCTAAATATGATTATCGTAATTACTATGGATATGATCCCATTCATGTTGATGAAACCCAAACAGAAATGTTTAAAAATGTGCTAAAGTATTCAAAACCCGTCGATTGTTTTAACGAATATCATTTAAGCCCTCTGTATAAGTTATACATTGAAGAAATAAAGGCCTTTTGTGAAATGAATAATAAAAAATTAGTTATGATTACTACACCTTTATATAATGACGAATGCCAAATTGATAATGAACAAATGGTCAAAGTTTTTAAAGAATTGGGGGTAGAATATCATGATTTCTCTAATATGTTCAATTCAAATAATTCAATGGAATACTGGAAGGATGAAGTTCATCTTTCAGACGCAGGCGCTCAAATATTTTCAGAAAATTTAAATAAAATAATATTCAAATAAACACTAATCGTTATAGAACTATAAATTATGCTTTTTAATTCTCTTGAATTTTTTATTTTTCTTCCATTAGTTTTTGTGCTCTATTGGTTTGTAACCAATAAGCATCTTAAACTTCAAAATATACTACTTTTAATTGCAAGCTATGTTTTTTATGGTTGGTGGGATTATCGTTTTTTGTCGTTAATTGCTTTAAGTACTGTTGTAGATTATTTTATTGGACTTTCAATTTATAATTCTCAAAATAAGATACATAGAAAGTATTGGTTATTAATAAGTGTTCTTTTCAATTTGGGGCTTTTAGGGTTCTTTAAATACTATAACTTTTTTATAGAATCATGGGTAGATCTTTTGGCTTCCTTAGGATACCAATTACAAAGTACATGGACGCTAAAGGTTATTTTACCTGTTGGAATATCCTTTTATACGTTTCAAACCATGTCTTATTCAATTGATATTTATAGAAACAAACTTAATCCTACTAAGGATTTTATAGCTTTTGCGGCATTTGTATCCTTCTTCCCTCAACTGGTAGCAGGACCTATAGAACGAGCCTCCAATCTGTTGCCACAGATGTTAAAAAAGAGACAATTTGATAAATCACAAAGCCTCGCTGGTATTGAGCTCATTGTATGGGGAATGTTTAAAAAAGTAGTAATAGCAGATTCATTTGCGCCTATAGTAAATGATATTTTTTCTAACTACGCAGGATATTCTGGAGGCACATTAATAATGGGAGCACTACTTTTTGCTTTTCAAATTTATTGTGATTTTAGTGGGTATTCGGATATAGCTATTGGAACCGCTAGGTTGTTTGGTTTTGATTTGATGACGAATTTTAATTTCCCATATTTCTCTAAAAGTATAGGTGAATTTTGGAGAAAATGGCATATCTCCCTTTCCACATGGTTTAGGGACTATTTATATATTCCTTTGGGAGGATCTAAAGTTGGTAAATTAAAAGGAATTAGAAATGTTTTTGCTATATTTTTAGTCAGCGGGTTTTGGCATGGTGCTAATTGGACGTTTATTGCTTGGGGAGGTATTCATGCCCTATTATTCATTCCTTCATTTATTTTAGGTACTAATAGAAAACATTTGGAAGAAAACCCCTTAGGTAAAAATTGGGCATTTTATATAAAAGATATATTAAAGGTTTTGTATACCTTTTCGGTAGTCACTATAGCTTGGGTATTTTTTAGAGCCGATACAATACGTGATGCTGTTAGTTATATTGCGCATATCAATTCATTGTCAATTGACCCTCTTAGCTTTATTATGTTGTCTGACATACTATTAATTATAGCGCTTGTTGTTCTCGATTATCTTAGGTATAAAAAAATTAAAATTCATTTTCTTATCTGGCTCCTTATGGTATTAGCTATTCTAGGGGCATTAAATAGAGACGTACAAGCAGAATTTATTTATTTTCAATTTTAAAGATGAAATATTTTAAAAGAATTATTATAGGTATTATATTATTAGAGTTTCTCAATTTAATAATTGGTTTTATTTCTAACGGAAAGGATGTAATTTTGCCTTACACAAGCTTTAATGCTCCCCCTCTATATTATGATATGGATTCTTTGTATGGTGTTACACGACAAAGAAACACAAAACAGATGATAAGCTACCCTTGGGGTGGAGTTGTTTGTAAAACAAATACATTAGGTTTTGTCGATGATGAGTTTAAAAATGATGGCATTTTGATTACGGGCAATTCATTTGTTGAGGGTTATGGGATAAAGGCAAAGCACAGGTTTTCAGAAATATTAGAGAAAAAAACAAGTATTACCATAAACAATGCAGGTTCTGGAGGTGTTTGGACTCCAATTCAAAGCTTTATGGTATTAAGAGATCTTTTGAAGAATAAAAAAATGGCGTTTAAACAAACCATTATTATTCTCACCCCTGGTGAAGTAGTAAATTTAGATAAAAGGTCTCCCAAAAATGATTTATTAAGAAATTACCCTTATAGGTTAAACGATACTCTAAGTTTTCATAAAACAGAAAAGTCCAGCTTCACTAATAATTTGTCTCTTATAGATAAATCGAAACGATTATTTAAAAGTTTATTGATTTCTAAGATCTATTATACATTTAAATATTATGGTGCACCTAAAGTTAAGCCTAATATAGTAGATTTTGAAAGAGAAAAATTAGATTGGTTTGCATCATTAATAGAGAAAGAAAACTTTAATTCTGTTATAGATATAATTATTTTAAACAACTTAGGAAGAATAAAAATAAAAGAAATAGAAAACTATTCTAATCAGTCTAAAAAAGTAAAATTCCATCTTATTAATTTCCCAGATGATTTAAACAATTATTTCACATCGAATGGTCATTTAAATAAAGAAGGAAATGAGGAGCTTGCTAAACTTATGGAAGGTCTCATTAGAAAATAATATTGGAATGAAAACAAAAAAAGCTCGGAATTTCCGAGCTTTTTATTTTATATTTTTATATAATAATTAATTACAACTATTATCTCCTACAACAATATTAGCACCTCCATCATTACTAATACAATCTGTATTAGCACCAGTAACTGTAATGGTATTGTTTCGTACATTTAAATTACTGCAACCACTGGATATTATAATACCGTCTTGATTTGTTGATTCAATATTGTTTTCTGTAACAGTCATATTGCTAGCGTTCACAAAAATAAGTCCTTCTTTTGTTGTGTTTTTAACAAAATCAACGCCTTTAGATCGACTAAATACAGAACCGTTAGATAAATTATTACTTTCTACATTAACTCTATAATTAGAAGCTGAAGCATCTTCATTTACAGCTACTAATTTTACACTCTCTCGAACTACACTTATAACATCGTTATCGTGTATATTAACATTTTCCATAGTTGTTAAATTTCCAAATATGGCTACAGAAGTAGATCTACTACTCGTAAAGTTGTTATTATAAATTTCAAAATTCTTAATGTTTTTAGGTTGAATACCTACACTAAAATCTTCAAAAGTATTGCCAAATATTTTAGTATCTCTTTGATATGCAGCTACACCTACACTATAACCTTTAACAGTATTATTAGATACTTCATTATTAAATGTCGTTTCAGATGCTGGATGTCCAGTTGTTATACCTGCATCACTACTTGGGTTATCAGGATTAAAAGTTAATTTATTTCCAATAATTTTCACCCCAGATGCTGCTCCAATAGTTATACCTCCTTCTGTCGTATTGTTTTCAATAGTTACATCGTCTCCAATTGCAACTACAAAAGCACCGTATTTACTACCTCTTTCAGTGTTATTTCTTATAATAATGTCATAAGCTTTTTCATAATAGATAAACTCACCATTTTCCTTACCTCTAAAAGCTTCTACATCTATAGCAAATCCAGGAGCCATACCTATAGAATTTGGGTTATCTCTTCCTGCATTCAAAAACAGGTTGTTTTCAATTATCATATTGAAACCATCTGTAATTGAAAGGTTATTACGTCTGTTATTATCAAAAGTACAGTTAGCTACTCTAATATTGTTAGCTGGCTGATAATCAGGCTCAAATGTAAAACCTATACTATTAACATCAAGTCCATCACCAATGGCATTAATCATAGTAACTCCATCAACCAAAACATTTTCAGAACCATGAATAATAACTAACATTCCAAAAGCATGAGGTCCCTCTTGAGAATTATCGTCATGTCTATCTCTATCTCCATGTAAAATACCTCCTTTTACAACTACATTTTTCTCTCCTCTTATACCTAATAAACAATAAACTTTTCTCGAATTTGGCAATACTCTTAAATGCGTATTGTCAGTCATTTCTAAAGTGAAATCCGAAGGCACATTAATGGCTTCTTGAGAGGGGTAAAAATTTTGGTTAGTTGTAGTACTAGTCACTTTAGATACTTCGAAATAAGCATCCATTTCATCAATTCTAAAGGTAGTAATTCCCAAATCCTTAACTAAAATCATAGATTCCTCAAGGATATTATTATTTCTTTGAGCAATTTCAGAGGTTGTTTCTCCCTCTACGATCCCCCATCGTTTTGGATCAAAATCAAAAATAGGATCTTTTAATTGCGGTTTGGATCCTCCTATAGTTAATGTTGAATTTAATAAATTACCATCTATAACATTTCCTTCGGAGAAATTAATGGTACCATTAATAATGTCACCACCTTCATATTCAATGGTAACGTTTGCTGGTAAGCTAACTGTTTGTCCATCCAAATCTAAAATACAGTTAATTACTATAGTAGAATTTGGTTGAACGTTATCTAATGTAAAATCACAAGGTAATGTTGCATCAGTGACATCATCGTCGTCATCGTCAGTATTTGGTTCTTCATCGTCAGTGGGTTTTTCATCTACAACCACTGCATCAGGCTCAGTAAATAATTCTTCTTTATTACATGATACCATTGATATCATTAATATTAAGACAAATAGCATAGTTTTTAAAATCCTTTTCATGGTAATCATAATTTGGGGAGTTAATATTTATTCAATAGTAAAATAATTTTTTAAAAAATCGTTTAAGTGCATTTTTTTTTCGATGTATTACATGGTTCAAAATATTTTGTAATCGATTAAATACATTTTTTCACGATTAAGTGCTTAAATTATTGTTATTAGTTCTTATTTACGTTTAAAAAATTAATTTGGACTATATGTAATAAATAAAAGCGGCACAAAAATATGACCTAAAGACATAAAAACTCAAAATTGTTAATAAAATCTAATAACTTTTCATCTAATAACAATTTAATAGTCAGATAATTATGTCAGTTTTTTAATCAAAAATAAGTTTGAACAAAAATTTAATATGATTACACTAAATAAATTTCACCTTAATGATCAAATTAAATTTACGATGAAATGCACATTTTTGAGTTTTTCTAAAACAAAAAAGAGGTTAATCCTTTTTATTTTCACTTAAACTTTTTTTTAAATTTTTATGCTTTATATACTTTAAGTTTGTTACCTCTCAAATCACTAAAAATTTAAATTCTAAATGCTATTTAATTCATTTGAATTTCTTCTATTTTTTCCAATAATGATTATTGGATTCTATACGTTGCCCCATAAAAACAGATGGCTGTGGCTCCTTCTAGGAAGTTATTTTTTTTATATGGTTCATGAACCGTCATTAGTCTTACTCCTTATTATCTCTACCACAGTAGACTATTTTTGTGCACTTAAAATGCCCAGTGTTTCTAATAAAAGAAAAAAACACCTTCTTTATGTAAGTGTTTTTACTAATATTGGCATCCTTTTTTTATTTAAATATTTATTCTTTTTCACTTCTTCAATCGAAGGAATATTAAAATTCTTTGGTTTAAATATTATTGACACTGGTCATGCTGGATCCTATAATTTTAATCAAATACTATTACCTGTTGGTATAAGCTTCTATACTTTTCAAACATTAAGTTATACCATAGATGTATATAGAGGTAAAATTTTGCCTGAAAAGCATTTTGGAGTTTTTGCTCTCTATGTGTCGTTTTTTCCTCAACTTGTTGCTGGCCCTATAGAAAGAGCTTCAAGATTAATTCCTCAGTTAAAACAAAAAATAGAGATTAATATCCCCAATATAAAAAAAGGACTCATTCTTATTGCATGGGGCTTATTTTTAAAAGTAGTAGTGGCAGATAGATTAGGAGTATATGTTGATGCTGCTTTTGAAAACCCCGAGTCTCCACATTCACTAGCATTAGTATTAGGTTTTTTGTTTTTTAGTTTTCAAATTTATTATGATTTTTCGGCATACGTATCAATAGCAATAGGAACTGCTAAAACTATGGGATATGATTTAATGGCAAATTTTAATCGTCCTATATTTTCAACTTCTACAGCACAATTTTGGCAACGCTGGCACATTTCTCTATCACATTGGTTAAGAGATTACCTTTACGCTCCCTTAGTAAAAAAATATAAATTAAGCAGAGTCACTGCTGTCCTAATTGTCTTTTTTGTAAATGGTTTATGGCATGGTGCAAACTGGACTTTTATCGTTTGGAGTTTATTAAATGCTTTGTTATTAATTATTGAAATTGGAACTCTTAAAATAAGAAGAAAGATTATAAATATTTTGAAACTTCCAAAATGGCTGGTTTCTTTTTGTGGTTGGTTTATAGTTATTGGTTACTTGTTTTCTTCATTAATATTCTTTAGATCCCCCTCAATTAATGATGCATTAGTTTATTACAAGCATATGTTTAATATAGGTAGTATGCATATTAATATAATAAACAACTATTTTGAGCTTTGTCTAAGTATTTTGCTAATTTTAATTGTACAAACAATACACTATTACAAAGGTAATAGCAAAGTGTATGAATTGGTCACTGAAAGACCTCCTTACGTTAGATATTGCATGTACTTTATGTATATAATAATCATTGTTTTGTTTGCTATTAACAGACAAAATACTTTCATATATTTTCAATTTTAATAACTCATGCGACTAAAAAAATTCATACTATATTTGGTATTATATTTTGCAATCTTTGCAGGAATATATCTTTTTTTTGTAGATAAACTCGCTAATGGGTTAGTAGACCAATATTATAATAAATTCACTCAGGAAGCAGGAAGTTTAATTATAGGGTTATCTCGAGCCGATCAAGGAATAAGTCCTTATGTTTTAGATGAAGAGCTTGATGGTTTCGAATTTGATAGGTCTATAACGAATTTTGCCATAAACGCGCACCAATCTAAGTTTGGTGAAGTATATTTGAATGCAATACAAAAGAAACTTACTAATAAACACAAAAAGAACGGTCTTTTTATTGTTTCAATTAATCCATCTAGCTTTTCCGTACCAAAAACTTTAAATGAAGATAAAGTTTATGAAAATGACAAAGAGTGGATTATCGGAAAAATTGAGAATTTCACATCTACTCCTAATTACGATTATATAATAAATACATACCCCCAGCCTTTGTATTCTGGCTTGCTAAGAGCGACAAGAGATGATGACCATCATAAAATACATACTAATGGGTGGACAGAAATTAAATTAATTGGAAAAAATGATACAATTAAGGACAATGATATTTCTATTTGGAAAAATAAAAACTTAGAGATCTTAAAAAAGAATATAGCCAAAGAAAGGATTTCTAAATATAGAATTAATGAATTTGTGAAGACTTTGAATTACTTAAAAACTATTGGTAAAGTTATTTTAGTTAGAATTCCATCAGATATTGATATTTTAAAAATAGAGAATGAAAGTTGGCCAAATTTTAATACCCAATTTGATAGTATAGCAAACAAATATAATATCCCCTATTTAAATTATTCAAATCAATCGGACAAATATAAAACTTATGATGGTTCCCATTTAGAATCTGAGAGTGCAGAAAAATTCACAAGGATGTTAAGTTTAGAAATAAAACCTTATTTAAACTCAAAATAATGATTATTATCTTTTAATGAAGCTAAACCCCTACATATCTAAAACTTTTAAGTCTATTTGGCTAAAACACTTCAATAATAGTGAAAAACCATTTGCTTTTAGTTTTGTTGATGCGCTTACTTTTGTAAAGCATAAAAAGCTACCTGTGTTTCACAATACAGGAGGCACTAATACAAAAGGAGTCTCATATAATTTATCAAATGACATTTCTGACGATTATAAAAATAATGTTTTCATAATCTTTGATGTTCCTGCATTTAATGTAGAAAATAATACTAAAAGTGACGATTTAAGTTGTTATAAAATTAAACAATATCCTGGATACATATGTGATCTGCAAAAATACAATACACTTGAAGCATATCTACTTGAAGTTATTAGTAAAAAAAGCCGATATAAATTCAATAGCTATAAACGCAAACTAGAAACTTCATGTGATGTGCATTATAAGATGTTTTTAGATGATATAACTCCAGAAACCTATGAAGACATCTTTTATCATTTTAAGCGACTTCTCAAAAAACGGTTTTTTGATAAAAAGACGGTAAATAACAATTTAAATCCTGAGGAATGGAATTTTTATAAAGAAGTGACATTACCTATGATCTTGAAAAAACAAGCTGGACTTTTTGTCGTATACGATAAAGACAAACCTATTGCTATTACCTTAGTTAATTTATCAAATGATACTATGATAGATGTTATTAGGGTTTTTGATATTGATTATAAAAGATTTAGACTAGGAACTGTTAGTATCATGAAGCAATTAGAATGGTGTATAGAGAACAATTTTAAGGCTTTAGATTTCTCTAAAGGTTATTTTGAATATAAGCAAAGATGGGCCAATAAACCGTATTGGTTTGAATATCATATTTTTTACGATAAAAAATCAATTGTGGCATGCTTACTGGCATGGCTTTATAAAAATTTCTTTGCTTTTAAATTATTTCTTAGGAAAAAACATATTACAAATTTTATTCACGAGCTACACTTTTTTCTAAACAAAAAGAGATATGCTGAATAAATATTGAGTAAATTAAACCATTAATAAAGACCAACCTTGTTTAGATGATTCACAAGCTTTTTTCTATTCGAAACAGTCATTTAATTTTTGATTTATTTTTAGATAAAAAAATAAGTTCATTATACGATGGAAAAGTTTTGAATACATTAACAGAAAATAGCTTCAATATTGAAAACATAGTTAACTATAATTTCAAAAACATCTATATAACCAAAGACGTCCCTAATTATTTAAGTTTTTCTCCTAGTATCAATAACTCTAATCTTGAATTTAAAAAAATATTACAGTACAAAGGGTATTTGGTAAGCATAAAAGGTTTTTCAGATGTTAAAGATTTTGTAGATAAGACTCTAAACAAACGAAATAGGAAAAATTTAAATTCAAAAACGGCAAGACTTTATAATAACCATCAAATCACGTCACAGTTTTTTTTCGGACAAATAGATAAAAAAGATTACGAAATTCTTTTTGGTGATTTTTATAGGTTGCTCAAAACAAGATTTAAAAAGAAGAAAACATATAATAGGTATTTATTAAACTGGAACGGTTTACAGGCTTCTACCTTTCAAAAAATATTAGATAAAAAGGCTTCTTTACATGTGCTTTACGATAACTTAAAACCTATAGCAATAACGTTAAATTTTCATTTAGATGATATTGTTTTTAGTCACATTCAAACCTACGATTTAAGTTATTCTCAATATAATATGGGAGATATAAGCATGGTAAATCATATAGAATGGTTAATACACAACAATATTAGCGTATTCGACCTTTCTATGGGGCATACTTATTACAAAGAAAAGTGGTGCAATCACCATTATCATTTTTTCTATCATGTTTTCTATAATAAAAAGTCAATACGATCAAGGCTATTCGCTAAGATTATTTCACAAGAGCTAAAATTCTTGCAGTTTTTAAGAGATAAAAATATAATCGGTAAATTATTTATGTTTGATAAATTTCTTTACACTTATAAAAATAAAATAGCAAGACCCTAGTATGCTAAAGCGAATATTACCAGAAAGTTTAGACGTATTAAGTACTTTTTTAGAAAGAAAAGTAGCTTTACCAGTATACAATACTTTAGTAAATAGCATTTCTGGAACGACCATTTATAAAAAGACTAAATCTGAGCTTAAAGATAAAAACTTTTTATACTGTATTTATGACTTTCCTAGTTATATACATGGAGCTATCACAAACACAAATTGGAAACTAAAAATTATAAATACATACAAAGGTTCATTAATTTTACTTAAAAACCACAAAAGTACAGACGATTACCTAAAAAGTAAATTTAGTTCTGGAAGGAGGTCAAAATTTAGGACCTATCAGCGAAGGTTGGAAACATGTTTTAATATTGAGTATAAAAGCTATTTTGGAACCATATCAAGGAAAGAATACGATCATCTCTTTGAAGCATTTCATAAAATGATTAAAAATAGGTTTCTGGAAAAAAAAATACAGAATTACGATTTATCCCGATGGGATATTTACTACGATATAGCCTATCCCCTTATAAATAGTAAGGAAGCTGTTTTATTTGTTATTTACAATGATAAAAAGCCTATTAGTATTTGTTTAAACTTGGTAAGAGATAAAACTATTTACGGCTATGTAAGGACTTATGATATTGATTACTCAAAATTCTATATAGGGTTCACAGATTTTATAAAACAGTTGGATTGGTGCTTTGACAACAAAATTGAGGTTTTCGATTTGCTTAAAGGAAATTACCCTTATAAAACTAAATTAATTGACACCCAATATAATTTCCAAAAGCATGTTCTTTACAATTCAAAGTCAATTTTAACAAGCATTTCAGCAAATATAATAGTGACAAGAACACGTGCTTTCTATGTATTGGTACGTTTTTTAAAGTCGTTGAATTTTAATATACTATATCATAATTTTTTAAAGTATAAATATAGAAATAGAGAATTAAGTAAAATTGACACCAGTTCAAAAAAAATAGTTGTTGAAAAGCTTGAGTTAATGGATTCGAATGCTAACTTAATTGATATTGACATAAATAATGAAGCATTTAGTCATTTAAGAAGGCCTGTATATAATTTTTTATATGCCAATCAAGAATCCATAAATACTATTGAAATTTTTAAATTTCAAAAGGCAGCAGATGCCTATATTATAAAAGGAAAAAACAATATATCTAAAATTACTTTTCAATAAGTCTAACTAGTTTTATGGGGATCATTAAAAACATAACATTTTTAAAAGCTTTTTTAGTAGAAAGCAGCCTCCCTCTAATCTATGGTTCAATTTTAGACAATAAAGGTTTCAATTACAAAGCAAAAACAAGCAAGGCCCAGAGTATAAATAAGCAAATATTTTTAGTAAAAGATGTACCAGATTATTTGCATATAGATATTAAAGAAACTGAAAACAATATATCTCTATATAAAACAAAAACCCTAAAAGGTCATTTGATAGATTTTCAATTATTTAAAAATTTTCCCGATTATATAGAACAAAATTTTAGCGCCAAGAGTAGGTCCAACTTAAGACGTTATCAAAATAGATTAGAAACTTGTTTTAATATTAAATATACCTGCTATTACGGTTCCATTCCCAAGCCAGAATATGATCACCTTTTTGTTGTTTTAAAAGATCTATTATTAAGAAGATTCAATGAAAAACAAGAGGTTAATTATGAATTACAGCACTTGAATGAGTTTCATGATATTGTATATGATTTAGTTCTTAACAAGAAAGCCAGTATATATGTTATATATGATGGACAAAAACCCATTAGCATTCGAATAAATATGCATAAAGAACGGTTGAACTTTTATATTATTAGTGGTTATGACATTGATTATTCTAAGTTTCATTTAGGCGCTATAGATATGCTTAAAAGTATCGAGTGGTGTTTCAATAATAATTTTGAAGTTTATGACCTTTTAAAAGGCTATGATTATTACAAAATAAAATGGGCAACTACATGCTACCATTATTATAATCATATTGTTTATAATTCAAGTTCGACTAAAGCGTCCTTCATTGGAAAATTAGCTTATATAAAGGAAGTCATTAAATACAAGTGCTATACGGCCATTAAAAACTCAAAATTATATTTTTCATATAAAAAAATTAACAAAAAAATATTTGGAATAACGCGTAGTGACAATAAAAAACCAACCATTGTCATTTCTAAGCCTACCAAAAATGACACGATGAATATGATTTTTATAGATATTGAAGAAAATAATGACTATGCTTTTTTAAGAAAGATTTTATACGATTTTTTATTTATATCTAAAGAATCCACTAATAATGTATCTGTTTACAAGCTTAATAATTCACAAAATAAGTTTTTAATAAAATCTAAAAACCAAAGTCAATTAGTAACTATAAATTAGAAATGAATAAATAGTTGAATCATTAATGGAAATGAATAAAAAACATATCAACGTTAGTTTTTTTCTGGATCTCTTTTTTAAAGACAAGGGCTTCCCTCCTTTTTATAAAAAAGTGATCAATTCGTTTACTGAAAGGATTATTCATAAAACAAATTCTAATTCCAATTTTAAAATAAAACAATCAACATATAGTATTAGTGACATTCCTGATTATTTTTCAACCGAATTTATTAACACCAATAAGCATTTAAAACTATTAACAACTTCGTTATATGCTGGTTATTTAATAAACTTAACCACTTTTAGAGACTTAGAAGGCTATTTAAACAATAAATTAGGCAGACCCAGAAAGTCCCAATTAAAAAGATACAGAAAGCGATTGGATTTATGTATAGCTCCAGAATACAAAATATTCTACGGAGACATATCAAAAGACGATTACCACCAACTTTTTAAGAGCCTATTCTCAATGACCGAAAGGCGTTTTGACCAAAAAGAAGAATTAAATTTTGAATTACCTTATTTAGAATTATATCAAGAAATGATGTATCCTTTGATATTAAATAAAAAAGCCTGCATATTTGCTATATACCATAACAATACGCCCATTAACATTACCCTGAACTTTATTGATGGAGATACAGTCTTTCATTGGAATAGTTGTTACGATATAGACTATCAAATGTTTAATTTAGGGCACATCAATATGATAAATCACTTAGAATGGGCTTTTCTAAACAACTTTAAGCTTTTTGACATGGGCAGAGGTGATTTTTTGCATAAACGAAAATATGTCAATGAAAATTATATGTATAGAGAGCAAGTTATATATGATTCAAAGTCATTACAAGCTTCAATGATAGCCCACATCAAAATACTAAAATTGAAAACCAGATTCGGAATAATTCAATTTCTAAAAAAAACTAAAATACATTTATGGTATAGTAAATATGTTAAATATAAATACAGGCTCGTCAAAGCAAAAAGCAAACCACCTAAAGAAATAAAATTTAATATAGATACGGTTTCGGAAATACCAGAACTTGAAGGTTTAAATATAATTGATCTTAGTAAGAACCAATACAGGTTTTTAATAAAACCACTAAATTGCTTTCTACATAAAGGGCAAGAATTTGTAAATAATGTTATTATATACAAAGACATCGATAATAAAGGAACTTTTTATTTTAAAGGTTTAAAAAATGTACAAAAAATAGCAATTGCAGATTAAATTAATTTTTAGTTTGAAAAACTCAATGAGCAAAAAAAATAAAATAGCAATCTTTCCGCTTCTATTCAGAACACCAGAGATAAACCATCTTTATAAAAGTATTGAATATTTTGGACTACATATCTTAAATAAGAACTCAAAGGTTTTAAAAAACAGCATCTTTACATTCAGATTAGTTCCAGAATATTTTAAGTTAAACTTAAGAGACACCACATTTAAAAGTAAAACAATCCCACAGTACAACTGGGGCTATTCAATATTGCTCAATGCTTCCGATTCTATTGATGCTTATATGCAACGTCAATTCAATTCCAAAAAAAGAAATATCCTAACAAGATATGTCAAACGCTTAGAATTATGTTTCAACATAAAATACAGCATGTTTTATGGAGCGATTTCTTCAACAGATTATAACTTTATCATGCAGTCGCTATATGAAATGATTGTTAATAGGTTTAAAGAGCGGAATGAAACACACAAAAACCTGTTGGAATGGCAGCTATTGGTTGAAAGTACTTATCAAAAAATCCGAAACAAAGAGGCCTCTTTATTTGTTATTTATAACGAAGATGAGCCCATAGAAATTTCATTAAATTATCATTTTGACAAAATCTTATTCAGTTATATCTCATCATTTAATATTGATTATTCAAAGTTTGGATTAGGTCATGTTGAAATTTACAAGCAAATTGAATGGTGTGCCAATAACGGTTATAAGCTTTTTGAAATGGGTGTTGGTGGCATGGATTACAAAAGAAGGTGGAGTAATAATATTTATAGATACACCCATCATGTGGTTTACAAAAGCTCTTCCTACCTATCAAAATACAAAGCACAATTAATTATAATAAAAATCCGAATTAAAGAATTCCTCAAATCCAAAGGCTTAAACGAAATTTACCCAAGAATTAATAGATATTTTACAAAAAAACAAGATAAACAAAGTAATGTGACACTATCTAAAATTGAAGTATTTAATGATATAAATATGGCTAATCTTGAAGAAATACAGCAAAATGCATTAGGTGAAGAAGTTTTTTTAAAAAAGTATATACACGATTTTTTATATACTACAACAGGACATATTAATGATGTGAAAGTATATAGATATACTACCGAACGTTCTTTTTTAATAAAAGGTACAAAGAGCTATCAAAAAGTAACATGCCATGTTTAATTTTTATATTAGCTATAGCATAATAAAATAATCTCTAATCAAAACGCTGTTTATCTTAAAACTCAGTAATAGAAAGAGAAAAGCAAATGAAAACTAATTACTTTTATATATTTGTCTCCGCACAATTAACAGGTTAAAGTATAACCGATTTATGAAAAAGAAAATTATTAGAGTCACAACAGTTCCATTATCGCTAAGTGGCTTGCTACAAGGGCAGTTAAAATTTATGTCCAACTATTTTGATATCGTAGCAGTATCATCAAAAGGAAAAGACAATGCACTAGCTAGAGTTTCGGGGTATGAAAATGTTCCAACTGTAGCAGTTGAAATGACAAGAAAAATAACGCCTTTCAAAGATCTTTTTGCTGTATGGAAACTTTATAAAGTGTTTAAAAAGGAAAAGCCTTTTATTGTGCATTCTCACACACCTAAAGCTGGAACGTTATCTATGCTTGCAGCTAAACTGGCAAAAGTACCCCATAGACTACATACCATAGCAGGTCTACCTCTTGTTGAAGCCACAGGAACTAAACGGTTTATTCTCAATATAGTTGAGAAAATAACATACAAATGTGCAACCAAAATATATCCCAATTCGTATGGTCTGGTAGATATTATTTTAGAAAACGATTTCACAAAAAAAGATAAGCTAAAAGTTATAGCTAATGGAAGTACCAATGGTATAGATACTTCATATTTTGATCCATCTATTATAAATGATGAAACGAAACTATTTGAGCTTAAAAAAAGTTTAAATATTTTAGAAGATGATTTTGTCTTTGTGTATACAGGTAGATTGGTTACAGATAAAGGGATAAATGAATTGATGACTGCTTTTAACAGAATAAGTACCGAACATGAAAAAGTAAAACTACTGTTGGTCGGGACTTACGAAAATGATTTAGATCCGCTTTTGCCAGAATCGATGGAAATAATACAAAACAATAAAAATATTGCTTGTACAGGTTGGGTGGATGATGTTAGACCTTATTTTGCAATATCCAACGCACTGGTTTTTCCTAGCTATCGAGAAGGTTTCCCTAATGTGGTCATGCAATCTGGAGCTATGAAATTACCTAGTATAGTTACAGATATTAATGGGTGTAACGAAATAATTGAGCATGAAAAGCATGGGCTTATTATTCCCGTTAAAGATGATGAAGCAATTTATGAGTCTATGAATTACATATTATCAAATCAAGATGAAGCCATTAAAATGGGATTACTGTCTAGAGCTAATATCGTTTCTAAATTTGAACGAAAAAGAGTTTGGGAGGCTTTACTTGCTGAATATCAAAATTTAAATTAACATACTTTAACCAAAAGGATTCAGGAACAAAATATAGTGACTTGTATATAAGTTAATTAATACCATTTTATTATAAATGCTCTTTAACTCAATAGATTTTTTAATCTTTTTACCAATAGTGTTTTCACTATACTGGTTACTATACAAAAACTTAAAAATACAAAACATACTACTTTTAATTAGTAGTTATCTGTTTTACGGATGGTGGGACTACCGCTTTTTGGCGTTAATAGCAGCTAGTACTGTAGTTGATTATTTTGTTGGCTTACAAATATTTAAATCTAATAACAAATCAACCAAAAAGAAATGGTTTTTACTCAGTATTTTATTCAACCTAGGACTTTTAGGCTTTTTTAAATATTATAATTTTTTCATAGAATCCTGGGTAAATTCTATTGCTACATTAGGCTTTTCTATAGAAAATACTTGGACACTAAACATAATTTTACCCGTAGGTATTTCATTTTATACGTTTCAAACACTATCTTATTCTATAGACATTTACAAAGACAAGCTAACTCCAACTAACAATTTTATTGGCTTTGCGGCATTTGTGTCGTTCTTTCCTCAATTGGTAGCTGGCCCTATAGAACGTGCATCAAATTTACTCCCTCAGATATTAAAAAACAGGGCGTTCTCTTACAAAATACTTTCCTCTGGTATAAAACTAATAATTTGGGGCTTTTTTTTAAAACTAGTCGTTGCAGATAGAGCTGCAATTTACGTCAACGCTGTCTATAATAATGTAGAAAGTCATGACGGACTAAGTTTTATTGCAGCCACCGTGTTATTTTCATTTCAAATTTATGGGGACTTTGCAGGATACTCTTTAATAGCCATTGGTGTCGCAAAAATGTTTGGTTTGAACTTAATGACAAATTTTAAGCGTCCTTATTTTGCAGCATCCATAAGTGAATTTTGGAGCAGATGGCATATATCCTTGTCAACCTGGTTTAAAGATTATGTTTACATTCCCTTAGGAGGAAATAGAGTGAAAAAACCACGTTGGATGTTCAATCTTTTTGTGACGTTTTTAATAAGCGGGTTGTGGCATGGCGCTAACTGGACTTTTGTTATTTGGGGTGCGCTTAATGGACTTTATTTAATTATTGAAGCGATTATATTCAAAAACAAAAGAACAGGTTTAATACATATTATAATCACCTTTGTTCTAATAAACTTAGCATGGATATTTTTTAGGGCTAACACATTAGATAATGCGTATTATATTATAAATAAGATTTTTACAAGCCCAGGTCATTTATATATTGGCAGTGGAGATGATATAACCGCATCAATTTATGCAACAATTGCGATTATAATGCTTTTACTAGTAGAAGCTAAAAAAGAGTTCTTTGATTCTCTTTTTTCTATTTCAAAAAATAAGTTTGAATTTGTTCGTCTATTAGGATATGCTATATTGATATTCATAATATTATACTTAGGAGTATTTGGGGAAAGCCAGTTTATTTATTTTCAATTTTAATTTATGGGAAAATCTGAACTTAAAATAACAGGAATAAAGATTTTGAAATTCGTAATTATACTATTGGTTGTTGATTTTTGCTTAGGGTCTATCTCTAATCAAATATTTATAAATCAAAAAACGGGCAAGTTTCACAGGTCTACTTATTCTATATACGAAGCCAAAGAAGACATTTTAATATTTGGCAGTTCGCATGCACATAGGCACTATGTACCAGACGTTATAGAAAAAGAGCTTTCAAAAACATGCTATAATGCAGGTGCAGAAGGACAGCAACTACTCTACCATACTGCTTTGCAGAAAATGATTTTAAAAAGGACACAACCTAAATTACTGGTATTAAATATTGATGAAAACTTTCTTTATAAATCTAGCAAAGCCTACGACAGGCTTAGTGATTTACATCCTTATTACGAAGATTTTAAACATGAGCTAAGACCTATATTGGGTTTAAATTCCAACTTAATAGATTTTAAACTATTCTTTAAGTCATACCAAACAAACTCTACACTCATTCATGCTTTAAGGTATTATTTGTCGCCACAAATTGATTACAAGGGGTATCGACCATTGGATGATAAAATGACACCTAAAAAAGCTGCTATTCATGAAAAGAATCATTCAGAAAAAGAATTTATTGAAGAAATTGACGATTATTTTGTGAAAGCGTTAAAAGATTTTATTTCTGAAGCAAAACGGAACAATGTAAAACTTCTATTTGTCACCTCTCCAAATCTAATTGAAAGAAATATTTCTAATAACGAATCATTGAATAGAATAAAAGAAATTGCTGATTCTGAAGAAATTCCGTTTTTAGACTTCTTAAACGCTCCAAAATATACTAATCAATTTGAACTGTTTCACGATCCATCTCACCTAAACGACGATGGCTCTAGATTATTTACAACTGAAATAGCACATTTTATTAGTGTAAATATTAAAATTTAAGGCTTGTAAATCATTATTAAAAACGCTCAAGAAATTAAAAGTAAAAATGAAACTATTAACTTCATGCCTAGAATATCTAAGATTTACATTTTTTTGGTTTTTGGATATGATCAAAGGGGCAAAAATAAAACGCCATTATAAGGATATTTCATATATTTTAGAAAACTTTTCCGAATCTAAATCAAAAGAACTCAGGGAAAAAAGCTTGATAGATTTATTGAATCATGCTAATGAATCAACTCCTTTTTACAAGAATTATAAAAACATAGAAGATTTCCCTGTAATTGACAAAAATGTTTTAATAACCCGTAGTAAAGAATTCCAAGCTCAAAACTACACGAATAAAAAAACAAAAACAGTTTCCACAAGCGGATCAACTGGTTTAGCTTTAAAAGTAAAACAAGACAAAAACAAAATTGTCCGAAATACAGCAGATTCTATTTATTTTGGAAAACTAGCTGGCTTTAAAATAGGTTACAAACTTTTATATCTGAGAAATTGGAATGCTTATTATAAAAAATCATCTATAACAAAATTTATACAAAATATTGAAGAACTAGAAGTTGTTAATCTTAATGATCAGTACATAGAAAGTATTATCAACAAAATTAAAAAAGATAAATCTGCTAAAGGATGGCTAGGATATGCTTCAGGCTATGAATTAATATGCAAGTATCTCGACAAAACCAAATCTAAACCTATAAATAGCTATGTAAAATCAATTATAGCTATGTCTGAAAGTCTTAACAAATACACTAAAGAATCTATGCATAAGTATTTTAATGCGCAAGTAGTTTCTAGGTATTCAAACAATGAAAATGGTATTATTGCTCAGCAAAAAACAAAAAGTGAGAGCTTCTCAATAAATTGGGCAAGTTATTATGTTGAAACTTTTAAACTAGATGAAGATAAACCAGCAGGAAAAGATGAAGCTGGTAGAATTATTGTTACAGATTTATATAACTATGCAACCCCTTTAATACGCTATGACACAGGTGATGTAGGCATAATTGATTATACTATCAATCCGCCTGTTTTTAAAAGTGTAGAAGGAAGAAAAACAGATGTGATATATAATACTAAAGGAGAAATTGTTTCCTCGTTTATTATAATTAATGTCGTAGAGTATATAGGAATTATTCAAGGGCAGCTCATTCAAGAATCGAAAAAAGGATATACACTAAAATTAAATGTAACTAATGAATTTAACCAAGAAATTGATGTGGTTAATGAGTTTAAAGGGTATTTAGGTGAAGATGCAGAAATAGAAGTCAATTATGTAGAAGAAATCCCATTACTAGCATCTGGAAAAAGAAAGGCTACAATAAATAATTATTACAAAAGTAATCCAAGTCAATAATAAACAAACACCTTACCGATAAAACAACATAGAAGAACGGATTTACCAATTTGTAAAGCTATAATCTTATAGATAATTATATATTTGACATTGAATTATTAATAGCAGCAAAGAAATAAGTTTAAGTAAACCGTAGAGTTTGTATAAAAAAATAATTAAGCGACTATTAGATTCCTTTTTTGCCTTTATAGGGTTAATTCTATTTTCTCCTTTAATAATAATTGTTGCTTTTTTTCTAATGGTTTCCAATAAAGGGACTCCTTTTTTCTTTCAAAAAAGACCAGGCAAAAAAGAAAAGATATTCAAAATTGTTAAGTTTAAGACAATGAATAACTTAAGAGACAAAGAAGGCAATTTGTTACCCGATAAAGACCGTATCACAGCTGCAGGGCAGTTTGTTAGAAAATATTCACTGGATGAGATTCCTCAACTTTTTAATGTGTTAATTGGAGATATGTCATTAGTAGGCCCTCGCCCACTTATTATTGAGTATTTACCTGTTTATAACGAAACTCAAAAAAAAAGACATGACGTAAAACCAGGTATTACTGGTTGGGCACAAGTAAACGGAAGAAATTCAATAACATGGAATAAGAAATTTGAACTAGATGTTTGGTATGTCGAAAACATGAGTTTTTTATTGGATTTAAAAATAATCGGATTAACAATTCTCAAGGTTTTACAAAAAAAAGATGTGAATTTATCTAACGAGTTAACATCCGAATATTTTAATGGAAAGAATTAGTATTTAACAATGAGTAAAGATTTAAAAGTCTTAGGGATTACAAAAAAAATGCTGCGTGATAGCATTGAACAAAACACCTATTGGAAAAAAGGTTTTGCTCCTTTGCCCAAAAGCAAAGCTTCTTGGCTTTTGTCTAATTCTAGGATTGAAGATGACGATTATTGCTGTATAATAACTCTGGAAGACCAAAAAATGATTTCATTTATTTATATGATTCCAGATTTATTGAATTTAAAAAACGATGAGTCTAAAAAAGTATATTGGATGATTTCATGGTGGGTTGACCCTAAATATGAAAATACAGTTCTGGGCACATATACATTTTATGAAGCGTTAAAACTAGCAGACAACAATATATTAATTAAATCTTATGCTGAGCATATTGCCGATTTTTACAGCAAGCAGCCTTTTTCCGTCATAGCAACGAGATTAAGATATACTATTTTTTTAAGTGTAGATCCGTCCATGTTGGTTGGGAGATTTAAATTTTTAAAACCATTTCGTTATTTCCTCGATAAATTTGATTATGTCATAGCGTCGATAATTAATAAGATAAATTATAATAAACTAAAGCGAAGAACGAAAGACCTTTTCTATGATTATATAAATGAATTAGATGATGAAGCCTGGGATTTTATCGAGCCATTATGTAAAAATGACTTAATAGTAAAGTCTAAAGACTATATAAGCTGGCAAATAGATAATAAACAATTTACACAGCTAGTCGTTCCTGCTAAGCAACGATATAAATCCCTTGAAACAGGAACTAGTAATAATATCTACGGATACAGTTTGAAAATTTTAAAAGACGAAAAAACAATAGGTTTTATATCTTTTATTATAAATTATAATGAATTTAATGTCAAGTATTTTTTAGTAGAAAAAGAAGAGTATTACGATTTATGTGTGGATGTGCTTATTGAAAACTTCATTAATAAAAGAGCAAAATTTATATTTACCGATGACACAAAACTAACAGAGAACATACAAAAAAGGTTCTTTACGGTCTTTACACATAAATCGGAGAAAAAAGGTTTAGCGCATAACAATTTAAGCTTAAAAGATGTTGAATTACATAATAGAGACGGTCATTTTTATTAATAATTTGACTAAATAACAATGGATTTTATAAAAAACATACAGAAATCGATAGAAAAAAATGCGGAGCATAATTCACTTTGTATTAGCAATGTTTATTTTACGTATAAAGATTTTGAAATTGAAGTTAGAAAAATCAGGCAAGCTATTGTAAACACTATTGAAGAAGACGAAAAGTTAATTGGCTTAGTTACAAATGATGATATTCAAACATATGCCAGCATTATTGCGCTTTGGTTAGAAGGAAAAGCCTATGTGCCTGTAAACCCAGAAACGCCTTTAGATAGAAACCATCATATTTTTGAATTAACAAAAACCGAGCATGTTATTGACTCTTCAAAAGAGTCAATTTATAATGATTACAAAGTCATTAATTCAAACATTTTAGAAGACCTGCACCCTAGCCTAAGTCCAAAAGATTTTTCAGGAGAGCATTTAGCATATATTTTATTCACTTCAGGTACAACAGGTGTACCAAAAGGCGTTCCTATTACATTTAATAATATACAAGCTTTGGTAAATGCCATAGACGCAGAGCCAGAATTCAATCTAAATAATACAGACAGATGTCTTCAGATGTTCGAATTAACATTCGATTTTTCTGTTGTAACCTATTTGTTTCCTTTGTTAGCAGGATCCTGCATGTATACCATACCAAAAGGAACAATAAAATATTTTTATATTTTCAAACTCATTAAGGAGAAAGCACTAACAGTTCTAACTATGGTGCCATCAATAATTAATTATTTGCGTCCTTATTTTCCAGAAATTAATGAAGAATCTGTAAGGTACTGTAGTTTTGGAGGTGGCGCTTTGCATAGTGATATAGCAAAAGAATGGAGCGAGTGTTTACCAAACTGTAAAATATTTAACTATTACGGACCAACAGAGTTTACTGTTTATAGTGGTTTTTATCCATACCATAAAGACACGCATACAAAAGCCTATAATGGCATAATTGCCATTGGGACACCGCAAAAAGACACATTATACCTAGTTGTAAATGAAAACAATGAGGAGGTTTCTATAGGTGAAACAGGAGAGCTTTGCTTAGGAGGACCACAAATAACACCCGGGTATTGGAAAAATGAAGAAAAAAATAAACAAAGTTTCTTTGTTAGAAACGAAAACGGCAAAGATATAAGGTATTACAAAACTGGAGATTTATGCATAAAGGATAAAGACAACGATTTTCTTTATGTGGGCAGGGCTGATTTTCAGGTAAAAATCAGGGGATATCGTGTAGAATTATCAGAAATTGAATTTCATGCCAAATCAAAATCTGAGAAAAAGGTTAATATCGTTGCATTAGATATTAATAATAAACTTGGTAATGCTGAACTAGGATTGGCTATTGAATCTGAGCCTTTTGAGACCTCATATATTTTTGATTATATGAAAACCAAAATGCCAAATTATATGATTCCGATGCATGTTAGATTCATAAAAGATTTTCCACACAGTATTAATGGCAAAATTAATAGAAAAGAACTAAAAAAACATTTCGATATAAAATAGAACTATGAGTAGAGAAGAAATTTTAACAAAAGTCAGCAAAGTATTTTCAGGTGTTTTAGAGCACAATAATTTTGAGCTTACAAATGCAACAACGGCAGAAGATGTTGATGGTTGGGAATCAATCACGCATATGATTATTATTACTGAGATTGAAAAAACTTTTGATATTAAATTTAAGTTAATGGACCTAATGAATATGAACAGTGTTGGGGATCTATTAAACTGCATTGAAACAGAATTGTCAATAAATTAGTAACTTTCATCATTATTAAAACTCCCCAAAAAAATAATAAAGGTGAAAAAAATAGTAATTATTGGAGCATCAGGTCATGCAAAAGTTATAATTGATATTATTGAAAAGCGAAATGAATATCAAATTGTTGGACTTATTGACTCTTACAAAAATGCTAATCAAAAAATAATGGGTTACACCATTTTAGGAAAAGAAGATTTAATACCAGAATTGATAGAAAAGGAAAACATTGTTGGAGGCGTTATCGCGATTGGAGATAATTGGTCAAGGAATAAAGTGAGGGATACGATTAAAAAGGTTGCACCAGAATTTAAGTTTTTACCAGCTGTACATCCAAATGCAGTTTTATGTAACGGTTTAAAAATAGAACCTGGTGTCGTTATAATGGCTGGGGCGATAGTAAATGCTGAAGCTAAAATAGCCCCATTTTGTATATTAAATACAAAATCATCTTTAGGACATGACAGTGTCATGGATAGCTTTTCCAGTTTGGCTCCCAATGCAACCATAGGTGGAAATGTTAGCATAGGTGAATTTTCGGCAGTGTCTATAGGCACTTCGATTATTCAAGATATAAAAATAGGGAAGCATACCATTATTGGTGCTGGCACTTTGATTTTGGAAGATGTAGGAAACAACCTTTTGGTATATGGCATACCAGGAAAAAAGATTAGGGATAGACAAATAGGAGAACCATATTTAGCAAAATAATATGTTTCTTAAACAAATAAGAATTATTTAATGTACTCATTATTTTTTAAACATTTTCTGGACTTTTTAATTTCAGTAATAGGCTTGGTCATTTTATCACCACTGATTTTAATCATTATCATCATATTAATTTTTACTAATAATGGTAAACCGTTTTTTTTACAGTCGAGACCAGGTAAACACGGAAAGCTTTTTAAGATTATTAAGTTTAAAACGATGAGAGATTTAAATCCAAACGCTAAAAACGAAGTCCATAGTCTTTCACGTGTCACAAAAGCAGGAGCCTTTATAAGAAAATATTCTTTAGATGAAGTTTTACAGCTTGTGAATGTTTTAAAGGGCGATATGAGTATTATTGGCCCCAGGCCTTTGTTAGTTGAATATTTACCATTATATGACGATGTTCAAAAGACAAGACACCATGTAAGACCAGGTATTACCGGATGGGCACAAGTAAAAGGAAGAAACGCCTTGAGTTGGAATCAAAAATTCGAATATGATGTATGGTATGTAAAGAATTTAAGCTTAAGCTTAGACGTGAAAATTTTTTTTCTAACAGTTCTCAAGGTTATTAAAAAAGACGGCGTTAATACTAATGAAAATATGACTATGCCTACATGGAAAGGTAATTAAGGATAAAAATATTTAAAAGAATCAACCTATAAAATGAAAAATAAAGTAAGAATATATGGTGCTGGTGGTCACTCTCAAGTAATAAAAGAAGTTTTAGAAATTAACAATTATGTAGTTACTGAAACTTTTGATGACAAACCAGAAGGTGTTCATCATGCCTCTAAAAATGTAGCTGGAGGGGCTAGAAAAAACCTAAACGCTTTCCCTCATGATGGAGATCCTGTAATTATAGCTGTAGGAATAAATGCGGAGCGTGCAGAAATTGCTGGTTTTTTAAACTGTACTTATGAGAAAGCGATTCACCAATCGGCTATTATTTCAAAAACAGCAAAAATTGGTGACGGTACCGTAGTATTCGCAGGTGCTATTATTCAACCCAATACTTCTATCGGAAAACATGTCATTATAAACACTGGGGCAAGTGTTGATCATGATAACGTTATTGGCGATTATGCCCATATCTCTCCTAAAGCAGCCTTATGTGGTCATGTAGAAGTTGGAGAAGGATCTCATGTAGGTGTTGGTGCTGTAGTCATACCAAAAGTAAAAATTGGTAAATGGTGTACTATTGGTGCTGGAACTATTGTATTAAAAGATGTACCTGATTATTCAACTGTCGTTGGAAATCCAGGAAAAGTAATAAAAACTAAAAAATAGAATTAAGTTGGAAACACATAAAAAAATATCAGATATTTCATTTATTGGTTCTGGGATTTCAACCTCTTTTAGTATTATAAATTTTTTAGATCAAATCAATAATGAAGCTCATGTTGGTAGCAAAATATCTATTAACATTATTGAAAAATATTCTGAATTCAACCTTGGCATTCCATACGGTACGAGGTCTGGTTTCTCTACCCTTTTAATAACTTCTTTGAGGAATTTTTTAATAGAACCAGAACTTGGTTTGTTTATAAAGTGGCTCAATAAAAATAAGACTTGGCTTTTAGACGAATTTGAAAAAGAAGGAGGCGCATTATCTAAAAAATGGCTCTTAGACAACGAAGAGAAGATTAGCAATAATAACTGGGAAGACCTTTTTATCCCGCGACGCTTTTTTGGCTGCTATATTAATTTAAGAGTTAACAATAAAATAAAAGAACTTACAGAAAAAGGACTTATTGATGTTAATTTTGTTACTGGAGAAGTAATAGATCTTGATAAAAACCAATCCAACTATAAAATATTTTTAGAGAACGGTACAGAAATAGGCTCTAAAAAAGTAGTTTTATCTGTGGGCTCGTTGCCAATAAATTACCTTTGGAAAAACAAGTACCTCGTTGAAGAGAAAAACTTGATGTTTGTAAACAACCCCTATAAACCAGAATTAAGGGTTATTTTAGAAAAAACAGACAACTTTATCAACAACAGAAACGGAGAAGTAACAAATGTACTAATTGTTGGCGCTAATGCTAGTGCATTAGAATTAATCTATAAGCTAAATGATTATACAAAAAATAAACATAATAAAACTAACTTCACTTTCCTTTCAACTCACGGTACAGTTCCTGATGCTGTAATTGATGTAGAAAAACAGAAAGAGTTTGTTCCAACTCATTTAAATAAATTAAGGAAAGAGAAAAAAATAACGGCTAAATCGATAGCTGAGGCAACCTTCAAAGATCTGGATTCTGCCGACCAAATTAATTTGGGTGCAGCATCTACAGTTGAAATAATTTCAAAATATTTTGGTGTCTTACTTGAAACCCTCAGCTCAAAAGAACTTAAAGAATTTGCTTGTAAATATGGTAATCAAATAGGAAGAAGACAACGTTGTGCAGGATTACACTATTCAAATGTTATAACAGGCTTAGAAAAAGAAAATAGATTTGAACATATACAAGGTCGTTTCAATGATTTAGAATCAGACGTTAACGGTAATTATAGCTTAAAATATCTCGATACATCCTCAAAAAAGGAAAAAACACATAGTAAGCATTTTCATTTGGTTATTAATTGTGTTGGAAGCAAAAATTTAGACCATGATGACATACCAGCAATACATCAAAATTTAATAAAAAAAGGGTATTGTATTCCTAATGAATCTAAAATTGGATTCCATGTAAGTGATTCGCTAGAAGCTAGTAAAGGTCTCTACATTATGGGGCCTATGTTAGCAGGAAATGTCATAGAAAAAAGACCCGTATGGCACGTCGAGCACTGTGGAAGAATTATATGGCTGTCTAAAGTTTTATCAAAAATTATAGCTGATGACTTATTCAAATCCGATAATTACAAACCAGAAGATTATAAATTAGTAGTTAATAATTTAGATAATGATTTAGATATCATTAAGTATAAAAAATTATTAAAGGAAAATTGGAAAAATAATATTTACTATGCTTATGACCATTTAAAGTATTTTGAAAAAAAGAAAAGTAACTTAAAATATTTTCTATTTGAAGTTAATGGTTATCCTAAAATATTAATGCCCATTATATTAAGAAGAGTGAAATCGAAAAGTGCTAATTTAAAATGCTTTGATGCTATCACACCTTATGGGTATAGTGGACCACTATATGATGATGCGACTGAATTAGATTTAAAAGAGTTCTGGAAAGCTGTAGATAATTGGTACAAAAAGAATAATATCATTACCGAGTTTATTAGATTTAGCTTAAACAAAAATTATCTGGGCTATACAGGGTTATTGATAAATTCACTTTCGAACGTAAAGGGACAGCTTTATAATAATTTTGAAAAACAGTGGGATGCGTTTTCATCCAAAGTAAGAAATAATTACCGTAAAGCTGTTTCTTTTAAATTAAGTATAAAAATTTTTGATAATAGTGATATTAATGAGGATATAATCAAGCTTTTTTTCGACATTTATACCGAAACCATGATTAGGCATAATGCCAAAAAAGTATACTTTTTCTCTTTAAAATATTTTAAGAATTTAATTCTTAACAATATAGATGAGTTCGCTATTGCAATCGCCTATCAGGGAGACTCCCCTGTTTCTGCTGAACTCATCATAAAAAATGGCACTACATTCTTTGCCTTTTTAGGAGGAACAGACTCTAATTACTATAATCAGAGACCCAATGATTTTTTAAGAGTAGAAATTATTAAATGGGCTATCGAAAATAATTTTCAACATTATGTACTCGGTGGAGGGTTGAAAAATAATGACGGACTATATAAGAGTAAAAAAGCACTTTTCCCTAAAGACGAAGATGTAACATTTTATACTGGTAGGAAAATAATTGATTATAAAGCCTATGACAAACTCTGTGAAAATCATATGGAAGATTATGCCAATATCCATGAAGAGGAATTAAAAAATTACTTTTTTCCATTATACCGATTTAATAATAGATAAAATATATAAAAGCCCTAGCCTCCCCCATAATGACTAAAAAAAATAGCGATTTCTTTTTTGAATATTATGAAAAAAGTAACATCCCAGATACTTTTTCGGAGGTTTTGTATGCTCAAGATCAAAAATCTTTTGTTAACTCTAATTATGATGTAGACAAAAACTTAGATGTTATTAATTCTATATTTTTTGTGCCAAATTATATTGTTCCGAAAATTGATAGTAAACTCTTTAGCATAAAGAAAGTTACTCAATTCTTTAAAGGGTATACCATTTTATTGGATGGATTTGCCACTGTTGATGAATATTTGAAATTCCGCTTCAAAAAAAATGCTAAATCTATTCTTAAAAGAGTCAAAAGATTAGAGCTATGTTTCCCTATTAGTTACCAGTTTTTTTATGGAAATATTTCTCAAACAGATTATGATCTTTTAATGCACATGCTTAAAAAGATGATCATAAACAGGTTCAAACAAAGAGATGACGTCAGTCAAAATCTTCTAAACTGGGATCATTACCATAAGATATTTTTTAATTTAATTAATGAAAAAAAGGCATCTCTTTTTGTCATTAAAAATGACACAGAGCCCATATGCATATCTATAAGCAATCATTATAATGGAAAGTTATTTAGTTCTGTGTCTTCATACGATATCGATTACGGTAAATTTAGTTTAGGAAATATTGAAATCTATAAAAAATTAGAATGGTGTATTGAAAATGGACATAATGCTTATGAAATGGGCATGGGAGATTTAAGCTATAAGCGTGAGTGGTCTAACAATATATATAATTTCGAACATCAAATTATTTATCCCAAGAAATCATTTTTTGCAATTATACAGGCAAACATTGAATACCTTAAAGTATTAATTAAAGAAGGGATATATAAAATAGCATATGTGAAATATAAAGCTTGGAAAGCAAAACGTAAAAAAACAAAACCTTTTCTAGCAAAATATACTACATCAAAATTTGATAGCGAATCAAATCTTGAAAATTTTACAGTGTTAGATATTAATTTAGAAAATTATCATTTTTTAAGAAAACCATTTTTCGATTTCTTGTATTCAAGCATGGAAAACATTAATACTGTAACGGTATATGAGGTTTCAAAACCTCAAAAAACATATTTAATTGTTGGAAAAAGAAACAGGCAACAAGTTATTTTTATATAATCAGTTTTAAATATATGCAGTAGAGATTATAAACTCAAAGTATGGGAAGTAAATTAATAGCAAATTTAAAGGTTATCGATAAAAAAAGCGAGTGGCACAATACGCTAGATGATATTGGCTATTATGATTTTTATCACACCTATGATTATCATTATTTATCCAAATTACATGATGAAAAAGCTATTTTACTTAAATATACTGAAGGAAATAAAATTATCTGTTTTCCTTTCTTGATAAGAAAAATTAATGATACAGAGTATTTTGATGCCACATCTGTATATGGATATGCAGGTCCTTTACAAAAGAATCTTGATAAAAACTTCGATAACAGCCTCTTTTCAAAAGCATTAAACAATTATTTTGTACAGGAAAAGATTATTTCTGTCTTTTCAAGGTTAAACCCATTTATCCATAATCAAGACCCCGTATTAAAAAATATAGGAAAAACACAAGAGCTAGGTTATGTTGTTAATATCGATTTAACCCCACCCCTAGAGGAACAACGTGCATCCTACTCTAAAATTACGAAACGTTACATAAATAAATGCAGAAAACAATGCCATGTAGTAAGAAGTAATTGTCCGTCGAATATCGATAGTTTTGTAAATCTATATTATGAAAACATGGATCGTGTTAACGCAAAAGAAAATTATTATTTTTCAAAAGATTATTTTTTAAAATTTATAAATAGTAATGACTATGAAACGGATATCTTATTTGCGGTTTTAAAAAACACGAATGAAATCATTTCATCTGCATTGATGGTAAAAACGAATGATGTTGTTCAATATCATCTTTCTGGGACCAAGGCTGAATTTTTAGACCTTTCCCCTATTCGTTTGCTAATTGACGAAATGAGAATTATTGCCAAAAATGAAAACAAATCCTTTTTTAATCTTGGAGGTGGGTTAGGTAATTCTGATGATGGGCTGTTTAGGTTTAAATCTTCATTTTCTAAAGACTTTAAGCCTTTTAAAATATGGAAGCATATAATAAACCAAAAAGTATATGATAGTTTGGTAGATGAATACGTACCACCAGGTTGTGGTTGTGATTTCGATTTTTTTCCATTATATAGATGTAACGGATTGTAAATAGCAATTATTGCTTTATATAATCTGCTATTAATTCTGCGATTATTTCCCTACCATGATTGTTCCAATGCCTATCATATATTAGCGTTGTTGGCAATTTAGAAGCGCTTAAAGGCTTATACATATCAATGTATTTAAAATTATTATCGTGCAAATAATCTAAAAATAATTTAGGTGTAATTTTAGCATCCAAAAGAAATACAAATCGTTCTTTATCATAACCGTATTTATCTATTAAACTTTTAAAATTTTTGATATAAGTAAGATGTCTTGCTTCAATATCTTCTTTGGTTACAACTTTCTCTGGAACTAATTTTTGCTTTTTTCCAAAAGATGCTAATTTACCTGCCAGTTTCCATAGAGGTTCCAATATGCCTATATTTTGCGTATAAACCAAAAGTTTAATTTCGCGTGCCTTTTTATATAAAGGAGATTCTAAATGCATCCTATCTTGAACAACTTGGTACTCTCCTCTAAACAGATCATTTTCAAACTTCAGCCCCAGAACAACATAATCTATTTTATCAAAAGTTTCCTTATAAGCACTAATTAAGTGCAATTGATCTGCTAAATCATAACCAGCATACCCATATTCATAAACCTCAATATCTGTTACCCTATTTTCAATCTTTTTACCTATAGAATTATAATAATTTTGATGAAATCCTTCAATAAAAGAGTCACCAACAAGTGCGACTTCTACCTCTTCCTTAGAAGGTGTAAATTCTCTATATGAATTATAACCAGACTTGTTTATATAAAATTTTGAAAAATTTTGACGACGATTGCCTGTTACAGAATATCCTTCTTGGTTAGGCATCCATTTTTCAACTTTATATTTATCGACAAAACGAGAAGGATTATCTTTTGCTAAATGAAAAACACGAACAATAACTTCTAAAGCTATTAAAATCAAAATAGCGTATAAAGCAGTTTTTAAAAATAATTTTTTCATCTTAGTTAAAATTGAAAATAAATAAATGATCTGTCAATATTACTGTCATAAAAAAGAAGCATACCTAAAATGACTATAGTATAAATTATAAACCTAACTATTTTAGATTTAAACTTAAACGGAGCACGTTCATCTTTTCTAATGCGGTATTCGTATAAAACAAATAAAACTATAAGGATATAATAATCAACCATTCTATACCCCATTGGGTGATTATATACTTCATATGTGAAATTAGATAATATTCTTTTTATAAATGCAAATGCATCTGTAATCGATTCCGATCTAAAAAATATTCTAGAAAAAGTAACAATAGAAAATGTAAGTAGCACCTGCCCTATTTCAATTAAAGAAGGAAACAAAGAGTTTTCGCCTACAACACTATTTTTATAAATGGTATTTCTTCCCATTAAAAACACTGGGATAAATGCCAAAGCATGAAATGCTCCCCAGGCAATAAACGTCCAATTAGCTCCATGCCAAAAACCACTAACCAAGAAGATTATAATAATATTTCTAACAGACTTAAGCTTACTCACTCGAGAACCACCAAGTGGTATATAAACATAATGTCTAAACCAAGTAGAAAGTGAAACATGCCAACGCTGCCAATACTCGGCAACATTTCTGGAGAAGTTTGGGAATTTAAAGTTAGATTTTAGTTCTATACCAAATAATTTAGCCGTACCAATAGCGATATCGGAGTACCCACTAAAATCACCATATACTTGAAAACTAAATAAAGTAACTCCTAAAATAAGTGTCGAAGCTGGATAATTACTATAATTGGCAAAAATATCATCGACAATTGGAGCTAATGAATCTGCTATAACAACTTTTTTGAATAATCCCCATAATATTAATTTTAAACCACTTACGGATTGATTATAACTAAAGGTTCTTTTATTAGTTATTTGAGAAAGTAGATTTGATGCACGCTCTATAGGTCCAGCCACAAGCTGAGGAAAGAAGCTTACAAAAGCGGCAAAAGACAAAAAATCTCTGGTAGGCTTAAGTTTGTTATAGTAAATATCAAATGAATATGACATCGTTTGAAATGTATAAAAAGAGATGCCTACAGGAAGTATAACTTTTAATGTCCATGTACTTTTTATGTGGTAACCAAACATGGAGAACATATCTATCCATGAGTCTACGAAAAAATTGTAATATTTAAAAAAGCCTAAAAGTCCTACGTTAAATAAAACACTAACCCAAAGCCATTGTTTTCTTTTCGATTGTTTTGTATTGGAATCTATCATAATCCCAACAAAATAATCTACTGTTGTACTTAATAGAATTAAAGAAAGAAACCTCCAATCCCACCAACCATAAAAAATGTAGCTAACAACCAGTAAAAATATATTTTGAATTTTTACATGCTTCTTAAAAAGAAGCCAATAAAGAACAAAAACTATGAAAAGAAAAATAAAAAAATCTAAAGAGTTAAATACCATGCATTATCCAATTAAAATATCTTGACAGTCGAAATATCTATAAATGTCTTACAACCCATTTGGAATATCAAAATTAATCTTTGAATTACATGATTATTATACCAATAACACAAATAGAGCTTTACACTTCATCGATAATATAGGTTATAACAAAGTTGGTATGTCGAAATAATTGGTCAATTAATCTAAGTAATATGATTATAGAGGTGTAACAGTAATAATTTTGATACTTTTATTCAACAAAAAATGAGTTATACGCTATTTTCAAATCAAAAAACTGTTTAAAATGAACATAGTATCCCAGATTTTAAAGCAAAGTCAACCCATTGAAGAAATATCGTCTATAGATGCAACTTCTTTCAAAAAAAACTATTTCAACAAGAAAAAACCTGTCATTGTAAAAGGTCTAGCCAAAGAGTGGAAATCTACTAAAAAGTGGAATCTAGACTTTTTTTTGAATCTTAAAGATGATAAAGATGTATACTTACTTTCAGATAATTTTATTCAAGATGACAATAGGTACAGAAAAGCTTCTTTTAAAGATTATATAAAGCAATTAAAAGATGCTGAGGACAATAATAAAAATTTCAAAGATTATTTAACAACATTAGATATTTTCGAATACTATCCTGAGCTTAAAGATCATATCGATTTTTCTTTTTTTGAAGCACATACCAAAGTAAACGATATAACTGCTTGGATTGGACCTGCAGGGACTATATCTGGTTTTCATGCTGATACTGCCAATAATGTGTATGCTCAAATACGAGGAAAAAAAATGTTCATTATTTGCTCTACAGCATTTAATAAAACGATGTACCCAAGCAGTAAACATATTTATGGTGCCGTGGCTAGTGATGTAGATATTAATAGTTTTGATAGCGATAAATTCCCTAAGTTTATGGATAATGACTTTAAAAGTGTTATTCTAGAACCAGGAGATGTGTTATTTGTACCGCAGAATTGGTGGCATTATGTACAAGCTATAGATCCATCTATAAGCATTAGTAATTTTGGATATACTAAATTTGAGGTTTATAGCTTGAAATTTAAAGAAAGAATAATACAATCCTTGCATAAGAGAGGCTACTACAAGGCTAACAACTGTTTCTGTTGTGAAAAGAATTAAAATAAAAAAGCCCTTTAAAAAGGGCTTTTTTATTTTACGCTTATCAGAAAATTATATTTATAAATTCTTAAATATAGAATGCATTAAACGTTTTTTATCATTAATACTTTCTTCTAAAGATATCATAGTTTCGGTTCTGTAAACCCCTTCTATATCATCTAATAGAAAAATAACCTCTTTGGCATGCTCTGTACTTTTAGCTCTAATTTTACAGAAAATATTAAACTTTCCAGTAGTAATATGCGCCACGGTAACATATGCAATTTCATTAATGCGCTCTAAAACAAACTTAGTTTGAGAGGTATTATTTAAATACACACCTACGTATGCTATAAATGAATAACCAAGTTTTTTATAATCCAACATTAATGAAGAACCTTTAATGATTCCTGATTCTTCCATTTTTTTAACGCGAACATGTACTGTACCAGCAGAAATCAATAATTTCTTTGCGATGTCTGTAAATGGTATTCTTGTGTTATCAATTAACATATCAAGAATTTGGTGGTCGATTTCGTCTAATTTAATTTTCCCCATAATTAATTATTCTTAAATAAAAACCAAAATTAATACATTTTCACTAATAATTATGCATAATTGATATGTTTTATTTCGATAATAATGCGATTTCATCATTATTTATTATTACGAAAACGTTTTCGTAATTAATTTCTACTAATTGGTTGTTCTTGTCCAATACTTCAAAACCGTTGGCATCTATTTCTTTATGCCCATAAGAAGCATCTAAATTTTCGATTTTTTCAATTTTAGGAAAAAATTCAATTTTGTTATCTATTAGCTTTTCTTGATATTGAATAGCGATGTCTTTAGTTTTGTTTTTTCCTACTTTGGCATTTCTTATTATGACATCATAAAAACATTTTTCGTTCTCTGGAATTTTAAAATAAGATTCATAGTTACTACCAGTTATAATATTGTCCGTAATATAGTTTAATGAAGAAATATACGAGGTATAAATAAGCTCTCGGGTAACTTCACGGGCATAATCGTCTTTATAGTGACCAGCTTCAAATAAAATGGTTGGAATGTTTTCATTTTGGAATGTATCTCCAACACAATTTAAATTAAATGCATCATCATACACCCCTACCTGATTAGGAATTATCTTTTGCAGGGTTTCATTCATAACCCCAATAATTTCCATAGCAATCTTTCTGTTGGGCGTTACAGTACAATTTTCATCCTGTGCAGGTGCCAAAAAAGATAGTGTTGCAGATTTATTTGTTTTACCAGCGCTAAAAATAGTTCGTTGGCCATGTAAATTATAACAAAAATGAGGTTTAAATGATTTAAAGATACTTCTTAAGACCTTACTTTCTGGTTGCGATAAATTTTGAGCATCTCTATTTAAATCAACTTTATTAGCATTTATACGCGTATACGCTTCTGCTCCATCTGGATTCAATATAGGTATAATATATAAGGTGCAAGCTTTTAACACATTCTTGAGGCTATTGTCCTTTAAAAATGTATTTAACAAATCAAATAGCGCTTTAGTAGTAGTAGATTCGTTACCGTGCATCTGTGACCACATTAAAACACGTTTATTCCCTTCACCAATTTTTAATCCATAAATAGATTTGTTTAAAACTGATGTACCAATCGTTTCAACTATAACATGTTCACCCAAATTACTTAAAAGTGGTTCAATATGTTTATTTGTAATGTACCGATGAAATAAACTAACTTCTTTATGTTTTAAAAACAAGGATTTTATGTCTTCTATCTGCATGTTGTTTTTTTATGTGACAAATGTAAACAATTACAATTTTACAAATGTAAACAGAGAGAAATATTAGAAAGTTTACAGAGGTATACAGGTTACGAGTTGTTTATTTACATTTGTTTATCTAAAAACCTAGTATTTATTAATTAACTATTATATATTTAATTTTCAGTATTTTAAGTATGGTTAATTGAAGTTTAAATGCATGATTTTATACATTAAAACACAAAATAAACCCATAATTAAATATGATATTGTTACATTTGTATTGTTATTAATTTTAAACTGTTTACAATGGTAAACATTGAAGATTTTATAAAGAGACTGCAGAGAATCATGGATTATTATGGTGAGTCTGCATCATCTTTTGCCGAGAAGATTGGCGTACAGCGTTCGAGCATTTCACATATTCTGTCTGGAAGAAATAAACCCAGTTTGGATTTTATATTAAAAATTCTTTCCTCCTTTCCTGAAGTTGATTTGTATTGGCTATTTAATGGTAAAGGAGAATTTCCTCCAAAAGATAAACTTGAAGTCCCTAAAAAAGATATTGATCTTTTTTCTGTGAGTGAAAATATAAAGGAAAAGACACAACTCAAAGCTCCTGATAAATTTAATAGCGATAAAGAAATTGAACGTATCGTTATTTTTTATTCAGATGGAAGTTTTAAAAATTTTGAGAATTAGTATAATTCTTTAGTAAATTTGCAAGATGAGGTTTCTATTCCTATTACTTTTTTTTAGTTTAATGAGCTGTTATGAAACAACTCGTAATTGTAAAGATTATAAAACTGGAGCGTTTTATAGTGAAGTCACTATTAATAATGAGTTGTTTGTGTCTAAATTTAAGCGAACAAAAGAGCTGCAGGTTGAAACTTACAATAATAAAATAGATTCATCTAAATTACGCTGGATAAACGATTGCGAGGTTGTTTTTAAAACAATCAGACCTAAAAACATGGCCGAAGAAAAAGATATCCATCTAAAAATTTTAACCACAACAGATTCCTCATACACATTTGAATATTCCTATGTAGGAGAAACAAAAAAACAAAAAGGCGTAGCTTATAAAATTAAGTAAACTTTAATTTAATCAAACGGATATAAAAACGATTCTACCAGGCTAAACTTTAGTTGTCTGTCCTCAGTTATTTCGTAAGTCAAAAATATTTCTCCCCAAAATTCCCCATCCGAAAAATCAGCAATAATCCATTTATGGTTTAGCATTTTCACGGTATTAACCAACATTTTTCTACCTTCACTAGCGGCATAAGGAACTATAGGATGATCACCTTTTGCCTCGTTTAATTTATAAAGCTCATCCTTTATAAAAGGAATTAATTCAGAAATATCGTAACCATCATTTTCAAAATAGCTTATAGCATCCTCGTTTCTATCTAAATTAAAATGTGATACTTCCAAAATATCATCTTGTAAAACAGCTATCGAATCTTTGTATTTATTTAATGCTTCTTTCTGAGTTTCTAATTTGCTATTTATGTTTTCAAATATCCGTTTTGAATTCACATACTGAAATAAAACTAGTAATGCCGTAAAAACGAACAAATACATAAAAATTCTTTGTTTCATATACTTTAATTTAAATGGTTATTTCTAACCCGTCATAAGCTAAAAAAACATTTTCAGGCAATGTTTTCTCTACCTCCTCATGAAATCCGAGTAAATGGCTAATATGAGTTAAGTATGCTTTTTCTGGATTTACTTTATTAATAAATTTCAATGCTTCTTCTAAATTAAAATGCGAACGATGCGCATCTATTCTTAAAGCATTTACAACTAGAACCTTGACACTTTTTATTTTCTTGACCTCCTCGTCCGATACTGTTTTCATATCTGTTAAATATGCGAAATCATTAAATCTAAATCCAAAAACTTGCAGTTTATCATGTAAACCATTCACAGGTGTTACTTTTAAGTTTTGTAATTTAAATGGTTTGTTTTTTATTCGATTACTAATCACAGTTGGTGCACCTGGGTATTTGTTTTTAGTAGCAAAAATATAATCGAATCGTTTTCGTAACGATTTCAATACGCGTTTATGAGCATAAATAGGAATATCGCCTTGTTTAAAATAAAATGGCCTAATATCATCTAATCCCAATACATGATCGGAATGTTCGTGTGTAAACAAAACACCATCAATTCTATCACACGCTGCTCTTAGCATTTGATATCTAAAATCTGGTCCACAATCAATAACATACTTATAATCATCCCAGGCAACCAAAACAGAAACACGTAATCTCTTGTCTTTAGAATCTGAACTTAAACAAACAGGATGCTTGCTTCCAATAATTGGGATGCCCTGCGATGTTCCTGTTCCTAAAAAAGTTATTTTCAATGACATTAGTTTTGCACAAAAATAGCGTTATTTTTTTGTTTGCTATACATATTTAATACCTTTGTAAAAGGATAAATAAGCAGTCAATAATATGGAAATAACCATAAAAGGTGATAAAGAATTTAATGATATCCCATCGTTGAAATCGAAAGCACTTCGTATTAATTTAAACGAAAATATTTACGGAACATTTGCTGAAATTGGTGCAGGTCAAGAAACTTGTCGTCACTTTTTTAGAGCTGGAGGTGCCTCAGGAACAATTGCCAAAGCTATGTCTGCTTATGATAAAGATTTTAGTGACGCTGTTTATGGTGCTGAAGATGATGGACGTTATGTAACCGAAGCACGATTAAGAAAGATGCTTAGCCATGAAATGCACCTCATGGAAACAAGGTTAACGCGCGAAAAGCATCCCAATAAAATATTTTTCACTTACGCAAACACAGTTGCTACGATAGATTTTGCTAAGCAATTCAAAGGACATGGTTGGGTTGGTATTAAATATCAAGTTGAAGCTACGGGGGATTATAATGAAATTATTTTGCACCTTAGGTTTAAAGAAACAGATGCACGTTTACAACAAGAAACACTAGGCGTGTTGGGCACTAATCTTATTTATGGAGCATTTTATAAATATAATGAGCCAAAAAAATTACTGCGTTATTTATACGACCATCTAGATAAGGATCAATTAGAAATTGATACAATTAATTTTTCAGGACCTGCTTTTAAAAACATTGATAACCGATTAATGAGTTTACAGCTTGTAAAAAACGAAATGACAGATGCCGTTGTATTTGGACCAGACGGCACCAATGTGCTTCCTGCAAGAGTTTTTTATAAGAAGAACATATTAGCTTTACGTGGTAGTTTCAGACCTGTAACGAAAGTAAATATGGCAATGTATGAGAAGTCTTACGAAATGTTCATTAAAGAAAATAAAGTCAATACAGGTAAAACTGTTGTCGTTTTTGAAATCACTTTATCTAATTTAAGAGCCGAAGGAGAGATTGATGAGCAAGATTTTATTGATAGGGCAGATTTACTGTGTTCTTTAGGTCATTCTGTAATGATTTCTAATTTCCAGGAATACTATAAAGTTGTTGAGTACTTCTCAAATTATACTAAAGCAAGAATGGGATTAGCTATGGGCGTAAGTAATTTGGTTGATATTTTTGATGAGAAATATTATCGTCATATAAGTGGAGGGATTCTTGAAGCATTTGGTAAATTATTTTTCAAAGATTTAAAGGTTTATTTATACCCTATGCAAGATCCAAAAACGGGTGAATTAATAACTAGTGAAAACTTAAAAGTATATCCTCGCATGAAAGAATTGTATAAATTCTTTAAATACAACGGGAAGGTTATCGATATAAAAGACTACGACACAAGTATAATGGGAATATTTTCTCGTGAAATTTTACGCATGATTTCTGAAGGAGAACGTGGGTGGGAAGATATGGTACCAGAAGGAACTGCAGACTTAATAAAAGATTACCGCTTATTTGGGTATACAAGAAAACCTTTAACTTTAACTAAACGTAAATAATTAGACCTTACTTCTCTCTTATAAACAAAAAAGTAATCCTATTTTGTCATTCAGAGCATAGCGAAGAATCATTTAATAAATATAAAACAGCAAGTTGAAGTTTTAAAAGATTCTTCATTACATTTAGAATGACAGCCTTTCAGGTAGCCCTCTTTTTATTACTCTAATATTTGAGCTGCATGTATTTTTGCTTTTACCTTATCAATTACTTTTTCGATAACCCCCTCTTCATTAATAACAAATGTTATTCGATGTATCCCATCAAAAATACGTCCCATAAACTTTTTTTCTCCCCATACTCCAAAGGCATTAATAACATCCTTGTCTACATCGGCTAATAATGGGTACGGGAAATTAAATTTCTTTTTAAAATTAGATTGTTTTTTCTGACTGTCGGCACTAACACCCAAAATTTCATAACCTTGCTCTTTTAAAACAGTATATTCATCGCGTAAATTGCATGCTTCTACCGTACATGTTGGTGTATTTGCTTTGGGATAAAAGAAAACAACTAACTTTTTACCTGAAAAATCCGATAATTTAACTGTATTTCCTTGTTCGTCTAAAGCTTCAAAATTTGGTGCCTTATCTCCTACTTTTAATGTGTTCATATTTTATAACTTTGTGATTGCTAAAATACAAACGAATGACCAAACAAGAAAGCGTAAACTTTGTTATTAATACATTAAACAAGCTTTATCCAGAAATACCAATTCCATTAGATCATAAAGACCCATACACACTGCTAATCGCAGTATTAATGTCTGCACAAAGTACCGATGTTAGGGTTAATAAAATAACACCATTACTTTTTGAAAAAGCAGATAACCCATATGATATGATTAAACTTTCTGTTGAAGAAATAAGAGATATCATAAAACCTGTTGGGTTATCGCCAATGAAAAGCAAAGGGATTCATGGTTTATCAAAAATACTTATAGAAAAACACAATGGCGAAGTACCAAAAAGCTTTGAATACTTAGAAGCCTTGCCTGCTGTAGGTCATAAAACAGCAAGTGTAGTTATGTCTCAAGCATTTGGTGTTCCTGCTTTTCCTGTAGACACCCACATACATAGATTAATGTACAGATGGAATTTAAGTAATGGCAAAAATGTGGTTCAAACAGAAAAAGATGCTAAAAGGTTGTTCCCAAAAGAACTATGGAATGATTTACATCTTCAAATTATATGGTACGGTAGAGAATATTCACCCGCAAGAGGTTGGAATCTAGATAAAGATATTATAACAAAAACAATTGGAAGACAATCTGTTATAAATGAATATAACAAATTAAAAAAGTCCTAATATAACTAACTATTAGGACTTTTTGAAAACTTAGTTTAGAAGTGCTTCAAACTTCAATTTATTACAATTTATAACACTTAAAGCCTTAGAATAACTTAGAAGAAATTTAACCGTTTCTTCTCTCGGTTCTTGTTCATTTAAATTTTTAATAGAATTTTCAGAGTAAATTTTTGCCATTTTATCTTTTTAAGGGTTAATTCAAAATATAAACGCAACAAAATTTACTTTATTGTATCAATTTGTTAAAACAATATTATGTTTATCTATAATTTTTCTTAAGTTGATTAAAGCGTAGCGCATTCTACCTAACGCAGTGTTAATACTTACACCCGTTCTATCTGAAATCTCTTTAAAACTCATATCGTTATAAATACGCATTAACAATACTTCTTTTTGATCTTCGGGCAGTTCGTCTACCAAACGCCTAACATCATTTTCAACCTGCTCTTTAATAATACTTTTTTCTGCATTTAAGCTTGTATCGCTCAGCACAGAGAAGATACTGAACTCTCCTGCATTATCAAATTTTGGCATTCTTTTGTTTTTTCTAAAAAAGTCAATAACCAAATTATGGGAAATACGCATTACCCATGGTAAAAACTTACCTTCTTCATTATATGATCCGCGTTTAAGCGTTCGGATAACTTTTATAAAAGTATCTTGAAAGATGTCTTCTGCAACATCTCTATCATAAACCTTAGAATAGATAAAACTATAAATTTTTTGTTTGTGTCTGGTGATAAGTGTTTCTAAAGCGCTTTCATCACCTTTAATATAGTTACTAACTAGATTAGCATCTGAAATAATTTCGTATTGCATAATAATTACTTTTAGTGCATAGAAGAGAGCTTCTTTGCTTGGGGTTACATGTTTAAAAGTAATATTTTGCTATAGGCGAGAGTGGATTTGTTGTTGATTAATGAATTCAAATATAACAACAATCATTCCTAAAAAACAAAAATTAATCACTTTTTTTAATATTTATTTACAGTTTAATGCATTTTTTAAGCTGAAATACTTATAGTATCTTTGTAGAATTATTCCTTTAAAAAGCCTATGAATACTAACATTTCTGAAGTAAGCCCTAAAGAAAACATCATCATTAAAGGGGCCAAATTGCATAATTTAAAAAATATAGATGTAGTGATACCCAGAAACAAGTTGGTGGTTATTACTGGTTTATCGGGATCTGGAAAGTCTAGTTTAGCTTTCGATACCTTATATGCAGAGGGACAGAGACGTTATGTTGAAAGTTTGTCGAGTTATGCCCGGCAATTTTTAGGAAGGTTGAACAAACCAAAAGTAGATTATATTAAAGGAATTGCTCCAGCAATAGCTATTGAACAAAAAGTAAACTCAACCAACCCACGTTCAACCGTTGGAACAACTACAGAGATTTATGATTATTTAAAACTGTTGTTTGCTAGAATTGGTAAGACCTACTCACCTACCTCTGGTAACGAAGTAAAAAAAGATACTGTTACAGATGTCTTAAATTATCTAAAAACGTTTCCTGAAAGAGAAAAACTCCTGCTTCTTGCTCCTATTCATCTAGAGGAAGGTCGTAACATGCAAGATAAGCTTAAAGCTTTGCAACAACAAGGTTACGCAAGAATTAAAATAAAAGATACTGTTACGCGTATTGATGAAGTTGACGCGTCTTTAGATGAAGAAAATATTCTGCTGCTAGTTGATAGGGTTATTATTAAAGACGAAGAAGATTTTCTTAACAGACTTGCAGATGCTATACAAACAGCTTTTTTTGAAGGCAAAGGAACATGTATTATAGAAACTTTAAACGATAATAAACAACGTGTTTTTAGTAATAGGTTTGAATTGGACGGTATTAACTTTTTGGAGCCCAATGTGCATTTATTCAGTTTTAATAACCCCTATGGTGCTTGCCCTAAATGTGAAGGTTACGGAGATATTATTGGTATTGATGATGATTTGGTAATTCCGAATACAGGCCTTTCCATCTATGAAAATGCTATTTTTCCATGGCGCGGAGAAAGTATGAGTTGGTATAGGGATCAATTGGTTAACAATTCTCATAAATTCGATTTTCCCATCCATAAGCCATATTTTGAGTTGAATGATGACCAAAAGCAACTTATTTGGACTGGTAATCAACATTTTGAAGGGCTAAATTCATTTTTTGCAGAATTAGAATCTAAAGCATATAAAATTCAGAATCGCGTTATGTTATCCCGTTACCGCGGAAAAACAAAATGTAAGACGTGCCAAGGAAAGCGCTTACGCATCGAAGCAAATTATGTAAAGGTGGGTGGTGCTACTATTACCGATCTGGTTGAAATGCCTTTAAATAAATTGACAAACTTTTTTAAGCAATTGGAATTAAACGATTATGATACGCAAATAGCCAGTAGACTTTTAAAAGAAATAAATAACAGGTTATCATTTCTAGCTAACGTTGGCTTAAGCTATTTAACACTTAATAGAAAATCAAATACCTTGTCGGGAGGTGAAAGTCAGCGCATTAACCTGGCTACTTCTTTAGGAAGCAGTTTGGTAGGCTCCATGTATATATTAGATGAGCCTAGTATTGGTCTGCACCCTAAAGATACTGAGCGCTTAATTTCAGTATTAAAATCGTTACGTGATTTAGGGAATACTGTTATTGTAGTTGAACATGATGAAGATATAATGATAGCTGCCGATAATATCATAGACATTGGTCCTGAAGCAGGCACATTTGGAGGTCATGTGGTTGCAAATGGTAATTATGAAGATATTCTGGCATCAGACTCATTAACGGCGCAATACTTAAATGAATCGTTAAAAATTGAAGTGCCTGAAAAACGTAGAACCTCAAAATATTATGTAGATATTAAAGGCGCTCGTGAAAATAATTTAAAAAATATAGATGTACACTTTCCTTTAGGAATGCTAACTGTTATTACAGGGGTTTCTGGGAGTGGAAAAAGTACACTGATTAAAAAAATACTTTACCCAGCATTACAAAAGAAATTGACTGATTTCGGTGACAAACCAGGGCAGTTCACAAGTCTTGAAGGGAATTTTAGTAACATCAAGCTTATTGAGTTTGTTGATCAAAATCCAATTGGCCGCTCATCACGTTCTAATCCAGTGACCTATATTAAAGCTTATGATGATATTAGAGCATTGTTTTCAAAACAAAAATTGAGTGCCATAAGAAACTATCAAGCAAAACATTTTTCTTTTAACGTAGATGGTGGTCGTTGTGAGACTTGCAAAGGTGAAGGTGAAGTAACTATTGAGATGCAGTTCATGGCAGATGTTCATTTAGAATGTGAAACATGTAAAGGGAAACGCTTTAAAAAGGAAGTATTAGAAGTGACATTTGGAGATAAAAGCATTGATGATATTTTAAATTTAACTATAGATGATGCCATCGAGTTTTTTGATGCCCATAGTCAAACCAAAATAAAAAATAAGCTTCAGCCTTTACAAGATGTTGGCCTAGGTTATGTGACCTTAGGACAAAGCTCCTCTACCCTTTCTGGCGGTGAAGCTCAGCGTATAAAACTAGCCTCTTTTCTAGGTAAAGGCCGCAATAAAGACAAAGCACTTTTCATTTTTGACGAACCGACTACAGGTCTTCATTTTCACGACATCCAAAAACTTCTTAAGTCATTTAATGCTTTAATTGATAACGGCCATTCCATTATAGTTGTGGAACATAACTTAGAGCTTATCAAATGTGCTGACTACATTATAGATTTAGGACCCGAAGGAGGAGAAACAGGTGGTAACCTCATTGCTACTGGAGTCCCTGAAGACATAATTAAAATAAAGGCTTCAGAAACTGGAAAATTCTTGAAAGAAAAGCTTAATAAAACAGGAAACCAATTAAAGCAACTATAACAATCGCTATTGGTATCACAAGTATTAAATATACAAAGCTTGAAATCCCCGTTTTTATAAAACTTAAAAACCATCCATGATTATAAAACCGTTTAATAGCGACCAATAAATAGAAAAAGGTCGATACTACCAGTAACCAATCAATCCAATCTGGAATTTGCACAAAGCTATTAACTATTAGAATTAAACTGAATAGGGTAAATAAAAATGAAAAAAAGTAAAAGCTAAAAACCAAATGATGCGCATAACTCCCTCTCTTAAAAAACAATAATTTTAAAATAAAAGCGAAAATTGGCAGCAAAACAAAAAGCGAAATAGGAATAGTATCGTAAACCGCTTGCAAGATTTGTCCCCCATTGCGTTGCTTATAAAATTTGAGTACTTGCGCGTAAAATTTTTTGGCAATATAACCATCATCATCATCCATACCCATCGCCCTGTATATTTTATTATCACTGGCATTAATAGCTATTAAAGAATCTACTTTATTTTCATCAAAACCAAAACTTAATGTTTCTCCAACTGTTTTTTGATTATTAGATTTTATTAGAGAATCTAAAACTTTAACCTGTTCATCTTCTATTCCTGGTATCCCTTTTTCTTTTAAAGGCAGCAAAATACTATCTAATTTCACTGAATCTAAAGTTTGTTGTGCTTTTAGTTTTGTACTATCGGAAATTAAAGGAGTTTCGAGTGTTTTCTTTAAAGCCGTATCTAAATCTTGAATCTGCTTCCTTACTACTATGGTCGTTAATAAAAAGAAAAACACTACTGAAACAAACAGATATAATTGTGCAGGATGTAAGTATAACAAACGTTTGCCTGCAATAAATTTTTTTGCTAAATATCCAGGTCTAAATAATAAGGGCAAAAAACTCTTGAAAAAACGAGCATCAAAAGAAAAATAATTGCTTATTGTGTTGTAAAACAAAAGACCAACAGTAAGATCTTCTTTGGTTTGTTGTCCACAATGCGGACAAAACTTAGATATTTTTTCAAGTTGGTTCTCGCAATTTTTACAAGTTTCGAGTTCGCTTTTCATTAAAATGATTGGTTTGTATAAAAATAAGATTTTTTGTAAAAATAACTATGAATTCAAATAATTTCGGCAATTAAAACTGTACAATATCTAGATTCTGACTTATTTTATATGATTTTCTAATACATATAAGCATCATTATATTGATTTGAGATACAATCGGGATATTATAATTACAACAAATCAAGTCATTTTTTTATATAATTATGTGGTTTACCTCTATACCAAAAACAACAACACTCTTTTTAATTTTCTAAAAATCAAATACTTACATTTTTGGCACGCAAATTGAAAGGTCACTAAGCAATAGCGTAAGCCGAAAAGCTAAAAGAGTAGGCAAAAAATTAACCCCATAGAAATCATGAAAATAAAAATTACCCTATTAAGTATCTGCTTTATTTTAATTACAGCTTCTGGTTTTGCTCAGAAAAAAACAACCCCCAAAAGCATCATAAGCAAACATGTCGTTATTAAAAAATATCACGACGGTGAAGAACTAAAACGCATGCAAAAAGGCCAATTGTTAGATCTGTATGTCGAAAGAATTGAAGTTTTAACTAATATATTACCTTACATAGCTTTTGCCACAAAACCTGGTATCACCATGTCTACTTTAGGTATTCCAAATAGTAACGACAACAGAAAAGCGCTTGATAATCAAATTGAAAATACCGATAACTATGTAAAAAACACCATCGAGTTTCAAAAAGCACTTTTACCTTATTCCGACACAGAGAACTTGGTTGCTGCCGTTTTGTTTTATGAAGACATAATGAAATCCATTCATACTTACGATGAATTCAATTAATGATATTTATTAGATATAAAAATCACAAAACAATAGCGTAAGCCGAAAAGCTAAAAGAGTAGGCATAAAATTAATCCTATAATTATGAAAAGATTAGTACTATTATTTGCAGGTTTGTTAATAGGATTAACAACTGTATCAGCAACAGAACTAAACCATCAAAAAACAGAAAACAATTTAGATATAACCAAGCATTATCGCTATGCACAACCTATAATGTTTGTAGAACGTGGTATTGAGTTTTTGATTTTCCCAGACGGAAGTTTCGATTTTAATACTAAAACTTATGATAACAATTATAGTGATTTTTATTATAAAAATAATTCTAGAAGAGGTTCTTCTGTAAACACCACTTATGGTGTTAGAAACAAAAGATATAAGCATACCTCTAACCGTTATAACAGAGGTGTTTTTGTTTCTCATGATAGAAATGGAAAAATAAGACGTGTTGGTAATGTATATTTAAATTATGACAGATACGGAAAAATTAAACGTGTGGGATCTGTATACATGGGCTATAGACAAGGTCGCCATAATAGACTAAATCTGGTTGGCGGATTGCGCGTACATTACAATCGTTGGGGAGAGATTATAAATATACATGGTCAAGTAAAAAGATATGATGATTACTGTAATTTTTGTGGTGTACAATCTTGCACGGTAGAACATTCATTTGGAAACAGAGACAGGAATCATGATGACCATGACTATGATTGGAATGATGATATTTACAATAATGACAACAATTATTATTACTACAAACAGAATGGGAAATCAAAAAAGCACCTAAAGAGAAAGTAACTTATTAAAATAATAAAAGGACACTGAATCAATCGGTGTCCTTCTGAAGTCAATTTTTTTTACAGTTGGCCATTATATTGTTAGATTAATCTTTCGGCTTATTTCTTTACTATTTTAGCAACACTTTTATCAGTTGCTAAAAAGTACAAACCAGGTTTTAAATTAGATAAATCCATGCTGTTTTTAGTAGCTTTTTCTTCTCTAATTAAAGCACCTGTAACGCTTAAAACTTTATAATTCTCTGTTTGAACATCATTACCAAAATATACGATGTCCTTAACTGGGTTAGGGTAAAACGATGTTAGTTTTTCATATTTTGAAACTCCTAATGTCCCTGAAGCTACCACATTTAAATCTGTATAGAGTGCACCATCTTGAGTACTGTTATTGTATCTAATATAAAATCCTAATCTATAATAATCCGTTCCTATTTCAGAACTAAGCGGTAAATCGGAAGCAATTGGCAAAGTATGAGCTACTGAAGTTCCACTAGGATTCCCTCCATCTGATGTATTACCAGTATTTCCCACATTCATATATGTCCAAGTGGTATCACTTACCAAGGCTCCTCCACTGTTAAAACGCCTAATAAAAACTGCAATATAATGTGTATCAGCCGCAGGAGCAACATCCCAAGATATTTCTAAAGAAAGGTTTGAATCTACCTCAATAGCTGCTACTGGGTTGTCCCAAGTAAGATTTTGCGCATAAGTAAAACTAGTGGCTAAAATAAGTAATAATGTAATTTTTTTCATATCTATAAAATTTAAGTTAATTCATTATCATAAAATTAACCTAAAAGCAGTTTTATTATAGTATTAACAACTTTATATAAACTTATCAATAAAAAAAATACTCATTTTAAAACTTGACAAAAACTTGACAAAACACAAAAAACTGACTATCAGACCAATAAAACCTTTAGCAATGTTGTTTTTTTTACATCTAACTGTTTTTGAGAAAGTTAACAAATTAACAACTATTTTAACAAGATTTAACTTACAATACTCTATTATTAAATATCAATTGTAGGCATTATCAATAACATTTATTTAAGCTTGTAGAAACATAATTATAATTTTCTGAAGCCAATTTTTTAGTTTCTATCCCCATTCTACTTTACTCAATTTGATTTTAAAGAATATATAAAAAAACCAACCCCCAAACAGTTAACTGCTTGGGGGTTTCACATACAAACTACAAATTTACAATAAATCTACTCCTCAATAAATTTAGTTGCAAATCCACTTTCTAAATGAATAAAATACAAACCACTTGTAAATTCCTAATACGCTTTTTTATATTCTTATCAAACGAATCATATCGTACGATTACTTTCAGAATTAAATCTTTGAAATCAAAAACGCAGGTTATAATTGTTTTTATGATTGATAAGACATTATTTTAATTAGTAATAAAAATATTACACATAAATCAAATATATACAAATAAACTTACAAAAACAAAATATTTCCTTACAAAATTAAACTCCCCACCTATTCTTTATTCTTGGAAATCATGCACTTATTATTTTGGCACGCTGTTTGTAATTGGTAAAACATATTCATCTATAAAAACAATAATTATGAAAAAGTTTATATTTTTATTAGCAAGTTTAATCCTTACTGGGTTTACTGTTAATGCAGCCACAACCAATATAGAATCAAACACAACATCAACTTATTACAGAGGTTATGGCAACTCTTTCATATTTGTTGAAAACGGTATTGAATTTTCCATATTCCGTGATGGCCAATTTGATTTTAACATACAACGCTATTGCGCTTCAAATGTAAACGTTTCAATAGGTACACCTAATATCAACTTTAGTTTCAATTCTGGATACGATTACGATGCTTACATCCAATATGATGAGTATGGAGCTATTATTCAAATAGAAAACACCCCTATTTATTATGATTATTACGGACGTGTTAGCCGTGTGGGTAATGTAAATGTTTATTATAACAGTTTTGGACACGTAAATCGCGTAGGTGGCTTGTATGTTCATTACAATAGATACAATCGTTTTTCTCATTGCACAGGCTTTATAAATGTATACAACAGACGTTATGTACATAGACCTTGGCACCGTTATTACAGTATTCCTTCTTACGACTATTGTGTAGTTTATAACAGACCATACAGACAATACTATAGACCTGTACGTTATGTTTACAACAGACCGTTTTATAATAACTACAGACCCAGAACAGCAATTGCAAGTAGACGTGGTCAAGCGATAAGAAGAAATAGAAGTTACGCTACAGTAAATAGAAGCACCAGGAATGTTACAAGAATAAATAGAAATGTAAACTCTAGAAGAAGTGTTGCCCAAAACAACAACACAAGACGTTATAGTGCTACTAATAGAAATTCTGGAAGGAGTTATTCAACAGAAAACAGAAATATTAATAGACGTGATAATTCTAATATAAAAAGAAATACCAGAGGAAACTCTGTAATAACCAGAAATAATGAGACTGTTAGGCGTAACAACAATGTCAACAAAAACACTCGAAATTACACACAAAAAAGTAAGCCCAAAAGAACTAGAGAAAGCGTTAATAATGTAGTTAGATCTAGAACTAATAAAGCACAAATAAATACTCGAGAACGTAAAAATGTGGTTACACAAAAACCAAGAACGCAAAATACGCGTACATATAATAGAAACAATAACAATATTAGAAATACAAAGCGGGTAACAACTCAGCGCACAGCTCAAAAACCTAGAGTAACACAACAAAGAAGTGTTAATAGGTCTTCCAAGAGTGTTAGACCAAGAGTGACCCAGAATAGAAGTAAATCTAGTAATTACAATACAAGATCGACTAGTAGAAGACGATCATAACAATTTTGGTTGGTTAGTTTGGAAAGCCCTGCGATATGTTTGCCTCAAAGCGACATCGTGGGGTTTTCTGTTTATTTAATCTTTAGGTACCGTTCTATTAATGCAGATATATCTTCAGAAAATCTAAGTTTGTAAACTACAAATACATACAGTAACGTTACCAAAATAGACTTTATCGCAATATTTATAATGGGATTAAAAGGGAATTCCCAAAAATAGAACAACAATGCGCTTAAAAGGATTAAGCCAGTTATTCGGAGTGTATCTACTGTAAAAGGGTGGATTTTAAACTTTTTATAAACGAAAAGCAGTTTTATGGAATTATATGCAAAAATAGCTAAAGAAGTTGCTAAAGCGGCTCCATTAATCCCCAATAAAGGAATAAAAACCATATTTAGAACAATCATCAAAACAACTAGAATAACACCAAAAAACAGGACCATCCTATAATAATCACTATTAAATAAAATAGCATTGTTGCTGCCTAAAAAAGCATCATACAATCTAGCTAAGCCAATTATAAAAACGACAAATAACCCACCATTAAATTCTTCTGGAATTATGTAGTATAGCTCGTTTATGTTCAAAATGATTAAAAGAAATATAAACCCGCTTATTATATACAAATTAAGCGAGCTTTTTTTGTACAGATCCTCCAGAGCATCAAAATCTTTCTCGTTTAAATACTTAGCAGACAGCGGCAACAGGATTTGGTGCATAGACCTTTGCGGAACAGCAATAACTGTAGCTATAAAAATAGCGACATTATAATATGCTATTTCTTCAATTTGAATATAATGACCTAACATGACTTTGTCAACATCTAAAAGAATAGTAACAATAGAACCTGCTATAATTATTAAAAAGGAATACTTAAAAATATTTTTTAAGCCATTTACGCGCTTAAATGTAATAACGGGTAACTTGACGCTGAATGCGTATACATTCATAATAAACATCCGTAAAACATAGACGCCAACCAAGCCTATCATAAATTGTTCTACATCAACAACTTCAAAATACAATAAGAATAATAATGCCATTGTTGCTACTCGATGAAAAACTTCTTTCATAAAGTTTCCAAATACGGTTTGCAGCTGCACTTTTGCCCAAGCAAAGAACACTTCAAAATAAGCCAATGCAAGAGCTATAATTATAATATGCCACAAATACCCTTTAATGATGCTGTTTTTTTGAGATAAAAAATCGCCAATCATATCATAACACACATAACTAATAACACTTAACGGAACAGTGATTAAAAATGGCAAAAACAACATAAGTGTCAAAAAACTATTTAACGATATGCGCGTTTTGAAAGAGGAATAAAACTTAACCAATGTGTTATGTGCTCCAAAAGCCATTACAGGCATGATAACATATGCCAGAGACAACATATACCCTACCATTCCGTAATACTCATCACTTAGGAATTTTGTATAAAGGAACAAGGTATTAACGGCTCCTATAAAAAAGCCCAGATACGTTGAGATAACATTTTTGAAAGATTGCGAAGCAACTATACCCATTAATTTTTTTAGTCATAAAATTCTAAATCCCAAAAACATTAAGAATCGGAAAGAATTAGAATTTTGAAGTTTTGTGTTTTTATTTTTTTATTAACTCAGCTAATTGCTGGGTTAATTGTTTTCTACTATATTTTTGTAAACCAATAGGGTGCGATTGTAAATTTTTGTTTTGAAACGCATTATAATAATCTAATATAGTTGTTTTTAACAACTCATAGTCATTATAATTAAAGTAAACACCTGTATTGGTCTGTTTAATGATTTTTTCAACATCTGAATCTTTAGGACCTATAGCTATAATAGGTCTATTTGAAACCATATATTCAAATAATTTCCCTGGAATAATGCATTTGGTATCTTCAGAATCAATTTCAATAAGCAACAATATCTGTGATTTTTTTTGGAATTCAATTGCTTCTTTATGTGAAACATATCCTACCTTATCAATATAATCACTTAAACCATTATTACCAATAGATTCTAGCACATTTTCGCTAACTGCACCAATAAAATTAAGCTTTAAATCTTTTGAAAAATCATCATGCTCTTTTGTAATATCATATAATACTTTCCATAAGATTTCTGGATTTCGTTTTGATAATAAAGAACCTATATGCGCTATAGAAAATTTAGAATCTAACTTAAACTCAACAACAGGTTCGTAATCATATCCATTTGTAATAACTTCTATAGGTTGGTTGGTTATTTTTTGAAATCCGCTCTTAGTCATATAACTAGTTACAATTACTTGATCGGCTGTATTCAAAACTTGTTTCTCTAAAGCTAAATGTTTTTCTTTAGAAGCATTAGTAAGCTTCAGTTGCTTGTGATAACCAATAGTTGTCCAGGGGTCTCTAAAATCTGCCAACCACTTCACTCCTGTCCGTTCTTTTAACTGCAAACCTATAAGATGCAAACTATGCGGCGGCCCCGTGGTTATTATAGTATCTATATTGTTTTCTGAAATATAATGTACAAGTCGTGTCACTGAATGTTTTACCCAACCTATGCGCGCATCTGGTATAAAAAAATTACCTCTAATATAAAGCATGAATTTTTCAATAACACTTTGCCTTTTATAATCCGAAATAATCCCCTTACTAATTGTTTTTGATGATTTTTTTGAAAAAAACCTCGCTAATTTATAAGGTTCTTTTATAGGCTGCTTTAAAATTGTGATACCATCAGATACTTCTGATATTAAACTTTCATCTACCAGAGGATAATTCGGATTTTCAGGAATATAAACAACAGGATCTATATTAAATTCTGGCAGATATTTAACAAACTTCAACCAACGCTGTACTCCAGGCCCACCAGCAGGCGGCCAATAATAAGTTATTATAAGTACTTTTTTCATTCTATCATTCCTTCAATGGTTGGAATCTTAAAAAATTGAAACTAAATTGATAAGAATACTCGCCCCTATTTAATACAGCATCTAGAAGCTAAGCTTGTTTCTTTTTGTATTCATAGAGTAGCCCACCTAATAACAATATTCCAAACAAAATAGAACTTGCTAAAGCAATGCTACTACCCGTTTTAACAACATCAGGATCAAATTTAAATTCTATAGTATGCTCTCCCGCTGGCACCTGCATACCACGCAATGTATAATTAACACGTATAAATGAACTTTCCTTTCCATCAATAAAAGTTTTCCATCCATTTCCATAATAGACTTCAGAAAAAACGGAGAATCCTTCATTTGAATTATTGGACTTATACTTTAAATAATTGGGAGTTACTTCAATCAAATCAATAGAAGCTAACGAATCGACTACATAGCTTGACTTAATATCTTTTAAGCTCTCCAAAGCTTTATGAGATGAGTAAATGGCTTTAGCTTGATTAGGCAAACTATCTAATTGCTTGATTTCTTCGTTTGCAGATGCTACTTTTTGTAAACGTTGTACAAACCAGGCATTGCCGTTCGCCTCTTCATTCTTGTATGAGAACACTCCTTCCTTGTCATCTTGAGCGATGATATACTTAGTGTTAAGCATATTAAGGACATTCATGTTGTTTTGTGATACATAAAAATCAAAAACCTCTCTATAACGCTTTAATTCGGCAGCATTATAGCCATTTAACGAATTGTGAAAATAAGAAGGTTTTGAAGGCCCCGAAACCAAATCGAACACTCTAAAGTGTGTTTTATCCTTTAAAATTTCTTTATCTGCTTCATTGGCTTGAAATGGTTTATTTACTTTAATGGCAGACATAAAATCATCATTATTCACATAACGCCTGTTTACACCAACTAAATCAAAAAGGATTAGTGCGCAAAATGCAACTACCACCCATTTTTCTTTAAGTTTATTACGCAAAAACATGAAAATAACACCTGCAGATAATAGCACTAAAACTAGTGTTCGTAAGGTATCTTGAGCAAAGATGCTTTTTCGATCTTCTTTAAGCGCTCTAACAAAATCGGGGCCATAAGCCTGCATATACTGTCCATCATTATTGCTAACAAAATCAAATAATGACGACTTAAATAATAAAAACACAACCGCGATCCCCCCTGTGATAATGCTGGTATACTTAAGCGCATTGAGCTTTTCCTCTTTCTTCTCAAAATCATTAAACAATCGTGTTAATCCAAAAATGGCCAATACTGGAATGCATAACTCTAAAATGACCTGAATTGAACTAACTGCTCTAAATTTGTTATAAAACGGTACATAATCAATAAAGAAATTCGTTAGAAATCCTAAGTTTTTCCCATAAGACAGCAATAAAGACAATAAAGTTCCACCAACAAGCCACCATTTTAAACGTCCTTTTACAAGAAACAATGCAAAAACAAATAAAAATAGTATAACTGCCCCAATATATGCTGGCGCCTCAACTATAGGCTGCTTCCCCCAGTACATAGGTGCTTGTTTTGATGCTTCCAATGCCTGTAAGGTACTTGCTCCTAATTTCCTATAAGCATCATACGTAGCAGAATCTTTTCCTAGCTCTTCAAAGTTCCCTCCTCCCATAAACCTAGGGATAAAAAGATTGAAAGTTTCAACAATACCATAACTAAATTGCGTAATATAATCTTTGTCCAAACCAGAAGTTGCAAGTTTTGGTGAACCATCTGGATTTATGGTCAATTCACTTTTTCCACGAGTGCTTTCTTTTACATATTCTTGGGTTGCTAAGATATTTGTCGCATTTAATGCTATAGAAAGCACAACAGCAGCAACCAAAATTCCTATCGATTTAAAATAATAAGGCAGTATTTTTTTCCTGTAAGCATCAAATAAATATGCAATTCCCAAAACAATAACCAACAGCAACAAATAGTAGGTCATTTGAAAATGGTTAGCCACAAGTTCTAAGCCCATAGCAATCACAGTTAGTAGAAAGCCTGAAATATATTTCTTCTGAAAAACCAGCAAAATACCACTTAAAACCAACGGCATATAAGCTATGGCATGCGCTTTACTGTTATGACCTACACCTAAAATAATAATTAAATAGGTTGAAAAACCAAAAGCGATAGCCCCTAATGCCGCTAGCTTAAAATCAACTTTTAGCACTAATAGCAGTATATAAAAGCTTAACAAATACAAAAACAGATAATCTGCTGGCCTAGGCAAAAACCGAAGTGTTAAGTCCAATTTTTTAATATAATTATGCGGATACTTTGCTCCAAGCTGATAAGTTGGCATACCTCCAAACGCACTATTTGTCCAGTACGTTTCTTCACCTGTCTCTGCTTTAAAATCCTTTTGCTGCTTACTCATTCCTATATATTGCATGATATCGCTCTGAAATATTTGTTTCCCTTTTAAAACAGGATTAAAATAAGCCAATGAAAGTATTACAAAGCCTACTAAAATTAGTAAGTGAGGAACTATTCTTTTAATTGAAAATTGCATGGAAGTAAATTAAGAACAATGTTTGCGAAAATTAATCAATTTCTTCGTAATCGACATAATCACCAACATTTTTATTTGAGGTTCTGGTTTTGGGGATCTTATCTATAGTAATTTCGCCTTCTTTTTTTTGTTTTTCTTGCTGCTGTCTAAACTGACCAAACTGATCGCCGAAACGTTGTTCTGCTTTTTTGGCAACAAACTTAACAAGAAACGGAGCAAATAAACGTGATAGAATTTTTATTCCAAAGTAAATAAGAAGAATGATTAACACCATTCTAACAAAACCTGTTACAGATGCAAATTGTAGCATAAAAATTATTTTTAACAAAAATACAATTCTAAACGCTTAAAAAACGTTCAAAAATGATAAAAAAAGTATAAAATATCTATATTTGAAAAAGTCTTTGAATCTAATATATAATAATAGTGTATTGCCAATGTGCTACTGGTTATAAACAAAAACCTTAATTATGAACCCTATGAAATCTACTTTTTGCTTTTTATTGACTTTAATTTCAATTCAAGCATACAGTCAATATACAGATGTTATTAATTCCAATAGACCTGGTGTGTCTCGAAGCGCCTTTTCAGTAGGCACTAACGTAGCTCAACTTGAGATAGGGCCTTATATAACCAATGAAAAAAGAACGCCAGCTGCTGCTTATAGAGCTTCAGGGTTTGGAATTGATTTTGCTGCCAGATATGGTCTGTTATTCGAAGAACTAGAATTAAATATTGAAGGAACTTATCAAAACGACACAAAAACCTTTACGTCTAATTTTTCTTCGGAAGAAAAACGATCTAATTTTAAAGCACTAACCATAGGGGCTAAATATTTGGTATACGACCCTTATAAAAACTCAGAAGAAAAGAAACCCGATTTGTATAGTTGGAAAGCAAACCACAGCTTTAAATGGAGTTCTCTAATTCCAGCTGTTTCAGTATATCTCGGAGCCAATTTCGACACAAAAGACAACCCTTACACGGCTCCTGGAGTAGATGGTTTTAGCCCAAAAGTGATGATAGCAACGCAAAATAATTTTGCGGGAGGCTGGGTATTTGTTATGAACTTAATAAAAGACAGAATTGGATCAGACCAATCAGATTTTCAATATATTTTAACACTAACACATTCCTTCAATCCTCAATGGGTTATATTTGGGGAAACTCAAGGCATTCAAAGTGATTTTTATGCTGATAACCTTTTTAGATTTGGAGGCGCCTATTTATGGGGCAAAGACCTTCAGTTGGATACTGCCTTAACATTTAACACAAAAGATACACCTTCTGTTTTTGGTGTGAATTTTGGGGTGTCTTACAGGTTAGATTTTCATAAGGACAAAGAAATTAAGGATAAAGAAATAGATAATGGCAACTCAGCTAAAGAAGAAGGAAAAAGAAAATCTAGACGCAATAAAAAAAATAAGAATGATGTCGATACAGACAAACCAAAAAAACAAAAACGAGACGATATTGATTTTGACGACAATTAAAAATCAAAATAGCTATCATAACATATGATAACACTTAAAGAAGTACATAAAAAAAGGGACATAAAAGCTTTTGTCAAATTTCCTTTTAAGCTCAATAAAAACTCTAAATATTGGGTACCTCCCATTGTTAGTGAAGAAGTTAAAACTTTCAATAAAAACGAAAACCCCGTATTTAATGATGCAGAAGCCAGGTTGTTTCTAGCATATAAGGACAAGGAAATTGTTGGTCGTATAGCCGCTATAATCAATTGGTTGGAAGTAAAAGATCAAGCCATAAAAAAAATGCGTTTTGGTTGGTTTGATGTCATTGACGATGTTAATGTCACAAAAGTTTTACTTGATAAGGTTATAGAAATTGGAAAAGAAAACAATCTTGAATTTATTGAGGGTCCTGTTGGTTTTTCAAACCTTGACAAGGTAGGTATTGTTACCGAAGGGTTTGATCAAATTGGGAGTATGATTACATGGCACAATCCTTTATATTATGCTTCGCATTTTGAAAAATTAGGCTATAATGTTGCAAAAAGATATTCCGAGAATATCATGGAGTTTAAAAATGTTAAATCTGAGTTTTTCTCGAGAATACAAGGGGTTATAAAAAAACGCTATGGATTAAGAGCTTTAAACTTCTCGAAAAACAAAGACATCTTGCTTTATGCAGACCAAATGTTTGATGTCTTTTCAAAATCACATGCTGTTCTTTCTACTTTTGTTGAAATTAACGCTGAACAACGTGAATATTTCAAGAAAAAATTTATTGGTTTTCTTAACCCTGAATATGTGAAATTTGTTTTAGACAAAGACGATAATTTGGTTGGCTTTGGAATTGTAACACCTTCTTACGCTGAAGCTTTACAAAAAATGAACGGTAAACTATTTCCTTTCGGAATTAAACACTTGTTACACGCGAAGAAGCACGCTAAAACAGTAACTTTTTATTTGATAGGTGTATTACCTGAATATCAAAACAAAGGTGTTACTGCGATTATTTTTGATGAATTCCACAAAACCTTCACAGAAAAGGGTATTAAACTGTGCGTAAGAGGTCCTGAATTAGACGACAATGTTGCTATTCAACAGATATGGAAAAACTTCAAGCCTGTTGTTAATAAAAGGCGTTGTACTTTTAGAAAAGATATTGCATAAAAAAATCCGATTCAATTATGAATCGGATTTTTTTTTATTTTTTAAAATTTACTACTCACCCATTGCTGCCATTACAGAAGCAGATAAGCGTTTGTAAGTTCCGTTTTCCAATCGGGATCTAATGGCTTCAAAAGCAGCTAAAGTTTCCGATACATCTTCTAAAGTATGTGTTGCTGTAGGTATTAATCTTAGTAGAATTAACCCTTTAGGTATTACAGGGTAAACAACTATAGAACAAAAGATTCCATAATTTTCACGCAAGTCTCTAACTAGAGCCATCGCTTCTGGGATACTCCCTTTTAAATAAACAGGCGTCACACAACTTTGCGTGGTACCTATATCAAACCCACGATCTTTTAATCCAGATTGTAGAGCATTTACATTTTCCCAAAGTTTATTTTTAAGCTCTGGCATGGTTTTAAGCATTTCTAAACGCTTTAAAGCACCAACAACTAATTGCATTTGCAAGGATTTTGCAAACATTTGAGAACGTAAATTATATTTTAAATAATCTATTATTTCTTGATCACCAGCAATAAATGCTCCAGTACTCGCTAACGATTTGGCAAAAGTTGCAAAGTAGACATCAATATCGTCTTGTACGCCTTGTTCTTCTCCTGCTCCTGCTCCAGTAGCACCTAATGTACCAAAACCATGAGCATCATCAACAAATAATCTGAAATTATATTTCTTTTTTAAAGCTGCAATTTCTTTTAATCGCCCTTGCTCACCTCGCATTCCAAACACACCTTCAGAGATTACTAGAATTCCTCCTCCTGTTTGTTCTGCCATTTTTGTAGCTCTCTCTAAGTTTTTCTCTAAACTTTCAACATCATTATGCTTATAAGTGAAACGCTTGCCCATATGCAAACGAACACCATCAATAATACAAGCATGAGCATCTACATCGTAAACAATAATATCATCTTTAGCTACTAAAGCATCAATGGTAGACACCATACCTTGATACCCAAAATTCAACAAATATGCTGCTTCTTTATTTACAAACGATGCTAATTCATCTTGTAATTTTTCATGTAAATCTGTATGTCCAGACATCATTCTGGCACCCATTGGATAAGCAGAACCGTATTGAGCAGCAGCTTCGGCATCTACTTTTCTTACTTCTGGATGGTTAGCTAACCCTAAATAATCATTAATACTCCAAGTAATAACATCTTTTCCTTGAAATTTCATACGATTAGAAATTTCTCCTTCTAATTTAGGGAATACAAAGTAACCTTCAGCCTGGGAAGCCCATTTGCCTAACGGCCCTTTGTCCTTATAAATCTTTTCAAATAAATCCTTCATTTATTATAATCTTATAGCTATTAAAATTCAGACATAGCTACATGCTTGTAGCTGCTTTTGAGGGAAAACAAAAACAAATTAGAATGTTTAAGCATATTTCATGAAAGCTTTCTGTCCTTAGTTAGTTATTGCAAAATTAAATATTTATATGGTTTGAACATAATTTTTACCGCTCAATTATTGATAAAATAAAAAAAGAGATGGTATTTTGCTTTAACAACAAAACACCATCTCATTCTCTGGTAGTAATTTATGTTATTTTATATATTGAATTTTTTGAGCAGCAGCTTCATTTTTACTATCAAAAAAGCCTTGTTCATTCATCCATTTATCACTGTATACTTTACTCATGTAACGTGACCCGTGATCTGGAAATATTATAACAATATTATCGTCTTTTTTGAACTCTCCCTGTTCTCCTAGCTGCATGATGGCTTGCATAGCTGCTCCAGATGTGTAACCAACAAACATACCTTCAGATCTAGCTATTAATCTGGCTGTATGAGCACTTTCTTCATCTGTTACTTTTACAAATTCATCAACAACATCAAAATCTGTAGCAGTCGGGATTAAATTTTTTCCTAACCCTTCAATTCTATATGGATAAATTTCTTTTTCATCAAACTCTCTGGTTTCATGATATTTTTTAATAACGGAACCAAAAGCGTCTACCCCTATCACTCTCACGTTAGGGTTTTGTTCTTTTAAATAGCGCGCTGTCCCAGAAATAGTACCACCTGTTCCACTACATGCTACAAGATGTGTTATTTTACCTTCTGTTTGTTTCCAAATTTCTGGTCCTGTAGATTTGTAATGTGCATCAATATTTAATTCATTAAAATATTGATTGATATAAACGGAGCCTTTTATCTCTTCATGTAAACGCTTTGCAACCTGATAATACGACCTAGGATCATCTGCGCTTACGTGTGCAGGGCATACATAAACTTTAGCTCCCATAGTCTTAAGCATATCGATTTTATCGGCTGAAGATTTAGAGCTTACGGCTAAAACGCAATCGTATCCTTTAATAATACTTACCATAGCGATACTAAATCCAGTATTCCCAGATGTCGTTTCTATAATAGTATCACCAGGGGATAAAATCCCTTTTTTCTCAGCTTGCTCTATAATATAAAGTGCTATTCTATCTTTTGAAGAATGCCCAGGGTTAAAAGATTCTACTTTCGCGAAAAAGTTCCCTTTAAACTCTGAAGCTATTTTATTAAGCTTAATAAGTGGGGTCTGACCTATTAAATCTAATACATTGTCAAAAACCTTATTTTTGTGTTTCATAAATGCTTTTTATAAGCTTTGGTAATATTACTAAAAATATTTGTAACCTAAAACCTGACAAAAATAAAACATTTTTTTATATTACCTATAAATTCCCTCTAAATCTAATAAAAAAGCATATTCTAAGGCAATTTCCTTTAAACTTTCAAAACGTCCCGATGCACCTCCATGCCCAGAATTCATATCTGTATGCAACAATAATTTATTAGTATCTGTTTTCAATTCTCTTAATTTAGCAACCCATTTTGCTGGTTCCCAATACTGCACTTGCGAATCATGTAAACCTGTAGTTACTAACATATTGGGATAAGACTTGGCTTCTACATTATCATATGGAGAATATGACTTCATATAGTTATAATAGTCTGCTTTATTGGGGTTTCCCCATTCATCGTATTCTCCTGTTGTTAAAGGAATACTATCATCCAGCATGGTTGTAACAACATCTACAAATGGAACTGCTGCTAAAATTCCATTGTAAAGTTCGGGGCTCATATTAATTACAGCTCCCATTAATAATCCTCCAGCAGAACCTCCATAAGCATATAAATGTTCGTTTGATGTATATTTTTGTTCGATTAAATGTTCTGAACAATCTATAAAATCATGAAATGTATTTAATTTACTAAGCAGTTTCCCTTTTTCATACCATGCTCTTCCTAAATACTCACCACCACGTATATGTGCTATGGCATAAACAAAACCTCTATCCAATAGGCTTAAACGGATGCTTGAGAATGAGGGATCGATAGTTGAACCATAAGAACCGTAAGCATATTGTAATAATGGATTTGTCCCATCTAATTTGATTCCCTTTTTATACACCAAGGAAATAGGCACTTTTACGCCATCTCTTGCTGTTGCCCAAATCCGCTTAGATTCATAGTTGTTTTTATCAAATTCCCCTCCTAAAACGGCTTGTTCCTTCTTGATTTCTTTTAATTTCGACTTGAAATTATAATCAATCACCGAACTTGGAGAGGTTAGAGAGTTAAAACCATAACGTAACACTTCACTATCAAAATCGGCATTATTCCCTATAAATACGGTGTAAGTTTCCGAGTTAAATGGTAGCTTGTAGTCTTCGGTGCCATCCCAGCTTATAACTCGTAAATTATTGAGGCCATTTTCACGTTCATTGATCACCAAATAATCCTTAAAAATCTCTATATCTTCTAATAAAACAGTGTCTCGGTGCGGAATAACTTCTTGCCAGTATTCTTTTTGGGTAGCTGTCTCTTTGGTTTTAAGCAGCTTAAAATTGGTTGCCCCATCACTATTGGTTATAATATAAAAGTGATCTTTGAAATGAGAGATGTTATAGTCCAATTCTCGAATACGCTCTTGAAAAACCTTGAATTCATCATCAGGCGTATCAGCATTGAGTATTCTGTATTCTGTAGTTAAAGTGCTTGAAGAGCCTATTATGATATACTTTTTCGATTTTGTTTTATATACAAATGTGTTAAAAGTTTCATCTTTTTCATGAAAAACTTCAATATCCTTTTTGGTTTCTGTATGTAATTTATGCTTTAAAATTTTATGTGACCGCAGCGTAATTTCATCTTTAACAGCATAAAACAACGTTTTATTATCATTTGCCCAAGTAATACTTCCTGTGGTGTTTAAAATCTTATCCGAATAAATTTCACCTGTAATTAAATTTTTAATTTGTACGGTATATTGTCTTCTACTAACAGTATCGGTAGAAAACGCTGCCATTGTGTTATCTGGGCTTATGGCGATTCCTCCTAAATTAAAATAAGTATGTGCCTTAGCCATTTCATTGCAATCAAACAAAAGTTCTTCTGGGGCGTCTAAACTTTCCTTTTTGCGCACGTAAATTGGGTAGTCCTTGCTTTTTTCGTAACGTGTTATATACCAATAACCGTTAAGTTTATAAGGCACAGACATGTCATCTTCTTTTATTCTGCCTTTCATTTCCTCGAAAAGTTCTTTTTGAAAGGTTTCTGTATGCTGCATCATACTTTTTGTATAATCGTTTTCAGCATTTAAGTAATCTATAACTTCGGGGTTTTCTCTTTTATTCAACCAATAATAGTTATCAATGCGTAAGTCGCCATGCATTGAAAGTTCTTTTGTTTTTTTAGCAGCTACTGGGTGTTGAATTGTATTTTTCAAAGAAGGTGAATTTATTCTTAAAATTTAAGCTTTCAAAAATAGAAAAATTAAATAGTTTTGTAACACAATAATCAATTTATAAAAATATGTTTGGAGATATGATGAATATGATGGGTAAACTTAAAGAGGCCCAGAAAAAAGTTGAAGAAACTAAAAAACGGTTGGATTCTGTTTTAGTTGATGAAGCTAGTAGTGATAGCAAACTTAAAGTGACTCTTACAGCAAACCGCACCATCAACTCTATTGAAATTGATGACGAATTACTTAATGATAAAGAACAATTGGAAGATTATCTTATTCTTACACTAAACAAAGCCATTGAAAAAGCAACGAAAATCAATGAAGCTGAACTAGCTGCTGCTGCAAAAGACGGAATGCCAAATATTCCTGGTATGGATATGTTTAAATAATAATAGCCTGTAAAACACTTAATAGCTTGTCGTGCATTGTATTTGTATAGTCTAAATGTGTAACCATTCTTAGTTTATTGCTGCCCATGCTTATTATATGAATGTCTTGTTCTGCCAGTTTTTTCACAAAAGTATTTTCATCTACATCTGTGTTTAATTCGAAGATAACGATATTCGTCTCGATAGGTTCAACTTTTTTAATGATTGACAACCTAGTAAGGCACTCTCCTATTTCTTTGGTTTTTTTGTGGTCTTCAGCTAATCTTTCAATATGATGATCTAAGGCATACAGCCCAGCTGCTGCCAAATAGCCTACCTGTCGCATATTTCCTCCAAAAATTTTTCTAATTCGAATGGCATGTTTCATAATTTCGGCATCTCCTACCAAAATAGACCCGATGGGACAGCCCAAGCCTTTGCTTAAGCATACAGAAATGGTATCGAAAACTTCGCCATATTGACCAGTAGTTTCATTTTTGGCTACTAATGCATTCCATATACGTGCGCCATCTAAATGAAAGCCAAGCTTATTTTCATCACAGATGGCTCTTATTTTTTTAATCTCATTAAGGTCCCAGCATGCACCTCCGCCCTTATTCGTCGTATTTTCTATTTCTACCATGCTTGTTTGGCTATAATAATAGGCATCAGGGTTTATAGCCTCTAAAACTTGTGCTGCTTCAAACATGCCTCTATGACCATCTATAAGCCTGCAAGAAACCCCACTGTTAAAGGATACGCCTCCAGACTCATAATTATAAATATGGGCATATTTATCACAAATAACCTGGTCACCTGGGCTTGTGTGTAACTTTAAAGCCGTTTGGTTTGCCATGGTTCCGCTAGGAAAAAACAAGGCATTACTTTTTCCAAACATCTTTGCCACACGCTCTTCCAACTTGTTTACAGTTGGGTCTTCTCTAAAAACATCGTCTCCAACTTTTGCCTGTGTCATGGCATCTAACATGTCCTTGGTTGGTTTTGTAACGGTGTCGCTTCTTAGGTCTATGATCATACTTTTTTAATATGCTTGTAAAGCTATAAATATTTCCTTTACTTATTAACAATAATATTTGAATCATTTTTAGATATGAAACACACTACAAATTCAATATAACGAAGAAATAAGAATTTTATCTATTCACCGAATTATTATAGGGATTAACCTAAAATTTGATGATTTATAAATTTTCTCAATTAATTTTACAAATAGTTATTGCTATTATATAAACATACTAACCTTTTAATAAATCAAATTATGAGAAAACACATTACATTTTTAATGGGGATTTGTCTCCTTTTTCTATCTTGTCAGGTAGAAAACTTAGGCACAGAAGCGACTCTGCAAGATTCTTCATTAACAGACAAAAAAGAAAAAGAAGATCGTCTGCCAAAAATTGTGAAAGAATGCAAGGCAATTAATTTAGATCGTTGTGACATACCTGGTTATACCTCAAATTTTTGGTGGCCAAATTTTGATACAGATTGGACCAATTTATTTGCTTCTACTGATGAACACCAACTATATTTTATAGAATATAATGACGGGACAGCTAACATTAAAGGATCTACAGTTTTAGGTACTTGTGTGGTAGAGGTTGATGTTTGGATTAAGGATAAAAAGGATTGGGCTACTTTCTCTGCAGAAGGCGGTTCTTTTAAAGATGAACCTAATGATTGTACTAATGTTGTTAAGGAAAATCTTTACTATTATGTCATAGATTCAAGTAGAAGTACTATTACTGCTTCTGGTGGTGACTGTGTTGAAGAAGGTACTTTTGGTGTGGAACAACGTCCAGACCCTAATGATGATACAACACCTCATTTTGGAGTTATAGTTGGTCCTGGAGGGGGGTTATTTGATGACTCAGACACTCTTGCATACGGATTAAGTACTTGGGGCTGGTTAATCAATGAAGCTGGTGAGCGTGCCTGGATCTTGGATTTTAATTTTAACATTGAATGTGAAGAAGCATGTGAAACCGCCTTTGCTATAGGAAACAATGATACCGATTCTACTTGCTTTATAGAAGACGGATTTAACAGATGGGGATGGACCATAGGACCTCTTTCTGAAGGAGAATATACTTATGATGTTTATGCTGGTGCTGGACAATGCGACACAGACAAAGGAGAATTGGTAGGTACTGTTGATGTGAAATATGACAATGGTGAAGTTACTGTGACTTATAATATTGATGACGCATACACCGTAAGCGAAACTCATACTTATGCCGGAGAGAACAACTATCCAACCAAAAATGGAGAAAATACCGTGGCTCCAGGGCAATATACCATAGTACCTAATTTATCAGGTGATATTTATGTAATTGCACACGCAGTGGTATGTGAAAAGTAATATTAAACACTTAATATAGATATTGGTTAAAGCTAGAGAAACAATGATCTCTAGCTTTTGTTTTTTTTTAATAATCGGAATGATTAATAAGCCAAAAAAAAAAAAACGATTATATCTTATTTTGTAGCATCACTTTTAAATTATCTGAAATGGGATGATCAAACTTCCTTGCAAATAATTTTTTGGATACAGCAATTTCGTCAAAATGACTACTACTTAATATAGCAGGAGAAGCACTATACTTACCAATACGAGTAGACTCCCAATCGATATATCTTAAATTATCGTTTATAACTTTCTTTGAATAACCAGAATTCATAATAACCGTTTGAAAATATATTTCTTCAGGACAAAAAGTATATTGAAGTCTATTAATTAAATAAGGGGTTTTGTTTGTATAATCAATGACATACTGTAATGTTTCTCTAGACAAGCTCCACCAAGTAGATCCACCATATAATTTGGGGATTTTATTTTTAATAGGTCTTTTTAAGTGCAGTTTCTTTTGCATACTAACAAATTTCCACAACCATTTAATGTACTTTTTGGCATCTAGCATATCAAATAAATGATAATACTGAATCCTATCTAATCCCCCATTTTCATTAGCCCAAGTTTTCGTTGGAATTTCGAAATATTCCAAATAATCATTAAACTTATAACCGCTGGTCATTTTTTTAAATTGCATGATGTTTTTAATTGGAAAATCCTGTCCGCTTATTAAATGAAAATATTGAGAATCTGACTCCTGCAAGGCCTTGCTTGCTAAAAACAGAGCACTTTTCAAATGATTTACACCTCCCCAATTGACTCTATATTTTTGTAAGAACGTTTTAACATTTTTTCTTGCGCTTATTTTTTCGAATATACTTTTTGGAACCTTACTTTTTTTATCAACATGTATATGAAATTCAAAACTTTCATCAAAAAAATCAATAATATCTACTAAGTGCTCGAAATTTTTATACGCAGTAATTAATATGGCTTGTTTCATTGTACAATAAGATAAATACTTAGTTGATTACATACTGAATTCAGGTGTAAAATTGCTATAAACTAATTTTAGAATAGATTTTATGCAGCCTAATACATGTGAATAATAAAAATTTATGGTTAAAGATGTATGTTAATAGTTTATATTTCAAAGTATTGTATTCATCATCTATAAATGATTGTATGGGGTAAGCTTTAATGCTTTCCAGTTTTAACAATTTCTCTTTAGCTGTTTTTATACTGAATTCTGCCCTAATCATTTTCATTATTGTAAAAAAAGTAAAGGCATCTCTTCTAAACCTAAAATTGTGTTTTATGATCTCCTTATGTTGGATAGGAAATTTTTCTAAGTTATCTATTAAATTAGTAAAGTCATAAATTAAAGCCAGAAAATAGGTCACTATTCTTTTTTTGTATGCGCGGTTTCCTGTTCGCATAGTGGATTCTGGAGACTGATAATATCGATACACGGATATTGGAGAATATGCTACTTTTTTAGCATCTAAGAATGATCGTAACGTAAAAACCACATCTCCATCGTACGCTTGAACATCCTCATTAAAAGTCAGTTTATTATCATTTAAAAAGCTTCTACGTACCAAAAACCACCAAATTTCTATTCTGAGGCTTTTATTTTCTTTAAGGAATTGAGATCCCGATACAATTTTTGGCAACTCATATTCGCGAAATGTTGTGTCCAGATTAAATAATGTATCGTGCTTTGTCACTAAGGTATTAAACCCCATAATATCTATATCATTTTCCAAAGAAAACCTGAGTATCTCTCCTAAAGCGTTATATGCAACATAATCATCTGCATCCATAAAGTACACATAGGTGCCTTTGGCTAATTTTAATAACTTATTTCTAGTCGATATCACACCCTCATTTGTATGCGAATGCAAAACAACATTGGTATGGGTCTTAGCAAAGTTTTTAACAATCACCTCACTGATGTCACTAGACCCATCGTTAAAAACTATAACTTCATAATCCTGTTTCGGTATGTCTTGATGCATTAAACTATACAGACATCTTTCAATATAAGATTCTGCATTGTACATGGGTATTAAAACACTTAACTTCATAACATGGCAATATTAAAAATGGCTAAGCATTTATAGATTTAGGTTTATTAGTTTAAACTTATATAGAAGCCTAAGTGGATATATAAAAACATAGAAAATATACTTATGATTAAAAATGAATGCAGTGATCCTAAATTTTTTATGGAAGTATTGCTCTCCTATAAAACCTTTTAAAGGATACATATTGATTTTTCTTAACCTATTTAGAGTTTTATTAATTTCTTTAATAGGCATCTTGGACTTTATAATTTTAAAAAACATAAAATAAATACTTACTGTACTCTTATATTTAATGCTCTTAACAATTTCTGTAGCATTTATAACGTTGTTCTTCGTGATTTCATTAGTAAGTGTGTTAAACCTATAAACCAAGCTAATATAGTCTTCAATAACTTTTAACAGATGCTCTTGTTTATTATTATTCATGATTGAATCACTGGTCTTAACATATCTATGCACATCTATTGGTAAAAACAGGGTTCGTTTGGCCTTTAAAAAAATATTAAATGTAAAAACAGCATCTTCCATAAACTTACCTTCTTCAAATTTAAAGCCTGTTTTTAGCAAATATTCCCTTTTAATTATGTACCACCATGCTTCAAGCCTATGATATTTATTCTTGACCAAAAAGTCGACACCTTCCAGAATATCTGTACCAGATATTTTGTCCTTAGTTTTAGAAGTAAATAAATCTGTTTTTTCTGTAGGAATGGTGTTAAACCCTAATAGTTCCAGATTCAACGTTTCAGCTTGTTTTAAGATAGTATCTAATGTATTAAAGGCTAAATAATCATCGGCATCAATAAAATAAATATATTCTCCTTTTGCAAGTTCTATTCCCCTATTCCTTGTGGCTCCTAACCCCTTATTATACTGACTATAAATAAAAACATTTTTGCGATGATTTTTAAAATTCTCTGCAATTTTTATACCATCATCCGAAGAACCATCATCTATTAATATTATTTCATAATCATTAATATCTATATTTTGATTTACTAAACTACGTAGGCATCTTTCTAAATGCAATTCTGCATTATAAAATGGAACAACTATGCTTAATTTCATTTTTAAAGTTTATAACTACTAAAATAGCAAGAACCTTTATTTAAGTGTGTAATTAATAGATTAAAAGCTTATTTATGCTTCAAAAGCTCAGTCAGTATTTATCATTTATTCTTTATCTTGTTACATAAATTAATAAAAATATGTTCAATCTATTTTCTCCTTCTTATAACATATCTAAAAAGATAATGTTGGTCATTTTTATAGCGCCAGTAATATTAACAATTATAATGAGTTCTTTTTTTGTTTTTCCATCAACTGTAAATCTAGGTTTTTGGCTTCTGGAAGAGAATGCTCCTATTGAAATACTAACGTTTATTATTTTTTTGTATACAGGTATTCTAGGCATTTTTACCGCTAGAAAACTCAATAAATCCCTAGATAAGTATTCAAAGCTTTTCTATATATTTTTTTCCATTTGTTTAATCTTTATTGCTATGGAAGAAATTTCATGGGGACAATGGTTTTTTCATTTTGAAACCCCAGAGAATTGGGCAAAAATAAATGGTCAAGGAGAAACAACACTTCATAATTTACAAGGGCTACAAGGGCACTCAGAGGCACTACGTATGATATTTGGTTTGAGTGGTATATTTGGAATTGTTTTAGGTTTTCTCGATAGGTTTAAGAAAATAAGTGTTCCACCTATACTAATTTTATGGTTTATAATTATTTTTTGTCATGCCACAGTCGATTTTATTCAAGATCGAGTATCTATTAGCAGTAGGTATGATTTTGCCATTGTAAAAACTTCGGAGTTTATTGAGTTATTAATAGCAGGAAGTTCATTTTTATATTTTTGGTTAAACTTTAGAAGGTTAAAGCATAGTAATTTATAAGACTACTCTACTTATTAAGATTAAAAACATATGCAAAAATAAAACTCATGGTGAGCATTTCTCCCCCATCTTCCATAACAGCAAATTTATTTTCGTGATAAGGAGTAGCTATATGTAATAAATCTATACAAACTCCAAAAAATACTAATACTAAAATCAATAAAAAAAGGTGTCTAGTTATCAACTTTCCTTTTAAATCTGTCCTTAAAGATGAAAAAACTATGGATATAAAAAAGAGAAATCCAAAAAAAGCAAAAATTAACAACTCTCCAAAATCTTCTGCCCGTAAATTAAACTGGGCTTGGAGATTAAAATAATCTGCTAAACACACCCCATAAGTTTCATGTAAACTCAAAGAATCATCTAACAATAGGTATAAAAAAAATAGACCCCAAACTAAATATATAACTTGTCTTTTTTTATAGAACAAAAAAAATAGTATTAAAAAAATTCCAAACTCTTTTATGTATTGATAGCATTCTGCATATCCAAAATCTTTTTCAATTGAAAAATTAAGATTATTATCTATAATTCCGTATAAGAGCAAACAATGCATTAAAATAAAAATAAAATCGATAAGGATCAATAAGCTAAGTAAGGGTTTGTTTATTTCAAACGATCTAAAAACCTTATTTAAAACTTGTCCTAATTTCATTTCAACTATTTAATTTCATTAATCTATAAGCCTTAAAATATCTGCAAATTCGTTTACGGTATGTTTTGCCAGATATGTTTCAGGGAGTGCTAATGTTTTATCTTTCTTATGTATGTTTAAGCCATTATCAGCTAAGCAAATGGTAGTCCAATTAAGCATATTTGGAGACACAAAATCTTTTTTAATATTGTCTCCTATATAATAATACGTGCCTTCTCCATAAACTTTTTCGAAATATTTATAATTGTTTATGTTCGGTTTTTCGCTACCAAACTCTTCTGATATAATAATTTCAGGAAACCATGTATCTAGGTTTAAAGCTTTTATTTTATTTCGTTGCTGCACACTTCTGCCGTCTGTTAACAGCCCCAGGTTTACATTTTCATGTTTCAATGTATCGAGAACACCTCGTCGATCTTTAGATAATTCTAGCTTGGGCTGGTGATTTCTATAAATATGTAATAACTCTTGTATGGTATAAGAGGCACTATACATCTCAATTATTACTTTAAACACATTTTTTCCATTGTTAAAATGTGTTAGCATGTCTTTATAGAGCAATAAAGCATCAACATTCACATTGCTAGCAACTTTTTTTGATATGTCTTTGTAGGCAGACTTTAAAAAATCTATCTCGTTATAGAGTGTATCGTCTAGATCGAAAATAACCGTTTTATTATCCCTTATAATCATTTACTAAAATTTCATCGTCATATCTTAGCATTAGCAAATCTGTTTTCCAATCATCAAAATAATCCAAATCTTGATTTAAAATATATTCTTGAATGATCCATTTAGGGTAATTTCCACCTGCCAAATACGAAAGCGGGAAACCGCCTCCAAACCTAGGGTTAATCTCTATTCCTTTTATCTCCCCAGTGTTCTTGTGCATAAAGAGCTGGACCGTTATACAGCCCCTTGCCCCTTTTAAAAATGAAAAGTTTTGGTCTAAAAACACTTTGACTTCATTTTTTTTGGTGAGCCCTTTACTAACCTCACCTGCTCTTACCTCTATTCGCTTTCTAGGTATAGCGCATTTTAACTTGCTTGTTTTACTATAGTATAAATCACATGTGTATTCATCGTAAACATCGTGGTCTAAATATTCGAAAAAATGGAGCGAACGACTTTTTAATTGATAATTAGAAATCTGATTTTCATCTTTTATTATATAATTGTTCGAACTGTTACTTCCATTTATAGGTTTAATAAACAAGGGGAGTTTGTACTTGATTTTTGAATATACCTTAGCTGTACCAACTCCAAGTTTTTTAAATAATTTATGGGTTTTTATCTTGTTTCTGCATTTTTTAATCAATTTCTCGTCTGATAATACAATTTTTATATTAGCTGCTAAGAACTTTTCATGATTTTTAGAGAGTACGGTTAGTTCTGTATCTAATGTGGGAATTATGACTTCAATATTATTTTCAATGCAAATTTTATACAGGTCATTAATATAATGGTCACTATCAATTTTACAAATCTCAAATGCTTTATGGGCAATTTGAGCCGCTGCTGAGAGCTCAGGAGCTGCATCAGTGACAAAAACTTTCCTTTGTTCTTCTACCAATTTTAATTCATTGATAAAAGCTCTAACCAATGAAACTCTTCTACCTGCTGATGTAATTAAAATATGACTCATAAATACCTTAATAATTAATTTTTCATTCTTAAAAAAGGGTTCAATACTAAAAACAAAAAGAAATAAAGACGCTTTATATTAAATAACTTAGTTATAAAACTATAAACCATCCCATTATAATCAATGCCCAAAAAACTGTTCAATGGATAAACCTTAATAGCCTCCATATTCTTTATAATAGTCTTAACCTCTTTAAATGTCATTCTGGACTTTAAAACCCTTATCATCATAAAAAACACAAACGATTGTTGCCGTGTCCTTAATCTTTTCAAACATTTTAAATTAATATTTTCTGAATTACTAACTTCTTCAATTAGCTTATTAAACACTTTAGCTGCATTCCCATTATCGTAAATAACCTGTATGTAATGCTTGGGGACTTTACTGGTCATAGCAGACCCTTCAACTTTAACATGTCTATGGGCATCTATAGGTATATGAGCCATACGTTGGGTTTTAATAAATAAAGTTGTAGTAAAAATGGCATCTTCCATCCATCTACCTTCAATAAATTGTAGCTCAATTTCTTTAATAAAAGACCTTTCTATGATATACCACCAAACTTCATTTTTATAGCGGTTAGCCCCTATATAATCTATGCCATTTGTACTGTTGATAGGAAAATTTTGGTTATTATTTGTAATTGAATCATTAAGGCGAGTGTTTGTTGTTCCAATAGACGAAAATGTTAAAACCTGCAAATCATACTCCTCTGCATGATCTATAATAGGTTTTAAAACATGAGAAGCCAAATAGTCATCTGGATCAATAAAATAAATGTATTTTCCTTTTGCTAAACTAATCCCTTTATTTCTGGCACTCCCTACACCTTCGTTTTCTTGGCTATAAACATAGATATTAGAATAGGCTTGTTCAAACTTTTTAACGATAGAAATACTACTATCTGTAGAGCCATCATCTATTATAATAATCTCATATGCATTAGCACCCAGATTTTGATCCAAAACACTATTAATACAAGATGCAACGTACTCCTCTACATTATATAATGGTATGATTATACTTAGTCTCAAATAATTAAAATTTTGTTAAACAAAACATAACTACTACTACATAATAAACGTATAGCTTTTCGCGTCCTAAAACTTATATTTGCTAGAGATGAGAGATTTAAAATGAAATAGAATGGTTAGTTAAGCAATATTAATTAAATATATAATATTAAATATACTATTTATGAATAAATCCGATTAAAAGTAGAATTTTCCCATAAAGCAAAATTATATTTTAATATAGACTAATTAGTTCTATTTTTGCTCAAAATAAAAAAATTAACCATGAATATTACTTCAGATCAAATTAAAGATCTTAATACCCGCCTTGACAAACTAAGGCACTATCTTTGACGTAGATGCTAAACTTATAGAGATACAAAACGAAGAAGAACAAACGTTCGACCCTAATTTTTGGAACGATCCAAAAGCTGCCGAAGCTATAATGAAATCACTTCGAGTGAAGAAAAAATGGGTTGAAGATTATAACAAATTAAAGACACAAATTGAAGATTTAGAAGTTCTATACGAATTTTATAAAGAAGGTGAATCCACCATCGAAGATGTTGAGAAATCATTTGATGAAGCCTCTATTTTTCTTGAGAATATCGAATTTAAAAACATGTTGTCTGAAGAAGGCGATAGTTTAAGTGCTGTGCTACAAATTACGGCTGGAGCTGGTGGTACAGAGAGTTGTGATTGGGCCAGTATGCTTATGCGTATGTATTTAATGTATGCAGAAAAAAGTGGCTTTAAAGTAAAGGAACTTAACTTTCAGGAAGGCGATGTAGCCGGTATAAAAACAGTTACCTTAGAAATTGAAGGCGACTTTGCTTTTGGTTGGCTAAAAGGTGAAAATGGTGTACATCGCTTGGTAAGAATTTCTCCTTTTGATAGTAATGCAAAACGGCATACAAGTTTTGCTTCTGTTTATGTATATCCTTTGGTTGATGATACTATTGAAATTGAAATAAATCCCGCAGATATAGAAATTGTAACTGCGAGGTCTAGTGGTGCAGGAGGACAAAATGTAAATAAAGTGGAAACTAAGGTGCAACTTACCCACAAACCAACAGGCATACAGATTTCATGTTCGGAAACAAGATCGCAACACGATAATAGAGCCCGTGCTATGCAAATGTTGAAATCGCAGTTATATGAAATCGAGCTTCAAAAGCAATTGGCACAGCGTGATGACATAGAAGCTGGTAAAATGAAAATTGAGTGGGGAAGCCAAATTCGTAATTATGTAATGCATCCTTACAAATTAGTAAAAGATGTGAGAACTGCTCACGAAACAGGTAATGTTGATGCTGTTATGGATGGTAATATAGACGAATTCCTAAAATCATATTTAATGATGATGGGACAAAAAGTAGAAGACAATAATCAATTATGAATACAATAGATACTATAATTTTTGATTTGGGAGGGGTTTTAATCGATTGGAATCCAGAATATGTTTTTCTGGAAGAATTTAATGGAGACCGTGAAAAAATGCAATGGTTTTTTGATAATATATGTACTAACGATTGGAACGAAAATCAGGATGCAGGCTACCCTATGGCTAAAGCTACGGAAGAACGTGTTGCTCTTTTTCCAGAATATGAAAACTTAATTAGGATGTTTTATGGAAGATGGGTAGATATGTTAGGCGAAGAAATAAGCGGTACCGTAAAAATTCTTGAATCGTTTATAAAATCTGGTAAATACAAAGTTGTAGCATTAACCAATTGGAGCAGTGAAACATTTCCCATTGCTTTAGATCGTTTTGGGTTTTTACAATGGTTTGAAGGTATTGTTGTTTCTGGTGATGAAAAGACCAGAAAGCCTTTTAAGGAGATTTATGATATCACTTTAGAACGTTTTAATATTACAGCAGAAAAATCAATTTTTATTGATGATAACTTAAGAAACATTGAAGCAGCTAATACTTTGGGTATTCATGGGATTCCATTTAAATCTCCAGAGCAGCTTATTGAACAATTAAAGAATTATAATATCCATTTATAATGATAAAAATATATCACAACAATCGTTGCAGTAAATCACGTTGCGGACTAGAAATACTTGAAAAGTCTGGTAAAGAATTCGAAATAGTTAAATATCTGGAAGATATTCCCAGTAAAAAAGAACTAAAAGATATCATAAACCTATTAGGTATAAAACCCATTGAATTGGTTAGAAAAAATGAAGCTATTTGGAAAGCGTCTTTTAAAAATAAAGATTTAAGTGATGAAGAAATTATCACAGCTATGATTGAAAACCCTAAATTAATAGAGCGACCAATCATTATTAATGGGAAAAAGGCTACTATTGGTAGGCCTCCTGAGAAAATACTGGATATTATTTAGTCCTATATTTGCTTATTAACACAATTTTAACCTTACCCCATTAAACCTTAAACTACTTTTGCTTTTTAAATAGTAAAAGGAGCTTCATGAACAGATTTATTTCAACTGGTTTAATGTTTTTTTTGAGCACACTCATAACATACGCTCAACCAAAAAGCAATGAAGTTCAAGGTAGAAAGTCAGTCCTATCAAAAAATGTTACTGTAACAGGAAAAGTGCTTGATAAAGAGACCAAAGAAGCTCTTGAGTACGCAACAATTTCATTCTTTAACAAACAAAAAAACAAAATTGTAGCTGGTGGTATCACAGATATTAAAGGGGCATTTAGTATTCCTGTACCTAGAGGTACCTACGATATATCTGTAGAGTATATATCATTTAAAACGCAAACGATTCCAAACAAAAAAATCTCCTCTAATATTAATCTGGGTATCTTTTTTTTAGAGATTGATTTAGAATCGCTTGATGAAGTTGAAATTGTAGCAGAGCGCACAACTGTAGAAATTAAACTTGACAAGAAAATATATAATGTTGGCAAAGATCTCACTGTTAGCGGTGGTACTGTTAGTGATGTTTTAGATAATGTACCATCTGTTTCTGTAGACGGAGAAGGCAATGTAGCGCTAAGGGGTAACGATAATGTTCGTATTCTTATAAATGGCAAACCTTCTGGGCTAGTTGGCCTAAATTCAACAGATGCTTTACGACAATTGCCAGCGGAGTCTATACAAAAAGTTGAAGTTATAACATCACCTTCTGCCAGATACGAAGCAGAAGGCACAGCTGGTATTTTAAATATTATTTTACGTCGTAGCAAGTTACAAGGGCTTAACGGTTCTGTAACAGCTAATGTTGGACATCCAGATGCTGCTGGGGTTTCTGGAAATATAAATTACAGAACAGGAGATGTTAATTTCTTTAGTACAACCTCATATAGATATAATGAACGTTTGGGACTTTGGTATAACGATGTTAAATATAACGATATCAATACACCCGATTTAGATGAAAAAAGAGACTGGGTAAATACAAACAAAGGTATCACCACAAACACTGGAGTAGAATGGTATATAAACGATTCTGCTTCTTTAACCACATCTGTCGTATATAGTGATAACAGTAGCGATGATCGTTCTGTTAATAACTTGGTGCAATTAGATAAAAACACAGGTACAACAAGTAGAAATGTTAGATTAACCCCAGAACAGGGAGTTAATGAAACGATACAATATTCGGTTAATTTTACAAAAAATTTTGAAAAAACAGACCATAAATTAACCTTCGACTTTCAATATGAGGACACTACAGAAGACAGCAATTCGATAATAAATTTTAATGACATAGACACCGAAATGGTTGCCAATTTTGAAGATCAAACGCAAATATTATTACAAAGTGATTACGTCTTACCTATTGGGGAACGAAGTCAATTTGAAATGGGATACCGCGGGGACTTTAGGAACACAACAACAGATTTTCAGGTAGACACCTTAAACGTAAATACCAATACGTTTGATATCAACGAAAATCTTACTAATATTTTTAATTTTAAACAATATTTAACCGCCGCTTATGTTCAATTTGGTAGCAAATTAGATAAATTCTCTTATTTATTGGGGCTGCGTCTCGAAAATACTAAAACGACTATAGACCAACCAACTACTGGAGATTTTAAACGAAAAAATCTTACAGGCTTATTCCCTACTGTAAACTTAAACTATGAAATTAGTGACGATGAAAGTATTATGTTAGGTTACAATCGAAGGTTAAGAAGACCTAGAGGTTTTATGCTAAACCCATTTCCTTCCAGATCAAGCATAACAAACGTGTTTCAAGGTAATCCAGACCTAGACCCCACTTATACCGATAGGTTTGAATTGGGATACTTAAATAAGTTTAGCAAGTTTACATTAAGCTCTGCCTTATACTACGCACATTCCACAAATGTAATGACATTTGTAAGTAGAAAAACTGGCGAAAATGTTATTATAAACGGTGAAAAATTTCCTGTAATAGAACGAGGTCCTGTCAATATCGCAACAGATAACAGGTATGGCTTTGAAGTTAACTTAAACTATACGCCATCTAGAAAATGGCGTATCAACACAGATTTTAACATATTTAAATTAGAGAGGAACGGTAGTTTTAATGGTATTGATTTAGTGGCAAATAATTTGACTTGGTTCGCCAGATTAACCAATAAACTAACATTACCATATAAAATAGACTGGCAAACCAATATGAATTACAGAGGTCCAAGTAAAGATTCACAAAATGATAGAAAAGGTAGGTTAACTACTAATTTAGCATTCAGTAAGGATTTGTTTAAGGAAAAAGCTTCCTTAGCATTTAATATTCGAGATGTGTTTAACAGTAATATTTTTAAAAATCATATCACCGCAGAAACTTTCACTGCAGATCAAGAAATTCAATTTAGAGGAGGTCGTATCTTTAACCTGTCATTTACATACAGATTCAATCAACAGAAAAAGCGAGAACGTAATGGCCGAGGAGGTTTTGATAACGGTGGCAGTGTTGATATGTAATGTTTAAAAAGAGCCAAATAAAAAAGGAAGCTAAATTAGCTTCCTTTTTTTATTATAAATTTGTCAATTAATGTTATGAGTTTAGGCGTTTTGCTTTTTTCTCTTCACGTATTTCTTTAATTCTTTCAATTAAAGAACCACCTATCCAATAAGGGATTACAAAAGTTAATAGAAATATCATTAACCAGAATCCTATTGTTAATATGGTTAAAAAAGCTAAAAATCCTAAATATTGATCAAAATCAAACATAATTGTAAGTGTCTTTTAAAAATCTTTTGCAAAGATAATGCAAAGCTATTTGTTATACAATATCAAATCAAAATTTATTAAAGAATCACGCCTAGTTTAAATTAGGCTGTGGTGTCATTCTTAAATAAGGCTTCACTTCTTTAAACCCCTTTGGAAAAATACTTGGAATATCTTCAGTTGCAACAGCAGGTACAACAACGCAATCATCACCATTATTCCAATTTGCAGGAGTGGCCACTTTATGGTATGCTGTTAATTGTAAAGAATCTATAACTCGTAATAATTCATCAAAATTCCTACCAGTAGAAGCAGGATATGTTATTGTTAACTTCACTTTCTTATCCGATCCAATTACGAAAACCGATCGTACAGTTAAATTACTATCGGCATTGGGGTGAATCATATCATACAACTCAGATACTTTTCTATCTTCATCAGCTATAATGGGAAAATTAACTGTAGTTCCTTGTGTTTCATTAATATCATTAATCCATCCGTGATGTGATTCAATACCATCAACACTTAGCGCTACTACTTTTACATGACGTTTATCAAATTCAGCTTTATACTTTGCTACCGTTCCCAATTCAGTAGTACAAACTGGTGTATAATCTGCTGGGTGAGAAAACAAAACTCCCCAACCATCCCCTAACCAATCATGAAAATCTATAGAACCTTCTGTTGATTGTGCCGTGAAATTTGGAGCTACGTCCCCTAATCTAATTGTTGCCATAATTATGTTTTTTAAGTATTTATATAATTAATTTTTACATTATTTTCTAATCCTTTACAAGATACTATTTTTGCTAGACTTATTATAAATAAGTCAATGACATAAATGTTAAAAAAAACTAACATATATCATATAAAAAAGCTTTTCAAAACAATTAACTTTGTAATTTAAAATAAACCGTTAAGAGATGAGTTACAGAATAGAGAAAGATACTATGGGTGAAGTTAAAGTTCCTGCTGATAAGCTTTGGGGAGCTCAAACCGAACGATCTAGAAACAATTTTAAAATAGGAGCATCGGCTTCTATGCCTTTAGAAATAATTTATGGATTTGCATATTTAAAAAAGGCAGCAGCATATACCAATAGTGAACTTGGTGTTTTATCTTCTGAAAAACGCGATTTAATTGCTAATGTTTGTGATGAAATATTGGAAGGCAAGCATGACGATCAATTTCCTTTGGTTATATGGCAAACTGGTTCTGGAACCCAAAGCAATATGAACGTTAATGAGGTTATTGCTAACAGGGCACATCAATTAGCTGGAAAAGTTATTGGAGAAGGAGAAAAAACAATCCAGCCTAATGACGATGTTAACAAATCACAATCTTCTAACGACACCTTCCCTACTGGTATGCATATAGCTGCGTATAAAAAAGTAGTAGAAACTACCATTCCAGGTGTAAAACAATTACGAGATACTTTAAATAAAAAAGCCAATGATTTTAAAGAGGTTGTAAAAATTGGACGCACCCATTTAATGGATGCTACACCACTTACTCTTGGGCAAGAGCTTTCAGGTTATGTAGCGCAATTAGACCATGGTATTAAAGCATTACAAAATACCTTACCACATTTAAGCGAATTAGCATTAGGTGGTACAGCTGTAGGAACAGGATTAAATACACCCAAAGGATATAGCAAGCGTGTTGCAGAATATATTGCTGAATTTACAGGTTTACCATTTGTAACAGCTCCTAATAAATTTGAAGCTTTAGCGGCTCATGATGCGCTTGTTGAAACTCATGGTGCATTAAAACAGTTAGCCGTTTCTCTAAATAAAATTGCAAATGATATTAGAATGATGGCTTCAGGTCCACGTTCTGGTATTGGCGAAATTATTATTCCAGCTAATGAACCTGGAAGTTCTATTATGCCTGGGAAAGTTAATCCAACGCAATGTGAAGCACTAACTATGGTTTGCGCTCAAGTGATGGGGAACGATGTTGCTATTTCTGTTGGAGGTCTGCAAGGACATTACGAGTTAAATGTATTTAAGCCTGTCATGGCTGCGAATGTTCTACATTCAGCACAAATAATTGGTGATGCCTGTGTAAGTTTTGATGTTAATTGTGCTATAGGTATAGAACCTAACAAAGAAGTTATTACCAAATTATTGAACAATTCTTTAATGCTGGTAACAGCCTTAAATACAAAAATAGGATATTATAAAGCTGCCGAAATTGCTAATACAGCACACAAAAATGGCACAACTTTAAAAGAAGAAGCTATTAATTTAGGTTATGTTACGGCCGAAGAATATGATGCATGGGTTAAACCCGAGGATATGGTTGGCAGTTTAAAATAAAATCCTATAAAATCTATTAAATAAAAAACAGGTAATTATTCATTACCTGTTTTTTTTGGTTGGTTAGCTATCAATCCTTTTATCTTACAATTAAAAGGAAATCGTTTCAAATATATAATTAAACATATAATTAGTAATTAACAAATGTTAATTCTTATCAATTTTTTTTCTAATTCTACTTAATTGTACTGGAGTTATACTTAAATAGGATGCTATATGGTATTGCGGAATTAAATCATCTACTCCAGTTATTTTCTTCCTCAATCTTAAATAACGCTCTGTAGCATCCATTGAAATAAACTCCAATTGGCGTTCTTCATATTTCATAAAAATATGCTCTAAAACCTTGCTATACAGGTTGCTAATTTGAATATCCTCTCTACAAAGCTTAGTAATTTCCTCGAAACTTACCTCATATACTTTACACGCTGTAAGCGTCTCGTATGTTAATTTAGAGGGGCGGTTTTTTATCAAAGCTGTAAGCGATCCGACAAAACTAAAGGGCATAAAAAAATTTTTATTAAATTCTTTTCCTTTTTCAGAACTAAGATATGCACGTACCATACCAGATACGAGCATATAAATTTTACTAGGCACCTCTCCTGCTTTGGCAATATAAAACCCTTTTTCAAATTTTTTAAATGTTGATATATTAACAAGCTTCTCAAAAGTTTCTTCGGAAACATCTAAAAATGAATTTAAAAAAACCACATTTGGATCCATTGCTTATAGTTTTAATCCGCCAACAAGTCGTAATAAAAAATAGATTCAAAAACACTAATTCCCTTATTGACGATTGTATTTCGGTATATTCTAAAATAATACCTTCAAGAGCATTATCAAGTAATTTCTCCATAATTTGCAAATAAACTTGTTTAGATGCATAATCCTATTAATATAATATATAAATAAAAGGTCATATTATTACATAAAAAAGCCTCAAGTGAAAACTTGAGGCTTTGCTCTTAAGTGTTAAATAAAATTTACTTCAAAGTAAATTCTGAGCTAGATACTAAATCTTTTTCATTAAAAACATTTACAATGTAACGCCCTTTTTCAAAGCTATTTTTTCCTTTCGATGCTACGAATTCACATATATTAAGACTAGAATTCTCATAATTAAACTTACTTATAATACTGTAGCTTAATGTTTTCTCGTTAAACTGAACTTGCTCATTTAACCCTAAAGTATTGTTTTTTGGATCTATAACTTGCACATATAATTCTTGATCCCCAGCTTGAACTAAACCGTTTTTAGCAACTGTGAAACATACTCTAATCTTATCTGTACGAGAAGCTCTCTCTGTTGGTATTAATTTACCAGAAGTTCTTTCAATAACCCCAAACCCTTTTAAACCTACTGTACTTAAAACTGCTGCATTTTCAACAACTTCAGCTAAGGCATTGTTTTGAACTAATAAAGAATCTGTAAACATAGTACGTTCTTCTAATCGTACACGAGTACTATCTAAAGAAGTAGCTAAATATGAGTTTTCAACTCTTAAAGAATCGTTTTGAGCTAATAAAACATCCATTTCTTTTTGTAAAGACTGGTATTTCTTTTTGTATCTCCATAAACTTCTTACGTTAGTTTCAGAGATTTTTAATGAGTCTATCAAGCCCTGGATACGTGCTCTAGCATCAGTTAAGTTTTTGTTTGCTACGTCATTTTCACTAATAGCAACATCATATTGTTTTGCCATAGCATTTAAATCGTTCATAACTAATTGCTTCTCCTCTGTTAAATCCTTTTGTATCTGGTTACTACTTTTATACAAGTTCATTGTATAAAACCCTGTTCCTAAAAATAAAACTAATGCAATTCCTAATCCTACTTTAAGCCCCATATTACTCTTGCTGTTTTCCATAATTACTTATTTTTAAAATTTAGTGTTGTTATAATTTAAATAGTTATTCTTTTATGCTGTAAACAAATATAATGGTGTATTTTTATTACTCAAAAATTTATTTACACAAATGGATAAACTGGTTTTATTTAAAAATTCTACACGAAATAAATTATTAAACAAACGCGTTGGTGAATCCAAATTTGGTCAACATGTTAAAATATTAACCAGCATTTCCAATATATACGAACAACTTAAAAATTTGGATGTTATGTATGTAATAATTGGCTTGCCCGAAGATATTGGGGTACTTGCTAATTACGGTAAGACTGGAACTTTAAAGGCTTGGGAAGCTACCCTTAAAGTTCTGTTAAACATTCAAAGTAACCAATATACAAAAGCTGATAAAGTTTTAATTTTAGGGCATCTGGATTTTTCTTCGGAAACATTAGAAGCTTCTAGGCTAGATATTTCTAAGAAAAAAGATCTTTTAAAGGCAAGGCAAATAGTTTCTAAGATTGACAGTTATGTGTCATATATTATTAGTCAAATAATTCTAGCTGGTAAAAAGCCTATTATTATTGGTGGAGGACATAACAATGCTTATGGAAATATTAAAGGAACATCATTGGCCCTTAACAAACCCATTAATGTTATTAATTTTGATGCGCACTCCGATTTTAGGCCAGAAGAAGGGAGGCATAGTGGTAATGGCTTTAGTTATGCTTATGCAGAAGGTTTTTTAAAGAACTATTTTATTTTTGGTTTGCATGAAAATTATACTTCAGATAAATTATTTAAAACACTAAATAAATTTAAATCTATTAAATATAACACATTTGAATCTTTAGAAATTAGAAGAGAGTTAAAGTTCAAGGAAGAATTAAACTGTGCTTTAGATCATATTTCTAAAACGGCATTTGGTATAGAAATAGATTGTGATGCTATTGAAAATATTCCAAGTAGTGCCATGACCCCAAGCGGTTTTAGTGTTAACAAAACCAGACAGTTTTTAAGTTTTTTTGGCAAACAAGATAACGCTTGCTATTTACATATATGTGAAGCAGCTCCTAATAAAAAGACAAGCAAAACCGTTGGAAAACTTATCACTTATTTAGTTACAGATTTTATAAAAGCACTATAAAAATTGATTTTAAACCACTACTTTTTCTAAAAAAAAACTAATCAACGGTTAATAACTTGATAAAAGTATTATTTTAGTTATGATTAATTAAGAAACATTGAAATACTTCGTTTTATTATCCGTTTACCTTTCTTCTTTAAGTTTTTACTCTCAAAATGAACTTATAAAGGGTACTTATCATAAATGGTTCGACTCTGTTATAGATGTAAGTAACACCAATTTACTTAATGGTATTGAATATAAGGAAAAGTATAAAACCTTAAAAGATAACAATCAATATTTTTTAACAAAACAGTTTTTACCTGGATATGTTGTTTACAATGGACAACCTTACTATGACATACCTATGAAATATGATATTTTTAGAAATGAATTAATTATTAAACTAGTTGATAAAAATGATTATTTCACTATTCAACTACTAAAAGATCATATTGAAAGCTTCCAAGTTGAAAATCATCAATTTATAAATAGCAATCAATTAAAATCAATAACCACTTCTGATGATAATAAAGATTTTTACGAAGTATTATTTCGTAATCCTAATTTTTCTCTCTTCAAAAAACACATAAAAAATATTCAACAAAGGAAAAACGATCAATTTGCCTATAGTGAATTTATTTATAGAAGTAATTTTTTAATCAACTATAGCAATGAAATCTTCAACATAGATTCCAAAAAAGATATAATACGGTTGTTTCCCGAACAAAAAGAATCTATTAATGCGTTTTATAAAAAAAATAGGGTTTTAAAGAAATTTAATTACGATAAATTTTTGGTCAACCTATTGAAGCATTTAAATCATTTATTAAAACAACATAGGCATCAATGAAATATGTTATAATTATCTTATGTGTTTTAAGCCTTAATTTTTCTTTTTCTCAAAATGAAAATGATCAAAAAATTTCATTGCAATATGAAAACTTAAGTAAACATGATATTATAAAACGTATTGAAAAGCTAACTAATTATCGCTTTTTCTTCCTTGAAACATGGATAGATGATGTACAGCTCTCTGCTCGTTATACAAATGTTTCTATAAACCATATATTAGATGATATCTTCGGTTCAACAGATATAAATTATTATATAACCTCAGATAACAATATTATATTAACGCAGAATAGCTTAATAAATAGTACACTTCCAAAAGATTTTTTTAACGATACGGAAACGAATCCTTACTCAGAAGAATACGTATCACCAATATTATATACCAATCCTTCATCATCTGAAAATAACTTCGATGAAACGGTAAGAATTGGGAAAGAGAGCAATAGGTCGAAGCAACAAACTTATATCCTATCAGGGTATGCAAAAAACACAAAAACGAAAACGCCTATTGCCAATTTAGTCATAGTGACCACTAACAAAAAAATAAATACACAAACTGACGAAAATGGTTATTATACCATCAATTTACCATATGGTGTAAATTATATTGAAACGCAAGGTATGGGGCTTTCTTCTTCCAAAAAAAGAATTATCATGTACAGTAATGGTCGTTTTAATTTTAATTTAAAGGACGAAATTGAGGTTTTAGATGAAATTCTTATTGAAGCAAACAAGGATAAAAATGTTAAAGAAGCCTTAACAGGTGTTTTACAAATAAAAACTCAAGAAATAAAAACCGTCCCTCTCGTTTTGGGAGAGCGGGATATTTTAAAAGTTGCTACGACCCTTCCAGGCATAAAAACTGCTGGCGAAGGTTCTTCTGGTTACAATGTGAGAGGGGGAAAAGAAGATCAAAACCTTATATTATTGGATAATGGTGTCCTTTACAATCCTTCTCATTTTTTTGGAATTTTTTCTGCACTAAATCCGTTTACATCTGGAGATGTTAATATCTATAAAGGCAATATTCCAAGTGAATTTGGAGGTAGACTCTCTTCTGTTTTTGATATTAAAACAAAAAATGGAAATACAAAGAAACTTTCGGTTGAAGCTTCTATAGGCCCAGTCACCAGTAATGTTTCAATGGAAATACCTGTAATTAAAAACAAGTCATCTTTAATGGTCGGTGCTAGAGGTACATATTCTGGCTGGATTTTAAAATCATTAGATGACAAATCTTTAAAAAATAGTGAAGCCTCTTTTTATGATCTTGTTGGAAAATACCATCATAAAATAAATGAGAACAATTCTATTGAAGCTACAGGTTATTATAGTAGAGATGCTTTTAGTATTACATCCGATTCCTTATTTAGCTATAGTAACAGACTCATGTCACTTAAATGGGATCATACTTTTAATGAAAAACATCTTGGCAATTTTATAATCTCTAACAGTCAGTATAAATTTAATATTGAACTTGATGGTAACCTTGATAAAAATTTCGATTTAGGTTACCGTGTAAACGAGACCGAGTTAAAAATAAAGATGAAATATCTTATGAACAAAAAGTATAAGTTTGATTATGGTATCGCCAGCAAACTATATACAATAAACCCTGGAAGTATTACTCCTAAAGGCGCTGAGTCTATTGTTAATCCTATTAAAATCTCTAAAGAAAGGGCTTTAGAATCTGCTGTATTTCTTTCTGGTAACTTTGAACTAAACAATAAACTCCTGCTTAATTTAGGAATACGATATTCTATGTATGCAGCACTTGGAGGATCTAAGCAACGTATTTATCAGGGGAATTCACCCAGAAACTTTGGTTCTTTATTAGAGACTAAAAACTTTGGTAAAAACGACATTATTAAAACCTATGGAGGGCCTGAGTTTAGAATGTCTGCAAGGTATTTTTTAGGTTCAGATTTGTCGGTGAAAGGTGGTGTCAATACAACCTATCAATACATTCACACCTTAACTAATAACACTACAGTATCTCCAACAGATACATGGAGACTATCCGATATAAACATTAAGCCTCAGCAAGCAACTCAGTTTTCTTTGGGTATTTATAAAAATATAAACCTTTATGAATTTAGTATAGAAGGTTATTATAAAAAGTCTAAAAACATTCTTGACTATAAAGTAGGAGCTGATTTAATACTAAATGAAACTATTGAAACCGAAGTGTTACAAGGTCAAGGAAAAGCCTATGGTGTTGAATTTTTAATGAGAAAAATTAAAGGAAGACTTAATGGGTGGTTGGGGTATACCTACTCCAGATCTTTTATTAAATTGGCGAGTGATTTTCCTGAAGAACGGGTTAATGATGGCAACTTCTTTGCTTCCAATTATGATAAACCTCATGATATAAGCTTGGTAGCAAATTATAAACTAACCAAACGCTTTAGCTTATCATCTAACTTTGCATATCAAACAGGAAGGCCTGTAACTTTTCCCACAGGCAGCTATGTTTTGAACGGTGTAGAACGCGTTTTATATAGTGACCGTAATAAATTTAGAATTCCCGATTATTATAGGTTAGATCTGGGATTAAATATAGAAGGAAACCATAAAATTAAAAAACTGGCTCATAGCTTTTGGAATATTTCGGTTTATAATGTTTTAGGTAGAAACAATCCATATTCGGTATTCTTTGTAACAGAGCATGGTAAAATTCAAGCTTATCAAAGCTCGATTTTTGCTATTCCAGTACCAACGATAACCTATAATTTAAAGTTTTAATTAGTATATAATCGTTTATGAATAGAACAAAATCTCATATTATTTATATCATTTTAATAAACTTTATATTGAATAGTTGTGTAGAATCTATCAATGTAGATAGCAATGTATTTGAAAACGCCATAGTTATTGAGGCAATTATTACAAATGAGTTTAAACACCATCAAATCAACCTGTCAAGAACACTTGAATTAAATAAAAAAGAGCCTTCTCCAGAAATTAATGCTGAAGTAAAAATTATTGACGGATCACAAACCGTATATCTTTTTAATGAAGATACTCCTGGAAAATATATTTCCTCATCAGAATTTGCAGCAGAAGCAGGTACAACCTATCAATTGTTTATAACAACAAATACTGGAGATTCATATACATCAAATCCATTAACTTTAACAAATGAAACTCAAATAGGAGATGTGAATTCTAAGTCGGAGACTAATGATGGAGTTTTGGGAGTTTCTATCTATGCAAATAGCTTTGATCCTTCTGGAAATTCCAGATATTACCGTTATGAATATGAAGAAACATATAAAATAGTGGCGCCTTTCTGGTCTAAGCTAGACGCTATTGTTACATCTCCTACAGAATATGGTACAATACCCAGGGAAAAAGAGGAAAGAGTTTGTTATGGTAGCGCATCTTCTACAGGTATTATACAAACAGAAACCAGTGGTTTCTCTGAAGATCGAGTGACACAAAAACGCGTCAGGTTTATTCCTGTAGATGACTTTATAATTACGCACAGGTACAGTATTTTGGTAAAACAATATGTTCAGTCGTTAGAATCCTATACGTATTTTAAAACACTTAAAGAGTTATCAGGCTCAGAAAACCTTCTCTCTCAGAATCAACCTGGATTTATAAGCAGTAACATATTTTCAGTAAATAATACAAACGAAAAAGTGTTAGGATTCTTTGACGTATCATCGGTCTCGAGCAAACGAATATTTTTTAATTTTCGAGATCTTTTTTCAGCGCCACAACGTCTTCCTCCTTATTTCGTATCCTGTGAATATTACGCCCCGCTTGATAATAATAGTCGCACTTCTTTAATTGAAGCTATTCGATCTGGAGACTATAAATATTATCGATTAAATGACCTTGGAATTGAAGGTGTCCCACCATTAGTTCCAGATAGAGGCCCTTATGTCTTTGTTATTCCAGAATGCGGAGATTGTACAACCGTTGGAACCAATGTAGTTCCCGATTTTTGGATAGAATAATTTACCTATAAAATGAAAAATTACTTTATAATAATAATCATTTTCTTTTTTAGTAATATCTGCTTAGTGAGTGGGCAAACTTTACTTAGTAAACATCAAACAACGGTCTACAACAGCATACCTCAAGAAAAAATATTTGTACATTATAATACTTCGTTTTTATTTTCTGGAGATTATTTCTTTTATAAAATTTATAATATCAATGCTCAAACAAAAGAACTGAGCAACCTCAGCAAAATTGCTTATCTTGAATTAATTGGAGCAGATAAAAATTTTGTTTTTAAACATAAAATCCGTTTAAAATCTGGTATTGGGCAAGGCGATTTCTTTATACCAACATCTGTACCTTCTGGAAATTATAAATTAATAGCATATACCCAATGGATGAAAAATGCTGGGGATCGCTATTTTTTCCAGAGTGATATCAGCATTATTAATCCATTTCAGAAAAGTCAAAATTCGGTTCATGTAAAAACACCAAATCCTATTACAAATAAACCGTATCATTCAGGTGAAAATAAAATAAACAATACCAATAGGTACATCTATTTGGGTGTAAACGCAAAACAGTTTTCTAAAAGGGAAAAAGTTATTTTAAAAATTAACTCCTTAATGGATGAAGCTTCTTTTGGGGACTATTCAATTTCAGTAAGAAAAATAGATTCTATTACAACTCCCAATCAACCAAGCGCTAATTCGTTTGAACATATTTATCCTAACATTATAAAATCGAATACTACACCTGACAAAAAAACTATTTATCTCCCAGAACTCCGAGGAGAATTAATTAGTGGTACCGTTTTAATGAAAAACACTAACGAGTATGTCCCTTTTAAAGCCGTAAGTATGTCCATTTCTGGTAAAAAACCTATTTTTAAAATATCGACAACCAATAATACTGGAACTTTTTATTTTAATCTTGACAAGCCTTATGAAGCTCTTAAGGCCGATCTTCATGTTATGGATGAGGCCTATGAAAATTATAAAATCAAAATAAACCAATCCCCACCCATAAACTATGACGGGCTTCAATTCAGTGATTTTAAAATTAATTCTGAAATGAAAGAATTAATAATAGAACATAGTATAAATAACCAAATAGAAAATGCCTATTATCAAGTAAAAAAGCATAAAACGAAACAAAAAGAAAGTATCCTACCATTTTATAATGGCCAGGAAATCATTTATAATTTAGATGACTATACGCGTTTTAAAAGTGTTAAAGAAACTATGGTTGAGATCGTTAATAAAATTTGGATTGAAGAAAAAAAAGGAGTTCATACATTTAGATTAAGATATGATGACCCAAATAATAAAAATTTACCAATTTTAATTATAGTGGATGGTCTTTTGGTTTTTAATCATGATGACTTATTTTATTACGATGCAAGAAAAATAAAAACAATAAGCGTTGTTGATAAAAAGTATAAATACGGAGGCAATACTTTCAAGGGGATTATTTCTGTAGAAACCTTAACAGGTGATTTTAATAATCATATTTCAGGTAACTATACTAAAAGTATAACACTTATAAGAACTCAGGATAATAAAGATTACTTTAATCAGGAATATGATAATACAGAATCATTAAAACGTGTTCCCGACTATAGAAGTCAATTACTCTGGAACCCTAGCCTAACCATTAATAAAAAAAATAACACGGTTACTTTTTATACCTCAGATTATATTGGTAACTATCTAATTTCAATAGAAGGTTTTACCAAAAGTGGTATACCTATTTCTTTAAAAGAAACTATACGTGTTAGGTAAAACCAGAACTAGAAAATAAATATACTTATTATTAAATCGAAACTCAGATTATATTAGTAAAGTCCATACTCAAATCAATCTATAAAAACATTAGATTACAAAATAATTCTGTATATTTACATAAGCACTTATATAAATAACAATATTATGGATGCATTACGTGGTTATGGAGAGTTGGGACTAGGATCTAGACTAAAAAGAGTGAGTGAATATATGATGAAAGAAACACAACTCGTTTATAATCATTTCAATGTGGATTTCGACCCTTACCTATTTCCAATATTTAAAATAATAGTTAACAAAAAAGGAGTGACAAATTCTGAAATTCAAAACGCATTACAGTTTACACAGCCTGCTATAACACAAGCTATTAATAAACTTAATGATAAAGGCTTAATTATTTATGAATTAGATAAATTGGACAAACGAAAAAAAATAATCTCTATATCCGATAAAGGCCATCATACATTAGAAAGATTAAAACCTATCTGGGAGAGTATTGACAAAGTCATTAAGGAGTATACCTTAGAAAGCTCTTCTTCATTAATAGAACATTTGAACATTTTAGAGAATAAACTCAACGCAAAAAGTTTTAGTATGACAATTATAAATAATATTAAAATGAACACCACAAAAAACCTTGAAATCATTTCTTTTGAAAAACAATACGCAAAGGATTTTTATGAGATGAATATAGAATGGTTAAAAACATTTTTTTATGTAGAGCCTTATGATGATGAAGTTTTAAGCAAACCTGAACAATACATAATAAACAAAGGAGGTCATATATTTTTTGCAAAATTAAGTGGCCAAATTGTTGGTACTGTTGCTTTAATGCCTATAGGTAACCATGGGGATTTTGAATTAACAAAAATGGCGGTATCACCCAAACATCGCGGTCACAAAATTGGTCAACAACTTATGCAGCATTGTATTGATTTTGCCAAAAAAAATGAAATTCCCAAACTCATTATTTATTCAAATAAAAAACTGGAAAACGCCATATATATTTATAGAAAATACGGTTTTATTGAAATTCCTGTAGAAGAAAATTGTCCTTATATACGTTGTGATATTAAGATGGAATTAGTGTTTTAAGCCATTCTTCTAATAATTGAAATCAATTCACGACATAATAAAAAGAAATAGTGTTTAATAAAAACGGAGCTTAATAAGCTCCGTTTTTATTATTCATATAATCAATAATGATTATTCATCTTCTAATTTCCAAGTTCTAACCCAATCAACTCGCATCGTGTTTATTGAGTCATCAGCTAAGTCCGATTTTGCAGGAAGACCTCCTAACCAATCAGCTTCGTTAGTCCATAAATCGAAAATTATCTCTAAATCGCGTGTAAATTGACGATCTGCATAAACTTGTCCAGATCTATCATGTCCAACAGTTACACTACCCGCAGGTTCACCATCTAAATAAAACTGAATATTTTTAGCATCTTTCCACCATACACCATACGTGTGATATTCCTCATTCCAGCCAAAGCTTCGAAGTGGATTAACTGGCGATAAATCTGTTCTAAGAAAATTATCTTCATCTCTTATAGTCACAGGGCTTTTACTAGAATCTGCATGAAAGTATTGAGAATTCATTCTATTAGGGAATTCTGGTTGACAACCACATGAAGGATTCGTATTATTTTCAATAATGTCTATTTCGTCCCTATCATCTATATTCCCATTATTCAACCAATACGTATTATATGCAGAAATGTGAGATGTTTTTATGCTTGCCTCTGTGTACATAGGGTAACTAGTTTCTGCTACGGAATGAATTCTCGCAGATTGAAACCATCTATCTTCAATATTACTTTCGTTAAGCGTTGCTTTTATCCATAATTTTCCATCTGCCACTCCAGAATTATTATTTGATGTTGACATAAAAACTGGCTCCCCATAGTGCCATGTAGATTTGAACCATTTTGAGCCATCCCATGCATCAAATTCATCTGACATACTTTCTAATTTAACCCATTTTTTATTACTAGGTGTCGTATTATTAATAGACACAAAAGAAGGGAAATTAGGATCTATGTTATTAAAATCTTCTGCAGTCAACACATCATTTACAGTAATATTAACTGTTGCTGTATCACTGTCGCCATCTGAATCTGTAATCGTATATGTAAAACTATCAGTACCATTAAATCCAGCATTTGGTATGTATTCAAAAACACCATCGCTAACCTCTGTTACATTACCATTACTTGCATTGGCCAATAAGCTATAATCATCATTATCACCACCATTATCACCAATATCATCATTTGTAGAAACATCTACTCGATTGTTAGCTCCTGCACTACTACCTTCATTTACAGTTAAAACATCATCTGTTGCTGTAGGTGTATCAACCACAGGTTGAGGGTCTGGATCAGGCGCAGAATCGTTATTACTACTACAACTACTAACAAGCAGTGTGAGAGTAAAAAATAAAATAAACGGATTTTTGTTTATTAGAATTTTCATAAGCATTATTTATTAGTTTTAGTTTGAAACAAAAATAAAGCATTTAAAAACCGATAAATAGAACATTTAGTTAATCAAACATAGACATATGTTGTACATCGGGAAAATCAACTTGATTTAAACTTGACAACTCAATAAATAGTGATTAATCTATTCATTTTATTACAACATAGCCCTCCCATTACTTTACATTTTCAACATCAATTAAAAACATGAAAACATAATTAAAAGTTAATTGAGGGTTAATTAGAAGTTAATTGAAATTATTGCCATGATGAAGTTTTTTTTATTTGTATGAATTTAAAAACAAAAACAAAATGAACACTTTAAAACTTATTCCTTCAATTATTTTTACAGCTTGTTTAACTTTTTCTTGTAGCAAAGATGACTCTCCAGCAAAAATAAATTCTGAATTAATTGTTGGTACATGGAGATTAACAGATTCGTCTAATGATGGTAATACTGTTACACTATCAGCTTGCGATTTATTAAACACGATTCTCTTTACTAAATCACAAATCACGTATGTATCTCATTTCAAAGGAACCACAACTGTATGTACATCTGATTCTTCAATTAGTAAATATAGTATTAGTGGTAATACCGTTACTGATTCCTATCAATCTAAGGAAATCATTGTACTTGATTCTACAGAATTAGCATTAAAATATGTGGTAACTAAAAATGATGAAATTTCCGTGATTATAGATACATATACAAAACAGTAAGCAATGTAATTAATTATTAGAGGGCTGAATTCTAAGTTGGCTCAGTTCGATACAAATCGTACTCATAATCAATCTATTAATGACCTAAAATTCAAATGTTTGTCATGTTGAAAGAGCGAAGCATGAGTGACGAGACATCTCATCATAATCAGATCCCTGTCTGCTGGAAAATCGAACTCACGTCAAGAAAAAAACTAAGGATTCAGTCTCTTATTTCTCACTACAAATTTAAATCAATTCATGAAATAGTAAAACGAAGCAAATAGTATCAAAAAAATAATAAAAAACAATGCATAATCCTTTAACCTATCTCTTTTAGTATTACTTCTTATTCCTGTCTTTAGCCTTTCAAGTTCAGATGGTCTAAGTTTTGGAAATTTAAATTCGGGCTTATCTTCTGATGTTTTATAGTTTAGCTTCTTTTTATCAAACTTACCATTGGTTTTATCTTTTCGTGCTTTGCGTCTTTTTGCAATCTCTTTAAAAAGTTGTTGGCCTGCTAACATACTCGTTTTAATTAATGGCCTTCAACGAATCAATTTGCTTTTGAAGTCTTTCAATTTCTTCAGCCTTTTTAGTGCCCTCAACCTGTTTTAATGTATCGCTTGGAATCGTCTTTAAAGCGTCTTTTACTGCTTCAGATAAATCAATCTCTTTTCTGCCTTCAACAAAATAGTAACCAATACCTTCACTTGCTCTCCAGGCTTCGTTTAATTGGTCATAGACTGTTTTGTCCCATTGACTGGGGTGTTTTACATCTATCCAAACCACATCTCTGTATTCACTATCTATTAACGCTAAATCTGGCGTAGCAGAACCATCAAAATTATCGGATCCCTCTCTTATAGCAGATATAGTGCCTAAAAAGAACATACGTTTTCTGCCCGCTATGTCTTTTATATAAGGCCTAAACTCGACAGGTTTATTAACCGACCAATCAAATTCTTTACGAGATTCAATAACTTTTAAAGGCATGGCAGAAACCCCTGCGTAGCCTTGCTTTTTTGAAGCATGATCGTAATAATAAACTTTATCACTACCATCTGCTGGTATAAAAACACTAAAGGTTAAACTGGTACGCTCATCCCCTACGGGTTCTAACCCAAACCAATGGTATAAACCACTATAAGCATCAGAATCAGTGTCTGAAAAATCAAAATCGGTTACAAATGGTTGTTGATTTTGATCGTCTGGCAAATCTGGAATCTTTACAGCTGTTTCCATATTCCATGGTAATGGATCACTAAACCCTCCTAAAAACTTTAAAGATTCAGCTTGTAAACGTGATACTTTTTCGGCTAATGTATTTTGTCTTGTGAGGTATGGATGATTTTTCATCTCCTCAGGCTTTACATAAGTTCCTTTTCCTATTAAAATACGCTCTAGATAATCGTTAAAATCATGTTCACCGTTCTCGATCACCATGACTCCCCCAAAAGTCGGGTAAGGAAACAAAAAGCCTTTCCACTTAATTAAACTTACCACTTCTACCCATTGTCCTGTATCATTTTTCATGTAGTAGGTATCACTGGGTTCCATCGTGAATAACTGAAAAAGATTAAAACGTTGTACTACGGCATTGTAAGTATTTCTACTAAACTTTAAAGACTCCCCTATTGAAAAGGTTACAGGAATTCTATTTTCGTTAGAAAACCTTGGAAAAGGTGTCGTACTTGATACTGCAAAAACCTCTTCGGTGTTATCAGTCATACCCTGCCAAACATACTTTTCTGTAGGCTGAATAGCCATGGTCCATTTGTTCTCTTCTCCTACTCTAACCAGATGTGGCAATGAAACATCTTTAGTCTCTCCAACACTTTCGTTCGCCATAGAAAATACATTTCTTAATGGTTGAATTCTTTCATTTTGAGTTAAAGGCAATTCATTAATTTCAACTCGATTCAGACTATTGAAAACATTATACGTTTTCATATAATCGTACATTTTAAAATGCCAGCCTAGTACATATAAAATTCCGAAGAAAACAACCAATAGTCCCAAAATACCTAAACGTCTTCCTGTACTTGCAGAGCTTCTAAATTTTCTTAGACCAAAAAATAAAACAATTGCACTTAATAAAATGATGAAAATAAATTTCCTAACAAATAATAGTGCAGGTTGATAATCGTCGCGTAAAACAAACAATGTGATAAGTAATATTAAGGCAACTACTATGGTTGTTATTTTTTGGCGTTTTCCTTTATTCCAGTAATTTTTAATCATATTTATTTTTTGTCATTCCCGCGAAGGCGGGAATCTTAGTTATATTACAATGCTTTCTTCTAAAGTGGATTCCTGCCTCCGCAGGAATGACAATTACAACAACCCCTTATCTTTTAAACGTTCTCTAGCACTTTTCTCTTCACTTTTTGGTTTTTCTTCTATCTCCTCTATCTCTTCTTCAACGTCTTTAGTTTTTAAATCCTCAATAAAATCTTTCCCTTTTTCAATGGTGTCATGTACAATATCTTCTAAGGAATCTGATTTTTCTTCGATGACCTCTCCCGACTTAAATATAAAATTTGCTAAATAAGTTCCAGCCAACGTGCCGACAATCATAGATGCAAATATTGAAATAGTTGTAATATCTATTGGAATTAAGAAACGGGCAACTACAATACCTATTAAAAATAGAAATCCAATAAAAATAAGCCGAACTAAAAATGTTTGTTGGTATACAAAACCTTTTTTATCATTAGGTTTCATCTGTAATTCTTTCGAATTAAAAATCTTATTAAAAAAACGGTATAAGCCATTGCCTCGAGATTCTCTCCAATACAGAAAAGCTCCGAAAAATATGGCTGCAATAAAAATTATTAATTCTAGTCCCATGTTGTTATATAATTTAAAGCACTAAGTTGGGAGCTTGGAGTTCCTTACTTATGCTTATGGTTATTTTTGCTAGTCTGAATCAAGTTCAGTATGACAAACGTTTCTAATTTATTAGTCTATAAATATTAAATTTTGTTACTAATCGTTTCTATAGCCCATTCTTTTAGTGACTCATCCCAGAACTTAAAACTGTCATAAAAGTCCTCCTTGTCGTACCAATACCAATACAGTACATCTTTAGGTGATACATTTACCAGCAGTTTCCAAATTAAATCTTGGTGTTTTCCTTCTAACGAAGAATGTGGTTTGTGTAGGGCTTCAAATAACTTTAAATCTACAATATCTGCTATTTTATACTGATTACTGGTTTCTAGTTTTTCTAAATAACGCTCTACACTCATAACCTTTTTACGTGATTCAATATCTAATTTATTCAGATAGCTTTTATATAAAATAGGATCGTTTAAAATATCTTTAACTGGGTGTTGCGTTTCTTTTAGGTATTGCGTCATTTCAAACTTTTTAATACGTTCGTAACGCTCTGTTTGCACTGCTGCTTCTAAATCGTATTCTATAATAACATGATCGCGTAATTTATCCATCAACTCAGGTTGGTGAATATGATAAATTAACACTTCATAATTTGTATCTTTAATAGCTTCTTTATACCATTTCTCGTTCTCAAAAACAAGAATGGGTGTAATAAAATCACGCAATACATAAACACCACCAAAAGCTCTGGTATAAAAGGTACTTACTGAGAAATCTATAGCTGGTAATTCTAAATCCCTAGTTCTTAAGTCACCGTATGTTTTAGCAGAATTCAATAACTCTAAATGAATTTCTTCATCTATAAAGTTATGTCCCTCTTTAAACTTTTCAATAAGTTGGAGTTGCTCATTTTGCAGGTGATACAGATTATTCATTAAATGAAAATTAATGTGTACTGTATTATATTTCAAAACATCTAAAGGTTCATAAAAAACATCTATCTTTTGATCAAAATCAATACAAATAGCTGAATCTCTGGTAATATCATTGATTTTATTTCCATAGATTTTAAATATTTGCTGCATCATGTCCCTATCAAAAGTATGATATGGCAAATATACAGGCTTGCCTTTTTGCAATGGTGAAATAATGATACCATGCGGATTCGCTTCTCCATTATTTAAGTAATGAAGATTTTCCTTTTCTTCTGCTACTTCTGGGCTCCATCCAATACCATCTATATGAAACGTTTTTAACTTTGTTTTTGTAAACCCAAGTTTTATTAAACATTCATTATAACGCTCCACCAGTTTTCCGCTTACGGGGATAAGTTCACTTCTATATAAATTGGCTTCTATTAATTTTTGCATTTACTTTTGTTTAACAACTAATGTTTTAGCAACCATATCTCCTATGCGTCTATTATTTTTATCAGTAGAGGCTATTATCAGACCTATTAAAAAAATGTAATCTATAAACCCGAAAAAGAATCTTATAAAGGCTTGTCCAATGCTAGCAGATTCACTAGAATCAGAAACCACTTTTATTTTTGTCAGCCTCTTACCTATAGTTTGCCCAAATGTTCCCTCGCTTATTGGCCATAAAAAAAAGCCAAATAAAAACATTATAAGTGCTGGCAGTCCATTTAAATTAAACCCAAATCCTTCTTCATTTGGAGTTCCAAAAAATATTCCTAATACCATACCTATCAACCAAAAAACAAAAAAGTCAATTATAAACGCTAAAACCCTGTAACGTTTTTGTGCAATTTCAATTCTATTTTCTGCTTCAAATTCTTCAAACATGTTTTTAATTTTTCTATAACAACTTATGAATCTGTGCATATTGTAATAAAACAATCGTTCTTGTATCATAAATTCCCCCATTATTTAACATGCTAACCGCTTCTGTAAAAGGTATTTCTAATACTTCTATGTCTTCATGTTCGCTATCCAACCCGCCGCCATCATTAACTTTCATATCATCTGTGTACTCACCAATAAAAAAGTGCATTTTTTCGGTCATCACCCCAGGCGACGAGTAGGCCTCATATACTTTTTTAACTTCTTTTAACCTATAACCAACCTCCTCTTCTGTTTCTCTAATAACACATGTTTCAGGATTGTCTTTGTCTAACATTCCAGCAGTAATTTCAACTAAAAAGCCATCCTTATTATCGTTTAAATAAGTGGGCATTCTAAATTGTTTGGTTAAAATAACTGTCTTTTTTTGTTTGTTATATAACAATATTCCAGCACCATCACCTCTATCATACACCTCTCTCATTTGATTTACCCATTTACCACTTTTCATTAAATAATCAAAAGTGACTTTATTCAAGGTATAGTAGTTATCTGAAAGTAAGGTGTGCTCAATATTTTTAACTTGCTCATCACTCATTTTCAAATGTTTTTCTGGCTTCAGTCTCAATATTCAATTGGTTGACTCTAGCATCTACTTTTCGTTTAAAATCGGTATCTGCTATGGTTGCCACATTATCTATATAGCGTACTACTTCTTGACGACGAATTTCAGAAAAATCCAAACCTTTCATATTGGCACGCATCAATTCTTGAAGCATGTTAAACTTGGTTTCATAATCTTGTTTAAAATAGATTTCTGGATTATCGAACCAATCATCTTCCAAATCAAAATCCGTTAGACGCAATGACACCGCACTTTGAATATTCCTAACATCACGTGATGAAAAGAACGGAAATGCTTTTTGCATATTCTTATAAAGATTGGCATAGAATAAATGCTCGTTCGTTTTAAATTGTTTCTCTACGTTATCATAAATCTCATGTACACGCTCTTCGGTTGGCTTGTTCGTTACATTAAGAATCTCTCCCATATTTTTTGCCAGTCCTTGATCTTGTAAATAGGTATAGTTTTCAGGTCCTTGCATATTTACAAAATCTGGCATCGTTTCATCCAGTTTACGCCACCATAAATGATCTTGATCTAAAAAATCATGCGCTGTTCTGGCCCCATCTATTTTGAATCGTCCTTGTACACGCGAGATGACTGCCTTGTCCAACATTTCGGGTAAATTGGTAAAGAGCCCTATTGAGCTATTTCCATAGTTTACGGCATAAGCACCTTCTGTATAACGCAAAAACACACCAATGACTTCTTTTACACCTGCCGAAACACCCTGTGCAGTTCGTTCCTGTAAATTATTTTCTGCATCATCTATAGGCGCAAAAATTAATTTTGAAGGATCTTGCATGGGTTTCATCCACTCTACCATCTTTTCTGCCGATCCTCCTTGAAATGTACTTATAAGTGTGTCTGGCATTGGGTGAAATAAAAACGGAATATCTAATGCATCGCAATGCTCCTTAAGCCGTGTGGCTATGGCTGCAATAAGCATACTCTTTCCTGTTCCTGGAATACCATAACCCATAAAAACAGGCATGAAACCTCCTAGTTCTTGAAACGGATTTTTTTTAGCTGTAAAATCGTAACTCAACATACGCTCGGTTAGACGACGCGAAAAATGTTTGGCATCCCGGTTACCCACAATTTGCTCAAACTTAATTTTATTGAACTCAACACTTTTTGCTGTACCTTGAAATACATTGCTCCAACCTGAAACAGCAAATTCAGATTTTTCTAATTTATAGGTTCTGTCCTCTATGGTTTCGGTATATTCTAAACTGCTTTTACGTAACTGAATTTCATCGATTAAGGCTTCAAAATAAACCACTGTAAAATCAATAACATCTTTATCAGACTTTATAATTTCTGGATGCCCCAAGTATTTATCGTAATAAAATAAGCTACACGATATACCTTTTAAGGGCGTCATTAAAGACACTTCGGGAATACCAGCAAACTTCTGCTTCATAACACTCAAATCATCTGATGCATAAGGTTTTAAATCGTTTAATACTTTATAAGCTGTACTAAAAAGCATAAAAGCCGTAGCTGTATGCATTTTACTTTCAAATTCACGTTTACCGTTAGTATCTAAAGCTGATTTGTTTTCATTTAAACTCGACAACCCTGATGAATCGTAATAACTGTCTTTAATCCAAATGCCTAAAGTAAGACCTTCCTGAACAGCATAGAGCGTTTGATTTAAATAAATAGGAATCGCTATAGAATCTGGGAGTAACCGCTTTTTTAAGGCTAAAATAGTTTTCGATACCGAAGTTGCTTCTACCGTATTACTGCCATTATTTGCTCGAGACAGGTACAACAAAATGGACTCGTCCTTAGCATCTTTATCTCTATTCTTTGCTCGTTGCCCCTGCTCCCATTGTATACTTTTTAAGTAGGAAGACGCTTCATCGCGAAGCATATCGAGTTCGGTTAGTTTTATTGGGAATGTTGAGTTATGTTCCATTTTTTAGTATTCAGTAATTTAGAGAACAGTGTTTTGTGGCAATTTGCAGTGATTACTCTTGCTGTGTATACTTCGACTGTTATATATTTTATTTTTACCTTAATATTTACTTATAATTAAACTTATTGTGTGTTTTTTAAAATTACTCATCGTAGACCGTGACTGTATCGTACAACCGATCACTTTTTTGAATATTTCAAACTACTCATTTCAACTGGTGGTTTTGCTAAATCGTTCATAAGTTCTGGTGTTTTATTGTACAATAGTTGAATGATACGATGTGGGGCAAATACATATTTCTGTTTAAATACATCATTCCATTTTTGAAGGATTTGTTTACTAAAAAAACCGCCTTCTTTAAATTCGCTTCCAGATTCTACTTCATCTATTCTTAATGAAATGGCATATGATTCTAAAGGAATTTCCTTTTTCCCTATACCTTCTAAAATTGTATGCGTGATATCATTTTCGTCTTTTGCAAAGACATTATGCATAGGACCTAAATCAATGCGTTTTATTAGTTTAGGTGATACTTTTGGTAATTTTCTATCAATTGTATAGGCCATCGTATCTAAAGACATATTTCTATCGGCCGTCGTTTTTAAAACTTCGTAAATGTCATCTTTATAATCCTGTATGTCTGTTCCAATATAATTGAAATACATAAAGCAGATAAATGGACGGTTGTGAGTGACATCAAAAAAGCTCCAACTCGTCATATATTTAGTGTCTATTTCTTCGGGAGCACTTAATATTTTGCCTTGTACAAAACGATTAAAGATGTATTGCTTCTTAACAGATGAATAATATACTATGGATGCAGCCTGAAACAGTTTACTTTTTTTAATGGATTCTTTTTTACGCATGAGCGTATCTAAAAACTCTTCTTTTAGAGTTTCTACTGGTGTAAGCCTACCTAAATAATCGTCACGCAATTCTAAATCATTAAACAAATACCTAAATTCTAGATAGTTTGGAAATCCAGAATAGGTTAAATCGACTTTCATATTATCCTCATCGTCATACATATATTTAATGCGCATGGCTTCTATAGAATATAACAACAAATCGCAATATTGCTTAAACAGAAGTACTTCTTGGCCGCTGCAAATCTTTTGTTGTTGTACAGCAACTATAAGCTCTTTAAAAGCAAAATCAACCATCTTATGATAGAAAACGTAATGTTCTTTGGAGTCTAAGACTGCCGAATCTAATGGCGTTACAATATGATTTATGGACATTTTTTTTATTAAAAGTGAACTATTAAAAGTTCTTACTCGTGTAACAATTAAGTTAGTTGAATAGTGCGTTAAGGATTGAGGCATTGTTGAAGCTCTTTTTTGTTTTTTCAAAAAAAGCGACTGCCAAAAGCCTGACTTTTACGCATAATTATAAAATTTTATAGTTATGCGTAAAAGTAACGCCCAGATTATTTAAATATTTATAGTTATTTTGATGAGATTCCTTCCTTTGCAGGAAAAATTAGCTCAACAAATCATCATCATCGCTGGCTTCTGGTTTAGGGTTGCTTTCTGGCTCTCCGTCATCACCATCTGAAGCTTTATTTGGATCGACTTTATAGTAATCTTCAAAAATCTCTTTCATATCGATGCCATAGCGCTCAGCAAAATTCTTTTGAATATCGCTATCTTTAGCACGAATTTCCTGTAAAGCCTCTGCATAACTACTATAAACACCTTGCATAACTTTTTCGTGAACAGGGATATTGTCCATCATATCTTGACGTGCTTTAGCACTTGCTGTATGCATAGATGCTAGGGTTTCCCCAATGTGCTCATCTGTTTTTACACCTAAATGTTCTAAAATAGCAGCAAACTCTTGATCGGTTCTTGCTTTTAATGCGACTACATAGCCATCATAATATTTTAAACGTTCTTCGGTATCACTCTTTAACTTAGCACGATGCGTTTGTAAATTACTTCTTAAAGAGGTCAATACTTTTATAGTTAAGTTATGTTTATGTACAAAACTATCTTTACTGGCAGCAAGTGTTGTGTAAGCATTTTTAAGCCCTTCTAATTCTTCTACTTTTTGTTCTAGCTCTGTAACCTTACCTACGGCTTGTGCATAATCTGCAGATTGCTTATCTGCAATATCTTCAAGCTCTTGACGTGCTTGCTTTAATAAGGCATAGCGCTCTTCTAATTTGGCTTCTACCTCTTTCTTCTTTTCTAAAGCTTTTGTATGGTTTTTAGTAGCTTCTACAATGGCATCTTGTAATTTGTCTTCTACTTCTTTAATCTCTACTTCACGATTTTTCAATCTGCCTACTGCTGCCTGAGATTTATAGGACAATTCACTTAATAGGGTTTGTACATCGGCACTTTCAATACGCTCTTGAAACATGGCTTTTGCTTTATTATCCGCAGCAGCACGTATTTTTTCAGCAGCTTTAAGCTCGTCTTGAGCCTTTTTTATTTTGCTTTTACGTCCCCAAAGGTTATTCCACCAGGTATCTGGCTTTGCCTCAGCATCTTCTAATTCTATTTTAGCACGTTCTAAAGCTTTTTGGGCATCGTCAATGACCTTTTGTTCGGTAGCATTAAGCGAAGAGAATTTCTCAAAAATAATACCTACTTCATCTTGATAATCTGTAAGGTCTTTTATGGCATCTAAGAGCGTTGTCCTATCTTTTTCTGCCATGTATACCACATCATCTAAGGTGGCATTTAATATTTTTTGCCGAACTTCTGGATCATCCTCTTGAGATAATTTAGATTTCATAGTGTCTATGGCTTTTCCCCAATTGACATCTACTTTCTCTGTTTTCTCGTTAGAATTGGTTTCCAATAAATCAAAATCGTCTGACATAGGGAGTGATGTGTTTTTAGTTGTACAAATATTTAGATAAGCAATTTCGTTAAAAAAAATCAATTTTAAAACTTATACTTCTTTAATTATTGGTATAATATGTTATTAAAATGTTACATCTATTTTAAATAAGTAATTATTTTATTACGATCTTATATGTTCATTTTAGATTGTCCAATGAATAAATTATGTTATATTTGAGATGCTAATAATCCAAAGTCATGCATTAAGCCATGTTAACTAACTATTTGACTACATTGTTACTAACGTCTCTCTTAATGAAACAATCTGAAATTGTAACAACTTTAATTATTGTTGTTGTTATCTTCTCCATTTTATTGATTTTAGGTGTAAGAAAATCTTATAAACTAAAAAAAGAAAATGAAGAATTAAACAATATGAATACTGAAATATCAGATGAAGAAGATACTTATAAAGATTTTACAGACGGACATATGTATGATAATAAATAAAATATTATGGGAGCTATTGTAATTTTGATTATGTTTTTTTTACCAATGCTAATTCTTTTATTTGCTATTAGAAATAAATCAAAGCAATGGAAAGCGTCAATCGGTATATTTAATCGAAACAAAAAAGCCATTGAAACTATAGATGTTTCTGATTTTAAATTGGGTTCTGGACATGTATATGATGATAAATAAAAACGCCCACTTTTCAGCAGGCGTTTTATAAATTTATCTTACTAGTTTTTTATACTTTATGCGTTTGGGCATTAAATCACCACCAAGACGTTTCTTTTTGTTTTCTTCGTAATCACTAAAACTACCTTCAAAGAAATAAACTTGAGAATCTCCTTCAAAAGCAAGAATGTGCGTGCATATTCTATCTAAAAACCACCTATCATGCGATATAACCACTGCACACCCAGCAAAGTTTTCTAAACCTTCTTCTAGGGCTCGTAATGTATTTACATCAAGATCATTAGTGGGCTCATCCAAAAGCAACACATTGCCTTCTTCTTTAAGAGTCATTGCCAAATGCAAACGGTTTCTTTCTCCTCCAGAAAGCAGCTTTACTTTTTTATTTTGTTCACTTCCAGAGAAATTGAAACGACTTAAATAGGCACGTGAATTAACTTGCTTACCTCCCATCATGACCAACTCCTGCTCATCACTAAAATTTTGCCAAATCGATTTTTCTGGGTCAATATTTGAATGGCTTTGGTCTACATACGCTATTTGGGCAGTATCCCCCACTTTAAACTCGCCTTTATCGGGAGTCTCTTCACCCATAATCATTCTGAAAATAGTGGTTTTACCTGCTCCATTTGGACCAATTACTCCAACAATACCAGCTTGTGGCAGGTTAAAGTTTAAATTATCGTACAACAATTTATCATCGTAACCTTTACTAACACCTATAGCTTCTATAACATTAGTTCCTAATCGCGGTCCATTTGGAATGTATATTTCTAGTTTTTCATCAAGTTGTTTTTGATCTTGACTCATTAACTTATCGTAATTCTTTAAACGCGCCTTTTGCTTCGTTTGACGTCCTTTAGCTCCTTGTCTTACCCATTCTAACTCACGTTCTAAGGTTTTCTGACGTTTAGAAGCCGTTTTACTTTCCTGTGCCAAGCGTTTTGATTTCTGATCTAACCAAGAGGAATAATTGCCTTTCCATGGAATACCTTCACCTCTATCCAGTTCTAAGATCCAACCTGCTACATTATCTAAAAAGTACCTATCGTGCGTTACCGCTATCACGGTACCTTTATATTGCGCTAAATGATGCTCTAACCAATGTACCGATTCTGCATCTAAGTGGTTGGTAGGCTCATCTAATAATAATACATCTGGTTCTTGCAAAAGCAAACGACATAATGCTACACGACGTTTTTCTCCACCAGAAAGCACGCTAATTTTCTTATCACCATCTGGAGTACGCAGTGCATCCATGGCTATTTCTAGTTTGGTATCGAGTTCCCATGCATTGGCAGCATCAATCTGGTCTTGAAGTTCTGCCTGACGGTTCATTAACTTTTCCATTTTGTCAGGATCGGAATATACTTCTTCCAAACCAAACATATCGTTAATCTTATTATATTCATCAAGAATGGCAACGGTTTCAGCTGCACCTTCGCGCACGACTTCAATCACTGTTTTATTATCGTCCAGTTTTGGTTCTTGCTCTAAAAAACCAACGGAGTAATCTTGTAAAAACGTGACATCACCTTGATAGCTTTTATCAACTCCTGCTATAATTTTAAGTAATGTGGATTTACCCGAACCATTAAGGCCTAAAATTCCTATTTTGGCTCCATAAAAGAAACTTAAATAAATGTTTTTTAATACGGGTGTATTGGCACCTTGAAATGTCTTGGTTAAACCAGACATTGAGAAAATTACTTTTTTATCGTCACTCATTTTTAGTAGTAGGTTTATAGTCGTTAGACTTTAATATGTAAAAAATCGTCAATCAAAAAACAGGAAATGCTAAACCCTTCCTTTTAAAGCATTAAATACCCATGCATTAGCAAAAAAACCTACCCCTACAGCTGCAAAGCCCCAGCCCGCAACATCATCATATCTAAAAGCTCCTAAGCCAATCAATGCGAGTCCTACAAAAATCATTACCCATGTAGCCCATGCCAACACAGTGTTTTTATTCATTGCCATAATAATCTATTTCATTTTGGGCGCATCCTTATTAGTTATACAAGGCAGGAATGTTTTACTACATCTTTTATATAATACAAACATTTAACATATAGTATAATAAATGCTTTAAAAAAGACATCGTTTTTTATCCTTTGCGCAGTTAGATCAGCAAATATCGTATTTTTAAATAAAAAAAGCATCCTTTTCGGGATGCTTTCTTGCTATTAATGCTTCTAAACAAATTAATTCATTGGTACTTCAATAATTAATATTTTAGAGTTTTCATTGGATTTTATTGTAACTTTATCTGTTTCATAAACACCTACGGCATCTCTATTTCTAAGCGTTAAATTACCAACTTCTATTTCACCTTCAGTTAAAAATATATAAAAACCATTGTTCCCATTTCTCAGATGCAAGGTGATGTCTCTACCTGATTCTAAGTCTGAGCGATATATATAAGCTTGCTGGCTAATAGGCAATGCGTTACCTTCTAATTTATCTTTTGGTGCTACTACAGTTTGTAACTTGTTTTTCTGAGCTAGAGCATCAAACCTTCTTTGTTCATAATTTGGTGAGACATTCATTGCTTCAGGAATAATCCAAAGTTGTAAAAAGTTAACAGCATCTGTTTTGCTATCGTTAAACTCAGAATGTGTCAAGCCTGTACCTGCACTCATTACTTGTACCTCTCCCTCATCTATAGCGCGCTTATTCCCCATACTATCTTTGTGAGATAATGCGCCTTTTAATGGAATTGAAATAATTTCCATGTTTTGATGCGGATGTGTACCAAAACCCATTTTTGGTTGTACAACATCATCATTAAGCACACGGAGCGCTCCAAAATTCATGCGTTCTGCGTCTTGGTAGCCTGAAAAACTAAATGTATGATGCGATTTTAACCAACCATGATTGGCATATCCTCTAGTATCTGCTTTGTGAATTATTGTTTTCATAAAAATATTCTTTTTTCATTTGCTTGCTTGTACTGAACTTGTTTCAGTAAAGAAGAAAATCTTAATTATATTATTTAATTTTACGAGAATGTCTAATAAAATGTCATTCTGAATGAAAATGAAGAATCTTTTTAAAATTAGACACTTACTTATCGAGATTTTTCGACTTTAGCTTGTGCTAAGCGTAGTCGAAGTGCTCAAAATGACAATTCTTAGTTTTTTATTTTCCTTCATTTTAATTTGCTGGGAGAAATCCCATTTTCCCCATTTGGTAATCCCGCATGGCTTCCATGATTTCTGTTTGCGTATTCATAACATATGGTCCGTAAGTTGCTACTTTCTCATTAAGAGGTGCTCCTGAAAGAAATAACAATTTACTTGTATGATGCCCCTTTATCGTAAAACCTTCACCATCTTGATTAAACTGAATCAATTGGTTTTTATCTAGTTTTAAAACTTCCGAATCGTTTATAGCCACATCACCGCTTAACAAGTATAACATTGACTGATGTGTTCTGGGGACTTTAATAAAGGACTCTCCTCCTGATTCAACATCAATCATATAAACATTTACAGATGTTTGCGTACTTATCTTTCCGTAGACAGCTCCCAATTCACCAGCAATTATTTGAATTTTCATTTTTCCATCTTCAGAATTAACGACATTAAATTCCTCATTTTTTGCATGCTGATAATTTGCAGGAATCATTTTCTTTTCTGCTGGTAAATTCAACCATAATTGAATGCCCTCAAGTACACCTCCCTTTTGCACAAAGTCTTTTGCTGGCCCCTCAGCATGAATGATCCCACGACCAGCCGTTGTCCATTGCACATCTCCTGCTTTAACAATACTCTCGTTACCTAAAGAGTCTCTATGCAATTGTTCTCCTTGAATTAAAAATGTAATAGGTTCAAATCCACGATGCGGATGTGGCCCTAAATCAAAAGGGTTATTGTCTACCGAGATTTCATAAGGCCCATAATGATGTAATAATATGTAAGGATCTACCATGTCTATATTTCGACTTGGTAATGGCTGCCTTAGTTGTATGGGTCCCATATTTACAAAATCACTTCTACCTACTGTTTTTATTGTATTTGATCTCATAATAAATTATTTTTTAGATGCTTTACTTACACTAAGCTTACTTTAGTAAAGCATCCCTGTTTTAGTTTCCATGGAAACTATTTGTTTAAAAAAATGCGAGTTTATCGCATTTTATCTAGCAAATTGCTTAATTGCTCTGCTTCTTCTTCACTTAAATTTTTTAATAAATCTTTATTTATATTATGTGGAATAGACTTTAAAAGCTCCTTCCCTTCATTCCTGATAACAATTTTAACAACACGTCTGTCATGTTCAGATGGTAAACGTTCAATATAACCCTTAGCACATAACTTATCCATTAATCGTGTAGCATTAGGAGAACGCTCAAGCATCCTATCTTTAATAACCTGAACATTTAAAGGCTCTTTAGCACCATTTAATATTCTTAAAATATTGTACTGTTGGGGAGATATACCATATGGTTTAAAGAAATCATTCTGATAACTCGTTATCCAACTTGCTGTATAAACAATATTCAGCAAAGCCTTAACCCTGTTATTTGGAAATTTTGAATTGATATCTTTAGAAAAGTCTCCCATAATTTCAGTACCCAGTTTATAATGTTTTTTGAAATGATACGACTTTGTTCTTCAAATCAGAATTCAATGTTTCATCAGTAATCTTACCATCAGAAAAGTTATCATAAAACGATGGAAATGAAAAATCTGCAACAACATTTCCGCCCATATATCCAAAGCGTCCTTTAGCTATTTCTAATACTGTTACTCCACCTCTACCTCCAGGAGAAGTTGCCATTAACAACATAGGTTTCTCACTCCATAATTTGCCATCAATTCGAGACATCCAATCAAATAAGTTTTTAAATGCTGTTGAATACGCACCATTATGTTCCGCTAATGATAAAATGATCCCATCTGATGATTTAATAGCGTCTAAAAATTTATGTGCGTTGTCTGGTATACCATGATCAACTTCATAATCGATACCGTATAAAGGTAATTCAAAATCGTTTAAATCTAAAATGTTAACCTTAACATCCTCAACAAAACTTGATGCATAAGTCGCTAATTCTTTATTTATTGATTTTTTACTATTGGTTCCTGCAAATGCTATAATATTTTTCATGTGTCTTAATTATTTTAATAGTACAAATATAGAATAAAAATATTTATTTTCCAAGGAAACTAATCCCATGTTATATATTTTGTGATTTCATTAACAAAAGCATCATATTTTAGGGTAGGAAAATATTTTACTTTGACTCATTTCACAGAAATGTCAACTTTTGTACATTAGCAACAAACTAATCATACATGGATATCAACTTCAATAAAAACGAAGATCATAATAAACTTTTACTTTCCGAATTAAATAAACGCTTAGTAAAAGTAAGCCTTGGCGGCGGAAAAAAGCGTATAGAAAAGCTCCATGCCAAAGGAAAAATGACAGCTAGGGAGCGCATAGACTATCTATTGGATACAAAATCCAAATCTATTGAAATTGCTGCTTTTGCGGGTGAAGATATGTACACAGACCATGGTGGTTGTCCATCTGGAGGGGTTGTTGTAAAGATTGGCTATATTAAAGGAAAACAATGTATTGTAGTTGCCAACGATGCAACAGTTAAAGCAGGTGCCTGGTTTCCTATAACTGGAAAAAAGAATCTACGTGCTCAAGAAATAGCTATCGAAAATAAGCTTCCAATAATTTACTTAGTGGATTCTGCTGGTGTTTATTTGCCAATGCAAGATGAGATATTCCCCGATAAGGAACATTTTGGTCGTATTTTTAGAAATAATGCTGTGATGAGCAGTATGGGTATTACTCAAATTGCTGCTGTTATGGGGAGTTGTGTGGCTGGAGGAGCTTATTTGCCTATTATGAGTGATGAGGCTTTAATTGTTGATAAAACGGGAAGCATCTTTCTTGCTGGTAGTTATTTAGTAAAGGCTGCCATTGGAGAAACCATTGACAATGAGACTTTAGGAGGCGCCACAACACATTGCGAAATTTCTGGAGTAACCGATTATAAGGCAAAAAATGATAACGATGCTTTAAATACTATTAAAAATATTATTGATAAAATTGGTGATTACGATAAGGCTGGTTTTAATAGAAGTGATTCTAAAAAGCCAAAAGAAAACCCAGAAGAAATTTATGGTATTTTGCCGAAATCCAGAGCCGATCAATATGATATGTACGAGATTATTAAGCGGTTAGTTGACAACTCGGAATTCGATGAATATAAAGCGGGTTATGGACAAACCATTATTACTTGCTATGCTAGAATAGATGGCTGGGCAGTGGGCATAGTAGCTAATCAGCGTAAACTCGTAAAAACAAAAAAGGGTGAAATGCAATTTGGAGGTGTTATTTATAATGATAGCGCAGATAAAGCTACGCGGTTTATTGCGAATTGTAATCAGAAAAAAATTCCATTAGTATTTCTACAAGATGTCACAGGTTTTATGGTTGGCAGTAAAAGTGAACATGGTGGTATTATTAAAGATGGTGCTAAAATGGTGAATGCGGTTAGTAATTCTGTGGTGCCAAAATTTACAGTTGTTATTGGAAACAGCTATGGGGCGGGTAATTATGCGATGTGTGGAAAAGCTTACGACCCTAGATTGATTGTTGCTTGGCCAAGTGCAGAACTGGCTGTTATGAGCGGTAATTCGGCAGCCAAAGTTTTATTACAAATTGAAAAAGCATCCTTAGAGAAAAAAGGCGAAAAGATTACCCCTGAAAAAGAAGCAGAACTTTTTAACAAAATAAAAGGCCGATACGATAACCAAGTATCTCCATATTATGCAGCTGCTCGCATTTGGACAGATGCTATTATCAATCCCCTAGATACCAGAAATTGGATTAGTATGGGCATTGAAGCTGCAAACCATGCTCCTATTGAACAACCATTTAATTTAGGCGTATTACAAGTTTAATGAAACATTTCCAACCCCAAATTTGTTTGAATAATGAAAAAAAAGAATATTTTAGCCTTAGTAGGTTTAGTTCTTGCTAGTTATGTGCTATACTTAATTTACGCCTTCTATATTGACAATAATGACAATATAAAGTCTATCTATTTAGTTCCAAAAGACGCTGTTTACATTATTGAAAGTCAAAAGCCAATCGACAATTGGAACACCATAAGCAAAAGCGATATATGGAAACACTTAAATACCAATACATATTTTAACAATCTTGCGGAAAGCCTCAATAAATTAGATACAGTTTTTAAACAGGATGAAAGCATTTTTAAAAGGTTTGGAGATAGGGAAATACTCATATCTGCTCATGTTTATGCACCTAGAAAATATGATTTTTTCTATGTGATCGATCTACAGAAAATAGCAAAACTTAATGTATTAAAAAATCATTTAAACACCATTGTTAATGACAATTTCAAAGTAAGTAGACGCAAATATCATGAACATCAAATAACCGAGGTTTACGATAAAAAAACTAATGAGACGCTATACATTAGCTTTATACAAAATCAAATGATCGTGTCTTATGTACATACCTTAATTGAAGCTTCAATAGACCAATATTTAGAACCTGAGATTGGAAGGGATCTTAATTTTATAGAAGTAACTAAAGAAGTTGGCTATCGTAATATGTTTCGTCTATATTTTCAATATGAATATTTAGATGAATTTATTAAAGTGTTTTCTAATGACTCTGGCTATCTTGGGGAAACATTGAGCAATAGTTTAGAATTTAGTGGCTTTAGTTTCGACTTGGACGACAACACCATGATAGCAAACGGCATAACAAATTCTAACGATGAGGCCACAGCATACTTAAAGGCTCTAAAAAAATCTGGAAAAAGTACACGTACCATTAGTGAAGTTGCTCCAAAACAAACAGCTCTTTATTTAAGTTTTTCTTTTAATAGCTTTAATGAGTTTTATAATAATTTTGAATCGATTCAGAAAGAAAACCCCGAGCAATTTAAAAGCTATTTAGATGGTATTGAAAAAGTAGAAAACTTTTTAAAAATTGACTTAAAAGAACATTTTATGAGTTGGATAGATGATGAAATAGCGTTACTCCAACTCCACTCTACTGTATCTCAATCTAAAAAAGATGTAGCTATAGTATTAAAAACTAATGATAGCAAAAAAGCCAAACAGAATTTAGATTTTATTTTAGAGCAAATACGAAAACGCAGCCCCGTAAAGTTCAAAGAAGTCAACTATAAAGGCTATCCTATAAACTTTATGTCCATTAAAGGTTTTTTTAAACTACTCATAGGAAATTTATTTAAAGAAATCGATAAACCTTATTTTACAATCATAGAAGATTACGTCGTATTTAGCAACCATCCCAACACCTTAAAGAGCATCATAAATAGTTATACAAATAAGGAAACTCTAGATACTTTTGAAGCTTATAATGACTTTAATGATGCATTTGATAGTCGATGTAGTGTTTTTGCCTATATCAATTCCCCTTATTTATACAATAGCGCATATAATTTTGTAGATACAAATACAAAGAAACAACTAAGAACGAATAAGGATTATTTTATTTGTTTCCCACAAATTGGGATTCAATTAACACCTGAAAAAGACTTTTTTGAAAGTAAAATAGTCATCGATTATGAAGATCCTAGGGTTGTAAAAGCAAAATACACATTTACAGATGTAAGCAGCCCTTCAAAAACAAGCAAGCCATCTCAATCAATAGAAATTACAGAAGAAAATTTAAATGAAGAAACGATTTTCAATATTCCAGAAATTTTCCCAACAGATTTAACTGCAAAAGAATTTGTAAAAAAACATTCTAACGAAAAAGTTAGATTCTCTGTGGAATTAAAGGATGGATTAAAACATGGAAACTACAAGGAATATTATAAAAATGGGAAATTGAAAATTTCTGGAAAATATTCTAAAGATGAACAAAAAGGTACTTGGCGTGCTTATAATTTTGATGAAGATTTAGTATTTAAAAAGCGGTTTTGAAGTTATAAGTTTTTACTTTCTCACAAAAATTGTGTATCTTATAGATTGATAACTAAACTTTATTCAATCATGGGAACAATAAAAACACTCAACAAGTGGGCAAATGCGCATACCTATTTGCCACTTGATTTACTTCGTGTCGCTCTCGGTGTCTTTTTATTTATTAAAGGCATTAGTTTTATGGCTGACAGCACCATGCTAATGGAATTATTTAAACCAATACAAAATTTAGCTGGAGGTATGATCGTTATTCATTATGTTGCACCTGTACATTTTATTGGCGGTATTTTAATTTCTTTTGGTTTACTGACCAGATGGGTTGTTATAGCCCAACTTCCTATTTTAATTGGTGCAATTGTGATAAATTTTGCTGGTGAAATGAATTCTAGCAATTTAGTATTAGCGCTTATAACCTTATTGGTTTGTGCCTTTTTCTTGATTTATGGTTCGGGAAAAAACTCTTTGGATTATTACTTTAAAATGCAGAAATAAAGCATTAAAAAGTAAACCCAATGTCACACCCAATGTCACATCGGGTGCAGTCGAGATGCCTAGTAAACGAATAATTTAAAAGAATTCTCGACTGCACTAGACGTGATAGTTTTGACTTTTATTCTTAAAATGTAACTTTTCCAACTTCAAGTTCATCTTCTTCTTTATCTAATCTTAAAATTTTTATTTTTTTAGTTTCATTTTTACTTCCGTAATTAGTGAACATCGTAATTTTTAGTGTAGTAGGTCCTGAAATTTTTTGAACTTGATCAGCATAATAATCTATCAACACATTATAATTTCCTTTAAGTCCTCTTTTTATAATAAATTCTTCAGGCCCATAACCTTCTGTCATATCTTCTGATAGCCTTCCTCCATCTTTAGAGTTTTTATTACTATAAAGAATTTTTTCTGCACTCGGATTCTCCACCCAAAGGTCTAAATCTGTATCGTTGTGATTCCAATCTATAACTACTCTTACATCAATTTTTAAATCTTTGGACAATTGCTTTTGATCATAGTTTAATTTTAGTTTTTTGCCATGCTTGGTTATTAAGTGACAAGCTTCAATATAGGCTATTTGTTCAATACCGTAAAAACGTTCTTCTTCATCTTTTTCTAATAGTTCCCCATTAATAATCTTATACAATAAGTCAAAGGCCTTTTGATATTCTCCTATGTTTTCGTAAGCTAAAGCCAAATCCCTATAAGATTGAGGTTCTTCAGGTCTCAATTCTAAAACTCCCTTATATACATAAATTGCTAAATGATTCATTCCAAAACTTTCTAACTTATATCCTAAAGCTTTCATAAGTTCATGATTGTCAATATCTATTTCTATAAGGTTGGTAATTATTTGAATAGCTAATTCATTTTCATTAATAGATTCAAAAAATTCAGCAACATCAATAAAAAAAGTTGGTGTATTTTTATACCTATGCCTTAGTTCTATATATTTTTTATAAGCTTCATTTTTACTATGTGTTTTTGATATCTCTTCAAGATATGAGGCCTTAGGTATCCAAGGTTTAAATTGTATCTCTTCGTTTATTTTATTATTTAATTCTTCGATTTTATCAGAATTCGTTTCTAAACCTTTTTTAGTTGATATAATAATAACTCCATTATTAGCTCTACTACCATAAATTGAGCTTCCTGACCCATTTTTCAACACCCTAATATTGTCTATATCTTTAGTAGATATCTCAAGAAAAGCTTCTTTAGTATAAGGTACTCCATCTACCACGTATAACGGATTCATATCAACTGTAGTTGAACTAAAACCACGAACTTTAATGGATGTAGTCCCTCCTGATATGCCAGATTCCTGCTGTATTTCTATACCAGAAATTTTTCCTTGGAGAACGTTTGAAAACGAATCATCTAAATTAGACTCAACACTTTTAGATGTTACCATACTTACTGATCCTGTTACTGATTTTTTTTGTTGAGTTCCATAACCAATTATAACAATTTCATCTAGCATAGAAGCATCCTCCTCTAATAAGACATTAATAAGACTTTTATTATCTAATTCGATCTCCTTCGAAATATAGCCTATATATGAATAAACCAAAATATCACCCATATTTGCGTTTATGGCATATTCTCCATCAAAATCTGTCCGTGTACCTCTTGATTTATTCTTTATATACACATTAGCCCCCACTAATGGACTTCCATTTTTATCTTTAATTACTCCATAAACAAAATGTTTTGTCGAGTCAATCCCAGCACGCCTATTGGAAATAGTATTATTTTGATTTCGTGATGTTGTAGGTATTTGGCTTGGCAATGTTCTATTTCTACTATCTCCCTGATTTTCAATTGAATCATTTGTGCTATTTGATAACGTACTATCATGATTTTTTTTAACAACTTTTTTTTCTTTTTTTAATTTTGAAAAATCTGTATTATACCATTTCATTAAATCGGCATAATCTTCCTTTAATAATTCTCTTCTATCTTTTAAATCCTCTAATCGCTCAACATCATCGGCTTTTGAAAGTTGTAAAAGTCTTTTATATTCATTTTTCAATTCTTTTGGCGGTTCAATTTTATACTTTACGTAATCTTCAATTCTATCAAGTATAATCATTGATGTATAATTGGTTATCAAATGATACTTCTTAGCGAGTTTTATTATTTCTACTTTAAGTTTTTCATTATTTAAATACTCTAACTTTTGTTTTGCCCATAATCTTTTGACTTTTTGACTAATACTTGTATTTCTTAAATTAATTTTAAATCTATCAGTAATTTCGTTATTGTAACCAAATAATAATTCAACTTCTACAGGTTTTTTAAATCTGCCCGATAGCGAAAAATCTTGTGAAACATTTGTATTTTTAACAGGATACACCTCATAAATATTATCATTTTTAGTGATTCCTAAAAATTGATAAGTTTCATTTTTTAATAATTTGAATGCGGCATCTGTAGATTTAGTTGAAAGGTTTATATAATTACCAGCAGATTTTGTTGCTATTTGTTGAAGTTTATTATGATTTGCTGAAGTAACTGCATTAATAGTATAAACGGGAGATTTTACTCTATTTAATCCTCCTAAGTTATCCATCCCATCCGTAAACAATAAATATTCATCAGCTCTAAATTTATTTAAGTCAATAAAGGAAGTGCCTCCATCGTAAATAATATTCTCAATCTCATTTTTAAGATGTTTCCAATTCCCTTGTTTAATTTCAAAATTCTTTGATTTACTAATTTTATTATTAAATGACACGAATTCTATTTTAACATTATCTAAATGTTTAATATATAAATTCAAAAGCTCTAGCTCTTTACTTAAGTTTCTATACTCCATAGAATAAGAGGCGTCCCATAAAACGGTAATCGATTTTGGCTTTTTCTTATGTTTTTGCCTAGGCTCAAATACTTTATAAAAATTGAAATAATCATCAAAAACCGTAGTGCTTTCTGAATTTTCTAATCGCAATTCTACTTTTATTGGAGTATCTGGAATATAATTCTCAGCTTCAAAAGAAGCAATTTTCATATTGTTTTTACTTTCTCTAAACTTAAAATCTAAATAATTACTTGTATCTATTATCTGTATATTTTTCTTATCATATGCTTTTATACGTATTGAAAATTTCGACAAACTATTTTTGAAATTTAGCGGCAAAAAATAAATATGCTTTTTGTTATTGGCCTGAAGTATTTGCTCATAAGTTATTTCTACTTCCTTAAAACCATTCGCTGGGATAGGATAAACTCTTGCTTTGTAATTATTCCCTTTAGTCATTTCTAATAATCCAGGATCTATAGTTTGCCTTATAGTACTTTCATAAGCAACACGTCCCAATTCCTTTTCCACTATCACTGCATGTCTTAATTCACCATTGATATCCATTGCAAAATCAGTAACCGATTGCCCCTGACCTAACGGAAATGACAATTCGCCTTCTAAAACCCGATTAGTAGCATTATAAAATTTCATATTGTAGGTTGTCGTTGCAATATTCCCTGTAATATTTGTTCTAATATGTAACTCTGAAAGCTTGAGTGATGTAGAATCTTTAAGTACTACTTTTGGGATTTCCTGAGCTTGCAACTGTATCGAGATTAATAATGCAAAAATAACTGTTAATAGCGCTTTCATGAATAGTTGGTTTTAAAGTTTAATATAAAACTAGCGTTAAATGTTTTTTTATAAAATCTATAATGAGTGAAGTATGCTTTTGAATGAGCAAAGTATAAAAAGATAAACTTTCGTTTACCTTATTTCAACTTATTACTCCTGAATATTTTTCAATCAATCTTACAATTAAATCATTTAGTTTTTCTACTTTAAAATCATTGGTACTTGGTTTTAAATGTGGATTACCAATCCCGCTATCATCCGTAATAAAAACATAAGTTCCATTTGTTGAAACACTAAAGAAACGCATTAAAAACTCAACGTTTTTATCGGCTCCACTTGCTACAATCGGAATTATTTTAATACCCTTTTCTTGTGCTAATTTTATTTGTTCTTTAATAATAGCTACATTTTCTTTAGTAAAATGAGGCGGAGCATCTAGCAATAAAAATAACAATTTCGCTTTTGCATTGGTATTCCAACTCTTGCCCATAGATACTTTCAATGCTTGTTCAACGGCCTCTTCATAATCTCCACCGCCTCCTGCTCCCTGATGAGATAGAATATCTTTAACAGCATCAATATTTGAATTAAAGTCAAAATCTTTTACAACATAGGCATCTCCAAAATCTCTATAAAACGTTAATGCTACTCTTTTATCATCTATACTTTTATCTAATCTTGTAATAATATTTTTTAATTCAGATTTCAAGTAATCTATTTCATCCCCCATCGATCCGGTAGCATCAATAGTAAACATAACATCAATATCGTTGGATTGTAATTGCTCGTCCAATGTAAACTCAATTCGCTTATATGTGTTTGTGATTTTTTTTCCTAAAATTCTTTTGTTTTGTTGAATTTGAAGGGTATAATAATCATCTTCACATTTTTGATTCAAATCTTTAAATAATGTGACTTCTCCAGTAAAATCTGTTCTTGCTGTCATTACTAATTGGTTTGATTCATTAAACAAAGACACTTTTATATTATTTAGAGGTAATCCGTTATTATCATTTATAGCTACTTGTATTTTATTTTCCAGATAAAAATTCCAGTTTTGTTGTATTTGTTTATATTCGTCTTTCTTTAAATTTTCTTTCCATTCACCCCATTTTTCTAAGTCATTAATTTCTCCAGCGGTTAATAAGCCAGATTGAGGCTCTTGGTCATCTAGTTTTATTCCACTAACTTTTCCAGATAATTTTGAAGAAATTGATTCGGACCTAACCGCTGCAATAGAACATGTTATTTCTTTTTTCTTTGTTGTGGCATACCCAATTACCACAACTTCCTCCAAACTAGTAATATCTTCTTCTAAAGCAACAGAAATTGTATTCAGGTTTCCAACTTTTATTTCTTGTGTCACAAAACCAACATAAGCAAAAACCAAAATATCTGTTGATTTTGCTTTAATCTGGTAAAGACCATCAAAATTAGCAGTTACTCCCTTGCTAGTCCCTTTAATTAAAATATTAGCTCCTGTTAATGGTGATTTATCACTTGCCGATGTTACTTTTCCTGTGATTATAAGTTCTTGAGCTTGTACTTGCATAAAAATGCCTAATACAAAAATGATGTTTAATAGTGCTTTCATAATAGTTGATTTTAAAGTTTAGCATAAAACTAAACCCAAACACTTTCTTATGAAATCAACAATGAGCGAAGTATTCTTTTGAATGAGTAAGCCACAAAAAAGAGGTCTTAAAAGTTTATAAATTGTCATTTTCGAGTCCTTCGCCTATGCTCAGCACAAGCCAAAGCCGAAAAATCCCAATATTTTGACAAACAACTGTTTAATCCTTAAGAGATTCTTCACTATGTTCTGAATGACACTTTTAAGACAACCTCTTTTTTTATCATTATAATATTTTAAACTATTTAATCTCCAAACTATAAGGGAACAACAATTGAATGCCTTTCTTCTCTGACATTGATTTTATTTCTTTTAAAATCTTGTAATTCTCCTCCCCTAATTCTTCTTTTAGAATAGTTTCTTTAGCTTTTACCAATCCTAAATCACTTAGCATTTCATCAAGGTCTTTTTCATAAACAGGAAACTCTTCTATTTTATAGTCTTCAATGGCAGCAGCTTCAGAAGCTCTCTGTAATGCTAAATCCAGTCCTCCTAACTCATCTATCAGTCCATTACTTAAGGCATCTACACCAGTCCAAACACGCCCTTGAGCAATTGCTTTCACATCATCTTGTTTCATATCACGCCCTACGGCAACACGACCAGTAAACAATTCATAAATATCAATAATCCCTTCTTTAATAAAAGCACGTTGTTCATCATTTAAAGGCTCAAAAAAGCTATATGTTACTGCATTTTTATTAGTAATCACCTGTTCTGCATTAATGCCTATATTATCTGCTAATTGCTTGCCGTTTGGCAACATGCCATACACGCCAATACTCCCCGTTATTGTTGTTGATTCTGCAATTATTTTATCTGCATTACATGCTATATAATAACCACCTGAAGCCGCAACATCTCCCATTGAAACGATAACAGGTTTCACTTTTTTAGTCAATTCTATTTCTCTCCAAATTAATTCACTTGCTAAGGCACTTCCTCCAGGAGAATTTATACGCAAGACAATAGCTTTTATTTTATCGTCCTCTCTAGCTTCTTTTAAGGAAGCATTCATAATGCCATGTCCTACATTTTCCTCATCCCCATCACCATAAACAATATCTCCTTCTGCATAAATGACCGCTATTTTGTTTTTACTTCTATACGATGTTGATTTGTTAGCAGCATAAACTGAATAATCTGCAATAGCAATAGACTCTAAATCTTCATTAAAACCAATACCAACAGCATGTTTCATAGCATTAACATATTCGTCATGATATGCAATTTGGTCTATGAGCTGAGATGCTTTAGCTAAATTGGCCGTTCTACCCAGCAAACTATCTGCAATGGTATTTAAACGCTCTGAGGTAATATCTCTACTTTTCGAAATATCCTGCTTTATTTCATTCCAAAGTCCGTTTAAATAAACAGAAATCTGTTCTCTGTTTTCATCGCTCATTTCATTAGCTAAATATGGTTCTACCGCACTTTTATATTTTCCAAATCGCACCACTTCCATCTTGAAACCTGATTTTTCTTGAAAATCTTTATAATATAAACGTTCAGAATACAAGCCTTTAAACTCCATCATGCCAACAGGATTCATATAAATAGTATCGGCAACAGAACTTAAATAATAATCTTTCTGTGTATAAATATCGGCGTATGCCATTATAAACTTTCCCGACTTTTTAAATTCTAACAAAGCATTTCTCAAAGCTTTTATTTGTGAAACCCCTGCAACAATAAAATTATTGTCTATTGAAATGCCTTTTATTTTATCATCATTTGCAGCATAATTTATGGCATCAATAATATCGAATAAACCATTTTTTTCATCTTCATTTAAAAACGGATATTCTATAAATTCTGTTTTATCGGCATAATCTCTTATAGGAAAATCTAATGTTAATTCTAAAACAGAATTTTGTTTTACTTGAATCACTTCATCGGATGAAGACCCCACCAACAAACCAATTAGAAATAACCCAAAAAAGCAGATAACAAAAAATACAATAATACCTGTTACTGTTGATAAAACACGTCTAATAAAATTCATAATTTCTATTTTCTATTTGTATTGAAAAAGATAACAAAGTTACGACTTAAGCTCATAAATCTAATAATTCCAATGTTTTTTTACGTTGAATTTTCCCTGAAGGTGTTTCTATAAATCGTTCAACGGCATAAATTTCTTTTGGTTTTTCGAATTTATCCAACCCCAAAAAAGTAGACTGATCTAGCGTATTAGAATCACTTTCTAAAACTAAAATAAGCTGTTCTCCTAGAGTTTCATGAGCTTTTGAGGCTATAAAAAAGCGGTTATCCATTCTATCCTGAAGTTTGGCTTCTATCTTTTCTGGAAATAATTTAAGTCCACCAGAGTTTATAACGTTATCGTAGCGCCCTAACCATTCAAATTCATTCTTAGAAAAGCATTTAACCAAGTCATTCGTTATAATTTTAGCCTTAGAAAGCTTAGGAGCATTAATTACTAGACAGCCTCTTTCATCTTGTGAAACGGAAACATCTGGTAATGTTTGGAAATAAGATGCTTCCACAGGACTAATATGACGCTCTTTATCATTATTAAAATTATTTATTTGCTTAATAGCAATATGAGTCACAGTCTCTGTCATACCATAAGTTTCATAAACGTTTGAATTAAGCTTTTGAATCTTAGTTTTTAATGCTTTTGAAACCGATGCACCTCCTACAATAATCTTTTTAATATGATCACATGTATTTAATGAATTTTGAAGTTGGAGCGGAATCATAGCACAAAAATCATAATGGATTTTCGTATTAAATTCTGGTTGTAAAGTAGGAATTACTAAATCTAGTTCCAATCCAAGAATCATTGCTCTTACAAGCATCATTTTACCAGCGATAAAACTTGAAGGCAAACAATGTAAAGCCTTATCTCCAGGTTTTAAATTGAAAAAATCGCCTGTAGCTATGGCGGAATTCACCATGGCTTGTTTGTTAATCGAAATTGGCTTTGGAGTTCCTGTCGATCCAGAGGTATTAACAATTATAAAGTCGTTTTGGTCTAGCCAATCGAGTAAAAACTCACCAATATTACTCTCATACAGCTCTCCCTCTTTTACAAAACTATAAGCTACTTCCATAAGGTCTTCGTAAGTGTACGAAACGCCATTGAGTTTAAACCTATTATGAACTTTATTATATTTGGGTGTCACTTCCTATTTCTTCTATAATTTTATAGTCTTCTTTTGGTGGCTCTACAACATTTCCAAAAAGCTTATCTTTCCAATTGGTCCACTTATATTTTTTAGAAAGTATAAAAAGTAATATTGGAAATACAACAAACACTGGAACAAATATTTCCATTAAGCCCATAGTTTCTGGATCTGACATGTCTTTAAAAATAGAATGTGTTTGAAAAGCTGTCCAATCTGCTGTTACAAGAAGCGCAGTAAATAAATTGTTAGCAGCATGAAACCCTAATGCTAATTCCATCCCTTCATCCATAAGGGTTATTATACCTAGCATCAGCCCTGTACCTATATAATAAATCATAATAACATAGCCTAACTTTTCAACTTCAGGATTGGCTATGTGCAATAAGCCAAAAACTAGAGATGTAATAAGTAATGGTATCCATTTGTTTTTTGCTATAATGCCAATACCTTGCATTAAATACCCTCTAAATAAATATTCTTCAAAGCTAGTTTGTAATGGCACTAATGCGATAGCTATAATACTAAGAATTATAAATGGCTGTAATTTAAAGTTTAACACATAGTCTTCTGGTGTGAAATAATAATCTATCAAAACAAAACTGCTTGAAACGATACCCCAAAGAAAGAAAATGAACCAAAACCGTTTCCAATCTATCTTTTTCCGAGTGGTCGTTAAATGTTTAAAAGATTGGTTATGTAAATATTTAACAGCTAATAATAAAGCTAATAAGCCCCCAACAAATGGTAACAAAACAAATACTAAATTTAAATTAGACTCAAATAATGACATGATATAGTTTGCATCATGCATTCGAGATGGATCTACATTCCCGTTTAGAGTTTCTATCCATAAAGCAATTAAATGCGGTGCAGAAAACACAAAAACCCCAGCAATTGCTAGCACAACTCCTATTATATACCGCCACCATTCGTGCAACCCTTTATAAGCTTGAGCTATATACATATATTATAAATTTAGATTCCAATTAATACTATTATTATATTGCAATGTACCATTTTTAACTTGCAATGGTGAGTCAAAATTATTGGTAAACAATCCACCAGTTCCAAGTCCTTGAGGCATATTGCTTTGCTTGCTATAGGTATATTGAGCAATGGCATTAAGCCCTATATTACTTTCTAAGGCACTGGTAATCCACCACCCAATCTGATACTGTTCTGCACTGTTAATCCACGCATCGCTTCCTTTAAAACCTCCAACTAAACTTGGTTTTAAAATGATGTATTGCGGATTTATAGTTTGTAATAATTCTTGCTTTTTTGTTACAGAAAAAACACCTATTAATTCTTCATCTAAAGCGATTGGCAATGGGGTAACTTTACATAATGTGCTCATTGCTTGTATTTGACCTTGTTTTATAGGTTGTTCAATTGAGTGTAAATCGTAGTCTGACAATATTTTTAACTTTTCTAAAGCTTCATTAGGTGAAAATGCGCCGTTAGCATCAACTCGTAATTCTATATCTTTAGAAGTAAATTCTTTTCTAATAGACTTTATAAGATTTATTTCGGTTTGAAAATCAATCGCTCCAATTTTCATCTTTATACATGTGAAACCAGCATCGATTTTATCTTTTATCTGCTGTTTCATAAATACTTCCGTGCCCATCCAGATTAAACCATTAATTGGAATTGTATCTTTGCCTTGAGAAAACTTCGATGGAAATAATTCAAATTTATTCTGACTTTCTAAAGATATAAAAGCCATTTCTAAACCAAATTGAATGCTTGGAAATTCGATTAATTCAGATAACAAGTCATCTAAATCATTATTAATGTTTTTACAAAGCCATTTTAGTTTTTCCTCATAATCTGGTCTATCATCGATAGAAAGCCCTCTAAATAAACCACATTCACCTATACCCTGCTTTTTTTCAGAATTTAAGATAAGAAACCAGGTTTCTTTTGTTTTTAAAACACCACGTGAAGTACCACTAGCCTGTTTAAAATTTAAAATGTAGTTTTTATACGATGCAACTATCATCTACAATTCTATAAAATCACCAATTTCAAGAAGCATTAAATCTTTTTCTTTTTCGAAAAACTTTTGTATTGCTACCTGATGATCAATTTCAATATAACCAAACGTATCAAAATGATAGCCTAATACTTTATCGCATGCAACAAAATCACTAGCTAAAATGGCATCATTTATACCCATAGTAAAATTATCACCAATTGGCAAAATGGCTAAATCTAACTTTGTTTGAAGCGGGATAAGTTTCATATCAAAAGTTAACGCAGTATCTCCAGCTATATAAATATTTTTGTGCTCCCCTTCAATAACAAAACCTCCTGGCTGTCCACCATAACTCCCATCTGGAAAAGACGATGTATGAATCGCATTGACGTACTTAACTGTACCAAAGTCAAAATCCCACATTCCACCATGATTCATAGGATGACCTTCAATTCCTAATTTTTCAAAATGTGAAACAATTTCAAAATTAGAAATGACCATAGCTCCTGTTCGTTTGGCTATTGCTTCAACATCTAATATATGATCTTGATGTGCATGGGTTACTAAAATATAATCCGCTTTTAGTTCATCTAAATTAATATGCGATGCTTTAGGGTTCCCTGAAATGAATGGGTCTACAAGTATATCAACATCATTTACTTGTATGCCTAAACTAGCGTGACCGTAAAATGTGATTTTCATTATTTAGTGATATTAAATTTTGCTACAGTAAAATACAAAAAAACTACAACAAATGCCCTACTCCCATAAGTATCGCCAATAAAACAGTTGTTAGTGCTAATTTTTTTAGCTCGGGATCTAATAATTTGGGATCACTATTTTTACTTACCGTTTTTAGATGCATTAGCAAAGGAATATAAGCCACGATAAAAATTAAATTAAACGGTGATGTATAATACAATATTCCGAATAAAGCAGATAATACAATTGCAACTCCTATTAATGCGTAATGGTATATCTTAACATATCTAATCCCTATCTTAACTGCTAACGTTATTTTATTTGATTTCTCATCAGATATAATATCTCGCATATTATTAAGGTTGAGCACTCCTGTACTTAATAATCCTATGGTGCAAGCTGGTAAGAAAACCACATGATCCACTGTTTTTGCATACAATACATAGCAACCAATAACACTTACTAAACCAAAAAAGATAAATACGAAAACATCTCCTAAACCTCTATATCCATAAGCATTGTTTCCTACAGTATATTTTATAGCGCCGACAACAGATGCTATACCAAGTATAAAAAACAAAAGTGTGAGTAAAAAATGTTTGACTCCAAATGCACTAAAAATGAGTAAAAAAGCCAATCCTATAGAAATTAAAACGTTAATTTTAATAGCGTTAAACATTTCTTCTGGTGATATTTTTCCAGACTGTATAGCACGCTCTGGACCAATTCTATCATTATTATCGGTGCCTTTAACGCCGTCACCATAATCATTAGCAAGATTGGATAGTATTTGAAAACTAAGCGTAGTAAAAATAGCAAGAATGCCTATTCGCCATTCAAAATACCCATTATATTCTGCTAAACATGATGCTAAAACAATCCCCGATATTGATAAAGGCAACGTCCTTAAACGCATTGTAGAAATCCAAAGAGAGGCTCTGTTCATTATGGAATCCATTTTTTAGTAAAGTTAGGCTTGCGCTTTTCAAGAAAGGCATTTCTTCCTTCAATGGCTTCATCTGTCATGTAAGCCAAACGTGTTGCTTCACCTGCAAATACTTGTTGACCAACCATACCATCATCTGTTAAATTCATGGCGAATTTAAGCATCTTTATGGATGTTGGTGATTTTGCTAATATTTCTTGTGCCCACTCGTAAGCAGTAGCTTCTAATTCTTCATGTGGTACCACGGCATTCACCATACCCATTTCGTAAGCTTCTTGTGCAGAATAATTTCTTCCCAAGAAAAATATTTCACGTGCTTTTTTCTGTCCAACCATTTTTGCCAAATAAGCAGATCCATAGCCTCCATCAAAACTAGTTACATCTGCATCCGTTTGCTTAAAAATAGCATGTTCTTTACTTGCTAAAGTTAAGTCGCAAACAACATGCAAGCTATGTCCGCCACCTACTGCCCAACCAGGAACAACAGCAATAACAGCTTTTGGCATAAACCTTATTAAACGTTGGACTTCTAATATATTTAAACGATGATATCCATCTTCCCCTACGTAACCTTGATGTCCTCTAGCCTTTTGATCGCCACCACTACAAAAGGAATATACGCCATCTTTGGTCGATGGCCCTTCTGCAGATAAAAGCACTGCACCTATATTTACATCTTCATTAGCATCATAAAAGGCATCATATAATTCGCTAGTTGTTTTTGGTCTGAAAGCATTACGCACATCTGGTCTGTTAAAAGCTATACGAGCGACTCCTCCCTTTTTTTTATAGGTAATATCCTCATACTCTTTAACAGTAATCCAATTCTCTTGGCCCATTTTTATTGTTTTGGTCAAAAATAAATTTTATTTTATTAAATCACTCACTTCGTATTGAAAAATAATTTTTGAGCAGCTATTTCATTTTTAGTTTTTAATTTAAAACTATTATGACTCTCCTAAAAAATAACCTTACAAATTATAGCCACAGCATTATTCTTAGCCCAATTTCTGAATTAAAAAATCATAAAAAGACGCCACAGAAACATGTATTTTCTTGTAAAAAAGAAACCCTGGAATTTCAACTAATTTCCGTTTTATTAAATTAAAGATATACTTGGTAAAAATGTTCTTAAAATATTGCGAAAAGCATAAATATCGTATGCGGATTTTATCATAATACTAAAAATAAAAAATACGTATTTTTAATTGTTGAACGTAGTCCTTTATTTATTATTTTTGTGGCATATTTATTTTTTATCGGTAAAACTCGTTTTTTAACGATAAAAGTTGTAATTTGCCGATTATTAATACCCGAAATCTATGATACTCACCATTGCTATATCCCTCGCAGCATTAGTAGCTATCAATTTTTTATTACTAAAATTTAGTATTAACAAAATTGATAAAGCAACAAAACCCAGTAAAAAACCTGTGGTACTTACACCACGGATTACCATTGAACAGGAATCAACGAGGCTTGCTCCAACAGGAAGTTAGTCTTACTAAAATGCTTATTTCCAAACCAGTAACCTCTATTTGCACTTAAAGGCGAAGGATGACCAGAGGTTAATACCTTGTGCTTACCTGTATTAATCAATCTTGTTTTTTGCTTTGCATAACCGCCCCAAAGCAAAAACACAATGTGTTCTTTCTTTTCACTTATAATTTTTATAACAGCATCTGTAAAGGTTTCCCAGCCTCTTTTTTGATGACTTCCAGCTTGATGCGCTCTAACTGTTAGTGTCGCATTTAATAATAATACGCCCTGATCGGCCCAGTGCATCAGATTGCCACTTTCTGGGTATGGAATGCCTAGATCTGTTTCTATCTCTTTAAAAATATTAATAAGTGATGGCGGATGGCTAATACCATCATTAACAGAAAAGCATAATCCATTTGCTTGCCCGTATCCGTGATACGGATCTTGTCCAATAATAACCACTTTAACATTATTAAAATGACAATGGTTAAAGGCATTGAAAATTTGTTTCCCTGGAGGGAAACAGGTTTGGGTTTTATATTCAGATCTAACAAAATTTATTAGTTCTTTAAAATAAGGCTTACTAAATTCTTCTTCTAAATAGGGTTTCCAACTTTCGTGAATATCGACACTCATATTAATTAGATAGTATTTTTACCAACAATTCTTTTAATAAATCTCCTTGCGGAACAGCATTAGCTCCTACGCCTTTGCTTTTTACATCAAACTCTCTTAATGTAGAAACTACAGCGCTTACTTTTCGCATCGGGTAATGTCTCGCAGCCGTAATATACTCGTTTACAAAATACGGATTCACTTTTAAGGCAGAAGCTACATTCCTAGGAGACTTATCACTTAAGCCGTGAAAATGAAGCAACTGCGAAAAGAAATTAAATAACAAAGATACAGTTACCACCATTGGGTTGTCCTTCGGATTTTCTGCAAAATAATTGATGATTTGATAGGCCTTAATCGTATTCTTTTCTCCAATTGCCTTTCGTAATTCGAAATTATTATAATCTTTACTAATACCTATATTTTCTTCAATATGTTCTGGTGAAATTTGAGTTCCTTTGGGTAAAATAATTTGAAGCTTTTCCAACTCATTATTTATCTTGCTTAAATCTGTTCCTAAAAACTCAACAAGCATCTGTGCTGCTTTGGGTGAAATAGAATAGTTTTTAGGTGACAACACACGTCGAATCCAATCGGCTACCTGATTTTCATATAGCTTTTTGCTTTCGTAAACAATCCCTGTCTTTTTAAGCGTTTTATACAGCGATTTACGCTTATCTATTTTTTTATATTTATAGTTAACCACTAAAACAGTAGTGGGTTGCGGATTCTCTGCATAGGATGCCAGCTTTTCAATAGTACGGGACAAGTCTTGAGCTTCTTTTACAATAACGACTTGGTGTTCGGCCATCATTGGATAGCGTTTGGCGTTACTAACAATATCTTCAATCGCTATATCTCTGCCATATAAAACCATTTGGTTAAAACCACGTTCTTCTTCTGCCAAAACAGTGGTTTCAATAAAATCGGAGATCTTATCAATATAATAAGGTTCTTCTCCCATTAAAAAATAAATAGGCTTTAAATTTTTATTCTTTATATCGGTAACTAATTGTTTGACTTCGTCCAACCTATCTTAAAATTTTTCAAATTACAAACTCTCAATCCCAAATAAGAATACCTATTTATTGGGATTTGGTGTCTGAATATTGTGATTTCTGGTTTTGTAGCTTAACTTTGAAAAAAATCAGTATGCATTAATGCAAGAACTTAATTTTCCAAAATTTTCGTTTCGATTCAAAAATAGCGAAAATAAAATTTCTATTTTCGATAGTATTCGTAAAAAATTTGTGGTTTTACAACCTGAAGAATGGGTACGCCAACACTGTATTCAGTATTTAATAAATAATAAGGGTTATCCAAAATCTTTAATCAATGTTGAGAAAGAATTGATTATTAACTCTTTAAGAAAACGATACGATATTGTAGTATACAATTCTAACGGGAGTATTCATTTAGTAGTAGAATGCAAGGCACCAAAAATTGTTATAAACCAAAGCACATTCGATCAAATAGCACGTTATAATTTAGAGTTAAATGCTACTTATTTAATGGTTACTAATGGATTAAATCATTATTATTGCCAAATGGATTTTGACAATGAACGCTATAATTTTTTAAAAGAAATTCCTGATTTTTGTAAACAGTAATCAGTAAGCAAGCAGTGTTCAGTAGCAGTAGGCAGTCATACTAGTGTCTTTTTGTTTTTATGAAATGCTTTAGAGACTATGAAGAACATCTAATCAAAGTTCATGTATTACGAAGGGCATTTAAAAATCAATAGTAAATAAAAATAAACTTTTTAACCAATATTCTTGAAACTAGCTATCGTTATATTAAACTGGAATGGCAAAAAACTATTAGAGAAATTTTTACCATCAGTCATTGAGTATTCCAAAGAAGCTACTATTTATGTAGCAGATAATGCCTCTACTGATAATTCCATTTCTTTTGTAAAAGCAACTTACCCATCTATCAACATAATTCAAAATAAAGAAAACGGTGGATATGCTAAAGGTTATAATGAAGCTCTAAAAAATATAGAGGCCGATATATTTTGCTTACTAAATAGCGACGTAGAGGTTACTAAAGACTGGCTACCTCCTATTATAAAAACCTTTAATGCTGAAACAAATACAGCTGTCATTCAGCCTAAACTATTAGACTATAAAAAGAAAGATTATTTTGAATATGCTGGAGCTGCTGGTGGGTTTATAGACAAATATGGCTATCCGTATTGTAGAGGCCGTATCTTTAATACTATTGAAAAAGACTCTGGACAATATAATGACAATGCTGAAATATTTTGGGCATCAGGTGCTTGTTTCTTTATTAGAAGCAATGTATTTAAACAGTTACATGGATTGGATGAATCCTTTTTTGCACATATGGAAGAAATAGACTTATGCTGGCGCGTCAAGAATTTAGGGTTTGATATAAAATATATAGCCCAATCTGTAGTTTACCATGTGGGTGGCGCTACACTTGATAGTGCAAACCCCAAAAAGACCTATTTAAATTTTAGAAACAGTTTGTTTACCTTAACCAAAAATGCCAAAGGGGTATTGTTTCCTTTAATATTTGTTAGATTGATTTTAGACGGCATTGCTGGAATAAAATTTTTGCTTGAATTTAAACCAAAGCATACCATAGCAATAATAAAAGGGCATTTCGGGTTCTATAAGAATTTAAGAAGGTTATTAAAACAACGAAAATCCACAAGAAATAAAATAAAACATTATCAAAAAACATCCATAGTATTTGATTATTTCGTAAATAACAAGACTAATTACAAAAGTTTATAACATACTTAGCAAAAGTTTTGTTAACATAGTTAAAATTTAACGTTTTTTATATACTTTTGCTTAATCAATTTAAAGGAAATTTAATCCCATAAAACTCATTATGAAAAGACTATTATTACTTAGTTTATCTACAACGCTTCTATTAAGTTCTTGTGTTTCTAAAAAACAATTTACAGACTTAGAAGCAAAACAAAAAGAAACTCAAGATTTACTTAATACTGCGACAGTAAAATTAAATTCTTGTATAGCAGACAAAGCTTCTGCAACTGCAAGAGTTGCTGCGTTAGAAGAGCGAATAGAAGATTTACGTAAAAGTAATGACAATTTACAGGTTCTTTCTGCTAAAGGAGCTAGTAACATTGAGAAGACATTAGAAAGTATCAAAGAAAAAGATTTAAAAATTACGCGTTTACAAGATGCACTTACTAAAAAGGATAGTGTTACACTTGCCTTAGTAACAAGTTTTAAACGCGAAGTTGGAATCAATGACCCAGATATTGAAGTAAATGTAGAAAAAGGTGTAGTATTTATATCTATTGCTGATAAATTATTATTTAAAAGTGGTAGCTATAACGTAACAAGTAAAGCTAAAGAAGTTCTTGCTAAAGTAGCTAAAGTAGTAAACAGCAAACCCGATTTCGAATGTATGGTAGAAGGTCATACAGATAGCGTACCTTATAAAAAAGATCCATTAATTGATAACTGGGATTTAAGTGTTAAACGTTCAACATCTATCATTAGAGTACTTGAAACTTTAGATGTTAACCCAGGTCGTTTAATAGCTGCTGGTCGTAGTTCTTATGTACCATTAGTAGATAATGATACTGCTGAAAACAGATCAAAAAATAGACGTACACGTATTGTGGTTCTTCCAAAAATTGATCAGTTTTATGACATGATTGAAAAAGAAATGAAAAATCTTGAAGCTGGAGGTAACTAGTCAGTTTTAATAATATAAGAAAAAGCTCAACTTTTTAAGTTGGGCTTTTTTTTTGCTCATATATCACCCTATTTTCTAAGCTAAAAAATTGTAGTAAATCTTTTTGATATTTGTTAAGTTTGTAGGTATAAAACTTAATATAAACTTATTAAAAACCTACTGAATGGAAAATCAAAAACAACTGGGTTGGCTGGAAGAAAATATAGAATTAAAGTTCGAAGCATACAAAACAACTTTTTTAAATAAAAGTAAATCATTTGGAGAAAAGAGTGTTAAGCTCTTATTTCTTCATTTTGAAATTGAAGAAGATATAGACTATGATGCGGATGATTGGGAAAAAGAAACCTATGAACAAGTCCACAGATATGGGTTAGGTATTTTTACCAATAAAGAATTTGGTGATATTAAAGATTTGAGCATCTACAAATGGAAGTGGGAACCTACTGGCGATGGTTTTTTCTGGGAACCAGAAAGAGAAAAGTTTTATCAACTATGGAATCAATGCGCAAATTTGGGTGAACATTTTGATAGGTTTTTAAACTGCGTTATTTTATCCAAGGTTGCCATCATGCTTAAAAATGATGAGGAATTAAAACCTTATTTTTCAGATGCCTTGGAATTAAAAGTAGATATTGAATACGAATGGAACAAACCTCGTTTTGACAAAGATGTGCCCGCTTTAGATGTTAGAGAGCAAATCATGGAAGAACTCGCATCAACAGAAGATAATCAAAAATTATTAGTGTCTTTATGGGACAATGAGATAAAAGGAGAAGGACGTTTATTTCTTAATGAATTAGAAAACTAATCACAAAAAACAAATAATCAAAAAATCTCTAAGCTGCCTTTTCCTTCTCTTAAAACAATAGGTTCTACTTCAGACAAATCAATAACAGTGGAAGCTTCATTACCGCCATAACCGCCATCTATAACCAAGTCTACTAAGGTATCCCATTTTTCTAAAATAAGCTCTGGGTCTGTGGTGTATTCAATGACTTCATCTTCATCCCGTATAGAAGTAGATATAATCGGATTTCCTAGTTGTTTTACAATCTCTAGAGCAATATTATTATCTGGTACACGAATACCAACTGTTTTTCTTTTCTTAAACGGATTAGGTAACGATTTAGATCCTGGAAGGATGAATGTATAAGGCCCTGGGAGGGCTCTCTTTAAAATCTTAAAAACCGAAGTATCAATTTGCTTTACATAATCACTTAAATTGCTTAAATCGTGACATACAAATGAAAAATTAGACTTTTCGAGCTTAACTCCCTTAATCCTAGCAATGCGCTCTAAAGCTTTAATGTTGGTGATATCGCAGCCCAAACCATAAACAGTATCTGTTGGATAAATAATAATCCCACCACGTTTTAGAATAGCCACTACCCTTTCAATCTCCTTAGGATTAGGATTTTCTTCATATATTCTAAAAAAATCAGCCATAATAATTATCTTGCATTTTCGTTTGCAAAGTAAATATTATTTTTGTTATGAAAAGTCTAAAACACCAGTTCTTAAGTCTAATTTTTATAATAACAATCTTTAATTGTTCTAATAATGCACCTGAACAAGAAATACCTAACGGTCTAGATCCGATAAATTACCATGAAGAATTGAACATTTCGTACGGTAATAATAACAATCAAAAATTCGACTTATATCTACCTGCAAACCGAAATTTAGACACCAAAACAATTATTTTAGTACATGGCGGTGGTTGGACTTCTGGGGATAAAAGTGATATGAATCTTATTAAAGATTTATTACGACAAGATTTTCCAAACATAGCCATTGCAAATATTAATTATAGACTGGCGGATGCTAACAACAAGGCTTACCCAATGCAAATTGAAGATATTACTGCAATTATCAACTACTTAAAAAGTAATAAGGAAATGTACACCATTTCCGAAAACATTGGTTTTATTGGGATTAGCGCTGGCGGTCATTTATCGCTGTTGTGGAGTTATGCTTTTGATAATGAAAATAACACAGAAATGGTTTGCAGCATAGTAGGCCCAACAAACTTCACCGATCCAGCTTATTTAAGTAATACAAGCGCAGAATTGCAAGAAGCATTGGATTTATTTGGCGTAGATCCAACCATATCTTTTTTAGAAGAGGCAAGCCCTTTGCACCAAGTTACCGATGCCGCACCTCCCACCATATTATTCTACGGAGGCAAGGACCCTTTGATTCCTACAACTCAAGGTATCGATTTAAGGGATAAACTAGAAACCTTGGGCGTTGTCAATCAATTTACACTATATCCTGATGCTGGTCATGGATGGGTTGGTTTAGACTTACTGGATATCTGGGCAAAACTTAAAGTTTTCATAAATACGCATTTATAATAGAAAAGATGTAACAATTCATTCTTATCTTAGTCTTATATAATATGCTAAGGCTCTTTTATTCTATATTATTTCTAGCTCTAACTATCAATTTGGCAAATGCAAATAATGATACCCACACTCCTATTTTATTTACCCAGGCAGAAGTTTTAAATAATCACACGACAAGAATTCCATTTAAACTAGTAGATCATTTAATTGTAGTTGAAGCAGAACTTTTAAATAAAAAAGGAAATTTCATTATTGATACAGGTTCTGAAACTATGATACTTAATAAGGTTCATTTTCCTCATTTTTATAACTACCAAAAAAAGAACCAAGAAACTTCTGGGATTTTACAATCAATTGAAAATTTGCACGAAAAAAGAATTAAAGAGTTTGCTTTAGAAAATCTAAAGCTTCGTAACAAAGATTCTGATGTCATTGATCTTTCTCATATTGAAAAAAGTAAAAAAATTAAACTTCTAGGAGTTATTGGTTATAGTATTTTAAAAGACTATGAGGTTTTTATAGATCTGTACTTAAATCAAATAACACTAACAAAAGTAGATCGTTTAGGAAACAAACTAAATAACAATGTCTATTTGGAAAAAATTGTAGATAGTTTGCCTTTTAACTTAAAAAATCATACTATTATAGTAAGCGGAACGGTAAACAACCAAAAAGTTAGATTTGGAATAGATACCGCAGCAGAGTTTAACCAAATAAACAGAAAGGTAAACAGAAAAGCTTTGAAATATTTTATCCCAAAAAGGCGCTTATCTTTGTCTGGTATTGGAAATAAAAAAATAGAGGTTCTGGCAGGGAAATTGCATCGTGTTAAACTAAGCGAAACAGTTTATTTTGGTCCCATGTTAACGGTTTTGACAAATCTAAATAAAATGGACGAAGCTTTTGGCACACAATTAGATGGTATTTTAGGCTATGAATTCTTTACTCAGAAAAGGACCATTATTAATTATCAAAAAGAAAAATTATATTTTATAAATTACCCCCTAAACACTCGGTGAAGCAAATAAAATTATATATCAGCTATTTAGTTTTCGCTTTTATTAGTTTTTATGCATACGGACAGGATCATACGTTTAAAGGCTATAAAATAAAGGGAGATACTGTTGTGTTTGCTTTTGATGTTAGGGATTATTCTAAATTCACTCAAGAATACACTGGTCAAATTCATGATTTTGAAGATTTCGATATTGAAAATGTTGTAGTCTCTGGAGAATTCAATTTATGGTCCAGAGATAACTGGAAGATGAAAAAAATTGATGAATTCAATTATGAGCTTAGAAAACATATTGAAGACTTCACAGATGCATTTTCTTGGGAATTCAAATTTGTTGTAAACAATGCTTATTGGGCAGAGCCTTCAAAAAAAGATTTAAACGTTACCAAGGCAATCAAAAATGGGCGAAAGCTTCGTGGTGTGTATAACTTAAAAATGTATGCAGCCTACCCACATAAGGACGGGAATGCCTGTTTTAAATTAAAAGGTTATAACGATGCTAAAAAAGTCATTTTAGCAGGGTCATTCAATAAATGGAACGAATCATTATTTAAAATGGAGAAAACTAAAAGCGGCTGGGAATTGACATTGCAATTAAAACCAGATGTATACCAATACCGCTTTATTGTTGATGGCCACTGGATGGAAGATCCTCATAATTCCAGTAAAACAGAAAACGAATACGGAGAATATAATTCGGTAATAGATATCAAGGAATACACTGCTTTTAAACTTAAAGGCTATACCAATGCTAAAAAAGTCATTTTAGCAGGATCCTTTAATAATTGGAACAAACATGAATTTGTTATGCGAAAAATGGATTACGGATGGAAATATGTAGTACCATTATCTGGAGGAAAACATCACTATAAATTTATTGTAGATGGCGTATGGATTGTAGACCCAAATAACAGTGTAAAAGAATATGATGGAAAGGGGCATGTCAATTCGGTTTGTATGGTGAAATAATATGTAATGGCGATTCGTCTATTTAAAATTTGTATATAAGGATATACAGATTCTCAAGGTAATAACAACTACAATCAAGAAGAAAGAAAGGATATATACTCTCAAAGATTCTTTTGAAAAAAGTTTATCCTATAACCTCCAACTTGGCAAAACGCAACAATAACTTTTTCACCCCACCATGCTGAAAATTAATTTCAGCTTTAACATCTGCACCAGTACCTTCTATTTTTTGGACTTCACCTTTTCCAAAACGAATGTGTTTCACAACATTTCCAACAACTAGCTTACTATCAAATAAATTAGTATTTCCTCCAGTATCTACTACCTTCTTAAGATTTTTAGGTGTAGTTACTTGAAATTTTTCAGGAGCTTTCTTTGCGGTACTCCCCTTTTTAAGGACAGCCTGTTTCGCTGGTTTATATCTAATTTTATTGGGCTCTACATCTCCAAAAATATCAGCATCCAACATCGGGTTAAAACGCCGTTCTTCAATAGGGGTTACAATGTCTAAATACTGTTCATCAATTTCTTCAATAAAACGACTTGGCTCAGAATCGACCAATTTCCCCCAACGATATCTCGATAGTGCATACGTTAAATAGGCTTGCTTTTCGGCTCGCGTTAAAGCCACATAAAACAACCTGCGCTCCTCCTCTAGTTCACTACGGGTATTCATACTCATAGCACTGGGAAACAAATCTTCTTCCAGGCCAACAATGTATACATATGGAAATTCCAATCCTTTAGCTAGATGTATCGTCATTAATGCAACATGATCTGCATCACCTTTATCGGCATCTAAATCGGTAGACAACGCAACATCTTCCAAAAACTCTGCCAATGATCCAGTGGCATCGACGATCTCTTTTTGTCCTTCCACAAAATCCTTCATACCATTCAAGAGTTCTTCAATATTCTCCATTCTGGTAACACCTTCTGGCGTACCGTCCTTATTAAACTCTCTTATAAGTCCACTCGTTCTCGTAACATGCTCAGCTAACTCAAATACATCAGCAGTTTGATTTAATACCTGGTAACTTTCAATTAAAGTCACAAAATCCTGAAGTTTAGTCTTGGTCCCTGAGTTAATCTTTACATCTGCCTTGTCTATGTTTTTCATCACTTCAAAAATGGTACGGTTGTATCCATTAGCAGAAACGATTAATTTATCGACCGTAGTCTGACCAATACCTCGAGGTGGGAAATTAATAACACGCTTTAAAGCTTCTTCATCTGCAGGGTTTATAACCAATCGTAAATAAGACAAAACATCTTTTATTTCTTTACGCTGATAGAATGACAAACCACCATAAATCCTATAAGGTATATCTCGCTTACGCAAAGCATCCTCAATAGAACGCGATTGTGCATTGGTTCTATACAAAATGGCAAAATCATTATTCTTTAGCTGATTTTGCATCTTACTTTCAAAAATAGTACTCGCTACATAACGTCCTTCATCACCATCTGTTAACGAACGATTTACTTTTATTTTAGGACCTTCATCATTTGCTGTCCAAACAACTTTTTCTAACTTAGTTTGGTTTTTATCAATAATAGAATTAGCCGCATTGACAATATTTTTTGTAGAACGGTAATTTTGTTCCAATCTAAACACTTTCACATCGTCATAATCTTTCTGGAAATTCAGGATATTATTAATATTGGCACCACGGAAAGCATAAATACTCTGAGCATCATCACCCACCACACAAATATTTTGAAATTTATCTGAAAGTGCTCTTACAATTAAATATTGTGAATGATTGGTATCCTGATACTCATCAACTAAGATATATTTAAAACGGTTTTGGTATTTTGCCAAGACCTCTGGAAATCGAGTTAACAACTCGTTCGTTTTAAGTAGCAGATCGTCAAAATCCATAGCACCTGCTTTAAAACAACGTTCTACGTATTCTTTATAGATATCTCCCATTCTAGGACGCCTGGCCATAGCATCAGCTTCTTTTAACTCTGGGTTTTGAAAATAAGCACGTACCGTAATCAAACTGTTTTTATAAGATGAAATTCGGGAACGTACCTGCTTGTACTTATAAATATCTTTATCAAGATTCAACTCCTTGATAATAGACGCAATCAGCCTATCAGAGTCTTGCGTATCATAAATCGTAAAATTACTAGGGTACCCTAACCTATCAGCTTCTATCCTTAATATTTTAGCAAATACCGAGTGGAATGTACCCATCCATAAATTCTTGGCTTCACTAGCTCCAACTATGGTAGCAATACGCTCTTTCATTTCACGAGCTGCCTTGTTGGTAAAGGTTAACGATAAAATATTGAAAGCATCAATTCCTTTACTCATCATATAAGCAATACGATATGTGAGTACACGTGTTTTTCCTGAACCTGCACCTGCTATAACAATCATAGGGCCGTCAATTTGAATTGTAGGCTCTAATTGTGCATCATTTAGCTGACTTAAATACTTTTCCAATTCATTTCCATTTTAAGACGTGAAAATAACCAATGTTAAGCTTTTAATTAAGGGGATTTATTAATAATTATAAACAATTATCACTTGCTTCTTCTTTTTGAATATCTTTAAGCTTCAAAATTTAAATAAGCATCATGAAATACTTTTTTTCTTTATTTATTCTCTTTGGAATAGTCATTGCCCAGGGACAGAACGATTTAGAACAACAATTTATAGATATTGAATCAAAAGTTATTGAATGGCGTCGTCATTTTCATCAAAACCCTGAACTTTCAAACAGAGAATTTAAAACAGCAGAAACTATTGCTAAACATTTAAAATCGTTAGGATTAGAAGTACAAACTGGTGTGGCTCATACAGGGGTTGTCGCTATTTTAAAAGGAAGTCTACCTGGTAAAGTTGTTGCTCTAAGAGCTGATATTGATGGGCTCCCTGTGACCGAGAGAAATGACCTTCCTTTTAAATCTGAGGTAAAAACCACATTTTTAAATACAGAAACAGGGGTTATGCATGCCTGCGGACATGATACGCATACTGCTATTTTAATGGGAGTTGCAGAAATTTTAACAAAAAACAAAGACAAAATTAAAGGCTCCGTAAAGTTTATTTTTCAACCTGCAGAAGAAGGCCCGCTCCCAGGCGAAGAAGGTGGTGCTAAACTTATGATAAAAGAAGGGGTTTTAGAAAATCCAAAAGTGGATGCTATATTCGGGTTGCATATTCGTTCTAACTACGAAGTTGGAACTATCCACTATAAAAAAGGAGGCATTATGGCATCAGTAGAACGCTTTGTAATTAATGTAAAAGGCAAACAAACGCATGGCGGAAGGCCCTGGCAAGGTGTTGACCCGATTTTAATTTCTGCCAAAATTATTGATGGCTTACAGACTATTATTAGCCGCGAGTCGAAATTAGTAGATGAAGCAGCTGTTATTACGGTTGGAAAAATTACAGCTGGTACACGTTTTAATATCATACCCGAAAGTGCCGAATTAATTGGTACAGTGAGAACTCTGGACCCCAAAATGAAAGCGCATATTGAAAAGCGAATGACCGAAATGGTTACTACCCTAGCAAAAGCTTATGGAGGGGAAGCCTCTATTAGTTTTCAAAACAATACGGCCATTACTTATAATGATTCTGATCTAGTAGACAAAATGCTACCTACCTTGCAAAAAGTTGCTGGTGTAAAGAATGTCCGTTTGAGAAAAGCAACCACTGGAGGTGAAGACTTTTCATATTTTCAAGAAGTCATTCCTGGGCTTTATTTCTTTTTAGGGGGTATGACTCCTGGAAACAAAGAAGCATTTCCGCATCATACACCAGATTTTATGATTGATGAAAGCGGTATGCTTTTGGGTGTAAAAACATTAACTCATATAGCCTTTGATTATTTAAATAATTAGTATGAACAACGTATTAGATTTTTTATCAAACATTTCTTGGTGGGGTTGGATTTTAATTGGCTTAGCTCTAGTCGCTATACGGGATATTTTTATTCAAAAAAGCCATACCATTAGCCATAATTTTCCCGTAATTGGACATTTCCGATATTGGTTAGAAAGTATTGGCCCCGAAATGCGCCAGTATTTTGTAGCCAATAACAGAGAAGAATTGCCTTTTAACCGTATTGAACGCGGATGGATTTATGCATCTGCTAAAAAGGAGAATAATTATGAAGGTTTTGGTACCGATAGGGATATATACGAACATCAGCATGTTTTTATAAATAATGCTATGATTCCCTATAAAATTGATAAAAATCATCCGAACAGTATTGACAAAACATTTTTACCCTGCGCTAAAGTTATAGGTAAATTTAACAAACGGAAAAGGCCATATCGCCCAGCATCAGTTATTAACGTGTCCGCAATGAGTTATGGCTCGCTTTCTGCCAGAGCTGTAGACTCTTTAAACAAAGGTGTTAAAATAGCTGAAGCATATCATAATACTGGAGAAGGCGGATTATCCCCTTATCACAGTAATGGTGGCGATGTCGTATTTCATTTCGGTACAGGTTATTTTGGTGTTCGCTCTGAGGATGGCGGGTTTTCAATGGAAAAAATGAAACAGTTGGTTAAGGACAACCCCTTTATTAGAGCTATAGAAGTAAAGTTATCTCAAGGTGCAAAACCAGGAAAAGGAGGCGTACTTCCTGGAGCAAAAATAACTAAGGAAATTGCTAAAATTCGTGGTGTTGAAGTAGGTAAAGATGTATTATCTCCTCCTAACCATAAAGCTTTTTCTAACGTCCCTGAAATGGTAGATTTTATAGAAAGTATAGCTGAAGCTACAGGCTTACCTGTTGGTATTAAAGCTGCTATTGGTAAACTTGAACAATGGCATGAGCTTGCAGACCTCATGCTAAAAACGGGAAAAGGGCCAGATTTTATTACGGTAGATGGTGGCGAAGGTGGTACAGGTGCTGCACCACCAAGTTTTGCAGACCATGTCTCCCTCCCTTGGGTCTATGGTTTTAGTGAGCTATATAAACTTTTCAAACATAAAGGTTTATCTGAACGTATTGTATTTATTGGTAGTGGCAAACTAGGGTTTCCTGCAAAAGCAGCTATGGCATTTGCCATGGGCATAGACTGTATTAACGTGGCACGCGAAGCCATGATGAGTATTGGCTGTATTCAAGCACAAATATGCCATACTAACAGATGTCCCAGTGGTATTGCTACTCAAAGCAAATGGTTGCAAAATGGTATAGACCCTACTTTAAAATCGGAACGATTAGCACAATACTTTAAGACCTTTAAAAAGGAATTAGTAGAAATAACACATGCGGCTGGATATGAACACCCCTGTCAATTTAAAATGAATGATATCGAGATTAATGTCGATGACCATAATCTTTCAAAAGAATTAGACAGAACATATATGTATGAAAAAACACCTGTACCATTTATTAGTATGCAAGATTTAAAAGATTGTTTATATTTGGGCGGAAATCATGACAAAACCCAAATCGATTAACATTTTATGGATGCACAAAGAATTATAGATTTATTTTTATTCACAATCCCATCGCTAATAACTGGTGTAATTGCATATTATTTTTTTAGAGAACATACTAAGAATGAAGATGGTCGCAGACGGTTTTTATTAAAAAAAGATTTACAGGTAACAGCGATGCCTTTACGCTTGCAAGCTTATGAAAGAATGGCTTTGTTCCTAGAACGTATTACGCCATCAAAACTACTAATTAGAACCATTCCAACATCCTCAAATAAAGAAGATTACGAATCTTTACTTATACATACCATTGAACAAGAATTTGAACATAATTTATCACAACAAATATACATTAGTGATGAGTGCTGGAATATAATTACCACTGCAAAAAATGCCACCATACAACTTATCAGAAAAGCTAACCTGCTTGAAAAAACAGATACAGCAAATAAACTAAGGGAAGTTGTTTTAACCGAAATGATGGAGCGCCGTTCGCCTAGTGATGCAGCGCTTTCTTTTATTAAAGAAGAAGTATCTGATTTATGGTAATATCTTAATCATCAATACGCAGTTCATTTGAACGTGCTTGCTGGCATTTCTCCTTAGCATAGTCGTATCCTTGCTGCCACCATGAAGTCATAAGCTTTTTATTGAAAATCAATGAATTTTCGATGAGCTTTGATGGCGTATAGTACAAATTAAGCTTCACCTCTTTATTTTTCGCTGCTAACTTACCAATAGTAATATCACTACGTTCTACTTGGTCTAGTAAATGACTAAACAAATTAATCATTAAAGAAAATGGATTTTTACCCAAGACTTTGTTGTATTCCATATTCTCAGACTCCAAAACGATGGCATCAACTTCTGTAGCGCCTCGCAATATAGCTTCTCTAATAGGCACTACACAACCTAGTCCGCCATCGGCATACTCGAAACTATTTCTTTTAACCAAAGACATAAAAGGAATATAATTGCAAGAAATCCATATCCAATCACAAAATTCGTCGTAACTAAAATCTTTTATGGACTTATATTCCACTCTATTTTTAGACAAATTAGATACTGTAACAACAACATCTTCTTTGGTTTCCTTAATCAGGTTGTACTCGGTTTCAGTAAAATGCTTTTTCAGGTAACGCCTTAATGCCTTACTTTCTCCAAAAGTCCGCTTCATTTTAATGAATTGCCAAAGGGTATTTATAAAATCGATTGATACGAATTCACGATTTCCTTTTTTCCGCTGCACAAAAGGGTTCACACTAAAAATATTACCTTGATTAACATTTGTAAATACCTCTTTAATCTTACTTATTTCATCAGCTGCTAGATGTGGCACCAGTAAACTTCCTGTAGATGTGCCTAAAAACATATCGTAATCCCTCTTCTCTTCCTCTATTAAATACTGAGCTACACCACCTGCATACGCCCCTTTACTGCCACCTCCTGAAATTACTAATGCTTTCATTTTTATTATTCTAATTGTAAATATAGTGAGAACCAATATTAATTTTAATACTAAAAATCCTTTATTTAAGTATTTGGAATTTTACATAGCCATTTTATGCATTTTGTGGAATAAACATATTTCATCATAAAATTCTAGCCAAATAAGAAAGAATAGCTATTTAAGCAACCAATAAGAGATAATGATTTAAGAAATTAGTGTGCAACTAATTATATCTTGAATAGATTCTAACCATTCATTTCTAGATATAAACACCCTTTTTTTTATTTAAATCGAAAAAAATGTAGCATATCGAAATTTACTTCTTTTCAACGCCAAAAACTTGCTTAACATTAACAAAATATTAGTTTAGCATTAACCAACTGTTACTAAATACTCTACATGAACAAGAATTCCTTTCTTACCTTTTTATTTTTTTTAATAATTGTTACTTTTTTTGGATTAAACAAATCTGTTATACATAATATTTCTAATACTGAAAGCGTCATTAAGCCTCCAACTGTTGACTTTACTTTTAATAATGATGGCACTTGTTCTGGGACAGCAATCACATTTGCACCTACAGTTTCTGGAGTTGCCCCATTTACGTTTAGTTGGGATTTTGGAGATGGTAAGACATCTACTGAAAGAAACCCTACACACCTCTATACCGAATTAGGTTGTGGTTTTCAAAATAACAGTGTAACATTAACAGTTACAGATGGCAATGGAGATAACACGCCTATAACGAAAATTATTTCAATTCAACAACAGCCCGATTTAGAATTTGTAAATTTAAATGCACCTCCTGGCTCTAGTGCTCCTTTTGAAAAATGTGGTGACAATAATACAGATCCACAATACACCATAAATGTTGGTAACAATTCTAATTCATCTGCGTGCATAGCATCATATAATATCGATTGGGGAGATGGGACTTCTGAAACCAATGTAACCTTTCCTAAAATGCATACCTATACATCCCTAGGATCATACAATATGGTTGTTACTGGTATTGGTAATAGCGGCTGCAATAATTCTATTACCTATGTTATAAAAAATTCTAATAATCCTATTGGTGCTTTAATAGCTCCTGGTAATACAACCAATTTATGTATTCCACTAGCTCCTATAGAATTTGCTATTGGGTCTTGGGCATTAAACCCTTCAGATACCAATTATCAAATAAACTATGGTGATGGCAATACAGCAAGCTATACGCAATCACAGTTAGAAAGCTCTCCTTATTATAATGCAGCAAACCCTCCAGCATCACAAGATTTTCCAATTCCACATACATTTACTAGGTTTAATTGTCCTGGTGGCAACACTGTAAGTTTAACAATAACTACATCCTGTGGCAGCACGTTCCTTACTGCTGGCCCTATTATTATTTTAGACGTACCTACTGTAAATTTTAATGTTAGTAACATTGTATGTGCAAACACATCTACTTTTTTCAGCAATACAACTATAGCTGGCTATACTAATGACTGTAGTACATTTAATGTATATACATGGGATTTTGGTGACGGAAGCCCGCCTTCAAGAGCTGTTAGCCCTAGCCACGTATATACAACTCCTGGAACATATACCATAACCTTAGCTGCCGAAACACCTTGCGGAGTTGGAACCTCAGTCTCAAAAACAATATGCGTAGAGCCTATATTAGAACCAGATTTTACATTTGGGAATGCATGTCTATTAGAAAATTTTCAAGTTACAAATACCACAGATGCTAGTTTAGGCTGTGGAGCCGAAACTTATCGTTGGGAAATTATAAATTATTATGATAGTTTTTGTGGAGAAGAACCAGAACAATGGAGTTTTGTAAATGGAACAAATTCATCTTCAAGAGAGCCTACATTTCGTTTCTCAACTTCTGGGACTTATAGTTTAAGGTTAACGACATGGAATTCGTGTGGCATACGCCGTGTTGTTACCAAAACCATACAAGTAAAACAAAGACCTAAAACTGAATTGGAACCCATTTCAGATTTTTGTAATTCCGCAACTATTAACCCCGTAGGTAGAGTTTTAGAAACCTGTGCAGCAAGCACTGAAACTTTAACTTATTTATGGAGTTTTCCTGGGGGTACACCTTCATCATCAACATCATTAAACCCTGGATCTATAGACTATACTACAAGTGGAAACTATACAGCCACTTTTAGTGTTACAAATAGCTGTGGTACAACAACCAAAACAGCTAACTTTTCTGTAGATATGGTGTTATCTCCCATTATATCTCCAAAAACTGCAGAAATTTGTAGCGGAGAGACTTTTCTAGTTAGACCGTTTACTAATAGCACGGATAATGTTCCAACTGGGACTACCTATACCTGGTCTACTCCTGTGGCGAACCCTTCTGGAGCTATCAGTGGTGCAACAGCTCAATCATCTCCAAGAAATAACATTAGCCAGAGACTATCAAATAATACAGGTGCTCCAGCTACAGCAACATATACAGTATCTCCTATTGCTAATGACTGTCCTGGTCCAGGTTTTACAGTAACCGTAACTGTTAATCCATTAATTAATGTTACGCAAAATATTATCAATAACACCTGTTTTGACTCAGATGACGGCTCTATAGACATTACCATATCGGGAGGCACCCCTTTTTCAACTGGGGTTCCTTATATTATTTCTTGGACAGGTCCAAATGGATTTAATAGCAACGATGAAGACCTTAGAGATTTAGAACCTGGAAATTACACTTTAAGAATTACCGATGATGGCAACTGCCCTTTTACTGCGAATTACAGAGTTACCGAACCAGGCTTATTCCAGATTTTAAGTGATAGCAAAAATGACATCACCTGTTTTGGTTTAAATAATGGGCGAATTAATCTAAATGTTAGTGGAGGAACAACCCCTTATACTTTTGTATGGACAAAAGTTGGAGACCCGACATTTTCTGCTTCATCAGAAGACCTAAGCAACCTGGCTCCTGGGCAATACGAAGTCACTATTACTGAAGTTAATAATTGTAATACCTTAACGAGTTCTTACACAATTATTGAACCACCTTTGCTAGAAGTCAGTTTAGCAAGTCCTGTTGATATTATTCTTTGTTATGGAGCGTTTACAGGAGAAATAGATGTAAACGTAACTGGTGGTAGGGCTACAGAAACAACTCCTGGTGTTTTTAATTATAGATATAACTGGACTGGACCTAACGGATTTAGAAGTAGCAATAGAAATTTAAGGAATATTGAAGCTGGGATTTATAATTTAGTTGTTACAGATAATTCTGGGTGTACCGAAAACTTACAAGTTACTGTTCCACAAAACCCAGAAATAAAATTAGATTATACAATCAAGGAAATAGTTTGTTACAATGATGATAGTGGAGCTATAACTATTAATGGTATTTCTGGAGGTGTCCCGCCTTATGCTCCCATTCAATGGAGTAATTTAGGTACTGGTATGGTACAGGACAACTTATCTCATGGTACTTATACTGTTACAATAACCGATGCTTTAGACTGTACAGTTAATTTTCCTATAGTTCTGAATAATGCTCCTATTTTTGATATTAATCCAGACGTTAAAGACGTATCGTGTTTTGGAGATAGCGATGGGAGTATAAAATTAAATCTGGTAGGAGGCGAAAGCCCTGTAACGCTGGTTTGGGACGATAGCTCTACCTCTGGGGATGAACGAAACAATATTGGTCCAGGAGATTATTCGGTAACCATTACCGATGCCAAAGGGTGTGTTTTACAGGAATCGTTCACTATTCATGAACCTCCTTTACTAACATTAATAGGGATTGCATCAGACGCCTTAGATTGTGACGATGTAAATAGCGGAGCTATTGATTTAGAGATAACTGGCGGCTCTTTACCTTTATCAATTGTATGGAGTAATGGTTCAAGAATAGAAGATTTATCAAATATTCCTCCAGATATTTATACCGTCACAGTTACTGATGCCAATGGCTGTACAGAAACCGAATCTTTTGAAGTTAAAAGGTTTGAACCTCTTGAAGCTCCTTTTGAAGTAATCACTAATTTTAATTGTGACACTAAAGAAGTCGATCAAACTTTTATAGCAAATGTTAAGGGAGGCATTCCACCTTATCAACTTAGCTGGTCTAGTGGAACTATAACAGGTGAAAATAATGAAATAATGAATACCGAAACCAATGGTTTAGTTATTCTTACAGTTACAGATAGCTTTGGATGTGTTAAAGATTTCTCTATTCAAGTTGCAACTCCAGTAATAGACGGCTCTAGTTTTACTGTAGATTCTTTTGGGTTTAGTACTTATGATTTATACTCCATATATGACCCCATACAATTTACAAACACTGCTATAGGCGATTTTATTAATATCAGTTGGGATTTTGGAGACGGAAATCTTTCAAGTGAAATAGACCCAGAACACACATACACCAAGGAAGGCACATACACCGTTAAACAAACCGTTACTTATCCATTTGGATGTAAATATACCAGCGAAACAACTTTAGTTGTTGAAAAAGGGTATAGCCTTGTTATGCCAAATGCATTCACTCCAAATGGCGACAATCTAAACGATTACTTTTTTCCCGTTTTTATAGGTTTAAATGATATGACCTTAAATATTTATGATACCTGGGGAAGTATAATATATTCCGAAAGTGGTGAAAACATAAGAGGTTGGGATGGAAAAATAAAAAACACAAGAGCCGAAAATGGAAATTACCAATTTAAGTTTATAGCAAAAACTTTTTATGGCGGAAACATAATAAAAGAAGGCGTTTTAACTTTAATTAAATAATAGATACAGCTTAATAAATGAAAATTAAAATATTAGTTATAATTATTATAAGCTGTTTTTGCTTAGAAACAGAAGCCCAAGATCCTATTTTTTCTCAATATTTTTTAGTTCCAGAAACTACAAACCCAGGTTTTTCGGGTTTTGAGAACGCTTCATATTTTGGCCTAATTCACAGAACACAATGGCCCAGTTTAAATTTAAGAGTTGATACCGAATATGCTTTTTTCAATTCCTTGATTGAAAACGTTGGAGGTATAGGTTTTAGTATTTTAAATCAGCATGAAAATAATACCGACTACAACCATTTGCAAGGTAACGTAAACTTCGCATATCATGTAAGATTAGCTAACGATTGGTATTTCAGGCCCGCTATTGAGGTTGGTTTCGGTACCAAATCATTTAATTTTAGAAATTTAGTGTTAGCAGATCAAATTAACATTAATTCGGAAACCATCAACCCAATTTCTTCAGACGTCTTTGCTTTAAATGCAAATAGAAATGTAACTTTTTTGGATTTCTCAACCGGTTTTGTTTTTGACAAAAAAAATACACGTAATGATACCGATATATGGTTAGGCGCTTCTATAAAACATTTAAACAAGCCCAATATTTCATTTATAGAAAATGGCAATGTTCCATTAGATATATTTTATTCCATACATGCCAATTATAAGTTTCCTTATTTTGATTATAACGACATGCTTATTTCTCTTAATTATATGCAGCAGGGGCAGTATAATAGATTAGATATTGGCACAACAGTAAAACTGGAAAAACTCATGTTGGGAGCAATGGCAGTTACCAACCCTGCAAAAAATAGCTTAAATAGTCATTTGCTAACTTCTATCAACACGTTTATAGGATTAGAATTCGAGCAGCTACGCTTTGGTTTTTCCTATGATATAAACACCTCAAAAATTGGTAGAACCGATGGCGTTTACGAGCTGTCAATCACTTATTTAACAGGCTGTCTAATTTGTAGAAACCCAGCAAATTTAGAAAGAAGAAAGTAATATTTATTTAGCTTTTAACATCGCTTTTGCAAACTTGGAAAATTGCCAACTATGATGTTTAGTAGCTTGTTGTAAATTTTCTTGACATTTTTCACCGCAAGCACTTATCCATTTTAAATAGCTAAAGGCATTCTGACGGATTTCGAAACCATACTTTGGACTTGTGTAATCAAGTAATTCATTAAAATATAGGTCGTCATTTTCAGATTCAAAATCATCGGTAAGCAAAGCAAGTGTTAACCAAAGCATTCTAATATTCTTATTATAGAAACCTTGAATGCCTCTGGTTTTTTCTAAATATTTGTTTTGGTCTTTAGGGAAACTGTTCCACAATCCAAATAAAGCAGCTTCAATCGTCACATAGGACTTATCTTCTAGCAGTGTTTCATATTCTTTTTTTAGCTTTTCTGGGACTTTAGATATATTTTTGGCAATGGCTTGACGAACTTGTAAAGAGTTCTTAAAATCTTCTTTTTGCAATCGGTCAAACATTTGTGAAATGACTTTTATTTTAGCTTCCTCTGAAACTCCAGAAGATAGAGACTCTTTACATTTAGATGTATAAGCCTCACAATCAACCATTAAATATTCTTGTATAAAAACAGATTTTTTAAGACTCTCTAAAGCATCATCAAAATTAAACTTTTTAGCTTTTAGCCAAACCTCTGCAAACGCACCTAAATCCTGACCACTCGCCTGCTCGACTTCAATTATAAAATCGTTAGTCTCCACGTTTTTGAATTGATTTTTGTTCAGATAGTTTTTTACTGCAATTTTAAAAGCCATATCCCCCACTTTCTCACGTAACATATGCAATACCCAGGCTCCCTTTTTATAAAATGTCGTACTGCTCGATTTAGGATTTAAAAGCGACGTGCTTTGCCCTGCTTTTTGTTGTTCCAATAACTCTTGAGCATATTCGTAAAGCCTCCAGTAGTAATAATCGTCTCCAAATACGTCTCGTTCTGCTAACAAAGCGTAATAAGTCGCAAAACCTTCCTGCAACCAATGGTGGGTTCCTGAGGTCTCGGTAACCAAATCACCAAACCATTGATGTGCCAGTTCATGAGCATTAACATTTACATAGTTTTTATCTACAAAAGTGATAGAATCAATCACAAAAGCATCAGAAAAAATGGTTACACTTGTGTTTTCCATCCCCGCATATAAAAAATCCTTTACTGGTACTTGCTTATAATTTTGCCACGGGTATGGTACGCCAATTTCTTCTTCTAAAAAATCAAACATATGTTTGGTGTAACGATATGTTGGCTCAAACTTTAATGAATCTTTTGGATAAAAATACATGTCTAACGGTATGTTACTTTTTGAGTATTCAACCTTTTTATCGTATCTACCAATAGCTAACGCCACTAAGTAACTCGGCATGGGGTTTTGCATATCGAAATGCCAACTAATTACATTACCCTTATTTGTTTTTTCAATAAGTTTTCCGTTGGCAATAACCTTATAATCTTTATGAAATGTGACCGATAAATCAAATTCAATTTTCTCATTCATATCATCAATACTCGGCAACCAATTACTGGTATATTTACCTTGACCTTGTGTCCAGATTTGCTTGTTTCCTCCATCATAATCCCAATCTATAAAATACATCGCCTTTTTAGGTCTGGTTTTCCATGTAACATCTACTTTATGATGATTACCCAATTTAAAAGGGTGTTTTATTATTAATCGTTTGCCATCATAGAATTTACCATTGATTTTTCCATCTAATTCATATTCGATTTCATCAAAATTAACAGCATCAATACAGACTGAATCTACGTCTTTTAAAATATCAAACTCATAGGAAACAACACCTTTCACTTCCTTCTGCATAAGCTCTCCAAATGCAATATTAGCCTTAGCTACTTTAAAATCGACGTAATCGGTTTGTTGCCCCCAGGATTTAACAAGAATAAGGAATAAGATTAAAGTATACGGACGCATCATATATTCAAGACATCAAATGTTAAGCCAAAATACAATTTTTTGATGTTCTTACCTCACAACTTCGTTTTTAACAAAAAAGCAAAGCCATGTCTTATCAAGTTGATCAAAACCTAAGATGGAGTAATATCATAAATATGTATCAAAAAAAGCTAATCAGTGTATTCATAAGCCCCAATATCATAACTAGACCCACTTGGTCTTTGATTACCCAAAATATCAAAAGCTATTTTATATTTATCAAATATATCTTTCCCCTTGTCTATGGCTCCAATAGATCCATTAAGTAATTGGTAATTTTCACCAAATTTAATTCCCTCGTCACCTCTTAACTCCAGATTGTTATCATAAAAGTAGTTGTCGTTATGACCATCACTACCTATAAACTCCTGAGCTGGTTTATAAATTATATTGTTAACAATTTCATTATTACTGGTCTCATAAGAATTCCACCCAATACCTTTTACTCCAGGCTCAATAATTGTGTTGTTAATAATATAAAAACCTGCATTGGCAGCTGGGCTTCTATCTTGAGTATAAATACCGTCGTAAGTAGGCTTAATAATTAGATTGTTGTATATTAAATTATCTCCTTTTCCTAGAACGAATATACCAAAACCATTACCGCTATTCACAACATTATTATACAATTCCCCAGTAGTACCAGGGTTAATTTGAAAGCCCGTCATATGACCTCCTACGCTTCGTGTTCCAAAATTATTGATGGTGTTGTTATAAATTTTCACGTCTCTCGAGGCGCTTCCTACTTGGATACCGTCCATACCTATATTCTCTAAGATATTATGATGAACACGTACGCCATGAAGCTCAGGCTCATATACACCTGGACATTTTTCATCCCATAGTTTATGCCAATGAGAACCTCCAATATAAAAACCCTCACCACCAGTATCGTGAATATAATTATGATGTATCAAGGTATTCTTTTGAGTAAATACAGCTCTGGTATTATCTGCATTAACACAATCTGGGTATGATGGCGGACTAGTTCTCGCAGCAATACCAACATATCCTGCACCAAGTACTTCTACTGCAAAAATTTCAAAATTGGTCGAGTAATCGGTTATTTCAATACCAAAATATCCAATAAGCTTGATACCATATTTTTGCGAAGTACTTCCTGCTCCAGATATCACAAAATGTTTTGAATTTATAAAATGCAGTCCTTTAGATTCATTAATAGTGATGCCTATTCTTGCGGCCCCATTACAATTGGTAATTACTACAGGTTTTTCTTCAGTGCCAGCAATATTTACAAATTGTATTCCCGCTCTATTTCCTGTAATTCCAATGGTATCTCCTGGTTGAATTTTAGCCATAGTACCATCTGTTCTGAGTTGCTCTACACTTCCATCAACTTGCCATGCATTCTCTTGAACAACAAAATCGCAAGACGAACAAGCTTTATCTTCGTATATAACATCATTAGAAGAAGGAGGATTAGGAGTGTCTAAGTTTTCAATATTCGATTTTTCACACGCATTCAAAATGCATATGAACATGATTAGGGTTAAATAAGGTTTCATGTCTTTGGGGTTAATAGGCTATGTAAATATACAAATTAAGATTAAAACCAAAAAAAACGCCCACACAGTCATAAAAAACGAATACCACAAAGAACCTTAAAGAAAAGAATTAATGATAGCTAATGTTTGCTTTTAAAATTTAATCAAATATCCTAAATTCGCTGTTATGTCAGCAAAGCTTCAAACACCAATAGATTACCTAAAAGGCGTCGGTCCTAATCGTGCTGATTTATTGAGAAAAGAGTTGGGCATACACACTTATCAAGATTTAATCAACCTATTTCCAAATAGATACATAGACAGAACGCGGTATTATAAAATCAATAAACTGCAACGCAGTAATGCAGATGTTCAAATAATTGGTAAAATTACTGGCTTTAAAGAAGTTGCTCAAAAACGCGGCAAGCGCTTGGTCGCGACTTTTCAAGATGATACAGGCACTATGGAGCTTGTTTGGTTTAGAGGTCAGAAATGGATCCGTGAGAGCTTGAAACTCAATAAGCCATACGTTATTTTTGGAAAAACCAATTGGTTTAGTGGCAAGTTCAACATGCCACACCCAGATATTGAGGGGGTTGATGAGCATAAAGGGAATTTACGCTCTGCTATGCAACCAATATATCCGTCAACAGAGAAACTATCAAACAGAGGTATTACAAATCGTGTGATTAGCAAAATCATGCAGCAGCTTTTTATAGAGACAGGAAATAGGTTTACAGAAACACTATCTGAACCTCTGCTTACTGAACTCAAATTAATTTCCAAAAGTGAAGCTCTTTTTAATGTGCATTTTCCGAAAAGTCAAGAGTTACTTTCCAAAGCCCAATTTCGATTAAAATTTGAAGAATTATTTTATATTCAATTACAACTTATTATCAAAAACCTAGTCCATAAATCGAAAATAAAAGGCTTTCCTTTTGAAAAGGTTGGCAATTATTTCAACACCTTTTTCAAAGCCCATTTACCTTTTGAATTAACAGGTGCTCAAAAACGTGTTTTAAAAGAAATTCGTGCTGATTTAGGCAGTAATGCACAAATGAACAGGTTGTTACAAGGTGATGTAGGTTCTGGCAAGACTATAGTTGCTCTCATGTCAATGTTAATAGCACTTGACAACGGTTTCCAAGCCTGTTTAATGGCTCCGACTGAAATTTTGTCAGTCCAACATTATAATGGATTACATGATTTATGCAAAGAACTGAATATCAGTATAAAAACACTAACTGGCTCAACTAAAACTTCAGAAAGAAAAAAAATTCATGAAAGTTTAGAAAATGGCGATTTACAGATCCTCATTGGCACTCACGCTCTTCTTGAAGATAAGGTGAAATTTAAAAATTTAGGACTTGCTATTATAGATGAACAGCATCGATTTGGAGTTGCTCAACGAAGTAAATTGTGGAAGAAAGGCCCTCCTCAATCCTCCCGAAGGGAGGACGCAAAATCCGTTCGTCAAAAGTATATGACCGCTCGCCCTTCAGCATACAATTTATTAAAAAAACTTCAAGCAGAAAACAAAAAGAAAAGTACGCAGGCAGAATCCATTTTATGGGAATCTCTGAGAAATAAAAAACTTAATTATAAATTTAGAAGACAGCATATTATTGATGAATTTATAGTTGACTTTATTTGTCTGGAAAAAAATTTAATAATTGAAGTTGACGGAGGTTACCATAATACTATTGAACAAAAAGAAGCAGATGCCTTACGCACTCAAATATTAAATGAAATTGGTTTTAAAGTCATTCGGCTTAACAACATACATATAATAGGAGATATTGATAATGTTTTGAGACATATCGAAGAGCAATTAAAAAGTCTCCCCTCTGGGGAGATTAGTGGAGCTCCTGTCCCTCCACATATTTTAGTAATGACAGCAACGCCAATTCCAAGAACATTGGCCATGTCGGTTTATGGTGATTTAGATATTTCTATTATCGATGAATTACCCCCAGGAAGGCAGTCCATAAAAACAGTACATCGTTACGATAAAAATCGATTGAATGTTTTCAAATTTATCCGAGATGAAATAACAAAAGGAAGACAAATTTATATTGTATATCCATTAATTCAAGAAAATGAAAAAATGGACTATAAAGATTTAATGGACGGTTACGAAAGTATTGCTAGGGACTTTCCTTTACCAGATTATCAGATATCCATTGTTCATGGAAAAATGAAACCTGCAGATAAAGATTACGAAATGCAACGCTTTATAAAAGGTGAAACGCAAATTATGGTAGCGACCACCGTTATTGAAGTTGGTGTTAATGTACCTAATGCCTCCGTTATGATTATTGAAAGCGCAGAGCGTTTTGGTTTATCACAGCTGCATCAGCTTCGTGGACGTGTGGGACGTGGTGCTGAACAGAGTTATTGTATTTTAATGACAAGTCACAAACTTAGCAATGATAGCAAGACACGCTTAGAAACCATGGTAAGAACCAGCGACGGCTTTGAAATTGCAGAAGTTGATTTACGTTTACGCGGACCTGGAGATATTATGGGAACCCAACAAAGCGGAGTCTTGAATCTTAAAATTGCCGATATTATAAAAGATAACGATATTCTAAAATTGGCAAGACACCACGCCAAAAATATACTTAAAAATGATGCTACCCTCTCTTCCAACAACAATAAAGTGGTTTTAGATGCTTATAAAGCATTGAGTAAATACAAAAATATCTGGAATTACATCTCGTAATTTTAGTGGCTAATTATATAACCTTACTTTTACAAAAAAACGAATATGCTTGGCTTAAAACTAGAAACAGACCCGCGCTGGGTAAATATTGTAGAGTCTAATATTGAAGAGATTCTGACCGATCATGCTTGGTGTGAGCAAAAAGCAGCAACTAATGCCATCACTATTATTACTTTAAATTCTGAGTATACCGACTTAGTTACTGATTTATTAGTATTGGCTCAAGAAGAGCTGGAACACTTCCAAATGGTTCATGATATTATAAAGAAACGTGGCTATAAACTGGGTAGAGAGCGTAAGGACAGCTATGTTAATGAACTGTACAAATTCATGAACAAAGGTGGAAACAGACTGCAATGTATGGTAGACAGGCTTTTGTTTTCGGCCATGATTGAAGCCAGGAGCTGTGAACGTTTCAAACTATTGTCAAAAAAAATAAAAGACCCCGAACTTTCTAAGTTTTACCATGATTTAATGATTAGTGAAGCTGGACATTATACAACTTTCATAGGGTTTGCACGTAAATATGGAAAAGATATAGATGTAGATAAACGCTGGAAAGAACTCATAGAGTTTGAAAGCATTGTAATAAAAAACTACGGAAAAACCGAAACCGTTCATGGTTAAAAAAACTCAACCCTTTCGGGTTGAGCTTTGTCACACGGTTTGTATTTGTAATTTGATTGATGATTTTTTACAAAGCACCCAACTCACCCAAAAGCTTTTCTGAATTTGCTTTTACATTGGCTGGTGGGTTTAATGATAATGACTTTTTTAAGTGCTTAATCGCATTTTTCTTATCGCCCATAGTCTTGTAACACTCTCCTAAACTGTCATGAGAATTAGCGTCTTTGGGATTATTTGCTACATTTAACTTAAAGTATTTAAGTGCTCGGTCATAATCTTTGGCTGCTAACATTTGATAACCGATATTATTCAACTGGTTTTTATTCGCCATGGTTGAAGCTTCGTCCATTAATGCCGCATATTCTTGAGTCTTTCCAAGTTTATTTAATATCTGTCCTTTTATTGCCAGGTTATTAAACGTTTTCTGACTGTAAAAATTACCTTCAATAGCTCCATTTATCCAACCTAAGGCCTCATTTAAATCACCTCCATTATTTAATGAGAAACGTGCCATATTTTCCCAATTTTGTCTATTAAAACCTTGACGTCCTATAGATTTAGCTCTAAATTCATTTAAAACAATATTAGTAACATCGAACTCTACTTTAAAAGGAATTTCTTTTTTCTCCCATACAAGAGATACTATGGCATAGCTTGGTTGTATTTCATTAACTTCATAAGTCAACAATTCTTTATGTGCTACAAACTTCGTTTTAACATCTGCCCGTAAAGCATCTTTAGAGACATCATAAAAATAGCTTCCCCAAGCATTGGCATCATGGGACAAGATTACAGTGGCATTATCTTCATCTTTCAATTCTACATGAAATCCGTAAGTTCCAGCTTTAATGGCTTTTCCTTCTATTTTGGCATCATGGGTAAGCGTTATCGTGGTATTTTCGTTTGCTCCTGCCCTCCAAGGCGCAGCAGTAGCCGTTCCAAATCCTAAATTATTCATTCCGTAAGGCACTAATTTCCCCCAAACCTCTCTACCCTTTACACTGGGTCTGGAATAGATTATTGAAACATCTGAAATACCTACCCGTTGGGTCATTATAGCTTGCTGACTTCCTCTAGGTGTATTGACTTGTGCAAATGTGCTAAAACTTAAAGTAAGTAATAAACACATAAATAATGTGGTAAGGTTGTTCGTTTTCATTTTAGTCATATTTTTTGGTTGCGTTTTCAAGGTATGTACAAATCCTATCCGCAGATGTTAGCGTTATGTTAAAGAATGACGATCTACTGTTAATTAACATAATTTAAGAGTTTTAGCTTATTATTTACTTCTTACTAAACTATGGTCCTAATCAAATAGAATTTTTAACTTTGTTCACTTATTTCTTGATGAGAAAGCGAATGATAAATATTCATGACAAAACATTAAAAGACCTAGAATTTTCAACGGTCCTGCAACAAGTAAGCGAACATTGTGTAACACCTCTAGGCAATGAGAAAGCATTATTAACGAGTCCTTACAAAACCAAGGAAGCACTTATTGATGCTTTGCAATTAACCAATGAGTACTTATCGTCTTTTTATAATGATAATCGCATTCCAAACCATGGATTTGATGCTATCTCAAAGGAAATTAAACTTTTACGTATTGAAAACACATATTTAGAAGTGCATGCATTAAAAAAAATAGTTTCCATATCATTAACTACAAATGATATTGTTACTTATTTAAAAAAGTTTGAAGAATATTATCCGAAACTCAACGAATATGCATCACATATTGAGGTTACCAAAGTTATTATTGAAAAAGTGGATGCTATTGTAGACCGATTTGGAGATATAAAAGATAATGCTTCCTCCTTACTTTTTGAATTGCGTCAGTCTATAAATAAGATAAAAGGTAAAATAAACGCCAGTTTCTCTACAGCTCTTAATACGTATCACAATCTTGAATATTTAGATGATATTCGTGAGTCTGTAGTAGACAACAAACGTGTGCTTGCCGTAAAAGCTATGTATCGTCGTAAGGTAAAGGGTGCCATTATGGGAGGCAGTAAAACGGGCAGTATTGTTTATATAGAACCAGAAACGACCCTACAGCACTCACGAGAGCTTAACAACTTAGAGTATGAAGAACAAGAAGAGGTAATTCGTATTTTAAAGGACCTCACGAATTTTATTCGACCGTTTTTGCCATTATTAGAAGACTATCAGACATTCTTAATAAATATGGACGTTATTTCGGCAAGAGCTAAATATGCCCGATCTATGAATGCTATTCTTCCTGAAATTTCGGAAGGGAGAAGCATGTTTTTAAGAGACGCTTACCACCCTCTTTTATATCTAAATAATTTAGAAAAGAAAGAAACTACCTTTCCACAAACCATAGAACTAAAACAAGATAGTAGAATTATAGTCATTTCTGGTCCTAATGCTGGAGGAAAAAGTATTACACTTAAAACAGTAGGCTTATTACAAGTCATGCTACAAAGTGGTTTGCTCATTCCAGTTCATGAGCGTAGTAAAATTTGTTTGTTCGATAGGATTCTAAGTGATATTGGAGATAATCAATCTATTGAAAATCATTTAAGCACCTATAGTTATCGTTTAAAACAAATGAATTATTTTTTAAAGAAGTGTAATAAAAACACCCTTTTTTTAATTGATGAGTTTGGTACGGGAAGTGATCCAGAACTTGGAGGTGCTTTGGCTGAAACATTTTTAGAAGAGTTTTATCACAGAGAGGCGTTTGGTATTATAACAACACATTATTCAAATTTAAAAATTTTGGCAAATGAGCTGCCCCACATGCTGAATGCTAATATGCTTTTTGATGAACGCACGCTCCTACCGCTTTTTAAATTGGTTATTGGTCAAGCTGGTAGTTCATTCACTTTTGAAGTTGCTCAAAAGAATGGGATTCCTTACAGTTTAATAAACCGCGCCAAAAAGAAAATAGAACGCAGTAAAGTACGCTTTGATGCTACGATTGCTAAACTTCAAAAAGAGCGTTCTCGTTTAGAAAAAACTGGCCAATCGTTGAAACTAAACGAAAAGAAAAAAATAGAAGAAGCAGACAAGCTTGAAGAAATCAATGCGAAAATCCAAAAGAAACTAGAGAACTACCAAGAGTTATACGACAATAATCAACGCTTAATTTATCTCGGACAAAAAGTAAACGATATTTCCGAAAAGTACTTTGAAAACAAACAAAAACGCGAACTGATGTCTGAGCTTTTCAAGCTGGTACAAATTGAGAACTCCAAGCGTAAAAAAGTAACAGCAAAACAGAAAAAAGTAATAAAAGCAAAGGAAGAGCAAGTAAAAAAAGAAGCTGAAAAAGTAGTTACCGTTATACGTAAAAAGAAAAAAGAGGCCAAGAAGAAAGCTATTGAAGCTCCAAAACCAAAACCTGTTTTTAAAATTGGAGACCGTGTACGCATGGAAGATGGTCGGGCAGTTGGTAGCATAGATAAAATTGAAAAGAATAAAGCTGTTGTTAATTATGGCATCTTTACTACCAATGTAAGCTTAGAACAATTGGAATTAGTGGAGGCTAAAAAATGAGATCGCACCAAATTTTAAAGAAACAACATTTTCAATGTAGTATCTTTGTCGTTGTATCTTTAAAAGAAGATTATTATAGACGTTGCCACGAACTGTTCTAAAGTTCAATTTAATAATACTGTGTATCTAAGAAACCGTCAAATAGTAACATACATAACATGAAAAATGTTCCAAAACATAAAAAGTTAATCTTATTTGATGGTGTTTGCAATCTCTGCAACAGTAGTGTGCAATATGTTATAAAACATGATAAGAAGAATATCTTTATGTTTGCTGCTCTGCAAAGCGAAGTGGGTAAAGAGCTTATTGAGCACTTCAATATAGACACTAAAAAAACCGATTCGATACTATTGTACACTCCAGAAGACAGTTTAGCAACAAAATCTACCGCAGCTTTAAAAATTGCAAAACATTCAGGGTTTCCGCAAAGCTTAATAACAGTATTTTTTATCGTTCCTCCATTTATTCGAAATTGGGTCTACGATTACATTGCAAAAAATCGTTACAAGTGGTATGGCAAAAAAGATGCCTGTATGATTCCTACGCCCGAATTAAAGAGTAAATTTTTGAGTTAGGTTTTTATTTGTCTAAATCAGATAATACTTTCACATCAACAAATACCCCAATCACTCATTCTTAGTTTTAAAACAGAATAGATGATGGTAGTTTTATTAAAAATTAAAACCAACATCATCATGAAACATTTACTCTTTTTATTTTTATTTACATCCACTATTACTTTTTCCAGTAATCAAAAACCAACAGCAACATCTATAAATGAGGTTATAGTTTATGTTAATGGGGCACAGATTATTAGAACCGCAAAAGTTACTTTACCAGTAGGAACCACATCATTTAAGTTTGACCAACTTTCTCCAAACATTCAGGAAAGCAGTATTCAAATTTCTGGATTAAAGTCAGCCTCTGTTCTATCTATCAATTTTGGTATTAATTATTTATCAAAAAAAAATAAATCAGAAACCATTGAATCCCTTCAAAACCAAATTATAATACTAAAAGACAGTATTCAATTTGAAGATGATTTAATTTCTGGCTACGAAGAAGAGCTCAAAATAATCCATGACAATAGACATATAGCCAATGAAAAAGAAGCTGTAACATTAGAAAAACTTCAACAGTTTGCCCAATATTACAGAAAGCGTATTACAGAAATTAAAAACCAGATCCATACATCTCGTAAAAAGAAGCGAGAAAAGCATGAGCAGATTTCAGAAATACAAAAACAATTAACCGAATTTAATGTTACTGATAAAATCCAAACTGGTGAGATTACAGTAAAACTTAATACAGATGTAATAAGTCATTTAAATTTAATTATAAAATATAATGTTGATAATGTTGGTTGGTTTCCTGTATATGATATAAAAGCCGAAAAAATTAATAAACCATTACAACTTTCTTATAAAGCACACGTATATCAAAGTACAGGAAGTAATTGGAATAATGTAAAACTCACTCTTTCTACTAGTGATCCTAACACAAATAATGAAAAGCCAAAAATAAATCCAAAATATTTAAATTTTATAAGTAGATATAGCAGTTATAACAATGATAAAGCCACTAAAAGTTATAATTATAAATACAATCCATTTGTTCAAACAGTAAGTGGTATTGTTACCGACGAAACGGGTATTCCTTTACCAGGGGTTAATGTTATAATGAAGGGCACTTCTAATGGAACCTCTACAGATTTTGATGGTAAATACTGTATAAAAACTAATAATGGAAAAGAACTTGAATTTTCATATATAGGTTATAAATCTGAAACCTTACCTATTCACTCAAGTATCATAAATATTAATATGAATCCAGATATGGAAGCATTAGAAGAAGTTGTAGTTACTGGTTATGGAACAGTAAAAAAAACAGCAGTTACAGGAAGTGTCTCAAAGATTAAAATACGAGGTCAAAACTCTGTTTCAAATAATTCAAGCCCTTTGGTTATTATAGACGGGGTTCCGAGATCTCAAAATGACTTGTCACGCCTAGATCCGAATTTGATTCTATCCACAGAAATTTTAGATGATACAAGTGGATCAGCAATATATGGATCTAGAGGAAATAGTGGTGTTATTTTAGTTACTACTAAAAAAGAAGAATATACATCAAATGGGGATATCATTGAAGAAGGTATTATAAACCGAAGATTCGAAATTAAAAAATTATATACAATTCCTTCAGATGGAGATCTTACTGTAATTGAAATTGACAGATATGAAATCCCCGCTACTTTCGCATACTTTACAGTTCCAGTAGTAAATGAAAATGTATTTTTAACTGCAAAAATGGGAGATTGGGAAAAATATAATTTACTTCCAGGAGAAGCAAACATTTATTTTGAAGGAAGCTATTCTGGTAAAACCAATATTAATCCACAAGCCACAACAGATAGCCTCACTGTTTCTTTGGGAGTTGATCCAAATGTCGTGGTTAAACGTAACTCAATTAATAATTTTAAGAAAAGCAATTTTATAGGAAACAACAAAGTAGTTAACAAAGACTATGAAATAGAATTAAAAAACAATAAGCAATCTACTATTAATTTAATCCTGATTGATAGAATTCCTGTAAGTCAAAACAAAGACATTAAAGTGGATGGTATAGACCATGGGACAGCCATATTCGATTCTAAAAAAGGATTTCTGGAATGGAAAATAAACCTTAAACCTAATCAATCAAATAAGTTTAATTTCTCTTATGTATTAAAGTACCCAAGGTATAAACGAGTCAATTTATAATATCAGATAATTAAAAGTTTCAGAGTTCATATCTAAGTATTCTTATTTAGATATGAATTTTGAGACTTCACTTAAAACTTCTCAATACAACCCCCAGATTTTTATTCTCAGAATAAAATCCTGTAATACGTTTAGCAGGTAACTCCAAATTTTTCAAACACAATTACACATAAATGGTCTTTAGGAAAATCAATAGCTCTAAGGTTTCTTTTTTACAAATTTCACAATAAGTATCCATTGCTTATTCATTAACTAAACTCCCCCATTCGGTCCAAGAACCATCATAAACAGACATATTCTTATATCCTGAAATACGTGCTCCTAAAGCCAACACACATGCTGTAATACCTGAACCACACGAGAAAATAATGGCATCTTCTTTATCTGCCTTTTCATTAAATATTTTTTCAATAGCCTCTTTAGATTTCAATTCACCATCAACTAATAAATCTGTAAAAGGTAAATTTACAGAATTAGGAATATTCCCCATTCGCAAACCATCTCTAGGTTCTGGTTCCATACTATTAAACCTACTTTCAGATCGTGCATCAATGATACAATGGGTTTTATTTTCTGAAGCCTGTTTCATGCCATCAAAAAACGTCATATATTCTGGCTTGTAATTCGCTTCAAAATCCCCTAATTCTCCTGTGTAGCTTTGCATAGCTTCAGTTTTGTAATTGCTTCTTTTCCAAGAAGGCAATCCACCATTTAAAACAGCAATATTATCATGCCCGAAAGCCTTAAACAACCACCATACACGAGCACTGGAGTAAATTCCCTTATCATCATAAACCACAATAGCACTGTTTTTGTTAACCCCTAAAGCGCTAGCTTCTTTTTGAAATTGCCCCTGCGTTGGAAATGTACTAGGAAAGGAAGCGTTAACCTCACTGAATTTCTTTTTAATATCAAAAAATCGTGTATTTGGTATTTGTATTTGTGATGTATCAAATACTTTATTTATAGTACCATCTAAAATAATAAGGTTATTCGCTTCTAAATTATTATGAAGCCAATTTACTGAAACTACAGATGAGGGTATTGAAATATTAGAACTCATTATTTTTATTTTACTTTTTCATAATTATCATCCCATTCTTTAGGTTGAGGCTCATGTAATTTCCCTAAAGATTTAGCAACCATCATAGACACCGTAGCATCACCTGTAACGTTTACAACTGTTCTACACATATCCAATGGCCTATCTACTGCAAAAATAAGCGCTAAGCCTATAGGCAATAATTCTGCTGGAAAACCTATAGATTCTAAAACAATAACTAACATCACCATACCTGCACTTGGCACTGCTGCACTCCCTATAGAGGCTAATAAAGCTGTTGCAATGATTACCAATTGATTTGTAAATGTTAAACCTTCTGGCCAGATAACCTGCATAATAAATACTGCCGCAATACCCTGATATAAACTCGTTCCATCCATATTAACAGTAGCTCCAACTGGTAAAACAAACCCTGAAACTTCTTTATCGACCCCTAGGTGCTCTTCTACACGCTCCATAGTAACTGGTAAAGTTGCAGCACTACTGCTGGTTGAAAAGGCTAATAGTTGCGCTGGACTAATCTCTTTTAAAAACCACATAGGCGATTTTTTAGTATAAAAACTCACTAATAGGAGATAAAACCCAATCATTAAAATTAAGCCTCCTACAACGCATAATGCATAATTTAATAATTTTAGAAGTATTTCGGTATCATCAAAAGCAATAATGACATTTGCCATTAAAGCAAACACAGCATAGGGTGCGAAAAGCATGATTAAGTCTACCATTTTCATGACGACCTCATTCAACGAATCGAAAAAATTCACTAATGGTTTTGCCTTTTCTTCTGGAATTAACAATAAGCAAATACCAACAAATAGTGCAAAGAAAATAACCTGTAGCATCTTTGCGTCTCCCAATGCTTTAAATATATTACTTGGAAAAATATCAACTAAGGCCTGTAGAGGGCCTGCATCTTTTTGTGCAGAAGCTTTAGTTAACTTATCGGCAACACCAGCATCATTCTCGTACTTTGACTTAATTTTTTCGATGGTATTTTGCGGCATACCCTCTCCTGGCTTTATAATATTCACGATACTTAAACCTATAATTATAGCCACTATGGTTGTTGTTATATAAATACCTATAGTACGCAGCCCCATAGTTTTAATTTTAGAAATATCTTTTAAATCTGAAATCCCTTTTATTAATGACGCCAAGATTAATGGTACGGCAATAAGCTTCAATAGATTTATAAAAATCGTTCCGAAAGGCGAAATCCAATCACTTACAAAATCTTTTGCTCCAACAGAATTCATAATAAAACCGAAAACGATTCCTAAAATCATTCCTATGATAATCTTCCAGTGTAATGCCATTTTTTTCATACAATAATATTTCTATATAACTGATTGTAAATTTCCAAAAGCAAGATAAGTATTTTTAGCGTGTTTGATAAGGCTGTTTACAAATTGCTTATCATTTTGTAGTAACCACCTTCTGTATGGTTCCGTCTTGATTGTAATACAGTTTATCAAAACAAATGGATCTGCGAAATGGATGTGGGCTTCCTTTATGCCCCCAACCAAACTTTGGTTCTTCTTCGGGATGATTCTTAAAATATAGATCGGAATTATGATAAAACATATACCATTCATCTTTATACTCTACAATAGAATGGTGATTTGTTCCGCTATTCATTTTTTCTAAAATAACACCTTTATATTCAAAAGGTCCTAATGGAGTATCACTGACAGCATACTTAATCTCTCCACTTTTACCAACATAAGACAGGTAATAAATCCCATTATATTTGTGCATCCAAATAGCTTCAAAAAAATCGTCAGTACCTTCCAGCAGATGTACTTTTCCATCATAGGATATCATATCCTCATTTAATTTTATGGCATTAACCACCAACTGTCCCATATAAAGATAAGCCTGTCCATCATCGTCAATAAACACAGCAGGGTCAATAAAATCACGATTACATACAACACCTTTGGTTTGGATATCAATTAAAGGTTTATTTAACGGATCTACAAATGGCCCATAAGGTTTATGACTAATCGCTACTCCTATTTTGCTTTTTTCCACAGGATAGTAAAAATAATATTTGTCATGACGTTTTATACAATCTGGTGCCCAGGCTTTTGATGATGCCCATTTTATATCTTTTAAAGAAAATGCCACACCATGATCTGTCCAGTTTTGCATATCGGTAGTCGAAAATACGTGCCAATCCTCCATATTGAAATTGGTTGCGGTGTCTTCATCGTGAGAAGGGTATACAAACAAGGTATCATTAAAAACCCTCGCAGATGGATCTGCTGTATACATATGTGTGATAAAGGGGTTTTGGGCAGCGCATAGAATTTGAATGAGCAAGCATACAATAACAAGTAAATTCCTGTTCATTTTCTTTTAATTAAATCAATTGATAAATTATTAACTGTTTATTTTTAGATTGTTGTAAAAGCATTAAACAATCCGTTTGATAGTAAATCTAAGAACTACCTATGCATTTTATTAATCAAGTGAAAATCGGCTAAAACCAAGGCTGCCATGGCTTCTACAATGGGGACTGCCCTTGGAACCACGCATGGGTCGTGACGTCCTTTACCTTGCATTTCAACAGTATTTCCTTCTTTATCTATAGTTTCGTATTTCTGAATAAGCGTAGCAACAGGTTTAAAAGCGACATTAAAATAAATATCCATACCGTTACTTATACCGCCTTGAATCCCACCAGAGAAATTAGTTTTTGTCGTACCATCGTTGTTAAAAGCATCGTTATGGTCACTTCCATACATAGTACTTCCTTCAAATCCGCTACCATATTCAAATCCTTTTACAGCATTAATGGAAAGCATGGCTTTACCCAATTCTGCATGTAATTTATCAAATACTGGCTCACCTAAGCCAACTGGTACATTTTTTATTACACAACTAACAATGCCCCCTACAGTATCTCCTTTACTTCGAACTTCTTTTATGTAAGTCTCCATGTTTGCTGCCATATCCTGGTCTGGACATCTTACAATATTTGATTCTATTTTGGTTAAGTCTAATTCCGTATAAGGTTTATCAAGCTTCATCGTACCAACTCCAGAAACATAAGCCGTAATTTCAATGCCTTTTAGCATTTGTTTGGCTATAGCACCTGCAACCACACGACAAGCTGTTTCTCTTGCAGAACTTCGTCCACCACCACGATAGTCCCTAAAACCATATTTCTTGTCGTATACATAATCTGCATGACTAGGTCTGTAACTATCTTTAATATGGGTATAATCATGGGATTTCTGATTGGTATTTTCAATAACAAACCCAATAGAAGTCCCTGTTGTTTTCCCTTCAAAAATACCTGAATGAAATTTAACCGTATCTGGTTCTTTACGCTGTGTAACGATAGCAGATTGACCAGGTTTTCTTCTGTTAAGTTCGTTCTGAATAGCCTCTAAATCTAACTCTATCCCAGAAGGACAACCATCAATCACACCACCTAAAGCTGGTCCATGAGATTCTCCATAAGTTGTTAAATTAAATAGTTTTCCAAAGGAATTGCCCGCCATAAATAAAATTTTGCTGCTAAAATAAATCTATTCTTAGAGATACGAAAGTGAAATAGCATAAAGACCTTGATTTTATTAGAATTAATTAAGATAACAATTGTTTAACACAATACTGATATTTAAATAATTATAAGATAATATTTACATAATATAAAAACCTGTAATTTGTAGAATAACCCTAAGACCTCCTTTTATTGAAAATTAAACGCAAAATAGAAATCGCAGTAATCTCGGATGTACATCTGGGAACTTATGGGTGTCATGCTAAACACCTCCTTACTTATTTAAATAGTATTGAACCAAAAAAATTGGTTTTAAATGGAGATATCGTTGATATCTGGCAATTTAGTAAACGTTACTTTCCTAAATCGCATTTAAAAGTAATCAAGAAGATTATGGACATGGCTTCCGATGGTGTCGACATTATTTATATTACTGGAAATCACGACGAAATGTTACGTAAATTTAGCAATACAACTATTGGCAATATTTCTATTGTGGATAAACTTGTTTTAGAATTAAATGGTAAAAAAGCTTGGTTTTTCCATGGTGATGTTTTTGATGTTTCTATACAAAATGCAAAATGGCTTGCTAAACTTGGCGGCTATGGTTACGATTTACTTACACTCCTTAATCGTTTAGTAAACTGGTATTTAGAAAAGCGAGGCAAAGAACGCTATTCACTATCTAAGAAGGTTAAAAATGGTGTTAAAGGCGCCATAAAATATATTAATGATTATGAAGAAGTTATTTCTGATTTAGCCATTGAAAACGGTTACGATTATGTTGTTTGCGGACATATACATCAGCCCAAAATGGAGTATAAAGAAAATAAATATGGTAAAACCATGTATCTGAATTCTGGAGATTGGATTGAAAACTTTACCGCGCTTGAATACCAATTTAAACGTTGGAAAATATATAATTATAATAAAGACAAATTTGCGCCCTTTTATGTCGATGAAGACATGGAGAACTTAGAAGTAAAGGATTTAATAGCTGCTATTACTATTGTAGAGCAACAGGTAAAGGAAAAAAAGAAAGCTAAATAATACCTTTATAATTGCATAATTAATTATATCCTTATAATAAAATTCTGTTAATTTTGTCAGTTCATCTATAACTACAGATATCTGATTTTAATGAACAGACTCACCAGAATAACATCTATTTTAATTCAGTTACAATCTAAAAAAGTGGTTACAGCCAGAGAGATTGCCGATAGATTTGAAATTAGCTTACGAACTGTTTATCGAGATATAAAAACGCTTCAAGAAGCTGGAATCCCAATTGGAGCAGAAAATGGTGTTGGGTACTTTATTGTTGATGGTTACTCACTACCTCCCATAATGATTACAGAAGAAGAAGCAAATGCGTTAATTGTTTCTGAAAAACTCATTTCTAACCAGGGTGATGCCTCCCTTATAAAAGATTTTAATTCTGTACTTATAAAAATCAAGTCGGTTTTGAGGAGTCTAGAAAAAGAAAATATTACCAAATTAGAAAACAGAATAACACCTTCATATAAAAAAGAGGTATTTGAAAGTAATTGGTTATCTGTAATTCAAAAATCAATCACCAATACCAAAGTTTTGGAAATAGCTTACCATTCTATTTATAAGGATGAGCAAACACTAAGAGAAATTGAACCTTTAGGTGTTTACTATACTGAGAAAGCTTGGATAGCTATTGCGTATTGCCGACTAAGAAAGGAAATAAGAGAATTTAGATTAGATAGAATTTCAAAAATCAATCAGACTTCTCAAACCTTTGATTATCAGCATGATTTTAGTCTTTCAAAATATTTTAGCAGATTTATAGAACCTAGTTGACACAAGGCTGTCACTCCCCCATTTTATTTTTGTTTCATTATTAATTATATAAACAAATAAGTAAATGGAACAAGATGCAGTAATTGAAACCTCAAAAAAGTATCCACAAGCTTTTAAAAGCATGGATATCAAATTAATTGATACGTTTTTTACTAAAAATGCTACTAAAACAGGATTTATGTATAATTATGAATCCAACAACTGGATGGGCACTTCTACAGTTGAAATTAAGGAAATCAAGAATTGGGCAGCAGACTATAATAAAGATCATATTATGCCTAATTCTGAAGCAAAAATTCAAATTCTTGACTTACAAGAAAAGATTGCTGTTGTAAAACTTGAAATGGATTGGGCTCCTAACAGAAAGGGCTGTGACTACCTGTTCCTTATAAAAGAGGAGGCCTGGTTAATAGATAAAATTCTTTGGCAAAGTGTTCTATAACTAGAACATCACATCATTTTGCAATACACAAAAACAAATCTAAAAAATGAAACAATTATCAATATTATCAGCCTTCTTAATCCTATTTGGCTGTAATGCTCAAAAAAAAGAAAAAATGCAAATAATAGAAAAAAAGGAAGACGTTGGTACCATAGTCCTTGTAATGGCAAAAACCAAACCCGAATATTCCAAAGAAAAAATAATTAACCTTTCTGAAGCTATAGACCCCATGGTTGATAAATTTGATGGGTATTTAGGACGTAAAATGTTATTTTCTAATAACGAACCAGATCTCATGGGAGATATTGTTTATTATACCAACGTTAAAGCTTTTGAAGATGCCTCAGAAATAGAAATGAAGAGTGAAATTTGCCAAGCATTTTTTGCCACCATGATTCCTGACCCTGAGACAAGTAAAATGCTCATTACATCTCCTTTAATAATGACTACACCAAAGCAAGGTGACACTAAAGTTGTTGAACTGGTTCTTTTCAAAACAAAACCAGAATTCAACAAGAATCAAGTGATTGATGCTGCAAAAAACATAAATCCAATATTAGAAAAACACAAAGGATATATTTCAAGAAAACTTTCTATAACCGATGATGGACAATGGATGGATGTCGTTTATTGGAGTGATTTGGAGAGTGCAAAAAAAGCATCTAAACACATTTTAGAAGACGTTGTTGCTCAAAAATATTTTGCAATGATAGACGAAACCACTATGGCGTTTTATCATTTCAATGTGGTGATAGACACAGAAAGATAATATTACAACAGGAATTTATTAATAGTCTCAAGTCTAGTTTAAGCGCAATCGAGTACACTTTAATATATTAGTTGTAATACATCTCGATTGTGCTCTAACTTAAGAAAATCTTTAAAAAGATTAATTAGTAACAATATAAAATGAATATTTTAGTATTTAAGACAAACATAGATAACAATCAAAAGTTAGCCACCGTAAACAACTTTTTCTCTAAAATCCCAGAAATAGATCATTGGTCTATTGATTATGGAGGATATAGATAAAGTTTTAAGAGTCGAAGCCACAGAGAAAGATGTTGGAATCAAACATTATAGATTTGCTAAATGAAATTAATGTCTATTGTCAAGACTTAGTCTAATATCCATAAAAAATAAAATGGCAGAATTACTTAAATATATATATAATACGAAATTCTTTGATCGCTTTACGACTTCTGTTAAAGAAGTCGTTCCTCATTTTAACGAAGCAGCTTTCCTAAAGGATATATATGATAATGAATGGGAAAACAGAGAGCTAAAACAGCGCATGCGACATATTACAATGGTACTTAAAAATCATTTATCAGATCGTTTTAATGTAAATGTTGAGACCATATTAAAACTTATCCCTGTACTAGAAAAAAACGGTGTTAAGCCAGATAATTTGGAATACATATTTCTGCCAGATTTTGTAGAACTTTTCGGTTTAAATCATTATGAAGTATCCATAAAAGCATTTGAAACTATAACACAATTTGTAAGCTGCGAATTTGCTGTTAGACCCTTTATAATAAAATATCAGGAGAATATAATGAAGCAAATGTTGCTTTGGTCTAAACACAAACATCCCTCGGTTAGAAGGTTAGCTACAGAGGGATGCAGACCAAGACTTCCTTGGGCCATGGCTATTCCTTCATTAAAATATAACCCTGCACCCATTATGCCTATTCTTAAAAATTTAAAAAATGATTCATCTGAATATGTACGAAGAAGCGTAGCAAATAATTTAAACGATATCTCTAAAGATCATCCAGAAACCGTTATTACACTTGTTAAAAAATGGCAAGGCAAGACCAAAGAAACCGATTGGCTCATTAAACATGCCTGCAGAACCCTTTTAAAACAGGGTAATGCTGAAGTGATGACGTTATTTGGTTTTGGAAATATTGATAATATAAAAATAACCGATTTTAAAATCCTGACCCAAAAAATTAAAATTGGAGATGCTGTAGAGTTTACTTTTAAGCTCGCCAATACTAGCCAGAATACATCTAAAATCCGATTAGAATATGGTCTTTACTATCAAAAAGCAAATGGTTCATTATCGAGAAAAGTCTTTAAAATAAGTGAAAGGGACTTTCCAGAAAACTCAACCACGGTTATTAATAGAAAACAATCATTTAAAGTCATTACAACTCGTAAATTTCATATTGGAAGGCATCAAGTTTCTATTATTATAAATGGTAATGAGTTGGATATATTGGATTTTGAGCTCATTAAATAAAACATATCGCAGAACAAGAGCCAAGTGAATACCATTAAGATTAGAGGCTAATGTTAGCCTATAAGAGCCGAAAATAATATTAGATTCGGTTTATTAGTATTTCGACTGCGCTTAGCGTGACAAAACAGAGCAAACTCCTTTAACTTTTATTCACATTTCTAAGCTTCAATTAAGGCTTCTTTTAAAATAGTAATAGGGTGTTTTGCTTCTCGTTGTGTACCATCTTTTATCTGGTGTCTACAACTTGTTCCATTTGCAGAAATAACAACGGCTTCTGGTGCTTTTCTTACAGCAGGAAATAGTATTTGCTCCCCTATTTGCATACTTACCTCATAATGTTCTTTTTCGTAACCAAAACTTCCTGCCATACCACAACAGCCACTAGGAATAATAGTCACTTTATAATTTTTTGGTAAGTTCAAAACAGAAAAACTAGATAATTGATTGCTCATCGCTTTTTGGTGGCAATGCCCATGAAACTTAATCGTTTTTTCCTGCAGAGTAAATTGCGCTTCGGTTATATTTCCCAAAGCTATTTCTTGCTGAATAAACGCTTCTATTAAAAAAGTCGATTTAGCTATTTTTTCTGCAGAGGCTTTATCATCTGCTAATTTTAAATATTCATCTTTAAAAGTTAAAATAGCAGATGGTTCAATCCCAAGTAATGGTGTAGTTTCTGAAATTTTATCTTTAAACAACCCTACATTTTTATTAGCAACATCTTTAGCTTGTTTTAATAGGCCTTTTGATAAAAAGGCTCTGCCAGATTCAGCATTACCAATCACTTCTACAAAATAATTTAACCCGCTTAAAAGTGCTAAGGCATCTATACCTATTTGCGTATCCAAATAATTGGTAAACTCATCGTTAAACAAATACACCTTTTTTATATAATTCCCTCTATTTCTTGTTGCTTTGAAGTTTTTGTAATACCTATTTAAACTATGCTTCGAAATTAAAGGTAAGCTTCTTTCTTTAGCAACGCCTAAAGATTTTTTTAAAACAGATGAAGTCAGGCTATTAGCAAATATAAAATTAGTAAGCTTTGGGAGTTTACTCCCCATTTTATTTAGCTTATTATTATAAGCAAACAATTTTGTTCTTAGCGACACACCGTTTTCTTTCTGGTATTGATATTGAAATTCAGCCTTTAAACTTGCTACATCAACACTACTAGGGCACTCGCTAGCACAAGCTTTACAACTTAAACATAAATCGAAGACTGTTTTTAATTCTTTATGATCAAACTTATTTACCTTATCTGAATTCGTTAAAAACTCACGCAAGGCATTGGCTCTTGCTCGTGTGGTATCTTTTTCATTTCGAGTAGCCCGATAGCTAGGGCACATGGTCCCCCCAAATTCAGGCAGCTTTCTACAATCTCCAGAACCGTTACATTTTTCGGCTTCACGCAGTATACCCAGAGACTTCGAAAAATCTAGCAAAGTATCTATTGCTGGCTCTGTTCTATTTGGAGCATAACGCAAGGAATCATCCATTGGTAACGCTTCAACAATCTTGCCTGGATTAAAAATAACATCAGGATCAAATACTTTTTTTATTTGCTTTAATATATTATAGTTTTCATCTCCAATCATCATTGCAACAAACTCAGAACGCACAATACCATCACCATGCTCCCCACTCATTGCCCCTCTATATTTCTTTACTAAATGCGCTACATCTGTTGTTATTTTTCTGAACAATTCAACATCTGCTTGCTTCTTTAAATCTAAAATGGGGCGCAAATGTATTTCACCAGCACCAGCATGTGCATAATACACAGCCTCTTGATTATAGCCTCTCATAAGCTTTTCAAAATCCATGATATAGTTGGATAAATCTGGTAATGCTACTGCAGTGTCTTCTATGCAAGCTACTCCTTTTTTATCACCTATAATATTTCCCAAAAGCCCTAAGCCTGCACTTCGTAAGTCATTTGCCTTGTTAATATCTTCTCCTTTAAGTACAGGAAACGCATAACTTAAGCCTGAAGATTTTATGTCTTCCAACAAGTTTTTAACTAATGCTTCTACATCGTCTTCATGATTCGCACGAACTTCACACATTAAAATAGCTTTAGGGTCCCCTACTATAAAGCCTCTGTTTTCTTGTTGTGTTTTATTATGTTTCGTACAATCTAAAATGGTTTTATCCATCATTTCACAGGTGTACAAATTATGCTTCATAACGGGTTCAACTGCTTTTAAGCAATTTTCTATACTATCAAAATGCGCTGCTACCATAACGCCTTCTTTTGGAGGGAGTTCATCCAATTTTAAAGTAATTTGTGTAGTAAAAGCCAAAGTCCCTTCACTTCCAGAAAGTAGTTTGCACATATTAAACTTTTCTGAAACATCAGTAAACACATCAGATTTAATCAATTCGTCTATAGCATAGCCTGTATTTCTTCTATGAATCTCTGGTTTTGGAAAATTGTCAACGATATTTTTTTGAACAGCCTGTGAACTAAGTTCTGAATGAATGGTTTTATAAATATTTCCTTCTAGTGAACTTTCTTTTGTTTTACCAATAAATTCATCTGAAGTTATTTCACCAAAAACAGCGTCGCTACCATCGCTTAAAACTGTTTGTAACGCTATAATTTTATCACGCGTTACTCCATATTGTATAGACGTTGTTCCTGAAGAGTTATTACCAACCATACCACCTATCATACATCTATTAGACGTAGAGGTGTTGGGGCCAAAAAATAAACCAAAAGGCTTCAAATAATTATTTAATGCATCTCTTACCACACCGGGCTGTACAGTAACGGTTTGTTCTTTTTCATTAAGACTCAAAATCTTAGTAAAATGTTTAGACACATCTACCACAATACCTTCTCCAACACATTGGCCTGCAAGTGAAGTTCCCGCAGTTCTTGGAATTAAAGATGTTTTATGGGCTTTGGCAAAAGCGATTAACAGCTTTATATCTTCTTTGTTTTTAGGATAAGCTACAGCCAGTGGTAATATTCTATATACAGAAGCATCGGTTGCATATATGGATTTTATTAAATCGTCATAATATAACTCGCCAGAAAGCTTATCGCTTAATACTTCAAAATGTGGAGTCAGCCCCATTATTTAATAAATATGTTTATAAATCTAAAAAGATGTTAAATATAAATACAATTTTGGCGTTATTTTTGTTTAACGAATCAAATATTAAAAGAATAATCTTTTTTAGGAAAGATATCGTATATCATTAATCAAACAAAACTTTAAACTTATGAAGAAATTATTTTTATTATCGGTTGCTATTTTAGGTTTCACATTTGCCTCTAGCGCTCAAAGTATTTCAGAAAATGCTATTGGATTACGATTAGGTGACAGTGACGGATTTGGTGCTGAAGTGTCTTACCAAAGAGCTCTAGGCGACAATAATAGGTTAGAATTAGATTTAGGATGGAGAGATGGAGATAACTTTGATGGATTTAAACTTGCTGGATTATACCAGTGGATATTTCCTTTAGATGGCTCTTTTAATTGGTATGTTGGTGCTGGTGGAGGCATAGGCTCTTTTAGCTTTGATGTTCCTGGTGGAGGTGATGTAACCGATACATTTGTTTTTGCTGCTGGAGATATTGGTATTGAGTATAATTTTGAAATTCCATTATTATTATCATTAGACTTTAGACCAGAAATTGGTTTTGGAGATGATATTTACGATAACAACGATTTAGATTTTGATATCGCTTTAGGTATTCGTTATCAATTCTAAATTAAAACATTACACATATATATTAAAAAGCGCCCATTCCACTTCGTACAGTGACTGGGCGTTTTTTTATGATAATTATTGTTCTTACAACACCAAACACTTTGTTAAAGTATCTTCATAAATAGCTTCATACTGTGGTACTATGGCATGTAAATCGAATTTTAAAGCTTCTTTTCGAGCATTATCTTTAAAAGTCTGTAAACGTTTTTCATCGCTTAAAATATAAAGCGCATTTTTAGTCATATCGTCTACATCCCCCACATTACTTAAAAACCCAGAAATATTATGTGAGTTTACCTCAGGAATCCCTCCTGTATTACTTGAGATAACTGGGACACGAGACGCCATAGCTTCTAATGCTGCTAAACCAAAACTCTCGGTTTGAGATGGTAGCAAGAACAAGTCGCTAAAGCACAATATTTTATCTATTTCGTTACTTCTTCCAAAGAAAACAACCTTATCAAGAATTCCCAACTCCTGGCAAAGGACCTCTATTCTTTCACGCTCTGGCCCTTCACCTACCAGCATAAGTTTTGCTGGCATTTCTTTTTGAATATTATAAAATACAGAGATGACATCCTGAGCACGTTTTACAGGACGTAAATTACTAATATGTGTAATGATTCTCTCATGGTCATCTGCCATCATTGCTCGTTGACAATCTGTAAAACTGTGTTTGTATTTATCTAAATCAATAAAGTTTGGCACAACATGAATATCATTTTTTATGTCGAACAAACGTAATGTATCATCTTTTAAACTTTGAGATACTGCTGTTACTGCGTCCGATCTATTAATGCTAAATGTCACTGCCGATTTATAAAAAGGATGACTTCCCACAAGAGTAATATCTGTGCCGTGTAATGTTGTAACTATAGGCACATAAATACCTTCTTCTTGCAACATTTTTTTTGCCATATAAGCTGCATAAGCATGCGGAATAGCATAATGTACATGCAAAATATCTATTTTATGAAGTTTCACCATATCTACTAATTTACTAGATAAAGCTAGCTCGTAGGGTTGATAATGAAACAAGGGGTATTCTGGAACATTTACCTCATGGTAATGCACATTATTACTTAACAACTCCAATCTAACGGGTTGGTTATATGTGATAAAATGTACTTCATGCCCACGTTTAGATAATTCTAAACCAAGTTCTGTAGCAACAACACCACTCCCTCCAAATGTTGGATAACAAACAATTCCTATTTTCATCCGTTATATTGATTTTCTTTTTTGGTAAGATATAATTCGTATAGTAAATTTTTCAATAGGTAATAAATTTTTAGTCATACTCATTTTCATATTTAATCTTCTATCGCTTCATAAATTAAGCGCTGTATTTCGGTTCTAATATTCTCCTTCAATAATAAATTTTTGCCTGCTTTCGGGTATGTTCTGTTTGCTAAAAAGATATATACTATTTCTTCTTCTGGGTCTGCCCATGCATAAGTACCTGTAAATCCTGAATGCCCAAAGCTTGTCATGGATATACAACCGCATGTGGGACCTTCTTCTCCTAATTGTGGCTTATCAAACCCTACGCCTCTTCTATTGCCTTTACTACAATAATAACAAGTATTGAACTTATCTATAGTTTCCGATTTTAAATAACGTTTGCCTCCATAAAAACCCTTTTGCAGGTACATTTGTAAAATTTTTGCCACATCATTAGCATTACTAAAAATACCTGCGTGTCCTCCTATACCGTTTTGCATAGCAGCCCCCATATCATGCACATAGCCATGTACTTTTTGGTATCTGTAATAATCGTCCTCCTCTGTTGGAACGATCTTTTTACTACTTATTTTATGATATGGGTTATACAATGTATTATTAGCTCCTAATGATTGATAAAAATGATCTTGTACTAATTCATCAAGAGTTTTGTCGTAATGTGTTTCAATAAATTTCTTTAAAATGTAATAAGGGAAGTCACTATACCTATAGCGTAGCCTTGTTAACAATTCTGAATTTTTAATAATACCATTTATAGAATCCTTATAATCAGAACGTAAAAATAAATTTTTGGTAACTTCTATATTGAATTTATTTGTTCTTTTTCCTCTGTAATATTTTTTACTTGGACGTTTAGTAACAGTATCTAAAGTATGATAATAGAATGGTTCCCATGGCCTTAATCTAGCATAGTGAGACAGCATTTTTTTAATAGTTATATCTTCTTTATTTGAACCTTTATACTCAGGTAATATTTTTGAAAGTTTACTATCTAATGACACGATACCATTTTCTTCCAACTCCATCATTAAAGGTAGTGTTGCCAATATTTTTGTTAAAGATGCCACATCGTAAATATCATCAAATTCCACCTCTTTTTTTCCTTTATAAGTATGTTTACCGAAGCTTTTGTTATAAATGACTTGCCCTTTTCTTGCTACTAACAATTGAATACCTGGTGTCATTTTATGTTTTACCGCATGCCATGCTACAGAATCCACACGTTTTAATTTTTGGGAACTCATACCAACACGTTCAGGAACGGTATATCCTAACCTTTTAATATCATTAAGATGAAGCCCATCACCTACTTTAAAAAAGTCTCCAACAGATACAGGTAAATGTCCTTTTGCTGCAATAGCACCAAAAATAAGTTGTGCCGATTTTTGCTGTGCTATTTTACTGTTTTGGTAACTCACTACAATGCTTTCTATATTTTCGATACTTTTTAATTCTGAAAGCGCATAAGGCTTAACAAAAGCATCTAAAACAACGGTATGTGTTCTGGCTATTTCTTGTAACCAAACTATTTCTTTATTAGTAAATTGGTAATCCTTCCACGGACTGTCATTTGAGCGATGCAACCCTACAATAACCGTGTTATATACTTGAAGCTTCTTAATCAATTCATCTAAATTATTTGCTGTAATATGGTGTACTTTTGTATATTTTTTTAATTCATTAAAAAAAGTAAAACCACTGTCGTCTCCCATACTTACATAGGCAATCGTTTTAGTTTCTAATTGTCTTAAAGGCATTAAATGTCTATCATTTTTCACAACGGTTATAGCATCTTCGATCAATTCTTCATATAAGATATCATCTTCAAGTCTATTCAAATGCTTAGGCAAATTATAGAGCCCAATAGGTTCGTAATTATGTAATCCTACTTTATATTTAGCCAGTAATATTTTTTTAACTGAATGTGCTAAACGCTCTTCTGTAATATCTCCTTTATTACAAGCATCAACAATTTTAGAAACGCCTATGCCTACGTCTTCAGACATTAACATCACATCATTTCCTGCATTAAAGGCCGCCAAATCTATATCTCCAGTTTCACTAAAATCTGAAGCACCTTTCATAGTTAGTGCATCTGTAAATATAAGACCTTGAAAACCTAAAGAATCCTTTAAAATATCTGTTACTATATGCTTTGATAGTGACGATGGATAGCCAGATCGGGACTCTAAACTAGGTACATTTAAATGTGCTACCATAACACTGGAAAGACCTTCCTTAATAAGCTTTTTGTAGGGATACAACTCAATAGAATCTATGCGTTTTGCATTAAAATTTATAGTTGGTAAGGTTTCATGTGAATCTTGATCTGTATCGCCATGACCTGGAAAATGTTTTGCATTGGCCAAAACGCCCGCCTCTTGCATACCTTTCATAAAAGCCAGGGCTTTTTCTGTAACATTATCGCGATCTTCTCCAAAAGATCGATTTCCTATAATAGGGTTTTTAGGGTTTGTATTAATATCTACAACAGGTCCAAAATTAAAATGTACGCCTAAACGCTTACAGTGCTCCCCTATCTTTTTACCTGTTTGTTCTATAAGGTCATTATCCTTTATGGCTCCAAGGGTCATATTCCACGGAAAAGCATAAGTAGAATCCAAACGCATGCTAAGCCCCCACTCTGCATCCATTCCAACTAACAATGGGGTTTTAGAAAATGATTGTAATTCATTATTTAATTTCGCCTGTCTAACGGGGCCTCCATTTGAATAGATTAAACCTCCTATATGGTAATCTTTAATAAGCTGAACAATCTTATTTTTTGAAGTAGCATCCTGATCAGACATAACCTGTACCATGTATAACTGCCCCACCTTTTCCTCTAAAGTCATAGATTCATAAATACTATCTACCCATTTTTGTTGAGCTTTTTGATTATTAGCTAATAAAGGGTTTTTAGCCACCTGACTAAACACAGAAAAGATTGTAAAAAAGGATATTCCTATAAAAAAGATATGGCGCATAAAAGAATGAATTAGGAAGCGTTAATTGCTATTAACTTAATACTAATAATAATGCCAAATTAATACTTTTAAAGAGAAGATAAAAAGACTTTAGGATAGATTTTTACAGAAATGATCAACTATTATTTTGAAAAGCACCAGTATTAGTCCTCACTTTCAGACATTTATCTGTTTTCATAAAACTCTGCTTGCCTTTAATTAAATTATTAAGGACGTATATACGTTTAGATGTCTGCAGATTTTTATCGTTTCCTATAAATTGAACCTTTTTTATTCAATTAAATCTATATGCCTGTCGTGGTACCCCAATAAATACAGTACTCCATCTAACCCGATACTTGAAATTGAGCTTTGTGCATTATCCTTTACCGTAGGTTTTGCATGAAAAGCAATCCCTAATCCTGCAAGGTTTAACATAGGAAGATCATTGGCTCCATCTCCAACCGCAATGGTTTGACTTATATCTATTTCTTCATTTTTAGCAATTTCTTTAAGGTATTCTGCTTTTTTATTACCATCAACAATATCTCCCAGATAACCACCAGTTAAAACACCATCTTTAATCTCCAATTGGTTGGCATATACATAATCCATACCCAATTCTTCTTTTAAATAATGTCCAAAATAAGTAAAACCTCCTGATAGAATGGCCGTTTTAAACCCGTAACTTTTTAAAGTATCTATAAGTCTTTTGGCTCCCTTTGTTATAGGTAAATTAACAGCAACATCACGAAGTACATCTTCGCTCAGACCTTTAAGCAATTTCATGCGTCGTTTAAAACTCTCTGTAAAGTCTATTTCTCCCTGCATAGCAGATTCTGTAATGGCTTTTACTTCATCACCAACACCTGCTAATTCAGCCAATTCATCAATAACCTCGGTTTGTATTAACGTAGAATCCATATCAAAACATACCAAACGTCTGTTCCTTCTATAGATATTGTCTTCCTGAAAAGCAATATCCACATCTAATTCTCTTGAAATTTCCATAAACTTAGCAGTCATTTCTTCTTTGTTATCAATTCTCCCACGAATCGATAATTGAATAGATGCCCTAGGATATTCTTCGGGTTTCACTAAAGACAAACGTCCTGTAAGTCTTTTAATAGAATCTATATTTAAATTCTTTTCTGAGATGACTTTAGTGACTTCTGATATTTGTTCGGCTGCTAATTTTTCTCCCAAAATAGTAACTATATACCTATCTTTTCCTTGCGAGCCTACCCATTTTTCGTAATCTTCAAGCGTAATGGGTGTAAATTTCGCTGTAATACCTAATTCATAAGCCTTAAAAAGTATATCTTTTAATACAGCAGCTGATTTTGCCCCAGACTTAATTTCAAATAACATCCCTAGGGATAGAGTATCATGGATATTTGCTTGTCCAATATCTAATATTTTGGCTCCGTATTCAGATAAAACAGAGGTTAAACTAGAGGTCAATCCTGGTTTATCTTGCCCAGAAATATTTAATAGAATTATATCGTTAGCCATAATTTCATGTTTACGCTTTTGAAAGCTGTAAAAATCATTATTCTATTTGATATATAAAAGTTTTTTTAAAGTAAATACCTTGCAATCTTATATTTTTTTGGTCTAAAACAAATACAAGGCAACGGTCTCAAATTTAATACCCTTTTTCTGGCTTAATTAATACTTGTTGAGAGAGATTAAACCGAAATTTTGACATTGAGCTATTTAACAAACCTACTATGCCAACTCTCACTGGCAGGAACCTCCCAATTTTCCTTAAATTCCAAAATATTAGTCACTAAATTATTGAACACAATAGTATTTTTAGAAATGGCTTTGTCTTTTGCCATTTTCTTAAAGTCAATGAGTGGCTTGTAAGCAATATACTCTCCTTGTTTGTAAGACACATTCATTTTGTCCATCAAGTCGACATTATATTCCTTTTCTAATTGTTGAATAAAATGGACCGAAGCATCAATAGAACAACCAGTTGCTGCATTTAAATTTTGGTTTAAACCAATAATAATAAAGCGCTTATACTTGATTAAATGCCCTGCTTGTAAATCACTTCCGTGCGCAGTCCAATTCTCTATAAAAACATTTAATTTAGACTGTATTTCTTCAATCTCTTGCTCGGTAAATGAGCGATTTGCTTGGTAAATCCAAACACGTGATTCTTCTGGTAATATGTTAAAATCTACTAACATTTTAATAAACTAAATTAAGTGGGTTCCCGCTGCCACAGGAATAATAAAACTATAAATCCTGAGCATTAGCAATAAGTTCAGCGATATCCATAACGGCAACATCTGCTTCTTTTTCTTTGGCTTTTACACCATCGGTCATCATCGTGTTACAAAATGGGCAACCTGCTGCAATAATTTCTGGTTTGACATCTAATGCCTGTTCTGTCCTTTCTACATTAACATCTTTATCTCCTTTTTCAGGTTCTTTAAACATTTGTGCTCCACCTGCACCACAGCACAAACCGTTGCGTCGGCAATTCTTCATTTCAACCAATTCTGCTTCTAACTTTTGTATAAGCACTCTTGGAGCTTCATATACATTATTAGCTCTACCCAAATAACAAGGATCGTGAAATGTAATACGTTTGCCTTTAAATTGTCCGCCCTCAACAGTCAAACGACCTTCATTCAATAAGGTTTTTAAAAATTGTGTGTGGTGCATGACTTCATATTGACCACCTAATTCTGGATATTCGTTTTTAATCGTATTAAAACAATGCGGACAAGCTGTAACTATTTTTTTTACTTCATATGCATTTAATACTTCTATATTAGTTACCGCTTGCATTTGAAACAAAAATTCGTTTCCAGATCGCTTTGCTGGATCTCCTGTACAACTTTCTTCGGTGCCTAATACTGCAAATTCAACATTAGCTTTGTTTAATAGTTTAACAAAAGCCTTTGTGATTTTTTTTGCTCTATCATCAAAACTACCTGCACAACCAACCCAAAATAACACTTCTGGTTGCTTGCCTTGAGCCATAAATTCTGCCATAGTTGGCACTTTTAGTAATTCGCTCATTTCTTATTTTGATTTTTTGAATTTATAATAATAATAAACTATTCGTTCTTCCAATTTAATCTATCCATTTGATTGTATGGCCATGGCGCACCATTGTTTTCAATATTGGTCATCATATTATTTAATTCTGTTGGGGCAGCAGACTGCTCCATAACCAAATAACGACGCATATCTAAAATAATTGATAGTGGATCTATACTTACTGGACAAGCTTCTACGCAAGCATTACATGATGTACATGCCCAAAGTTCTTCTCTCGTGATATAGTTGTCTAATAGTTGTTTTCCGTCATCCTTAAATTCACCTTTATTGGCATCTATATTTTTGCCAACCTCCTCAAGACGATCTCTGGTATCCATCATAATTTTTCGGGGCGACAGTTTTTTACCTGTTTGGTTTGCAGGGCACTCACTAGTACAACGTCCACATTCTGTACATGTATAAGCATTTAGTAATTGTACCCAGCTTAAATCTTGTACATCACTGGCTCCAAACTTAGCAGGTATCTCACCTTCGGCTCCTTCGGCAGGTGCTGCAAATGGATCAATATTAGGATCCATCATCATTTTAACTTCTTTTGTAACTGCTTCTAAATTATCCAGTTGCCCCTTAGGTTGTAGTTTTCCGTAAAAAGTATTAGGGAAAGCTAATAATATGTGTAAATGCTTTGAAAAATAAAGATAATTCAAGAAAATTAGTATCCCTATAATATGCAACCACCATGCACTTCTTTCTATAAAATGTAGTGTTGTGTTAGATAGGCCACTAAACCAAGGTGCTATAAATTGGCTGATAGCATTACCTGAGTTCATATTCTGGAAATGAATATCTGTCGCATTCATAACCAGAAACAAAGTCATAAGCACCATTTCAAAATACAAAATATTATTACCGTCATTTTTAGGCCAACTAGTCATTTCACTTTTCCAGAAACGTTGTAACCTTATTACATTTCTGCGTATCCAAAATAAAATAACAGATACAAACACTAAAACTGCTAATATCTCAAAAGCACCAATTAAAAAGCCGTAAAAAGATTGTGGTAAGACTTTTAAACCAATTCTATGAGTCCCGAAAATTCCATCAATGATAATTTCTAAGACCTCCATATTAATTATTATAAAACCAATATATACCACAACATGTAAAAAGCCTGCAATGGGACGGCGTACCATTTTGCTTTGTCCCAAGGCAATCATTGCCATATTTTTCCAGCGTTGCGATTTATTATCACTAACATCTACATCGCGACCTAATTTAATATTTCGGGAAAGTTTTTTTATATTTTTAACAAAAAAACCAATACCAGCAATTAGTATTATAGCAAAAAGAATATTGGGTAAATAATGCATAAGGTTTATTTAGTTTCCTCTTCTTTGTATGGAATTTCCTTTTTTGATAAAATTCTGAAATAGCGTTTTGGGTGCAACTTGATATCTCGCAATAAGGCTTCCATTTCTTTAGTGGCTCCTTCTAAATTATTATATAAAGTTTCATCCTTAAGAAGTTTTCCCATAGACCCTTCTCCTTTACCAATAGCAGCTAATATACCATTTAAATTGTTTAGGGTTTTGTTTAGGTTTTCTACAGTTGAACCAACATTCGCATTCTTAAGTTCTGTTGTTAACGCCGCTAAACCATCACTAGTTGTTTTAAACTTTTCAAGAATACCTGCTATATTTTTATCATTTTTTGCAATGACATTATTAACGGTATTTGAAGTTGTTTTAAAAGATTTTAGAGTTTCGTTTAACTCTTTGATAGTACTTTTTAACCCTGCTTCAGAATTATCATTAACAAACGTATTTAAACTTGTAAATAAGGTGTCTGTCGCTCTTAATGTAGAATTAAGCTCACTACTAATTCCAGAAAAATTCTTTGAAAGACTGGACACCAGTCCTGTTTCTACTTCAGATTTTAAAACAGTCCCAGGTTTTGCAGTTTCTCCATCTTCAGCCATTATTATAGCTATAGCGTTACCTCCCATGACACTAGTTTCATAAAGTCTAACAATACTATTTTTTGAAAACTTTAATTCTTCATTTACAAAAAATGCCACTCGGGTTTTTCCAGTTTTAAAATCGTAAGTGATATCTTTAATTTTCCCTACGGAGTTCCCTTTAACCGTTACTAAAGACGATTGAGTCAAAGCGTTATAATCAAATTCGGTATAGTAAACATTAGTAGAATCGAACAGATTTTGACCTTTTAAATAATTAAATCCAAAAATAGATAGGGAGATTCCCAATATTACTAATATGCCAGTTTTAACTTCTCTTGATATTTTCAAACTAAAATGTATTAGAAAACAAATTTAAAATAAATTTGAAAGAAACAGCTTAATTCGTAGTTGTTTTTAAAGCATCAATCAATGCTATTTTTTTTCCATCTTTAAAAGCAACAATAAAACTTGAAGTATAGCCTTTTTCTGCGGCTTCTCCTTCCAGTACTTTTATTTTGTCATAATTAGATGTAGCTCCATAAAAGTATTTATAAACATGACCATCTTTTAAACGAGAAACTCCTTGTAAGCCTTTAAAATTGTAAGGTTTTGTTTCAAGTGGCGTAGACCCTGCAGCTATTTGAACCTTAAAGACGATATCCCCCAAGATCGGTTCTACAGCTAGCTCTTTGACGACCTCTTCATCGCTTGAAAAATTATTTACATTTTTATCTAAACTCCTTTTGTATTCCAAAATAGCATTAGCAATAGAACTGGACATTTGTTGTTGTCCTTTTTTAGAGTTTAAATAAGAACCTTCCTTTTTATACGTTAAAAACCCTGTTTCAACTAAAACACTAGGCATAACTGTTTGGTGCAAAACAATAAACCCTGCTTGTTTAACACCTCTGTTCTTACGTTTTAATCTATGAGTAAACTTTTTTTGTATTATACTAGCTAATGTAATGCTTTGGTCTAGGTATTCTTCCTGACTCAATAATATACTCATAACAGATTCTGGTGAATTAGGATCGAAGCCTGCATAGTTCTTTTCATAATCATCTTCAAGAAAAATCACTGAGTTTTCTTTTTTAGCCACTTCAAAGTTTGTTTGATTTTTGTGTGTCCCTAATACAAAAGTTTCCGTTCCATGAGCTTGTGAGCTATGAGAATTACAGTGCACAGACACAAATAAATCTGCATTTGCTTTATTTGCAATTTGTCCTCTAACAAACAAATCGATAAACACATCTTTTTTTCGTGTATAAACAACTTCTATATTGGGATCTTTTTGAAGTATACGTCCAACTTCTAAAACTATTTTTAAGGCAATATCCTTTTCCTTATAACCATTACCCAAGTTACCTGGGTCATGGCCACCATGACCAGCATCTAATACAACAACAAATTTATCTTTATTAAAATTTCCATCTGTTTTTATAAATGATGAAAATGTTAATACTATTATAAAGGATACGAAAAGTAATACTCTGTGCGTTTTCATGTGGTATATAAATTTATTTTAATCGAAAAACATGTAACATCTCAATATATTTACCGTTTTAACAAAGGGATTTATCAAGAGTTTTGTCGATTAAAAACTCGGTTTATTTTAATTTTAAATTTTTAACTGATTATTAAATCAATCACAGAAAAATATATGTAATTTTGGCTTTTCAAAAACCGAGCCATACTTTTACAAAAATACATTTAAAAGCGTTGCATACAAACAACTTTAAAATACTTTTTGCACTAAGTTTTACAGTGTTTATTAACACGTTAAGCTTTGCTCAAGATATTCCAAAAAAAGGCAAAACGATTAAACAAAGTGTTAGAGATAGCGTGGTTGTTAGTACCGACAGCCTTCTTATTCCTGAAATCTCTGAAAAAAGTCAGGATTCCACATTAACAGATTCTATTGCTCCCAAAAAAGATCTTTTAGAAAATATTGTTGTTTATCACGCCGAGGATTACACTAGATTTAATCAAAAAAAACAAAAGCTTTACCTATACAATCAAGCTAAGATTGATTATGGTGATATGAATATTACTTCTGGGAGTATCGTAATTGATTATACTAAAAACACGGTATATGCGAAGGGTATAACGGATTCTATTGAAGGTTATACTCAAAAACCCGTTTTTACACAAGGTAATAATGTTGTTGAGCCCGATTCTATTATTTTTAATACCGAAACTAAAAAGGCGCTTATATTTAATTCTAAAACAGAACAAGGTGAAGGAACTGTAATTGCTCAAATTACCAAGAAGGAAAATGATTCTGTTTATTTCTTAAGAAATGCCAAATATACTACTGCTGTCGATCTCGAAGACCCTGAGTATTATATCAAACTTCGAAAAGCAAAAATTGTTCCTGGTAAAAAAATAGTTACAGGATTAGCAAATTTATTTATATATGATGTACCAACTCCTATTGGAGTTCCCTTTGCTTTTTTCCCTCAAAGCGAAACACAAACGTCTGGGTTAATTATTCCTTCGTTTGGAGAACAAAACGACCGTGGATTCTTTTTACAAAATGGGGGTTATTATTTTGCAATTAGTGATTATGTAGATTTAGCAGCTATTGGAGATTACTATACCAATGGTAGTTATGGTCTTCGTTTAGAAAGTACTTACGCCAAACGCTACAAATTTAGAGGTAATTTAGGTTTTAGATACGAAAATATAATTAATAGTGAGCGTGGTTTTCCAGATTATTCTAGAAGTACCATTTATAATTTACGCTGGTCTCATAGCCAAGATTCCAAAGCAAATCCTAATTCGCGATTTTCGGCCTCGGTTAACCTAGGTAGTAGTACCTATTATCGTACTTCTGTAAATCAAGTAAATACTGGAGCCTTTTTAAATAATACGTTGTCATCATCTGTATCTTACTCTAAAACGTTTCAAGGAGAACCTCAAGTGAATTTTAGTTTAACAGCAACACATTCGCAAAACACCAATACGGAGACCATAAACATGACCCTTCCTACATTTCAAGGAAGTGTTGGCCGAATGTACCCATTTGCTTCAAAAACTGGCTCTAAAAAAGGGATTATTCAAAATATAAATTTACAGTATAACGTAAGAGGTGAAAACAGAATTCAGACCACCGATTCTCTTTTCTTTAAAAAAGAAATGTTTGACGATGCCAAAACAGGTTTTCAACATACCATCCCGCTGAGTACCAATTTTAAAGTATTTAAGTATTTTAGTTTAAGTGCTAGTACAAATTACAATGAAGTATGGACCTTTAAAACGATAAAAGAAACCTATGATGCTGTAGAGCGTCAATCAACTACAGAAACTATTAACGGGTTTGACTCCTTTAGAACTTACAATTTTAGTACCAGTTTAGGAACTACTATTTATGGTATGTTCAACTTTGAAAAAGAGGGCAAAGATCCCAAAATAAAAGCTATAAGGCATGTAATAAGGCCATCTATCAGTTATAATATAAATCCAGCTTTTGATAAATATTATGAAACTGCAGAGGTTGTAAACGCAGATGGTTTAACAGAAGCCGAATTGGATATTATTAGAGAAAATAACAATTTAGAGTATACTAGATTTGAGCAAGGTGTTTTTGGAACACCTAATAAGAACTTTTCAAGTTCTATGGGCTTCTCGCTCTCAAATAATTTTGAAGCCAAAGTTCGCGATAAGGATAGTACGGCTACAGAGCCTAAAAAAGTTATTTTATTAAATAATTTAAACTTTTCTACGTCTTACAATTTTGCTGGGGATTCATTACAATGGAGTCCAGTAAGAGTGAGTGGTGGTACGCAACTTTTTGATAACAAAATGAGCTTGAATTTTGGTGCCACTTTAGATCCTTATGCTTTGGATAACAACAATAAAAAAATTGATCAGTTTAATATTGACAACGGCGGTAGCCTTTTTAGATTAACAAGTGCTAATGCTACAGCTAGCTGGTCCTTTTCTAGTAAAAATGGTGATAACAAAGAAAAGGATAAAAACCTTGAAGAAAATTTGCGTAGTGGTGGACGTGCTGATGATCTGTTTGGAGTTTCTGAAGATTTTGCCAATCAACAAATTAATGATAAAAAGGAGGATGAAGAAAAGCCTCCAAGCGATCACTATAATTATAAAATACCCTGGAATTTACGTTTAGCTTATGCCGTAAACTATTCAAATTCCAGACGACAAAATGAAATTTCCTCACACTCACTCATGTTTTCTGGAGATATTGAATTGTCTCCTAAATGGTCCATTGGAGCATCCTCTGGATACGATTTAAAGAATGCTGGTTTCACCTATACACAGTTACGTTTTGAACGTGATTTATTGAGTTGGCGCATGAATTTTAGTTGGGTACCTTTTAGTACAAGAACTTCATGGAATTTCTTTATTGGTATTAAGTCTAGTATTTTAAAAGATTTAAAATATGAAAAACGAAGACAACCAGATATTACGCTATAGATAATTGAAAAAGGTATTATGCAATGAAAAAAATAATTACAACATCTGAAGCCCCAGCTCCTATTGGTCCTTACAATCAAGCTATTTTAAGTGGAAATACGTTATATACTTCTGGTCAAATTGCCTTAAACCCAGAAACAGGAGCCCTTGTTTTGGAAAATATAGAAACTGAGACAGTACAAGTTATGCAGAACCTTAAAGCGGTTTTAAAAGCAGCAAACATGACTTTTGATCATGTTATAAAAACATCCATTTTTATTAGTAATATGGATGATTTCTCCCAAATAAATGAGGTGTATGGTAGTTATTTTAATGATGATACGGCACCAGCTCGAGAAACAGTACAGGTTGCTAGATTACCAAAAGATGTTAACGTAGAGATTAGTATGATTGCTATTAAATAAAAGGCTTTAAAAGAGATTTGGTTTTATTTATTTTAAGCCCAATGTTTCATTTTTATTTGAGTACTTAATCAATAATGTTTTTAGCTGATCTGTTTCTATTGGTTTTGCTAAAAAATCATCAATTCCAACCAATTTAGCATTCACTATATCTTCTTCAAAAGCACTGGCAGAAACAGCAATTATTGGAGTCTTTTTAGTCGTATATTTTTCAGTTGCCCGTATAGTTTTAGTTGCCTGATAACCATCCATATCTGGCATATAAATATCCATAAACACCATATCGAAATCTAAAATTTTATATAGCTCGACAGCTTCAATACCGTTTTTCACAAAAGTACAATCGGCTCCTTGCCGCTCTAACAAAAATTTAATTACCTTCTGATTCATTCGATTATCTTCTGCGACCAAAACACTAAACTTGTCTTGAAAGATTGGTTTTATTTCAACATTTCCTACTTTAACATTTAATGTCTTTTTTAACTGTAAGCTAAAATAGAAAGTTGAGCCTTCATTTTCTTTGCTTTCTAATTTTAATTCACCTCCCATTAGTTTTACCAATTGATGTGAAATAGAAAGCCCAATACCTCCCCCTCTATAATCTCTCATCATAGAGGCATCATAAGGGCTTGAAGCATTATCGAAAATTCGATTAACCTCTTCTTGCCGCATACCAATACCAGTATCTTTAATATAAAACGTCACGATTTGATCGTTGTCAATACCTATAGTTTGATCGACTATGATCGATATTTTCCCTGAGTTCGTAAACTTTATAGCATTGTTAATCAAATTGATTAATACTTGCTGAATTTTGGCAGAATCCCCTAAAAGAGAAAACGTTTCTTTTTCTTCATACAAAAACTTAAAATCGAATTCAAGCCCTTTTTCCCAAGCTTGATATTCAAAAACCTTAAAAAGCTGAGATAAATCTGATTTTAAATCGATTGCCAATAAATCCAATTTAAGATCTCCTGATTCTACATCGGCATTATCGGTGACCATATTCACTAATTGTAATAAGTGCCTCGAAGAATACTCAGCAATTTCTACTTGTGCTTTCTGGTCATCATTAAGTTCTGTTTGCTTTAACATATTTAGCATACCTAAAACTGTACTGAGCAGCGTACGAACCTCATAACTCATATTAGCCAAATAAATTGATTTATATTCAGCTATTTTATCAGATTCTTCAAGGTTTTCTTTTAGTTCATTTATACGTACGTACAAATTTCGTTGTCTTGTATCATTTTTTAACTGATTTTTAAAAAAGTACTGCAATACAAAAACCTGGATGGTCGTTAGAAAAAATAAGAATAGTGCTATGGTTTTTAAGTCAATTATTTTTTCGAGAAATAAATAGCCTCCCAATAGAATTGTAACTATGGAAATAAAAATAAAAAAAGACAATATCTTTCTTTTTTTTATAGATTTAGTCAAATATGAGAAAAAGCCCATTTATTTATACGTTTTAACAAACTTATTCAAATTATATCAAAACTCTATAATTCCTTTATTTTAATTTCTTTAAATTCTATGCCTTGCCCTTCTGCCTGCAAGCCAATATAGCCCTCTGTTAAGCTTTTCCCATCAATTTTGATTGCTGGATCATATCCCTTGGTAGTCCCACCTCCTATTTGCGGTGAGTTATATCGAAGGACTTCCTTCCCATTTACAATGTGTATAACTAGCGAATCGCTATAAACAATTAGTTCCCCTTTAACCCATTCATCCCATTTATAAGTCTTAGAGGAAGAAGGTACACAATGTTGCGCAGCAATTTCGTTGTTTACAAAAATTTCGGTACCTGGCGAACACATATTGCCTGTTGGTCTAGACTCACCTTCTGTTTCTTCTGCTAAAATCTGGTACTCGACCGAGATAGGCCAATTTTGCTCTTTAAGTATCGTTTTAGGGGCTTGAGAATGAAACATAACACCACTGTTTCTGTAAGTATATGATGCAGCATCCTTCATCCATTGGTCTGTAAACCGATATTCAAACTTTAAATGATATGAAGAGAATGGTTTATTATAAAATAAGTGACCATAACGATCACCAAACTCTTTATAATTGTTATAATTAACTTGAATAACGCCATTTTTTACGCGAAATGTATTGGCATAATTATCGCCTAGTTCATGATGATAAAACTTAGGGATCCAACCATCTAAATTTTCACCATTAAAGAGCGATTCCCATTGACTAGCTTCATTAATGTGCTTTGATTTTTTTGAGTTTTTAGAGCCACATGATGCAACACTTAAAATAATAATGAATACCAGCGAAGTTTTGAATTTACGCATTTATAAAAACATTTAAAATTATATAACAAACGATAGAAAGGACTAATATACTGAATTACCGATTGAAACTAAGCATGAAAAAGAGTAGACTCAGTTTGTCTATATATAATTTTAATACATGATTAAAATACTACAAATTTTTAGTATGAAAAGCAACTAGACCTTCTATAGGTCTTCTTTCAAAATTACCCACTGTGAAGCCCATTTCTTGAGCTACTTCTTTTATTTCATCTTGAGAAAAATATGCTATAGACCCCGCAAAATGAACTGGAACAGTTTTAGTTTTTAATTCCTCTTTATATTGCATAATCATGTTAGTAGCAAATAATCGAATACCTTTTTTTATAAGATTGATCGTGTATTCTGAATCTTTATGTAAGAACATAAACTCGGCAAAATTTGCTAAATAAGCATTCGGGTTAGGCTGTTTATACAGGTTATACTTTATATAATCAGACTCCATATTAAACTTGGTACCAAAAGCTACTTTTACATCTTCTGGCATATGATTAAAGTAATAGTCTCTTATTAGTTGGCGTCCAAAATAATTACCAGAAGCATCATCCATAACAGAATACCCTAAAGAGACAACACGTTGCTCCAATTGCTCTCCATTATAGTAGCTACAGTTGGATCCTGTTCCTAAAATACAAACTACAGCAGCTTCTTTGTCATGGTTAATTGTAGAATAAACCGCGGCCATGGTGTCCTCGTTTACCTCTATGTGAGCATTAACAAATATAGACTCCAGTACTCCTTTTAAAAGAGCTACTGGTTTTTCTGTACCGCAACCTGCTCCATAAAAGAAAATATGTGTTACACTTTTTTTATGCTCTTTTAATAAACTATTAGATTTAATTATTTTTTTTAGTTTTTTTTCGGGTAAAATGGCAGGATTAAGCCCCTTAGTACGAATCTTTTCCAGTAATTGGTTACCATTATTATCTACTGCTATCCAATCGGATTTTGTAGAACCACTATCAACAATTAAAATCATAAGTTTACAAATAAAAAATCCACAGAATTACTTTGTTCGCAAAGTAACTCTGTGGACTAAATTAATAATTTATATTGAACCAATATGTTGTGCTAAATCAACTAATTTAGTTGAGTAACCAAACTCATTATCATACCAAGATACCAATTTAATAAAGTTATCATTTAATGCCATACTTGCGTTAGCATCGAATGTACTTGTTTTAGGTTCTGATACGAAATCTTGAGATACAACACCTTCTTCTGTATATCCTAAAATACCGTTTAATTCATTTTCAGAAGCGTCTTTTAAAGCTGCTTTTACATCTTCGAAAGAAGCACTTTTTTCTAAACGACATGTTAAATCTACAACAGATACATCAACAGTAGGAATTCTAAAAGCCATACCTGTTAATTTACCGTTTAATTCTGGAATAACTTTTCCAACAGCTTTTGCCGCTCCTGTAGATGCAGGTACGATATTATTTAAAGAAGCTCTTCCTAATCTGTAATCTTTTCTTGAAGGTCCATCAACAGTAAATTGTGTTGCTGTAGCAGCATGAACTGTAGTCATTAACCCTTCTGCGATACCAAATTTATCGTTGATTACTTTAGCCAAAGGAGCTAAACAGTTTGTTGTACAAGATGCATTAGATACGATCGTATGGTCTGCAGTAATTTCGTTATGGTTAACCCCCATTACAAACATTGGTGCATCTGCAGATGGTGCAGAAATAGCTACTTTTTTAGCGCCAGCAGTAATATGCTTTTGAGCACCTTCTAAGTTAGTAAAGATACCTGTACAATCTAAAACAACTTCTGCTCCAACAGCATCCCATTTTAAATCTTCAGGGTTACGCTCTGCAGTAATTCTAATTTCATTACCGTTAACTACTAAGTTACCGTTGTTTGTTTCTATAGTTCCATCAAACTGTCCGTGAACAGAATCGTATTTTAATAAATATGCTAAATGATCTACATCTAGTAAATCGTTTATTCCAACTACTTCAATATCTGGTCTAGAAGCTGCTACTCTAAAAGCTATTCTTCCTATTCTTCCAAATCCGTTAATTCCTAATTTTAATTTTGACATAATCTTATTTATAAATGTTAAGTGCTCATGATGTCTGAGACACGCAATAGTTCTAAGTTAATTTTTGACTTTCCTTTTATGGCTTTTTCTAGTGGTGTTAATTCTACTTTATTATCTAATAAACCTACCATGTAATTCGTTTCACCTTCTAATAAAGATTCAACAGCCTTTACTCCCATTCTACTTGCTAAAACACGATCGAAACACGAAGGAGCGCCTCCACGTTGCATATGGCCTAAAACAGATACTCGAACATCGTAACCTTCCATATTTTCATCTACATAATCCTTTAGTTCGAATATGTTCTTACCTATTTTATCTCCCTCTGCAACTATAACGATACTTGAGGTTTTACCAGATTTTCTACTTCTATTTAGTGAATCTACTAATCTATCTAACCCTAGGTCTTCTTCGGGAATTAGTATTTCTTCAGCACCACCAGCTATACCAGTGTTTAAAGCGATATGTCCTACATCACGCCCCATCACTTCTACAAAAAACAATCTGTTATGAGAACTCGCTGTATCACGAATTTTATCTATCGCATCTACTACGGTATTTAAAGCGGTATCGAATCCTAAAGTATGAGATGTTCCGTAAATATCATTATCTATAGTGCCTGGTATTCCCATAACAGGAAAATCAAATTCCTGATTAAAAATAAGTGCACCAGTAAAAGAACCATCACCACCTACAACAACCAATCCATCAATTTCAGCTTTGGTTAATTGTTTGAATGCTTTTTGCCTACCTTCTACTGTTCTAAATTCTTTAGAACGTGCAGATTTTAAGATGGTACCACCTTTGTTTATTATTCCTTTTACGCTACGAGCGTCCATAGACTTGAAATCGCCCTCTATCAAACCTTCGTATCCGCGATAAACACCTACACATTCAATATCATGATAAGCACAGGTTCTAACGACCGAACGAATGGCCGCATTCATCCCTGGAGAGTCTCCTCCAGAAGTTAAAACGGCTACTTTTTTTATTGCTTTTGGCATTAAATTTTATAATTTACACGTAAAATTAATAAACTAAACGCATATATCTATAAGCATTTATCTTATTTTAATTTTAGTTGTTGAACTATAACGTTTTAGTTAATAAAAAACTTGTTTTATTAGGAAAACAGCGATGAATAAAGCGAAAAAATGAGGATTATTTTTGTGTAGAAGGTTTCACTTTAATGAAATTTGGCAAGGCACTAGCGTCTATGTCTTCTGTTTTTTCTTGTGGAGTAATATCTTCTTTTTTTTGTTTTCTAAAAAAGTTTTGAAGCAATTCCTTAAAAGTATCAAAATCGACACTATATGAAAGACCTACACCTTGAGTATATCCTATTGCTTCACCAAAATTTCTAATACTATTTTCTCTATTAAACACTTTGGCTGTCAATGTTCCCTCTTCATTTAACAGAAAATCAATTTCTACGTCTCCAGCAATAACGGTTTCTGTAGCACCTGCTCCACCTACTGGCACACCTACTTTACCATTTATAAGTACACGATCACTAATTTGTGTTTGTATGGTGGCAACAACACGGTCATCTGTTTGATAATCGGGTCTGTTTTGACCTGCTTCATAGTTTACGCCTAAATTAAGTTTACTATCTCCATTTGTAAAAATACCACTAATAATGCCGTTAAGGCGTTCTGATATAGTTCCAGAGAAATTTAATTCATTCAATCCTCTAGAAAAAGCTCCCGTGGATATTAAGTACAGGGCTTGATTTTGCCTATCGTCTGCAGACTCTAATCGGTATTGAAGCTCCGATTTAATAGTTGAATTCACATTGGGAAATTCAAAACTAAAATCTGGATCAGGTTTTTCTAAATCTCCTTTTAAACTAATATTTAGCTCTACAGGAATACTTCTGTTAATAGGATTATCTAATAATGGCGAAGGGTTAGCCTGAGTTTTATAAATAGCGTTCATATTCATTATGGCATTTAATGGATCACCATTCCATGCTAACGTTCCACCAGGCTGCACAATAAATTCTTTTTGAATTAAACCGCCATAGGCAAAATTATAAACCCCTTCAAATACAGAGAAATCTCCCCACATCTTAAATTTACCATTCGTATTAATTTCAACTAATAATCCACCCCGACCACGTCCTTTTAGTGAATGCCCTGTATTTTTATCTATAATAATTTCTACTTCTGCTTCTTCTGTAAGATCTAAATCAAAATCCAGCTCCAGTCCCTTGATTTCATTAAAAACGACTTCTTCTCCTTTTTGTCTGGCTTCCTTTTCTTCTTTTGTTATAAAATGAATAAAAGTATTATCTCCAAAAGATTCTGCATCACTAAGAGGTATTTTAAACACAGTACCTCGCTTGGTTTCTCCTATAACATCAATAACTAATTGTTCTGTTGGCCCAGCAATACTTGCCCTACCACCTATAAAACCCGTACCATAATACAAAGCATCTTCTGTTTCTTTGGTATCTAAGACTAATAATCGCGGGGTTTTTATATCTAAACCTAAACTCCAATTTGAAAAATTCACATGACTTAATGAACCATTAAGTTCTCCTTTGGAATTATATCTGGTATCTTTTAATTGAATTTTGTTAAAAATAAAATGCTGTTTTTTTAGAGTAACGGATGCCTTATTGTTAAAATCGTAATCAACATTGAGATACGGAATGCCAAGCCCTGCATTATTTAAAGTTAAATGCCCATTAATATCTGGATGATTAAGTTTACCTACAAGATGTACATCGCCTGAGGCTTCTCCGCGAATATTGGTTAAAACATCTTCTAATAGCGGGTTTAAAGGCACTAGATTAAAATCATTAAAGTTTAAATTGGCATCTATGGTCGCTTGCTTACCTGCGACGTTTATGTTTCCTATCGCACTAAACGATTTTGAAACATCATTTTTAATAACCACATCCATTTTATAGTTGGTAAGTGTTTTGTTACCTGTAATGGCAGCATCAAATGAGCCTAATAAAAAATCATTAACCTTAAAATCATCAATAATAATTGAAGAGTTTGGCAAATAATTCCCGCCTTTTTGAAGGATATCCAATTTACCGTTTACATTGCCTGCTAAAGCTAAACTATCTATATCTGGTGTTATTTTTGCTAAATCAACATTCTTAAAATTTAACTTCAAATCTTTCTCGGTAGAATCCCGTAAAAAACCAGAAAGTTTAATCTCTTCTTTGTTATGATTAATTTTAAACCTATCAATATCAAATTTGGTGAAATCTTTATTGAATGATACTTTATTGAATCTATCTTTTTCTTCATTAATAAACCACTTATTATTCTTAATGGTTACGTCAGATTTTTTAAAGCCAATAACAGATTCATTAGCCTCATTAATAGTATGATAGAAACTCAAATTATAGCTGTCGTTATTCCGCTTACCACCTTTAAATTCTGAACGCATAAACAAAGTATCGTTTACCGTTACGTTGATTAAGTTGAATTTAGAAATGTTATAATATTTTGTACTTAAGCTATCTACCTCAATATAAGTATTGAAAAGCGGATTACTATTATCTACTTGCAGATCAATATGAGTGGCAAAGTTATCCAGCAATCTAATTTTTGGTGATTTAAAGGTGAGCTTAAAGTTTTTTTCGTCACTTTCTACACGCCCTCGAATGAATGTATTTTTGCCTAGTTCAACCTCTGGATAAACCACTTCAATAATCTTATTATAAATTTTAAAATTAAAATCTATACTTTGATTTGTGGCGACCTTATGTGGAACATAATTGGTGTAGATATGTCCTAATGAGTTTTCGAATAACTTCTTTAAATCTTTAAAGACAAAACGCCCTTGTAATTCACCTTCAATAATATCTGGAGAATTAAACTCTATAAATCTCGTATCACCTTCAAAGCGGGAAAGTACATCTAGTTTATTAAAATAGTAATTATCATTCTGATTTTTATAAGAGGTTCTCCTAAAAGAAATTTTACCATAAGCATCATCATAATTACTGGCATTCATATTCATTTTAACACGGCTTCTAAAGATGGAAAGACTGTCTTTCTTTACAAAGTTTAGCACCTTTAAATTCGCATAATCAACATTAGCCTCAAAATCGTATTTTTTAACAACTTCAGAAAAATCTACAAGTCCCGCAAAGTTTAGTTTTAAGTTTTTATCGTTTACAGTCAGGTTTCCATCAAAAATTTTGTTTCTAACGTTTCCTGCTACCTTAACCCCTTTATAATTATAATCGTTATAGTCTACTTCAAAAATATCCCCTTTTACCTGTGTATTAATATTTTCTGCAACAAAACCCTTACCGTTTACATCAAAATTTAAAGAAGCATTACCAACTGCAGGGTCGTTAAGAAAGGTTCCAAAATCAAATTGTTCAAAAATGATGTTTCCTTTGTAAGAGGCATTATCTATATCATTAATTTTCGCTATTTCTAAATTAGAATCGATAAATCCCAATTCTGTAACTATTTCAATATCTGCAATAACTTTTGAGGAGGTTACTTGTGAATGTCCAACAATAATAAACATGCCCAATCTATCAAACGAGGTGGGTATAGCCGCTCCTAAAACATTAGGCAATAAACCTTTTAAATCTTTATATGTTGAAGATAGGTTCCTAAAATACCCATTCATAGAAAAATTGTCGGCTTTTTTATTAAACAGGTTTTTAAAATGAACATCGCCATAAACCCTTGTATTTCTACTCGTATTTAATTTTAAGTTCTTGGTTTTCAAGTCGTTTAAGGTACCTGATAAATTGACACTAAATTCGGCAGACTGGTTGACTCCAAATTCGTTATAAAATGTATTGAGCTCGTCTAACTGAACCTTAGAATCTTTAAAATTTGCCGAAACCAAAACTTTATCTGTAAAGAATTGTAAATCCTTTCTATCGTAGGAAAACTTTAGGTCGCCTTTTAAAACAGATTTAGGTGTCTCTATTTGAAGATTAGCAAATGTCATATCTGTAAGGGTATATGCAAAATTTGTCATGAGATTTTGCAAGACCAATCCACGGTCATCTACAAGAGATAGTGTATTAATCCTGGCACTTACATCACTTCCTTTAATTAAAAAATTGGTAGCATTGATATTTAAATTATTAAAAATAAGAATATCCTTACTCTCTTTATTTTCATCAGATAGCTTAAAAACACTGTTATAAACAGATACATCGCTCGACGATAGTAAAAAGCTACCATCTCCTTTTTGGGGATTATCGCCTTCTAATTTGGCAACAAAAATATCAAGATTAGTATCTTTTGCGCCTTCATACGTTTTTATATTAAAAAACAAGTCTATAACGTCAATATCTCCAAATTCTAATTTACCATTAGACAAGTTTCTAAAACTTAGAATAGAGGTATTTAATTCGGCTATGATTATAAGAGCCTCCTGCTTATAATCTTTAATATAAATATCTTTAAACTCAACATCTCCATTAAACTGTAAACCTACCTTGCCAATACTTATGTTGGTTCCAAAATCTTCATTTATCTTTTTTGTGGCATAATTCCCTAAACTAGTTTGAATTGGAGGTATAGAAAGTACTAGCACCAAAATGATGAAAAGCAGCAAAATAATGCCGATTATTTTTGATACTATTTTTAAGATCTTTTTGATACCGCTTTTAAATTATAATTTGAATTAAGAATACCCTATTTTTGTACTTACGAATAAAATCTAAGGGTTAGATTTTTATTCTGTTTCAAAATTAACAATTATTGTGCCTAATATTTACTAATGTCTTCACAAAATATTTACATTCTGGGAATTGAGTCTTCTTGCGATGATACTGCTGCTTCTGTAATATACAACGGGAAAATTTTAAGCAATGTTATAGCAAGTCAAAAAATACATGAAGAATATGGCGGTGTTGTTCCAGAATTAGCTTCTAGGGCACACCAGCAAAACATTGTTCCTGTAGTAGACCAAGCATTAAAAAAGGCAGGAATAGCCAAAGATCAATTGCATGCTATTGCATTTACCCGTGGTCCTGGTTTAATGGGCTCTTTACTAGTGGGTACCTCTTTTGCTAAATCTTTTGCTTACGGCTTAAATATTCCATTAATTGATGTTAACCACATGCAAGCGCATATTTTAGCGCATTTTATAGATGAAAAAGGTTTTAACAAACCATCGTTTCCTTTTATAGCAATGACTATCTCTGGCGGACACACTCAAATTGTTGAAGTAAAAAGCTATTTTGATATGACTGTTATTGGTGAAACCATTGATGATGCCGTTGGGGAAGCTTATGATAAAAGCGGAAAAATACTTGGTTTGGGATATCCTGCAGGGCCAGAAATTGATAAACGCGCACAACAAGGAAACCCAAAAGCATATCATTTTACGAAACCAAAGGTAGCTGGCTTAAACTTTAGCTTTTCTGGATTAAAAACAGCCATTCTCTATTTTGTACAACGCGAAGTAAAAGCAAACCCTAATTTTATTGAAGAAAATCTAAATGATATTTGTGCGTCTATACAATATACTATTATTGGTATTTTAATCGATAAATTAAAACGGGCTACCAAACAAACGGGTATTAAACAAATTGCCATAGGCGGTGGGGTTTCTGCTAATTCTGGTATACGCCAAGCTTTAAAAGATGGTGAACAAAAATTTGGTTGGACCACTTACGTTCCTAAATTTGAATTTACTACAGATAATGCAGCTATGATAGCTATTGTAGGTTACTTAAAATATTTAGAAGGTGATTTTGCAGAACAAAGTATTACGGCTTCTGCTCGATTAAAAATATAAGTTAGCAATGTTCAGTTTTCAGTCTCAGTTTGCCGTATTTTCAGTTTAAAAATTGTAAATCCTCATTAGTAAATTATAAATCATTTTTATCTTCGCTTTATGCAGCTATTTTACAATTCAGAGATTACAGAGCGTACAGAACAATTTTCTTTTCCTAAAGAAGAAAGTAAGCATATTGTAAAAGTGCTGCGTAAAAACATTGGAGACACATTATATATTACAAACGGACTCGGTTGGTTATTTACTGCAGAAATTTCCATACCAAATATTAATAAGTGCATGGCAACTGTAATTTCCAAATCATTACAGTCCAAGAAGGATTACCATTTACATTTGGCCGTCGCTCCAACAAAAATGAACGATCGCTACGAATGGTTTTTAGAAAAAGCGACTGAAATAGGTATTGACAGCATCACTCCTATTATTTGTGACCACAGTGAGCGCAAGGTCATTAAACCAGAACGTTTTGAGCGTATTTTACAATCGGCCATGAAACAATCCTTGAGTTGTTATTTACCTAAATTAAATGATGCTATTCCTTTTAAGGCTTTTTTAAATCAAAATTTTAAAGGAGACCTATTTATTGCGCATTGTGAGGAAACCGATAAAAAATCTTTAAAACAAGAACTAAAACCCAAACTGGACATCACTATTTTAATAGGACCAGAAGGTGATTTTTCTACTAAAGAAATCGAACTGGCTATTCAAAACAATTTCATACCAGTCACATTGGGAGACACCAGGTTACGTACAGAAACAGCAGCCATAGTGGCTTGCCATTCAGTGGCTTTTGTAAATGAATTATAGTTTTATTTGACCACCTCCTGTAATATCCAAATTTTCGGTTTGTATTAATGCTACTATAGATAAGTCATCGCTTTGAGTGACCATATCTGGGATAACTATACTTGCTTTCCCACTAGCAGAATCCAAATTCAGATACATTTCTTCAACAACTATATTAGTGTTCTTAAGTGTTCTATTTCTGTTTTCACCACGTTTGATTGATGTGGTTCTTTCATTAATAACTAAGACAACCCGTAACGTTTTTTTATCAATAGCACCTTCTACTTTATAATCAAAGGAAAAAATACCGCTATCTCTTTTAATATTACTAAGGGCAACTACATTTATGGGTGTTTTATCTAAATAACTATTAAGTTTTACAGTCATTATATTTCTGCTAGAACCAACAAAATGCTCTTTTCCATTAACAATAATTTGTGGCGTATAAATAGAGCCACTATTAAATTTACGCCCATAAGCGCGCTGTTTATTACTAAATGCTTTCTTGCTAAAAGGATCTTTCCATCCTATATAATTCCAATAATCCACATGGTACGACAAAGCAATCACTTCATTATCTGCATATTTAGTTTTAATTTCATCTAACAAATCATCTGCTGGCGGACAACTAGAACAGCCTTGAGATGTGAACAATTCTAAAACAACTAATGGTTTAAACGGTTCTGTTTTTTCTGGTTGAAATAAAAATGATGATATAATTATAGTTAAAAGTAACTTTTGCATAGCAATTCTTTTTATTTTTGAATCTATGATACTTAGTTGGGTTAAAATCAAAAATCTTACAAAAATACTTATTTTTAGCATGTCTTTATTGACAGCAAACTGTATGGCTCAAGAATTAGCAATTTTAAAGTATAAAGGTGGTGGTGATTGGTATGGTAACCCAACAGCATTACCAAATTTAATTGCATTTTGTAACCAAAATATAAATACCAAGATAACACCTAAACCTCAAACTGTAGAGGTTGGTAGCGCTGATATTTTTCAGTTTCCTTTATTGCATATGACGGGGCACGGTAATGTATTTTTTAGCGAAGCAGATGCCGAGAACTTGAGAAACTATCTAATATCTGGTGGTTTTTTGCATATAGATGACAACTATGGTATGGAACCCTTTATAACCAAAGAACTAAAAAAGGTATTTCCTGATAAAGATTTAATTGAGCTCTCTGCCAATCACAAAATATTCAACACGGTTTATAAGTTTCCAAAAGGTTTACCCAAAATTCATGAACATGACGGCAAACGCCCTCAGGCTTTTGGAATCTTTCAAGACGACCGACTTATATTGTTATTTACTTACGAAAGCGATTTAGGAGATGGTTGGGAAGATACCGAAGTGCATAACGATCCTGCAGATGTTAGAGAAAAAGCGCTTAAAATGGGCGCAAATATTGTTAAATATGCTTTTGAAAATTGAATTTATCTTCGTAAAGCCGCGAAGACGCAAAGTTAAGTTTATAACTACCACTTAATACTGCGACCGAACACTGAATACTAAAACATGCAACTCACTCATTACGATACAAACTTTACCAAACGCACCTTCCCTATCACTTTAGTTTGCGATAATGTAACAAATGCATCAAATATTGGCAGCTTGTTTCGTATTTCTGATGCTTTTGGAGTTGAAAAATTAATCCTTTGTGGTGAGCATATTCCCTTTGGTCGTAAAATGGCAAAAACGTCAAGAGCTACCGAAAAATATGTTAATTATGAAATTGCTTCATCAACTTCAGAAACAGTAAAGACCTTTAAAACAAATGATTATCAAATTATTTCATTAGAAATTACAGAAGCGAGTCAACCCATTCATAATTTTAAATTTTCAACAGAAAAATCAATAGCTTTAGTTATTGGTGATGAAAACTATGGAATATCGGAAGCTATTTTAAATATGTCTGATGCCATTATTCATATAGATATGTTCGGTCAAAATAGCAGTATGAATGTCGTACAGGCAACCAATATTGCTCTTTATGAAATGACGAAGCAATTGTTATAAATTACATTGAATTAAAGCTATTACTCATAAAATTAGTGCATGTGATTTCTTCTTTTGGTTCGAAATGACTAGATTTACTATTCAAAACTTAATTAATTGAATTCAAATACAATTTCTAATGGTATCTTAAAAGCTATAGCTATTATTCTAGGTATTGCTTTAGTGCTTTACTTTTTATACCAAATACAGTCGGTTATTGGTTATGTAGCGATTGCCGCAGTTATTTCTTTAATAGGCAGGCCTATTGTTCTCTTTTTTGAGCATCGTTTAAAGTTTAAAAACACCATCGCTGTTATAGTTACTATGGTGGTTCTTTTAGGATTATTTTTAGGGTTGGTAGGTCTTTTTATACCATTAGTTATAAAACAGGGACAAAATTTGTCGCTTTTAAACATAGATGAGTTACAGGTTAATATTGAAAATTTGTATACAGAAATCATCACTTATTTCGATTTACATCAGATTGATTTAGAAGAGTCTATAAAAGAATCTAACCTCTTATCTAAAATAGATTATTCGTTAATTCCCGACTTTTTAAATTCTGTAGTGAGTGGCTTGGGAAGTTTTAGTATTGGCTTGTTTTCAGTGCTTTTTATTTCGTTTTTCTTTTTAAAAGATAGTCGGTTGTTCGAAAATGGTCTCCTAACCTTTATACCCGACAATAAAGAATCCCGTTGGAAAAGCTCATCAAATAAAATTAAAGATTTACTTTCCAGATACTTTGTGGGGCTCATTTTTCAAATATTAATCTTATTTATTATTTACACAATAGGTTTGCTTATTATAGGTGTAGAAAATGCTATTGTTATAGCTTTTTTATGTGCTTTGTTAAATCTAATACCATATGTAGGACCATTAGTTGGTGCCTTCTTAATGATAACATTAACCATGACAAGTAATCTTGGTGAGAGTTTTAGTGACGTTATTTTACCTAAAACATTCTGGGTCTTTATTGTATTTATGATCGGGCAGTTGGTAGATAATTTTGGGAGTCAGCCCATCATCTTTTCAAAAAGTGTAAAATCGCACCCTTTAGAAATATTTTTAGTGATTTTAATTACGGGTATATTATTTGGCGTTATCGGTTTAATTATCGCTGTTCCTGCATACACAGCTATAAAAGTTATTTTAAAAGAGTTTTTATCTGAAAACAAAATTGTAAAGAAACTCACTAAAGATTTATAACATCGCTGTTTGAATACCACAATTTTAAATACCGAAATACAAGGTTTTATAAACACCCATTTAAATTCTGATATAACCGTATTGTTGTTAAAGGGTACTTTGTTTCCTTCAGTTGAAACCAAAATCGTTATTGAACAAATCGAAGCCAAAAAACGCTGTGAAAAAAAGTTGCCCACCTGGTTTCATTGCAATAAAATCTATTATCCGAATAAGCTAAATATTGAACAGACGTCTTCAGAAATAACAGCCAAATACAAAGCCAGTTTAATTGACGGTGAATCTATAGTAGACCTAACTGGTGGTTTTGGGGTAGATTGCTATTATTTTTCGAAAGCATTTAAAGCCGTTACGCATTGTGAAATCAATGATAGCCTATCAGATATTGTAACCCACAATTACAAACAACTAAATACAAACAACATTACTCTTAAAAACACAGATGGTATTGCCTTTTTAAAAACTTCTGTGAAACAATTCGATTGGATTTATGTAGATCCTTCTAGAAGACACGACAGTAAAGGGAAAGTTTTCTTTCTAAACGATTGCCTTCCTAATGTTCCAGAGCATCTTGATTTACTATTCATGCATTCAAAAAACATCATGATTAAAACATCACCTTTACTGGACTTATCGGTTGGTGTCAATGAGTTAGAACATGTAAAAACAATTCATGTCGTCGCCGTAAATAACGAGGTTAAAGAATTGCTTTGGATTTTAGAAAATGGTTTTGAAGGAGACATTGGTGTAGAAACAGTCAATATTAAAAAGAAAACAAAAGAACACTTTAATTTTTCAATAGCAAAAGAAAAAGTTTTAGAATCCCAATACCACATACCACTCACCTATTTATACGAACCCAACAGTGCTATTTTAAAAGCTGGTGCGTTTCATTGTATTAGTAATCGGCTTAATGTTTATAAACTTCATAAGCATTCTCATTTATATACCAGTGATATTTTAATCGATTTCCCTGGCAGATCTTTTAAAATTGAAAATATTATATCTTACAATAAAAAGGCCTTAAAAAGGATTGGTCTTTCTAAAGTAAATATTACAACTAGGAATTTTCCTGAAACGGTTCCTCAAATTCGGAAGAAATTTAATATTAAAGAAGGAGGCGATTTGTATTTGTTTTTTACTACAGATATTGATGATAACAAAATTGTGATTGTTTCTACTAAAGCAAACTAAACAAAGTAATTTTTATATTACTTACTCAATACATTTCAACTTATCAATAAAAAACTCTTTATAATCTATATCTGTAATATTAAGTGTGCCCTCTGTTCCTTTTAATACTATAGATTTAATTGGGGCCTTTTTTAAATTTATAATCTGTGATTTAGAAAGATTTCCTCTGAACAAAAACTCTCCACATTCCATGTTCCATGTATGATAAAATGTGATTGTCTGATTATTTTCAAGTTTAACTCTTACAGAGGATCGATTATTAGAAAAATAACTAACACAGCCCAAATCTTTTGGAGAATTAAAAAATATACTGACCTGTTTTCCAGACCTGTACAGTTCTATAGATAAGTTGTTACTTAGCTTATAAGGGTCTGTTCGAATATGGGATTTATTACTAAATTCATCATAACTATTTATAGTATAATGACATGTACTTCGAAATTTAGCTCTTTCTGAATTTATGCTTTCTACTATTTCTGTTTCTGAAAATTCTGCCTTTTGCTTAACCGTTTCTTTAGCTTTGATAATAGAATCTTGAATCCTCAGTTTTTCTTTTAATTCAGTTTCTCGTTTTTGCGCCTGAATTAATAATTCTTGTAATTTTTTTGCTGATGCTTCCTTAGCTTGATTGATTGAGTCCTGAATCCTTTGCTTTTCCTTGAGTTCAGCATCTTTTCTAGCTTGCAATAATAACTCCTGTTGACGCTTTGCTGCTTCCTCAGCTTGATTGATTGAGTCCTGAACACGTTGTTTTTCCTTGAGTTCTGCATCTCGCCTTTTAGCTTCCATCAATAACTCCTGTTGGCGCCTTGCTACTTCCTTGGCTTTATTGATTGAGTCCTGAACCCTTTGCTTTTCTTTGAGTTCTGCTTCTCTTTTGGCTTGCAATAATAACTCCTGCTGGCGCCTTGCTGCTTCCTTAGCTTTATTGATAGAATCCTGAACTCTTTGTTTCTCCTTTAGCTCTGCTTCTCTTTTGGCTTGCATCAATAATTCCTGCTGGCGCCTTGCTGCTTCCTTAGCTTTATTGATTGAGTCCTGAACCCTTTGTTTTTCCTTGAGCTCTGCTTCTCGTTTTGCCTGCAACAATAATTCCTGCCGACGTTTGGCTGCTTGCTCAGCTTTATTAATTGAGTCCTGAACCCTTTGTTTTTCCTTGAGTTCTGCATCTCGCCTTTTAGCTTCCATCAATAACTCCTGTTGACG